>CAZUAR010000006.1:296195-336741 GCA_964617845.1 uncultured Kofleriaceae bacterium | reverse complement strand
GGTTTCCTCCGGCCTTCGGCCGGAAGTTCTCCGTCGTCGTCACGACGCACCATCGGACTAGTCTACCGGGTCGCGGCCCCGAACGCGAAACTCCAAATGGCGTTCAACGTCCGCAGATCACGTAGGCTGTGGATCGAATGAGAACCGACGAGGTCTGGCACATCGTCGAAGCGCGACGCGAAGATGGAACGTCCGCGTTGTTCCGCATCCGCGATCTCGAGCCCGTGCCGAGGCAGGAGACGATCTTCGTCGTCGAGCTGCCCTACCCTCCGACGCAGCTGTCGCGCCTGCCGGACGCCGCTTCCTACCGCCGGCTCGCGACGTTCGAGGAGCAGTGGATCCGCCCCGCGTGCGCCTCGCTCGGCTGGACGTTCGTCGCGGTGAAGACCGAGGACGGCTCCGCGTTCCACTACATGTACGGCGCCGGCGGCACGCGCCCGATGGTCGAGAAGCTGTCGCCGTTCGACGGCTCGCTCGCCTTCTTCGACGAGCACGACGCTGCGTGGGACGAGTACGCCGCGCTGCGCGAGCTGCTCGCCGAGGCGAACGCGATGAAGAAGAAGCCTGCGCCGAAGAAGCCGGCCGCGAAGAAGCCCCCGAAGACGAAACCGAAGACGAAACCGAAGAAGAAATCGAAGACGTAATGTTCGAGTGGCTGCAGGAGCTGCTTTCGCCGGCGTTGCACGGCGACCGGGTTCGCGATCGCATCGCGGCACAGCCCGTCCTGCCGATCGCCGAGGTCCAGGACGGTGCGCGCGCGTGCATCGTCGGCAAGGTCGAGGCGATCGGGAACCTCGTGTCGCCGATGACGAACCAGCCGTGCGCCGGATGGTTCATCTCGATCGAGGAGACCGGCATGGGCGATCATCGCTTCGCCGGTGCGATCGCGTGCCACGGCGAGATGCTCGTGCGCGACGACTCGGGCTCCGCGCTGGTCGTGTTCGAGAACGCGCGCTTCGCGTGGCCCGCCTCGATCACGGATGAGTGGCCGAGCGGCCTCGTCACGCGAGCGAAGTGGACACCGACCGAGCGCGACGCGTTCGAGCGCTCGAAGGCGCGCTTGAACTATCCGACGACGTCCGGCGTGCGCTTTCGCGAGCACGCGATCCTTGCGGGTGCGCGGGTCTACGTCTATGGCCACGCGCAGCGCGAGCCGGATCGCAGCCGCGTCGACGCCGACGAGATCGGATATCGCGGCGATGCGCCGACGCGGCCGGTGTTCTCGGGCACGCGAAAGATCCCGCTGATGCTCGCGGACACCATCCGCCGTAGGATCCGCCGCACATGATCACGCGCCGGCGATTTCTCGCGGGGACCGCCGCGTCCACGGCCCTCCTGGCGTGTCGCCGCGGCCCGCTCGTGAAGACGCCCGGACCGGCGATCACGCATGGCGCGCAGGTCGGCGATGTCGGAGGCGGCAGCGCGATCGTGTGGGCGCGGTGCAGCGAGAGAGCGCGCATGATCGTCGAGGTCTCGGCGTCGGCGTCGTATCGCGACCCGCGCACGTTCGCCGGTCCCGTCGTCGGGCCCGAGACCGATCACGCGGGAACGGTTCGCGTCGACGGGCTGCCGCCCGGGCAGACGATCTCGTACCGCGTGAAGTTCGAGCGCGAAGCCGAGCGCGGCGCGAGCGCGTGGACCACCGGCACGTTCGCCACGCCGCACCCCGACAAGGTGCGCTTCGTGTGGACCGGCGACACGTGCGGACAAGGCTACGGCAGAAACCCCGAGTGGGGCGGGCTGCGCGGCTACGCGGCGATGCGCGCGGTCGAGCCCGCGTTCTTCCTGCACTCCGGCGATCTGTTCTACGCGGACAACCCGATCCTCGCCGAGCAAGCGACGCAGGACGGGCGTACGTGGAAGAACATCACGAACGAGCGCGTCGGCCGCGTCGCGCAGGAGCTCGACGACTTCCGCGCGCGGCTCGCGTACAACCTCGAGGACGAGCACGTTCGCGCGCTCGCCGCCGACGTCCCGATCATCGCCGCGTGGGACGATCACGAGACGCGCAACAACTGGTGGCCCGGCCAGATGCTCACCGACGAGCGCTACACGATCGAGCGCGATGCGTCGACGCTCGCTGCCCGCGCGCTGCGCGCCGTGCGCGAGTGGATGCCGATCGCGGGACCGAGCGTGCATCGCGTGATCCACTACGGCCCGCTGCTCGACATCATCGTCGTCGATCTGCGCACGTGGCGAACGCCGAACGACGCGAACAACGGCGAGACCGGCGCGATGCTCGGCGCCGCACAAGCGCGCTGGCTCGTCGAGCAGCTCGCGGCCTCGAAGGCGCGCTGGAAGATCGTCGCGTGCGATCAGCCGATCGCGCTCGTCATCGGCGATGGCCCGGGCGACCAGCTGCACGAGGGCTACGCGAACGGTCTACCGGGCGCCCCGCTCGGCCGCGAGAAGGAGCTCGCCGGCGTGCTCGCGGCGATCAAGGCGCGCGGCGTGCAGAACGTCGTGTGGCTGACCGCGGACGTGCACTACGCGGCGCACCACGCGTTCGATCCCGCGCGCGCCGCCGGCATCGACTTCGCGCCGTTCCACGAGCTCGTCGCGGGCCCGATCCATGCGGGGTCGTTCGGGCCCAACGCGCTGGATCCCACGTTCGGCGGCGAAGCGAAGTTCGTGTGGGCACCGCCGGCCGGCACGGGAAATCTCGCGCCGTGGGACGGACTGCAATCGTTCGGAACGGTCGATGTGACCGATTCTGCACTTCATGTGACGCTCGTCGGGATCGATGGTCGCGCGCGGTACTCCATCGATCTGCCGGCGACCCGTTGATACGATGGTGCGGTGAGGCTCGCACTGGCCGGGTTCGTCGCGCTCGGTTGCGGATGCAAGAGCATCCTCGGCATCGAGAGCGGCGTGGTCGGCGAGCACAAGGACGCGCGCACGGACGACGCGAACGATGACAGGATCGACGCCGCGATCGACGTCCCACCGGACGCCCGCACGTGCTTCGGCACGTTCCAGCAGATCTGCCTGGACGAGACGCCAGAGCCCGAGCTCCACATCACCGCGTTGACGACGATCGATAGCCTGCTGTTTCAGTGCAGCGAGACGCAGACGATCGGCGGCGTCGATCTGTGCATCGTCTCCGCCGAGCAGATCACGGTCGACGCCGGCGCACAGCTCGGGACCGCCGGCCTCCGGTTCGTCGTGCTCGTCGCGTCCGAGAAGATCACGATCGCGGGGACGCTCGACTCGTGGTCGGCGGGATCGACGACGTGTCCGACCGCTCAAGGCGGGGTCGGCGGTGGCGGCGCCGGCGGCAGTTTCGGAGCGCTCGGCGGAGTGGGTGGGGGAGCTCAGGGAACGCCGCCGTCGGCCGCGGCCACGACCGTCACGACGTTTCGTCGCGGGTGTCGTGGTGACGAAGGCGGATCCGACGCGCAAGGGGGCGACGGCGGACTCGGGGGCTCGGGCATCTTCCTCGTCGCGCCGTCGATCCAGCTGACGAGCACCGCGAGGATCAACGCATCGGGGTATGGCGGTAGCGGCGGCAACAACGATCGCGGTGGCGGTGGCGGCGGCTCCGGTGGGCTCGTCGTGCTCGACGCGGAGACGCTCGCGATCGATACCGGCGCGGTCGTGATCGCGACGGGCGGTGGCGGTGGTGGCGGCGGTGGCGGCGGCATGGCGCCGTCGGGAACGCGCGCGACGACCGGTAGCCCGACCAGCCCGGGCCAGGGTGCACCGGGGAACGCCGCTGCCTCCGGCGATGGCGGCGATGGCGGTCTGCAAGCCGCCGGCGACATGGGCGAGCCTGGCGTGAACGGACGCGGCGGTGGTGGTGGCGGCGGCGGCACCGGCGTGATCCTCGTGACCGCGCCGTCTCCGACGATCAGCGGGACCGTCATCCCGACGCAGCGCGCGCCGTTCTAACCCCAAGGATCACCTCGGTCAGGCGTCGGCCCAGTTGTCGGCGATGCCGATGTCGACCTCGAGCGGAACGGCGAGCTTGTAGACGCTCTCCATCTCGCCGCGCAGGATCTCGCCGATCGCCTGCGCTTCCTTCGGCGGCGCTTCGAACACCAGCTCGTCGTGCACCGTTAGGAGCATGCGCGCGGGCAGGTTGTCCGTCGCGATCCGGCGCGCGGTCGCGAGCATCGCGAGCTTGATGATGTCCGCGCCCGCGCCCTGCATCGGCGTGTTCTGCGCGACGCGCTCGGCGGCGTGACGCGCCTGGGGGCTCTTGGACATGAGGTTCGGGATCGGACGCCACCGGTTGAGCAGCGTGCGCGCCCCGCCCTGCGCACGCGCGAGCGTGACGATGTCATCCATGAACTTGTGGATCGTCGGGAACCGCTGGAAGTAGCGACGCGAGTACTCCGCCGCTTGCGTGCGCGAGATCTCGAGCGTGCGCGCGAGACCGAAATCGCTCTGGCCGTAGGACAGGCCGTAGTTGACCGCCTTCGCGATGCGCCGCTGCTCGGACGTCACTTGCTCGCGCGGCACGTCGAACACCTCGGCCGCGGTCTGCGTGTGCACGTCGACCTTGTCGCGGAACGCGGCGCCGAGCTTCGCGTCGCCGGACAGATGCGCGAGGATGCGCAGCTCGATCTGCGAGTAGTCCGCGGCGATCAACACGTGGCCGGGCGCCGCGACGAAGCCGCGCCGGATCTGGCGACCGAGCTCGGAGCGGATCGGGATGTTCTGGAGGTTCGGATCCTGCGACGAGATGCGGCCCGTCTCGGCGACGACCTGGTTGAACGTCGTGTGCACGCGGCCCGACTTCGGCGAGACGAGCGGCGGCAGCGCGTCGAGGTACGTGCCCTTGAGCTTGCTGATCTCGCGGTGCTCGAGGATCGGCCGGATCATCGGGTGCGCGTCGATCAGCGCCTCGAGCGTCTCGGCCTCCGTCGACCAGCCCGTCTTCGTGCGGCGCACGCCCTTGGTGTCCAGGCCGAGCTTGTCGAACATCAGCTCGCCGAGCTGCTTGGGCGAGCCGATGTTGAACTCCTGGCCTGCCGCGGCGAAGATCGTGCGCTCGAGCTCCTCGAGCTTCTTGCCGACCTCGCTGGAGAGCTTCCGGAAGTGCGCGACGTCGATGTGGATGCCGACGCGCTCGATGTCCGCGAGCAGGAACGCCACCGGAAGCTCGACGTCGCGATACAGCGAGAGCAGCCCGCTCTCCTCGAGGCGCTTGGGCAGCTGCGCGCCGATCGCGCCGATCGCGTGCGTGACCGCGCCGGCCCACGGCGCCGCGCGCTCGACGTCGACACCCTCGAGCGAGTGCTTCGCCTTGCCCGCGATCGTCGCGCGCGCCGGCAACAGCACGCCGCCGAGGCGCTGCGCGACCGCCTCGCCCGGCTCCGCCTCCGCGGTCGGGTCGAGGAGGAACGCCGCGAGCATCGTGTCCTCGACGATGCCGCCGATGCGCACGTGATCGAACAGGTGATCGTTCTCGAGCGTGCGCCGGATCGTCTTCGCGTCGTGGACGATCTTCTCGATCGTCGTGCTCGCGAGCACGTTGCGCAGCGGCAACAGATCCGTCGCGACCGGCGGCGCGGGCGCCCCGATGTACCGGTGACCGAGCGGCAGATACGCGGGCGCCATCCCCGGCACCGCGATCACCATCGCGACCAGGCCGGCCTTCTCGGGGCGCTCGGGGTCGAGCTCGATCGTGAGCGCGATGCGCTTTGCCTTGGTCGCCGCCGCCGCGAGCTCCGCGATCGCGTCGGGACGCGACACGATCTTTGGCTCCGGCGCGCTCTCGATCGACGCGACGAGCGCGGTGGTCTCGGGCGCGGGCACGACGATGACGTCCTCGCCGGGCGGCATCCGCATCTTGACCTTGTCGACGAGCAGCGTGAACTCGAGCTCGGTGAAGCGCTGATACAGCTTCGGCAGGTCCCACCCCTTCGCGACGAGGTCCTCGAGCTCGACCGGCAGCTCGACGTCGTCCTTGAGCTCGACGAGCTTGCGCGAGATGCGCACGCGCTCGAGCTGCTCGGGATCACTGAACGGCTGCTTGACCTGGATCCGCGGGACGACCGGGTTCTCCTTGATCAGATTCTCGAGCGTGCCGTACTTCTCGAGCAGCCCCGCCGCCGTCTTGTCGCCGACGCCGCGCAGGCCCGGGATGTTGTCGCTCGTGTCACCGACGAGCGCGAGGAAGTCCGGAATCTTCTCCGGAGGCACGCCCATCTTCTTGATCACTTCGTCGCGCGTGTACGTCTTCTGGTGAAGCGCGTCGATCATCGACACGCCGTCGCCGACCATCTGCATGATGTCCTTGTCGGCGCTGTAGATGACGACCTCCCAGTCCTTCGCGCGCGCGCGCTTCACGAGCGTCGCGATCACGTCGTCCGCCTCGACGCCGGGCACCGTCACGACGGGCCAGCCGAGCTCCTCGACGATCGGCGCGAAGTACTCCATCTGCACCTGGAGCTCCTCGGGCGGCGCCTTGCGCGTGGCCTTGTACGGCTCGTACATCTCCGCACGGAACGTCTTCTTGCCGCTCTTGTCGTCGAACACCACGCAGATGCGCTTGGGCGCGTTGTCCTCTTCGAGGCGCATCAGCATGCGTGTGAACACGTAGAGCGCGCCCGTGGGCATGCCCTCGCTCGTCGACAGCCGCACCTCGCGCCGCTCGCCGCGCGAGATGTTCATCAGGCCGTAGTGGGCGCGGAAGATATATCCGTGCCCATCGACGATGTAGAGCCGCTCCGGCATGCGGCGGCACCATAGCCGATCAGAACAGCAGCGTGTACCGAGCGGCGGAAAGCTGTTGATGGCAAGATGCGGGGCATGTACCGCATCGTCGTCGACGCCATGGGTGGCGACCACGCACCGGACGAGATCGTCCAGGGCGCGGCCGAAGCGTCGTTGGCACTGACGTCCGCCGAGATCATCCTCGTCGGTGACGCCGCGGCGATCGGCCGCCTGCTCCCGAAATTGCGGCACGACGGAGCGCGCGTGCGCGTTCACCATGCTCCCCAGTTCGTGGAGATGGATGAGAAGCCGGCCGAGGCGCTCGCGGCCAAGCCCGAAGCGTCGATCGCGGTCGCAGCCGACCTCGTCGCGCGCGGTGAAGGCGACGCGCTCGTCTCCGCGGGCAACACGGGCGCGAGCGTGCTCGCGTGCGCGCGCCGCTGGACGCTGCTCGAAGGCGTGCGCCGGTCCGCGCTCGCCGCCGTGTTTCCGACCGAGCTGCGCCGCGGCGAGAAGGACGATCCGTTCTCGCTGATCCTCGATGTCGGCGCGACGATCGATGTCACCGCCGACGACCTCGTCGGCTTCGCCGTGATGGGCTCCGCCTACGCGAAGCTCGTATCCTCGAACCGCCGGCCGCGCGTCGCGCTGCTGTCCAACGGCACCGAGGCCGGCAAGGGGCCCAAGGAGATCGTCGCAGCGCACGCGGCGCTCGTCGAGACGACGGACATCAACTTCATCGGCAACATCGAGGGCCTCGACATCCCGCGCGGCGTCGCGGACGTCGTCGTCACGTCCGGCTTCGTCGGTAACGTCGTGCTCAAGATGCTCGAGGGCGTGAGCGAGACGGTCGTTCGGCTCGCGCGCTACGCGCACAAGGAGCGGCTCGCGTGGCGGCTCGGTCTCATCGCCCTGTCGTCGGCGATCGATCAGCTGAAGAGCGTCACCGACTGGCAGCAGTACGGCGGCGCGCCGCTGCTCGGCTTCACCAACCCGTTCATCAAGGCGCACGGCCGCTCGAACGCGCGCGCCATCGGCAACGCGATCAAGGTCGCGCACAAGGCGCTCGCCGGGAACCTGTGCGGCAACATCGCGCGCACGATGGCCGAGCTCGACGACCGCCAGAAGCGGTCGACGACGTCGGGGTCGATGCGCGCCGTGACGGACTCGGGCGCGATGAAGCCCGTCACCGATTAGACGCCATGGCGGGCCGACGCAAGAGCCTTCTGCGCAAGCTGACCGCGCTGCCCATCCAGATGGGCGAGCGCATCGGTCTGTTCGACCACGTGCCCGATGGCCTTCCCGAGGGCGCGCCACCGCCGAAGCACACGTTCCGCTGGGACCTCGACAAGACGTACTTGCGCACGGAGTTCGACTCGCTCGCCGATCTCGCGAAGAGCGCGATCGAGACCGCCGCCGACAAGCAAGCGTATCCGGGCGCGACGGCGCTGTTGCGCGCGCTCAAGCAAGACGGTCATCGCATCTGCATCGTCAGCGGGAGCCCGACGCAGATGCGCACGACGCTGACCGCGAAGCTCGCGCTCGACGGCATCGCGTACGACGAGTTCGTCCTCAAGAACAACCTGAAGAACATCCTCAAGGGCCGGTTCCGCGCGCTGCGCGCCCAGATCCCGTACAAGCTGCCCGCGATGCTTCGCTCGCGCATCGGCGCCGCCGCGGAGCGCGAGACCTTGTTCGGCGATGACGCCGAAGCGGACGCGATCATCTACTGCCTGTACGCGGATCTCGTCGCGGGCGTGGTCGGCGTCGGCGATCTCGAGCGCGTGCTCGTCGCGACGCGCGCCTACGAGGACGACATCCCGCGCATCCTCGAGCTCGCGCGCGACGTGCCGAAGGGCCCCGCGGTGCGCCGCATGTTCATCCACCTCGATCGCCGCTCGCCGCCGCTCGGCTTCCGCCGGTTCGGTCCGCGCCTCGTGCCGGTGTTCAATTACTTCCAGGCCGCGATGGTGCTGTACGAGGACAAGGTGCTGTCGGCGCGCCAGGTCGTGTTCGTCGCGCTCGAGATGCTCGACTCGGGGCAGTACGAGCTGGGGCACCTCGCGACGAGCGTGCAGGACATCATTCGTCGCGGCCGCGTGTCGCGCGACACCGCGATGCAGCTCACCGCGGAAGCCGCCGAAGCCGCGAAGTCGGGCGCGCTGTCGGGTCGCGATGATCTGCCGCCGTTCGAGCAGATCGCGGAGTCGTTCCGCGCGCGCGTGCGCGAGCTCGGAGCGCTCGGTCCGCCGCCGGTCGAGCTCGTCGAGCCGCTCGACTACGTACGCCTCGTCGACGAGGAGCACGAGCAACGTCGAACCCGCCGCAAGCAGGGCATGGCGTAGTGAGGCGTCGTCGGCGCGACACGTGCCAGGTGAGGTGATGTGCGCCACACGCTCGTGCGACCGCCGCGTCGTCACAGCGGGTCCTGATGTCACCGGTGAGCAGCGCGCTCACCTGCTGTGAGCCACTGACTCCCGCGCTTTCGCGATCCAGCGGCATCATGGTTCCGTGCGCCGTCGTCTGTTCGTCCTCGGGGTGATCCTCGTCGCGGCGTGCGCGGCGTGTGGCGATGGCGCGGCCGTCGTTCCCGACGCGATGCCCGACGGTCCGCCGCCCGACGAGGTCGTGTTCCCCGCCTGCGTCGAGTTCAACTCGGCCTCGCCGGTGACGGTGCCCGTGCGCGTGATCGGACAGCTCGGCGACGCCGACGTGCAGAGCCCCGCGACGTGCGACGACGTCGACGCACCGTTCGGCATCGAGTCCGGCGGACCGGATCGCGTGATCCCGCTCGACGGCCTCGAGGTCGGCGCGCCGTACATCGTGCGGCTCACGTCGTCATCGGATCTCGCGTTCTACGTCGTGACGGGCTGCGAGACGCCGGCCGGTCCGTCCGCGGCGCAGTGCCTGCTGTTCGAGGACTCCGCGCGCAGCGATCGCGAGCTCGGGCGCTTCGTCGCGAAGGCGAGTACCGCGTACGTCGTCGTCGACTACTGGGAGTCGCAGGCGCCCGACTCGACGGACTTCACCCTCGAGGTCTACGAGGAGGCATGCACGAGCGGCGCGCAGTGCGGCGGCTCGTCGCCCGCGTGCTTCGAGGGACAGTGCGTCCAGTGCGTGACGAGCTTCGAGTGCGGCAGCGCCTCGGCGCCCGTGTGCGGAGCGAACCAGGTGTGCGCGCTCGGCGCCGACTCGTGTGCGCTCGACGACACCGTCGAGCCCGCCGATGACGGTCCCGCCGGCGCGACCGCGATCACGCTCGACGGCTCCGGTGCGAGCGCGATCCAGGGCCGCATCTGCTCCGTGCCCCGCACCGAGTACGACTACTTCTCGTTCGAGGTCACCACGCTCGGCGAGACCTGGACCTTCTCGCTCGCGTGGGCCGGCGCGCGCGACCTCGATCTCGGCGTGTACGATCCGAGCGGCACGCAGCTCGGCCTCTCGTTCTGGGAGCAGCCCGAGCAGATCCGCCTGAGCTACCTCGCGCCCGGCACGTACTACGTCCGCGTGCGCGACTTCTCGTCGGCGGGACAGCCGGCGCCGGTGAGCTACACGCTGACCGCGCAGCGCACGCTCGGCACGGGCTGCACGGCCGCCGCGCAGTGCGCCGCCGAGTACCGAAATCAGATCTATCGCGGCAACTGCGTCGCGGGCTCGTGTGTCTCCATCGAAGCGGCGGGCACGGTGGCCGAAGGCGGCGCGTGTGACAGCGCGTCCGACTGCGGCCCCAACCTGTCGTGCCCGAGCTTCTTCTTCGTCAGCGACGCGGACACGCGCGACACCTGCGCGCGCTCGTGCTCGAACGACGGTGATTGCAGCGCGCTCGGCACCAACTTCGTATGCACCACGTACCTGACGCAAAACTTCTGCGTGCAGAAGTGCACCGAGAACGACCACTGCCCGACGTCGATCCAGGCCGACCCCGCGAGCGGGCCGTGGGCCCGGCTGCGATGCGATCTGCCGACGGGCCGCTGCGTCCCGTAAGCCATGCTAAGAAGGCCGCCATGCCAGGCGAGCCCCGCGCATCCATCCTCGTGGTCGAGGACGACGAGGCGATGCGCGACTTGCTCTCGGAGGAGCTCGAGGACGCGGGCTACGAGGTCGCGGCCGCGGGCGGCGCCGCCGCGGGGCTCGAGGTCGCGCGCGCGGGCAAGTTCGACCTGGTGATCACGGATCTCCGCATGCCGGAGATGGACGGCTTCGATCTCATCCGCGGCGTGCGCGCCCTGCCCGACCCGCCGCACGTCGTGATGATCACCGCGTTCGGCTCGATCGAGACGGCGATCCGCGCGGTCAAGCTCGGCGCGTTCGACTACATCACGAAGCCGTTCGAGATCGAGGAGCTGTTCCTCGTCACGGATCGCGTGCTCGAGGAGCGATCGCTGCGCAGCCAGGTCGCGCGGCTCCAGCGCGAGGTCGAGGACAAGTTCGGCTTCGAGAACATCATCGCGAACAGCGAGTCGATGCGCGACGTGGTGGCGCTCGTGAAGCGCATCGCGGGCTCGACGGCGAGCGTGCTCGTCACCGGCGAGAGCGGCACCGGCAAGGAGCTGATCGGCCGCGCGATCCACTACAACTCGGCGCGCGCGGCGGGGCCGTTCGTCGCGGTGAACCTCGCGGCGGTGCCCGAGGGGCTGATCGAGAGCGAGCTGTTCGGCCACAAGAAGGGCGCGTTCACCGACGCGCGCGCCGACAAGCCCGGCCTGTTCGTCGAGGCCGACGGCGGCACGATCTTCCTCGACGAGATCGGCGAGCTCGCGCTGCCACTCCAGGCAAAGCTCCTGCGCGTGCTCCAGGAGCACGAGGTGCGCCCGCTCGGCGCGACGAAGAACCAGCGCGTCGACGTGCGCGTGGTCGCGGCGACGAACCGCAACCTCGAGGCGATGGTCGCGGACAAGAGCTTCCGCGAGGATCTCTATTACCGCCTCAACGTGATCCATCTCGATCTTCCGCCGCTGCGCTCGCGACCCGAGGACATCGTGCCGCTCGCCACGCACATCCTCGCGCAGCTCGGTGCGAAGCAAGCGCCGCCGCGCCGCATGCGGCTATCGCCCGAGGCGCAGCACCTCTTGCTCGGCTATCACTGGCCCGGCAACGTCCGCGAGCTGATGAACGTGCTCGAGCGCGGCGTCGCGCTGTGCCAGGGAGAGCTGATCGCCGACGACGATCTGCCGCCGAGTGTTCGCGAGCGGCGCCCTGCCGACTTCTTGCACGGCCTCGGCGCGGCGGTCGCGCGGCGCATGACGCTGGCCGAGCTCGAGCGCGAGTTCATCGAGGCGGTGCTCGCCGACGAGGCCGGCAACAAGACGCGCGCGGCGCAGCGCCTCGGGCTCGATCGCAAGACGCTGTACCGCAAGCTCGACGAGTACGCGAAGTCCGCCGGATCGGGGCCGACGCATCCGCGCGCGCCGACGAACCCGGGGGAAGAGTAGCGAGACGTAGCGCGGCGCCGTCAGCGCGCGGCGCCCAGGTGGTCGCGCAGCCGGCGCAGGCCGAGCTCCGTCTTGAGATCGACCAGGTCGCCGCGCACGCACGCCGCGATCGCGTCGTCGAGGCCGACCCACCGCGTGCGCGCGCCCTCCTCCATCGGCGAGCCGTCGCCGGCGAGCGGCTGCTGCGCCCGCGGATCGACCTCGATCGCGCAGAAGTAGAACTTCTCGATCATCGCGCCCGGCGACGGCAACAGCCCCGCGCCGAGGATGATCACGGCCGCCGGATCGACGACGAAGCCCGCCTCCTCGAGCACCTCGGCCGCGGCGCGTGTGCGAAGCCCGGCCTCGCCGCGGTCGCTCGGCTCGACGATGCCCGCGACGAGCTCGGTCACGAACAGCGACGGCGCGGGCTCGGGCAGCGGCGCGAGCGCCGGATCGCGCGCGAGCGACAGCGGCGGGCGCAGCCCATCGCGCAGCAGGACGTCGATGCCGCCGGGCCCGCGTGCGAACACGCAGACGACGACCGCGTCCTGTCCATACGGCCGCGCGATCGAGTCGCACACGTACGGTGGCGAGAGCGATCCGTCCGCGCGGCGATTGCGCATGCGCAGCCTCCGGATCTCGAGGAAGCCTCCGGTGCCGACGCGCTCGTCGGAGTCGATGACGAATCCGACGATGTCGTCGTCGCTCACGGCGTCGCGGGCGCGGGTTCCGCGGCCGAGCCGGCGTCCGCCGAGCCCGCCTGGGGCATCGCCGCGGAGCCGGAGTCAGAGCCCGCGGCCGGTGCCGGCGCCGGCGCGATGCCGCCCGGCGCCTTCACCTCGTACTGCTTGAGCGCGTTCCAGATCGTGAACTGGAGCGAGTCGACCTGGCCCTGCACGAAGCCCGGCACGCTCGGATCGTTGGGCTCGATCTTCTCCGGCTGCGGGCTGCCCGTCTGCTTGCGGAGCAGCGATGGCTCGACCTGCACGAGCCACTTGTCCGCGTCCGGCAGGAAGCGAACGACGAGCGTGATGCGCAGGCTCTTGTCGGGAACCTTCTTGAAGTCCTCGTCCGAGCCGGGCGCGAGGATGCCTTCGGTCGTGTACCAGCGACCCGCGGTCTGGAAGCCCATGGCGGCCTCGTCCTCTTTCGCGATCTTCGCCTTCTCTTCGACCGCGGCCTTCGCGGTGCGGAACAGGACGCTCTTGTCGCCCTGGTAGCGGGCCTGCTTGGCCGTCGCGATTTCCTGGTTGGACGGTCCACCGCACGCGGCGAGCGCGATGGCGGCGGCGATCGTGAGAGTCAGGGTACGCATGGGCCGTTCGTACACCCGAACCGCCGCGCGTCGCTAGCCACCCGGCGGCAGGTAACGCTTCTTCGCTTGCTCGTAGATCGCGAGCGCGAGCGAGTCCACGCGGCCCTGGATCCACGTGGGGAGATACGGGTCATCGGGCTTGAGGTCCCGGGCCATCGGCGTCGGATCGTTGGGAGTGCCGACGAGCTGCTTCGTGATCGGCGTGATCTCGATCATCGACCGTTCGTTCTCGACGAGCCGCACCCGCACGAGGAACGACACCTGCACGTCGCCACCGCCTGCGTTGACGAAGTTGCCGTTCCCGTCGGTGTACGGCGAGATCCGGCCGCCTTCCTTCGAGTACCACTGCGGCTCGGTCGCGAACTTCAGCCCCTCGATGTCGATCGCGCCGATCTTGTAGTCGAACTGCGTGACCTGGAGAGCGAGGTCCAGCAGGTGCTGCGGCTTCGCGTTGTACTGGGCCGCCTTTGCCGACTTGATCTGCGCAGCCGAGGGGCCGCATCCACCGACCACCATCAACGCCATGGCGAGCGCGAACACGAGCTTCATGGGCGACATGGTAGCGTCTTTCCATGTCGCCGCTGAAAGGCAAGCGCGCGCTCGTGACCGGCGCTTCGAGCGGCATCGGCGCGGCGATCGCGCGCCAGCTCGCGGCGAAGGGCGTGGACCTCGTCCTCGTCGCGCGACGCGACGATGCACTCGGTGCGGTGGCCGCGTCGTGCACGGGCGTCAGCGTGGAGACCGTGCCCTACGATCTCGGGACGCCGGGCGCAGCCACGGCCGTGTGGACGCGTGCGAACGCGAACGGCCCGATCGACATCTGCATCAACAACGCGGGCTTTGGCTACCACCGCCGGTTCGAAGACGTCGAGATGGCGCGCGACACCGAGATGATCCAGCTGAACGTCACGACGCTCGTCGAGCTGTCGAAGCTGTTCATCCAGTCGCGCGCGGGGAAGACGGAGCGCGGCTACCTGATGAACGTCGGCTCGATCGCGGCCTATCAATCCACGCCGAACTTCGCGGTCTACGCGGCGACCAAGGCGTTCGTGCGCAACTTCACCGAGGCGCTCGCCTACGAGCACGCGGGCACGCCGCTCTCGATCACCTGCCTCACGCCGGGCAGCACCGCGACCGAGTTCCACGCGCTGGCGGGCGCGGGCACGTACAGCTTGATCGCGCGCAAATCGATGATGGCCGCCGAGAAGTGCGCGCGCATCGGCCTCGCCGCGATGGAGCGCGGCAAGCGCAACATCATCACCGGCTGGATCAACAAGGTGTCGTGCTTCGGCGTGCGGCTGGTGCCGCGGCGCTTCGCGGCGTGGGTGTCGACGCGCGTCGTCGGCTCGCCGCCGCGCGCGCAGCTGCCGGAGCGCGCCGTGAAGAAGGGAGCTGCGTGAGCGAAGCGGACAACGTACGCAAGTGGCCGGCCGACCGGCGCGGCGTCGCCGAGGTGTGGTACGCGACGTGGAACGATCCGACGACGGGCCAGGGCTTCTGGCTGCGCTTCATCCTCAAGTCTCCCCCGCCGCAGCACTCGGTGCCGCCGTTCGGGGACCAGCCGTTCGGCGAGCTGTGGTTCGCGCGCTTCGATCCGAAGGACCCGGCGCGCACGTTCGGCATCCACAAGCGCTTCGGCACCGAGCAGGTCTCGGTGAGCGATGCGCCGTTCGAGGTGTCGATCGGCGGCAGCGTGATCGCGAACGACCGCAGCGCCGGCCACCTCGCGGGCAACGGCCACGACGTCCGCTGGGACCTGCGCTGGGAGCCCGGCCAGACGATGCGGTGGTACCCCGACTCGTTCTATCGCCGTCCGATCGCCGAGAGCACCGCGCTGTCCCCCAACCCGCGCGTCCCGCTCTCGGGAACGCTGCACGTCGACGGGGCGGAGATCCTCTTCGATCGCGTGATCGCCGCGCAGAGCCACACGTGGGGCAAGCGATACACGCACTCGTGGCTGTGGGGGCACTGCAACGAGTTCGCCGGTGCGCCCGACACCGTGCTCGAGGTGCTCGCGGGGCGCATGCGGAAGCGAGGCGTCACGCTGCCCGTGATGGGGACGATCTCGCTCGTCCTCGACGGCGAGACCCTCTCGCTGAACGGCCTGCGCAACATCCCGCGCAACCACATGCGCTGGGATACCGCGTCCGCACGCTTTGGCGGCCGGTCGCTGACCACGCGGATCGAGGGCGAGCTCTCGTGCGCTCCCGAGGACATGATCAACGCGCCGTACTTCGATCCCGACGGTCAGGCGCTGTTCTGCGCGAACACGTGTATCGGGAGCGCGAAGCTCACCGTCTGGAAGCGGAGCAGCCCGTTCTCGTCGTGGCGCGAGCATCGACGCCTGGAGTCGAGCGGGCGCGCACACTTCGAGATGGGCGGTCGCGATCGAGATCCACGCGTGACGACCCCACACGTGCTCGTCACGTAGTAGTGTCCGCGCGACATGACCGAGCGCCGAAAGACGCCTCTCTGGGACGCGCACAAGGCAGCGGGCGCGCGCCTGATCGACTTCGGCGGGTGGGACATGCCCGTCTCGTATCCTGCCGGGACGATCAAGGAGCACCAGGCGACACGCACCAACGTCGGCATCTTCGACGTCTCGCACATGGGCGAGGCGATCCTGCGCGGTGCCAACGCGCGGGCGCAGGTCGACAAGCTGACCACGAACACCTGCGCGGCCGCGCCGGTCGGCAAGGCCGTGTACACGCTGCTCACGCGCCCCAACGGCGGCGTCGTCGACGACTGCATCTTCTACAAGCGCGCCGATGACGAGTTCTTCGTCATCTTCAACGCGAGCAACACGGCCAAGGACCTCGAGTGGTTCCGCGAGCACGTCACCGGCGGCGTCGACGTCGTCGACATGTCCGACGAGACCGCGCTGATCGCGGTGCAGGGGCCCAAGGCCGTCGCGATGGTCGATGGTCTGTCCGACGGCACGCTCGCGCAGATGCCGTCGTTCACGTTCAAGGACGGCGTGGTCGCCGGCGTCGCGTGCACGATCAACCGCACGGGCTACACCGGCGAGGACGGCTTCGAGCTCGCGTGCAAGAACGCGGACGCGCGCGCGCTGTGGGACGCGCTCCTCGAGAAGGGCGCGCAACCGGTCGGCCTCGGCGCGCGCGACTCGCTGCGCCTCGAAGCGAAGCTGCCGCTGTACGGCAACGATCTCGACGACGATCACACGCCGCTCGAGGCCGGTCTCGGCTGGGCGGTGAAGCTCGACGGTCGCGAGTTCATCGGCGCGCCGCGCCTACGCGAGCAGAAGGCGATGGGCGTCACCCGCCAGCTCGTCGGGTTCACGATCCCCGCGGAGCTCCGCGCCGTCGCGCGCCACGGCTACGCCGTCGTCGACCGCGCCTTGGGCCCCGGAGAGCTCGCCGTCGTCGGCGTCGTCACCTCGGGCGGCCCGGGCATCAGCGTGCCCGGCGCGATCGGCCTCGCCTACGTTCCCACCTCGCTGGCCAAGCCCGGCACCACGCTCACCATCGATTGCCGCGGCAAGGATGTCCCTGCCACCGTCGTCTCCGGCAAGTTCTACAAGCGGAGCTAATCGCCATGTCCACCTTCCCGACTGACCTCAAGTACACCCACGACCACGAGTGGCTGCGCGCGAACGGCGCGAGCTGGAGCGTCGGCATCACGCAGTTCGCCGTCGACCAGCTCGGCGACATCACGCTCGTCGATCTTCCCGCGGAGGGCGACCTCGTCACCAAGGGCCAGCGCTTCGGCACGATCGAGAGCGTGAAGTCGGTCAGCGATCTCTACGCGCCCGTGAGCGGCAGGGTCGTGAAGATCAACACGACGCTCAAGGACTCGCCCGAGCTCGTCAACAGCGAGCCGTACGGCAAGGGCTGGATGATCGAGATCGAGCCGACCGAGAAGTCCGAGCTCGACGAGCTGCTCGCCCCCGACGCGTACACGACGCACGTCGCGGCGCAGTAACTCGCGCTAGGCTTGCGAGGTGATGCGCCTCGCCGTGGTCCTCGCGCTCCTGGTCGCGTGTGGTCAAGAGCCACCCAAACCGCAGGAGCGCGCCGTCGCGTCGGGTGCGCCCGCCGCCGTGGCACCTGCCCCCGCCGACGATCCGTGGGCGCAGCCCGCGGCGATCCTGTCGGTCGCCGAGCAAGCGTGCCCGACGGTGACGGCGCCGTACTTCTTTCGCATCGAGAAGGACGGCAAGACCAACCACCTCCTCGGCACGCGCCACATCGGCGTCGCGTGGCGCAAGATGCCCGGCGTCGTTCACGACACGCTCCGCGCCTCGAAGCTCGTCGTGTTCGAGACGGTCGACGACGACGGCACGGACGACACGCCGCGCCACCAGAGCGCCGCTCGCGCCGAGCTCGGCGAGAAGCTGTGGAAGCGCTATCGCGAGCTCGCCGGCCCCGCGCTCGCCGACTCGATGGAGACAGCCTCGCCCGCCGAGGCGACGCTGATGCTCATGATCACGTACGAGGATCGCTTCAGCGCGCTCGAGCGCGAGATCACCGCGGACGCCGCGGAGCTCGGGAAGCCGATGCGCGCGCTCGAGTCCGGCGCGTTCCAGCAGAAGCTGCTCGACCGGTACCTCGACGGTCGCGCGATGCGTGCATTCGTCGAGAACGTCGACAGCCTCGACGAGCTCAAGCAGGACACCATCGAGGACCTGACCGAGTACTGCTCCGGCACCGACGAGACGCCCGGCGTCGATCCGAAGGAGCGCGCCGACATGAAGAAGAGCGGCTACACGGACGCGGAGATCGATCGGATGGACAAGGAGCTGCTGTTCGATCGCAACCGGTCGTGGATCCCGCAGCTCGAGAAGCTGTTCGCGAAGGGCGACGTGTTCGTCGCGGTCGGCGCCGATCACACGCGCGGGACCGAAGGCGTGCCCGCGCTGCTCCGCGCGAAGGGCTACAAGGTCACGCGCGTGACGCCGCCGAACTAGGCGCCACACGCGACCTCGCTGGCGCGAGAAGGGCGTGCGCGCACAGCTCAACTGCGCTGGATCGTTCGCATTGTTCGACATCGCACACGGATAGCGCGCCTTCCTGGGGCCACTTGTTCGGGGTGGTTGCTCGCACCGGCAGATCGAGTCGCCAGGTTCGTGTTCGCAGGCTTGGCCGAAGCGGCCAGACCGCTTGCACGACAATCTCCGAGGCACGACGCGTGCTGATTGGCTTCGCATGCGCAACGCCATCCGCATCAGTGCTCCCTGGGCGCTTCTCCTCACCACTCTCACGAGCGCCTGCGTCATGGACGACAGCGACGGTGACGAGCTGGGCATCACCTGCGAAGGCAAGTGCGACGGCCTGTCGTCCGTGCGCGCGCTCGTCGCCGATGCGAAGAACCTCGACCTCCAGGACCTCATCAACGTCGGCGCGTCGTACGCGACCGATGCGCTTAACGATGCACTGTCGGCCGGCAACTACGCCTCGCTGCGCATCCAGCCGACCGAGCTGTACGCGCGCGGACCGGTGGCCGGTAGCGACCTGACGCTGAAGAACCTCGACGCGCTGGTGTCGGGCCTCGCGACGCAGTTCGGCGAGAGCTCGCTGACCGTCGAGGTCAACAAGATCCGCGACGAGTACCTCGCGCAGAGCGGCAAGCGCGTCTACGCGGAGAGCGCGTTCCGCATCGCCGCCGGCCTGAACCCGACGTGGTCGTTCGGCACGCGCGGCTTCGGGCGCGACGCGACGACGAACGTCGCGGTCGGGTTCGAGACCGCGGGCGAGATCGAGGCGCGCACGATCACGGTGCACCAGACCGAGAACAGCGCGCTGGTGAACGCACCGCTCGCGGCGATCAAGAGCACGCGCGGCTTCGTGCTGCCGCGGTCGCTCGCCGACGTGAAGGCGATGTCGCCGGGCGAGTCGTTCGCGCTCGCGGGTCGTGGCCGCCTCGGCATGAACCTCGGCGCGGGCGTGCCGATCCTCGTCGCCAACCCGACCTCGTGGCTCACCTACTCGCTGGTCCTGTCCGCGGGCATGCGCTCGCTCGTCGAGGGCGAGATGGACGTGCAGCTCGTGCGCGGTCGCGGTGACCAGGTCATCCTCGACATCGGCGTTCGCCGCGCGACGCTCAAGGAAGCGTTCATCGCGCTGACCGACGGCTGGGGCATCTCCGGCCTCGTGCAGTCGTCGTTCGAGATCGCGGGTCGCGCGGTCGACCTCGGCCGCCTCGTCGACAAGGCGCTGCAGAAGAAGGTCAACGACAAGCTGTCGCTGATCGAAGCGCGCGCGCAGCGCACCGCGACGACGATGCGCATGAGCGTCGCGCGCCTGCGGTTTAGCCTCGACGCGGCGGACCCGACGGGTGGCCGCGAGCAAGCGCTCGCACAGGCGCTCAAGGGCGATGTCCGCCTCGCGCAGGCGCTCGCCGCGCGCGGTGACTCGGGCGTCGTCGCCGAGTTCGACATGGTCCGCTCGGGCGCATCGGCGATCTCGTACGCCGGCATCGACGTCCTCGGCATGAGCTTCTATCGCCGCAGCGCCGAGAGCGCGGGCTCGGCGGTCATCCAGACGCCGGGCGGCATGCTCGCGATGATGTGGGAGTCGCTGCACCGCGAAGGCGGCTGGTTCTTCACCTCGCACGGCTTCACGCGCATCGGCGTCGCGGGCCTGCGGTTCGACGCGACGCGCCCGGGCGCGCCGAAGTCGGAGACGAACCTCTTCCTCCAGACGCAGGAGGGCGACAAGTTCATGGAGCGCGACAAGGTCATCGACCAGCTCGACTCGACGATCCTCGCCGTCGGCGGCATGACCGCGCTGCGCGCCATCGAGCGCAAGGGCAACGAGCTCGAGGCGCTGATCAACACGCGCTGCCCGCTGCCCGAGCAAGGCGGCTACTTCGACGAGAGCTGCAACATCGACCTCGTGAACAGCGCCGAGGTCACCTCGCTCAAGTCCGCCGCGATGAGCGAGCTCGCGACCGCGATCGCGAGCCTGCCCGCGCCGTCGAAGGATCTGCTGACCCGCCTCGCGACGCTCCGCCTGTCGGCGCAGTCCATCCAGGATCCGAACGCCTCCGCGGTCGGTCCGACGGCCTCGGTCGTCGTCGACTACCGCCTCGACGACGCGGCGCTGCGCGGCGTATTTCAGAAGGACGCGACGGCGTTCAAGAACGCGGTCCTCGAGCTGATGGACGCGACGCAGCTCGAGCGCACCGACGCCGACCCGGCGGGCCAGCGCGCGCGTATCCGCAGCCGCTCGAACGAGACGGCGCAGGAGATGGCGAACATCTTCATGGACTACCGCCAGCAGTACGAGCGTCTCGTCTCGATCGACGGCGCCCGCATCGACGGCCTCGGCGAGATCGGCGGCAACGCGATCGAGATCCGCTACGCGGTCGATAGCAGCAACCGCCCGAAGTACGACGAGGCGGTCAGCCAGAGCGTCGCGCAAGCGCGCGCCGGCGTCGTCAGCAAGATGTACGACGAGCTCCGCGACGAGGCCGATGACATGCCGTCGTCGG
Source organism: uncultured Kofleriaceae bacterium (assembly GCA_964617845.1). Classification (GTDB taxonomy): domain Bacteria; phylum Myxococcota_A; class Polyangia; order Haliangiales; family Haliangiaceae; genus JABFXX01. The sequence continues at coordinate 315,894 of CAZUAR010000006.1, read as the reverse complement.
GCGGCTCGTCTGCGGCGCACCCCGAGCAGATCGCGTCGTTCGCCCTGCTCTCGCTCGCGGCCCCCGAGAAGACCGAGCTTCGCTTCGTGCTGAAGACCGACAACTCGAGCTGTGGCCTGTGCGGCAACCGCCGCCGCTACGACGCCGCGGGCTTCGCGAGCCTCGACGTCTACGCGAAGGGGCCGCAGTCCTCGACGATCGCGGCCGGCCTGTTCGACATCGACGCGATCATCCAGGCGCCGCAGTGATGCCGCCTACATAACCTGCACGCGGAAGTCCCTAGTGACGCCGATTTCATCGTGGAATCGGCGTCATTCGTGTTGTAGCTACTCGGTCGCGTGGAGTGTCCCGACGACAACGTGCTGGTGGAGATGGTGGAGCGCGCGATCGAGCCGTCGGCGATGCGCGATCTCGAGGAGCACCTCGACTCGTGCGAGAGCTGCCGCGATGTCGTGGCGGCCCTCGCGGTCGGGTCGCGCGATCGAACGCAGACCCCCGCGAAGGCGTTCGTCGGGATCGATCACCCCGAGCTCCTCGAGAACGAGACGGTCGCCGGGCGCTACGTGCTCGAGAAGATCCTCGGCCGCGGCGGCATGGGCACCGTGTACCTCGCGCGCGATCTGACGCTCGGCCGCGACGTGGCGCTGAAGCTTCACCACGCGGGCTCGGGCAACGCGCGCTTGCAGCGCGAGGCGATCGCGATGGCGAAGCTGTCGCACCCGAACGTGGTCAACGTGTACGACGTCGGCACGGTCGGTGATCGCACGTACGTCGCGATGGAGTACGTGCCCGGCGGCGACGAGGGCCCGCAGACGCTGCGCGGCTACCTCGCGAAGCCGCGCACGTGGCGCGAGGTGCTCGCGGTGCTGCTCGACGCCGGGACCGGGTTGGCGGCGGCGCACGGGGCCGGGTTGATCCACCGCGACTTCAAGCCGGACAACGTGCTCGTCGGCGCGGACGGACGCGCGCGCGTCAGCGACTTCGGCCTCGCGCACCTCGAAGCACGGGTGGTTCCGACCTCGGGCGCGAAGCGGCCCGGCTCGGGCTCGATGCCCGTGCTCGCCGAGGGAACACCGCTGACCGAGACCGGCGCCGTGCTCGGCACGCCGGCGTACATGGCGCCGGAGCAAGCGGTTGGTGGCGCGGTCGACGCGCGCAGCGATCAGTTCGCGTTCTGCCTCGTCGCGTGGGAGAGCCTGTTCGGCACGCGCCCGTTCGCGGGCACGACGCTCGCCGCGATCCAGCTCGCGATCGAGGCGCAGGACTTCCAGGAGTCCGAGGAGCGCCGCGACGTGCCGCGCGCGATCGTCGACGAGCTGAAGAAGGGGCTCGCGGTCGATCCGGCCAAGCGCCACGCCGACATGCCGGCGCTCCTCGCGGCGCTGCGCCGCGCGGCCAACGCGCTGCGCGTTCGCCGGATCCGCCGCATCGCGATCGGCGCGCTCGCCCTCGTCGCGCTCGGCGGCGGCGGCCTCGTCGCGGCGTCGGTGATCGGATCGCACCGCCGCGAGGCCGCGTGTGTCGCCGAGGGTGCGAACGTGCGCGCGATCGCCGGCGACGACGCGCGGGCGAGGATGCGTGCCGCGTTCCTCGCGAGCGGATCGCCACTCGCCGAGGGCGTGTTCGACCGCGTCGCGACCACGCTCGGCCGCGCGACGAGCGCGCTCGGCGATCAGGTCGTTGCGGTGTGCCGCCTGCGCGACGAGCCCGCACCGCTGCACGCGGCGCGCAAGGCGTGCCTCGCCGGACGCACGAGCCGCGTCGCGAAGCTCGTCGAGACGTTCTCGGGCAAGGTCGACTCCGCGCTCGTGCGGCGCGCCACCGACGCGGCGTGGGCGAGCTACGACCCGGCGCCGTGCAGCGACGCGACGACGCTGTCGACGCACCCGGTGTCGCCGGCGGACGCCGAGCAGCTCGGCCGCGTGCGCGCGATGACCGATGCCGCGCAGTTCAAGGACGCCGTCGCCGCGGCGACCGCGATGCTCGCCGCCGCGAAGACGCCCGCGATCGAGCTCGACATCCTCCTCGCGCGCGGCACCGCGAACGAGCAGATCGACAACAAGGCCGCGATCGCCGACTTCCACAAGGCGCTCGCGCTCGCCGAGGCCCAGGGCCGCGACTTCGACGCCGCGATCGCGCTCGAGATGCTCGCGAACATCGCGGGGCTCGAGCAGCACGACTACACCGAGGCGCGCCGCTTCCTCGACCTCGCGCGCGCCAAGATCCAGCGGCTCGGCGGCAAGAACCTCGTCGTGCACGGCAAGGTGCTCACCACCGAGGCTCAGATCTTCCTCGACGAGAATCGCCTCGGCGAGGCGGAGACGTCGATCAAGAAGGCGATCGCGATCTTCGAGGACGTCTACGGCGCGGACCACCCCAACGTCGGCCTCGCCAACGGGACGCTCGCCCACGTGATGCGCTTCCAGGACAAGAACGTCGAGGCGCTCGCCGCCGCCGAGCGCACGCTGAAGATCCTCGAGTCGACGCTCGGCCCCGAGCACCCCAAGGCGGCCGGTGCCCTCATGACCGTCGGCCAGTCGTGGATCGACGCGGGCAAGTACGACCAGGCCCGCGACGCGTTCACGCGCGCCGACGCCGTGTTCCTGCGCGTCTACGGCGAGGTCCATCGCAATCGCGCGGCCGCGCTCGGCAACCTGGGCGGCCTCGAGCTGCGCATGAAGAACTACGAGGCCGCGCGCAACGCGTTCCAGACGGCGCTCGACATCACGATCAAGAACGAAGGCCCCGACGGTCGCAGCGTGTCCGGCGTCGAGATGGATCTCGCTCGCGCGCTCGCGGGTCTCGGCCGCTACGCGGACGCGAAGGCGGCGCTCGACGACGCGATCCGCGTGCTGACCAAGCTCGGCAAGGACGGCGAGCCATGGCTCGGCGGCGCGCTGTTCGACATGGCGAACCTCGAGCTCGACGCGGGCCACCCCGCCGTCGCGCTGACCTGGGCCGAGAAGTCGCTCGCGCTCGTCACCAGCCGGCCCGAGGACGCGAACCTGCTCGACGTCGCCGAGGCCAACTTCTCCGTCGCGCGCTCTCTCTACGAGGCGAAGGGCGATCGCGCTCGCGCGAAGAAGCTGCTCGACGAGGCGCTGAAGCACCCGATCGAGGAGCGTCGTGCCGAGATGCGCGAGTGGATCTCCGCGCACCCGATGTAGCTAGGCGATCACCGAGCCGCGAGCTTCGGAGTCGCCGTCATCACGATCGTATGACCCAGCTCGCGATCGCGAGCGCACCGCACGTTATCCGCGGCGCATTGAATGCGCAGATCGGCCGAGTTATCCGGGGAGCGGAATCGCTCGTAGGCGTCGAGGGCTGCCTTGGCCTCGGGGCGGCCGAGCGCGGCGAGCGCCGTCGCCTGGCTGCGCAGCAGATCCGGATCGCGCGGCGCGAGCTCGAGGCCCTTGGTCGCCGCGGCGAACGCGCCGCGATTGTCGCCGGCGGATCCGAGCACGCGCGCGTACATCATCCACGCTTGCGAGTTCTGCGGCGCGCGCTCGGTGCACGCCTTGGCGGGCGCGATCGCCTCGTCCCATCGCCACACGCGCGCGAGCGCATCGGTCGCGATCGCGTCGAGAACGGCGGGACCGGGCGATGGCAACAGCGCGCGCGCTTCGTCGACGAGCGCGAGCGCATCATCGGCCCTGCCCTGCTTGCTCGCCACCCAGCCGAGCTGCACGAGCACCATCGCGCGCGCCTTCTTGTCGCCGGCGGGAACGTTGGCGAGCGCCGTGTCGAGGACGTGGCGCGCTTCCTCGAGGCGCTCCGTCACGGTGTTCACGAGCGCCATCCCGTGCTCGTACTCGCGGTCCCACGCGGGACGCGTGTTCGACAGCTTCGCGCCCTCGCCGAGCTGTGCGTGCGCCTCGGCGATCAGCGTGATCGGTTGTGCCTTGCACGGATCGAGCACGACATCGCGGGCGCCCTTCGCACCGACGAGAAACGCCTTGCCGGCGTCCGTCATCGCGGCCGCGCACACCGTCGCCTGCATCTTCAGCGTGCGGCTGCGATGGCGCAGGCGCGCGGTCACCGTCAGCGGCAGCTGCGCCGCCGTCAGCGAGGACGGCACGTCGAACACGTAGCGCGTCACCTGCGCCTCGCGCGCGGCGAGCGTCTGCGTGGCGATCTGCGTGCGGAACGCCGACATCTCGTGCTCGACGAGGACCTCGCCCTTCTCGTCGACGACGAGCGTCTGCAGGACGTGTGCTTCCTGGTCGTTCGGGTCCTTCTCGTGGGCCAGCCCCGACGCGGCGAGGCGCGCGCCCTTGGCATCGGCGACCTCGATCTCGATCCACGTGTCCTGGATGTCGAGCACGCCGCCGGGGAAGCGATGCCCCGCGAGCAGGTTGCGCAGCACGATGTCGAGCGACACGCGCGTGCCGGCGACGATCGGTGCGCCATCGGCGGGCAGGTGCCACACGGCGCCGCTCGGGCTCTCGGTGCGCGCGCCCGCGATGTCGATCGATGCGACGCCCTCGAGCTTGGCCTGCGTGCGCCTGAGGTGCTCCGTGTCGTTGCGCATGCCGGCCATCCACGTGTGGCCGCCGAGGAAGCGGTGCGACGCGATCGTGCCGCTCTTCGCGCCGAGCTCGTCCTTGCTCGCCGGCTCGCGCTCCATGTGGCAGTCGATGCAGTCCTTCTTGCCGACGGTGTCGACGCGGCCCATGCCGTTGCCGGCCCACGCCGAGTTGCGCCACATGCCGGGCTCGTCGAGGCCGGACAGATGCACCGGCATGTCCATGTCCGCCGACAAGAAGCCGCGGTGGCAACCGACGCACAGCTCCGTACCCGTCTTCACGCTCGCCTGCGCCTTGTGCTGCGCGATCGACGCCGCGTCGCCCAGGGTGGGCGCGACGATCGGCGCGCGCGACCACACGTAGCTTCCGTTGCCGTCCTTGCTCGTCGACTGGATGCCGTGGCACAGGCTGCACGTCACCCCCGAGTGCGCGCGCAGATCGTCGGCGGGAATCGGCTCCTTGTTCGTCATCATGCCGTCGATCATCAGCGGCATGTCGTGACAGCCACCGCAGTGGCGGCTGTTCTTGTCGCCGAGCGAGTGGCGGAACAGCTCGACGTTTGTCCGATAGATCGGGTTCCCGAAGCTCGCGAACGAGTGCGCGCTGGCCGACCAGTGCGCCGCCGCGTCGGGGTGGCACGTCGCGCAGCTATCGGTATCCGACAGCTGCGTGCCCTCGGTGACCTCGTCGGGCGCGCGGAACGCGGTCCGATCGATCTCGACGAGGGATGGCCACATCTCGCCGGGCTCGCTCGGCAAGCGCGGATCCGCCGTCGGGATCGGCGTCGGTTTCGGCGCGACCTCCGTCGACGATCCGCAGCCGGTGAGGACGAACATCATCGCGGCGATGACGCCCGCCCCGAGCGCCACGAGAGAGGCGTCGAGAGCGAGATGGGTGCGCGGCTCTCCGCCCGAGGTCATGGATGCTTTCAACGCACGACCTCGGCTCCCGCTCTGTCTCGTAACCGCGCCCATCCCCTACTTCTTTCGCCGGCCGATGAACGCCAACAGGCCGAGGAGAGCAACGCCGCCGAGGATCCCCCCGCCGAAGCCAAGGCCCATCGTCTTGCCGCCGGGCGGCGTCGCGAAGCCGCCCTTCGACGACGGTGCGGGCGCGGGCGCGGACGACTTCTTCATCCCGATCTCCCACAGGTCGCGCTTGACCACCGACGGCAGCGACAGCTGACCGCGCGGCGCGTACGCGAGCTTGCTCGCCGCGATCGGCTGGCGATAACCACCGTCCGGCGGACCGCCCCACACGCCGCGCCGCGGGTTCTTGCACGCGATCGGCCCCGTCCACCAGTGACGGATCGCGTAGCGCGCCTGGAAGTTGTTTGTCTGTGCGGGCGTCGCGCCGTACTCGAGCCCCTTCGCGCTCCAGTTCTCGCGGCCGCCCTGGATCGGCTTGGCCGCACGGAACCGAAGGTCGTCGTTCATGTCGGCCTTGCCGTACCGCGCGTGCAGCCGCGTCAGCGTGTACGTGCCCTGCGCGATCTTTCCGCCGATCACGTCACCGCCGAGCGTCATCGCATCCGCGTCCGTCGGGATCTCGGGCGGACACGGATCGCACATCGAGTACGGCTGCGCATCCCACGCGTACTCCGTGACCACGGCGCGCGGGTTCGCCTCGAGCGTCTTGTCGAACAAGGCCGCGTAGAACTCCGCGAACCGCGTCCGGACCGAGTCCTTCACGTCGAAGTTCGTCGGGATGACGACGTTCTTGTAGTTCGCGACCTCGTAGCGCGCGTCGCTGATGATGTTGACGATCAGGTCCTGCTTGCCCGTCGAGTTCGCCATGCCGAGGCGGATCGGCAGCGAGAACTCCTCGGCGTCGTAGTGGAAGCGCAGCGGCGACAGCTGGGCCACGCCCTGCGCGTCCATCGTCACCTTCTTCGGATCGACCTTCGCGACGAAGAACTTCGATCCCGCCTCGACGTACGGCCGCAGCAGCGGCTCGGCGCCCGCGGGGATCTTGTAGCCGTTCTGATTCAGCCACTTCTCGAGGCCCGCGGCCTCGGTCGCCGAGAGGATCAGGATCTTGTACTCGCCGACCGCGAACTGCGCCTCGATCTTCACCGTCTGGCGCTTGTCCTCGTTGTCGCCTTCGGCTTCCTCCCTCACCATCGACGCACCGGCCATCGGCGCGTAGTCGCGGTAGCGGCGCTCGACCGGCGCGGGGCACGGGTTCTGCTCCCAGTACTCGACCAGGCGCGGCGAGCCGAGCATCTCGATCCGCTTGAGCACGCTCTTGTCGAGCGTCTTCACGTCCTTCTCCTTGAGGACGACGGGCACCGGGACCACCATCGCGAAGTCGTTGAGCGGCCCCTTGTAGTCGTTCTGCATCGCGAGCACGGTTCGCGTGCCCTGGCGCATCAGCGTCACCTGCGTCGCGTCGGCCGCGAGCTTCGCGCCCGAGCCTTCGACATAGAACCCGCAGAACGCGTCGGCCTGCGTTGCCGTGACCGCCAGCGCGAGCGCCGCGGATCCGAGAGTGAGTGCGAGCTTGTTCATCGTGTTCCCCATGTCGTTACTTGTTCCGGCGCCGCGCGACGAGCGCGATCAAGCCGAGCATCGCGAGTCCGCCCAGAACGCCGCCGCCGAAGCCAAGGCCCATCGTCTTGCCGCCGGGCGGTGTAGCGAAGCCGCCCTTCTTCTGCGATGGCGCCGGGCTCGACGACTTCTTCATCCCGATCTCCCACAGGTCGCGCTTGACCACCGTCGGCAGCGACAGCTGACCGCGCGGCGCGTACGCGAGCTTGCTCGCCGCGATCGGCTGGCGATAACCACCGTCCGGCGGACCGCCCCACACGCCGCGCCGCGGGTTCTTGCACGCGATCGGCCCCGTCCACCAGTGACGGATCGCGTAGCGCGCCTGGAAGTTGTTTGTCTGTGCGGGCGTCGCGCCGTACTCGAGCCCCTTCGCGCTCCAGTTCTCGCGGCCGCCCTGGATCGGCTTGGCCGCACGGAACCGAAGGTCGTCGTTCATGTCGGCCTTGCCGTACCGCGCGTGCAGCCGCGTCAGCGTGTACGTGCCCTGCGCGATCTTTCCGCCGATCACGTCACCGCCGAGCGTCATCGCATCCGCGTCCGTCGGGATCTCGGGCGGACACGGATCGCACATCGAGTACGGCTGCGCATCCCACGCGTACTCCGTGACCACGGCGCGCGGGTTCGCCTCGAGCGTCTTGTCGAACAAGGCCGCGTAGAACTCCGCGAACCGCGTCCGGACCGAGTCCTTCACGTCGAAGTTCGTCGGGATGACGACGTTCTTGTAGTTCGCGACCTCGTAGCGCGCGTCGCTGATGATGTTGACGATCAGGTCCTGCTTGCCCGTCGAGTTCGCCATGCCGAGGCGGATCGGCAGCGAGAACTCCTCGGCGTCGTAGTGGAAGCGCAGCGGCGACAGCTGGGCCACGCCCTGCGCGTCCATCGTCACCTTCTTCGGATCGACCTTCGCGACGAAGAACTTCGATCCCGCCTCGACGTACGGCCGCAGCAGCGGCTCCGCACCGTCGGGGATCTTGTAGCCATTCTGCTTGAGCCACGTCTCGAGGCCCGCGGCCTCCGTCGCCGATAGGATCAGGATCTTGTACTCGCCGACGGCGAACTGCGCCTCGATCTTCACCGTCTGGCGCCCACCGCCCATGCCGGTGCTCGCCATCTCGGTCATCGGTGCCGACTTCGACACCATGTCGTACGCGCGATCGTCGTACCGGCTCGGCACCGGACACGGGTTCTGCTCCCAGTACTCGACCAGGCGCGGCGAGCCGAGCATCTCGATCCGCTTGAGCACGCTCTTGTCGAGCGTCTTCACGTCCTTCTCCTTGAGGACGACGGGCACCGGGACCACCATCGCGAAGTCGTTGAGCGGCCCCTTGTAGTCGTTCTGCATCGCGAGCACGGTTCGCGTGCCCTGGCGCATCAGCGTCACCTGCGTCGCGTCGGCCGCGAGCTTCGCGCCCGAGCCTTCGACATAGAAGCCGCAGAACGCCTCGGCCCGCTGCGGAGCCATCGCCAACGCCAGCACGGCCGCACCCACGGTGACGAAACTACGCACTCCCTTCGGAAGCGCTGCGCGCCCGACGTTCGTCGGGCTTGCTGCCAACTTGCTCATGAGTCTCCCCTCGCTGGATGGATCGAGGTCCTCTGGGTTCAACGCCCACAAGCGGCCCTCGGTCTAAGCCCACGGATAGCGTCGCGCAGACGCCATGTAGGCGTCAGCAACCGGGCAAGATTTTTAGTCCTCTTTGACGACGCGGGCCTCGGGGACCGACGCCGGCATCTCGGGCAACGACTCGTCGGCGAGCGCCGGACGATTGCGGGCGAACACCATGTAGAGGAGCACGCCGAACCCGAGGAGTGTCAGGCCGAACGCGCTCTCCTTCGGGTTCTCCTTGAACTGCGAGAACGCGATCCACGCGGACAACAGGATGAACGCGATCGGCGTCACCGGATATCCCCACGTCTGATACGCCGCGCGCTGGCCGCGCCTGCGCAGGATGAACACCGCGCCGACCGTGAGCGCCGCGAAGATCGACAGCGTGAAGCCGACGAGGCGGAACAGGAAGCCGAGATCGCCGATCAGGATGAAGGTGATCGCGAGCACGCCCTGCACCATCACCGCATTCACGGGCACGCCACGCTTGTTGAACGTCGCGAGCTGATGCGGCAGCGCGCGATTGATCGCCATCGCCGCGTACACGCGAGGTCCCGCCATGATCATCGCGCTGACGCTCGACACGAGCGCGATCGAGATCACCGCGCTGACCACCCCACCGGCGGAGCTGCCGAACAGCGACCGCGCCGCGACGTCGCCGACCTCGATGATCGGTCCGCCTTCCCACGCCGTGGTCACCCCCTTCAAGCTCTCGGGCAGCTGCCCCGCCATCACGTTCGAAGGAACGGCATAGAGGAAGACCACGTTGAGCAGCACGTACAGCGCCATCACGATGCCGGTGCCGAGGAGCAGCGCGCGCGGCAGCGTCTTCTCGGGACGCTCGACCTCGTTCGCGATGTAGGCCGCCGCGTTCCACCCCGAGTACGCGAAGCTCACGTACATCAAGGACGTCGCGAACGCCGTGGTGGGGAGGTTCTTCGCGATGCCGCCACCTTGCTCGGCGAGGTTGTTCCAGTCGCCGGTGCCGACGAGCAGCCCCGCGACGATGAACGCGACGATCAGCAGGACCTTGAGTGCGGTGAACACCGCTTGCACCCAACCGCCGACCTTCGTGTCGAACGAGTGCAGTGCGGTGATCACCACGACGAGTCCGATCGCGATCGTCTGCTGCAAGCCCATCGAGATCTTGCGGATGCCGAGATCGATGACGAACCACGGCGCCGTCTGCAGATCGGGAAGGACCGCCGTGAGGTAGACGGCAAAGCCGAGCGCGGCGAGCGCGATCGGCGCGGAGAAGCCGACGGTCAGCGAGGCAAACCCGCTCATGAAGCCGACCGTCGGGTGATACGCCTCGCTCAGGTAGACATACTCGCCACCGGCGCGCGGCATCATCGAGCCGAGCTCCGCGTACGCCGCCGCACCGCACAGCGCGATCAGCCCGCCGACGACCCAGCACGCCAGCATCGTCCCCGGATCGTGGAGCGACGCGGCCTGGAAGCCGGTGCTCGTGAACACGCCGCTGCCGATCATGTTCGCGACGACGATCGCCGCGGTCACGGTGAGCCCTAAGCGGCGCTTCGGAGGAGTCACGAGGTCACGAAACTAAGGAGCAGCTGGTGCGCGACAATAACGGTCGAGGAACGCGAGCGCATCGCGCCAGCACCGACGAGCCACAGGATCCCATACGAACGCGTGAAACGCATGTATTCCGCCGCGGTAATACTGTGCCTCGTTTGCAACACCGAGCGCGTCGAGCGCCTTCGCGAGGCGGCGCGTGTCGTCGAGCAGCGGATCGCGCGTGCCGACCGGTGCGAAGAATGCGGGCAACGGCCGATCGAATCCACCTCGCCGCCCGGCGGCGGCGTCCTCGAGGACGACGAGCGGATTCGCGAGCTCGGTCGCCGGGCCGGGCGTCGCCGGATGGCCATGGAGGTACGACGCCGAAGCGTCGCGCAACATTCCGTCGACCCATCGCGGCAACGGCCGGCGCTCCGTAAATCTCTCCGGTCGCGAGGCCTCGAGTAGCGCGCAGAACGGCAACGCGGCGCGCGGCACGAGGCCCGTATCGAACGTGTCACGCGCCCACGGCTCGGCGCGCCGCTCGCTCATCACGAGGGCGAGCGCGCTGATCAAGTTGCCGCCCGCTGACTCGCCTGCGACCGCGACGCGATTGGGGTCGCCGCCGAGGCGCGTGATGTTCTTGGCGAGCCATTGATACGCGAGGCACGTGTCCTCGATCGCCGCCGGATATGGATGCTTCGGCGCGAGGCGATACGAGATGTTGACCACGAGGTAGCCGAAGCGCGCGAACACGAGGCCCATCAGCCAGTGCGTGTCCTTCGACAGCAGGTGGAACGCGCCGCCGTGCACGTAGAACACGACGGGCCACGGCCCCGGTCGATGCACCGGCTTGTACACGTCGAGCAACTGCCAGTCGGCGTGCGTCGAGTGGTGCCCCGCGTACGCGATGTCCTTCTCGACCTCGACGCCGTTGCGCTTGGGGTTCGCCGCCGGGTGCAGCGCCGCGAGCGACGAGATGCCCTGGAAGAATCCCTCGGCGATCGCCGAGCGCGTACGCCGCCAGATCGTGTCGCGCCACACCAATGGCAGCTGCACGGTCGGTGGATCTTCGACGGGGAGGCGAGCTGCCTGAGACGACAAACGACTTCGGCTCACGGAGCCGAGCATACCCCGACGCTACGGAATCGGCTGCAGCGTGACTTTCACCGTGCGCTTCTGCCCCTGGAACTCGAGGGTGAGATCGACCTGGTCTCCCACCTTGTGCGCATCGATCGCGCGGAACAGATCCGAGCTCTTCTTCACGTCGGTCTGATCGATCTTCACGATCACGTCGCCGAGCTCCCAGCCGCCGCGCGTCGGAACCGTGCCGCGAATGCCGGCTTTCTCGGCGGCGCCGCCGGGCGCCACGCCGAGGACGACGACGCCTTCGATCCGTTGTTGCTGCGCGATCTGGTCGGAGAGGATGTTGATGCCAAGGCCGGGGCGCACGAGCTTGCCGTCGCGGATCAGCGCGGGGACGATCGTGTTGACCGTGTCGACGGGGACCGCGAAGCCGATGCCCGCGTTCGCGCCGCTCGGCGAGTAGATCGCGGTGTTGATGCCGATCAGGCGCCCGCTCGAGTCGAGCAGCGGACCACCGGAGTTGCCCGGGTTGATCGATGCGTCGGTCTGGATGACGTCGAAGATCGAGCGCTGGGTCATGCTCTTGATCTCGCGGCCGAGGCCCGAGATGACGCCGGTGGTGAGCGTCTGGTCGAGACCGAACGGGTTGCCGATCGCGAGCACCTTCTGGCCGACCTTGAGCGTCGCGCTCTGCCCGATCGGCAGTGGGAGGAGCTTGGCTGCCGGCGCGTCGATGCGCAGCACCGCGAGGTCCTTGTCGGGGGCGCGGCCGACGATGACGGCCGGGTACGTGGAGCCGTCGTTGAGCGTGACGCTCGCGCGATCGCCGTGCGCGACGACGTGGAAGTTCGTGATGACGTGGCCCTGCTGATCCCAGACGAAGCCCGAGCCCGTGCCCTGCGGGATCTCGCTGACGTCGAGCGTGATGCGATCGCGATGCGTCTCGAGCGACGTGATGTGGACCACGCTGCGCGAGAACTTGCTGAACACGTCGATCGTCGACTGCTCGTCGGCGCCGAGCTTGTCGTCCGGGCGCTGTGCGATCGGGCGTGGCTCGACGGAGGCGTAGCGCACGGGTTGCTGGCGCTGCTTGAACACGGTCCAGACGAGCGCGCCCGCGACGACGAGCAGCAGCACGGCCAGCACCTTGGTCAGCAGGCCGGAATCACCAGAGGAGCCAGGAGATCGGGGAGCGGCTTCGCGGGTCACGGGGTACGCCGATTGTGACATGTCACCTCCGTCGGGTCATGGTTCAACCAGACCCGAGGACCGTGACATTCCCGGTGGATCACGCGTGTGACGCGAGGAAGTGCTCGGCCTCGAGCGCGGAGGCACAGCCCGATCCGGCAGCCGTGATGGCCTGGCGGTACTTCTTGTCCTGCACGTCGCCGGCCGCGAAAACGCCCTGCACCGACGTCTGCGTCGTGCCCGGCGTCGTCAGGATGTAGCCCTGCTCGTCGCACTTGACCTGGCCCTCGAGGAACCGCGTGTTCGGCACGTGGCCGATCGCGAAGAACAGACCGGCCGCCGGGATCACGCGCTCGGACTTCGCCTTCAGATCCTCGACGCGCACCTGCTCGACGCCGTCCTTGCCCTCGACCGCGACCACGCGGTGTGAGAGGAGGAACTCGATCTTCGGGTTGTTCTTCGCGCGCTGCTGCATGATCTGCGACGCGCGCAGCTCGTCGCGGCGATGCACGATGAACACCTTGCTGCCGAACTTGGTGAGGAAGCTCGCCTCCTCCATCGCCGAGTCACCGCCGCCGACGACGAACATCTGCTTGTTGCGGAACATCGGCAGCGCGCCGTCGCACACGGCGCACGCGCTCACGCCCTTCTGCCACAGCTCGTTGTCGCGCGTGCCCGGAATGTCGTCGCGCTTTGCCGTCGCGCCCGTCGCGATGATCAGCGCGTTCGCTTCCATCTCCTGCTCGTCGGACACGAGCTTGAACGGGCGCTTCGACAGGTCGACCTTGTTGACCGTCTCGGTGAAGATGCGCGTACCGAACCGCACCGACTGCGCGCGGAAGCGCTCGGTCAGCTCGGGGCCCGAGATGCCCTCGGGGAAACCCGGGAAGTTCTCGACGTCGGTCGTCGTCGTGAGCTGACCACCGGCGGCGATCCCGCCCGCCATGAACCCCTCGAACAGCACGGGGTTCAAGTTCGCGCGCGCGGCATAGATCGCCGCGGTGTGCGCGGCCGGTCCCGAACCGATGATGACGACGTTCTCGGCCATAGGCGTGAGGTGTACCCACGAACCGATGCCGTTTCAACGACGCGCGGCCCTTGTCCGCGCCGCATCCCTGATCGATCCTTTGGCCCTCCATGGAGCTCGCCAGCCTCGTCCAGCTCGAGCGCTGTCACCGTCGGCATGACGACGTGATGGCCAACCTGCTGGAAGCCGCGCGCCGCCTCGCCGCGGGACGTCCGGATCCGGGTGATGTCCAGTCGGTACACGAGGCGGTGGCGTTCTTCGACCGCTCGATCACCCGCCACTTCCTCGACGAGGAGGGGTCGGTGTTCCCTCGTCTGTCGACCCGGCGCCCCGACCTCGCCGCCGACCTCGCGGCGCTGTCCGCGGAGCACCCGGTCCAGATCGCGCTGCAGACCGAGATCGCGGCCGCCGCGCAACAGCTCGACGGCGAGGCCCGCCCCTCCGCGGGCATGGCACTCCTCGACGCAGCGACGCGCCTCGCCGATGCCCATCGCGCCCATGTCACGCGCGAGGACGAGATCTTCAAGGTCGCGCAGGACGCGCTGACCGAGGCCGATGACATCGACATCGTCGCCGAGATGGAGACGCGTCGCGATCGCGATGGTGGCGGACGCGGTCACGGCGCCAGTGGTGGCGGTGGCGGAGGTGGTGGCGGGCGCGGCGGTGGCGGTCGCGGTGGCGGTGGCGGTCGTGGCGGTGGTGGCGGTGGCGGTGGCGGCGGCGGTGGCGGCCGCGGCCATGGTGGCGGCGGTGGCGGCCGTACGATGTCGACACGCGCGCCGACGATCATCGCGTCGCCCAAGGCGATCGCGAAGGCTGCTGCGAAGGAGAAGGCGAAGCAGACCGCCGCGAAGACGCTGACCTCGGCGAAAACGAAGTCTGCACGATCGTCGAAGCAGACCGCGTCTTCGTCGAAGAAGCCCGCGGCGAAGAAGCCCGCCGCGAAGAAGCCCGCCGCGAAGAAGCTCGCCGCGAAGAAGCCGAAGAAGCCGATCAAGAAGCGCTGAGACGCGCGGCATCTCCGCTATCGACGCGCCGTCTCCCTCACGTCGGAGAGACCGGAGGCGATCGAGCGTCGTGCTCGATCGCTCACGTGCAGGTCACGCGCTGGCTCGTGCCAGCGGACCTAGGGAGGTGAGCCGAGCTCCAGGAGCTGCTGGATCTCGCCGACCATGAGCGGTCGATCGTAGATGCGCAGATCGTCCATGTCGCCGGTGAACTCGGCGACGACGTTATTGTCATCGCTGTCGGAGCCGATCGCGGCGATGCCATCGTCGAACAGGATCGTGTCCTCCTCCATCCGGCCCACCATCAGTCCGTTGACGTAGATGCGCTTCTCGGTCCCGTCCCACCACAGCACGATGTGGTGGTACTCGCCGATCGCGACGGTGCCTCCGTCGGCGTCGCCTTGCGTGCTGTAGAACACGACTCCACCGCCACGCTCGAAGCACAGCTGCCAGCTGTTCGTGCCGCCGTTCGCGACCTTGTTGAACGGGCACTGCACGACGGGAGTCAGCACCTGCTGCTCGATGCGGTACCAGCCCGCGACGGTGAAGCCGTCCCTCGTCTCGAGCAGCGGATCCGGGTTCACGCCGATCTGGATCATTCCGTCGAAGTGGAGGGCGCCGGAGACCTTGCCGTCCTGCGACGGCGTCGGACAGCGACTGTTTCGACAGATGCCGTTCAGCTCGTTCCCGCTCGCGTCGTGCAGGAGGTCGTCGTCGGAGTCCATCGGGTACCACGCGACGATGCCCGCCTCGAGATCGCCGAGCTCTCCGCGTCCCTCGAGCCCGTAGACCTGGTCACAGCCCGCGAACAGCCCGAGGAGGAGGAAACAGCGCATCAGTCCTGGAACAGGTTCTCTTCTTCGGTCTCGGTGCCGTGGCGATCGCCGTGGAGCGCGTCGCTGAGATCATTCGTCGTCTTGCGCAGGCGTTGACCGAGCACCTGCACGAAGCTCCACAGCATCTTCACCGCGGAGGCCGGCTCCCGCTTGATGATGTCGTAGAAGTCCTTGCGCGAGATCACGACGAGGCGCGTGCCCTCCGCCGCCGTCGCGGTCAGCGAGCGAACGCTGCGATCGACCAGCGCCATCTCGCCGAAGTGGTGTCCCTTGCCGAGCTCGGCGACGAGCTTGTCTCCCTTCGTCAGGCGCACGCTGCCCGACAGGACGACGTACATCGCGTCACCCGGCTGTCCCGCCGTGAACACGATCTGATCCGTGTCGAGCTCGACCATCTCCGCGATCGTCGAGACGCGCACCAGCTCCTTGTAGGAGAGGTAGCGGAACATCTGCATGCCCTTGAGCACCTCGAGCTTGAGCGAGACCTCGGTGGTGCGCGGCGCGAGCTCCGTGGAGTGGGTCTCGCCGACACGGATCACCACCGCGGTGATGTTGTCGTGACCGCCCGATGCGTTCGCGTGCTCGACGAGCTTGCGCGGGACGTCCTTCACCTCGCCATCGGCGAGCTGCTTGGGTAGCTCGGCCTCGTCGACGTACGCGTACATGCCGTCGGAGCAGAGGAGAAAGCGATCGCCGGGCAGGATGTCGAAGTCGAACGTGTCGACCTCGACCGACGAGTACACGCCGACGGCGCGGGTGACCGCGTTCTTGTACTGCTTGTAGGGCGAGCTCTCGATCTGCTCCCGGTTGAGCTTGCCGCGGCGGACGAGCTCGTTCATCAGCGAGTGATCCTCGGTGAGGATGTGGCACTGGTTCTGGCGCGCGAGGTACACGCGCGAGTCGCCGACGTGCGCGATGAAGCCGCGCAGCTGATCGCCACCGCCCGCGATCAGCAGCACCGTCGCGGTCGTGCCCATGCCGCGCTTGTCCTGCTCGGCCTGTGCTCGCGCGTGGACCGCGCCGCACGCCGCCTGGATCGCGTGCTCGAGCACCTGCAGGATCTCGTACGACTGCACTCCCGGATGGTCGGGGCGATAGCGCTCGATCAGATCGCGGTTGTTGTTCAGCGCGTCGCGGATCTCGTGCACGGCGATCGACGACGCGACCTCGCCCGCCGCGTGTCCACCCATGCCGTCCGCGACCAGGAACAGGCGCAGCTTCTTGTCGATGAGGAAGTTGTCCTCGTTGTGCGTGCGCTGTCGACCGACGTCGGTCGCGGCCGCGAACGTCAACTCCATGGGCGAACCGTAGTGTCGCTAACAGCCGGTCGTCGCGCAACGACCGAGGACACCAGGTGCAAGCTCGGCTTCGACCAATGTCTTGATCGCCTGCTCGTCGTTGAGCCCCTCGTAGATCCGGCCGCCGATCACGATGGCGGGCGAGCCGACCACACCGGACCGGCGAGCGCTCTCGATCCAGTCGAGCGTGGTGTTGGCCATTCGCGCGCGACAGGCAGACAGCGACGCCATGTCGATCGAGAGTCGCTCCGCCACGGTCTTGATCAGCTTGTCGGGTGGACTGCGACGACCGTGCGACCGGCTGATCTGCGAGAACATCTCGCTGACCCACAACCACCCCGGCGATGCGTCCATGTCGTCCGGGCTCGATCCGACCTGCTCCGCGCACAGGGCGGCATCGCCGAGGAGCGTGAGCTCGGCCGCGTCCTCGCGGCGCAGCACGTCGAACCACGGGGCCCACACGATGCGGACCTCGCCGCGATACAGCTTGTTGAGCTTGGGCGCGATGCGCATCATCGCGTTGCACTTCTCGTCGTTGGGGCGGCACAGAAGGATCACCGGGACGGGCGCGCTTGCATCCGGCCGCCCGAGCGCGGGCAGTCCGGCGAGCGAGAGCGGAGGGCTCGCGAGCGGGTGGTCGACGATCTCGCCCTCGAAGTTCTCGTCGAGCGGGCTCGCGGTCACGACGAGCGGCTGGATGTCCTGGAGGATCTGCGCGTCGAACGCGTCGAGCAGGTCCTTCTGCGCGATGCCCTTGTCGAGCAGGTCGATGGCGCGGTCGTAGGCGTCCATGTAGGCGGCTTCGAGCTCGTTCTCCGTCAGCGACGACAGCGACGACTTGAGCGGCTTGTCGTTGAAGAACACCATCGGCGAGGTGTTGCCCCGCAGCCGCTCGAGCCGCCGCTCGTTGTCGTCGAGGACCGCGCGATAGCGATCCTCGACGATCGCCCGGTCCGCGCGCTGCGGATCGACGCCGACCTTCCTCGCGAGCTCGAGCAGCTGGTCGCGCGTCATATTCACGCGCTGCGTGTGAAGCGCGGTGACCATCTCGAAGAACTTCCCCTGCGCGTAGGCCTCGAGCGCCAGCGTCGGCTGCTGCGGGCCCTGCACGCCTCGCTGCACGACGCGGTACAGGATGCGGATCCTCGTCGGGTGCTTCTGCTGGAGCGCCTCGAGCTGCCGGTACACGGGCAGCCCGTTCGTGTTTCCACCGCGGATCTGCGGCGCGAAGAACAGCTCGACGGTGACCGGTGCGTTGACCGGTCCGCGCGCCGGCGTCGTCGCGGGATCGTAGTGCTCGACGCGGACCGACTTGCCCGTGGGGCCATCCGGTGCCGCGGCGACCGGCGCCACCGCGAGCACGCACGCGATCACCGCGAGGCGACGATTCAAGGGGCCTTCTCGTCGTCGCTCACGCCGTCGTCCTCCGGCTGCGGAGGCGGCAACGGCGTCATGTCGCCATCCGACGGTCGCGTCGGCGGACGTTCTCTCTTCTCGGGCACCGAGTCCGGAAGCTTCGGTGGAGCGACGACAGGTTCGGACGCGGCGGTCACTTCGTCCGGTGTGTCACGGGAATCGCCCGATGCCACCGGTGGTTCGATCTGCGGCTCTACCGATGGCCACAGGTATGCGAAGTACAACCCTGCCGAGACCACGAGTCCCAGAAACAACGCCAGGACGAAAGGCTCCCAGATCACGTCGCGATCATAGCGCGACCGTCGGCCT
The DNA here is from genome assembly GCA_964617845.1 of uncultured Kofleriaceae bacterium. Taxonomy (GTDB): domain Bacteria; phylum Myxococcota_A; class Polyangia; order Haliangiales; family Haliangiaceae; genus JABFXX01. Next base: position 297,528 of record CAZUAR010000006.1, on the reverse strand, counting down.
GGTGTAGGCTCGCCCACGCATGTACGCCCTCGCTTTGTCCCATGCCGCCGGCTCGGTCCTCCCCGACGCCACGAGCACGGTCGGTTCGGCCCTGCCTTACGTCCACATGGGCGCGCTCGAGCTCGGCCCCCTCCCGATTCAAGCGTTCGGTGTCATCGTCGCCATCGGCGTCCTGATCGGTGCTGCCCTGCTCCGGCGCTACGCCGAGTGGCACGGGGTCCCCGACGACAATATCCGAGGGCTCCTCGGCTGGATCACGGTCACCGGGTTCCTCGGCGCGCACTGGTTCGACGTCATCGCGTACCAGGCCGACAAGCCCTGGTTCGAGCTCAAGGGCTGGCACCCGCGTGACTGGCCGCTGTTCTTCCAGCTGTGGTCCGGGATCTCTTCGTACGGCGGCTTCCTCGGCGGCGCGATGGGCTTCGCCTTCTATGTCTGGTGGAAGCGATTGCCGACGCGACTCATGGCCGACATCGCGATCATCGGCCTCCTCCCCGCGTTCTCGATCGGTCGCATCGGCTGCACCGTCGTGTCGGACCACATCGGCCGCGCGATCGATCCCAACGCCTGGTACGCGTTCATCGCGATGGACTACCCGACGGCGGACAAGCTCGCGCACTCGGGCATCGCCGAGCTCGTCCACGACAACCCGCTGCTCGCCAGGCAAGAGTTCATCCCGGCGTGGAACCTCGGCCTGGTCGAGCTGCTCTACCTCATCCCCGTGAACGCGCTGATCCTGTGGCTCGCGTTCCGTCGCAAGCGCATGCCGGCCGGCTTCATCGTCGTCCTCACCGGCGTGCTCTACGCCCCCGTGCGCTTCTTCCTCGACTTCCTTCGCCCGGAGAACTCCGACCCTCGCTACTTCGATCTGACGTTCGCGCAGTGGGCCTCCGTGCTCGCGTTCGGCGCGTCCGCCTATGTCGCGTACCTCATCAAGAAGACGGGTAAGCCCGCGTCGACGATCGCGCCGACCTCGGGGGAGGCGCAGGAGATGCTGAACGTCGCCCTCAAGGAGGAAGAGGACGACGACAAGGACAAGAAGAAGGGGACCAAGAAGTCCGAGCCGACCAAGGCCGCCGCCAGGCCCGACAAGGCCGACAAGGTCGAGAAGAAAGAGCCCGCCTCCGATCCGAAGAAGGAGGAGGAGAAGCGCAAGGCGAAGGAGCTCGAGGAAGAGCGCGCGGCCGAGCGGAAGAAGCAGGAAGAGGCCGAGGAGATCGCCGCGGCCGAGCGACGCCGGAAGAAGGACGAGGAGATGGCGGCGAAGGAAGCCGCGAAGAAGGCCGAGGCGGAGAAGAAGAAGGCCGAGGCAGCGTCCGAGACGAAGACCGGC
>CAZUAR010000006.1:0-296095 GCA_964617845.1 uncultured Kofleriaceae bacterium | reverse complement strand
GAGAAGACCGGCGAGAAGACCGGCGAGAAGACCGGCGAGAAGACCGGCGAGAAGACCGGCGAGAAGAAGTGATCAGGCCCGGCTCGGCCGATCTGGATCGTCCGGCCCGCCGATGACCTCGCGCTTCGCCGCGGCGAGGATCGCAGGGTCCATCAGCCGCGCGTTCACGCCCATGCGATCGATCGCCACCGGATCGATCGGCCACCAGTGCGTGATGATCTTGCACGTGTTGCACGCGTGCAGCTCGAGCATCCGATCGCCCCAGACATAGGTCCCGGTCGCGCCCGATGCGGGCGTGAGCTTCACGTCGCGCGGCGAGTAGTACGCCCACAGCGCGCCGTGTCGCCGGCAGATCGAGCAGTTGCAGTCGGTGACCCACTCGGGCGCCGTCGGGACCTCGATGCGCAGCGCACCGCAGTGGCAAGTCGCTTCGATCATGCCCAAGTATCCACGATGTCCGTGCGGCGATCCGATCAGGAACGGGTCGCGTCGATCAGATCTCGCGGCGCCTGCACGAGCTCGATCAACACACCCTCGCCCGAGCGGGGGGACTGATCGTTCCCCTTGGGATGGATGAAGCAGACGTCGAACCCCGACGCGCCCTTGCGAATGCCACCCGGCGTGAACCGCATGCCCTGCGCGGTCAGCCACTCGACGGCCGCGGCGAGATCGTCGACCCACAGCCCGATGTGATTGAGCCGAGGGTCGGCGACCTTCGGCGACTTGTCGGGATCGATCGGCTCCATCAGATCGATCTCGACGGCCGCGTGTCCCGACCCGGCGACGAGGATGTCTTCATCGACGTTCTCGCGCTCGCTGCGAAACGTGTTCGTCACGGGTAGCCCGAGGAGATCGACCCACAGCGTTCGCAGCGCGGCCTTCGACGGATGGCCGATCGCGATCTGCTGGATCCCGAGCACGCGAAACGGTCGCGCGGTCACGTCACTTCGCTCCGCGCGCTGCACGGACATCGGCGAGCGTCTTGAGGCCCGTCGTCGGTGCGTTGACGAGGATCGACATGTTGCCCGATGGATGCAGGTTGTCGCGCATCAGCTGGTGACACGCGCCGGTCTCGTCCCACGGGAACGTTCGCGACAGGCACGGATCGACCTTGCCGGCGATCACGAGATCGTTGACGCCCTTGGCCTGCTCGTCGTTCGCGAAGTGCGAGCCCTGGAGCCGCTTCTGCCGCATCCAGTGATAGCGAAGATCGAGCGTCGCGTTGTAGCCGGTCGTGCCCGCGCAGATCACGACCATGCCGCCCGTCTCGCACATGAAGCACGACGTCGGCAGCGTGGTCTCGCCGGGATGCTCGAACACGATCGTCGGGTTCTTCTTCTCGCCCAGCGCGGTCCAGAAGGCGGAGCCGAACGCGCGTGCGCCCTTGAGCCACAGGTTGTATTCGATGTCGTCGGACCAGCGCGGCAGCTTGCCCCAGTGATCGAACTTGCGGCGATCGATGACGCCGACCGCGCCGAGCTTCTTGCAGAACTCGTTCTTCGACTCGCCCGACACGACGGCGACCGGGCGCGCACCCGCCGCACGCGCGATCTGGATCGCCATCGAGCCGAGGCCGCCCGCGCCGCCCCAGACCAGGATCGGGTCGCCTTCTCCGACGACGTTCGGCGGCCAGCCATGCAGCATGCGATAGGCGGTCGCCGCGACGAGCATGTACGCGGCCGCTTCCTCCCACGTCAGGTGCGGCGGCTTGGGCAGGCACTGGTGGTCCTGCACCTTGGTGTACTGCGCGAACGAGCCCCAGTTCGACTCGTAGCCCCAGATGCGCTGCGTGGGAGCGAACATCGGATCCTTGCCCGCGAGCACCCACGGATCGTCGGGCTCCCACATGCCGCAGTGGACCACGACGTCGTCGCCGACCTTGACGTTGGTGACGTCCTTGCCGACGGCCCACACGACGCCCGACGCATCCGAGCCGCCGATGTGGAAGTCTTCCTTCTCGCCCTTCTTCTGCCGCGTCTTGATGACGTCGATCGGGACGCCCATCGCGGCCCACACGTTGTTGTAGTTCACGCCGGCGGCCATCACGTAGACGAGGACGTCGCGTGGACCGAGCGCGGGAATCTCGACCGCTTCTTCCTTGAAGGCGTCGCGGGGCTCGCCGAAACGCTCGGCGCGGATCATCTGCGCGAGCATCTTCGGCGGAACCACGCCGAGGTCGGGAACTTCACCGAGGCCGTAGAGCTCTTTGGATGCGGCGGCGGAGGCGGCTGACACGGTGCGTCAGCCTACTCGGCGCGTCGTCGTCCAACAAGCCCTCTAACGTCGATCTCAGTCAGCGTTGTCGGGCTCGATGAACGACCACTTCGCCTCGGGCACGCGGGCCTCGAGGTCTCGCTCGAACGCGTTGATCGTCTCGACCAGCTGCCCGGCGTCGAGCCCCGGACGGAACTTCAGCTTCATCGCCACGACGATCTCGCCCGGCCCCTGCTGCACCGTCAGCACGCGCAGCACCTTCTCGATGTTCGGGTCGTTCGCCGCGAGCTCGTGCGCGACCTCGTTGACCTTGGGGTCGGCAGATTCACCGACGAGAAGTGACTTCACTTCCTTCGCCAAGAAGATCGCGACGCCGATCAGCACCGCGCCGATCGCGAGCGAGCCGATCGCGTCCCATCGCCCGTCGTCGGTCATCTTCGCGACGAGGATCGCGCCGAGCGCGAGGACGAGCCCCAGCACCGCCGCGCTGTTCTCGCCGAACACGACCACGAGATCGGAGTCCTTGGTCTCGCGCAGGTACTTGAAGAACGGCGTCTGGCCGCGCTTCTGGTTCATCAGCTTGATGTTGCCCAGCGTCGCCCATCCCTCGAGGAGGATCGCGAGCGCGAGGATCACGATCGCGACCGTGACATCGCCGACCTGCTCGGGGTGCTGCAGCTTGTGCACGCCTTCGTAGATCGAGAACATCCCGCCACCGCTGAACAGGAGCAGCGCGACGATGAACGACCAGAAGTACATGTTGCGCCCGTAGCCGAGCGGGTGCTTCGCGTCGGCGGGCTTCTGGCTCTGCTTGATGCCGAGCAGGAGCAGCAGCTGGTTCCCGCAGTCCGCGAACGAGTGCAGCGTCTCCGCGAGCATCGCGCCCGAGCCGGTGATGAAGGCGCCCACGCCCTTCGAGCTCGCGATGATCGTGTTGACGATGAGCGACTTGTAAACTTCTCCGCTGGAGCCCGCCATTACTTGATCTGCTTGGAGAGTACCTTGAACACGTCGGTCCCCGCGCGCCGCAGGAGATCGAACACCACGACCTCGGTCGACGTGATCCGCGCCCCGCTCTCTCGACACAGGTCGAGCCCGACGCGCCAGTTCGCCTTCGTGCGGCTCGCGACCGCGTCGGAGACGACGTGCACCGCGCACGCGTACGTCATCAGGTCGCGCGCGGTCTGATAGACGCAGACGTGCGTCTCCATCCCGCAGACGATCCATTGCTCGCGCTGGTACATCGCGCCCATCGTCATCGCGGGCGGGAACCGCTGGAACTGCGGATCCGCGGCGGCGGAGAACTCGGTCTTGTCGAAGCGGAAGACCGGCGCGCCGTTCGCCTCCGCGGCGGCGATCGCGTCGGCGAGCGCGGGCACGGTCGGCCCGAGGCCCTTCGGGTACTGCTGGCTGACGATGATCGGGAACAGGAACTGCCCCGCCGTGTTCACGAGCAGCGTGGTGTTCTTGATCGTCTGCGCGAGCACCTCCGGCGGCATCGCGGCCGCGAGGCGCTCCTGGATATCCACCACGAGCAGCACCGCACGCGCGGGCAGCAGGCGCTCGCGACGCCGCGTGTACTCGAGCTCGAGTCTCTCGCTCATCGGCTGTCTCCTCGTCAGCTCTTCTTCTTGATCGACTCGAGCACGGCGAGCGCGTCCGTCAGGCGATGCAGGCGCGCCTTCTCCTCGGCGAGGCGTGCGCGCTGCTCGGCGACGACGTCCTCGGGTGCGCGCGCCAGGAAGTCCGCGTTCGCGAGCTTCTTCTCGACGCCCGCGATCTCCTTCTCCGCCTTGCCGACGTCCTTCTTGATGCGCGTGGCCTCGGCGTCCGGATCGATCGCCGCGCCGAGCGGCATCACGATCTCGACCTCGCTCGAGATCACCTCTTTGCCCGAGACGCCCGCGAAGTCCGCGTTGCCATCGAACGACTCGGCGACCGACATCTTCACGCGCGCGGTGCGCTCGATCGCGTCCCGGAAGCGCTCGATGATCTGCGCGGAGCTCCCGCTGGCGCGCACGCCGATCATCGCCGACTGCGCCGGTGCGATGCCGTAGGTCGCCTTGAGCATGCGGCAGCCGACCGCCACGTCCTGCACGAGCTTCATCTCGGCTTCGGCTTGCTTGTCGATGTACGACGCGTCGCTGCGCGGGAACACCGTGATCATCAGCGAGCCCGGCAGCTGCGGCGGCTTCGGCAGCTTCTGCCAGATCTCCTCGGTGACGTACGGCGCGAAGGGATGCAACAGGCGCATCGTCGTCTCGAGCGCGGTCGCGAGCACGCCTTGGACCACGTGCCGTCGCGCGGCGCGCGCCGCGTCCTGCTCGATGCCCTCGGGCTGGTGCAGGTGCGGCTTCGCGAGCTCGATGTACCAGTCACACAGCTCGTGCCACACGAACTGATAGATCGCGTTCGCGGCGTCGCTGAACCGGAAGCTCTCGAGCGCGGTGTCGACCTCGGCGCTGACCGCCTGCAGGCGCGACATGATCCACTTCTCGGGCATGCCGAGCGCCGCGCGTCCCGCGGGCGTGGCGATCTGCGCCTCGTAGCGCTCCGGGTCGTAGCCGTCGAGGTTCATGAGCGCGAACCGCGACGCGTTCCACAGCTTGTTGATGAAGTTGCGATAGCCCTCGACGCGGTCGATCGACAGCCGGATGTAGCGACCGCTCGTGTTGAGCGCGGCGAGCGAGAACCGGAGCGCGTCGGCTCCCATCGACGGGATGCCCTTGCCGAAGTTCTTCTTGGTCGCGGCCTTCACCTTGTCGGGCTCGGGCGGCTTCTCGATGTCGACGCGCTCGAGCAGCGTTTCGAGCGACGCGCCGTACACGACGTCGAGCGGATCGATCACGTTGCCCTTGGTCTTGGACATCTTGTCGCCGCTCTCGTCGGTGACGATCGACGTCAAGTACACCGTGCGGAACGGGACCTTCCCGGTGAAGTGGAGGCCCATCATCATCATGCGCGCGACCCAGAAGAAGATGATGTCCGGTCCGGTGACGAGCACGTTGTTCGGATAGAACGTCGACAGCGCGCGCGTCTTCTCCGGCCAGCCGAGCGTCGAGAACGGCCACAGGCCCGACGAGAACCACGTGTCGAGCACGTCGTCGTCCTGCTTGAGCTCGGAGCTGCCGCACTTGCTGCACGCCGTCGGCGTCTCGCGGGCGACCGTGGTCTCGTTGCACGCGCCGCAGTACCAGGCCGGAATGCGATGGCCCCACCAGAGCTGGCGCGAGATGCACCAGTCCTTGATGTTGTTCATCCAGTGCATGTACGTCTTCGTCCACAGCTCGGGGACGAACTTCGTCTTGCCTTCCTCGACGGCCGCGGCCGCCTTCTTCGCGAGCGGCTCGGCGCGGACCCACCACTGATCCATCAGCATGGGCTCGATCACCGCGCCCGAGCGCTGGCTGCGTCCGCGCGGGACCTTGTAGTCCTTCACGTCGCCGAGGAAGTTGCCGGCCTCGAGGTCGGCGACCACCGCCTTGCGCGCTTCCTCGACGGTCATGCCCACGTACTTCGCCGGCGCGGGCGCGCACATCTTTCCCTTCGCGTCGATCACCTGGAGGATCGGCAGCTGGAACATCACGCCGACCTCGTAGTCGCTCGGGTCGTGCGCGGGCGTGACCTTGACGGCGCCCGAGCCGAACTCGGGATCCGGCCACGGCTTGCCATCGCGCATGATGTTGACCGCGACGATCGGGATCTCGCGATCCGTGAGCGGCAGCTTGACCATCTTGCCGACGTGCGCCTTGTAGCGCTCGTCGCTCTCGTGCACCACGACCGCGGTGTCGCCGAGCATCGTCTCGGGACGCGTCGTCGCGACGATGATCTCGCCGCTTCCGTCCGCGAACGGGTACTTGATGTCCCAGAGGTGCCCCTTCTCTTCCTTGGTATCGACCTCGAGATCCGAGACGACCGTCTCGCTCGCGGGATCCCAGTTGATCATCCGCTTCGCGCGGAAGATCAGGCCCTCCTCGTAGAGGCGCACGAACGCCTCGAGCACGGCCTTGTTCGACGCCTCGTCCATCGTGAAGCGCTCGCGCTCCCAGTCGAGCGAGAAGCCCATGAGCTTCTCTTGCTCGCTGATGCGATTTCCGCTGCGCTCCTTCCACGCCCACGCGCGGCGCATGAACTCGTCGCGGCCGAGCTCCTGGCGCGTCTTGTTCTCGCGTCGCTTGAGATCTTTCTCGAGGAGCACGTGCACCGCGATCGACGCGTGATCGATGCCGGGCATCCACATCGCGTTGAAGCCCTGCATGCGCTTCCAGCGGATCAGGATGTCCTGCATCGTCGACCCGAGCGCGTGTCCGATGTGGAGCGAGCCCGTGACGTTGGGCGGCGGCAGCGTGATCGAATACGGTACCGTCGGGCTCGCCTCGTTCGCGTGGAAGAACCCGTTCTCCAACCAGAAGCGAAGCCAGCGAGGCTCCACGTCCGAAGGGTCATACTGCTTCGGAAGCGCCGACGACGTTGTCACGTTTGGACGCTACCACGGCCGTGCCGCTCCGCGTCACGCTCGCGCGACATCGAAGCCGGTCGTTTGGCGCTTGCCGCGCGTCGAACCTGCTACGCCTGGCCGCGATGCTTCGTGAGATCCGTGAGGTTCTCGCGAATGATCGCTTCGGCGAGCTCGGGCACGACTTCCCACACCACGCGCTCGACGACCTCCGCCGAGAGCTTGAGCAGCGCGAGCAGCTCCGGGCTGCCGGGCGCGAGGCCCGACGCCTCGGCCAACCGCGCTGCCATCTTATTGAGGGTCGCCTCGACGAGGGCAGAACGCTTGGTCGGATTACCGCTGACCATGGGTGCTCTATTTGCTCCGAGAGAGGGATTGAACGCGGGTGCGGGCACGGAGGCGGACGCGGCCGCCGGCGGTGGTGACGAAGGAGACGCGGGCGCGCGCATCGCGGGCGCCGCAGCGGCGGGTGCGCGCCCCATGCTGCCGTCGGGCGACACGGGCGGAACCGCCATCACGGTGGTCCGGCTCGGTGCGGGCGTCACGGGCTGCGCGGTGCCGGCGGGCATCTTGATCGTGGGCATGCCCATGATCGTCGCCGAGCGCGGAGGCTGAGCACCCGCGGCCGCGGGGGCGTTCTTCGCGGCGGCCGCCGCCGCAGCGACCGGCGCCGCCGAGGCTGCGGGCTGAACCGCCGCACCCTGGCCGGGCTTGGCGACGCCGCTCGCGGCCTTGGTCACGATCTCGGTGACCTTCTCGAGCATGGTCTGCGTGTCCCACGGCTTGGGAAGGTTGGCATCGGCACCGACCTGCACGCCCTTGGCGCTGTCGTACGGGGCTCCGTTGCCGACGAGAATGACGACCGGAACCGACGCGAACGCCGTGTCGGACTTGAGCGCGAGGCAGAGGTCATACCCCGTCTTGCCCGTCATCACGGAGTCGGCGAGGACGACGGCGGGCTTCTGGCCCTTCGCCTTCTCCATCGCTTCGTCGTAATTGCGCGCGCCTACGTAGGTGAACTCGGTACCGCGGAACGTGATGTCAGCGACCTGCTGCATGGTCGCGCTGTCATCGACGCACAAAACAATCTTGCTCACGATTCCTCCCAGTTGCCCCAAGAACGTGATCGCTTCGCCCTGCCCCAGACAAACACGGAAGCTTTCTCTTGGTAACACGCACCTCGCGGGAGCGTCAAACCAACCGCCGAGAATCCGCAGACTTTTCAGACGACGCGCGGCGGATGCGAGCAGCCTCGTGCGCGAGCAGCTCGAGCGAGCGGTCCAGCGCCTGGAGCGAGAGGACATCGAGAGGAAGCACGGCCCGCAGGACGTAGCGCTCGCGATCGAGCGCGAGCGCCCCCACGGCGAGCGTCATGTTGTGGCGAACGGCGTCCAGCGGCGAGAGCGTCTCCTCGCGCGCGACATCGGCCGTGATGCGGACGTAGGGGACGCCGGCGCCGTGGATCAGCTCGACCATCTCGCGCTGCTCGTCGGCCTCGGGTGGCTCGCCGATCCTGAAGAGCAGGCCGAGGCGATCGGGGGCGTCGATCGCCACCTTCCAGCGCCCGCGTACATGCGTGATCAGCTCGTCCCACGTCATCGCGGAGATAGCGCCGACCGCGCGCCGCTTGTGACGTGAAATCCGCTCGACCGCCGCTCGCGAACAGTCGTGCTAGGTTGCGCGCCCCATGCCGCATCACACGCCGGTTCACCACGCGGCGGCCGATGCTGTCGCCGCGCGCGCCGGTATCTCCGCGACCGATCTGAAAGTCGAAGCGCCCCCACGCCCCGAGATGGGCGATCTCGCCGTCGGCTGCTTCGCGATCGCGAAGGCCCAGGGCAAGAACCCGGCGCAGGTGGCCAAGGAGCTGCTCGAGGGCTTCACGCCGTCCGGGCTGCTCGCGAGCGCGACCGCGGCCGGTCCCTTCATCAACTTCAAGCTCGATCGCGCCGCGACCTTTCGCTGGCTCTGCGGTGCCGCGATCGATCGCACGCTGATCCCGAGCTCGCTCGGCGTCGACAAGACGATCTGCATCGACTACTCGAGCCCGAACATCGCGAAGCACCTCGCGTACCACCACATCCGCTCGACGACGATCGGCCACTCGCTCGCGCAGATCTTCCGCGCCCTCGGCTATCGCGTCGTCGGCATCAACTTCCTCGGCGACTGGGGCACGACGCAGGGCATGGTGATCGCCGCGTACAACCTGTGGCCGCCCGACGAGCCGCTCACGGTCACCAAGCTGACCGACCTGTACGTGAAGTATCGCGACGCGATCAAGGCGAACCCCGAGCTCGATCGCGAGGCGCGCCTGTGGTTCAAGCGCCTCGAGGACGGCGAGCCCGAGGTGCGCGCGCTGTGGCAGCGCTTCCGCGACATCTCGTGGGCCGAGTTCGACGAGGTCTACAAGGCGCTCGGCATCGAGTTCGACGAGGTCCGCGGCGAGAGCGCCTACGATCCGGACATGCCCGGCGTCCTCGAGGAGCTGCGCCCGCTGATCACCGAGAGCGAGGGCGCGCAGGTCGTCGAGCTCGAGGGCGAGAAGACCCCGATCCTCTTGAAGACGCAGGACGGCACCACGCTGTACGCGACGCGCGACGTCGCGGCGGCGAAGTACCGCTGGAACACGTTCCACTTCACGCGCTCGCTCTACGTCGTCGATCGCGGCCAGGCCCTGCACTTCCGCCAGCTGTTCAAGCTGCTGAAGAAGGCCGGCTACGACTGGGCCGATCGCTGCGAGCACGTGCCGTTCGGCCTCGTGCGCATGGGCGGCAAGAAGACCACGACGCGCGGCGGTGACGTCGTGCTGATGAAGGACGTGTTCGCCGAGGCGGAGTCGGCGGTGCGCGCGCGCATCCGCGACGTCAACCCGAACCTCGACGCCGCGATCGTCGACGACGTGGCGCCGAAGGTCGGCATCGGCGCCGTCGTGTTCGCGAACCTCCAGACCCAGCGCGACAAGGACGTCGACTTCGACATCGAGAAGGCGACCGCGCTCGACGGCGACTCGGGCCCGTACGTGCAGTACAGCCACGCGCGCTGCGCATCGATCATGCGCAAGGCGGGCGAGTCGATCACGCGCGCCGACATCGACACGATCGATTTCGGCAGGCTCGCGCACGACGCGGAGTGGGCCGTCGCCAAGAAGCTGCTCGAGCTCCCCGACATCGTCGTGCGCGCGGGCGACAACAGCGAACCGCACGGCGTGGCGCACTATCTGTTGCAGCTCGCCGGCGACTTCTCGCGCTGGTACACGCTCGGCAACGGCGATGCATCGCTGCGCGTGCTGTGCGAGGACGCGCCGACGCGCCGCGCGCGACTCGCGCTCGTCGCCGGCGTGCAAGCGGCGCTCGCGACGGGTCTGTCGCTGCTCGGCATGCACGCGCCGCAGCAGATGTAGCTACGAGTGGCCGAGCGAGCGCGGTGGCCGGCCGTGCTTGCCGCCCGCGACGATCAGCACGACGAGCGTCAGCACGTACGGCACGAGCTGCGCGACCTCGTGCGGGATGCCGATGCCCGACACCTGCAGCTGGATGCGCAGCGCCTCGAAGAACGCGATCGCGACGCACGCGAGCGCCGCGACCGCGGGACGCCAGCCCGCGAGGATCACCATCGCGAGCGCGATGTAGCCGCGCCCCGCGGACATGTCCGCGACGAAGCCGCCGACGGAGAGCGTCAGCTGCGCACCGCCCGCACCCGCGAGCGCGCCGCCGACCAGGCCCGCGTAGAAGCGCGTGCGCGTCGGCGAGACACCGACCGCGACGAGCGAGTCGGGGCGATCGCCCGCGGCGCGCGTGCGCAGGCCCCACCGCGTGCGGGACAGCGCGAACGGCAGCGCGATCGCTGCGACGACCGCGAGGTAGAGCAACGGGTTCGCGGCGACGCTGTTGCCGAAGCCCGGCACGGGCGGCGAGTTCGCGCCCTCGTGATAGACGAGCTGGAGCAGGAAGCGCGTGCCGCCGAGCGCGGCGAGGTTGAGCGCGACGCCGATGATGACCTGATCCGCGCGCAGCACGAGCGCGCACCACAGCTGCACGGCGGCGACGAGCATGCCCGCGGCGCACCCACCGACGATCCCGAGATAGGGCGAGCCCGTCGCGTGCCCGACGGCGGCGGCGGCGAACGCGCCGAACAAAAGCTTCGCTTCGAGCGCGAGATCGATCACGCCCGAGCGCTCGGTGATCGCACCGCCCATCGCAGCGAACGCGTAGGGCACCGCGATGCGAAGCACCTGCGCGAGGAACGCGAGCGAGAGCATCGACTCGATCACGCGCGGCCTCCCGTCGCCGGCGCGGCACCCTGCGTGCGCACCCACGCCGCGGCCCCGGCGATCGAGAGCACGACGACGCCCATGAGGACCTCGGTCAGCTCCTTGGGCACCGTGTCCGCGACGGCGAGCCCGCCCGACGACAAGAAGCCGAGGACGAGCGCGGCGACGCCGATGCCGGCGGGGTGCTGCCGCCCGAGCAGCGCGGCCGCGACGCCGAGGAAGCCGGTGCCGCGACCGAGCCCCTCCTCGAACGCGTGCTTGTGACCGAGCACGAAGTTCGACGCGGCCAGGCCCGCGAGCGCGCCGGACGCCGTCATCGCGAGGATGCGGATGCGCGCGACGTCGAAGCCCGTGGCCCGCGCGGTCTCGGGATCGCGGCCGACCGCGCGCCACGCCTGTCCCCACGTCGAGCGGGAGCGCAGCCACCACATCATCGCGATCGCGATGACGACGAGGAACAGCGACGCGTTGACCGCGCTGCCGCCGAAACCGAGCTGCGGCAGCTCGGCGCCCGGCGCGATCGCGGGGCCGCGGGTCGTGCCGCCCTGAAACAGCAGCTCGTTGCCGGCGTACAGCGCGAGGCCCGCGACGATCGCGTTGAACATGATCGAGGTGATCACCTCGTTCGCATCGCGATAGACGCGCAGCGCGCCGATCGCCGCGCCGACCGCACCACCGGCCAGCGCGGCGGCGAGCAGACACGCCGGCACCGCGAGCACCGCCGGGGTCGCCTCGGGCAGCGCAGCCCCGACGACCGCGCACGCGAGCACGCCCGCGGTGAGCTGGCCCTCGGCGCCGATGTTGAACATGCCCGCGTCGAGCGCGATCGCGACGGCGATGCCCGGCAGCGCGAGCGCGGTCGCTTTGTAGAGCAGCTGCCCGACGAGGTACTCGTCCGACAGCGTGCGCGTGATCATCAGCCACCACACGTGGCCCGGCGCCCTGCCCGCCAGCATCATCAGCACGCTGCCGATCGCGACCGACACGAGCAGCGCGATCGCGGCCGCGCTAAACTCGCGCCGCGCCGATCCGAGCGGAGCGACCCACGCGAGCATCAGGCGGCTCCCGTCATCAGCGTGCCGATCTGGGCGCGCGCGTCGGCGGCGTGCAGCGCCTCGCCGGCACGCTCGCCGATGATGCGGCCGCGAAGCATGACGACGATGCGATGACAGAGCGCGAGCAGCTCGTCGAGGTCCGCGCTGATCACGAGGACGCCCGCGCCACCGCGCGCTGCATCGCGCAGCCGCTCGTGGATGCGCGCGACCGCGCCGAGGTCGACGCCGCGCGTGGGCTGCGAGGCGACGACACACGCGATCGACGGGCGGGACAGCTCGCGCGCGACGACGATCTTCTGCTGGTTGCCGCCCGACAGCGCGCGCACCATCGCCGCCGGATCGGGCGGGCGGATATCGAGATCCGCGATGCGCTCCCTCGCGAACGCGTCGACGCGCGCGCGATCGAGGCGAAAGCGCCCGGTGATATCCGTGCGGCCGAGCGCGAGGTTCTCGGCGACGCTCCCGTCGAGCAGGAGGCCGCCGTGGTGGCGATCCTCGTGGACATGCGCGAGGCCCGCGCGCAGGCGTGCGCCCGGCGAGCGCCACGTGATCGGCGTGCCCGCGAGCTCGATCGTTCCGCGCGTGACGGGCAGGAGGCCCGCGATCGCGCGCGCGAGCTCGCTCTGTCCGTTGCCATCGATGCCGGCGACGCCGACGATCTCCCCCGCACGCACGACGAGGCTCGCGTCGACGAGGCCGACCGCGCTCACCGCACGCAGCTCGAGCGCGGCCGTCGCGGACTCGCTCGGCGCGGGCACCTGCTGCGGAGGCGGCACGTCGGCGCCGACCATCGCGCGCGCGATCGCCGCCGTGTCGAGCGGCGCATCGCGCTTCGCGAAGGTGGCGACGGTCTCGCCCTCGCGCAGCACCGTGACGTCGTCCGCGACCTCGCGCACCTCGTCGAGCTTGTGGGTGACGAACACGACCGTGATGCCGCGCTCGGCGAGCGAGCGCATCGTCGTCAGGAGGCCCGCGACCTCGACCGGCGCGAGCACCGCCGTCGGCTCGTCCAGGATCAGGAGCGGCCCGGCGGACACGCTCTCGCCGCGCTGGACATCGGCCAGCGCCGCGACGATCTCCGCGCGCTGCGCCGCGCCGACGGAGAGCTCGCCCGCGATCGCGTCCGGATCGATCGCGAGGCCGAGATCCTTCGCCAGCGCCGCGAGCGCGCTCGACGTCGGCGCGAGCGTCAGGAGCGGGCCGCCCTCGGTGCCGAGCACCGCGTTCTCGACGACGGTCAGGGTCTCGGCGAACGCGCCGTGTTGCTGCACGATGCCGACGCCTGCCCCGCGTGCCGTGGCGCGCGTCCACGCGTCGAGCGGACGCTTCGTTCCACCGAGGACGAGCGTGCCCGCGTCCGCACGAAGGACGCCCGCGAGGATCTTCACGAGCGTCGACTTGCCCGCGCCGTTCTCGCCGACGAGCGCGTGCACCGTGCCGCGGCGAATCGCGATGGTCGCCGCGCGCAGCACGACGCAACCGGGATACGCCTTGTCGATCGTCGCGTCGACGAGGAGCTCGTCGTCCTCGTCGGAGCCCTCGCGATACGCGCTCATCGCACGCTCCTCGATCGTTCGCGAGTGAGGCCGGCATCGGGCGCGCGAAAGCAAACGCGCACCCGAGGCCGGAGGCCGCACGCGGATCGCAGCCCGCTTGGCGGGAGCGAGTCGATCGCGAGCCGGTTGGATCGCGGTCCGCGACGCGCACGGTGACGATCGAGCGCCGCGCTCATCGCTCCGGCACCTGGATCTTGCCCGCGATGATCTGCTCGGCGATCGCGCGCGCTTGCTGCACGACCTCGGGCGGCAGCAGGTGGCGATTGCGATCGTCGGCGACGAACGCGACACCGTCCTCCGCGAGGCCGAGCTCGTGGATGCCACCGCGGAACTTGCCGTGGATCACGTCCCGGGTGATGTCGACGACGGCGACGTCGACGCGCTTGACCATCGACGTCACCACGCAGCACGGCATCGCTTCGTACTGATCGCTATCGACGCCGATCGCGCGCGCCTTGTGGTTCTTCGCCGCGGCGAACACGCCGTCGCCGGTCTTGCCCGCTGCATGGAAGATCACGTCGGCGCCGTTCGCGTACTGCGCGGACGCGAGCTCCTCGCCGAGCGACGGATCCGCGAACGCCTTGGGCTCGGTGCCGGCATACGCCCCGAGCACGCGGCACGCCGGGCACACGTAACGGACGCCCGCCTCGTAGCCCGCCTCGAACTTGCGGATCAGCGGGATCTTCATCCCGCCGACGAAGCCCACGACCTTGGTGTGCGTGATGAGGCCCGCGATCGCGCCGACGACGAAGCTGCCCTCGTGCTCGCGGAAGCGCAGCCCCGCGAGGTTCGGCAGGTCGCCGACGTTCGGCGACGGCGAATAGTCGATGCCGGCGAACTTCACGTTCGGGAACTGCACCGCGAGTCGCTCGAGGTCGGGGCCGAAGATGAAGCCGACGCCGATCACGAGGTCGACCCCGCGCGCGGCGAGCGTGCGCAACGCGCTCTCGCGGTCGGCGCCCTCCGTCGGCTCGATGTACTGCACGTCGACACCGAGCTCGGTGCGCGCGCGCTCGAGTCCACGCCACGCCGCCTCGTTGAACGACTTGTCGTTCTTGCCGCCGACGTCGAAGACGAGCCCGACGCGAATGCCGGTGCCCGCGCCTCGCTCGACCGCAGGGATCGCGACGAAGCCGGCGATCAAGAGCGCCGCGTTGATCGCGACGAGCCCGATGATCGCGCGCCCGACCTTGGTCACGGGCGCAGCGTACTAGAGAACTACAGGATGATCGGGCCGGCGCAGTCGCTGACGAGCGTCGGGTCGAAGCTGATCGACCACTCGAACAGGAAGCCGTTGTCGGCGCCCCACAGATCGGTCACGCGCATCGTCCACGTGCCGTTGAGCTGCGTGCCCGTCATCGCGGTCCACGGCGAGACGGACTTGTAGTCGCCCGCCGGGAGGATCTCGTTGCCACCCGACGACATCGTCGGCGAGTTCAGCATGTCCGTGGGTGCCATCGGCGTCCAGCAGTAGTCCATTCCGGTGCCCGCGACGGGCGAGGCCGCCGAGTCGCTGTCGTTCGCGTTGCCGAGGTAGATCTCGCCGCCGGTGCGATCGATGAACTTGTGCAGGATCATGATCACACCCGACGGCGTGATCAGCTCCATCTGCAGATCGCGGAGCCACGAGTGCTCGATCTTCACGCAGACCTTGAGCAGCTTGTTCGGATCCATGAGCGTCGAGTCCATCGGGAAGCCGATGAAGTCGAGCGTCGACGTGTACGACGCGTGGCACTCCTTCGCGACGCAGTTCGGGGTGGACGGATCCGTGCAGTCCGCATCGGTCGAGCACATCGTTCCGCTCGACACGCCGTCGGGCAGCGCGAGCGGCTGCGCCTCCGGATTCTCGACCGCGCCGCACACCGGGCAGCCATCGATGCCGGAGCAGTCGACATCCGAGCAGTCGGCGCGACCATCGCCATCGTTGTCGATCGCGTCCGTGCACACCTCTTGACCCGTCGGCGGAGCGGCGTCCGCCGTGCCGTCATCATCGGCACCCGGGCGTCCCGTGGGACCACACGCGGCGACGCCGACGAGCAAGGCAGCAAACGCGAAAGACCTCGTGTTCATGGCCGGCATAGTAGGAAGGTGGCCGCAGCAATCAAGAACAAACTCACACGACCACCGTTTCGCAACCACCGAGACCCTGAGACCTTTTGTTCGCAGATCAGAGTTTTTTGGTGAGCCTGCTCGCGCGGGGAATAGGCCGCGTGTGCACGCTTCCCTCTGCGACGCCCCTACTCGAACGGGTCGGGCGTACAGGTGCTGATCTCGAGGATCAAATAGAGCAGAACTCGTTCCTTCGCGGTCAACCCCGGGTGAGCCATCGTCGTCGTCTGGAACGGCGTGTACATCACCTTGCCGCAGCCCGTCGGCTGATACGTCACCGCGAGTGGTCGGGCCTCTCCGCCCGTCGTGTTCGGGCGAGTGCCGGTCATCCACACCTTCGGCGTGTCGTAGACCGGGCTGTCCTGGCCGTCGACGCCGATCTGCACCGCGTTCGTCTTGCGGATCCAGTTCCACACGTCGGGGACCTCGAAGCTCGTCGGATCGAACGTCGTCACCTCGCCGTCGTCGTCGGGCCCGACCTGTAGCCCGAGCCACGCAGCCATGTCCGGATCCGTGATGCGCGCGGCGGTCGCGTTATAGAAGTCGCCGTCGGCGTTGCCGTCGACGGTCAGCGTTCCCGTCAGCGTCGTCGCATCGTAGGTGCCATCGCTGTCCGCGTTCGGATCGCCGAGCTCGATCTGTTGCGGGAACGCGTGGTCGGCGACCTCGCCGGACCAGTCGGTCACGTAGAGCTTGCCGCCCTCGTTCACGTAGCGACGGATGTTCGCGAGCACCGTTTGATCGCGCAGCAGCGTCGCGAGCGCCGGTGGAATCTCGGTCTGACACGGGAAGAACACGATGTGATAGCGGCGCAGCTCCTCGATGTTGGAGAGCAGATACGCGACCGAGAACGTGTCGGTCACCGCGCCTTCCCACGCGAACACGCTGATCTCCGGACCGTCATCGGTGCCGTTCTTGATGCCGAGCTTCGCGAGCACGTCCTCGACGCGATCGTGACTGCCTTGCGCCATCGCGATCCGCGGCATCGTCTTGCCCATCTCCGGATCGTTGACCGATGGCAACGTCGTCTGCTCGAAGGGCAACTCGATAAGACCCGCGAAGTCGTACTCGGCTTGGATGCGAAACTGACCTTTTTGCACGACGAGCCAGTAGTGCCCGGGCTCGACCTCGAGCCGAAAGCTCCCATCCGCACCGGTGAGCACGCCCGTCGACGGCACCGCCACGCAACGCTCGCAGTACACGCCGCTCGGAATTGCTTCGGGTTGCGTCGTCGAGACGTAGACGAGCGCCCCCGAGACGGGCACCTCCTGGCCGAGCAGCGCCTGTGCGGGGCTCTGGTTCGGCGCGAACACGCGACCGCTGATCACCGCCGTTGTCGGCGCTGCATCCGTCTTGCCACCGTCGTCGCCGCAGGACCCGATTGCCACCAACGCACCGACGAGGAGAACCCACGACCGCATCCACTGCATGCTAACGTAGCTGCTGCTAGGAGGCACAGATGGGAATCATCAGTTTCATCAAGGGTGGTGTAGCGGAGCTCGCGATCGCGCGGCCCGACTCGGCAAAGGATCAGTGGGTCTACAAGCACCCCGATCAAACGATCCCGATGAAGGCGCAGCTCACCGTCGACTCCGACGAAGTGGCGCTGTTCTTCAAGGACGGAAAGTTCGTCGGAAGCTTCTCCGCGGGACGTCACACGCTCGATGCCTCCAACATTCCGTTCCTCGGCCAGCTGGTCGACAAGTTCACCGGCGGGAACGTCTTCATCTGTGAAGTCTTCTTCGTCACCACCCGCGAGCTCGCGTCGATCAAGTTCGGCACCTCGATCGGCGACGTCCAGGACCCGCAGACGCAGCTCCGCGTGCGCATCATGGTGCACGGCGAGTTCAGCGCGAGGGTGATCGATCCCACGAAGCTCGTGATCGGGCTCGTCGGCCAGCGCGCGACGAGCAACGAAGGCTTCGTCGGTTGGTTCAAGAGCCAGGTGCAGAAGGTGATGAAGGACGGCATCGCCGAGCTCATCGTCAAGCAGAACTGGCCGATGATGAAGGTCACGTCAGGCGCGTACACCGACGAGATCGAAGCGTCGACGCTCGAGGGCGTCCGCAAGCACATCGAGCCCTACGGCGTCGAGATCATCCGCTTCGGCGACTTCTCGATCTCGATGGACCAGGCCGACAGAGATCGCCTCGACAAGCTCGTCGAGCGTATGGCCTACGTCAACGCCTCGGGCGGCA
The DNA here is from genome assembly GCA_964617845.1 of uncultured Kofleriaceae bacterium. GTDB lineage: Bacteria > Myxococcota_A > Polyangia > Haliangiales > Haliangiaceae > JABFXX01. The sequence goes on along the minus strand of CAZUAR010000006.1, from coordinate 278,237 downwards.
TGGCGGGCTACCAGCAGCTCGCGCAGGCCGAGATGATGATGGGCGCCGCCGAGGGCATGAAGCGCGGCGGCGACGGCGGTGGCGCGTTCCAGGGCGCGGGCATCGGCATGGGCTTCGCGATGGCGGGCCAGATGGCCGGCATGATGGGCAACGCCAACGCGCAGAAGCCCGCCGGCGAGAGCCGCGAGCAGATCATGTCGACGCTCAAGCAGCTCGGCGAGCTCAAGGCGGCCGGAATCCTGACCGACGCCGAGTTCGAGTCGAAGAAGAAAGAGCTGCTCGCGAAGCTGTAGTACAACGCCTCCCCGGCCACATCCCGGGGACCCCGAAATGCTCTCGAGCCGCTTGGATAACCGCGCCTACTACGACGACTTCGCCGGCTGGTACGAGAAGGAGCGCCACCTCCCCTACCACCGCATGCTCGACGATCTCGAGGTCGAGCTCGTCGAGCGCTACGGCACCGGCAAGGACGTGCTCGAGGTCGGCTGTGGCACCGGCCTGATCCTCCACCGCGCCGCGCGGTTCGCGCGCACGGCGCAGGGCATCGACCTCTCGGGCGGCATGCTCGAGAAAGCAGCGGGACGAGGCCTCTCGGTCGCCCAGGCCTCGGCGACGGACCTGCCCATCGCGACCGCCTCCGTCGACGTCGCGTACTCGTTCAAGGTGCTCGCGCACATCCCGGACATCGCGGGCGCGATGCGCGAGATGGCGCGCGTCGTGCGGCCCGGCGGCTGGGTGATCGCGGAGTTCTACAACGCGCGCTCGATCCGCCGCCTCGTGAAGGCGCTCAAGCCGCCGAGCGCTGTCAGCGAGACGACAAACGACGAGCACGTGTTCACGCGCTACGACGACGCGACCGCCATCAAGAGCTACCTGCCGCCGGAGCTGTCGTGGACCGCGACCCGCGGCATCCGCGTGATCACGCCGGTCGCCAAGGTGCTCGAGGTGCCCGTCCTCGGCTCCGCGATCCGCTGGGCCGAGCATCGCCTCGCGGATCTACCCGGCGCGCGCGACGTCGGTGGCTTTCTGGTCGCGTGCTGCCAGCGCCGCTAGCCCGGCGGCGTGAAGCAGCGGCATCCAGACGATCGCTGGAAGGTAGTAGCGCGGCCAATCGAACGGGATCCATCCGACCGTGAACACCACGAACATGGCGACCACAATTGCCGCGTAGATGCTTGGTCCATCACGATCGCGAACGCGACGGATCAGCCAGAACACACCGATCGCGACGAGAACCGGCAGCAGCGCAGCAGCGCCGTCGAGGATCGTCGCCGCGGCTACGAGCGCGAGCACGTTGCGACGCCATCGCTCGATTCGTCGTCGACGAAGCAGCAACAGCGCTGCGGCGCCGAGACCGGAACACGCGAACGGAACCCAGGTGTCCAGCTTCGGGGCGACGATCGCGCGTGACGTCACCTTGCTGATCGCGTCGACGCGAGAATGGATCGCTGACCACCGCAGCTGTGATTCCTCCTGCTGCCTCGCGACATACGCGGACCACTGGCGCATCACGGTGCGCGTCCGCTCGATCGGCGCGGGATACAGGTACGGATTCACCGCAACGAACACGCCGAACGGGATGACCGCGACCGCGACGAGCTGCAGCGCCCTCCGCCGCCAGGACCCATGCGAGATCGCGACGAACAGCATCGCGGCAGCCACAATCGGTGCGGCGCTGAACTTCGTCGCACATGCGAGCCCGGCGAGAACGAGCGCGAGCACGAGCACCCATGTGCGCTGCGACCCAATGAAGACGAGCATCGCAACCACGGCGGCGAGGATCAGCAGGAGCTGAGGGACATCGGTGAACACGCGCGTCGCGTGCATCACGAAAGTGTCCGACGCGAATAGCAGGATCGGCGCGGCGAGTGGCGCCCATCGCACACGCAGCAGCAGGACAGCAGCGATGTAGATCAGGACAAGGCACGCGGCGCCGCACAGCGCCATCGCCGTGCGTGCTGCGACGAGGTACGCGGTCGGTGGAAAATTCCCGGCGAGAAGGTTCCTCTGATAATTGAACGGGAACGTCGTGAGGTAGCGCACCGAATCCCCGTTCGCGCGGACGGCCGCGACCGCGACGCCGATGATCAGCTTGCCCACCGGCGGGTTCTGGTTTCCCCATGCACCGAGGTCAACGTACGCTTGGTCCCAATCGCCCGGGGAGGCCAGGTCTCGCACGAGCCCGAGGGTGCGATAGCCGCTCGTAATCCACTCGGTCTCGTCCGCATAAGGATGGCGATCGCCGTCGCGCGCGATCAGGACGAGCCACACGGCCATCAGCGCGATCAGTGCCGCTGCGACGAGATGGTGCCGTGATCGCATCATGACACCGAGCGGCGTCGTGCGCCGATCACGACGAGCGCAGCGAGCAGCCCGAAGCCCACGAACTGCGCGATGCGGGTCCACAGCGGAACGCGAACCTCGACAACGAGCACGACCTCCGTCGCACCGGCGGGTACGGCGATGCCGGTGAGCGCGATGTCGATCGGAAATACGCGCGTGCGAACACCAGCGGCCGTGGCGACCATCGTCGACACGTAGTTCGTCGCGACCACGAGCACGCACGGCTGTGCGAGCTCGACGCCGATCGCGACCGATTGGCCGCGGTCGTCCACGCGCGTCCCGATCACGCGTGCGTTCTCGCACCGCATTGGGATCGATGGCACCTCGGAGCGCAGCGCCCATGCGCGATCGCGGATCGCGTCGTGGAGGTTCACGTCGCTCAGCGCGAGCGCGAACTGGGCCGGTCGATCGATCACCGTGACCTCGCGCGGGAACCACGCCGCGCCGGGCGTCTCGGGCAGCGCGATGATGCCGCCCTGCGCCAGCGAGACCAGCCGCGTCACGTTGTACATCTGCTGCAGCACGGGGAACCCCGATGTCCCCGACAGCGTGAACACCGCCGACGTCGACGGATAGCGATTGTCCATCAGCGCGTTCAACAGCACGAGGAAGCGGCGCGGCGGATACCACACGCCGTCGAGCGTCGACAGGCCTGCCGCCCAGGCACTGCTCATCGCGAAGGGTGGCGACGGATCGGCGATCTCGACGCGCGCGAGCGGCGACGCGAGCTCGGGCGCCTGCGCGAGCACCGCGGCGCGCAACTCGGCGGGGCCATCCTCGATCTGATCGACGGGAACGTGCGTCGGGAACCGCGCCTCGAACGCGACCACCCCGAGCGCACCGACGAGGACCGTGATCGAGAGTACCGCCTCGCGACGCGCGCGCCCCATGAGGATCGCGACGAGCAGCCCACCGCACGCGAGCCACACGACGGGCTCGGCGATCACGGCGACCACGGACCGATGCGCGATCAAGGCGACGAGCCCGACCAGCACCGCGAGCCACGGCCACGAGGGCGCCCGTGCCTGCTCGCTCGGCGGCACCGCCCACGCGAGCAGCCCAGCGACGAGCAGCGGCGGCAGCAGCGTGGTCACGGGCAGCGTCGCGCGCGCGGGAACCCGGAACGCGTTCAGCGGCTCGATCGCCGACAACAGCGCCGTCGAGATTGGATGGACATCGAGCGCGAACAGGATCGCAAGCGCCGTGCTGAGGATCAATGCCCACCCGAGCCAGCGGTTGCGCGTGCGATGCCACAGCAGCGGCAAGAACACGAGAAGCGGGCCGATTGGATAGTTGCGTTCGTGCAGCGCGACGAGGCTCGACCGCTGCGCGAGCTCGTGAGCCCACGGCAGCGACTCGATCCAATCCGCGATCACCGGATCGCCGTACGAGTACGTGACGGTCTCTCCGAGGCTACGCGTCGCATCGTCCCCTGCGGCGTGCGCGATCATCGGCACGAGCCGCGGCAACGCGACGAGCACACCGGCGAGAAGCGAGACCACCACTCGCGTGTGCTCCCGGGTCCAGCGCGGCGTTCCGTCGAGGACGATCGCGACGACGATCGGAAGACCGAACACCGCACCGTAGATCACGGTCTGCGCGCCGAGGCCGGTGATGCCGTTGCACACGACGAACGCGGTGAACACGAGCGAGAACATGCTCGCCGTCCTCGCGCGCGCGCACCACAGCATCGCGGCGGTCGCGACAAACGGCAGGAGGCCGATCAAGAGATTCTCGTGTCCCCACGCGAGCCGCCACGCGAGCACCGGCGCGAAGCCGCACAGCCAGACGAGACCGATGCGTACCGGTAACGGTTGCGGGGCCGACGCCGTCGCGATCTTCGCGCCGAAGAATGCGAACCCGAGCTGCACGAAGATTGCAACGATGTTGACCGCGATCGTCGTCGGCAGGCCGAGCCACGCACAGAGCTGGACGATCGGCATCGTGCCGGAGAACTCGTGCAGCTTGCTGCCGCCGAGCACGCCGAAGCGATAGAGATAGTTGCTCCAGTCTGCGCCGGCCTCGACAGCGCCGCGAACGAGCGGGTCGACAAGCACGTTGCCGTCGGCCTGATGAATCGTTCGTCCGAAAAGCAACCAACCGAGTACGAACCAGGTCCCGACGATGACCAGCAGCGCCTCGCCCAGCAAGCGAGCATCGTGAAGACTTCGCTTCAAGCTTCCGACCCCGGTCGATGGTACCCGACCTCCGCCTGATACGCTGGGTGCGTGAACGAACAGCGTACAGCGCTCGGCGCGACCGGCTATGTCGCCGCCGCGCGCGTACTGAGAGCGTCGGCGCGCATCGTGATCGTGCTCTTGCTAGCGCGCTTCTACACGGACGTGGACGTCGCCATGTTCGCCTACGCGTTCGTCGCTACCACGCTTATCGGATTCGTGTGCGATCTTGGCCTCACTGACTACGCCGTGCGCGAGATCGCCAGCGCGCCCGCTCCCCACGCGGTCGCGCTCGCGGTGCTGAAGCTCCGCTGCGTCACCGCGCCGATCGCGATCGGTGCCGGGTACGTCATGATCGTCGCGACGTCGGACACGCCGCCGCTCGTCGCCCTCGCGGTGGCCGCGTACGCGACGTCACTCGCCGTGTCGGATCTGCTCGGCGGCATCCAGCGCGCGCACGGTCGCTACGCGGGCGACGCGCTCGAGACCGGCATGCCAATCGTCGCGCTGATGGCGGCCGCTGCGTGTGCCGCATCTGGCACGTCGTCGCTGGTCTTCTTCGAGACGCTCGGGATCGGAGGAACCGTCGTCGTCGGTGTGCGTATCGCGACCGCGTTGTGGCGCGCCCGCGCCGGCAGCGGCGAGGTACGAGTGTCGGCGTCCGCCCTTCTCCGGGACAGCCGATGGTTCGCGGTGCGCGCGATCGTGACCGCTGCTCTCTTCGAGGCCGCGGTCGTTCTACTGCAGCAACTCTCGACCACGAGCGAGACGGCAGCCTTCGCGATCGCGCAGCGCCCCGTCGGCCTGATGAACCAGAGCCTCGCTGTGGTCGCGTTCGTGTTCCTGCCGACGCTCTCTCGCACGTTCTCGACAGAACCCGCGCGGCTTGGCGCCGTTGCCGCGGAGATGAACCTCCTCTACCTGCTACTCGTACCTGCAGCTTTCGGTGCCTGCATTCTCGGTGGCGATCTCTTCCTCGCCATCTCGGGAGAGGCGTACACGGGCGAGAGCGAGCTCGTGCGCTGGCTCGCGATTGCGCTGCTGCTCTACAATGGGACACTTGCGGCGCCACCGCTCCTGGCCGCGCGTCACGAGCGCATCGTGGTCGCCGCGTCGGCGGTCGGCGTGGTGCTGCTGGCGCTTATCGGCGCGCTGCTCGTTCCCGAACATGGCGCATATGGCGCGGCGATCGCGACGGGTGCAGCCACCGCAGGCGGCAAGATTCTCCACGTGGTGGGGTACCGTATCGCGGGCCTCCCGCTCGGCGATCGCCGGCACGCCATGGCGCTCCTCGGAGCGATCGCGTTCGTCATCGCTACATCCATCTCGGGGCCCGCACGGTTGCCGCTACTGATCGCCGGCTCGGTGCTCAGCGCATGGCTGACGGCTCACCGACTGTCCCGAACGCGACTCGCGACGTGATACGACGACCACGATGAGCTTCATCCGAGAGCTGCGCGCTCGAGTGCAACGCAAGACCGGCAACGTCTACGACATGCTGTTCACACGACGCGTCTCGATCTACGTGACTGCTGCGTGCTTCGCGCTCGGTGTGTCCGCCAATCTGGTCAGCGCGCTCAACTGCGTCGTCGGGCTCGCAGCGTGTGCGTTGATCGGATTCGGCGACGGGTGGTTGGTCACTGGCGGCATCGCCCTGGTGCACCTGTTTGCGGTGCTCGACTCGGTCGATGGCGAGCTCGCTCGCTTGCGCGAGAAGTACACCCTGGTCGGCTTGTTTCTCGAGGATCTCGCCGCGTTCACGATGATCAACGGCATGTTCCTCGCGGTCGGAGCGTACCTTCACCGTACATCGGGACGGTTGTGGCCGCTCGTCGTCGCCATCGTCGTCGTCGCGTTCGGTCGCAACGCGATGCAGGTCGCGCGACGCGCGATGTTCAAATCGATGCGCACAGGCCGTCCGGTCGATGCCGCCGTCATCGAGGTGCACGATCGAGTCGGCAGCAAGACTCCTTCGGCACTGCGCTCACTCGCGGAGCAGCTCCTGCACTATACGAATGTGTGGCTCGTTTTAACCTCGCTGATGCTCGTCGAGCAGTTCACGCAGGCGAACGTCGTGTGGTTCGCGTTCCTCGGCTACACCATCGCCGTGCTGGTGAAGGAGGCGGCCGTGATCGTGACGTACTCGTTCACGGGATCACTCGAGCATGAGTTGCTCGCGCTGTATCGGCGAGCGAAAGATGTCCCCACCGGACCCGTGTCGGGCACGACACTCGCGGGCGACTGAGAGTACGCTATGTAGTCGATGAGGACCCTCGCCCATCGGCTGGTCCGCCGCATCACGCGGCGCTATCCGACATTGCGCGGAACCGGCCTCGTCACGCGGACGCTTGAACGCGCGGGGCTCCGTGAGCGAACCGGTTTGTGGATGCGTGGCGAAGCCTTCGCGGAGTGCCCGGCGATGGAGCTCGACCTTCGCGACCCGTTCCAGCGACGCGTCTTCTACTTCCCGAGCGCCCACAGACGCCACTACCTCCCACCCCAGCTTCGCTCGGAGATCGAGCGAAACCTCTCACCCGGATCGACGTTCCTCGACATCGGAGCGAACCTCGGATTTCTAACGATGTTTGCGAGCCAGCGCGTCGGCGCCCGCGGGCGCGTGATTGCGTTCGAGCCCGAACCCACGACGTTCGCCTCGCTGTCGCGCAGCGCGGCGCTGCAACCGCTCGCCAACGTCACGCCCCTGCCGATCGCGCTGTCGGACACCGACCGCGGAGAGCAGGTGCTGTTCCAGGCGTCATCGGGGACGGCGCACTCGCTACACGCGGAGTCCGCCGAGCATGCGGATCGCTATCGCGGATCGACCTCGGTGCGGGTGACATCGCTCGATGCTCTCGTGGCGTCGGGAGAGCTGCAGCTCGGCGCGATGGCCTTCGTGAAGATCGACGTCGAGGGTAACGAGGGCAGCGTCCTCACCGGCATGCGCTCGACGCTGGCGTCGTGCGGTCGCCCGCCGATCTGGGTCGAGGTTCGTGGACCGCAGGGATCGACACGTGCGCCGAGCACCTTCGCGAAGGTCATGAGCGTCGTCGAACCGCTCGGCTATCGCGCATACCGATTGGGGCCCCGAGCGGAGCGCGAAGTCGCGGTGCATGACGTGATCGGTCGCGAGGACATACTTCTCCGGTGCCCGCGGTGACGAAGCTGCCTCCGGCGATCGATGTCCTCGGTGTCGCGATCCATCCAGTCACGGCTGAGCAGCTCGTCGCGACGCTTGTCGAATGGGGGCGAGGCGATGTCGTTCGATGCGCGTTCTACGCAAATGTTCACGCGATGAACCTGGCGCACGCCGATGCGACGTTTCGCGCTGATCTAGCCAGCGCCGACGTGGTGTTCTGCGACGGTTTCGGCGTGAAGTGGGCTGCGCGTGCGCTGGGCCTGGAGCTCCCCGAGCGGCTCACCCCGCCCGATTGGATCGACGACTTCGCGCGTTCCGCGGCGCAGGCGGGTCAGCATGTGTTTGCGATCGGAGATGAAGAGGGCGTCTCGGAAGCATTTCAGGCAGCGCTCGCCAAGACGACCGTCGGCTATCGCTCGGCGGGCGCGCATCACGGGTACTTCGCAAAGGCGGGCGAGGAGACGAGTCGCGTGATCGAGCGCATCAATGCATCAGGTGCGACGCATCTGCTCGTCGGTTTCGGAATGCCCATCCAAGAACGATGGATCATCGAGAACCTCTCACGCTTGCGTGTAAAGACCGTGGTCGCCGTCGGTGCGCTCTTCCGCTGGCGCGCCGGCATCGAGACACGCGCACCGCGGTGGATGACGGATCATGGACTCGAGTGGGTGGCGCGGCTCCTCCGGCACCCGCGGCGACACTTCCGGCGATACGTCCTCGGGAACCCCGAGTTCGCGATGCGCGTGCTCCGCGCGAGGTTGGCTCGATGATCCGCGAGGCTGTCGTGCTCGCCGCCGGCAAGGGTACGCGCATCCGCGCGTCGGAAGCCGCCTTGCCCAAGCCCCTACAGCCGGTGCTCGGCGTGTCGCTCCTCGAGCGCACGCTGCGAACGCTCGAAGCGGGGGGAGTCGAGCGAGTCCATGTCGTCGTAGGCTTCCTCGCCGAACGCATTCGCGAAGCAGCTGCGACGTTCGACGTTGGTCTCGATGTCCGCTTCATCGACAACCCGGAGTTCGACCGAAGTAACGGTGTCTCTGTCCTCGCCACGCGCGGACACGTCTCCGGTCCGTTCGTGCTCTCGATGTCCGACCACGTCTACGACGTCTCCGTCGCCCGACTGGCTGCTGGCGCCGAGATGGCGCTCGCCGATCTTCACTTGTGCGTCGATCGCCGCATTGGCGAGGTCTACGACATTCCCGACGCCACCAAGGTGTGCACCCAGGACGGTTTCATCGTCGACATCGGAAAAGAGCTCGCGAGCTACGACTGCATCGACTGTGGCGTATTCGCTGTCGGCCCTGCCCTCCTCGGCGCACTCGACGAGGTCCGGCGCCAGCGTGGCGACTGTTCTCTATCGGACGGCGTGCGACTCCTCGCCGCTCGCCGCCGCGCACGGGTGCTCGACATCGGAGACGCATTCTGGCAGGACGTCGATACTCCGGGCGCGCTCGACCGCGCCGAACGAATCTTGATAGCCTGAGCCATGCTGCCGTCGCGGGCGCGACCATTGCGTGCGTTGATCCTCGTGCTCGACGCGATCCTCGTCGTCGGTGCGATGGCCATGGCGGGCGGTCTGCATGCCGCGCTTCGCGACCATCTCACGCTCCTCAAGGAGCCGCCGCGGTTCGAGGAGTACGCGCTCCTCGTGTACCTGTGCATTCCGCTGTGGATCACGCTCATCGCGTTGCTCGGGCTACATCGCGTGTTCGAGCGCGAGTGGACCCGTCTATCGCTCGCGATAGACATCGGCAAGCTCCACATTCTCGGCTTCCTCGCGGTATCGACCATCGGCTTTTTCGTACAGGCCACGATCAATCGCTCGCTCGTCATCCTGTTCCTGGCGACGTCCGCACTGTTGTTCTATGCGGTGCGCAGCGCTCTCGGAATGTGGCAGCGCTATCAGCATCGAACCGGACAGTCGCGTACGCGGCTGCTCATCGTCGGCGGTGAATCCCCGGACCTGGCCGCGTTTCGGCGAGCGATCGCGGAGGCTCCGAGACCACCGCTCGTCGTGGGACAGCTCGGGGCAGCCGCGATCGCCGGGCTGGAGCACCTCGGGGAGCTGGCGGACCTCCCACGTGTGCTGCACGAGAGGGCGATCGATCGCGTCCTGTTCTTTCCTCCATTTCATCAGGCGGCCGACGTCGCGACATCGATTGCAGCTTGCGAGCTCGTCGGAGTGTCCGCAGAGCTTGCCATCGAGCTGGAGCAGCACGCGCTCGCGAGGCCCGTCGTCCTCGACGTCTATGGCCGACCGTTCATCTCGTTCGATGCCGCACCGAAGCCGCCCGAACGCCTCGCGCTCAAGCACGCATTCGACTGGATCGCTTCGCTCGTCGGGCTGCTGCTACTCGCGCCACTGTTCCTCGTCGTGTCGCTCGCGATCCTCGTGACGATGGGACGTCCGATCTTCTTTTCGCAGCCGCGCGCCGGACTGTTCGGTCGCACGTTTCGCATGCTGAAGTTCCGCACGATGGTGAAGGACGCCGAAGCACGCAAGTCCGAGATCGCCGATCAGAACGAGATGACAGGACCCGTGTTCAAGGTCGCTCGCGATCCGCGCGTCACGTGGCTCGGGTCGCTTCTGCGGAGGACGAGCATCGACGAGCTTCCTCAGCTCGTGAACGTGCTGCTCGGCGCGATGAGCCTCGTCGGCCCGCGACCGCTGCCGATCGAGGAGCAGCAAGGCATTCGCGGCTGGCATCGCAAGAGACTGTCGATGAAGCCAGGCATCACCGGGTTGTGGCAGGTCAGCGGACGCAGCAACGTCGACTTCGAGGAGTGGATGCGCCTCGATCAGCAATACGTTGACGACTGGTCGTTGCGTCTCGATCTTTCGATCTTGGCGAGGACGGTGCCGGCGGTCCTGTTCGGTCGAGGCGCTCGCTGATTCACCGGCGGCGATAGATCCAGTAGTGAGCCGCACTGCCAGGCGTCCCGAAATGCGTGACGAACGCATAGTCAGCGAAGCGTGGATCGGCAACCAGCGTGGGGAACACGCCGTAGTCCATCTGCGGCTTCAGGCGAGCTCCCGCATAGCTGTGGACGACGAGCACCGCGGGCACGGCACCATAGACGTAGTCGGCGATCTCCCGCGGGGTGTCGACACCGTGAGTCATGGCGCGATTGTTGAGGCAGTACACGTCGATCGCGTTTCCGTGCGCGACATACGGGATCAGTCCGCAGTCACCGACGACGTACGATTCATTCGCGCCGAGGTTGGCCCACAACCACCCGCCGACGGCGAGCCGGTCTCTCGCCCGCACCTCGTAGCTTGCGGCGAACTGTTCGAGGCTCGCGCGTTGCTCGGCGCGCATCGACGCAGTCCACCCGATCGTCAACGCCACGATCGCCAGCTCGCCGATCAGCGGTGGAATACGCGGCACGAGTGAGGAGAGCCGCGCGAGTGCGACGACGGCGGCAATGACGAGAAAGGCCCACGCGGCGAGCGCGTGCCGATTGTAGTAGCTGATGATCGGATCGACGTCGCGCAGGATGATCGAGTACCCGAGAGGAACGAGGAACAGCACCATCGTGCGCGCATCCACCTCGCGCGGGCGGCGAAGCAGCGCGATCACGAGGTACGGCAATGCGAGCGTGTGGAAGCCCTCGATCACCAGACGCGAGCCCTGGGCGAACAAGCTCTTGCACGCGACGCTGTTCGGCAGCAACGCCTCGAAGTGCACGAGGCGCCACACGAAGTAGATGACGTACGGGACGACGAAGGGCGCTGCGAACGCGACCAGCAGCCGAACGCGCTCGCGCAACGCAATCTCGCGGCGCACGACGAGGCTTCCCGCGAGAACGATGCCGATCGCGATTCCCACGAGTGGTCCTTCGGGCCGGGTGATCGCGACGAGGAACGAGATCGAGCCCGATGCAACCAGACGCCGAAGCGATAACGTTCGATCGGGCGGCGGACGATACGAATGAACGAACAGCGCGACGGCCGCGAGCGCGAGACACTGGTACACGCTCGTTTCGAGACCGCTCGAGGCCCAGAGCACCGTTCCGATGTACGACGTGAGCACGATCGCCGGCGCGATCGCGGCCAGCGGGCCCGTCCACGCGCGCGCGATCCACCACGCGAGCGCACAGCTCGCGAACACCGCCGCGATGCCGAGAACGTCGAACACGACCGTCGGATCGCCTCCGACAGCGAGCGTCGCGGCAGAGATCAGGACGTAGAGGAAGTTCGAATACCCCTCGACGGCGGGACTCTCCCCCGGGTTCCAGACGATGCCGTAGCCGCTCGCGAGATGATCGCCGTAGCGCATCGTGATGTACGCGTCGTCGGTGGTGAACGTGGAGATCGCGCGGAGTCGAGAGATCAGATCGATCGCCAGCCATATCGAGACAGCGGCGAGGACCAACCATGGCCACGTGCGCTTCACCACCAGTTGCTCCGCGTGCCGGAGATCTCTGCGAGCTGCGCCTCGGCGTAGAACCCAGCGCTGGAAGGCTCGCGCCGAAGGTCGACTGCGAGGACGAGGTCACCACTACCTCGATCGATGGTCGTCACCACATGCCGCCCCGCCGACAGGGAGACGATGTCGCCTGCCGCGAGCGTGCGGCCTTCGACCGCGATGCGCTCCCGGCCACGCGGGTGCCAACGATAGGCCCCCGCGACGAGAACGTCGATCTCTTGCGCGTTACCCGACTCGCCGCCGATGCGAGCTCCTGCGAGGTCGAGCGTCCCCGCGTACGGGACGTAGTGTTCCGACCAGAACGCTTGGATCACCCGAGGGAACTGACGGAATCGATGCGTGCGCACGACGAATGCCACGGGTCGCGATCTGAACTCGGCGATGAGCTTCGTGCTGTTCTCCTCGGCATGTTTGATCGAGAACGTCTTCTCGACGTTCTCGCGAAGAAAGACGGGCAGCGGCGATGGATCGCCACGACACACGAGCGCCCCGTCGGGATGAAATCCACGCAGATCGTGCGGCAGCGAGTCCGCGGCGGCGAGCGTGATGCGCTGGATCGCCTGCGTGTCACGAATGAGCTCGGCGCGATACGGAACCGCGAGCGCGACAAGCACGAGGAGCGCTATACCGCCGCCAACGCGCGCGAGGCGAGGAGCCCGCTCGCGAACGGAGCTCCATCCAATTCCGATCGCGATCGCCACGAACACCCCGAGCGTGATCGCGAAGTACGGAAACGCTGCGGCGTGAAACATCGCGACACCGAGGCCGGCGACGATCACTCCGAGCGCGATACCGGACACGCGCCAGCTCGCACCGTATCCGCGGGATAGCGAGAAGCCGTGCACCACCATCACGAGCAGCGCGATCTGCGGCCACAGTGTCGGGAGCATTCCGTGATAGACGCGCAGCCCCACGATGTTCCGATACCAGCGGAACAGATCGAGCCCGTGCTCGACGGTCACGACCCTCGCCGGCGCAACGTAGGCCGCTTCCACCACGAACCGGTACAGTGCGAGAGCGATCGCTGCCCCCGCGACGAGGGCCGCCAGGCGAAGCACGGCGCGACGTAGCCTCACCTCGGCATCTGCGAACACATCGCCGGCGGCGACGAGGAGCACTACGGCGGCGATGTAGATGGCCTTCTGCGAGAACAGGTAGCCAACGCCGATCGCGAACCCCGAGAGAACTGCAAACGCCAGGTGCCGCCGCGAAGCAAGCAACGCCACACCGCCCCAGATCGCGCAAGCGATCGCCGGCTGGTCGGTGCGCACCTGGAGCGACCAGCGCATCACGACAGGCAACAGCATGAATGCGGCGACGCCCAGCAGCGCGTCGTCGGTCGCGAGAGACGTTCGATGCGCCGCCGCGCGAATGAAGAAGAACACACCGGCAAAGAGGCCGAACGTGAACAACGCCCACACGAGGCGCGCGCGATGGACGACGGCGATGACCGAATCACATCCATCGACGAACGGTTCGAGCACGACCACGGCGAGGCCAGGGCGACCTCCTCCATCGAGTACGCCGGTACGCGCGGCCTTCTCGGCTCTCGCGAGGAGCGCGAGCTCGTCCCAGTTGATCGACTCGGTCCAGATCGCGAGGACGTGCATCACGGCGTAGACGACGAGGAGCGCGACGGCTCCCCAGCGCACGACGCGCAGCGATCGCATCGCGCTCATTGTACGTCACGCAGTCGGCCGTCCCGGCATTCCAGAGCGCGCGGTGTCCCGATCGCGTCGACTGCAAGCAGTTGCTCGTCGGCGTCCTCGACGAGGATGGCCGGGATCGGTGAGTCGCGAAAGTCCCACAGCGCGCTCTGATCGATGTCCGGGTTGCGTCGTGTCTCCCACTGCTCTGCGCGCCAACCCCACAGGCCCATCTGCCCGACGACGACGGTCGCGGCAACAGCGACACCCGCGAGCCAGCGAGGCGCGAGCTCGATGCGCGTGCCGAGCCACACGCCGACCCACACCGCCTCGGCGAGGAACCGCGGCCCGAAGCAGATGCCGCCCCACCACATGTGAAAGAGCCCGAACACGAGCACCTGCAGCACGATCGCGCCGGCGACGACGCGCGCGAACCCATCGCCGCGTCGCAGCGCGATCACGACGACGAGGATGACGATCGGGGCGAACCACAACAGGCCGCGCGCCGGGCTCGCGATCAAGCCGCCCATGCCCAACCCGATCTGCGCGCGAGAGAGCACGAACACCTCGTTGCTCACGTGCGCATTCGCGGCGAGCTGCCCTGTCGGCAGCGGGGTCCCAAGCGCCACGAGGTGCCAGATGACGAACGGCGCGGCCGCCGTGATCGCGAGCCCACTCGCGATCAACCAGTGATTCCTCGTCGGTCGTTGCACGCACCACGCGAGTCCGAGCCCGGCGGCGAGCGGCGCGATCGCCGGGCGTGCGAGCACGGCGGCGACGAGCAGCGCCGGTGCGATGACCCGCGCCGCGTTCGAGCGCGGCGCCCACGCAAGCGATGCAAGGGCACCCGCGAGCAGCGGTAACGCGACGCTTGCTTGCCACAGCCCCTGCCCGATCGTTGCCATTCCCGCGAAAGAGCACGCGCACACGGCACCGGTCGCGACACTCGTCGCGATCGAAACGCGCGCCGCGGCCGCGAGGATGACGAGAGCGACAGAGAGCGCGAGCAGCGCTGCCGACGCGGTCCGTTCGCGACGACGCATCGTCGCATCGTCGATCACATCGCCCTCGTCGAGCGCGGGCATCACGAGCGCACCGACGAGAGCGGGCGCGGGGCCGAACACGGAGTACACGGCGTCGTCGTGCACTTGTCCCCAGTACGGCACTCGCCCCACCCGCTCGAGCTTCTCGATCCACTCGATCCGCGCGAGGTCGAGGGTGCCCGCGCATCGCAACGCCACTGCGCCTGCACGATTCGGCACCGTGTCGCCGCTGATGTGCCGCAAGGGCGACACCAGCACGAGGACCATCGCGACGAGCCCCGATGCCGCGCACGCGATCACAAGCTTCACCCGCTGGCTCACGCGTCCACCTCGCACCATCGTTCAGTGAAGCGCGTTCGATGGACTGGTCGATTCCACCAATTTTGATTTGTAATGGGGTCCGACCCCAACTCGCTCCGAAAGTGGTCAATTCCACCACTTGATTCCAATTCGTTGGACTTTGTCCAGCCGGCGGACAAGGAGAACAACGTGCGCCTCATCGGCCGACCTCGATGACGCCGTAGACCGAGGCCGCGATCGCGCGCTGCGCCTCGGCGGCGCCATGGTCGCCGCGCGCATCGAGCACGCGCGCGAGGACCAGGTGACTCGCGGAGCCGGGATGCGCGAGCACGAGCGCTTCGCCAGCCCGCTGCGCGTCGTCGAGTTGGCCGAGCGCGACGAGGATCTGGATGCGCGTCCACGCGTACTGCGGCACCTCGGGTCTGCGCTGCGCCGCGTGCTCGGCGAAGGCGAGCGCTCGCGCAGGGTCACCGTGGCGCGCGAGCAGCTGCGCGTAGCGCCACGTGAGGCTCGCGTGGCCACTCTCCGCAGCGCGCCGCGCGGCCTCGAGCGCCTCCGGCACGCGGCCGAGATGTTCGAGCAGCTCGGCGCGACGACCGATCAGGTACGGATCGCTCGGCGAGGATCGGAGCGCGTGCTCGACGACAGCGAGCGCCGCCGGTGCGTCATTGCGCGTGTAGAGGAGCTCGGCGAGGCTGAGCGCCGCGCCGGAGTCACCCGGGCTCGAGCGTAGTGCGCGTTCGTAGAGCGACTCCGACGAGGACCACGGCTTCTGCGCGCGCAGCGTCGCGAGCGCGAGCGCCAGCGCGAGACCAGCGATCGCGAGCGTCCGCACGATGCCCCGCAGTCGCAATGCGAGCCAGGCCGCACCGATGCACGGGGCGAGGAGCAACAGATACACGTACCGATCCGCCACCGCGATATGCACGCGCGTGACGAGGTGGCTGATCGGAAGGTACGCGAGCGCGGCCCACGCGAGCGTCGCGAGCCGCCAGCGACGTCCCTCGCCGCGCCAGGCCGCGAGGGCGAGCGTGGCCGCGATGACCGCGGCGCCAAGGGCGAGCTCGAAGCCGGCGGCGCCCGAGGTCTGGATCGGATACGCGATCGCGGGTGCGCGCACGCCGAGGATCCCGAGCGCGTAATGACCGAGGGCGCCGACGCACGCCGTGATGCGCCCGTCGGGCGGCGGAGAGAACTCGCCGTCGACGATGCCGCCGCCGAGCGCCACGATGATCACGGGGATCGCCGCGAGGATCGCGGCGGCGTTCACGACGACGATCGTGCGGAGACGCCGGCGTGGCTCCGGGATGAGCAACACGTCCCAGATCGCGAAGATCGCGGGCGCGAACATCGCCGGCGCCTTGCTCCATGTCCCCGCGACCGCGCACGCGGCGGCGACGACGAGCCACCGCGCGCGCAGCGACGCGCGGTAGCGAACCCAGGCGTGCCCCGTCGCGACGACGAACAGCCCGGCGAGGATGCCTTTGCGCTCGGACAGCCACGCGACGGATTCGACGTGCAACGGGTGCAGCGCCCATAGCAGGGTCGCGAGCCACGCGAGGTCGCGGCGCATGTGGAAGCGCACGAGGAGGTTGCCGAGGCCGACAACCGTGAGCGCGTAGAGACCGAGCTGCGTGATGTGCGGGCCATGCTCGCTCGTGCGCCAGAAGGTCATGTCGAGCGCGACGAGCATGTCGCGCACCGGCAAGTACTCGGTGCCGATGTCATGGCGCGAGCGCGCGTCGAGCTCGAGCCAGATGTGCTTCAGCGTCTCGCCGTCGAGCGCGCGCAGCGGGCTGTCGTCGCTCCACAACCAGTGATCGTCATAGCCAATGAAGCCGAACGCGAGCGTCGGGAGGTAGACGGCGACGACGAGCGCGGCGATCGCCCAGCCGATCCAGCGACGCTCTGCGAGCGGTGTGGTCAATGCGCGGCCCCGGCGAGCGCAGCGACCGCGCGGCGCGAGTGCGACGGCACGAACACGCAGCGACCGAGCTCCGCGGTCTCGCGATGGCCGAGTGCGGCGCGAGCGAGCGCGAGCTCGCACGCGATCCCGCGATCGGCGGGCTCGAGCGCGTGCACGGCAGCGAGCGCCTCTGCAGCTTCTGCCATCGCGCCCGTTTGGAGCGCGATTCTCGCGCGGATGCGATGTCCGTAGACGTAGAGCGGAGAGTCGATCGCTGCCGCGCGGGCCCATCGTCGTGCTTCCTCGATGTTGCCGTCCTGCAGCAGCAGGGACGCGAGGTTTGCCATCGCACGCACTTCGCCCCGCTCTGCGGCTTCACGCATGCCGGCGATCCCGGCCGGGCGATCCCCGCGCGAGAGGGCGACGAGCGCGCCGCGCATCACGAGCCTCGGCGCTCGCGAGTGCGAAAGGCCTTCCTCGACCAGCTTGTCGGCACCCGCCGTGTCGCCGCGTGCATCGGCCAGCTCCGCGCGTGCACTCCACGCGAGCCCGTCGTACGGGTTGCTCTCGCTCGCGCGCGTCCACATCGCGTCGCTGTCGCGCCAGGTCCCGCGGGCATCGAGCGTACGTATGCCGGCTGCAAGGCAGACGACGGCGATCAGCGCGCTGCGCAGCGGTGACGCGCGGAGCGCGAGGAGGCCGGCCGCCAACGCGAGCGCGAAGCCGAGGCTGGCGAACAGGATGTAGCGATCGGCCGCGAGCACGGCCTTGAGCGAGAACACGATCCGACTCGCGGGGAACCAACCGAGCAGCCAGATCCACGCACCGATGCGAACGGCGGCGGGACGGGTTGGCCACCAGCGGGCGGGGGCACACGCGGCGAACAACGCGGCGAGCAGCGACAGCGCGCCGAGCACGAGCTGGATCCACGACGGACCGACCGTCACGATCGGATACGACGGGCTGTTCGGCATCATCATGGCCGCGAGCTGCGTGTACTGGCCGTGCAGGCCAAGCACCATCGCGACGTATCCCGCCGGCGGCTCGCTCGTGCCACCCACCACCTGCATGCGCGATGCGACGACGAGGACCGGCACGAACGCTGCGGCGCCGACGACGGCGATCGCACCGAGTGCGGACAGCGAGCGCCGCCACGACGTCCGTGGGGCCGGCGCGAACAGCTCGATCGGTGCGAGCGCGGCGATCGCGAACGCGGCCGGCGCCTTGCTCCAGACGGCGGCGACGGTGCAGATCAGCGCGGGCGCGAGCCACGCGAGGTGACCTCCGCGGCGGATCCGCGCGTAGGAGAGCAGCACGACGCCGGAGAACACGAGCGCGAGGAGCCCCTTGCGCTCGCTGACCCACGCGACGGACTCCGCGTGCGTCGGATGGATCGCCCACAGGAAGATCGCGAGCCCGACGAGCGTGCGCGACAGACCGAGCTCGACGAGCGCGCGATACCAGATGATCAGCGCGACGAGATAGAGCAGGAGCGAGGTCGCGTGGAAGCCGCCATACGCGTCGCCCCAGATCGCCCAGTCCACCGCGATCGAGAGATCACGGACCGGTAGGTACTCGGCGCCGAGGAGGAACCGCGTGTTCGTGTCGAGATCGAACATCACGGTGTGCAGCGTGTTCGCGTCGAGTCGATGCAGGATCGGGTTGTCTCTGACGAGCCACATGTCGTCGAGGTTCACGAGGTCGTAACCGAGCGTCGGTGCGTACAACACGATCGCCGCGACCAGCGCGAGGCCGAGCCAGAGCCGGCCTGGCTCGCGGCGTAGCCTCTCCAACAAGTCGGACACCGCCGGGATCATAGCCCGTACTGCTATGCTGAGCGCGATGCAGGAAGGTCGCGCCCGGTGGCGCGTGTGGCTCCCGACGCGATGGGCGTGGGTCTACCTCCTGGCATCGCCGACGAGCTACCTGCTCGCGCTCTCGCTCGTCGCCACCATGATCGCGAAGACCGTCGCGATCTCTCGCCTCGACGATGTCGGCTTCGCTCCGACGCGTGCCGTCGCCGCGAGTTTCGTGGATGCAGCGTTCCTGTTCGCCTTGCTCGCCGTCCTCGCGGTCGCCGAGCGCGCGTCGCGCCGGCTGTGGCTTGCCACGATCCCGATCGCGATCCTGGTGTCGACGATCGCCATCATCAATGCGTGCTACCTCTCGATCAGTGGGGAGCAGCTGACGTGGCCGATCCTCTCGCTCGGCCTGTCGCGGTTCGGTGACGTCGGGGCGATCGTGTCGCACTCGCGGTTCGCCGGCGCCGGGACGATCGTACTGCTCGCGCTCGCGGTCGGGAGCCCGATCGCCGCGAGCATCGTGCTGCGCCGCGCTGGGCGAGACGCGGACCATCGGAGTCGCAGCGCGCAGCGGGCTCGCGCGGGCGCGACGGTCGCGCTCGTCACCGGGGCCCTGTGGCTCGTCCTGCCGTTGCCGAACGACTACGCGATCGAGCGACTTCACGCGAACGCCGTGGTCGGCACGTACCTCGGCCTCGCGAGCGGCGATGACTGGGCGGAAAGCGGCACGTTCACGGGCTTCACGCGCACCGAGATCGTCGAACGTGCGCAGATCGAGAAGCTCGCCGCGATGACGGAGAAGCCGAACATCTTGCTCGTCGTCCTCGAGTCCACGCGCCGCGAGGGAACCACGCTCGAGACGGCGGACGCACCGGTGCACATGCCGAACCTGGCGGCGCTCGCAGCGCGCGGCATCGATCTGACCTCTGCCCGCGCCGTCCTCCCGTACACGACCAAGTCACTCTGGTCGATGCTGTGCGGCCGGCTGCCGCTGATGCAGGCGGTGGTGTTCGAGGTCTCGGACAACTTCGAGGCGCAGTGCCTCCCGCGCATCCTCGCGGCTGCGGGCTGGCGCACCGGGTTCTTCCAGAGTGCGGTGGGCTCGTTCGAAGATCGCCCCCGCCTCGTCAACCGCTTCGGGTTCGACCACTTCGTCGGCGGCGAGCTCCTCGGCGAGCAGCTCGGCTACCTCGGCGGCGATGACCGAAAGCTCGCCGAGCCGTTCGCACACTGGCTCGACGAAGCTCCCGGGAAACCGTTCTTCGCGACCGTGTTGACCTCGATGACGCATCATCCGTACGAGCTGCCCGACGACACCCTCGCGCGAGCGCGCGCGACGGGTCGTCCCGCGACCACCGACGAGGAGAAGTATCAGCGCCTGGTGGAGGAGAGCGACGTGCTCCTGGGTTCGCTCCTCTCGGAGCTCTCGCGGCGTGGCATCGCGGACTCGACCTACGTGATCGTCGTCGGCGATCACGGCGAGGGATTCGGAAAGCGCGGCGTGCGGCAGCACGCGTCCAACTTCTTCGAGGAGGGCCTGCGCGTTCCGTTCGTCGTCGCCGGGCCCGGCATCGCGCCGAGGAAGGTCCACACGGCCGCTTCGCTCGTCGACGTGACACCGACGATCCTCGACCTCGTGCATGTCGACCTGGTCCCCGAGGTCCTCGCGCTCACACCTGGACGGAGCGTGCTCCGCCCGCTCGGCGATCGCGTGCTCCCGTTCGGCTGCTTCTACGAGGGCAAGTGCATGGGCTACGTGCGCGGCACGACGAAGGTCGTCTACGTCCCACAAACCGACCAAGCGTTCGCCTTCGCGCTCGCGACGGATCCCGACGAGCACACGCCGCTCCCGCTCGATCGAGCGCAGCGGGCGACGCTCGACGAGGTCAAGGCGTCACTGCGTGCGCTGCGCACGAACCACTGGATCCTTCGGCGCGATCCGCTCGCGCGCTACGCGGGCTACACGTGCGCGAGCGGCCGCACCTGCACGCGGACCCGCTGACTACTCCGCGCGCGGTGCGAGCTCGAGGGCGAGCGAGCGAGCGAACGCGGCATCTTCCGCCCGTCCCGCCTGCGCGAGCCCTGCGCTCATCGATGCCCACACGCGTGCGTAGAGCTCGTGCCAGCGCGTCGCGTGGAAGTCGTTCGGACCCGGGAATGCGTACCCGAAGCGATACCGCGCGAACACGTCACGGTTGATCTCGAACATCTCGTCGAGCGACGGAACCGTCGAGCCGAGGGGCAGCACGCGGAACAAGATCCCGTACGGATAGATCGGGAACGCGCCCGCGATGTTCGCCTGAAACGTGTCGATGAACACGGGACGCCCCGTGGCCAACGCTTGCTTCGCGATGTTCGCGGTCACGGTCTCGCCGGGACCCGGCTTCTCGACGACGAACCCCGTGCGTGCTTTCAACCGATCGCGGTAGTACGGCAAGCCGAGCTGCGAGGTCGAGATGATCGTGACATCGAGGCGGATGCCGAGGACCGACTGCAGGTAGCCCATTCCGAAGTGCAGATCGTCGGGCGTACCGATCACGATCGCCGCCGGCGGCATCGTCGCGAGCAGGTTGCGCAGCCCCTGCTCCACCGCCGGCGAGTGCTTGCGCGACAGATCCGGCAGTGACAATGCCGCGCCGACGACGAACGCGGTCGCCGCGAGCGCGCCCCCGACGAGCCTGGGCGTCGGGCCCTTCCAGTAGTCGAGTGCGCGATCGATGCCGGCAGCCACGAAGACGGCGAACAGGGTCAACGACTGCAGATGAAACCTCTCGACCACGTAGCGATCGATCCCCTCCGGCGCCATGTTGAAGCGCAGCACGAGCAGTGGACCCGCGAGCACCCACGTCGCGACGAGCATCCACCAGCCCGCACGCGTATCCCCCCGCTGCCGTCCGAGAAGCGCGAGACCGACCGCGATGCCGCCCAGTGCACTCGGTACGAACAGGTACGCGCGCAGCGTGGTCGACGCGAGCGCGCCGGCGTTCGCGAGCGGGTAGAGCTCCTCGCCCTTGGCCGCGAACTGGAACGCACCGTAGTCGAAGCGCAGCGCGTGACGGGCGAGGTCACCGATGCTCGTCACCTCGCCCCACGACACCGACGTCGACGGCGCTACATATAGATACAGATACGGAAGCAGCCCGGCGACGAGCGCGACTGCTCCCAACGCGATCGCACGGCCCCGCCTGGTGCTCTCGCGGATGCCGCGCGCCACGCCGAGGATCCCGACCGGCGCGAGCAGCACGCAGGTGAGGTGGTTCGCGAGCCCCAGCCCGGCGACGAGACACAGCGCGGCAACACGACGCTGACCGGTCACCGGGCCCCGCTCCGCCGCGAGCCAGACGATGCACGCGGTCACGACTCCGTTGAGCGCGAACACCTCGACCTCGGTATGGATGCGCAGCACGATCGGCCCGGTCACGAACATCGCGACAGCGGCGGTCGCAACGGCCGGCCGCGCTCCCCACGCGCGACACGCGGCGTGCAGCGAAAGCACGAGCAATGGCGAGAGCATCGCGGTCGCGATCGCGAAGGCGTGTGCCGGTGGTAGCGGCAGCACGCTCCACGCGCGCAGCCACATCGAGTAGAGCGGATAGCCCGACGGGTGCGGAATGCCGCCGAGCGATCCGGTCGCCACGAAGTCGGCGTTCTCGCCGTTCACGATGTGGTCCGGCGCGATGACGACGTAGAGCACCAGCGTCGCGATCGCCAGAGCGCCTCCGCGGTCGACGAGGAGTGTTCGCGCTCGGCCCACTGCGGCGGATGATAGCGACGTATCCGCGCGAGCGGTGTGCCATAGTGGCCACGTGGCGCGCATCCTGGTCGTCGATGACGAGCTCTCGATGCGAGAGTTCCTCGCGATCTGCCTGCGCCGGGCCGGTCACGATGTCACGGTCGCGATCAACGGCCTCGAGGCCATCACCCGCGCGAAGGAGACCGCGTTCGACGTCGTGATCACCGACCTTCGCATGCCGGACATGGATGGGATCGGAGTGCTCAACGCGATGCGCTCGCTGCCCGACAACGAGCGCCCGCCCGAGGTCATCCTCGTCACCGCCTACGCGACGAAGGAGACCGCGCTCGCCGCGATGAAGCAGGGCGCATACGACTACCTTACCAAGCCGTTCCAGGTCGACGAGATCAACGCCGTGATCGACCGCGCGCTCGAAAAGCGCGCCCTCGTCGCCGCGAACCTCGCGCTGCGCGATCAGGTCGCAGGTCGCTATCGACTCGCACGCATGCTCGGCAAGAGCCGCGCGATGCAGAAGGTGTTCGAACTGATCGGCAAGATCCACTCGGCCCGCACGAGTGTCCTCATCACAGGCGAGAGCGGCACCGGCAAGGAGCTGGTCGCCCGCGCCCTCCACACGGAGGGAGCGCGCGCGTCCGCCCCGTTCGTCGCCGTGAACTGCGGCGCGATCCCCGACGAGCTGATGGAGTCCGAGCTGTTCGGCCACAAGAAGGGCGCGTTCACCGGTGCGATCGCCGACAAGCGCGGCCTGTTCCAGGAGGCGAAAGGCGGCACGTTGTTCCTCGACGAGATCGGCGAGCTCTCGTTGAACCTCCAGGTGAAGCTGCTGCGTGTCCTCCAGGAACGCATGGTGAAACCGGTCGGCGCGACGGAAGAGGAAGAGGTCGACGTCCGTGTCGTCGCTGCGACGAACCGCGATCTCGAAGCGGAGGTCGCGCGCGGCGCCTTTCGCGCGGACCTCTATTATCGCCTCAACGTCATCGAGGTCTGGATCCCGCCGCTGCGTCACCGTCCCGAGGACATCCCGCTCCTCGCCGAGCACTTTGTCCGCACCCTCAGTAACGAGCACGGCCGAACGATGCAGCTCTCGCCGGCCGCGATGCGCAAGCTCGAGACCTACGACTTTCCGGGCAACGTGCGCGAGCTCGAGAACATGATCGAACGCGCGGTCGCCCTCGCGCCGAGCACCACAATCGACGTGAGCGACCTCCCCGAGGTTCGTGCCACCAAGAGCCCCGAGCTACCGAGCGAGTTCCCCGCCGAGGGTGTCGATCTCGACCGACTGCTCAGCGACTACGAACGCATGTGGGTCGAACGCGCCCTCGCGCAGACCCACGGCATTCGCAAGCGCGCCGCGACGTTACTCGGGATCAGCTTTCGCTCCCTTCGATACCGCCTCGAGAAGCTCGGCTTCGACAAAGGTGGCGATGATGAGGACCCCAGCTAACTGGGTTAGTCATCGGGTAGTTACGCGAATTGACCCAGGGGGTGCCGTATTCCGTCACTCGGTTCGAGCGCATGCGGCGAGGGTCTCGCTAGTTAGCCCGAAAACTCGTGGCATACGCGTTGCTCATCTACGCTGCACTTCCAAGGGGGACAACTGAAACATGATTAGCAGACTCAAAAAGCGCGGCTTCACACTCATCGAGCTGATGATCGTCGTCGCGATCATCGGCATTCTCGCAGCGGTCGCGATCCCGGCCTTCATGGACTACATGAAGAAGTCGAAGAAGACCGAGGCATCACTCCAGCTCAACAAGATCGCGAAGAACAGCAAGGTGCTGTTCAACACCAACGCGACCTACTCGACGCTAGACGAAGACCTCACGCCCACCGCGAAGTGCTGCGACGGTGCGGGCAAGAAGTGCCCGATGTCCGCCGCGAACTGGACCACGGACGGTTGGCGCGCGCTCGACTTCCAGGTCGACGAGGCCCACCTCTTCCAGTACTCGTACACGCACAGCAACAGCGGCGCAAACTTCGTCGCCACCGGCGAAGGCGACCTCGACTGCGACGGCACGCCGATCACCTACGGTCTGATCGGCTCCTCCGCGGGCGGCAACGCGTCGACGACCCTCACCGAGCCGCCGCCGAACTCGGACTAATCGTCCCGGCCGGATCGAACAAACGCCGCCTTCGGGTGGCGTTTTTTTTTGCGTCTCGGTCATCATGAACGCAAGACATGCGTCGCTCGATCGTCGTGCTCGTCGCGCTCGCCGGCTTCGGCACCGCGCGCCTCGCGCGGGTCGTCGCCGCCGGCGAGCGCGGAGAGGACGCCATCGCACGGCCGTACTCGCCCTCCCCCGGCGCCGCGCCGTTCGTCTCGCTGGGCTATCGCGAGCTGTTCGCCGACATTCTCTACGCGCGAATGCTGGGCTACTTCGGAGGCCCAGACCACGAAGGGCCGGCGATCGCCGAGCTGTCCGAGGCGATCGCCGCGCTCGATCCGACGTTCCGTCGCAACTACGACGTCGGGCCGATCGCGATGACCGCTGCGCACCGTGGCGTCGACAACAGCATCCACCTGCGAGCGATCGCGCTGCTCGAACGGGCGAGCGTCCAGTTCCCCGACATGTTCCGGTACCCGAACCTCGCCGGGCAGATCTACATCGTCGACCTCAAGACCGACGACCCCGCGCAGCGCCGTGACTGGGACGAGAAGGGCGCGCTCCTCCTCGAGTCCGCCGCGCGCAAGCCGAACGCCCCGGCCGACGCCGGCCTTCAGGCCGCGGTCCTGCAGACTCGCTTCGGCCAGCAACAGCGCGCGATCGAGAAGCTGCGCGAGCTGATCCTCATCACCGAGGACAAACAGGCACGCGAGTCCCTGCTCAAGAAGCTCGGCGAGCTGACGCAGGACAACGCCGACGACATCGCGGCCGAGCTCCTCGACAGCCGCCGTGCCTTCGAGCGCGAGTGGAACGAGAAGCGCCCGGCAATTCCGGCGACGTTCTACATCCTGCTCGGTCCGCAGCTCGGCACGACCTTCGACCTCACCGATCTGGCGACCGGTGGACGCGACGTGATCGCGGTTCCGACTTCGGCTACTTCGGAAGACGGTCCGAGTAGTCCTTGATCTCCTTCGTCGCCTGATCGGCCTTGATGTCGACGGTGAAGGTCTCGCGGATCCCGAACTCGTTGTTCATCAGCGTGATGCGGTGCTTGCCGGCCGACAGCTTGATCTCGCGCTGCGGCGTGTGCAGGCCCGTGTTGGTGCCATCGATGTAGATGTCGCACGACGGCTTCGAGCCGAGCATCAGCGTGCCCTGCGCCTTCGCCGCGACCTTGGGCGTGTCGTTGCCGACCTTCTCGTCGGGCTTCACGTCGGTCTTCACCTCGGGCGTCTTGTCGGGCTGCTTCTTCGGCTCGCCGGAGGTCTTGATCGACGTGACCGGCCCCGTCTTCGTCTCGGGCTGCTTCTTGACCTCGGGCTGCTTCTTGACCTCGGGCTGCTTCACCTCGGGCTGCTTCACCTCGGGTGCGACCGCGACCGTCGTGCCGCCTGCCTTCTCGAGCGGGACGTTCACCTTCTCCTCGAGCTGGCCCGTGAACACGATCGGCTTGTTGACCGACACGTAGCCCTGCTTCTCGAACAGCACCTGATACGACATGCGCGGATCGAGCGGTGCGGTCTGCGGCGACAGGCCGAGCTCCTGGCGCTTGCCGTCGACGATCAGCGAGACCTTCGCGCCCGGCGGGTTCGACTCGAACACGCCGTGGATGCCCTGGATCGGGGAGAGCGAGATGGTGACCTTGGGCGCCTTGCCGGCCTCGACGATCACCTGCTGGTTCTCGCTCATGAAGCCCGGCGGCGGATCGATCTGCACCGTGTGCGCGCCCGGCGCGATGCCGCGGATGCGCGACGGGAGGCGATCCGTGCGCGCCTCGCCGTCGAGCTTCCAGCTCGAGACCTCGCGCGGCGTGACGTACAGGTCGAAGCCCGTGTTCTGATCGCCGACCTGGGTGGGCGGCGTGGTCGGCGCGACCGTGGGCGCCGGCGACGTCGTCGGATCGGTCTTTGCCACCGTCGCCGTCGTGTCCTTCTTGCCCGACATCGCGATGATGATCACGACGACGACCGCCGCGACGACGGCGCCGCCGACCGCGAGCAGCATCACGGTCTTCTTCTTGTCGTTGCGACGCGCGACCGACGAGCCGAACGTGGCGAGCGGATCGAACACGTCGGATTGCGAGGCACGTGCGATCGGCGCGGACTCGCGCTGGCTCTCGAACAGCGGCTGCTGCGCGCCCGTCGGCGGCAGCGGGACCGGCGTCTTGTGCGATCCGGTCGCGAAGTTCGGCGTGCCGTTCGAGCCGAGGCCCATGCCGTTCATCGTCGATGCCGCCGATGCGGCCGACGCGCCATGAGCGC
Source organism: uncultured Kofleriaceae bacterium (assembly GCA_964617845.1). Taxonomy (GTDB): domain Bacteria; phylum Myxococcota_A; class Polyangia; order Haliangiales; family Haliangiaceae; genus JABFXX01. Next base: position 251,337 of record CAZUAR010000006.1, on the reverse strand, counting down.
CAGGCGGCGGTCCGCCCTCCCAGCCCTTCGCCGTCGAGACGAGCGAGGACAGATCCGGTGTTCCGTTGGTCACCGTGGAGGACACCGACGCGTTCGCGCCGACGAGCGACGGCGCCGCGGGGACACCGCGCATCGTCATCGCTGCCGACGGCAGGGAGCCCGGATCGGGCGTCGGCGCGGCGACGAGCGGCAGCGGCTTCGAGCCCTGCTTGCCCACGCCGCCGCCGATGCGCGCGGCCTGGTTCGCCACCTGATTCTTCGGGTCGTCCTCGGGGTTGTCGTAGATCTGCGTCTCGAGCTCGTCGTCATCCCACGCGAGGCCCGAGTCTTCGCGGTCCGCCGTCGCGTTGAGGCGAGGCATGTCGCCCGAGCGACGGTCCGGTGGCGGTGGCGGCTTGGTGCCGACGCCGACGGCGGCCATCTGGCCGGTCGAGCGGCTCTTCGCCGAGCCGTGAGGAGCCGGCGGTGGAACCGCCGCCGCCATTCCGGCGGTCGCGCGCGGTCCCGTGTTCGTGCGCGGCACCGACGGCGCGGGCGCGGGCGCGTCCATCACCGGAGGCGGCTTGAGCTGGCGGTAGCTCTCGAGCTTCGCCGTCTCGTCCTCGATCTCCTTGCCGAACGTCTTCTTCATCCACCCCGCGAGATCCTTGCGCGAGTAGAACTCGCCGGCGGTGTAGACGAACGCTTGCAGCTCGTCGTGGAGATCGATCGCGTTCTGATAGCGATCCTCGGTGTCCTTCGCGAGCGCCTTGAGCACGATGCGCTCGAGCTCGTCGGGGATCTTGCGGTTGTACGTGGACGGCGGAAGGATCTCGACGTTGCGAACCTTCTCGAGCGTCGAGAAGTCGCTCTCGCCGACGAACAGGCGCTCGCCGGTGAGCAGCTCGTAGAGCACGATGCCGCACGAGAACACGTCGCTGCGGCGATCGATCGGCAGGCCGCGGACCTGCTCCGGGCTCATGTAGCCGAACTTGCCCTTCAGGATGCCGGCCTGCGTCTTCGAGCCTTTTCCGGCCGCCTTCGCGATGCCGAAATCGATCAGCTTCACCTCGCCCTCGAACGAGACGAGCACGTTCTGCGGCGAGACATCGCGATGCACGAGCGACAGCTCGCGGCCCGCCTGGTCGCGCTTGTTGTGCGCGTAGTCGAGGCCCTCGCAGACCTTCATCACGACGAAGCACGCCTGCGCGACGGGCATCGCTTCGCCCGCCGAACGACAGCGATCGAAGATGCCGCGCAGGTCACGACCGTGGACGTGCTCGAGTGCGATGTAGTAGCTGCCGTCGACGACACCGAGGTCGAAGATCTGCGCGATGTTCGCGTGGTTCAGCTGAACCGCGAGCTTCGCCTCCTCGATGAACATGCGGATGAACTCTTTGTCCTCCGCGATGTTTGGAAGGATGCGTTTGACCGCGACGAGACGCTCGAAGCCTTCGACGCCGAACGCCTTCGCTCGGAACACCTCGGCCATGCCGCCGACGTTGATCCGCTCGAGCAGGTAATACTTGCCGAAAGGCGCCGGCTTCTTCACGCGTTGTTCTCGTTGCGTCACGACCGGAACGTGGCCGGCGTTATGAGGTGGGACCCTATCCGAATTCGCTTCCTTGGGCCACAAGCAGTGTACTACCCCCGTGGCCGGTGGTCCTACCGCGAAGATCTCGCGAACTCAAAGGAAAACCACTAGCAGCCGCGATGTTTGAATAGCGGTCAAGCCGTCTCATGTAGGCACACGTAGCGAGCGCTGCGTGTCGAGCACCCAGGTAGCCGCCGTCGCGTGTAGTCGAGCGAACGATCGTTACTGCTGCGCGAGCGCCTGCGCCGGCTCCATCTTGGCCGCGCGCCGCGCCGGCAAGTAGCCGCCGAGGATGCAGAACAGCGTCGAAAATCCGAGGCCGCCCGCCCAGATCCACGTCTTGAAGTCGAACCACGAGGTCGGCTTGAAGGGGAACTTGGGCACCTTGGTCGCCGCGATCGCGTTCCAGCCCTCGCCGATCCCGATGGCGAGGAGGGTCCCGAGGATCCCGCCGACGATGCCGACCATCGCGGCCTCTCCGAGGACGATCAGCATCACGTCGGTCTCGGTCGCGCCGACCGCCCGCATGATGCCGATCTCGCGCCGTCGCTCCGTGACCTGCACGAAGAAGTTGTGGCCGATGTTGATCACCGCCACGACGAGGATCGCGATCGAGATGATCAGGAACAACAGACGGATCACGAAGATCACCGTCGCGAACTGCTCGCCCTTCGAGTCCTCGAGGCGCAGATCGAGCGAATCCTTGATCCACTGCGCGAACGGCGCGATCTGGTTTCGGTCCTTCACCTTGACGATGATCGACGAGAACGCCGTCGCCGCGTCATCGCCCATGTACTCGCGGTTCCACCGCTCGATGTATTCGATCGGCATCGTGATGCCGAGCTGCATCGCGCGCGTCGACACGCCGACGATCATCGCTTCGACGCGACGCATCTTCTTGCGCGAGACACGGCCGCCGCCGGCGATCACCGTGTTGTTGAGACCGACGGAGAAGCGCATCGCCGACAGGCCGCGCGACTCGATCAGGAACTTCACGAGGTCCTGGTTCGCGACCGGCATGCCGTGCGACTTCGCGAAGCGCGTGTTGTACAGCTCGACGACCGTCGGCGAGAGCACGACGGGCACGCGGTGCTTGCACACCTTCTCGACGTCATCGCAGTAGTAGCGATCGGGATTCGGGCACGGGTTCTTGTACGCGTTGAACCGCGCGAGCTCCTCGGACGAGAGCTGCGTGAAGCTCGACTCGTCGGGGCATGGTGGCGTCACGTCGGAGCCAGCGCCGGCTCCCGAGCTGGCAGCCGATCCAGCGCCACTCGACGAGGCGGGTGCCGACGCGGATCCGGCGGCAGATCCGGCACCGTCCGGCGCGGTCGTGGGAGGCGGCGGCGGCGGTGGTGCCGGTGGCGTTCCCAGGGGCGTGCCGGCCGGCGGCATCGGGAACTCCGCGGGAACGGGCGGCGGCGTTCCAGGGGGCACGTTCTTGTCGGGGCCGGTCCCGCCGCGTCCGTACGTGTCCCAGCCCGACGACAGGTTCTTGCGGTTCTTCGACGGAACGCCGGGCGAGGAGCGGATCGGATCCGCCGGATCGACGGGCGATGGAATGCACGCGATGCGGTTCGGGTCGTCCTTGACCGAGTCCCAGTCGCGGAACAGATCCGTGGTGCGCGGGTCGTCGTGGACGAACGCGGAGTCGACGCCGTCGACGAAGCCGGCGAGCTCGAGGCGGAACTCCTTGCCCTCGAAGTCACCGCGGCCCGACGCCGGGAACGCGATGTTCATGCGCGGGATCGCCGACGCGACCTCGGGCCGCGCGAGGATCTTGTCGACGGTGGCCTTGTCGAGGCGCGCGGTCGCGTCGAGCGGACCGACGGCGACCGTCGGCGCGACGACCTCGACCTCGTCGACCGGGAACACCTTCTCGAGCACCTCGCCGGCCTTCTGCGTGAGCGCGAGGAACAGCACGAACGCGCCGATGCCGATGACGATGCCGAACGCGGACAGGATGAAGTGACGCGGGCTGCGCAGGGTGTTCGACAGCACCATGCGAGCGAGGCTCCGGACGGGCATCATGCGGGACCGACCTCCTTGGCCTGCAGCTCTTCTTCACTCGTCTCGACGATCTGGCCATCCTTCATCGCGATCACTCGCTTCGCGACGCTCGACACGCGACGCTCGTGCGTGACGATGACGAGTGTGATCTCGTCCTTCGCGTTCAGCTCGCGAAAAATATCGATGACCTCTTTGCCGGTCTCGGAGTCGAGGTTGCCCGTCGGCTCGTCGCAGAGGAGCAGCACGGGCTTTCCAAACAGCGCGCGCGCGATCGCCACGCGCTGCTTCTGACCACCCGACAGCTCGCTCGGCCGGCGCAGCGCGAAGTCCGCGAGCCCGACGCGCCGCAGGACCTCGCGACCGCGCTCCTCGACTTCCTTCTTCTTGCTGTGCGCGAACGCGGCCGGGATGATGACGTTCCCGAGGCAGGTCAGGTGATCGAGCAGGTTGAACGCCTGGAACACGAAGCCGATGGACTTGTTGCGCAGGTTCGCGCGCCGCGCGTCGCCGGCCTTGAGCGTGTCGATGCCGAGCACCTCGACCTCGCCCGCGTCGGGCGTGTCGAGCCCGCCGATGATGTTGAGCAGCGTCGACTTCCCGGACCCCGACTGCCCGACGAGCGCGAGCAGCTCGCCCTTCTGGACATCGAGGCTGACGCCGCGGAGGACTTGGGTCTTGCCCGTTCCCGTGCCGTAACTCTTGGTCACGTCACGAAGCCGAATGACCGGCGCACTGTCAGGCACGGCGCGGGTTTACCACGATTTGGAGGCTGTCACCGGCGCGTGCCGCTCGCTGCCAGCACGAGCGACGATCCGTCGATCGCGATCGAGATGTGGCCCTCCCGCCAGCGCAGCAGGCGATCGGCGAGCGACGTCGGAAGGTCGGCGAGCTCGAGTAGGCCCTGCCACGTCTCGAGGGTGAGCATCGGCGGGAACATGTCGAGCGATGCGATCGGGCCGGGAGCCGTGGCGCCGTTGCCGATGACCTTCGCGAGCAGGCCATCGCCCATCGCGACGAATGCCATCTTGTCATCGAGCACGTAGTCGACCGTGAACATCAGCGGGATCGCGATCGTGTGCCCGGCGATGGGGCCGAACCTCTTCTCGCGCTCCAGCGTCGAGCGCATCGGAATCTCGTCGAGCTGTTGCGCGAGGAAGCGGCGGTGCACGAGGTCGAGCGAGACCACCCCAGCACCCGACTTGTCGTCGAGGTCGACGCGCTGGACGATCGCTCGCCCCGCGCGGATGCCGTAGCGCTCGGCGATCCGCTGGCTATCGACGCGCTCCTCGATCGCCGTGAGGCACGGCGCGAGCCACGCGTTGAGCGCGACGAGGTCGAGGTTCCACTGCGCGACGATCGGCGAATTCGCGGCGGCGCTCGCGAAGCCCTCGGGGACCGGAAGCGTCGCGCCGGCCACGTCTGTTGCCGCCGCGCCGAGGTCGAAGCTGACCTTGCCCTTCGCGGTGCCGCCGGTGTCGACCTCGACGGCGACCCCGACGCGCTGGATCGGATCGAGGAGGCGCACGCACGCGAGGCCACGCGGCACCGCCGCCGCGAAGCGCCCGAGCACGTCCTTCGGATCGATGAAGCCGATCAGGCCCTTCGTCGAGGCGGCGGCCGCTTGCGCCCACGCCCAGTCGCGGCCCCAGTCCGTGCTCTGCGGCGTGCGGCTGTTCGTGAACCACGCGGTGCCCTCGGTCTTCGCGAAGTCGGGCGTGAAGTGCAGCCACAACCAGCCGTCGGCGACCGCCCAGCTCACGTCGAGATCACCGCGGATGATCTCGGCGGTGAACACCTCGACGCCGTCGACGACGACCGAGCGCGACACCATCCCGCGCTCGCGCTGCTTGTCGAGAAACGCCTGCAGGAGGTCGGGCGCGTTGACCTTCACCACGAAGGTCGGCGCGAGATCCTCGCTGAACGCGACGATGCCACCGCGAACGTCGATGCCGATCGAGGTGACGGCGGCCTCGTCGAGCGGGTTTACGGCGAGCACGCCCGCGAGCTCCGCGCCGGCCTCGTCGGCCGTGAGCCCCACGAACATGCCGAGGCCGTCGATCGCGTCGCGGATGCTGCGTTGCGCGTCGGCGAACGTCGGCGCCGCGAACACGTAGCTCGGGCTGGCCGGGACCCAGCGCGTGGCGGGGAACGCGGGCGCGACGGCGTCGGGAGAGGTCGGAGTCGCCGACCGAGAACCACCACACCCCGCCAGCGCCACGGCGGCGAGGGCGATCCGAGCGAAATGCATGGCTCGACTTTGTCACGGAAACCTCGCAACCGCAGGAGGGGGCGGTCGAAGGGCGCCCCATGCCATCAGCGCGTGCGATCAACTTTGGTATGTTCAGGAGGCAGTCATGAGTGGCATCGGCGGACCCGGTGGAATCGGCGGACCCAAGGGTCCCGGTGGGCCCCAGGGACCTGACGGACCCGATGGGATCGATGGACCCGATGGTGTCGATGGCGTCGATGCGCCCGACGGAGTCGACGGGCCCGATGGAGCGAGCGGCGTCGACGGGCCAAGTGACACGGCGGACATCGATCGCCTGGCGGCGGAGGTCGCCGCGGGCCGGTTGACGCCGCGCGAGGCGATCGATCAGCTCGTCGAGGCGACCGCGACACCGGATCTCTCGCCGGCCGAGCGAGCCGAGCTTCGCGAGATGCTGACCGACCTCGTCGCCAACGACCCGTACTTCGGCGGCCTCGCGAACCGCGTCTAGTAGACGATGTCGCCGACGAAGATCGTTCCGGTCGTCGAGCCCGCGGGCCCGACGAACTGGACGGGCGTGGACTGCTTCCGATCGAGATCGAGGACCTGATACGGCCGCGTGATCGGCCGTCCGTCGGCGCCGTGGAACGCCGCGATGACGATCACCTTGCCGATGCGGTCCGCGTCGTTGACGAGGTTTGCCTGCACGACGACGCGCGAGACCGGCTTGTCCTTTTCGGTGTAGTTGTCGACGAAGGTGTGTTGCTCCGTGACGCGCATGCGCGGCGGATCGTGCGTGACGAGCGCGCCGGTGACGACGATCTTCGCCGACGTGGTCGCGGGCCGCGGGACGCGCTCGGTGTCGACGAGCGCGAAGGTGCGCGTCTCGCCCGGCGGGATCCACAGCGACTGGGCCTTCAGCGTGCCGACCTTGGTGCCGCCGTCGCCGAGTAGATCACCGGCGAGCGTGACGTAGGCGCCGTCCGACGTCGGGTTCTTCGCATCGACGAGGACGAACGTCGACTCGCTCGCGAAGTTGCCGTCTCCGACGGTGTCCGTGCGCAGGCGCGCGTTGTCGACGACCTCGATCCGGTTCGTGTCGAGCTGCTTCGATGTCTCGCCGCTCTTGCTGCAGGCGGCAGCGACGAGAACGAACGAGAGAAGCGCGCGCATGCTCGTGGCAAGCATAGCGGCAGAACCCACCCGGGTCGATCCGGCGAACCGCCCGCGGATCGACGTGCGAGCGACCGCTCAGGCGGCGGCGACGCGGCGAGGACCGGTGCCCTCGTGCGTGCGAAGAACGTCGCGGACCTTCTGCGGCAGCTCCAGCTCCGACGTATCGAAGCTCGCGAGCGCCGTGGCGAGCGTCGTGACGCGCTCCTCGGCGGTCGCGCGCTTGTCGATGATGACGCGATAGGCGCCCTTCACCTTGCACAACCCCCCGTTGACCACGCTGGTCTGGAGAGGCTCGTAGGAGACGGCGATGCCGAGCTGGTCGGCAGCGGCCTCCAGCAGCTCGAGCAGGACTTCTGGCTTCATGACTATGGCCACAGTACGCAACTGGATCGCGGGCGCAACCTTTCTTCCGCGATACTGTCCGGCAAACGGACAGTCCGAGATCACACGATCGGCAGGATGACGTGAAAAGCGGCACCTCCGAGATCCGATGAGCCCACCGAGATCTCGCCGCGATGCTGGTCGATGATGTTGCGCACGATCGGCAATCCCAGGCCGGTCCCCTTGCCATCGGGCTTGGTCGTGAAGAACGGCTCGAAGATCCGCTCGCGATCCGCCTCGGCCACGCCGGGGCCGGAGTCGGCGACCTCCAGCTCGATCGTGGAGGGACCGTGCACTCGCGCACGCACGGTGACCTTGCCGCCGTTCTCGACCGCGTGGACCGCGTTGGTGATGAGGTTGATGAACACCTGCTCGAGCTGCCCCGCGACCGCCTTGATCACCGGGAGCTCGGGATCGACCTCGACGCCGAGCTCGATGCCGCCGCGTTCGACGAGGTGCTCGCAGATCGAGACGGAGCTGCGCACGACGGCGGCGACGTCGACGGGCTCGAGGTCGGTGCCGCTCGGGCGCGCGTACTGCACGAGGTCGCGCGAGAAGCGAAGGATGCGCTGCGCGCTCGCGCCGATGCGGCGGAGCTTCTCGACGTCGGTGACCTCGGCACCTTGCGACTCGAGCTTGCGCACGAGGTACTCGGCGTAGACGGTGATCGAGGTGAGCGGGTTGTTGAGCTCGTGCACGACGCCGGCGGCCAGCTCGCCGAGCGTCGCGAGGCGCTCGGCGCGCACGACCTGCTGCTGGAGCGCGTCGACCTTGGATTGATCCTGGCCGATCGCGACGACGGCTTCGATCGGGCCCGAGGCCGCGCCGGCGCGACCGACGGGCGCGATGCTCCACATCGTGCGCACCACGCCCTTGTTGCGCGTCGGCAGCGACACGGTGACGGCGGCGTGATGCTGTCCGACGAGCGCCGCGGCGAACGCGCTCGTGAGGTACTGGCGTTGATCGCTCGTGATGAAGTCGCGCACGTCGCGGCCGAGGACCTCGTCGCGCGAGTAGCCGGTGAGCTCGAGCATGGCGCGGTTGCACACGGTGATGCGCCACACGCGATCGATGCCGAGGATCAGAGCGTTCGCGCTCTCGAGCAGGCGCGCCTGGTAGTCGCGCAGCCCCAGCGCGTCGTCGGCGAGGCGGATCGCGCGCAGGCCGATCGCGAGGTGCATCGCGAGCGGCCACGCGATCGGCTCGTCGGCGAGGCGCGCGTCGTTGCCGGGCGTGTAACCGAGATCGATCACGCCGTACAGCTCGCCGCCGGCGGCCAGCGGCAGCGCGAACCCCGTGGCCATGCCGGTGAACGGCGAGTCCCACCGATCGCGCAGGTGCAAGCGAGCGCTCGCGGCGACCGCGCTCTTGAGCTGCGCGCGGGCGAGGGCCGCCTCGGTGAGCGTGATGCCCTCCCCTGCGACGCCGTCGCGGAGCTTGCCCGAGCGAACGTAGGTGTGCGCGGGATCGCGCGTGCGCACGTCGACGACGCGAACGCAGATCGCGCGGCCGGGGAACAGCTTGCCGATGATGTCGAGCGCGCGCTCGACGAGGCCGCTCTCGGTGCTCGCGACGGGGAGCTCCGCCGTCAGCTCGTGCAGCGCCGCCAGCTGCGCGTCGATGCCCGGCGCGGCGGTCACGACGCCCCGCCCTTGCGCAGATCGCCGTCGAGCGCGTCGATGTCGGCGCGCGATGGCTCGTGCTCGCGAACGCGCGCGGGCTTCGTCGACGCGTCGGGGTCGAACGTGACCGCGTCGTCGGTGCTCGACGGCACCGCCTGGAACTCGCCGGTCTGCTCGCGCTCCTCGTCGGTGGGAATCGGGATCGCGGGGTCGTCTTCCTCGGAGGCGCGATCGAGATCGAGCATCTTCGCGCCGCCGACGTAGTCGGTCGTCTCGTACTTCGTGATCTTTCCGATCTTCTTCACGATGCCGGCCATGCGCTCGGCCTCCGACAGGATCACACCGACGGCGCGCATGTGCTTCGCGTCCTTCTCGCTCTGGCGCGTGATCAGCTGCGCGTACCCCATGATCGACGTCAGTGGCTGGTTGAGCTCGTGCGCCGCGGCGCCCGCGAGCTCGGCGACGAGCGCCTGCTTCTCCGAGAGCTGCAGCTTCTGTTGAGCATCGAGGAGGCGCTGCTCCATACGGATCCGCTCGCGAAGGTCGGTAAGGATACCGACGGTGGCGACCTCGCGCTCGCCCTCGTACACGATCGACGCGGTCATGCTGACCGGGACGATCTCCCCGCCGCTGATGCGGATCTCGCGGCGCGTCTGCTCGATGCGGCCGACGCCGCCGTGCGACGTCGAGCGCAGCATGCGCATGATCTGGTTCGCGCCGCCCTCCTCGTAGAGCTCCCAGACCGGGAGCTTGCCGATGACGTCGCGCGCGCGGTAGCCGAACAACCGCTCGGCGCCCTGGTTGAACAGGATCAGCGAGCCGCGCATGTCGGCGGCGATGATCGCGTCGACGGTGGAGTCGATCAGGCGCTCGAGGAACTCCTTGGTCGATCGCAGCTCGAGCTCGAGCGCGCGCTCGGCGGTGACGTCGCGGAACGCGAGGATCACCGCGCCGGTGCCGGCGAGCACCGTCGACGTGCTCGCGCTGACCCACACGGGCGAGCCGCTCGTCGTCGACAGCTCGAGGTCGAACGTCTCGACGTTCACGCCGGCGAGCACCTTGGCGATCGCGTCGGTGACATGCGTGCGCTGCTCGGGCGCGACGAGATCGACGAGCTCGCTGCCGAGCAGGCCGTCGCGCGCGAAGCCCGTGATGCGCTCGGCCGCGCGATTGACGAACAGGATGCGCCCGCTGTCGTCGAGGACGACCACGCCGTCGGCGCCGGCCTCGAAGTGCTCCTTGAGCGAGTCGATGCCGCGCAGCCGGCGCTCCGCCTCGTAGCGCGCGCGCGAAATCCGGTGCGTCTGATCGCGCAGGCTCTCGAGCACGGCGCCGTGGCGCAGGTGCGCGGCGGTGATGCTCGCGATCAGCTTGCCGAGCTCGAGGCCGCGCGTGCCGAGGTGCTGCACGCCCGGCCGTCCCTTGCGCAACAGGATCGCCCCGAGGGGGCGACCGCGCCATTGCACCGGGAACACGGCGATGCCGCGCACGCGCCTGGACGACAGCATGTCCGCGATGCCGCTCGTGAGCGGATGGAACAGCACGTCGTCGATCATCACCGGCGCGAGCGTGCGGATCGCCTCGACGATCTCCGGATACTCCGCGATCGCGAGCGTGAACCGCTGCAGTGGCTCCGCATCGGTCGCGGCGATGACGAACGCGTGATCGCTGCCCTCGATGTGCGCGACGAGCGCGGCGCGGTCGAAGCCGAGCGCGCCGGCGGTGATCGTCATGATCTGCACGAGCGCCTCGGCGTCATCGCCGTTCGCCGTGAGCACGTCGTTGATCTTCGCGAGCGCGGGCGATCCCACCGAGTCGCGCTTGTTGAGCTTGCACAGGTTGCGGCAGCGCGCGGCGAGCACGGCGGGCGCCATCGGATGCCGCTCGACATCGGTCGCGCCCGCGGCGAGCGCTTCGGTCACCGCGGTCGGCGGAATCGACGCGACCACCGCGAGGATCGGTACCTCGGCGAGCGCGGGCACGTCGCGCGCCTCGGCGACGATGTGCGCCGCATCGGCGCCGGTGATCACGAGCAGCGCGGGGAACCCGGCCGACAGATCGATCTGCGTGGCCGCGGTCGCTTGCAGACCGCTGATCGCGAGCTGCGAGACGAGCGCGGCACGTTCGGCGTCGCTACCGCCGAGGACGACGATCGATCCGGCCTCCACGAGTGAGACACGGTACCACGCTACGAACCGTCGCCGAACGCCGCGAGGGCAGCGGCGTAGACCAGCTTGACGGGCACGCCGTGCGCCTTGGCCGCGGCGGCACACGCCTCGTACTCCGGCGCCACGTTCTGGGTCTCCCCGGTGGGCCCCATCGCGACCTTCACCGCGATCGCGCCGTACCTCGTGGCCACCTCGACAGTGCGGCGGGCGAGCACGGTGCGCTCGCGCGGCGAGTAGCGCACGCCGATGCTCGTCGTCTCGCGCAGGATCGCGGCGATCACCGCGTCGCGCGCGGGCGCGGGCGCGAGGGCCGAGAGCGTGAACGCCGGGCGGCCCTTCTTCATCGTGATCGGCGACCACCACGCGTCGACCGCACCCGCCGCGAAGATCGCGTCCATCGCGGGGCCGGCGAGCTCGGGGCTCATGTCGTCGAGGTTCGCGTCGATCTGCCACACGGCGTCGGCGACCTGCGCCGCGAGCTGCAGCGCGGTGACGCGGACGACGTTCGCGCGATCCGGCAGATCGATATCGCCCGCGCCCCAGCCGATGGCCACGGGCACGGCCGCCGGCGCCGCGGTCCACGCGGTCACGGTGGCGGCGAGGATCGCCGCGCCCGTCGGCGTGCACAGCTCGCGCGCGATGCCGCCGTCGGTGCAGATGCCGCCCGCCTCGCGCAGCACCTCGAGCGCCGCGGGTGCGGGCACGGGCAAGACGCCGTGCGCGCAGGTCAGCGTGCCGTGCCCCATCGCGATGCCGGTGCACGTCACGCTCGAGGGCGACAGCCAGTCGAGGGCGGCCGCGGTGCCGACGATGTCGACGACGGAGTCGACCGCCCCGACCTCGTGGAACGCGACGGCGTCGACCGTGGTGCCGTGCAGCTTGGCCTCGGCGCGCGCCAGGCGATCGAAGATGTCGAGCGCGCGGCGCTTGGTGCCCTCGGTCAGCGCGCTGCCGTCGATGCGCGCGCGGATGTCGCTGTAGTGATAGTGCGCGTGCTGCTTGTTGGGGCCGTGCGCGTGCGTGTGCACGTCCGCACGTGCCTGCGCGTGATCGCCCTGCGCGTACGCGTGCGCCTGCGCGCCTCCCGCGCGAGCGTGCACGTGCAGCGAGAGCTTCTGCGGCCGCGGCGGCAGGTTCCACGTCTCGGCCTTCGCGCCGAGCGGCGGCACGACGTGCCCCGCGCCATCGCGATGCACGGGCTCGTGTACGTGGTGGGGCCCCGTCGGTACGCCGGGCCCGTCGGGCGCGTGCGCCGCGTGCTCGTGGCGATGCGCGCCAGCGAGCTCGCCGCTGGTGTCGACCTTGATGTCGATCGCGGCGATGCCGGCCTTGGTGACCGGGGTCGCCGACAGGCGCGCCCTGCCCGCTCCGATCTGATCGAGCGCGATGTACACGACCTCGAGCGGCACGCCGAGATCGACGAGCGCACCGAGCAGCATGTCGCCCGCGGCGCCGCTCGCGCAATCGACGTGCAGGTGCAGCCCCTTCACGCGGCGAGCCTCGCGATCTTTGTCGCCGCGACCGCCGCGCCGACGCCGTTATCGATGTTGACGACGGTGATCCCCGGCGCGCACGAGGTCAGCATCCCCGCGAGCGCGACGAGCCCGTCCATCGCGACGCCGTAGCCCACGCTCGTCGGCACGCAGATCAGCGGCCGGTCGAGCAAGCCGCCGAGCACGCTCGGCAGTGCTGCCTCCATGCCGGCGACGCAGATGACGACCTCGGCCTGCTTGATCGCGTCGAGCCGCGCGAGCAGGCGATGCAGCCCGGCGACTCCGACGTCCGAAAAGCGGACGACCGGCGCTCCGAGGAACTCGGCCACGAGCGCGGCCTCCTCGGCGACCGGCAGGTCGCTCGTTCCCGCGCACACCACGGCGATCGACGCGCACCTCGGTCGCTCCCTCGGTGTCCCGAGGACGAGCGTGCGCGCGGTCTCGTGGACGGCGACCGCCGGCAGCGCCGCTTTCACCATCGCCGCCTTCGCGCCGTCCACGCGCGTGGCGATCGCGCACCCCGCGCGATCCGCGAGCTCGGCCATCGCGGCGACGATCTGCTCGGGCGACTTGCTCGCGCCGTAGACGATCTCCGGCACGCCGGTGCGCAGCTCGCGATGGTGATCGATCAATGTCGCACCGACCGCATGCGCGACCTCGGCGAACGGCAGCGCGCCGATCTGGCTCGCCGCGTCCGCGGGGCTCACCTCGCCCGAACGCACGCGGTCGAGCACGTCGAGCAACTGCTTGCGATCCACGGCGAGTGGATACCACCGTCCGGCAGCCGTGTCCTGGATCCTAGGCTCGCGCCAGCAACGCGGCCAACCCGTCGGGATACATCGCCGGCGCGCTCGGTCGCTCCGCGCATCGGCAGTCCTCGATGCGCACCCAGAGCGCCTGCCCGATCTGCCCGTTCTCGTTCATCTCGATGCGCTCGCGCTCGTAGAGCGCCTCGTCGACCAGCCGGGCCGCGAGCACCACGACGAGCTCGTGACGGGGCCTCGCATCGAGCGTGAACAAATTCTCGAGGAACCCGATTCGCGTAACGTCGGCGATCTCCGCGCCGATCTCCTCGCGCAGCTCTCGCACGACGGTCTGGGTCGCGAGCTCGCCGAGCTCGATGCCACCACCGAGCGGGCGAAAGAATCGCGCCCCCGTCGCCGGGTCCCTTCCGTCCAGCACGAGCAACATCGCGCGGCCTCTGGATCACGACGATGGCAATCGCACGAGGGCCCGACACGCGTGGTTGGTAGCACGCGCCTGCGCGCGGATCAGAACGGTGCCGGCGATTCGACCTCGACGCGCTCGCCCGTCCTCGGATGCATGAACGCGAGCCGCTCGGCGTGCAGCAAGAGCCTCGGCGCATGCTGACTCTCGCGCGTGCCATAGAGCCGGTCACCGATGATCGGCGCGTCGAGCCCGAACCGGTGCGCGCAGTGCACGCGGAGCTGGTGCGTGCGACCGGTCAGCGGCACGAGTGCCACGCGCGTCCGCACGCGATCGCCTGCAGCCCTCTCGCGTGCGATTACGCGCCAGGTCGTGGTCGCCGGCTTGCCGTGCTCGTCGTCGACGATCTGCCGCGGGCGATCGTCGAGATCGACGCGAAGCGGGAGCTCGATCGTGCCCTCGTCGTCGAGCACGTCGCCATCGAGGATCGCGACATAGCGCTTCGCGATCTCGCGCCGCGCGAACATCGCCTGGAGCGCCTTGTACGTCGCGAGATCCTTCGCGGCCAGGAGCAGCCCCGACGTATCGAGATCGAGGCGATGCACGACGCTCCCGTCGGGATATCTCGCGCGCAGCCGTGTCTGCACCGAGTCGCGCAACGCCCCAGAGCGGCCGGGGACCGATAGCAACGCGACCGGTTTGTCGACGATCACCAGGTGGTCGTCCTCGAACGCGATCGCCAGCCCGTGGATCCGCTTCTCGGACGCACGCCCGGGGGCGCAGTCCTCCCGCGTCGAAGTCTCGTGCGCCGAGTCATCGCGAAGGGGTCGGTCCCGCTCGCCGGCGCCTCCGTCGGGCTCGCCAGGGCCCGTCGGCGCGCCCGGGTCCACGATCGGATCGTGGTCGAGACCTTCGAGCATGAACGGAAGGATCGGGCCGCACTTCCCGCGGCACGCCGCGTAGAACGCGCCGTCGCGACGGCCTCCGGTCGCGGGCGACGCGCCGACCCACACCTCGGCGAGCGCGACCGGCGTGAGCGCGTGCGCGTAGGCGAACCCGAGGAGCTTGGGCGCCGCGCAGTCGCCCGCGCCGCCGGGTGGCTCGCGAGGCGCGAACAGCGATCGCAGCGAACGCTGGTCAGGCCCATCGATGCGCGCGCGATCGCTTTGTGCGAGCAGCGTGCGCGCGCTGACGATCGTGTAGTGATCGTGCACCTGCTTCATGAGCGCACGGGACTCGTCGGCGCGCAGGCGCTCGAGCTCGGCGCGACGCGCCTCGAGCGGCTCCAGGCGCGCGAGGATCGCCGCGCGCTCGGCGGCGCGGTCCGCATCGAAGCGCTTGCGCTCGGCGGCGTCGGCGCGGCTCTCCTGGTCGAGCGCGTGCAAGCGCTCGGCGCGCTCCTCGGTCGCGCGCGGCGACTCGTCGAGACACACGCCCTCGATGTGCGGCTCGAGCCCCGCGCGCGCGATCTTGCGCAGCGCGCGCCGCGAGCGGTGCCGCTCCTGGAGGTGCGCGAGGTCGGTCGCGTGCTCGCGATCGAACGACGCGAGGTGCGCCTTCGCGCTCGTGTACGTGGGGCTCGCGAGCAGCGCGCGAAGCTCGAGCTCGTACGCGCGCAGCGTGGCTTGCCCTTGCGGCCACATCGCGTCGCGCGCGGCGATGTCGAACAGCGGCGGCACGAAGCCGGGCGAGGACCACGCGCCCGCGAGCATCCCGGAGAACGCACGCAGGTAGCCGAGGCGACCGTCCGGTGCGCGGACGACGAGCACGCCGAACATCTTGCCGCCCGCCGACGGATCGTCGTCGCTCGCCGGCGTGTCGAGGAGCCTCGCGTCGATACCGAGGCGGCCCGCGCGCAGATCGGCGACGAGGCGCTCGGCCGCGCGCCGCGCGATCGGAGACGGCGGCACTGCGAACGGGCTCGGGAACCGCGACGGAACCTCGCTCGACAGGCCCACAAGCGCCGCGCGCGACGTGCCCGACGTCATCGTTGCGCCCTCGTCGAGCCACACGAGCTCGTCGGGTGCGGTCCACCCCACGCGCGCGCTCACTTCTTCTTGCGCGTGATGCGAACGGTCTCGATCGCGCGGTCGGTGGCCTGGACGATCTCGATCGAATTGCCGGCGACCGTGATGACCTCGCCGGTCGCCGGGATGCGGCGAAGCTTCTCGATCAAGAGGCCGGCGATCGTCTCGTAGTCGTCGGACTCGGGGAGCTTGAGATCGAGCTCCGCGTTGACGCGAGCGACAGAGGTTCGCGCCTCGATCCGCCAGACGTTGGGCTTCTCGGCTTTGATCGCCGTCGGCTCGGTGTCGTACTCGTCGTCGATGTCGCCGACGATGATCTCGAGGAGGTCTTCGATGGTGACGATGCCAACAGCGCCGCCGTACTCGTCGACGACGATCGCGAGGTGGGTCTGCTCCGACTGGAGCTGCACGAGGAGGTCGGACGCCTTCATCGTCTCGGGCACGTAGGTCGGCGGGTGCGCGAGGGCGGAGACGGTGCGTTCCTCGGTGCCCGTCTTCGTGCCCGCGGCCTGGAGGATGTCGAAGACGTGGACCACGCCGACGACGTTGTCGACGCGCGAGCGGAAGATCGGCATGCGCGAGTGCTTCTTGTCGGCGACCTCGAACGCGGCCTCGTTGATCGGCGCGTCCTCGGGGAGCGCGGTGACCTCGGAGAGTGGGACCATCAGCTCGCCGACCTTGTACTCCGACAGCTCGAAGACGTTCGCGATCATCTCGCGCTCGTCGGCGGAGATCTCGGGCTTGTCGGTCGACGGCTCGGACTCGATGAGGAGGGCGAGCTCGTCGCGCGTGACGAAGGCCTTCTTGCGATCGGTGCGCGTGATGCGCGTGAGGAGCGCGGCGTAGCCACCGACGACGAACACGATCGGGCGCAGGAGGAACGACCAGAACCGCAGCATGGTGGCGAGGCCGTCGACGATCTTGTCCGCCTGGATCTGGACGATCTGCTTGGGGACGAGGTGGCCGAGGACGAGCATCGGCGGCAGCGCGAGGAGCGGCGCCCAGAACACGGAGTGGCCGCGCTCGGTGAGCTCGATGCCGACGGCGATGACCGCGACGAGCAGCGCGAGGTTGGCGCCGACGAGCGTCGTCGCGAGCGTGACCTGCGGGACGCCGAGCATGCGTTCGGCGCGAACGGCGGCGGCGTTGCCCGCGGCCGCGCGCGCGCGCATGCGATTGCGATCGGCAGCGGACAGCGCGACCTCGGCGCTGACGAAGAACGCCTGGAAGATGCCGCAGCCGATGAGCAGCAGCACGAGCGTCGAGGTGCTCATGGTGCTCATCGCGACCCCTTGTCGGTCTTCGGCTCCTGGCGCGCTTCCTGGTGGAGCTCGGTGACGTCGACGGCGGGCGGCGTGGTCTCGTCGACCTCGATGCGCGGGTGAGGCGTGAGGCGCGGCATCGGCGTCGGACGGATCGCGGCGAACGATCCGCTCGGTGACGCGGAGCGATCGGCGGAGGTCGCGTGGGTGAGCGGGAGCATCATGCTGTCGTCGCCGGAGAGGCGATCGGGCTGCTCGGTCGGGTCCGGCTCGAGCCCCACGGGGACGCTGAGGTCGCTCGGGTCCATGCGGTCGACGGGCTGGCTGAGATCGCTGCCCTCGACGCGCGGGATGCCGCCGGTGTCGCCCGACGGGTCCGTGGCCGGGCGCGTGTGCTCTTGACCCTGCGCGGGCGTGCGCGCGCGCTGGCGGTTCGGCGCGGAGTTCTGGAGCTCGGCGCGCTCGTCGCGCAGCTGGCCGAAGATCTGCGCGAGGAGGTCGTCCATCGTGACGAGGCCCAGGACCTTGCCGTACTCGCTGACGACGATCGCCATGTGGACCTTCTTCTGCTTGAAGGTCAGGAACAGGCGCTTGACCGGGGTCGTGCGCGGCACGAACAGCGGCTCGTGGAGCAGGTCGCCGAGCGGACGGCCGAGCGGCTGGCCCGCGGTGACCTTGACGAGATCCTTCGCGTTGACGATGCCGCGGATGTTGTCGAGAGACTTCTGATAGATCGGCACGCGCGAGAAGCCGCGCGCCGCGAGCTCCTTGAGGAGGCGCGCGACGGGCAGGTCGTAGCTCAGCGCGAACATGCGGTCGCGCGGCGTCATCACCTGGCCGACGTTCTTGTCGGAGAACTCGAACACGCGATGGATCAGCCGGCGCTCGCGCGCGTCGACCTGGCCCTGCGCGGAGCCCGCGTCGACGAGCGTGCGGAACTCTTCCTCGGACAGGTCGCGCGGTCCGCGCGTGCGAGCGGCGTCGCCGAGGGGCGCGAGGATCACGGTCGTGATCGCCTGGACGACGAGCCGCAGCGGCGTCACGAGCAGCATCAGGAAGGCGAGCGGCAACACCGAGAGGCGCGACCACAGCAGCGGCGCCTTCGCGGCGAGCGTCTTCGACGTGACCTCCGAGAACAGGACGATGAGCGGCAGCGTGATCGCGAGCGTGATGCCACCGCATGCCCAGATCGAGAGGCCGCAGTAGTGCGCGACCTCGCCGAGGATGATCACCGCGAGGAAGCTGTTGAACGTGACGTTGCCGATCAGCACCGTCGCGATCAGGCGGCGCGGCCGCTCGAGCATCGCGACGATGCGGCGATCGATCACGCTCTCGGAGCGGGCGAGCTGGTCGCGTTCGACGCGGCGGAGCGAGAACAGCGCGACCTCGCTGCCGGAGCAGAACGCGGATCCGAGCACGCAGATGATCGCGAGCGGGATCGTGTACTGAAGCTCCCAGATCACGCGCGATCCTCTCGCAGCACCGCGGTGTCGGCGATCACGCCGGGCAGCGGGAACGTCGCGACGAACGTCGAGCCCTGCCCCGGCGACGTGTCGACCCAGATACGACCGCCGTGCGCCTCGACGTACGCCTTCGCGAGCGTGAGGCCGAGCCCGGTGCCGCCGAACGCCCGCGTCGACGATGAATCGACCTGGTGGAACGGCTCGAAGATTTTCTCGACCTGATCGCGCGGAATGCCGATGCCCGAATCGACGACCACGAGCTGCACCGCCGGCGGTCGCGAGCTCTCGCTGTCCGCCGGACCGAGCGGCCCGCGCCGTACCGCGACGCCGACGTTGCCGCCATCGGGCGTGAACTTCACGGCGTTCGAGAGCAGGCTCGACACGACCTGGCGGATCTTGCGTTTGTCGCCGAGGACGAGCGAATCGTCGACGGTCTCGAGCTGGATCGCGATGTTGCGGCGATTCGCCTGCGCCTGGAACGTCGCCACCTCGTTCGAGACGAGCTCCGCGAGCGAGAGCTGCGTGCGCTCGAGCGCGAGCTGTCCGCTCTCGAGCGAGGACACGTCGAGCACGCTCGTGATCAGGCCGAGCAGCTGGTCGGCCTTGCCGAGGATCGTCGTCAGGTAGTCCTTCTGCTCCGGCGTGACGCTGCCTGCGAGGCCCTCGGCCATCATCTCGGCGTAGCCGATCACGCTCGTCAGCGGCGTGCGCAGCTCGTGCGACATCGTCGCGAGGAAGTTCGACTTCAGCCGGTCGAGCTCCTCGAGTCGAGCGACCGCACGCGTGAGGCGTTCGTTGTGCTCCGTCAGCTCGTTGAAGGTGAGGCGCATCGCCTGCTCGTGCGTCACCGCCGCGAGGTCTTTCGCGTTCGCGTGATGCACGACCAAGGACAGCATGTCCCGACACAACACCATCGCCGCCTCCGCATTCGGTCCCGTCGCCCCCACCTGCGCGATTCTCTCTCCATCCGTGTCCACATCCGAGGTCGGCGGACCGGCCGCGTCACTCCCGGCGAGCTTTCGGCCGCGCCGGTCGAAGATCGCGAGGCTCCCCCCCACGGCTCGCGTGATCGACTCGATCATCTCTTCGAGCTCGTCCGTCGGCACCAGGCGAGACAGCTCGATCGGGTCGTCCAGCGACCGCCCTCGGCTCATAGTCGGGCTACACCCCCTACGTTCTATCCATTGGTTACGCCTACATGCTCGGCGAGCGCCCGCCGGAACGCAACGCTATCGATGCCGAGCTTGTCGACCAGGCGAAGATCCTTGTCCAGCGTGTCCCAGGCGCGCCCGACGAGCTCGAAGAACGTCGGGACAACTCCTACACCGGACTTCGCGCATGCCTCCTCGAGAGGCCGGACCGGATCACCGAACCGGTCGGCCTCCGCGAGCGGGACCGCGTCGGGGAGATCGCGCTTGTTGTACTGGACCACCACCGGGATCGTCGACAGCCCTTGCGACGCGAGGTTCGCGATCAGGCTCTGCCAGGACGCGCGATTGGCCTCGCGTTGATCGGGGCGCGAGTCGGCGACGAACACGACGCCATCGGTGTTCGCGAGCACGACCTTGCGCGTGGCCTCGTGCACCGGCTGGCCGGGCACCGTGTAGACCTTGATGCGAAACGAGAACGACGCCGCCTTGCCGCCGTGCGCGGAGTCGACGCGGAAGAACAGCGGCAGCAGATCGAAGAACAGCGTTCGATCATCGCGCGTGTCGAGCGTCATCAAGCGACCGCGGTTGAGCTTGTCGACCTTCGCGTGCAGCGCGCGCAGGTTCGACGTCTTTCCCGAGAGCGGCGGTCCGTAGTAGACGAGCTTCAGCGTCAGCTGTCGCTCGGCGAAATCCACCTGGGCCACAGCGAGACCCTACCGCACCTTGTGCGTCGGCGCTTTCGTCGGCTGCGCCGCATGTTGTTTGCCTTTGAGGAACTGCAGCATCAAGAGGAGCGCGATCACCATCAGCACCGCTCCGCCGACGAGGATCTTCACCGAGTGAAAGATCGTCTTCGGCTCGGGCTTCGCCGACGCCGACGCCACCAGCCGCGCCTCGGCCGCGCGCCGCACGCGGTCGAGCATCGCCTCCGCGCGTGGATCGGGCTTCTTCTGCCGATACTGCTGCGCGGCCCACGCGAACGCGTTCTCGTCGACGACGATCCGCATGAACGCCGCGTGGCGATCGTCGTCGTCCCACCCGGCGGCGAGCGCATCCCACGCGGCGCGCACGGCCTCGGGGACATCCGCGTCGAGCTTGCGAGCGAACGCGTCCATCTTGTCCGTCGCGAGCCCGCACTTGGGGCACGCGACGTCCGTCGGAGTTGCCCCACACTTGGGACAGGTCACCACGCGATCCTACAACACCGGCCGGAACGGCACGGGGATGAACAGCAGCGCGCACAGCACGAGCATCGCGATCGCCGCGCGCCGCCGGCCGGGCGACAGCGGCGCGTCACCCACCGGTGGGTGATAGACACCCGAGCGCTGGCGCATCCAGTACAGCAGCGCACCCCACAGCATCCACGGCACGGCGCCGCTCTGCGCGTAGCCGAGCGTGTCGCTCCAGTCGGCGCCCGCGCGCTGCGCGATCACGAGCATCACGACGCCTTGCACGACGCCGAGCACGGGCAGCGCGACATTGAGCCGCGCCGACAACTTCTCGTGGCGATCACCGAACAGCGCCTTCGCGATGTGGCCGCCGTCGAGCTGGCCGATCGGCAAGAGGTTGATCGCGGTGATGAGAAACCCGACCCACGCCGCGAACGCCATCGGATGGAGCTGCACGTCGACGCCATCGCCCGGCAGCCAGCGCCCGAACATCGCGAGCTTGATCAGCGCGTAGAGGATCGAGTTGCCCTCGATCGTCGTGCCCGCGTCGGGAAGGCTCGGGCCGACGTGCGACATCGACAAGCCGATCACGAGCAGCGGGATCGCGACCACGAGCCCCGCGATCGGACCGGCCGCGCCGACATCGAACAGCGCGTCGCGATCCTCGATCGGCTTCTCCATGTTGATCACCGCGCCCATCGTCCCGAGCGACACACCCGGAGGCAGCGGGATGAAGTACGGCAGCGACATCGGCACGCCGCGCCAGCGCCCGACGACGTAGTGGCCGAGCTCGTGGCACAACAGGATGCCCATCAGGGTCCCCGAGAAGTACGGCCCCCCGAACAGATACGTGGTCACGCACGCCGCCAGAAACAGCGCGAGGTGCAACCAGATCCGCGTCACGAGACGGGCAGCTTACCCGTCACTGTCTCTCGCGGCTATCGATTGCCTCCCACGGGCTGCACGCTCGAACGCCGACACGCCTGGTAACCGCGCTACTTCATGCGCATCCGCCACTGGCACGGCGACTGCTCTAGCCACCCAACACATGAGCACCAACCCCAGCATCACGATCGATCAGTTCGAGACCCTCGACTTCGCGCAGCTCGAAGACATCAGCGGCGGCGCCTGGAGCTGGAGCTCCTTTGGCCGCAGCGTCCTCAAGGGCACGGTCGTGGGCGCTACCGGTGGCGCGGTTGCCGGTGCGTTCACGGGTCCGGGCGTCGTGGCGAGCGCCGGCATCGGTGCCGTCAGTGGCGCGGTGGCGGGCGCCGTCGAGAACGTCGGGACGCAGGCCGGCATCTGGTGAGCACGCTGACTCGCAGTGTCGGACAGCGCCCCGATCGCCGCATCCTGCGCGGTGCGGTCGTCGGCATCGCCAGCGGCTTCGCTGCGGGGACGCTGTACGCGGCGATCACGCCGGACATCGCGCTCGGCGCGGGCGCGGCGGTCGGCATCGCCGCGGGCGCGGTCGCCGGCATCTTGCACGCGCTGCTCGACAAGCTGATTCGCTAACGTCGCGCGCGAGCAGCGCATCCGCGAGTATCGCTGGAGAACGCGCGCATCGCAGCCGCGCGGCGCCGTCGAGCCTCGCATCTGTGCGTCGTCACGGCGCGGGGATCAACTGCTCGCCCGCGACCTCGAGCACGCTCGGCTCGCGATGGAGCTCGCCATCGACATCCATCGCGGCGGGCCCACACGCGCCATCATCGAGCCGCGCGCGCGCGATCTTCTCGCGCAGTGCGGCACGCGGCTCGATCGCCGTTTGGGCGGCCGCGGCTTCCTTGCGCGCCGCCGCGACGATCAACGCCGCATCGTGCGCCTGATCGCGCGCCGCGTGGCACGTGTCGACGATCAGCGCGCCCTGCACGGCCATCCCTCCGCGGATCGGCAGCGATGGATGGTTCCACCCGCTGTTCCCGACGAGCTGCACCACCTGCGGCACGTTTCCGCCGTGCTTGCGCTTGAGCCGCTCGGGATCCGGAAACTCCGTCGTGCGCAGCTCGACGCCGTAGTACGGCAAGAACGCGGCGACGATCGCCGCACGGTCGTACCGATCGGGCACGTACAACAGCGAGAACGGCACGTCCGGCGAGAACGTCGTGTACGCCTTCTTCGGCCCGACCTTCGCGACGTGCGCCGCGAACCGCGGGTTCTGCGCAGGCACCAGGTTCAAGAACGTCCTCACGTCCGCTTCGACGTTCCCCGTCGGATCGTACGTCCCGCGCGCGGCGATGCTCATCCCGAGCTTCGCCGCCTCCTCGGCGAACGCATCCGCCGCCTCGCCTCCGACATCATCGCGCGGCGCGAACACGCCGACCGCGGGATAGCCCTCGACCTGCGCCACCCGCGCCGCCGCTCGGCCCTCGTCCGCCGGCGAGTCCACCATGCGAAACACACCCGCCGCCGGATCCGCGCCATCGCCCGGCGCGAGCAGCGCGATCGGCATCCCGCGCAACGACGCGGCCCTCGCCGCGGCCAGCGCCTCGCGCTGCCCGACGGGTCCGAGGATCCCGATCGCGCCCTTCGCGTACGCCTGCTCCACCGCGGCGCTCGCACCATCCGCCTCGCCCTTGGTGTCGATGAACATCCAGCTCGTCCCCGGCACCGCCACCGCCTGCGCACTCTGGACCGCGACCTTCAGCTCGCTTCCGATCGCCGCAAACCGACCGCTGAGCGGCAGCAACACGGCGATCGTCTGCGTCTGGACCGCGGGCGCGGCCACGGCCCGCGCGAGCTCGGCGAGCTCCGCGCGCACGCTCGCTTCATCTGCCGCACTCGCCGCGCGCGCCAGCAACACGCGCGCTTCGTCGTCATCGCCGCGATGATGGGCGAGCCTCGCCGCGCGCAGCGCGAGCGCCGCCGCGGGCGCCGCATCACCCACGCGCTCGAGCACCGTGAGCACGGTCGCTTCGTCCAGCGCGTCGATGTTCGACAGGTCCACCTTCGAGATGTCGACCGGCGCCGCCGCCCCGCCACTCGTGTCCGCGCCCACGTGCGACGTGCCCAGCGGTACCTCGCGCTCGATCCAGCTCTGCTGGACCTTGGGTCCACACGCAGCGATCGCGAGGGCGAGAAGGATCCGCACTCGGGCATCGTGCCTCGCCGTGGGCGCAAGCGCCAGCTCGCGCACTCACCGCAGCTCGACGCGACTTCGTGGTCGACGCTCGCGGCGTCCTCCAGAAACACGACGCGGAGGAAGGGAGGAATGGAGGGAGAGATTGTTGGTGGTCGGCTCGCCGCGTCGTCGGTGATCGCACGCGGCTTTGGGCAGTGCACGACCCGTCGTTGGTGATCGCATGCGGCTTCGTCCAGGAAATCGACACGCGTCCGCGATCGACCGCCTCGGCTTCGTCCAGAAACACGACGCGGGAGTCGCGCGCGATCACCGACGACGACCGAGGACCATCAACAAGTCTCTCCCTCCATTCCTCCCTTCCTCCGCGTCGTGTTTCTGGGAAAGCGCGCGGTCGCTGGAGCCAACCAGTGGGAGCTGCGCTCGATCACCGACGACGCGGCGAGCCGACCATCCACAAGTCTCTTCCTCCATTCCTCCCTTCCTCCGCGTCGTGTTTCTGGGAAAGCGCGCGGTGGGAGCCGCGCGCGATCACCGACGACGAGGCGAGCCGACCATCCACAAGTCTCTTCCTCCATTCCTCCCTTCCTCCGCGTCGTGTTTCTGGGAAAGCGCGCGGTGGGAGCCGCGCGCGATCACCGACGACGAGGCGAGCCGACCATCCACAAGTCTCTGCTCTACTCCTCTAGCAGCGACCGCACCCGGTCCAGCAGCCTGCGCGGCTTCGCGGGCTCGATCGCCGCGGGGTTCTGTCCCTGCGACTTCGCGAGCTCCTCGATCAGCTCGCGCTGGCGAGGCGTCAGCTCCGTCGGCACCGCGATCGTGACCGTCACCAGGTGATCGCCGCGCGGCGCGTTCTTGCCCGACGAGTGCGGGATGCCGCGGCCGCGGATGCGGAACTGTCCGCCGGGTTGGGTGCCCTCGGGGATCTTCATCTTGACCGCGCCGTCGAGCGTATCGACCTCGATGATCGCGCCGAGGGCGGCTTGCGGGAACGTGATCGTCGCGTCGCTACGCACGTCGTAGCCGTCGCGCTTGAACGAGGCGTGGTCGGCGACGCGGATGTTGACGTGGAGGTCGCCTGACTGGCCGCCTTGTTTGCCGTGCTCGCCCTCGCCGCGCAGCGTCTTGACGGTGCCGTCCTTGATGCCCGCGGGGACGATCACGGTCAGCTCGCGCGCCTGCATGTTGACCTCGGGCACCGCGGGGAGCGAGACGGTCTTGCTCGCGCCGAAGGCTGCTTCCTCGAAGGTGACCTCGAGCGTGTAGCGGATGTCCTTGCCCTTCTGCTTGCCGCGGCGGCGGCGGAAGACATCGTTGATGATCTCCTGGGCCGCGTCGACGACGGCGCCCAGGCCCGACGAGCTGTCGTCGGCGTGGCCCCAGCGATCGTAGCGAGCGCGCTGCTCCTTGTCGGAGAGGACCGCGTAGGCTTCGTTGATCTCGCGGAAGCGCTCGCCGCCGTCGGCGGCGCCGGTGTCGGGATGGTGCTTGCGGGCGAGCTCGCGGAACGCACGCTTGATGTCATTCTCGGATGCGTCGCGCGTGACGCCGAGCACCGCGTAGTAGTCCCGTTTGCGCCGCGCCATCGCTAGACCTTAGCCGACTTCATCCGATTGGCTCCGACGAGCCACCGGTGGATTGATCGGCGGCCGCGTAGATGAGCTCGCCGATGCGCTGGCCGGCGACGTCGAGGCGCTCGACGGCCTCCTGGACGAGGGCGAGGTCGTCGACCTCGAGCGCCGCGCGGCAGTCGGCGAGCTCCTGCGCGAGGAAGTCGCGCTCGTCCTCGGGGAGGAGGCCGCCGAACTCGGCCATCGCTTTTTCGGAGGAGTAGAGGAGGCCTTCGCCGCGGTTGCGAGAGTCGGCGATCATGCGGCGGATCTGGTCGCCCTCGGCCATCTCGGCGCCTTCGTCGACGAGGCGCTGGATGTCGTGCTCGGACAGGCCCGTCGACGGCGTGACGGTGACGCGCTGGACGCGCCCGGTGCCGTGATCGCGCGCGCTGACGCTGAGCACGCCATCGGCGTCGATGTCGAACGCGACCTCGAGCTTGGGCACGCCGCGCGGCGCGGGTGGGATGCCGGTCAGCTCGAACTGCGCGAGCGACTTGTTGTCGGCGGCCATCTCGCGCTCGCCCTGGAGAACGTGGACGTTGACGAACGGCTGGTTGTCGATCGTCGTCGAGAAGATCTCGGTCGCGCGCGCGGGGAGCGCGGTGTTGCGCGGGATCAGGCGCGTGAACACGCCGCCGGCGGTCTCGACGCCGAGCGAGAGCGGCGTGACGTCGAGGAGGAGCACCTCCTGCACCTCGCCGGTCAGCACGCCGCCCTGGATCGCCGCGCCGACGGCGACGACCTCGTCCGGGTTCACGCGGCGCGAGGCCTCCTTGCCGAACATCTCGGCGACCAGCTCCTGGATGCGCGGCATGCGCGTCTGGCCGCCGACGAGGATCACGACGTCGATGTCGTGCGCCCCGAGGTTGGCGTCGAGCAGCGCGCGCTTGCACGGCTCGAGCGATGCTTGCACGAGCGGCTCGACGAGCTCCTCGAGCTGGGTGCGCTCGAACATCAGCTGCAGGTGGCGCGGGCCGTCGGAGCTCGCCGCGATGAACGGGAGGTTGATCTCGGTCTGCGTCGCGCTCGACAGCTCGATCTTCGCCTTCTCGGCGGCCTCCTTGAGGCGCTGGAGCGCGAGCCGATCGCCGCGCAGGTCCATCCCGTTGTTCGTCTCGGCGAACCGGGTGAGGAGAAACTCGACGATCGCGTTGTCGAAGTCCTCGCCGCCGAGGAACGTGTCGCCCGCCGTCGAGCGCACGCGGAACACGCCGCTATCGAGCTCGAGGATCGAGATATCGAACGTGCCGCCGCCGAGGTCGTAGACCGCGACGCGTTGCGCGCCCTCGGTCTCGACGCCGTACGCGAGCGCCGCCGCGGTCGGCTCGTTCACGATGCGAAGCACGTTGAGGCCCGCGATGCGGCCGGCGTCCTTGGTCGCCTGGCGCTGCGCATCGTCGAAGTACGCGGGCACGGTGACGACCGCTTCGGTGACCTGCTCGCCGAGCCAGTCCTCGGCGGTCTGCCGCATCTTCTGCAGCACGATCGCGCTGATCTCGGGCGGCGAGTAGTCGCGACCGCGCACGCGCACGTGTGCATCACCGTTCTCGGCGCTGACGACCTCGTACGGACAGGTCAGCAGGTGACGCTGCACCTCGGGGTCCTCGAACTTGCGGCCCATCAGGCGCTTCACCGCGTAGACGGTGTTCTCCGCGTTGGTCATCGCCTGGCGCCGCGCGGCCTGACCGACGAGCCGCTCGCCCGACTGCGCGAAGCCGACGATCGATGGCGTCGTGCGCGAACCCTCCGAGTTCGCGATGACGACGGGACCATCGCCGTCCATGACCGCGACACACGAGTTCGTCGTGCCGAGATCGATGCCGACGACGCGGCTCATTCAGGCGACGCCGGAGGTGTGACCGTTGCTTTCGGTTTGGCCACGACGACGAGGGACGGGCGCAGCAGCCGATCGCCGGCCTTGTAGCCGCGCTGCAGGACCTGCACGACCGTGCCCGCGGGCTGATCGCTCTCTTGCTGGCTGATCGCCTCGTGCAGGTTCGGATCGAACGGCTGGTTCATCGCGTCGATCGCCGCGACATCGAGCCGCTCGAACGCCGTCGTGAACTGGCGCAGCACGAGCTGGACGCCCTCGACGATCGGATGCGGCTTGTCGCCCTCGCCGCCCGCGGCCGCGTGCTCGATCGCGCGCTCGAGGTTGTCGACGACGGGGAGCATCTCCTTGAGCACCTTGCTCTTCGCGTCGAACTTCGCGTCCTCGGCCTCGCGCTTGGTGCGCTTGCGAAGGTTCTCGAGATCCGCCGCCGCACGGAGGTAGCGATCCCAGTTCTCCTTCTTCTCTTTCTCCAGCGTCGCCACCTTCGCTTCGAGTGTGGCTACCGGATCCGGTGCCTCGACCTCGACCGGCAGAACACCCGAATCATCGGCGCTCGATTCGCTGGGCGACGCGGCCTGCGCGGGTGGCGCCTCGGCCGCGTCCTCGTTCGGTTCTCCGCTCATAACGTGGCGACCATAACCACGTTTTGGCGATCTGACCAGACCGCGACCTAGCTTTGCGCGAGCTCTGCGAGCAACTGCGAGACCGTGTCGGCCGTGACGTCCACGACCGACATGACCTTGCCGTAGTTCATGCGCATCGGACCGATCACCGCGAGCGCACCGATCGGCGCTTCTTCCGGTCCATAGGACACGGCGACGACGCTGCTCGTCGCGAGCGCACTCGTCGCCGTCTCGGCACCGAGGAAGACTTGCAGGCCCTGCGCCTGTCGCGTGCGATCGAGGAGGCGCACCAGGGTCTCCTTGTCCTCGAGGGTCTTGAGCAGATCCCGGGCGCGATCCTTGGCCAGCTCGTCGTCGAGGAGGTTCGCCTGCCCCGACACGACCACGTCGCCCGCGCGGTCCGGCTGCGCGACGAACACCGCGTGCCCGAGCCGCAGCGCCGCGGCGACCGCCTCGTCGTAGCGGTTCTTGTCCTCGCCGAGCTCGCGGATCACGCGCTCCTTGACCTCGTCGAGCGTCATGCCCGAGAGCAGCTGGTTCAGGTAGTTGTGGATGCGCTCGAGCCGCCGCGGATCCGTCTCCTCGACACCCGCGGAGACGATCAGCCGGTTCTCGATCCGCCCGTCGGCGGTGACGAGCACCGCGATCAGCTTGCCGTCGCGCAGCGGCACGAACTCGATCTGCGCGAGGCGCTGCTGATCCGGATCCGGCGCGATGATCACCGCCGCGTGCTGCGTGAGATCCGACAGCAGGCGGGACGCGCGCTGCACGACCTCGGCCGACGTCGGCGCGGTCACGCGCTCTCGGATGTCTTCCTTCTCGCGCGGGGTCAAGCCGCGGACCTTGAGCAGCGAGTCGATGAAGAAGCGCAGCCCGCTCGCGGTCGGGACGCGGCCCGCCGACGTGTGGCGCTGCTCGAGGAGCCCCATCTCCTCGAGGTCCGCCATCACGTTGCGCACCGTCGCGGCCGAGAGCCCGAGGTCGTGACGGCGCGTCACCGTGCGCGATCCGACCGCATCGCCACCATGGAGATACTCGGTGACCACCGCGTGCAGGATCTTCTGCGCGCGGCGTGTGAGGTCGTTACCACTCATGCGCTGCGTCGAGCTTACAAAGCCGCGCCCTCGTCGTCACGCCACATCCGGGGGAGTTCCCCCGGATCCCCCCACGATTCGACGATGCGCGCGGCGATCCGATCCGCCATCAGAAAGCCGCGCAGAGTCGGACAGATGTACGTGACATCGTGACGAGCTCGACGTACCGCGAGGCCTTCCGTGACGAGCTTGTCGGCCAGTCCGGGTGTCGCCGCGAGCGCGACCTCGGCGACGCCGTCGCTCGTACGCATGCCGAGCCACGCCCGGTCCGAGGCCATCTCCGACGGTGACATCACGATCTTCTCGGCCGGCTCGCCCGGATCGCGCGCGTAGTCCGTCCACCGTCGCGGGTTGGTCGCCCGCGCCCCGGCGCCGCTCGCGTGCACCTCGAGCGACGCCGCACCGACGCCGAGCCCGAGGAACGGGGCACCGCTCCAGTACAGCGAGTTGTGGACGGCGCGCTTGCCGGGCATCGCGTACGAGCTGATCTCGTAGTGCTCGTAGCCCTTCGCGGTCAGCGACTCGTGCGCCGCGACGTAGCGCGCTTCGAGCAGCTCCTCGTCGAGCGGCACGAGCCGGCCATCGCGCACGCGCTGCCCGAACGCCGTGCGCTCCTCGATCGTCAGCTCGTAGACCGAGAGATGCGGTGCGAGCGCGACGACGTCCTCGTTTGCACCCGGCACGCCGAGGATGAAGTCCGCGCTGACGTCGAAGCCCGCGTCGATCGCGCGCGCGACCGCCTCGCGCCCGTCGCCGAACCGGTGATCGCGACCGAGCGTGACGAGCGCCTGCGGCTCGAGCGACTGCACGCCGATCGAGATCCGCGAGATGCCCGCGCGCCGCCACGCCGCGAGGCGCTCGGCGGTGCAGTCTGTCGGGTTCGCCTCGATCGTCACCTCGCGCGGCCCCCCACTCCACCGCGCGCGCACCGCCGCGATCACGTCCGCGATGCACGCCGGCTCCCACAGCGACGGCGTCCCACCGCCGAAGTAGATCGACGCCAGCGCGCGCTCCCCGTCGGAGAACGCACTCGCCCGGCGCGCCAGCTCGACGAGAACGGCATCGCGATACGCCTCGTGCGGGGGCGCACCGACCTCGACCGCGAAGTCGCAGTACGGGCACAGCTTGCGGCACCACGGGAAGTGGATGTAGATGCCTAGCTCCGAGATGCAGCCAATCTACCTCGACAATGCCGCCTCGACCCGTGTCACCGACGACGTGGTCGCCTTGATGACCGAGGTGATGCGCACCGCGTGGGGAAACCCGAGCTCGCAACATCCGCAAGGCGCCGCCGCGCGGACGCACATCGAAGCGGGACGCGGCCGGCTGCTCGCCGCGCTCGGCGATCCGAACGGCGCCAGGGGCGAGATCGTGTGGACGAGCGGCTGCACCGAAGCCGACGCGCTCGCCATCCTCGGTGGATCGCGCACGCGCACCGGCCACGTCGTCGCGTCGTCGATCGAGCACCCGGCCGTCACCGAGGCCGCGCGCGGCTCCGGCCGCGACGTGCGCCTCGTCGATCCGGGCGCCGACGGTGTCCTCGATCCCGAGGTCGTCGCGCGCGCCGCCGCCGGCGCCGCGGTCGTCGCGATCGTCATGGTCCAGAACGAGGTCGGCACGGTGCAGCCGATCGCGCAGATCGCCGGCGCGGTTCGCCGCGCGAACCCCGACTGCCACATCCACGTCGACGCCGCGCAGGCTTTCGGCAAGGTGCCGCTCGATGTCGTCGCGATCGGCGCGGACTCGGTCGCGCTCGCCGGCCACAAGCTCCACGGCCCCAAGGGCGTCGGCGCGCTGTGGCTGCGCGCGGGTGCTCGCGTCGAGCCGCTGTGGGTCGGCGGTGGTCAGCAGAAGGGCCTGCGCGGCGGCACGCAAGACGCGCCCGGCATCGCCGGCTTCGGCCTCGCCGCGGAGCGCGCGATCGCGCAGATGCCGAACGCGCGCACGCGCTGGCTCGAGCTCGCCGCGCGCGCGACGCAGATCCTCGACGAGCGCGGCATCGTGCATCGCAAGCTCGTCCCCGACGTGCGCCGCGCGCCGCACATCCTCGCGCTCGGGATCCCGGGCGTCCCCGCGACGGCGATGCGCACCGTGCTGTCGAGCCGCGGCGTCTATCTGTCGACGGGCTCGGCGTGCGCCGAGGGCACGAGCAAGCCCTCGCCGGCGCTCGTGTCACTGGGTCTCCCGGAGGACGCGGGCATGGTGCGCCTCTCGTTCGGGCTCGACACGCAGGCCGCGGACGTCGAGCGCGCGACGTCGCTCGTCGCCGACGTCATTGGCGAGCTGAAGAAGTAGTCACAGCGCGGTGTAGGTCACGACGAACGGCTGATGCTCGGGATCGAGCGCGAACGCCGCCATCGACAGCAGCGTGTCGTACCAGAAGTGCATCGCGACGCTCGTCTTCAGCTTGTAGCCCGTGTGCTGGTACGCGAGACCGAGCGAGCTACCGACGACGGAGATCAGCGGCACCGCGACGAGCGCCGTCTTCGGATCGTTCTGCAGGAAGTTGAACGTGTGCACCGCGCCGAAGATCGCCGAGCTCGCGATCAGCCCCCACGTCGTTCCGAGGCGCTCCTCCATCTCGGTCTGGATCACGCCGCGGAATAGCGCTTCCTCGCCGACACCGACGGGCGCGAACATCGATACGAAGTAGGCCGAGCCGGCCAGGAAGCCGGTGCCACGGTTGAAGCGATGTCCGAGCACGTTGACCTTGTCGACGTCGCGGATCGTCTTCGCCTCGTCGAACGCCTCCTTGTCGACGAGGTACGAGAAGCCGAGACCGAGGCCGAGCGCGATCGGAACGCCGCCCCACACCCACGGCGACTTCAAGACGCGCGGATCGAACGGCGCGAGCACGAGCTCGTCGAGCGTCTCGCGCGTGATCGGATGCTGGTAGCCCGCGTCGTCGCGCAGGACGCGCGCGTCTCGGTACGCGTCGAAGATCGAATAGAACCACAGGTTCTGCGCCGCGATGCCGAGCACGAGGCCCACGGGCACCTTCGCGGAGCCCGCGCTGCCGTCGAGCGCGATCTCGCCGCTGATCAGCGTCGCCGCCGCGGCGAGCGTGCCGACGATCCCGACGAGGTATGCCGCGCCGGCGCCCGGCTCGCGCAGATAGAAGTGACCACCGCCCGGGAACAGCGCGTACGCCGCCGCGGTCCCGGGTCGCTTGCGCCACGGCCACAGCTGCTCGTAGGCGGCTTGCTTGCGCGCGCGGGTCGCGGGGGCGGGCTCCACCGCGGCGGCCGCTTCGATCGCGGAGTCGAAGCTCGGATCGCGACGGCGGGCGAGCGCTTCGGCGGCGCGCGCGCGCACCTCGGGATCCACGTCGCGCGTCATCATGACGAGCAAGAGTCGCGGCGCGTTCGCGTGTGGATCGAAGATCAGCTCCTGGGTCGCCGATGCGCGTGCTGCCGGGTCGGGGCTGGCCGCGCGCTGATACCGATCGGCGGCGGGTGGATGCGGCGCTTGCGGCGGCGGTGGGTTCACGCAGCTCGCGATCGTGACGAGCATCCCGACGATCACGAGTTGCCAGCCTGTCGCCGTTGTCCGCCCCATGTGCGCGTGATTCTATCCGCGGCATGCGCCGGTTGATCGCAGCGGGGATGTCCTTCGTCATGGTGAGTGGCTGCTCGTTCGCGCTCGTGAGCGGGCCGCCGCCGAATCACCAGCAGCTGCCGGCGTTCGAGTGCACGACGAGCAAGGTCGGCCCCGTCCTCGACACGATCTGGACCGGGCTACAGACGCTGAACCTCGTGCTCGCCCTCTCGCAGGACGACGCCGAGTGGGACGAGACGTTCAGCGGGAATCCGCCGTTCGCGCGCTCGACGGGAATCGGCGTGTACTCGGTGTTCGCAGCGCTCGGTGCTGCCGGCATGTGGTTTGGCTACACGCGCACCGGTGCGTGTCGCGATGCGAAGTCGCAGCTGACCCTGCGCCAGTCGCAGATGCCGGCGGGCACCGGGGCCGAGCCGTGGCCGCCGCTGCAGCCCGGTCCCGCCACGCCCGGTGCGCCTCCGCCGCCACCCGCGCCAACGCCGGCACCGTCGCCGGAACCCGCGCCCGGACCACCGCCGCCGCCGGCGCCGTAGCCTGCGTCAGCCCGCGCTGAACACGAGCGCGAAGCGGTACGTGCCGCCGGGTGACGCGCGGAACTTCCAGCCGCGGATCGCGCTGATGAGGCACTTGCCGAGCGTGTTCTCCGCGTGCGCCGACAGACCGACCGTCTTCACGGCGCCGTCGGGCGCGACCTCGATCGTCACGTTGATCTTCTTCACGTCGCCGATCAGGATCGCGTCGGCGCCGCGCTGCGCGCGCATGTAGCAGCGCTGGGTCGTCGACGACTGCGAGCGCGCCATCGCCTCGACGTCATCGCCGCTGAGGCGATCACCGCCGGGCGGATCGATCGGGATGTTCGGCGTGTTGTTGTTCGTCGGGTTCTTCGGACGCGTCGGGGTCTTCGGCGGGAAGAACGGGTTCTCGGCGGAGCCGTTCTTTGGATCCTCGACGGGACCGGTGCGCGGGCGATTCGGATCATCGGGACGCGTCGTGTCGATCGTGTCGCTGCGACCGAGCTTCGTGATGCCCGAGTCTTCGCCGCCGACGAGCATCAGCACCGCGGCGATCACACCGGCGACGAGGAGCGTCGCGACGGCGAGCAAGATGAACAGCCCGCGGCGATGGTTCGCCTGGACCGCCGGGGCGATCGACAGCTCCGCCGGTGCGTCCGCGAGCATCGGGTTCGCGCCGAGATTGGGGGCGACGCTCGGATCGTCGATGCGCGGAACGGCCCCCGTCGCGCTGATGCGCGGCACGGCGCCCGTCGCGCCGATGCGCGGGATCGCGCCCGTCCGGTTCGTCGGGATCGGGCCGGACTGCCGCGCGGCCGGTGCTGCGCCGCTCATCGTTTCGGCGCGCTTGGGCTTGCTCGCCATCAGGTCCGCGAGGTTCACGACGCGCGAGACCTCGCCGATCTGGAGATCATCCTCGTCGGGATCCTCGACGCTCCCCGACGTCGGCGCGGGCGCGGGCGCGGGCTTGGTCTCGGGGAACGCGTTCGCCGCGGCCGCCGCGATCAGATCCTCGCGCTTCTTGCGCGCGGCGGGCTCCGCGGCGGTGTGTGCCTCGTCGTCGAACGGTGGCGCTTCGATCTGCGTGGCCTGATCGCCGACGTCGAACGCGTTCTTCGTCGCGGTGCCCTTCGCCGCGATCGGCGCGGGCAGCGGAGTCGGCGCGATCGGGCTCGGCGCGATCGCGGGGACCTTCATCGCCGGCGCGCCGTTGGCCGGCTTGGCGATCGACGGCATCGCGGCGTGTCCGCCCGGTGGCGTCGCGCGCGCGGCGCCGTTGCCGTTCAGCGTGGGAAGCGACAGGCCGGGGTTACTCGCCGCGGGGACGCTTCGCTCGAGTGATGCCATCGTCGCCGCGAACAGCGGCTTTGGCTCGCTCTCGTCGATCTTCTGCGCCTGTGGTGCGGACGCCATGCGATGCGCCGCGGTGCCGCCGAGCCCCGGTGCGCGCGGCATCGGTGGCGGCGACGCCGGCAGTGGCGGCGCGATCGGCTTCTTCCGCAGTCCGCGGAAGTGGCTCACCTTGTCGACGGGCAGCCAGTCGTCGAAGCCCTCGCTCCAGCAATGGAGGTCGGCATCGTATGGCTTCGCGGACACCCAGCGCTGGGCGTCGGCGAGCGAGAACGGTCCCGATTGCTCGCCGTCGATCGAGACGTACCACTCCTCCTCGAGCGCCGCGGGCGGCTTGGTCGTCAGCGCGGTCGCGAACGCGGCGCCGAGCGCGCCCTGCCCCGCGCCGTTGTTCGGAGCGGACTGCTGGATCGGTGGTGCCTCGGTGGTCGCCTTGCCGCGACGTGGAGCCGCGTCGCCGGCATCCGCGTCGGTCATGCCTTCGCGAACCGTGATCACGTTCGCGCAGTTCTTGCAGCGAATCTTCAGGATCTTGCCGCGAACCCGGTCGTCACCGATCGAGTACCGGGTCTTGCAGCGGTCGCAGAGGAACTTCACGTGTGCCCCTCGCGCGGCCACGACATCCCGATGTGGATTCCCCAGCGCGACACGTCGGTAGATTGTGCCGAAAAAAAGCAGTGGTGGCAAAGGCGTACGACCGTCGACACGCGCCGTCACTCAGGAGTTGGATGGGTCGTCTCCACACCCGCGTCCACGGCGCTACCCGACGCGCTTCCCTCGGACGCCGGCGGATTCGCCTTCGCGGGCTTCTCGTGGCGCCGCTGCACCGAGACCGGTGAGATCACCACGACATCGCGCCACGGCGCCTTCGCGTCCGGGAGGTCGGCTCTCGTGGTGAGGAGACCTCCGACCTCGATGACGTCGTTGCCCGCCGCCAGCTCGAGGTACAGGTCGATCTCGGCCAGCTCGACGCCGATCCAGCGCGCGTTCGTCGCGGACAGCGAGTACAGCTCCTGATCGGCGGTCTTGATCATCTTGCCCGCCTCGAAGCGATACGCCACCACGGACCACGTCCGCGTCTGAGGCTCGTCGTCGTGCGTGATCACCACGAGCTCGTCGCGGCCATCCACGCGCAGCGGCGCCGCGAACACGACCTTCTGGTTGAGGCGCAGCGGCGCGAGCAGCTTGTCGGACCCCGCGCCGCGGATCGAGATGTCGCTCCCATCGACCTGGACGAGCTCGCCCGGGCCAGATCCCGTGAAGCACGCACCGAACAGCGTGCCCACTTCCTCGATCGTCGTCGCAGCGGGCACCGGCCGCGGACACCCCGCTTCGTTCGTGGTGCGCGCGGCCGGAGGCACCTCGGTCGTCACGACGATCGCAGCGACCCGATCGGTCTTGCGATCCGGATCGAACACCACGCGCGCGCCCCGCGGGTTCGCGAGAAACTCGAGCCGCGGATCGTGCGCGCGGTTGAGCTCCTCGAGCGGCGGCCCGAGCTTCTTCACGTCCTCCCGTGTCGAGCCGACGTGGAGGCCGCTCTCGGTGCGCGCGACCTGCGCATCGAGCACCGCGACGAACGTCGCCGTGCCTTGCGGCTCCCCGCCGACGAGGATCGAGTCCTCCTCGAAGCGGATCAAGCTGCGATACAGGATGTTCGGGATGTCAAGCGTCGCGATGCGCGGCCCGGTCGGCAACTGCTGCAACAGATCCGAGAGCCGATCGGAGAGTCGATACGGCCCGACGCCGGCCGACGAGATCAGAAATGGCGGCAGCGGCCGCACGATGCCGGCCGGCGGCTCGATCACGCGACGCGCTCGCTCGACCTCGTGCGCCGGCTCTCGCCGGTTCGTTGGCTCGCGCTCGCACGCCCCGAGGGCGGCGGCGACGAGGACGAGCACGACGGCACGCATCACGTCATGACGATATACGCCACCAGCGCGAGAACGGCCACCAGCAGCATCCCGACGAGGATCCACGGTAGCCGCGATGGCGGGTGCGCTTGCAACATCGACGAGCCAACCGTGGGAACGGGCGTCTGCGCACGCGCGGGCTTTTGCGGCGTCACGACGGCCGGCTTCGGCGGCGGCGCGACGCCGTCCACCGTGTCAGTGTCATCGAGGTCGCTCGTATCGACGCCGATCGACGTCGTCGTATCTCCGATCGACGCGGGGTCGATCTTCGCGCGCGGGTTCGTCACGGACGCGAGGTCATCGCCGCTGCCGACGATGTCATCGGGCTCGCCGCTCGCGGTGATGAGTCCGCTCGGCCTCGGCTCGGCGCCCGTCACCGGCGTCATGCCCGCCGGACGCGCCGGAACCGGCGTGCGCAGCGCGCGCAGCTCGGCGAGCTCCATGCCGAGCGCGGCGGCGACCTCGCCCTCGGGCTGATCCGTGTCCTCCCACTCGCGCGCTTGCTCGGGGCCCGGCGCGCCCTCCGACGGCTTGAAGCCATCGAACACCTGGCTGTCGAAGTCGAGATCGTCGTGGCCCGCGGCGAGTCGCGCTTCCGCCTCGCTCACGAGCTCGGGCCGGCGCTGACCTCCCGCGGCGTGCGTGAGCATGTCGAGGTAGCGCGCGATCCGCACCGCCCCCGAGTGCAGTCGCTCGTCGCGCATGAACGTCTCGAGGTCGTCCGCGAGGTCGTACGCGCTCTGGTAGCGATCGTCGGGGTGCTTCTCGAGCGCGCGCATCACGATCGACTCGAGCCCCGCGGGGAAGTTCCGGCGCGCGAACGTCGGCGGCTCGATCTCCGCGTTGACGAGCTTGGGTACGATCTCGGCGGGCGAGCCGCGGAACAGGCGCTTCCCGACGGTGATCTCGTAGAGCACGATGCCGAGCGAGAAGATGTCGCTGCGGTGATCGATCGGCGCGTTGGCCGACGTCCGCGACGCCTGCTCCGGCGACATATAGGACAGCTTGCCGGGGATGACGTCGGTGCGCGTGCGCTGGCCCCGCGCGCGCGCGATCCCGAAATCGATCACCTTCATCGTCCCGTCCTGCGTGACGAGCAGGTTCGTCGGCGAGATGTCGAAGTGCACGATCTCGAGCGGCTGATCGAACAGCGGCGTGCCCTCCGCGCCGCGCTTGGCGTGGAAGTAGCCCATCCCGTGGGCGGCCTGACGGATCAGCTCGACCGCGTGCTCGATCGGGAGGAACCGGCCATGCGCGATGCCGCGGCGACACAGCTCGTTGAGCTCCTCGCCGACGATGTACTCCATCGCGATGTACGGGATGCCGTCGTGCTCGTCGACGTCGTAGACATGCACGATGTTCGGATGGTTGAGCAGCGCACCGATGCGCGCTTCGTCGAGGAACATCTCGACGATGCGCGGATCATCCGCGAGCTCGGCGCGGAGGCGCTTGATCACGACCTCCTTCTCGAACCCGGCCATCGCGGCCTGACGGGCGAGATAGATCTCCGCCATGCCGCCGACGGCGAGCCGCCGCAAGAGCGTGTAGCGACCTCCGAACGACGTGGGCTCGAGGTCGGCTGTCCGATGCCTCACGATGGCGGCACCTCGCCGGCCTCGGTGGGTGGAATCGGGACGCCCGCCGCCGCGTGCGCGGCGCGCGTGCCGTCGATCGCTGCCTGCACGATCGGATTTCGCGACGACGGCGCGACCTCGTCGCTCGGCGTTGTCGTGGCCGCGAACGTCGCGAGCACCGCCTGCATGCCGCCCGCGAGCCCGTCGAGGTCGTAGCCACCCTCGAGCACCGCGACGATCCGTCCGGCCGCGGTGGCATCCGCGACGGCGCGCAGCCGGCGGGCCATGCGCGCGAAGCCGGCGTGCGTGACGCGCATCCCGGCGAGCGGATCGTGCTCGTACGCGTCGAAGCCCGCGCTGACGAGGACGAGATCGGGCTTGTACGCGAGGAGCTTTGGAACGAACACGTGATCGAACACGGCCGCGTAGTCCGCGTCGCGCGCGCCGCCCGGCAAGCCGACGTTGACCGTCGCCCCGTGCGCCTTGTCGCCGCCGATCTCCGTCGGCGCGCCCGTGCCCGGATAGTACGGGTACTGGTGCACGGACATGTAGAGGACGTCGGGGTCGTCCCAGAAGATGTCCTGCGTGCCGTTGCCGTGGTGCACGTCCCAATCGATGATCGCCACGCGCGCGGCGCCCGCGGTACGCGCCGCCGCCGCCGCGACCGCGACGTTGTTGAGCAGACAGAAGCCCATCGCGCGATCGCGGGTCGCGTGATGTCCCGGCGGACGGACGACCGCGATGCCCGAGGACAGCTTGCCGCTCATCACGTCGATCGCGAGCTGCGCCGTCGTGCCCGCCGCCGCGAGCGCCGCGTCCCACGTTCCCGGCGAGAAGTACGTGTCGCCGTCGAGCCAGCCGCTCTTGCCGGGCACGGCCTTCTCGAGATCGCTCAGGTAGCTCCCCGCGTGAACGCGCGCGAGCTCCTCGTCGGTCGCGGCCCGCGTCGGCACGTGGACGCCCCGCGACGCGATGTTCGCGTCCTTCAACGCATCGCGAACCGCGTCGACCCGAGCGGGTCGCTCCGGGTGCCCCGATGGCGCGCGATGCCCGGCGGCGCCGAAGATCTCGTCGAGGACGTACCCGAGCATGCTACTCGCGCTCGGCTCGCATCGGTCGGCCGAGCAAGCGGCCGATCGCTTCACGCACCGGCACGCCCTCGTGAATGATCGCGTGCATCACATCGATGATCGGCGCATCGATGCCCATCTTCGCCGTGAGCTGCTTCGCGACCTTTGCCGTCTTCACACCCTCGGCGACCTGCCGCATCTCGGCGAGGATCTCCGGCATCTTCTTGCCCTGCCCCAGCGCGAGACCGACGCGGCGGTTACGCGACGAATCTCCCGAGCAGGTGAGCACCAGATCGCCCATGCCCGAGAGCCCCGCGAACGTCTGAGGGTGAGCACCGAACGCGTTGCCGATGCGGATCATCTCCGCGAGCCCGCGCGTGATCAGCATGATGCGCGTGTTCGATCCGAACCCGAGCCCATCGCTGATCCCCGCGCCGATCGCGATCACGTTCTTCAGCGCTCCGCCGAGCAGCACGCCCGCGACGTCGTCGGTGGTGTAGATACGGAAGCTCAGCGTCGACAGCGCCTTCTGCGCGAGGGTCGTGGTCTCCGGATCGAAGCCCGCGAGCACGATCGCCGCGGGATAGCCCGCCGCCAGCTCGGACGCGAACGTCGGGCCCGAGAGGTACGTCGCGCGCTGCGCGATGCGCTCCGGGAGGATGTCGCGATAGACCTTGTCGATCGTCTGGAGCGTGCCGTCCTCGAGGCCCTTGCTCGCGTTGATCACGATCGCGTCGGGATCCATCCAGTCGCGCGCACGGCCGAACACCTCGCGGATGCCGTGCGAGGGCGTCACGCCGAGGACGAACCGCTTGCCGCGGATCGACGCCTCGAGATCGCTCGAGACCGTCACCGAGTCCGGCAGGCGATGTCCCGGCAGGTACGCCTTGTTCTCGCGATCCGCCTGGAGCTGCGCGGTCGTCTCCGGGTTGCGGTTGTAGAGACAGACACGATGGCCCGCCTTGCCGAACAGCACGGCGAGGCACGTGCCGTAACTACCGCCTCCGATGACGGCAATATCTTCCGGCTGTGAGCTCACGGCGACGCGACCGTATCACTCCCGGCCCCGTCGATAAAAGTCGGAGTAACCCCGTTAACGAACGATCATGGACGCAGCGCCCACACCGACGCTCACGCAGGGGTAGCAGCGAGCGACTCGGTGGCGAGGACCACGCGGTTGCGCCCCGCGCGCTTGCCCGCGTAGAGCGCCGTGTCCGCCGCGCGGACGAGCGCCTCGACATCGGCGCCGTCGTCGGGGAACGTCGCGACGCCGATCGACACGCTGAGCCTGCCGGCCTTGGGCGCGGCCTCCGAGAAGTCGTTGGCATAGATGCGCTCGCGAATGCGTTCGGCGACCTTCGCGGCGGTGAACTTCGCGGTATCGACGAGGATCACCGCGAACTCTTCGCCGCCGTAGCGCGCGACGACGTCGTTCGCGCGGCGCGTATCCGCGAGCACGCGCGCGAGCTGGCGCAGCACCTCGTCGCCCGCGGGGTGACCGAAGGTGTCGTTGAACTGCTTGAAGTGATCGACGTCGAGCATGAGGAGAGACAGCGGGAGGCCGCTGCGCTGGCTGCGCTCG
This sequence comes from uncultured Kofleriaceae bacterium, assembly GCA_964617845.1. Lineage (GTDB taxonomy): Bacteria > Myxococcota_A > Polyangia > Haliangiales > Haliangiaceae > JABFXX01. The sequence continues at coordinate 210,667 of CAZUAR010000006.1, read as the reverse complement.
ACCTCGAGCGTGAGGCGCTCGTGGAAGTGGCGGTGGTTGTACAGGCCGGTGAGGCCGTCGGTGACGGCGAGCTGTGCGAGGCGCGCGTTGGCCTCCGCGAGCTCGTGCGTGCGCTCGTGGATCTTCGCCTCGAGCTCGCGGTTCATCTCGAGCAGCGCCTGGTTCTTCGCGGACAGCGACGCGATCAGCTGCTGGTTCTCGTTGACGAGCCGGTACTGCCGCAGGAGGTTCTCGACCGCGAGGAGCAGCGCCGTCTCGTCCCACGGCTTGCCGATGTAGACGTTCAGGTGCGCGCGGTTGATCGCGTCGACGACCGCGTCGAGACCGGCCTGGCCGGTGAGCAGCATCTTCGTCGTCGTCGGCAGGCGGCGATCGACGATCTCGAGCAGCTCGACGCCCTTCATGCCGGGCATGATCTGGTCCGCGATCACGAGCGCGATCGACTCGCCCTCGCGCGTGAGCTCGTCGAACAGGGCGACCGCTTCGTCGCCGGAGCGCGCGGTCGCGATCTGGCACTCGTGGCCGAACCGCGCGCCGAGCTGGGCGCGCAGCACGCGCAGCACGCCCTCCTCGTCGTCGACGCAGACGATGACCTCTTTCCTCACGACGCCGCCTTCGCCGCGCCGATCGGCAGCCGGACCTCGAACACCGTGCGGCCCGGCTCCGACGTACACCGCATCTCGCCGCCGTGCTTGTCGACGATCTGGCGCGCGATGCCGAGGCCGAGCCCGGTGCCCTCGCCCTTGGGCTTGGTCGTGAAGAACGGCTCGAAGATCTGTGGCAGCACCTCGGCGGGCACACCCGGGCCGTTGTCGATCACGCGAACGATCGCGCAGTCACCGTCGGGTGCTGGCTCGACCGCCGTCTCGATCGTGATCGTGCCTTTGCCCCGCCCGACGAGCGCCTGCTGCGCGTTCTGGATCAAGTTGGTCCACACCTGGTTGAGCTCGTCGACATACACCGGGACGCGCGGCAGGTTTCCGTAGCGCCGTTCGACGACGATATCACGCAGCGCATGGTGCAGCAGCGCGAGGGTCGTCTCCAGTCCTTCGTGAAGATCGGCATCGACGCGCGTCGCCTGCTGATCGAGGTGCGAGTAGGACTTCAGGGCACCGACGATGCGCTGGATCTGACCGACGGCGGTCCGGACCGTCGACGACGTCCGGTGTAGGTAGACGTGATCGGTGAGCGCAGCGATCACCGGCCGCGCGAGCTCGCGATGCGACCGCAGCACGGCGACGAAGCTGGTCGCCTCCTCGACGGTCGCGCCGAGGTCCGCGAGGTCGGCCGCGATGCTCGAGTCGTCGAAGGGCAGGACCTTCGCCAGCTCCTTGGCCGCCTTTCGCGCGACGAGCCCCGTGACGAGCGGGCGCTCGGCCATCGCGTGCGCGCACGCCTCGAGCCACTTCTCGATCTCGACCGCGACCTCGGGCGCCCGCACCGCGAGCTCGACGCCGTGTCGGCCGACGCGCGCGAGCGCCGCGGGCAGGCTGTCGATCGTCCCGCGGATCGCGGCGGTCGGCGAGTTGATCTCGTGCGCGACACCGGCGACGAGGAGGCCGAGACCCGCCATCCGCTCGGAGAGGATCAGCTGCGCCTGGGTCTCGCGCAGATCTGCGAGCGCCTTGCCGAGCTCGGTGTTGATCGCGGTGAGCTCGGCCGTGCGAAGGCGGACCTTCTTCTCCAGCTCCTCGGAGGCCTCGCGAACCTCGGAGTAGAGGAGCGCGTTCTCGACCGCGGCGCCGGCTTGATCGGCGAACGTCGTCACGAGGTTCAGGTCCGCCTCGGTGAACTCGCGGGTCCCGTCCGCGCGGCCGACGATCAGCACGCCGACGACGCGCGCCTTGCGATCGAGCGGGAGCGCGACGAGCGGCCCGGGCGCGTTCGCCTTCTGCGCGGCCTCGCCGAAGGTCTCGTCGTCGGCCGCGCGCGCGAGGCTCACTTGTGACCGCGACCTCCACACCTGCTCGGCGAGCTCGCGCAGCGCCTCGGCATCGACGAGCGACTCGTCGGTCGCGAGCGCGCTCGACACGCCCGCGCGCTTGCCGCGCGCCGCGGACAGCCGCAGCCGAGAGCCGTTCGCGCGCTCCGATCGATCGCCGCCCTCGACGAGCCACAGCGCCGCGAGCTGGATGTCGAACGTCCGCGAGAGCGCGTCGACGATCTTGCGCGACACGCTGTCGAGGTCGATCACCGACGACACCGCGCGACCTGCGTCGTGCAGCGCGACGATCTCCCGCATGCGTGCGGCGAGGCGCGCCTGGTTGTCCTTGAGCGTCACCGTCATCTGGTTGAACGCTTCGGCGAGGTCGGTCAGCTCGTCGCCGCCCGGGATCTCGATGCGGTGATCGAGGTCTCCGCGCGAGACGGCGATCGCGCCGCGATGCAGGTGGCGGATCGGCGCGCCGAGGCGACGCGACCAGAACAGCGCGAGCACGAGCGCGAAGGCGAGCGCCGCGATGCCGCCAGCGACCAGCGACCGGATCGCGAGGCGCTTCGTCGCGGCCAGCGGCGCGCGATCGACAGCGACGCCGATCACGCCGACCGCGTGGTCCTGGTGATCGAGCAGGCCGGTGATCGCGATCTCGTACTGTCCGGACACACCGTGCGTGGCCTCGTCGAGATCGAGCGACGTGACGATGCGCTTGCCGTCGAGCGCGGACGCGCGATCCGCCGAGCTGATCGCGATGGGCTGCGTGCGGCGACCGAGCTGCGAGCGAAACGTCGCCTGGAGCTTGCCGCTCGTGTTGCCGAGCAACACGTCGGCCGAGAGTGCGCCCTTGATGCCGTCGGCGAAGTCGCCGTCGAGCGGCGTCGACAGCACGAGCACGCCCTTGAGTGCGAGCCCCGCATCGACGACCGGCGACACCGCTCGCACGACCGCGCGCTCGCCGACCTCGACGAGCGACACCGTCCGCGTCCACTGCTGGCCGTTGGCGACGAGCGAGTCGCCCCCGTCGACGCCGACGTCGCGAAACCGCGCCTGCGCGCCGCCGAGCACGCGATCGAACTTCACCCTTCCGTTCGCGTCGAACAGCTGTAGCCGCGCGGACGGCACGTGCACCGCTTCGTGGGCGAGCCAGGTCTCGATCGCCTCCTCGCCGAGATCCATCGCGTCGACGAGCTCCGTCGACTCCGACAGCTGCACGCACTCGTCGCTGAGCCGCTCGACCGCGCGCAGCACGAGGTTCAAGCCGACGGTCAGCTGGCGGTCGGCGTCGTCGCGCAGCCCGGTCTCGAGCGACGACAGGATCACGCGCGTCGCGAGCAGCGCGACGATCAGCACGGGCACGAGCGCGGCGAACGACATCGCCACGACGAGCTTCGAGCGCAGCCGCAACCGCAGCTGCGGCGCGGGCACCGGCTTCGCGATCCGCGGGTTCTTCGGCTTTCTGCGCTCGGTCTCTGAGCGCGTCGACGGACTCATCGCGTCGCCTTCCGGCGGATCAGCGAGTAGATCGGATGGCCGAGTGGCGACAGCACGACGTTCTCGAGCTCGGCGCGCGCCGCCACGACGAACTCGGAGTGCGCGAGCGGCACCCACGGCGCGGCCTCGGCGATCGTGTCCTGCACGCTCGCGTACAGCGCCGTGCGCGTCGCCTTGTCGCTCGTGCGCGCGCGCGACAGCATCTCGTCGACCTTCGGCTCCTTGTAGAAGGCGATGTTCTGCGCCCCCGGCGCGATCGCGTTGTCCGAGTGAAACAGCACGTAGAGGAAGTTGTCGGGATCGCCGGTATCGCCGACCCAGCCGAAGATCGCGAGGTCGTGCTCGCCCGCCTCGACCGACGCCTTGTGCTCGCTGTACGGCTGCGTCACGAGCTCGGTCTTGATGCCGAGCTGGCCCATCGCGCTCTGGAGGAACCGCGCGACGCGCTCGGGCTGCGAGAAGTACGGCCGCGGCGTCGACAGCGCGAAGAACCGATAGACCTTGTCCGGATCGAACGTCTTGTTCGCGATCGCCTCGTTCAGCAGCTTGCGCGCGGTGACGAGGTCGTAGCCGTAGTGCGCCTTGGGCTTGTGATAGCCCCACTGCGTCGGTGGCAGCGGCCCCTCCGCGGCCACCGCGCGCCCCTGGAACGCGAGCTTGACGATCGGCTCCTTGTTGATCGCGTAGCTGACGGCGCGGCGCACGAGCGGATCGTCGAACGGCGGGCGCTGCGTGTTGAACGCGAGGTAGCTGACGTCGTTGCCGGCGGTCGTGTACAGCACGAGATCGGGGTGCAGCTCGACGAACGGCTGCTCGTCGGGAAGGATCGCGGTCGCGAGATCGACGGAGCCGGACTCGAGCTCGACGAGCCGCTGGCGCGCGTCGACGATCACGCGGAACACGATGCGGTCGATCGCGGGCTTTTGGCCCCAGTAGCCGTCGAAGCGCCGCACGACGACCTGCTCGCCGCGGATCCACTCGACGATCTGGAACGGCCCCGAGCCAACGGGGTGCTCGCGAAAGGCATCGCCCCACTGCTTCACGCCGGCGGGCGAGACGATCGGAAACATCGCGACGTCGCCGAGCAGCGGGGCGTACGGCTTGGTCGTGTGGATCGCGACGGTCATCTTGCCGACGGCGACCACCTTCTCGATGCTGCTCAACAGGCCACGGCGATAGTTCGCGTCCGCCTTGGCCAGATAGAACGGATGCGTCTTCGTCAGGAGCCGCTCGAACGAGAACACCACCGCGTTCGCGTCGAGCGGGGTCCCGTCGTGAAACCGCACGTTCGGGCGCAGCTCGAACGTCCACACCGTCCCGTCCTCGGACACGCGCCACTGCGTCGCGAGGCCCTCGGTGACGTCGGTCGTGCCGGCCTTCCACCGCACGAGCCCCTCGAACATGAGCGAGCCCACCTCGATCGACTCCGAGTCGGTGACGCGCAGCGGGTCGAGGGCCTGCACGTCGGAGGCCTCGGCGACGACGAGGGCGCCGGGATCACGCCTCCCGTTCGACGCGGGGCGCTCCGCGTCGCAGGCAGACGTGATCAAGACGAGGCACAACGCCACGACCCTCATCGCCCAACGACAATACCCCCACACCGCTTAGCGGTGTCGCGGATTGACTTCACGTCTTTCGCTGACTTAGCGTTCCCACCTCACCGTCGGTCGACGTGAACATCGCGGCGCCGGCACCGTCTGAAGGGGGACTCTGAATGTATCGCCTAGGTTTGGCTCTGATCGCCGCGGCATCGCTGAGCGCGTGCGACATCGGCAAGTTCACCGTGAACACGACGTCCAAAGTACTCCTCCGTGGTCAGCCCGGCCTGCAGCAAGAGGCGGACTACGAGCTCGCGCGGACTGCAATCCCCGGCGCGCTCAAGACCGTCGAGGCGTTCTGGATCGTCGATCCCGACAACTGGCGCCTCAACAAGATCCTCACCGAGGGCTACTGCCAGTACGGCACGGCGTTCGTCGAGGACGACTGGGAGGCCGCGAAGTTCAAGAAGGACCTCGACGCGATCGAGTACAACAACACGCGCTCGAACCACATCTTCACGCGCTGCCTGAACTTCGCGCTCAAGGGGCTCGGCACCCGCTGGCAGAAGGAGATCTTCGAGGGGCCCGACGTCGTCGCCAAGCTCCTCCGGGAGACGAGCAGCGAGAAGCGCTTCGAGCTGCTGTTCGCCGGACTGGCGCTCGGCTCGCTCGTGAATCACAACCTCACGCGCGTCGAGATGATCTCGAACCTTCCGACGGTCGAGGCGATCATGAACCGCGTCCTCGAGATGGACAAAGCGAACCCGCCGTCGAACAAGACGCACGCGGCGCTGCCGTACATCGCGCTCGGGATGCTGCACTCCGGCCGCCCCAAAGCGATGGGCGGCGATCCGGACAAGGCGAAGGCGATGTTCGAGGCCGCGCTCAAGATCACGGATAACAAGATGCTGCTGCCGCGCACGCTGATGGCGTATCGCGTCGGGCTCCAGACGAACGACCAGAAGTTCTTCCACGAGCAGCTCAAGATCGTGCTCGAGACCGCACCGTCGGTGTGGCCCGAGCAACGCCTCGCCAACGAGGTCGCGCATCGCAAGGCTCGCCGATACCTCTCACACGAAAAGGACCTCTTCTAATGATCAAGCACGTACTGACCGTCGCAACGCTGTCGTTGCTGGTAGCGAGGCCGGCAGCGGCCGAAAACGTCGAGCTCCGTATCGCGACGCTCGCCCCCGCCGGTAGCCCGTGGATGGCCGTGCTCGACAAGAGCGCCGCCGAGATCAAGGAGAAGACCGGCGGTCGCGTCACCCTCAAGTACTTCGAGGGCGGGCAGCAGGGCGACGAGCGCGACGCGGTGCGAAAGATCAAGCTCGGTCAGCTCGACGGCGCGGCCGTGACGGCGATCGGGCTCTCGATGATCGACGAGTCGATCCGCGTGCTCGAGCTGCCGACGATGTTCCAGAACGTCGAGGAGATCGACTACGTGGCCGACAAGATGTGGCCCTACTTCCAGAAGAAGTTCGAGAAGAAGGGCTTCAAGCTCAACGACCGCGGCGAGGTCGGCTGGGCGTACTTCCTGTCGAAGACGAAGGTGGAGTCGATCGCGGACCTCAAGGGCCAGAAGCTCTGGCAGTGGGGTGACGACCAGCTCGTCGGCGCGATGTTCAAGAAGCTCGGCCTCAACGGCGTCCCGCTGGGCGTTCCCGAGGTCGACTCCGCGCTGACCTCCGGCCGCATCACGGCCTGCTACGGCTCGCCGGTCGCTGCCGTCGCGCTGCAGTGGTACACGAAGGTCAAGTACATGACGTCGATGCCGATGAGCTACGGCATCGGCGCGACGATCGTCCGGCTGGAGTCGATCCAGAAGATCTCGCCGGAAGATCAGAAGACGGTCCAGGCGATCGGCAAGGCCGGCTCGAAGAAGCTCCGCAAGGTGCTCCGCAAGGCGAACGAGGATGCGAAGTCCACGATGACCCGCAAGGGCGTCACGATCGTCAACACGCCGCAGTCGGTCGTCGACGAGTTCACGAAGGCCGCGCTCGAGGTGCACAAGCAGCTCGTCGGCAAGATCTACTCGCAGGAAGAGCTCGACATGGTCCTGAAGTACCGCGCCGAGTACCGCGCGAAGAAGAAGTAGCCGCCGTCGATTGCGGCGCGTGTCGTGCCCCACCTACGATGACGAGGTGGGTAGAAACGACGATGACGCCAAGGAAGGGGGGACGGTCGAGAAGGAATCGGACGTCCCGCCGACGCGCCGTTCCAGTGTTCCGGTCGACAAGACCGACGAGCCCCCGCTCCGCCCCTCCGCCGCCGTCCTGGATCCGGGGCCCCAGAACTACCCCGATGACAGCGCGGTCTCGTCGCGGATCCGCAAGCTCGATCATCTCGCGGGCATGGCCGAGCAGATCGCGCTGTTCGCCCTCCTGGGGATCATCGTCATCGTCGCGACGGTGCAGGCGTTCGCGACCAAGCTCTTCAGTCACAGCTTCATCTGGTCGTTCGACGTCGTGCGCGCCGGCACGTTCGCGATCGCGATGATCGGTGCCGCGTTCGCGAGCCACCACATCAGCCACCTGTCGATGGACATCGTGTCGCGCCGGCTGAGCCCGCGGAACAGGCTCGCGCTGCGCGCGCTCCTGGGCATGTTCACGATCTTCGCCGCCTATCTGCTCCTGCGGAGCGGCCTGCACCTCCGTTCGGAGATCGCGACCGAAGGCGGGACGCATTCGATCCCACCGCACCTGATCGCCGCGCTCGTTCCGATCGGCGCGGGGTTGATCATCTTTCACACGCTGCTGCGCACGATCATCGACGTCGACTACCTGCGTCGCAACAAGCTGCCGCCGGAGAAGGCCCCTTCGGGGCACTGAGGAACCATGACGACCGTCCTCATCATCCTTCTCGTCCTCATGTTCATCAGCGGAGCGGAGCTGTTCTCCGTGATGCTGGCCGCCGCTGCGCTCGGTGCACTGACGTCGGCGCGCGGCTTCTCGATCGAGTTCGACGGCATGACCGCGAGCATGTTCGGCGTCGGCACCGGCGATCAGGCCACCGTGCTCTCGACGATCCCGATGTTCATCTACGCGGGCTATCTCCTCGCGGAGGCAAAGACCGCCGACCGTCTCGTGAGGTTCGCGAACGCGCTGCTCGGCTGGATGCCCGGTGGTCTCGCGATCGTCACGATCATGACGTGCGCGCTGTTCACCACGTTCACGGGTGCGTCCGGCGTCACGATCGTCGCGCTCGGCGGCGTGCTCATGCCGGCGCTCGTGCGCAGCGGGTACCCCGAGCGGTTCTCGATGGGCATGCTCGCGGGCACGGGCTCGGTCGGTCTGCTGTTCCCGCCGGCGCTGCCGCTGTTCATCTACGGCACGGTCTACGGCCTCACGAACCTCGACCCGGAGATCTGGGACACGGGGCGCTTCCTGTTCGCCGGCATCGTGCCGGGAATGCTGCTGGTCGGCTCGCTCTCGCTCGTCGCCGTGATCACCGCGTGGAAGCTGCCGCGCCAGAAGTTCGAGCTCGGCGAGCTCGGCAAGAGCTTCCTCGCCGCGGCTCCCGAGCTCCTGATCCCGTTCGGCGTCATCCTCGGCCTCGCGAAGGGCTTCGCCCTGCCGGAGATCGCGGCGCTGACGGTGGTCTACGTGATCGTGCTCGAGGTCCTCGTCCTGAAGATGCTCAAGCCGAAGATCCTGTGGACCATCAATCGCGAGGCGATGGTGATGGTCGGCGCGATCTTCGTCATCATCCTCGCCTCGACGGCGTTCACGAACTACCTCGTCACCGCCGAGGTTCCGAAGAAGCTCGTCGCGTGGACCCAGCAGTACGTCGAGTCGAAGTGGGTGTTCCTGCTCGCGCTCAACCTGCTCCTGCTGTTCGTCGGCATGGTGATGGACATCTTCTCGGCGATCGTGATCGTGCTGCCGCTCGTCGCGCCGATCGCGAAGTTCTACGGCATCGACCCGTACCACCTCGGGGTCATCTTCTTGCTGAACCTCGAGGTCGGCTACCTCACGCCGCCCGTCGGGCTCAACCTGTTCATCACGAGTATCAAGTTCCAGCGTCCGGTCACGGATGTGATCCGAGCGGTGATCCCGTTCGGGATCACGATGCTCGTCGTGTTGATGATCATCACCTACGTGCCGTGGTTCACCGAGATCAGCCTCCAGCTCAAGCCGCCCGAGCGGCGGAGCCCGATCTCGGTGCTCGCGTCGATGGTGTCGACCGGGTTGGAAGAGGCGAAGGTCTCCGCGTCGTCGATCACGCTCGTCGACGCGTCGGGCAAGCCACTCCTGGACGGCGCTGGCAAGCCGATCGTCAAGAAGCTCGATGACTGCGCCGCGATCGAGAGCGAGACCCAGAAGTCGGCGTGCCAGTCGCTGTTCTTCGACGTGACGGACTGCCGGCCGAGCGCGAAGTCGACCGATCCGAAGGAGATCGCGTGCGCCAACCGCGCGATCGCCGCCTGGACCGTCTCGAACATGAACGGCGACGCTCTTCACCCCGAGTACGCGATCCTGACGATGACGGAGCTGCCGATGGTCGACGTCGACGGCAAGCCCATCGAGTGGGAGGCGCCCGTGCTCGACGCGAAGGGACAGCCCGTGCTCGACGAGGACGACGAGCCCAAGACCGAGACCAAGCCGCTCGTCGCCGCCAACGGTGGTCCCGTCGTGAAGAAGGTCGCGTCGTGTGACAAGCTCACCGGCAGCGCGCGCGATACCTGCCGCAGCATCTTCGTCGAGGCGTCGAGCTGCTACATCCTCCCGCCGGACCCGGACGCCACGTGTATCGAAGAGAAGACGAAGGCATGTTCGGCCGAGGGCGCGGGGAGCGCGACCGACACCGGAAGCGCGAGCGGCAGCGCCGGAAGCGGAAGCGCGACCGACAGCGGCAGCGCGACCGGCAGCGGCAGCGCGACCGGCAGCGGGGCACCACCGGCGGGCGCGTGTGCGACGCGCGCCGCCACGACCTGTCAGGACGAGGCGATTCGATCGTGCGTCTCGCGAAAGATCTCGTCGTGGCTCGAGGAGTATCCCGACCGCGCGACGCTAGAGTGATCCCGCGATGAGTCCGGCGGTCGCTCTGCTCAAGACGATCCGTCCGCACCAGTGGGTCAAGAACGTCTTCGTCGCGGCGCCGCTGGTGTTCGCGCGTCACCTGACGGAGTCCGACTACCTGTGGCGAACGGCGATCGCCGTGCTCGCGTTCTCGCTGCTGTCCGGCGCGGTGTACGCGTTCAACGACGTCCGCGACGTCGAGGCCGATCGTGCGCATCCCACGAAGAAGCTGCGGCCGATCGCCGCGGGCCATCTCTCCGAGCGCGGCGCGCTCGTCGCCGCTGGCGTGCTCGCCGCCATCGCGCTCGCGGGCGCGTTCGCGCTGTCGTGGAAGCTCGGCGTCGTCGCGTCGATCTACGGCGCGCAGAACGTCGCGTACAGCATCCGGCTCAAGCACATCGCGTTCGTCGACGTCGCGTCGATCGCGCTCGGCTTCATCCTGCGGGTGCTCGCCGGGGCGTACGCGATCGACGTCCCGGCCTCCGGGTGGCTGATCCTCTGCACGGCCCTGCTCGCGACCTTCCTCGGTCTGGGCAAGCGCGGTCACGAGCTGGCGTGGGCGGAGAAGGCGGGCGGCGCGACCTCGTCGACGCGCGCGGCGCTGTCGGGGTACTCGCTGCCGTCGCTGCGGCTCGCGATGTACGTGCTCGCCGCGGCGACGTGCGCCGCGTACGTGGCCTATACCCTCGACGCGCACACGATCGAGATGTTCGCGACGGAGCGCCTCGTGCTGAGCGCGCCGTTCGTGGGGCTCGCGATCGTGCGCTTCCTGTCGCTCGCGCTGTGGCACCCCAAGGACGAGAGCCCGACGGAGGCGATGCTGAAGGACCCGTGGTTCCTGCTCGCGCTCGTCGCCGCGGTGGCGACGATCGTCTATGTGATTTACGGCCACCGTCTGGGAGGCTGACGCCGTGGTAAAGCTCAGCCGTGCCCGGTAGCGAGATCGTCCAGCGCAAGGCAGAGCACATCGAGGTCGCCGCCTCGGGGCGCGCGGACTTCGCGAAGTCGACGTTGCTCGAGCACGTGCACCTGGTGCATCAAGCGCTGCCGGAGCTCGCGGTCGACGAGGTCGATCTATCGACGGAGATCGTGGGCAAGCGACTCGCGGCTCCGCTGCTCATCACGGGCATGACCGGCGGCACGCCCGAGGCGGCGGCGATCAACCGCGATCTCGCGAAGGCCGCGCAGGCCCTCGGTGTCGCGTTCGGCGTCGGATCGCAGCGAGCGATGCACGAGCACCCCGAGCTCGAGGCGACGTACCGGGTGCGCGATGTGGCGCCGGACGTCGTCCTGCTCGGCAACCTCGGCGGCGTCCAGGCGCTCGCGATGGGTCACGAGCGCGTCGTCGAGCTGGCGAAGCGCATCGGGGCGGACGCGATCGCGATCCACTTGAACCCGGGGCAGGAGATGATCCAGCCGAACGGCGATCGCGACTTCCGCGGCGTGATCGACGGCATCGCGCGACTCGTCGCGCACGCGCCGATCCCGGTCGTCGTGAAGGAGACGGGGTGCGGACTGTCGCGCGAAGCGGCGGGTGCCTTGATGGCCGTCGGTGTTCGCACCGTCGACGTGGCCGGCGCCGGTGGAACGAGCTGGGTCGCGGTCGAGGCGGTGCGCGCGGGGACGACGAATCCGACCGCGGCGGCGCTGGGCAGCGAGCTGTGGGACTGGGGCGTGCCGACCGCGGTGTCCGTGGTCGCCTGCGCGAAGGCGGGACTCGCGACGATCGCGTCGGGTGGCGTGCGAACGGGCTACGACATCGCGCGCGCGATCGCGCTGGGCGCGCGGCTCGGCGGGATGGCCGCACCGATGCTGCGCGCGCAGCGGGCCGGCGGCGAGGACGGTGTCCGGTCGGCGATCGAGCAGATCGTGGGATCGATCCGGACCGTGTGCGTGCTCGCGGGCTGCAAGACGGCGAGCGATCTCGCCCGCGCACCGCGCCACCTCGGCGCGCCGCTGCGGCAGTATCTGGATGACCTCGGCCTATGACGTCGGTCGGTCTCGGCAAGATCATTCTCCTCGGGGAGCACGCCGTCGTGTACGGCTTCCCTGCCCTCGCCGCCGCGCTCGATCGCGGCGTGACGATCGCCGCGGTGCCGACGCCCGCCGGCGGCTCGCTGCGGATCGACATCCCCGCCTGGAACCTGCGCGTGCTCGCGACCGACGATCACCCCGTGTCGCGGTCGCTCGTGGCGATCGCCGATTCGCTCGGCGTCGGCCGGCCACCGGTCACGCTCGTCGGTGACGCGCAGATCCCGCCGGGCGCGGGGCTCGGCTCGTCGGCGGCGCTCGCGGTCGCGTGCGCGCGCGCGCTGCTCGTGCACGACAAGCGAAAGCCCGATGCCGCGCTCGTCGCCGAGGCGGCGGCCGCGAGCGAGCAGCTGATGCACGGTCGCGCGAGCGGCATCGATGTCGCGTTCGCGGCGAGCGGAGGCATCGGCGTCTATCGCCGCTCGTCGGGCGTGCGGCCGCTGCGCGGTGTCACGCTGCGGGTGCTCGTCGGCCCGAGCGGTGCGCCGCGCTCGACGGCGGAGATGGTGCAGCGCGTGGCCGACGCGACGAGCGGCCCGCACTCGACGTCGGCCGACGACGCGCGCCTGAAGGAGCTCGGCACGCTGACCGACGAGGGCACGGTCGCGCTCGTCGCCGGCGAGCTGCCGAAGCTCGGCTCGGCGATGAACCGCGCGCACGAGATCCTCGCCGGGCTCGGCGTGTCGACGGAGCAGCTCGATCACCTCTGCGCGGGCGCGCGCCTCGCCGGTGCGTACGGCGCGAAGCTCACGGGAGCCGGCGGCGGTGGCGCGGTGATCGCGATCGCGCCGCGCGAGCGCGAGAAGGCGATCCTCGAGAGCTGGAAGTCCGAAGGCGTCGACGGCTTCGTCGCGACGGTGGGTTACTGATCGATGGCGACCACCGCCACCGCACGCGCGTGCGCCAACATCGCGCTGGTCAAGTACTGGGGCAAGCGCGACGCCGCGCGCAACCTGCCGGCCGCGGGCTCGCTCTCGCTCACCCTCGGAGCGCTCGTCACCGAGACCACGGTGACGTTCGACACGGCGCTCGCCGCCGACGAGCTGATCCTCGACGGCTCGAGCGCGCGGCCCAAGGAGGTCGCGAAGATCTCGGCGTTCCTCGACCTCGTGCGCGCCGAGGCGCAGCTCGGCGCGCGCGCTCGCGTGACGAGCAAGAACGACTTTCCGACCGCGTCCGGCCTCGCGTCGTCGGCGTCCGGGTTCGCTGCGCTCGCCGTGGCCGCGACCACCGCCGCCGGCCTCGCGCTCTCGCCACGCGCGCTGTCGATCCTCGCGCGGCAGGGCTCGGGCTCCGCGGCGCGCTCGATCTACGGCGGCTTCGTGCGCATGCACGCCGGCACCGCCGCCGACGGCAGCGACGCGTACGCGGAGCCGATCGCCTCGCGTCTCACCGATCGCGTCCGCATGGTGATCGCCGTCGTCGGCGGCGGCGCGCCCAAGTCGCACGGCTCGCGCGACGCGATGGAGCACACCGCGCAGACCTCGCCGCTGTATCGCGCGTGGGTCGAGCTCGTGCCCGCGGATCTCGCGGCGGCCGAGGGCGCCCTCGCCGCCGGTGACCTCGCCGCCCTCGGCACGGTCGCCGAAGCGAACGCGCTCGCGATGCACGCGTCCGCGCTCGCCGCGCGCCCCGCGATCTTCTACTGGCAGCCGACCACGCTCGCCCTGCTCGCCGAGGTCCGCGCGCTCCGCGATCGCAACATCGCCGCGTGGGCCACGATGGACGCGGGACCGCACGTCAAGGTGCTGACGTCGATCGACGACGCCGAGCACGTCGCCTCCGCGCTGCGCGCCGTGCCGAACGTCACCGACGTGCTCGTCTCGAGCCCGGGCTCCGGCGCGACGGTGATCGGGTAGAAACTCTGCGCGATTTCTCCACGGACGCCTCACACTGTCTGCACGCGCGAGCGCCATGATCGAGTCGATGACCGCCACCGCCCCGGGCAAGCTGATCGTCACCGGCGAGTACGCCGTCCTCGACGGTGCACCCGCGCTCGTGGTCGCGATGGATCGTCGCGTCGTGGCCCGCTTCGCGCCGACCGTCGCGCAGGGAAGCTCGCCGTTCTTGCTCGCGCTCGCCCGCGAGATCGCGACGCGCTACGGCGATACGCATCCCGCGGCGACGACGGCGCTGTCGATCGCGGTCGACTCGAGCTCGTTCTACGACGGAGATCGAAAGCTGGGGCTCGGCTCCTCCGCCGCTGTCACCGTCGCCGCCACGGCGCTCGCGTTGGCCGCGCGCGCATCGAAAGATGCGACGGCCAGCTCGATCGATCGACGAGAGGTACTCGCGATCGCGAGTGCGGCACATGCACGTGCGCAGGGCGCGATGGGCGCGCGCGGGTCGGGCGCCGACATCGCCTCGGCCGTGTACGGCGGCGCGATCGTGTTCACGATGGCGCATGCAGGCGATGCCTCTGGTGCACGCGATGCCTCGCGTGCGAGCGACGGCTCGCGTGCGAGCCAGACCGAGGACTCGCATGCAAGCGATGTCGGCGCATCGAATGCCCCGTCGGTCATCAAGCGCACCTGGCCGCACTCGGTGCGCATCGTCCCGTTCTTCACCGGTGCGTCGGCGAGCACCGCGGAGCTCGTCGCGCGGGTGTCCGCGGCGCGCGCGGACAATCCCGCCGCGGTCGATGCGGCGCTCGCGGCGATCGCGGACGCGTCGAGGGCCGCGTGCAAGGCGATCGCGGGGCCCGCGGATCTCGCGCAGACGGCGCTGATCGCGGCGATTTCGCTGGCGGGTTCGGCGATCGACCGACTCGCGATCGCCACCGGCGTCGCGCTCGTCCCGGCCTGTGTCAGCGCCGCACGGGCGGCGATGGCGCGGTTTGGAGGCACCGCGAAGACCACCGGTGCGGGCGGAGGCGACATCGGAATCGCCGTGATTCCTGCCACGGCGGACGTAACCGAGGTGCGGCGCTCGCTCATCCAAGCGGGGTGCCAAGTACTGCAACTCTCCGTCGACGAGACGGGCGTGGACTTACAGACCAACGCGCTGTAAACACGGACGTTCACGTGCGCCGCTCTTCACGACTGACAGGGTTCTACCGGCTCGGCATCGCCGAGCGGCGGCGTCGCTTGCTGGAGCTGGCCGGGATGCCGGCCGACGGGTTTGCCGCGGTCGACCCGGGCTCGCTCGCGCTCGATGTCGCGGACGGCATGATCGAGAACGTCGTCGGTACATACGCGCTGCCGTTCTCGGTGGCGGTGAACTTCGTGATCGACGGGCGCGACGTCCTGATCCCGATGGTGATCGAGGAGCCATCCGTGGTCGCGGCCGCGAGCAACGCCGCGCGTATGGCGCGCCCGACGGGCTTCGTGTCGACGGTGTCCGCGCCGATCATGATCGGCCAGATCCAGGTCACGCATGTCGCCGATCTGCTCGCTGGTGCGGCGCGCGTGCGCGCGGCGAGCGAGGAGCTGCTCGCGGACGCGCGGCGCCTGGTGCCGCGCCTCCTCGAGCGAGGTGGTGGACCACGCGCGGTCGAGGTGCGACCGCTCGCGGGCGAAGGGCCCGACGGCGCCATGATGGTCGTGCACCTGCTCGTCGACTGTCGCGACGCGATGGGCGCGAACCTCGTCAACACGCTGTGCGAAGCGCTCGCCGACAAGGTCGCCTCGCTCGCCGGTGGACGCGCCGGGCTCCGCATCCTGTCGAACCTCACCGACGGACGCACGGTCACCGTGACGTGCTCGATCGACGACGCGCACCTCGCCGAAGGCGACGCGAGAGGCGCCGACGTCCGCGCCGCGATCGCCGCCGCGTCGCGATTCGCCGAGCTCGATCCGTATCGAGCGACCACGCACAACAAGGGCATCATGAACGGCGTCGACGCGGTGCTGCTCGCGACCGGTCAGGACTGGCGCGCCGTCGAGGCGGGCGCGCACGCGTACGCGGCGATGAGCGGTGTCTATCGCCCGCTCGCGATCTGGCGCGAGCGCCCGGAGCGCGACGGAGTTGGCGGGGGGCTCGACGGAGAATTGCGCATGCCGCTCGCCGTGGGCACCGTCGGCGGCGCGCTGCACGTGCACCCGGGGGCGCGCCTCGCGCTCGATCTCGCGGGCGCCCACACGGCGGAGCGCCTCGCGGCCATCGTCGGCGCGGCCGGCCTCGCGACCAACCTCGCCGCGCTCCGCGCGCTCGCCACCGAGGGCATCCAGCGCGGTCACATGTCGCTGCACGCCCGCAGCCTCGCGCGCGCCGCCGGCGCCACCGGCGAGCTGCTCGATCGCGTCGCGGCCGAGCTCGCCGCCTCGGGCGACGTCAAAGCCGATCGCGCACGCGAGGTCCTCGCGCGCCTCTCGACCGCACCAGCAGGAGAACCACGATGATCCAGCGCCTCGGAGTCCTCAGGTCGCCCGCCCTCGCCGTGCCTCTCCCGCCGACGCTCGAGCTCGACGCCTGCTATCGCTACTGCGAGGCGCTCGTTCGCGCGCGCCATCACAACTACCCGGTCGCGTCGATGTTCGCGCGCTCGCACCTGCGCAAGCACATCTTCGCGATGTTCGCGTTCGCGCGCGTCGCCGACGACTTCGCCGACGAGCAGACCTACGAGGGCCGGCGCGCCCGCGAGCTCGACCGCTGGGAAGAGCAGCTCCACGACGCGTACCGCGGCCGCGCCGATCACCCGGTGTTCGTCGCGCTCGCCGACACCGTCAACAAGTTCGCGCTGCCGATCACCGAGTTCATCGAGATGCTGTCCGGCTTCCGGACGGACCTCGAGCGCCGCCGCTACGCGACGTTCGACGAGCTTCGCAGCTACACGCGCCAGGCAGCCGAGCCCGTCGGTCGCCTGCTGCTCTATATCGGCGGCTATCGCGCGCCCGAGCTGCACGCCTACGCCGACGACCTGTCCAGCGGCGTCGCCGTCGCGCGCCTGATCCAGGACATCCCCGCCGACTGGCAGCGCGGACGCGTGTACATGCCGGCCGAGGACCTCCGCCACTTCGGCGTCACCGAGGCCGACATCGCGTCGCGCCGCGAATCGCCCGCCGTCGGCGCGCTCGTTCGCTACGAGGTCGCGCGCACGCGCGCCCTGTTCGAGCGCGCTCGTCCTCTGGTCGACACCGTCGGCGCCGACCTCGCCGTCGAGCTCGCGCTCACGTGGCACGGCGGCATGCGCATCCTCGAGAAGATCGAGTCGACCGGCGCCAAGCTGTTCGCGGAGCGCCCCTCGCTCGGCCGCGCCGACAAGGCCCTCGTCCTCGCCCGCGCGCTCCGCTGGCGCGGCGAGACGCTGCCGCCGCGCACGCTGCACCTGCTCTCGCGCGTCGTCGATCGCTGATCGCCTCGTCGAGCGGCGCCACGTTTGACGGCCTGCTAGTTTTTTAGCAGCTTCTTCTTGCTAGAAATTTAGCACCCTGCTAATTCCTTAGCACATGACGAAGCCGTCACCCGCCACGCTCACCCGGCGCGAGCGCGAGATCATGGACATCCTCTACCGACGCGGGCGCGCCACCGCCGCCGAGGTGCTCGAGGACATGGCCGATCCGCCGACCTACTCCGCGGTCCGCGCGCTGCTCCGCATCCTCGAGGACGAGGGCCACATCAAGCACGTCCAGGACGGTCCTCGCTACATCTACATGCCCGCCGTCGCGCGCAGCGACGCTCGCAAGAGCGCGCTGTCTCACGTCGTCGCCACGTTCTTCGACGGCTCGATCGAGCAAGCCGTCGCCACGCTCGTCGAGTCGTCGAAGACCAAGCTGTCCAAGGACGAGCTGGAGCGCCTGGCGCAGCTCATCGACAAGGCCAAGAAGGAGGGTCGCTAGCATGACCGCCACCACGCTCCTGTTCGCCGCCCTCCGCGGCGCGATCGTCCTCGGCCTCGCGCTCGCCGCGATGCCGCTCCTTCGCAAGGCGTCGGCCGCCACTCGTCGCGCGGCCCTCGTGTTCGCGCTGGTCGCGGTCGTCGCGCTGCCGATCGCGACCGCGCTGTTGCCGTCGCTGCACCTGCGCGACGCAGCGCCCTCGCTGGACCCGAGCGCGCTGATCGCGGCGTCATCGCCCGACCCGGTCGCCGATCCGATGCCGCTCGCCGCCGCATCGCCGGCCCGTGCGGCGGCCGCCGCGACGCACGCGCCGAGCGAGGTGGGCACCTCGTGGGCGCCCTCACCGCTCGCGATCGTGCTCGCGCTGTGGGCGCTCGGCGCGCTGGTGGTCCTCGCGCGCCTCGGCGCGGGGCTGTATCGCGCCCGGGGGATCGCGAGGAGCGCGCGCCTCGTCGAGGTTCGGCAGGTCGACATTCGCACCCACGAGTCCGTCGCCATCACGGAGATGCCCCGTGTTCGCCGCGAAGCTCGCTCGTCGCTCGACCTCGGCCGTTCCCGCACCTGCTCCGTCGAGATCCGATCGAGCACCGAGATCGATACCCCCGCGGTCACCGGCTTGTTCGCGCCGGTCATTCTCCTGCCCCGCGAGGCCGACACCTGGACCGACGACCGACGCGAGCTGGTCATCGCGCACGAGCTCGCCCACGTCGCGCGGCGCGACTGCCTGGCCAGCGTCGTCGCGCAGATCGCGGTCGCGATGCACTGGTTCGATCCGCTCGCGTGGCTCGCCGCACGACGGCTGCGCATCGAGCGCGAGCTCGCCGCGGATGATCGCGTGCTCGACGGGGGCGCGACCGCGTCGAGCTACGCGGCCCACCTTCTCGCGCTCGCGATCGGCGACGCGCGCGATGACGGCGCTCCGCGTGCGATTCCGGCCGGCGCGCTCGCGATGGCCGAGCCCGCGCAGGTCTCCGTCCGCATCCGCGCGCTGCTCTCGCCGGACCACTCGCGGACACCGCTCGGGCGCACGCGCGTGGCGCTGCTCGGGGCGTGCGGCGTCGCGCTCGCGATGCTCGTCGCCTGCGCGTCGCCCGATCGCGCGCCCGTGCCGCCGGCGATCCCCGACGCGGGCGCCCGCGAGGTCGCGGCACCCGCCTCGCCCGTGGCCGCGCCGGCGAGCGACACGATCGACGCGGCGATCCAGGCGATCGCCGACGAAGAGATCGATCGCATGGTCGGTGAGTGGAAGCCGCGCGCGGCCGTGATCATCGTGCTCGATCCGGACACCGGCGGTGTTCTCGCCGTCGCGAACCGCGGAGGCGACACGGCGCAGCACGCGTACGTCACCGGCTCCACGATGAAGCCGTTCGTGATCGCGGCGGCGATCGAAGAAGGCGCGATCGCCGCGACCGACACCTTCGACGTGAACAACGGCGAGCTCGCCTACGCGGGCAAGACGATCCACGACGCGAGCAAGCATCGCGTGCTCGATGTCGCCGGCATCCTCGCGGTGTCGTCGAACGTCGGGCTCGTGAAGATCTTCGACAAGCTCGGCGGCGCGAAGCTCGGCGCGTGGATGAAGCGGTTCCACCTCGCCGAGACCGCGCCGGTCATCGCGGATGGCAGCCTGGAGGGCGCCGGGATCGCGATCGGCGAGGGCCTGCCGGCGACGCCGCTCCAGCTCGCCTCGTCGTTCGCGGCGATCGCGAACGGCGGCACGTATCGCGCGCCGACCCACGCGAAGGCGGCGACCGCCGGCGAGCGCGTCGTCTCCCAGAAGACGGCGAACGCGGTCCTCGCGATGCTCGAGAACGTCGTCGCCGGCGAGAACGGCACCGGCAAGGCGGCGCGCCTCGAGGGCGTTCGGGTCGCCGGCAAGACCGGGACCGCGGGCCTGTCGAAGGACCACGCGCGCGGGTACTACGCGAGCTTCGTGGGAACCGCACCGATCGAGAAGCCGCGCTTCGTCGTGCTCGTCGCCGCCGAGGCGCCGCGCGACAACGGAACGGGCGGCCGGGTCGCCGCGCCGGTGTTCGCGCGCGTCCTGACCCGCGTGCTCGCGCTCCGCCCGTGATGTAAACTATTATTGCCATCGAACTGCAAGTATGGAAACAATAGTTTCCATGCCACGCAAGGTCGCCGATCCGCTCCCCGTGGTCGCTCGGGTGCTGTCCGAGCTGGGCGACCACGTCCGCCTCGCCCGCCAGCGCAGGCGCCTGCCGGCCGAGCTCGTTGCCGAGCGCGCGGGCATGTCACGTCCGACGTTACGCGCCCTCGAACGCGGCGCATCGAGCGTCACCCTCGGTGCCCTCGCGAACGTGTTGCACGTGCTCGGACTCGAGAAGGAGCTCGGTGCGATCGGCCGCGACGATCCGTTCGGACGGAAGCTCGAGGACGCTCGGCTCGAAGCACGGCCACGCGTCCCGGTGCCGAGGCGGAAGCGTGCCGAAGGGTGAGAGTCGCGAGGTCGAGGTCTGGGCGGCGTGGCTCACGTCCCCGGCGCGCATGGGGACGCTTCGCGCAACGACCGCACGCGGCCACGACGTGTTCTCGTTCGAATACGAGCGCGCGTGGGTGGAGTCGTCGAACCTCGGCCAGCTCGATCCGGATCTGCAGCTGTTCCGCGGGCCGCAGTACGTGCGCGATGACAAGCCGAACTTCGGGGTGTTCCTCGACTCGTCGCCCGATCGGTGGGGACGCGTGCTCATGGACCGTCGCGAGGCGCAGCTCGCGCGCACCCAGAAGCGACCGAAGCGGACGTTGCGCGAGCTCGACTACTTGCTCGGCGTGTTCGACGGGCATCGCATGGGCGGACTTCGTTTCCGTATCGGTGACGGACCTTTCCTCGATGACAACACGGAGCTCGCATCGCCGCCGTGGACCTCGCTTCGCGAGCTCGAACAAGCGAGCCTTCATCTCGAGGAGGAGGGTGCGGAGCGCGACCCCGCGTACGCGAAGTGGCTCATGATGCTCGTCGCCCCCGGACGATCGCTCGGCGGTGCGCGCCCGAAGGCAAGCGTCGTCGATCCAGGGGGGGGTCTATGGATCGCGAAGTTTCCAAGCCGCGATGACTCCACCGACGTCGGTGCGTGGGAGGCGGTGCTGCACACGCTCGCGCGTCGCGCAAAGATCACGACGGCCGACTTCGAGCAGAAGCGATTCGGCTCGAAGCGCCACACCTTTCTATCCAAGCGCTTCGATCGCGCGGGCCGGCAGCGCATCCACTTCGCGTCGGCGATGACGCTGCTCGGTCGCGTCGATGGCGAGGATGCTCCAGCGAGCTATCTCGATCTCGCCGAGATCATCGCGAGGCATGGTGCGCATCCGGCGCGAGACCTCGAGCAGCTCTGGCGACGGATCGCCTTCAACGTGTGTGTCTCCAACGTCGACGATCACCTCCGGAACCATGGCTTCTTGCTGGAACCGTCGGGCTGGTCGATCGCGCCGGCCTACGACATGAACCCGGTCGCACACGGCGATGGGCTCGCGCTGAATATCTCGACGACCGACAACGCGCAGGATCTCGATCTCGTACGCTCGGTCGCGTCGCAGTTCCGGATCAAACCGCCTCGCGGCAAGGCGATCCTCGCGGAGGTGGTGGCGGCCGTCCGGACCTGGGAGGCCGAAGCGAAGGCCGCTGGTCTGACGCGCGATGCACGCGAGGCAATGTCGAGCGCGTTCCGGCTCGTCGCCTAGCTAGGCGGCCGCTGCGATCTGATCGACGACGTCGGCCTGATGCGTGCTGATCGCGACCTTGCGCAGGCAGACCGGCATGCCCTCGGCGGCGAGGCCAACGCGATAGTCATCGCCGTCGTCCTTCATCCACACGCCGCGCGCCGTGAAGCGATAGCTCTTCTCGCCGACGTCGACCGTCAGCTCGATCATCTCGCCGCGCGCGATGAACGGCGCGTTGCGGATCACGAAGCCACCCGGTCCGATCTCGATCAGCTCGACCCGATCGTGGATGCGATCACCGCGCACGAGCGCCGAGAGCTTCGTCGACTCGCGGCGGAAGCGCCGGCCGCTCTTCATGCGTTGATCGTCGATGGTGGGGGCGAAGGTCGACTCGATCGTCGTGACCTGCTCGATCTCGTCCCACTCGAGACCGATGCCCAACTCGCACTTCCCGATCAGGACGCGGTATTGGAAAACGATCTCGACCATGCATCGCCAGGTAGCAGAGGCTGTGCCACGTAGCGGCTGTGGCCTGGCCGACGTAACGCGCGGAAATGCCGGTGGGGACCAACGGCACGGCAGTGAGGGTTGCCGGGTGTGGCGTCACCACCCCGGTCCGTGGATACAGGGTGGGGCGCCACGACGATGTAGGTGCCCCATCTCCCTGTAACCGCTGTACAGATCTCGGGAATGCGCTAATCATCCGCGCGAGGGACGCGTGGATTTGTTCGCCCAGAGCGCCGCGAAGCGCCAGGTCGGTCAGCCGTTAGCCGAACGGATGCGCCCGCGTAGCCTCGACGAGCTGGTGGGCCAACAGCACCTGATCGGTCCGGGACGCATCCTGTCGAATCTCTCCCCAGGGAGAACGATCCCCTCCCTGATCCTCTGGGGCCCACCCGGGAGTGGAAAGACCACCCTCGCCCGGCTGCTCGGCGAGACGCTGCGAGCGGACCTGATCTCGCTGTCCGCGGTCGATGCCGGCGTCAAGGACGTGCGCGAGGCGGTCGCCAAGGCGGCCGCGCGCCGCGATCAGTTCGGGGCGCGGACGCTGCTGTTCATCGACGAGATCCATCGGTTCAGCAAGACGCAGCAGGACGCGCTGCTCCCGCACGTCGAGGCCGGCACCGTCACGCTGATCGGCGCGACCACCGAGAACCCGAGCTTCTCGGTCGCCGCCGCCCTGCTCTCTCGCGCGCGCGTGGTGCGCCTCGAGGTGCTGGCGGACGAACAGCTCGCGAACCTCGCGCGCCGCGCGCTGACCGATCGCGAGCGCGGGCTCGCGTCGCTGAACGTCACGATGGACGACGAGGTCTGCGCGCAGCTCGTGGCGGCCGCGGCCGGCGATGCGCGGCGGCTGTACTCGGTGCTCGAGATCGCGGCCGACCTCGCGCGCCGCGCGACCCCCACCGAGCGCGGTGACGAGCCCGCGACGCTCACCGCCGAGCACGTCGCCGAGGCGGCGCAGGGCAAGACGCTGCTCTACGACAAGGCGGGCGACGAGCACTACGGCGTGGTCAGCGTGTTCATCAAGAGCATGCGCGGCTCGGATCCCGACGCCGCGGTGTACTGGATGACGCGCATGCTCGAGGCCGGCGAGGATCCGCGCTTCGTCCTGCGCCGCATGGTGATCTTCGCGAGCGAGGACATCGGCAACGCGGATCCGCAGGCGCTCGTCGTCGCGGTGAGCGCGCTGCAAGCGGTCGAGCTCGTCGGCTTGCCCGAGGGCGTGCTGCCGATGACGCAGGCCGCGACGTACCTCGCGCTCGCACCGAAATCGAACGGCGCGCTCACCGCGTACTCGGCCGCGCGCAAGCTCGTCCGCGACAAGGGCGCGCTGCCCGTGCCCGCGCGGTACCGGCCCGGCTCGACGGCGCTCGATCGCTCCATGGGCCACGGCCAGGGCTACAAGTATCCGCACGACTTCGACGGCAACTACGTCCCCGAGGACTACCTGCCCGACGCGCTCGTCGGCGAGCGCATCTACGAGCCGATGGACTCCGGGTTCGAGGCGGAGCTGCGCGCACGGCGCGAGAAGCTCGACGCGATCCGAAAGGCCGCGCCGGCGAAGAAGTAGTCGCCGGCGCTCACCGCCGGGCGGCTACGCGAGACGGATCCAGCGCGCCTTGGCCGCTTCGATCTTGCCGCTGAACGCGGGCGGGAAGTGCCGCTGCACGTAGGCGAACGCTTGCTGGATCAGCTCGCGATCGACCTCCTGCGGAACTTCCATGTTCTGGTCGTGGGGATCGGGGCGAATGCCGAGGCGAACGACCTCGGTGAGGCGGAGCACGTGCAGTCGGTTCACGAACAGCGCGTGCGCGATGCCGAGGAACAGCTCCTCGGTGGCAGGGTCCAAGGCCATACGAAGGAACGCTTCTACTACAAACAGGGCTACGGCCCCAAGCCTTCTCTACGTGACAATTTGGCGCCTGTTTCCTGCCCCTTAGGGGTGCTTCCAGGTGGCGACCAGGCCGTTCAGACGAGCGTTCGGTGTCATCGTGTACCCCTCGACCGCACGATTCGTGAACGTGACGTTGTCCTCGTGCCACAGCGGCACCACCGGAAGCTCGTCGGCGAGGATCTTCTGGACCTCGCTGTAGAGCGCTTTTCGCTTCTCGCGATCGAGCTCGGCGCGCCCGGCCTTGGTCAGCTCGTCGACGCGCGCGTTGCGGTACTTCCAGCGATTGAGACCATCGGGGTTCGCCGCGTCGGGGATCCGCGACGAGTGAAAGTACGTGAAGTAGAAGTCGGGATCGGCGATGTCCGACGTCTGCGCCGACGCGAGCTGGTAGAGGCCCTTCTTCAGATCCGCGAAGAACGTGAGGCGCTCGAACGAGCGCACCTCGACGGCGATACCGACCTGCGAGAGCTGCGCGGCGATGACCTTCGCGAGCGACACCCGGAACGCATCGGAGCTCGTCTTGTAGACGAGGCTCATCCGCGGCATCGGCCCATCGCCGTCGGGATCGCGATAGCCGGCCTCGTCGAGCAGCGCCTTCGCGCGCACCAGATCGCGGTTCCATCGCGCGACGTCCGGCTCGTAGAACCCGCTGCTCGGCGGCAGCAGGCCCGTCGCCATCACGCAGCGGCCGTCGAACATCGCCGACACGAGCTGCGGGCGATCGATCGCGAGGGCGATCGCCTGCCGCACGCGCTTGTCGCGAAGCAGCGGATCGTCGTTGTTGAAGATCAGGTACGTCAGGAGCGCGCTCGGCGACGCGGTCAGCTTCACGCGCGGGCGCTCCGCGACCTCGTCGAGCAGGTCGAGGCGCACGCCGTTCTGGACGAGGTCCGCCGAGCCGCCGACGAGCATCAACAGGCGCGCGGATGCATCGGGGACGAACTTGATCTCGACGTGCTCCATCTTCGGCAGCGGCACGTAGTGCGGATTGCGATCGAGGAGCGCGTGCTGCGCGTCGAGCTCGCGCACGATGAACGGGCCCGCGCCCTTCTTCGTGCGCGACACGATGCCGAAATCGATGTCGGTGAGAAACGTCGCGAGCGGCGAGCGCAGGTGGAAGCGCACGACGCGCTCGCCGGTGACCTCGACCTTGCTGAACCGCTCGGAGAAGCCGCGATGCAGCGGGCTGTCCGAGTCCTCGGCCATCATCGACTCGAAGGTGAACGCGACGTCGGCGGCGAGGACGGGCGAGCCGTCGGAGAACTTCGCGTCGGGTCGCACCTCGACCTCGTACGTGAGGTCATCGATGCGATCGACGCGCATCGCGAGATCGAGGCGCGGCTCGAGCGACGGCGTGTCGACGGCCATCAGCCCCGCGTACGCGAGCTTCGCGAGCTTGCCGTCGTAGTTCGAGAGCGTGTAGCGGGGATCCGCGCTCGTCATCACGCCGTCGAGCACGACGACCAGCGTGTCCGCGGGCGTGCGACTTTTGCGCGACGGACACGCGGCGAGCCCGAACAGAATGACCAGTGCCGCGAGCGTGTTAGCGTGTAGGAGTGAAGGCATCTCGGGTGGTCGTGTGTGCAGCGCTCGCTGCACTGACTATGCTGCCCGTACCCGCACGCTCGCAAGGAAGTGGGTCCGCGGGATCGGGATCGGAAGCCACCCCCGAGGGAAACCCCGACGACGAGGAGGTGGGCAGCGGCTCGGGAAATCTCCGCGTCGCGCCGCCCCTGCCCGGCGCGCGCAAGCAGTGGGTGGTCGATCAGGTCGAGGCCGCGCTCCTCGCGCGACCCACCCTCGGCCGCGCCAAGATCGGCATCGCCGTCATGGATCTCTCGACGGGCGAGCAGGTGTTCGCGCGCGAGCCGGACGTCCAGCTGAACCTCGCGTCCAACACGAAGCTCCTGACCACGGTCGCCGCGCTGGGCACGCTCGGCAACGGGTTTCGCTGGCGCACCGCCGTGCTCGCCGACAAGCTCCCCGACGTCGCCGGCGTGATCGAGGGCGACCTCTACCTGCGCGGCCGCGGCGATCCGCTGCTGGCCGCCGCGCACCTCGACGAGCTGGCCGCCGAGCTCGCCGCGCGTGGCGTGCGCACCGTCGAGGGCCGGCTCGTCCTCGACGCGACCTACTTCGACAACGACGTCGACCCGCCCCACTTCGACGAGCAGCCCAAGGAGCGCGCCGGGTTCCGCGCGCCCGTCGCGAGCCTCGGCGTCGCGCGCAGCGCGGTCACGCTGATCGTGATCGCCGATCCGGGCGGCGGCGCGACGATCAAGCTCGAGCCCGACGCGGGCGACTACATCACCATCGGCAAGCGCGAGGTCGTCTCGGTCACCGAGGGCCGCACCCGCTTGCGCGTTGAGACCAAACGCCCGCCGTCGCCGAACAGGGTCGAGTACGAGGTCACCGGCCAGATCCGCGTGGGCGAAGGTAGCTGGGACTTCCGCCGCCGCGTCGACGATCCGGCGCGCTTCGCGGGCGAGGTGTTCCGCGCCTCGCTGTCCGCGCACGGCATCACGATCCGCGGGCGCCAGATCGCGATGGGCACCGCGCCACCGATCGCGAAGCAGCTCGCGGTCCACGACTCGCTTCCGCTCGCCGACGTCGTGCGGTTCATGAACAAGCTCAGCGACAACTACGTCGCCGAGTCGGTCCTGAAGACGCTCGGCGCCGAGGCGCGCGCCGCCGCCGGCACGACCGGGCCCGCGACCTGGGCCGATGGCACCGCGGCGGTCGCGGCGTACCTCGCGAAGATCGGTCTTCCCGCGGGGAGCTACCGCGCGGACAACGGCTCGGGCCTGTTCGCATCGACCGACGTCAGCGCGAAGCAGCTGGTGACGTTGCTCGCCGCCGCGCACGCCGACTACCGCATCGGCCCGGACCTCCTCGCATCGCTCCCGATCGGCGGTGGGGACGGCACGCTGTCCCGCCGCTTCCACGGAACGCCCGCCAAGGGCCGCGTGCGGGCCAAGACCGGCACGCTCGACAAGGTGATCACGCTCGCGGGCTACATCGGCGTCGACAGCAAGCAGCCGCTCGCGTTCGCCATCCTCATCAATGATGTTCCGCCCGGCCAGCGCTCGATCGCCCGTGCGGCGATCGATGACATCGTCGTCATCCTCGCGGCGTATCTCGGCGCCACCTGATTGCCCGCGTTTTCCGACGGTGGTACGAAGGCACCCAACACCGCTACTGCGGCACGAAGGAGTCACATCATGGCCGAGCTCAAGGGCAGCAAGACCCACGGAAACCTCAAAGACGCGTTCGCCGGCGAGTCGCAGGCCAACCGTCGCTACCTCTATTTCGCCAAGGTCGCCGACGTCGAGGGTCAGCCCGACATCGCCGGTCTGTTCCGCGACACCGCCGAGGGCGAGACGGGCCACGCGCACGGCCACCTCGACTACCTGAAGCGCGTCGGTGATCCGGCGACGGGGGAGCCGATCGGCGACACCGTGAAGAACCTCAAGGCGTCGATCGCCGGCGAGACGTACGAGTACACGCAGATGTACCCGTCGTTCGCCAAGACGGCGCGCGAGGAAGGCTTCGAGGAGATCGCGGAGTGGTTCGAGACCCTCGCGCGCGCCGAGCGTTCGCACGCCGGCCGCTTCCAGAAGGGCCTCGACTCGCTGAACACGAAGTAAGCGTCGCTTGCTTCACCGACGACGACGCGCTCGAAAGGGCGCTTTGTTCGTTTTCGGGCGAACGGCGGGCACTGGCTACGGGACGAGCTGACCGACCAGGAAGTACTCGGCGAGCACTTCCTTCGCGCCATCGCGGCGGCGCGCACGCACGCGCGTCTTTCCGGCGCCAAACGCGATCATCGCGAGCGGGCGCTCGCACAGCGAGTAGACGCGGCCGTCGACCGGATCGATCACCGCATCCCGGATCGTCATCGTGGTCCCGTGGTCGAGCATCTCGATCTCCGCGTCGATGCGCTCGAGCCCGGTGATGCCCGTCTCGAGCACGGTCACGGTGAACGCCTTGCTCTCGGAGACAGACGTGGACCGCGGCTCGGCGTCGCCGCCGTTGGGCGGCCCCGCGATGCTCACGTGCATCGAGTCGCCGCGCGCGATGCGGGCCTCGAAGTCGGCGCGCGTGATGCCCATATCGAACGTGCCGTGCGCGGCGAGGTGAGCACCGTGGCGCGCGATGCGATCGAGGACCGCGACGTCCGCGTCGTCGGGCGCGTCGAACATCGCTTCCTCGAGCGCGTCTGCGGCACCGTCGGGTAGCTCGCCCGTGACGTACGCGTCGAGATCGAGGAGACGGCTCATTGCGGGCCCTCCCACGAGGTCTTGGCGGTCATGCACGTGCGCAGTGCCTCGAGCGCGCGATGGCGAACGACGCGCACGTTGCCTTCGCTCATGTCGAGGCGCGCGGCGAGCTCGGCGGCGCTCGCGCCGTCGACGAACGAACCGCGGATCACCTCGCGCGAGCGCAGCGTGATCTGCGACAGGCAATGCTCCAGCTGCGCGAGCTGATACAACTCGACCGCGGGGTTGTCGTCGAGCGTGTCGATCGCCGTGCCGAACTCCTGCCACAGCGCAGCGCGGCGCTCCGCGACGCGGGCGCGTTCACGCGCGACGTTCTTGCAGATGCCGAGCACGAAGCCACCGACGCGCTCGGGCTCCGTGATCGCGTTGGTGCGCAGCGCCTGCACGAGGCGCACGAACACGTCCTGCGCGGCTTCATCGACGGCTTCGGCCGTCTTGAGCCGGCGCCTCCAGAACGTGCGCACGACGGCGGCGAAGCGACTGCACAGCACGGCTTCTGCCTTGCGATCGCCCGACCCGGCTGCGATCACGAGGGCTTGGATCGACGGCTGCTCCGATACTGCCTGGTTCAGCGCGGACACGACCGCACGGTAGCAGATCGCGTGTAACGAACGCACGTGCCGGAGCACGTCGGGGGGCATGAAGAAGATCCTGAAGCGCGTCGCGATCGGAATTGCCGTCTTGATGGTGCTCGGCGTATCCGGGCTCGCGATCGCGGTGAAGCTCCGAGAGAACCGCACGTTCGACGCTCCCTACCCCACCCTTACCGCATCGAAGGATCCGGCGATCATCGCGCGCGGCCAGTACCTCGTGACCGGTCCCGCGCACTGCACGTCGTGTCACGGCGATCCCGAGCAAGTGGCCGCGGGCGCGCTCGAGCCACCGCTCTCGGGCGGCATGGTGTTCGATCTGCCGGTCGGCGAGTTCTACGTCCCGAACATCACGCCCGACGCCAAGACCGGTATCGGTCGCTACACCGACGCACAGCTCGCGCGCTCGCTCCGCTTCGGCGTGCGCCACGACGGCCGCGCGATGCTCCCGTTCATGCCGTTCGCGAACCTCGCCGATGACGACCTCGTCGCGGTGCTCTCGTATCTGCGCGCGCAGCCACCGGTCGAGCACGCGGTGCCCGATCACGATCCGAACGTGCTCGGCCGGTTCGCGAAGGCGTTCATCCTCGAGCCGACCGGACCGTCGAAGCCGATCGTCGCGAGCATGACGCCGGATGGCAGCGCCGCGTACGGCGAATACCTCGCGAACAGCGTCGCGAACTGCTTCGGCTGCCACACGAAGCACGACATGAAGACCGGCGAGGTCATCGGCAAGCCGTTCGCAGGAGGCGGCGAAGTCGAGGAGCACGGCAAGACGTTCTACCCGCCGAACCTCACGCCCGATCCCGAGACCGGACGGATCACGATGTGGACCGAGGATCAGTTCGTCGCGCGCTTTCAGGGTGCCGTCGCGACCGACAGCCCGATGCCGTGGGCGACGTTTCGGCGGATCAGCGAGAGCGATCTGCGCGCGCTGTATCGCTACCTGCGTACAGTGCCGCCCGTCGTCCAGAAGACGCGGGAGAACCATCCGATCGTGAAATGACCCGTCGCGATAGCGCTCGATGACGATGCATCGTTGCTCGCTCACGGTGCGTTCCGTTCGGTGAGTCGCGCAGCGTGAAGCAGCAGGTAGTCGCGCTCGGGAGCGTTCGTGGTAGCAGCCGCGGCCCGGCGATAGCAGTCGATCGCGGTGGCGAGATCGCCGGAGCGCTCGAGGAGATGTGCACGCGCCGCATCGACGCGATGGTTGTTCGTCATGCGCGGATCGGCCGCGACCGCGTCGAGCGCCGCGAGTCCGGCGCGCGGAGAGTCCGCCATGCCGATCGCGATCGCGTGGCTGACGCGGACCATCGGGTTGTCGCCGTGGGCGAGGAGCAGGGTATAGAGCGCGGCGATCTGCGGCCAGTCCGTCGTGGCCGTGCTCGGCGCTTCGTCGTGGAGTGCAGCGATCGCCGCCTGGATCGCGAAGGGCCCGCGCTCGCCGGACGCGAACGCAGTCTCGAGCAGCTGCGTACCCTCGGCGATCATCGCGCGGTCCCAGCGCGTGCGGTCTTGCTCGTCGAGCGGGATCAGCTCGCCGTGAGCGCCGGTGCGCGCGGCGCGGCGCGCGTCGGTGAGCAGCATGAGCGCGAGGAGCGCTTTCACCTCGGGCGCATCGACGAGGTGAGCGAGCAGCCGGGTCACCCGGATCGCCTCACTCGACAGATCGACGCGGACCAGCGTGTCGCCCGACGACGCCGTGTAGCCCTCGTTGAACACGAGATACAGCACGCGCAGCACCTCGCCCAGTCGCGCGATGTCGGGCTCGTCGAACGACGCGCCGCGGATCGTTTGCTTCGCGCGGCTGAGCCGCTGCGCCATCGTTGCTTCGGGGACGAGGAACGCGCGTGCGATCTCGGCCGTCGTCAGTCCACCGACCGCACGCAGCGTCAGCGCGATCTGAGAGGACGCCGATAGCAGCGGATGGCAGCATCGGAAGTAGAGGCCGAGCGTGTCGTCGCGCTCGTTCGTTCCGGCGACGACCTCGATCTGCACTTCCGCCGGGACGAACGCGACGACCAGCTCCTCGCGCAAGCGCCGCGCCGCGTCCGCGCGGATCTGATCCGTCAGCCGGCGCGTCGCCACCCGCACGAGCCACGCACGCGGGTTGTCGGGCATCGCGGACGGCCACTGGCGCGCAGCAGCCACGAGCGCCTCCTGCACCGCGTCCTCGCAGCCCGCGAAGTCGCGATAGCGACGCACGAGCACACCGAGCACGAGCGGTGCGAGGTCGCGCAAGAGCTGCTGCGTGTCCATGGCTAGCCCTGAGGATCGATCGTGAACATCACCTGCCGCACTTCGATCTGCATGTGCAGCGGCTTGCCGCCCTGCCCCGGCGCCATCGATGCCTCGGCCGCGAGCGCGTACGCGCGCTCCGCCCTGTCGACGTCGATGATCCAGTAGCCGGCGAGGAACTCCTTGGCTTCGGGAAACACGCCGTCGGTGATCGGCTGGCCATCCGCGCCCGCGCGCACGACCTTCGCTTGATCGGGTCCCGACAATCCCGCGCCTCCGACGAGCTCGCCGGCCTCGCGGAGCTGCTGGTTGAAGCGGCGCATGAACGCCATGTGGGCCTCGAGGTCCTGCTTGGACCAGCTGGTCAAGATCTCGTAGGGGCCGCGCTCGGGGGTATGCATCATCAACAGGTACTTCATGGGTTCTTCGCTCCTTTGCCCTGGAGTCGGAGCCGACCGCGGGTTCTCGACATGGCCTCGTCCGTTTCTACACGTGGTACACCCGCGGCATGAGTCTGGTCCGCCCGATCACTCGTCTGGACATCAAGGGTCCCGCGATGTACGCGCACATCCGGGACGACTATCGCAACCGCGTCATCGAGCTTAAGAAAGCGCGCCGCGTCGTCATCGGCCCCACGCTCGAGATCGTGTTCGATAATCGGCTCACGCTGACGATGCAGATCGAAGAGATCTGCCGACTCGAAAACCTCGTACGCGACGATCAGATCCAGACCGAGATCGATCTGACGAACGAGCTGATGCCCACGGAGACGTCGCTCGCGGCCACGCTGTTCGTGCCGCTGCCGCAGGACGAGCACCTGAAGGAGAAGCTCGCGGCCCTCGTGGGCATCGACGAGCACGTGGTGCTCCACCTCGGATCGCACGCGATCCGCGCCGCGTTCGAGCCGGGCCGCTCGACGGAAGAGAAGATCAGCGCGGTGCAGTACATGCGGTTCCCGCTGACAGAGGCCGACCGAGCCGCGCTCGCAGATCCGAGCACGAAGATCGCGATCGAGGTCGATCATCCGAACTATCGCTATCGCGTCGAGTGCCCCGATACGCTTCGCGCGTCGCTGGCAGGTGACTATGTCTAGGTGGCTCGTCGCGGTGGTGCTGGCATCGGCGGCGTGCGGCGCGCGCCAGAAGCAAGCGAACGAGGAAGCGCAGGACTTCGACTGCAAGGAGCGGATCGTCAGCTATATCGCGACGAACGCGCTCGGGGGCAGCGAGCTCGGCGTGCAGATGGACTGCCAGGAGGTCGGCCCCCGCGTGAAGCGGTGGCGCATCGATCGCCAGGGCAACCGCCTCGAGGACGCGCGCGGCATCACGCCGGGCGAGTTCGACGACGTGTGGCGCCAGATCGACGGCAGCGGCTGGGCGTACCTCAAGGACTGCGCGAACGGCACGAACGGCGAGAGAGATCCGATCTACGTGTTCGACATCAAGGACGACCAGCAGAAGGTGACGTTCCAGTGCCAGTCGCAGTCGATGCCGTACCCGTACAACACGATCGTCGATCCTCTCGATGTCCTCGCGAACGCGAAGGGCGGACAGCTCGGTGATCCCGAGCCGAGCGACCTGAAGAAGTACGACCACAAGGACAAACAGAAGTGAACACCAGCTTCGGGTGGCTCGCGGGTTCGACGGCGGTGGTGACGGGAGCCAGCCGCGGTATCGGACGCCAGATCGCGATCCGCCTCGCCGGGCTGGGCGCCGACGTGGCGCTGTGGGCACGCGATGGCAAGGCGCTGCAGCAGGTGGCAAGCGAGATCGCCGAACAGGGCGGCCGCGCGTATCCGTATGTCGTCGATGTCACGCAGCGCGATCAGATCGAGACGGCCGCCGACTCGATGCGCGCGCGACTACCGCCGGTCCGCGTGCTCGTCAACAACGCCGGCGTCGTCGTGCGCAAGCCAACGGTGGCGCTCAGCGACGCGGACTGGCGCAACGTGCTGGCCACGAACCTCGACGGGACGTTCTTCGTGACGCGTGCGCTCCTGTCCGATCTCACCCGCGGCGGTGGGCGCATCATCAACATCGCGTCGGGCGCCGGGCGCGAGGGGACGGCGCTGCTCGCCGCCTACTGCGCCGCCAAGCACGGGGTGGTTGGATTCACGCGAGCCCTTGCCGCCGAGTTGCGCGCTGCTAAGGTCTCGGTGAATGCGATCTGCCCCGGCAGCGTGGATACCGCTATGCTGAAGGTGGGGCACCCAGGAGGCAAAGCCGAGATGAGTCCTGATGACATCGCATCGACTGCCGTGTTCCTCGCGACGCCCGCACCGTTCGGTGCACCGGACGCGTTGACCGGCGCTTGCATCGACGTGTACGGCTGACCGGACAGTCCCATGGAGACCGCATTCGATCCCGACGCGCTCTCCTCCCTGCCGATATTTCCGTTGCCCAACTGCGTGCTGTTGCCGGGCGGCCTCCTGCCGCTCCACGTGTTCGAGCCGCGCTATCGCGAGCTCACGCGTGACTGCCTCGCGGGGCATCACTTGATGGGCATCGCGCGCCTGAGGCCGGGCTACGAGAGCACGTACTACGGACGCCCGCCCGTCTACGAGAAGTGCGGCGTCGGCAAGATCATCTGCAGCGAGGAGCTGCCCGATGGTCGCTTCGCGCTGCTGCTCCGCGGCGTCGCGCGCGTCGAGATCGCGCGCGAGCTTCCCGCGGCGAATCGCACCTACCGCATGGTCGAAGCGCTTCCCCTCCTCGATCGCGCGGTCGATGACGCCGATGCGCGCGATCATCATCACAAGCTGATCAAGCTGTGCGACCGCCTCGCCGAGGTGATCGAGCAAGGCGGCTCGCAGCTGCGCGACCTCGCGCGCGCGTTCGACTCGCCGGGCGCGTGCGCCGATGCGGTGGCCGCCGCGCTGATCATGGACGCCGATACGCGGCAGGAGCTGCTCGAAGCGCGCTGCCCGCTGCAGCGCCTGCAGCGCACGCTCGGACACGTGAGTCATCTGCTGTGCGAGCTGGCGCCGTGCGCGGAAACTGTGAACTAGTCTGTAGGCAGCGCGGCGACGAGCGTCAGGGAGCGGTCGGCGTCGGCGGACGCACGCAGTATCCCGAGGTGCACACGAGACCCTGGTTGCACGTGCTCTGCGTCATGCACGCGCCGCCCTCGTAGCCGGGCGGAGTCTGCGGCGGCTGTTGCGGATACGGTTGCGGCGAGTAGCCGCCCTGCGGCGGCGTGTACGGCGGCGGATAACCCTGCGGCGGCGGATAGCCCTGCGGCGGCGGGTAGCCTTGCTGCGGATAGCCTTGCGGCGGATAGCCGGGCGGCGGGTAGCCCTGCGGTGCGCCCCACGTCGGCAGGCCCTGCCCTTGCGGATATGCCTTCGCGAACTCCTCGCGGGCGGTGCCGCAGCGATTCACGCGT
This sequence comes from uncultured Kofleriaceae bacterium, assembly GCA_964617845.1. Classification (GTDB taxonomy): domain Bacteria; phylum Myxococcota_A; class Polyangia; order Haliangiales; family Haliangiaceae; genus JABFXX01. The sequence goes on along the minus strand of CAZUAR010000006.1, from coordinate 176,311 downwards.
TGATAGCCGACGAACGCGCTCACGCCGGCGAGCGCGGTGAACAGACCGAGGCTGATCGCGGCCTCGGTGCGCTGATCCTCGGGATCGCGATCGGGGTTGCCGGACATGTACTGCTCGTCGCTCTGGTTGAGCGCGGAGAACATGCCGATGCCGAACAACAGCGCGAGCGCGCCATCGACGGCAGGCCACGTCATCGAGCTCGTACACAGGGGATAGGCGCGCGGCGGCGTGCCGGTGTCCTGCGGTCCTCGCACGAACAACAGCGAGCACCCGCTCGTCAGCATGGCGAGCGTCGCGACGACCGCGACGGGACGTGACGACTTCATGAATCCCTCCTCTCCATCGTGCACGAGGAACGCGCCGGCGATGTGGCAAATCGCATCCGCGACCCGACGCTCACCCGGCCCTTACGGTCCGCTCAATCGTCGTCGGTGGTGAGGGGTACGTTCGCGTAGCCCTCCTTGCGCTTCTGCATCGCTCGCTTGTGCGCGTCGGCGTAGGCGCCCGTGGCGCTGCCGACCTCGGTCAAGCGCGTCTGCCCGGGCGAGCCGATCTTGCCGAACTTGATGTAGTGCTTCGTGCCCTTCACCTCGACCTCCCAGAACTTCCCTTCGTCCTCGTGCTCGAGGCGGAGCTTGAAGTCCTTGGTGGTCGCGGGCCGCGTCGGCGCCTCGTCCATGTCGTCGTCGGTCGTTGCCGCGGGCGTTGCCGCGGGCTTCGCCGTGGGCTTCACCGCCGGCGCGGGCTTCGCGGTGACCTTGGTCACGGGCTTCGCGCCGCTGCCGATCGGCGCCGGTGTCTTCACGTCGAGGCGCTCGCCGACGTACGACGGGAAGCGAGGCACGCCGTCGTCGGTGAGCTCCTGGTAGCGGAACGTGATCACCGAGCCGATCTTCGGTGGGCTCTCGCGCTCCTTGTCGGAGAAGCCGGTGCCGACGTTGAACCTCGTACCGTCGGGCAGCGCGCAGATCAGCGCACCGAGGCGGCCCTTGTGCTTGCCGGTTCCGTCCGCGTGACCGATCACGCGCGCCTCCGCGTCGTGGAACGTCTTGACCTTGAGCAGCGTCGTCGAGCGGCCGATCGCGTACTTCGACTTCGGCTGGCGCAGCATGAGGCCCTCGCCGCCGAGCGACTCGACGCGCGCGAGCTCCTCCTTGAGGTGATGCATGCCCGCGCACTCGATGTGATCCAGCACGCGCGCGTGCGGCGTCTGCGCCTTCGTGATCACCTTCTTCGCGTGCGCGATGCGGTCCTCGAACGAGCCCTTCGCGTTCGGTGCGTCGAAGATCACGAACGACACCGTGCGCCACTCGTGCCCCGCGGCGCCCGACTTCACGATGCTCGTCGTCTTCGAGAACATCTTGCGACCGACCCACAGCTCGCCGTCGAGCGTGTCGGCCGGCAGATCGGCGACGAACCAGTCCGGTGCGAAGAACTGATTGCCGAGGCGCGACGTGAACGTCTCGCCGTCCCAGTAGGCGCGGATGCCATCGAGCTTCTCGCTCATCCACCACCCGGTCGGGTCGTGGTCCGTCTCCCACTTGTGCGCGAGCAGGATCGGCGGTGCGGTGTCCTTCTTGCCGGTGCTGCTCTTGCTGCCGCCGCCGCTGGACGTCGACGCTGCCTTCGACGCGATCAGCGTCCCGAGCCGCGCGGTCTCCGCGACGTCACCGAGGTACGCGCGCAGGTGCTTGCAGGTGCGGCGATCGACGGTCGCGCTCTGGTTCTTCCACGCCGGGCACGAGCACATGTACACGCTGCCCTGCCGCGAGAGCGTGTACACGCTCGACGAGCCCTGGACCTCGACTTCGTCGCCGTCCTCGAGCGTCTTGGGACCGTCGTCGTCGTCGTCGTCGGACATGGGCGCTTCCGATGATACCGACTATTTGTAGCCCTCGCCGCCGAGCGCTTTCTTCAGGCGCTCGAACGCCTTCTTCGCGGCGTCGGAAGTCGCGTACGTCTCGACGGAGTCCATGTGGACGGTCGTGCCGTCGATCCACACGTACGTCTCGACCTTGCGGTTGCCGGCGTCGAGCGAGAGCTTCGTCGCGCCGGCGGGGCGCCCGCTCGCCGCGGCGGCGGGCTTGGGCGCGGGTGCGGGCGCAGCCTTCGCCTTCGGCGGCGGCGCGTCGTCTTCGTCCTCGTCGCCATCACCGTCGTCGGCGTCGTTGTCCTCGTCCTCGTCCTCGTCGCCGCCACCACCACCACCCGCGTCGACGTAGCCCTTCTTGCGCTTCTCGGCGACGAGCTTGTTGTACTCCTTCGTCGCCGCGGCGGCGTCGCTGAAGTCCTTGACCTGCGTCTGCCCCGCCGAGCCGATCTTTCCGTAGTTGACGTAGAGCGTCTGGCCCTCGGTGCGAGCGCGCCAGAACTTGCTCGACGTTCCTTCTTCGAACTCCAGGTGAACGGTCCAGTTCGACATCAGCCATCACTCCTTGGGGCCGCGTCGCGCGCGGCGATCAGCTTCTTGATGCGCTCCATGAGTGCCTCGCCCTTCGCGCGGTCCGCCATCATGACGAACGCGGCCATCCCGGCGAGCTGCTCGAGCGATTCGCCCTTGCCCGGACGGCCGAGCTCGCGGTTCTTGATCGCCGCGCGCAGGTGGCGGACCGTCGTGCGCGGCACGCGCGCGGGCGGCACCGATGCGGGCGCCTTGTTGACGACGAGGCCCGTCACCTTCTGGCGCGCGCCGTCGCGCATCACCCGCGTCTTCTTCGTGTGGATCTTGAAGCCCTCGGCGCGGACGATCATCGTCACGGCGCGGACGAGCCCGCCGATGTGCGTCTCGGCGTCGCCGTGCCACGAGAACGTGAGGTCGTCGGCGTAGCGCGTGTAGCGACAACCGAGCTTGCGCGCGAGGCCCGAGAGGCGGCAGTCGAGACGGAAGCACAGCGCGTTCGTGATCGACGGGCTCGTCGGCGCACCTTGCGGTAACGAGCGCGGGCCGGTCGCGACGTAGTGCTTCTTGCCGTGCGTCTCGACCTCCTCGCGTGGAGACTCGGTGGCGAGCAGCGCCATCAGCGTCGCGACCTGCTCCGTCAGGCCAGCGCGCCGCAAGAGGCCGCGCACGCGGCGCATCGTCACCGTCGGATAGAAGCCGAGGATGTCGAACTTGACGACGACCTTCGCGCCCGCGTGCACGACCGCGTTCGACAGGATCGAGCGCCCCTTGAGGAAGCCGTGCGCCGCACCGTGCACGGCAAGGTGCTCGGTGACTTCGCGCATGATCCAGCGCTGCGCTCCCTTGAGCTCCTTCTTCGGCGCGCTGATCAATCGCGACGAGCCATCGCGCTTCGGGACGAGCCAGCGGCGATAGTGCGTGCCGGTATCGACGTCGCGGTGATACGACAGCCAGCGCAGCCGCGGCACGCTGAGGCCGAGCGCCTTCGCGAGCGAGTCGACATCGGCGAGCGTCGGCAGCGCGTTGTCCTGCAGCGCCTTCGCGGGATCGTCGGCGTCGAAGCGATCGACATCGGCGGTGTCGTGCCAGAACACGCCCGGCCCGAGGTGCACGATGTGCGAGCGCTTGTACGCGTTCCACGCGCGCTTGTAGAGCTCCTTGCGAACGCGGCGCTCTTCTTCGCGGCGCGCCTTGTACTGCTTCTTCTCCGCATCCGTCATCGACGACGGCACACCCGGATCGGTCAGCCCGAGCTTTCCGATCTGGGCGTCGACCCATTCGCGAATGCCGCCGGCCGCGGCGACGTCGGCCCAGCGAAGATCGTCAGCGGCCATCGGCGGCCTCCGACGTCAGAGAAAAAATGGAGGAAGAGTCGTCTCCGCTACATCCCTCATGGGACACGGTAGGCTCACCGGTCTGCCGGCACCAGGGGGTCATCCCCGATGGCTCAAACCTCGGTGGCGTGGTTGGTCCAGCTGAGCCGTCGGGGATGACCCCCTGGTGCCGAGCAGACCAAGAACAGCCTACCTTGTGGAGAATGGCCACAGAATTTGCCCGGACGGCGCGACGCCGCCCTTGTGCCGAAGCACAGGCTAACGGATTCGACTCTTCCTCCAAAACATAGATGCCGCCACCATGCGGCGATGGGTCGGTGCTGGTCAAGCGACCAGCAGGATTAGTCCTGGGTCGCATCGAGATATCCTTTCGTCGCGAGCGTGCCGAGGCGGGTGAAGTATTCGCTTCGCGCGTCATCGGCGGTGTCGAACTCGAGTCGCTGCATGCGCAGCGCTTCGCCGAGGCCATAGCGCGCGGTGACCGTGCGTCCGTCGAGCGAGAGCCGATACGTCTCGGCGCCCCGCTGCGTGCGCTTCATCAGCACGCGCGTCTCCGCGGTGATCAGCGCGCGGCCCTCGTCGGTCTGGCGCGCGGCTTCGAGGCGCGCTTGCTCGCGCGCGTAGGCGACGCGCAGCGCGATCATGTGCTCGCACGGGCCTTCCTTGATGCCGCTGCGGCGGAACACGCTGCACGTGCAGCTCGCCGCGGTCGTGCGGGCCTCGCGATCGATCGTGAAGCTCGGGTGGAAGGTGCGATGGGCCTTCGCGTCGACGACCTGCCCCTCGATCGTGCGCCCCTCCGCGCCGAGGTCGTGCACCTTGGTCAGCGTCACCGCGCCGGCCTCGCCGAGCAAGCGGTGCGCGGAAGCCTCGCGCGCGTCGCGGAACTTGAGCGCGCTCGCCGGCGGCGGGTTCGCGACGAGCGGACGCGCGAACAGCTCGCCCGTCGCCAGATCGCGTCCGAGCCTCAGCTGCGAGAGCCCCGCGAGCACCGTGCGCCGCACGGCGGTCTCTGGCTTGCCGAGCTGCTGCGCGAGCGCACCGAGCGTCGCCGGCGCGTTCGCGAGCGCACCGATCACGCTCGCGACCGCGGTGTCATCAGCATCGTCGCTCTGGGCGAGCATGTCGAACGTCGAGATGCCCGCCCAACCCGCGTCGGTCCAGCCCGACAGCGCGAGCGACAGCGTCGCATCGCCGAGGTCGACCACGTAGACCGCCGGCAACCCGGGGCCCGCGATCGCGACGTCGAGGCGCTTCGCGTGCGGCAACACGCGCGCGAGCACGTTCAGGCGATTGCGTCCCCACGTGCGGATGATGCGCGGCTGGCTGCCCCGGTACGGGCCGCCGGTCCCGCGCACCACGAGATCCCACGGCTCGAGCACGAGGCGCGGCGTCTCGCCGGGCACGAGCTCGTAGCGCAGCCCGCGCGGTGCGGTCTTCGCCTTCCGCATGCGGAGCTGGAGCAGCACGTTGTAGAGATCGATCGGCCCGAGCTCGAAGCGATCGACCGCGAGCAAGCTCGCCGCCTGCATCTGGCCGAACGCGCGCAGCCAGCGCAGCGGCACGGTCCGCTGTGACGACTTCGTCGGATCGATCGGCGCGAACGCGAGCGTCGTCGGCCGGTAGCTGCGCACGCGCGCGAGGGTGCCGAGCGCGGCGCCCAGATCGACGAACGTCGTCCCGCTCGCACCGCCGACGTCACCGGGATGATCCGCATCGACCAGCGCCGCGGGCCGCTTGAGCACGAGCTGCGCGTAGGTGCTCTCGTCGCGCGACAGCGCCTCGATGCGCACCGCCTCGCGCGAGATCGTGAGCACCGGATCGAGCGGCTCGTCCTGCTTGGCCGCCTGGCCGTACTGCAGCGCGAGGTATTCTTTTTGCGCGTCCCACACCTGCTTCGAGACGCCCTTGCCCCGCGAGATCAGGTACGCGAGGTACTCCGCGCGATCGCTCGCCTTGCGCCGCAGATCGCTCGCGAGCACGTCGCCCATCGCGAGCAGCGCATCGCGCACCACGCCCGGTCGATGGAGCCGCGCGCTGAGCGTGGCCCCACCGCGCTCGCCGTCGGTCGGGATCGCGACGCGCGCCGACCCGTCGGCGGCGATCGTCGTCTTTGCCGCGCCGAACGAGACCGGGATGGAGATGCTGTCGCTCACCGCGAGCGGCCCCCCTTGATGTCGCGCGACATCGTCATGCGCGTCGAGACGACGGGCTCGTCGTGCGAGGTGCCGCGCGCCATCGGGACGAACGTGACGGGGCCTTGCAGGCGCAGCTGCTCGGACGCCGTGGCGAACGCGCCGATCCAGACGGGCATCGAGTCGCGGATCACGAGCGTCCTCCCGTGATGTCGGTGCGCGCCATCGTCATCCGCGTCGACGAAGCAGGCTCGTCGGCGGACACGCCTCGCGCCATCGGGACAAACGTGGCCCGTCCGATCGCGCCGTCGAGCGACGGGGAGGAACCGCGTGCGAGCGCGATGGGTCCGTCGAGCGACGGCGAGGCACGACGTGCGAGGGCGATGGCGCCGTCGAGCGAGGGCGAGGAGCCGCGTGCGAGCGTCCTCGTCAACGCGTCGTCGCCCGCAGCACCCTCATCGATCGCGGCGCCCTCGTCGATCGCACCTTCGGCGGCCGACGCGTCCTCGATGCCATCAGCGCGGAGCGACGGCTCGGGACGAGAAGCCGCGTCCAGTAGCTCGCGAACCGTCGCGAGATCGGCGCGCTCGGCGGCACCACGCAACCGCGCGGCCTCCATCGTGGGCGGGGTCGTCCCGCTCGCGAGACGACGGATCGGACGGGTATCGTCCTGCTCGATCGCCTGCACGATCGCGTCGCGCTCCGCCCCGAGCACGCCGTGGCACGCGTCACCGACGATGCTGGGCACCTCGTCACGCACGACGTCGTCGCGCAGGTCGACCGCCGACGTCACCACGAACTGCGTGTTCGTCGTCGGGCGCAGCACGATCGCGCGGGGCTTGGGCGCCGGAACGAAGTCGAAGCGACGATCGGGCGCGGACGTCTCGACCGGCGACTCGACGAGTCGCGCGAAGTGAACGCCGTCACCGGAAGTGGTTCGTGAATCAGTCATCGTCGTCGTAGTCCTCGTCATCGTCATCGCCGCCATCGTCGTCGTCGCCACCATCGTCATCGTCGCCACCATCGTCGTCGTCGCCACCGTCGTCATCGCCGCCGTCGTCATCGCCGCCGTCGTCATCGCCGCCGTCGTCATCGCCGCCGTCGTCGTCGCTCGACCCGCCGCCACCGCCGGAGCCTTCACCGCGCTTCGGCTTGTCCTGCCCCTCGGCGTAGACCTTCGCCTCGCGGCGCAGGATGCGCTTGAGCGCCTTCCACGCGGCGAGCTTCACCGGATCCTCCTCGGAGTCGTCCTCGTGGATGGCCTCGAGCGCTTCCTTGACGGTGTCGCCGCCGAGGGCGCCCAGGGCGCAGATCGCGGCGAGGCGGCCTTCGTGGCCCTTGGTCCGCGCGATCGCGAGGAGCTCGATCGTCCGCTGACCGGACAGCGAGACCGCGAGGCCGATCCAGCGCGTGTCGACCTTGGCGACCATGTCGCTCGCGAGGGCGGGCCACGCGGTGAGCGCGAGCGGGGCGATCGTGGATGCGTCCGCGCGCGAGCCGAGGCCTCGGACCAGGTCGGCGGCGGTCTGCGGGGCCGCGCGCGCGACGGTCTCGGCGGCGATCGAGCGGACCTCGCGATCGATGTCGCCGATCGCGGCGGCGAGCGTCCGGACCGCCGACGAGGAGCCGGCTTCGCCGAGGACAGCGGCGGACTCGCGGCGGACGTTCGCGGGTGCGCGATCGTCGGAGACGGCGGACGTCGCGGACGCCTCGACGGCGACGGCGCCCTGCGCGCGGACGCGGCGCGCGGCCCACAGCGATGCCTGCCAGGCGGCGGTCTCGCTGGCGATGTGCGGGGCGACGTTGCGAGCGGCGGCGTCGCGCCAGCCGGCTTCGCCTCGCGCGGTCGCGGCGGTGACGCCCTCGGCGAGCGTCGTGGCGCCGGCGGCACCGACGATCCACGCGGCCTCGGCGCGCGGCAGCGGATCTTCACCGCGAAGCGCGGCGTCGAGCTCGGCGCGCGCGGTGGTGATGACGGAGTCGCCGCGGCGGATCAGGCCCTCGCGGAGCATCTGGCGGATCTCGGCGGAGGCGATGTTGCCGAGGCGCGAGACGAGGATCGCGGGGTCGCCCGCGGTCGCGAGATACGTCGCGGCCGGGCGCTGGATCTCCGAATACTTCGAGCCGAGCGCGTGCAGCGAGACGCGCGTGCGATCGCCACCGAGGACCTTGGACAGCGAGTCGAGCGCGACCGAGCGGGTGTTCCAGTTCGCGTCGTCGAGGAGGTGGGCGAGGATCGTCTCGCTCGTCGCGGATGCGGCGAGGCCGAGCTGCGCGATCGCGTGCTGGCGAACGTCGTTGGACGCGTCCTCGTCGGCGGCGACGCGCTCGATCAGTCCCAGCTTGCCGGCGTAGCGCAGGCCGGTGAGCGCGCGGACGCGGAGGTTCGAGGGGCCCGCGAGCGCGATGCGCTCGAGGCGCTGATCGATCTCGGCGGCGTCGTCGCCGGTGAGCGCGGGCAGGAGGCGGCCGAGCGCCTCGACGGCGGCGGGCGTGAGCTGGCGCGAGGCCTCGTCGTCGGGCTCCGGATCGAGCAGCGGCCGGAGGTGCTCGAGCGCGCGTCGATCGCCGAGCGAGCCGAGCGCGAGGAGCGCGCGATCGCGCTCGATGCCCTCGCCTGCCTTCGCGACGAGGAGCAGCGGCTGGAACGCCTCGGGCCGCTTGCGCGCGGCGAGGCCGAGCGCGGCGGGGAGCACGAGCTCGCGGCGACCGCCGCGCAGCGCGGACTCGAGCGCGGCGAGCGTCGCGGACGGGACGTACTCGGCGCGCAGCGCGAGCGACTCCGCGGCGGCGGTGCGCACGGTCGCGTCGCGATCGGTGAGCAGCTTCTCGAGGGTGACCTCGGCGCCGCGATCGTCGATGTCGCCGAGTACCTGCGCGACGGCGAGGCGGACGGCGATGATCGGCGAGCGTGCGGCGTCGCCGAACGCGCGGAGCGCGAGCTCCTCGCGGTAGCGCTGGCGCGTGCGGCCGTCGGGCAGCGTGCGCGGCTTCGCCGTGCGATCGCGGACGATGTGCTTGAGCGTGTCGAACGCCGCGAGCGCTTCGGACTCGAGCTCGCCCTCCTTGCCGGCGGGAATGTCGACGAGGAGTCGCGTGACCGTCGGGATCGCGTTCGCGGCGCCGAGGCTGCCGAGCGCCTCGAGGAGCGCGCGGCGATCGGCCGTGCGGTCCGGATCGTCGTCGATGCGGGCGGCGATCGCGTCGCTCGCGGCGGCGGCCGACTCCGGCTTGTCGGCGAGACCGACCAGCGCTTCGATCGCTTCGTCGACGTGGTTCTCGTCGCGGAGGAAGCCGGCGAGCACGTCCACACCGAGCGCGCGAGACGAGGTCTCTCCCTTGCTCGCGAGCGCGACGGCCGCGCGCAGGCGAAGATCGGCGTGCTCGCTCCCGAGCGCGGCGATCAACGCGTCGGTGATCGCGGGCGACGGTTCGGACGCGGTCGCGAGCTGCTTGATCGCGGCGAGCCGGACGTCGCCGTGCTTGCTCTGCGCGGCGATCAGCTGGGGCTCGGCGCTCCCGGCGGGGAACAGCTTCGGCAAGCGCATCTGCGCGTAGGCGCGCGTGTCGCTGTCGTCGGCGTCGAGCGCCGAGCGCACGAGCGCGGCGGCGCGGTTGTCGCCGTCGACCGCGAGCGCGACGAGCTCGTCGATCGCGGCCTTGCCGAGGTCCGCGGCGCCGTTGATCGCCTGCGCGAGCGGCGCGAGTGCACCGACGGGATAGAGCGAGCGCAGCGCGGCCATCGCGGCCTGGCGCACGAGGTGGTGCGGATCGCCGACGGCGTGACCGAGCACCGGCAGCACCGCGTCGACGCCGACCGCGTCCTCGCGCGCGAGCTCGAGCAAGCGCCCCACGGCGTCGCGGCGCACGCGATGGGTCTCGTCGGCGGCGCCCTTCTCCGGCGCCTGGCGCACGAGGCCGGCGTACACGCCGAACACGAGGCGCTGCGCGGCGGAGGCATCGACGACGTTCGCGTCGCCGGCGCGGAGGAACAGCTTCGCGATCGACTCGAGCTCCGTCGCCTCCGGATCGCGGCGATCACCGACGAGGCGACGCAGCCAGCCGCTGCGACGCGCGACGCGCGCTTCGGTCGACCACGACGTGCGCGGAGCCGGTGCGCCGCGCGATGGCCCCGCGAGGCGCTGCGCCTCCTTCCAGAACGTGAGCGGCTGGTTGCGCACCGCGAGCACCTGCGCGGCGGCGTAGCGAAGGCCGGGCTCGTCGGACGCGATCGCATCGGCGAGCACCTGGAGGATCGACGACCGGCGCGGGGCCGCCGGCCAGTCCTTCATGTCGGTCGCCTTCTCGGGCTTGCGCGGCCCGATGATCTCGCCGATCACGTCCGCGTTGATCGCTTCGCCCGCCGCGCGGCGCTCGAACACGCGCGCGGCGACGAAGCGGATCTCCGGAGACGGCGACGACATCGCGTCGACGAGCAGGTCCGGTGCGATGCCGGCGGCGGCGAGCGCCGCATCGCGCGCGACGATCACCGCGAACGCGAGGTCCTGGATCTCGCGGTCGCGATCCTCGAGGCCCTGGCGTAGCCCGCGCACGCCGTCGGGCCCGAGCGCGACGAAGCCGACGATCGCACCGATGCGCAGCGGCCGGTGATCGTGCTTCTGCGTGCCCGCGAGCACGGGCAACGCGCGCAGGTCGCCGAGCTTCGCGAGGCCCTCGCCGCCCCACGAGCGCACCGAGAGGTCCGGGTGACCGAGGAGGCCGAGCAGCGCGGCGAGCGCTTTCTCGTCGCCGATCGCCGCCGCGGTCGCGATGCCCCGCGCGCCCATCTCGCGCACGATGCCGTCCTCGTCGTCGACGAGGCCCTGCTGGAACGCGATCGTCTGCGGATCGCCGACATCGGCGAGCGCGCGCGCGGCGCGCTGGCGGATGACGTCCGGCGGGCGATTGTGGTCGGTCTTCGGGATCGACAAGATCCGCTGCATCGCGGGGATCGCGCGCGGATCGCGGCGTGCGCCACACAGCTCGCCCGCGCGAACCTGCAGCTCCCAGAACAGCGACGTCCACGCGACGACGAAGCCCTCGGCGTCGTTCGGCGCGACGGCGTCGAGCGACTCGATCGCGGCGAGGTGGACCGCCGGGTTGTCGTCCTTGACGAGGGCGACCAACCGATTGCGCACCGCCGACGCGGGTGCCTTCGCCGCGCCCTTGGCGCCCGCCGCGCGCACCGCGACCGCCGGCGACGACATCGCGGCGAGGTGGATCTCCGGCGCGATCGCGACCTCGGTGCCGTCGTCGGGCTGCTTCGTCAGCGCGGCGTACGCGGCGAGGCCGACCTGCGCGACCGGATCGCCGACAAGGCCGCGCAGCAGCGCGTCCATCTGCGCGTTCGACTGCTTCGCCTGGCGGCGGCGATCGATCTCGCTGACGACCTGCGTCCGCAGATCCGCGTGGCGGCTCTTCGCGCCGCGCGTGAGCGGCACGAGCGGATCCGCCGAGTGCCACGCCCACAGGGTGCGGAACGCCTCCGTGCGGACCTTCTGCGCTTCGTCGTCGAGCGCGTCGCCGAGCAGCGCGTGCGCTTGGTTCGCGGCGACCTGGTCACCGGAGCCCGGCGCACCGAGGCGCACGAGGATCTGCAGCGCGCGGACGCGGATGTCCTCCTGGCTGGTGCGCAGCGCGACGTTCGCCAGCTCGAGCTCCGCCGGCACCGAGGTCGCCGCTGTCTTCGCGAGCGCGTCGAACGCGAAGCTGCGCACCTCGGCGTCGGGATCGTCGAGGAGCCAGACCAGGCGCGCCGCGAGCCGATCGTCCTCGGGCCACTTGGCGAGCGCGGTGACGAGGTTGCCCGTCGCGTGACGCCGCAGCGCCGGATCCGCCTCGCGCGTGAGCTGGAGCACCGCACCGACCGCGCGCGGATCGCCGAGCGCGAGCAAGCAGCCAGCACCGCGGATCGCCGCATCGGCGTGACGGCACGCGAGCTGCGCGAACAGCGGCTCCATCTCCTCGTCGTCGAGGCTGCCCGGATCGGGCGGCGGCGGCGCCGTGAGCTGGAACTGCGCGGTGACCTGCGTCCAGAACGCCTTCACGCTCGGCACGGCGGCGAGCAGGCGCCCGGCGAGCCGCGGGCGCATCGCGACCGATGCCATGAACGCCGAGCTCCGCACGCCGGCGTCCGCGTCGTCGAACGCCCCCGACGCGAGCGCGCGCGCTTCCGCGTCGTCGGCACCGAGGATGAAGCCGAGGTCGAGCAACGCCTGCGCGCGCACGTCGGGCATGCCGCGCGCGAGCGCCGTGCGGATCGCGTCGAGCGGTGTCTTCGACACCTGGCGCAGCGCCGAGTACGCGCGGCGGCGAACGTTGGGATGGTTGTCGCGCAGCGCGTCCGCGATCATGCTCGCGGCGATCACGCTCGTCGGCGCGAGCGGCATCAGCGCCTCGACGGCGCGGACGCGAACGTCGTCGAACCCGACCGCGAGCCCCGCGCGGATCGCCGACAGCGGCTGATCCGCCTCGAGGTCGCGCAGGGCGTGGAACGCGGCACCTCGCAGCTCGGGCTGCTGCGCCGAGAGCGCCGCGCGCAACGCGGGGCGCGACAGGCGCCGATTCGAGCGCACCATCGCCTGCGTCGCGGCGACGCGAACCTCGGGCGGCCCGCTCGCGAGCGCGAGATCGAGCAGTACGCGCGCTTCATCCTCGGCGAGCTCGGTCAGGTGCGCGAGCGCCTCGAGCTTGACCTTCACCGCAGCCTTCGGATCTCGCAGCGTCGCCTCGTACGCGTCGAACGCCGACAGGAACACCGTCGGCTCGCCCGCGAGATCGAGGTCGGCGCCGATCGGCGTCGTCCACACCTTTCGGTTCGTGCTCGTGACCCACAGCCGCCCCGCGGCCTTGTCGATCTTCGTGACAGGCCCCGGCGCGAACGCGATCGACGTGATCGGACCGACGCTCGGCTCGATCGTCTTGGGCCGGCGCGCACCGTCGAGGAACCACAGCTTCAGCACGCCGTCCTCGCCCGCGCTGAACATGCGGCGCGGCGATTCGCGGCCGGCGTCGTCGACGATCAGCGGACCGAGCGCGATTCCGCGCACCGCACCTTGATGACCGAAGTCGCCGCTGCGATCCGTCGGCTCGACGTCGCCGACGACGTAGCACATGCGGATCGAGCCATCGCCGCAGCCGAGCACCGCGCGACCGTCGCCGACCGCGACCACCGCACGCACGCCACCATCACCACCCGGAAGCACGGCGCGCTGATCGGAACCGACGACCCACAGCTGACCATCCGCGGCGCCCGCGAGCCACAGGCCCGCCGGATCGCGCGCGATGCAGTTGATCGCGCCGTCGGACAGCTTGCGCTTGTTCTTCGTCGAGAACGCGGGTGTTCCGTTGGTGACGGCGAGCTCGATCTCGAACAGCGTCCCGTCGGCGGTCCCCACGGCGATGGCGCCGCCATCGCCGCGCGCGACGTTCGAGTCGACAGCGACCGCGCGCACGCTCGAGCCGAGCGCGACGCTCGCGAGCGGCTTGGTCGTCGACGTGGCGTCACACGCGAGGAGCGTCCCCTCATCGCCACCGAACAGCAGCAACGCGTCGCCGGCGTACGCGAGCGCGTTGACCGCGCCGGGCGCCGCCCAGCCCCACCCGGGCATCGCCTTGTCGACCGATGCGATCGGGAACATGTGCACGGTCGACGCCGATGTGCCGACGGCGTCGCGACGCCCCGCGACCGCGACCGCCTCGCGCCCGACGGCGATCGCCTCGAGGCGCTCGGCCCACGCGCCAAAGCGAGTGACCGTCACGCGGCTCCCTCGAAGGCGCTGCCGTGGTGCGCCTTCAGCTGCACGAGCGCCTGCACGCTCGCCTGCCACTCGCCCTTCGCCGTCGACGCGGTGAACTCGCGCAGCACGGGCGCGATCGCCTTCGCGAGCTCGACGTCCTCGAGCCCCACGTCGCGCATCGCCTCGATCAGCCGCTTCTTCGCGACGCTCGCGGGCAGCGCGCGCTCGGGCTTGGGCCCGCCCTCGACGACCGGATCGCTCTCGCCGACGCGCCCCGGTGGCAAGCCGAACAGCACGACGCGCGCGAACTGCTGCAGCGCCGGCAGGTCCGCGAACCGCTGCGTGCCGATCGCCGCGCCGACGTTCTTGCGCGGCGCGAAGTCCGCGGGCCACGGCTTGGGCCGATGGCGATCCCAGAACAAGCGCACCGCGAACAACCGCACGTCGCGCTCGGGGCTCTCCATCAACCACCCGAGTCGCTCCGCACCACCGACGCGATCGTAGAGGCGGCGGATCAGCGTCAGCGCGACCTCGCGCGCCGCCTTGTGCGTCGACTCCGCGAGCCCGAACAAGCGGCGGCCGTCGAACCAGTCCGCCGGTAGGCGCTTTCGCTGCGCGTCGTCGTCGGAGATCGTCGAGAGCAACAGCTCGCTGCCGACCGCGCGCGGCTCGCGGTGCGCCGCGCCGGCGAGCTCGTACACGAGATCCTTGTCGCCCCAGCGCACGATCTCCTCGCTCGCGACCTGTGCCGCGAGGCGGCGCACGTCCTGGCGATCGTCGAACAACAGCGGCCGCAACGTCTGCAGCGCGTACGCGTCGTGCGAGAGGCGCGGCGTGATACCGAGCGCCTTGGCCTCGGGCAGGCGCGGCCCGAGGTCCGGGTGGTGCGCCTTCAGGTACGTCGCCGCGAACGTGCGGACCGCCTCGGGCGACTTCTTGCCCGCTGCGAGCTCCCACAGCCGCTGCACGCCGGCCTGGTTGTCGATATTGTCGCCCGGCGCGAAGTCCGCCGGCTGGAAGCTCTCGAGCAACATGCGCTGCGCGAACGACGCGAGCTCTCCGTCGGTCGACCGCGCGAGATCGAGCAGCCACGACAGGCCGACACGCGCGGGCGCGACGCGGCGGCGATCCGCGAGCAAGCGCAGCGCGACCGGCCGCAAGCGCGGCTTGCCGACGAGCGTCTTCACCCACTCGACGTCGAGATCCGCGCCCGCGAGCATCCCCGCGTCGAGCCAGCGCACGACGGCGTCGGTGGTCTCGCGATTCTCGAGCGCCTTCTGGATCCACGCGATGCCGATCTCGCGCGCGCCGCGCTTGCCCAGCTCGGTCAGCGCGGTCGCCTTCACCGAGCGCATCTGCCACTCGTTCGATCGCTTGTCGTCGACGAGCGCGGTCCAGTGCCCCGCCGGGATCGCGGCCTGCTTGTCGTTCCAGAACTTGATCAGCGCGCCGAAGTGATTCGCGCTGCGCGTCGCGGTCTCGACGAACGTCGCCGCGTCGATGTCCTTGGGCGCGAAGCTCTGCGCGAGCTTGCCCTCGGCCCACGGCGCCGCCGCGTGGCGCAGCAGGCGCAACAACACGGCCAATCCGAGCTGCGCGCCGGTCATGCCTTCGAGGCGCGCCGCCGCGAACTTCGCGACCTCGGACGCACCCTTCTCGATCAGCTCGACGAGCCGCTCGACGCTGATGTCGGGCGCGTGCGCCGCCGCGTACTCGAGCGCGTACGCGCGCGCCTCTTGCGACGGCGACAGCAAGAACGCGAGCACGACATCGTGCAAGCCGAGCTGCGCGAGCTTGCTCTGATGCAGCTCCGGGCTCTCGCGCAAGAGCGACACGACGAACGCGTGGATCGCCGCGATCGGCCGCCGCCCGAGCCGCGCGAGCCACGCCGGCTCGACGGCGCGCAGCGCGAGCGGATGGTCCGCGCGCAAGCAGCGGATCGCGAAGTCGCAGACGAGGTCGTTCTCGGCGACCTCGAGGAGGCGCAACGCCGGCGCCGGCGACAGCTTCCACGCCGCGGGGAACGCACGCGTGGTCATCGGATCGCCCCACGTCGGCGGCTGGAACGTCGCCGGGCCGCGCGCGCCCTTGAGGTTTCCGTGTCCCCAGATCTGCGCGGCGACCCACGACGACGAGTACGCGCCGTGACTCGCCGGATAGTGACGCAGCACCTCGACGGCGAACGCGACGTAGGCGTCGGGCGCCGCCGTGCCGAGCTGGCGCAGATAGCGCCACGCGCGACGCCGCAGGTACTTCTGCGTGCCAGCCCCGATCTCCGAGCGCGCCGGCGGCATCGCATCGAAGCGATACGCGAGGACGCCGAACATCGCCGGGTCCTTCGTCTCTTCGGCCTTCTTGTAGATCGCCTTCGCCGCCTTCCACACGCCCCACTGCATGCGGGCGTCGTGGAACACCTCGAGCAGCGCGGCGCGACCCTCGGCGTCCCCGCGCACATGTAGATCGAGGAGCAAGCTCCCGACGCGCAGGCGCGGTGGCGCGAACGGCGACGACTCCGCCGCGGCGAACGCCTCGCGGCGCGTGAGCTTCCGCTCCGTCGGGTTCTTGTTCGACAGACCGCGCTCGCTCACCACCTGGACGAGCTTGTCGATCGTCATCGCGCCGGGCGGCACGTCGATCGACGGCGTCGACTCGTCGCCGTCGTCGGTCGGCTGCGCTTCGTCGCGGCCGGGCTCGGGATCCTCTTGCCCGAGGTAGCGCACGAACAGCGCGCCCAGCGACGGATCGCGGGCGGCGATCGCTCGCTCGAGATCGGCGAAGACTACGGCCACAGCGCTTCCCCCAAAGCACGCTCACCGTATCGAAAACGCGCGCCCCGATCTCGCTGCTTCGCCAGATTCGTGAATCCGGACGTGCGATCACCCGGCGTATAATGATCGCGTGCACCGCCTCTTGATCCCGGCGCTGGCGATCGTGGCGAGCTGCTACCGCCCACACGCGGACGGCGCGTGCGTGGTCCGGTGCGATCCGCTCGCCGCGGCCGATCCAGGCGCATGTCCCGCGGGGCTCCACTGCGGCACCGACGGCCTGTGCTTCGATGACGTCCAGTGCGACACGCCCGGCCTCGACGGCGGGGTCGATGGCGCCACCGACACGAACGCGACGGAGTGCTACCAGACGGCGCTCGCGGACATGGTCTGTCCGATCGCTCTCCGGCCTTCGTTCGCCGTGGGGCCGCTGATCGACACCGACAACGATTGCGACGAGGCCCTGTACCGCGGCGAGGGCGGCGCCCCGCTCTGTCTGATCGCGACCACGACGCTGGCCGTCGCCGGCGACGTCCAGATCGTCGGGTCGCGGCCGCTCGTGCTCTACGTGAAGTCGGCGTTGATCATCCCCGCGACGGCGACGCTCGACGTCTCCGTCGGCGGAGCGGGCGCGAACGGGAGCTGCGATCCTCCCGGCAACGGCGGGTCGAACGGATCCTCGCAGGGCGGCGGCGCCGGCGGGTCGTTCGTGGGGACCGGTGGCGCCGGCGGCGCGAACGCGGGCGGGGTCGCCGTGGCCGCTCCCACCGGCGCGCTCCCCACGCGCGTGCGCGGTGGGTGCAACGGCGGCGCGGGCGGGCTCGGCGCCAACGCAACGGGAGGTGGCGGCGGCGCCGGCGGCGGCGCGTTGCAGCTGATCTCGCCGACGAGGATCGACGTCCTCGGTGCGATCACCGCCGGGGGCGGCGGCGGCAGCGGCGCGAGCGGGACCGTGTCCTCCTCGGGCGGCGGCGGCGGCGGTGGCAGCGGCGGGCTCGTCGCGCTCGATTCACCCCTCGTCACGTTCGCGAGCGGGACGCTCATCCTGGCGCATGGAGGGAGCGGCGGCGGCGGCGTCCAGGGCAGCGCCACGTCGTCGAACGGCGCGCCCGGCGCGCGCACCGACGGAACCAGCGCGACGCGCGGCCTCGGCGCCGGCACCGGATCGGGCAGCGGTGGCCTGGGCTCGTCGGACTCGATGCCGTTCGGCGTGGGTGGGGAGAGCGCGACGGGCAGCGGCGGCGCCGGCGGTGGCGGCGGTGGCGTCGGGGCGATCCTCGTTCACGCGCAGGTGCAGGCGCTCGAGGGCAACATCCACCCGCTGCCGCGGATCGCGGCCCCGTAGCGGCTACTTGATCACGGCGAGCCGCGGCGAGCGCTTTGGCTTGGACAGCACCGTCGCCGCGATCTTCATCGCGGCCTTCGTCGCGATGTCCATGAAGCGATGCGCGTTCTCGGAGTCGGGCGACGACGTCATGATCGGCACGCCCGCGTCACCGCCGAAGCGGATGCGCGTGTCGATCGGAATCTCGCCGAAGAAGTCGGTCCCGATCTCCTGCGCGAGGCGCTTGCCACCGCCGTGGCTGAAGATCTCGTCGGTGTGCCCGCACGCGGGGCACTTGTAGTAGCTCATGTTCTCGACGATCCCGAGGATCGGGATCTCGACCTTCTCGAACATCGCGATGCCCTTCACGACGTCGACGATCGAGACCTCCTGCGGCGTCGTCACCATCACCGCCCCGGCGATCGGGATCAGCTGCGACAGCGAGAGCTGCACGTCGCCGGTGCCCGGCGGCAGATCGCAGACGAGATAGTCGAGCTCGCCCCAATCGACCTCGCCGAGGAACTGCTGGAGCAGGCGGTGCACCATCGGCCCGCGCCAGACGACGGCCTCGTCCTTGTCGACGAAGAACCCGACGCTGATCACCTTCAGCCCCTGGTGGATCGCGGGGATGATCCGCTTCTCCTCGCTCGCGCTCGCGGGCACCTCGGGCGTGCCGAGCATCGTGGGGATCGACGGACCGAACACGTCGCAATCGAGAAGCCCGACCTTCGCGCCGTGCTTCTGCAGCGCGAGCGCGAGGTTCACCGCCACCGTCGACTTGCCGACGCCGCCCTTGCCCGCGGCGACCGCGATGACGTTCTTCGGCCCCTTCAGCACGGCCTTGTCGCTCGGCGTCGGCGCGTGCGCCGTCGACACGCCCGCGACGACGGACACCTGCTTCGCACCCGCGTCGGCGAGCGCCTTCTCGATCCGCTGCTGGAGCTCGCGGCGCTGCGTCGCGGGATACGCGTGCGTCGGAATGTCGAGCTTCACGAGCACGTCGTCGTTCTGGACCTCGACGGAGCGCAGGACGCGATAGCTCACGATGTCGTGACCGAGCATCGGATCGATGACCTTCGCGAGCGCTGCTTTGGCGGTGTCTTCGTTCATGTCGTTCCCGTTCAGCCCAGATGACCGAGCTTGGACTTCTTGGTCGCGAGGTAGCCCTCGCTGTGCGCGCTCTCGCCGACCCAGTGCGACTCGTGGGCGTCGACGATCGCGCCGGCCTTGCGAAGCCCGTCGATCTTCTGCGGGTTGTTCGTCATGAGCCGAACGCTCGTGACGCCGAGATCGCGCAGGATCCCGGCCGCGAGATCGTAGCTGCGCAGATCCGCGTCGAAGCCGAGCTGGACGTTCGCGTCGACGGTGTCGGCGCCGGCGTCTTGCAGCCGGTACGCGGCGACCTTGTTGCCGAGGCCGATGCCGCGTCCCTCTTGCACGAGGTACACGAGCACGCCGCGGCCTTCCTCGCCGATGCGTGCGAGCGCCGCGTCGAGCTGCGCGCGACAGTCGCAGCGCAGGCTGCCGAGCACCTCGCCGGTGAAGCACGACGAGTGGACGCGCGCGAGGACGTTGGCCCCCGCGACGTCGCCGAGCACCATCGCGACGTGCTCTTCGGGCCCCGTGCCGAGCGCCGTTCCGCCGACGCCCGCCTCCTGCCCGGTCCGGTAGACGACCACGCGGAACTCCCCGTGTGGCGTGGGCAGCTTGGCCTCGGAAAAACGCGTGATCATCGAGCTTCGGGGCCGTGTATGGCCCCGGCCGTCGAGCTTGTCAATGCGCCGCAAACACCGACGACACGCGTGCTAAGGTGGCCCGAAATGGCAGTCCGTCCTGTCGTGATCTGGCCCGACGAACGTCTCCGGCAGCCCTCCGTGCCGATCACGACGATCGATGACTCCGTGCGCGCGCTGTACCAGGATCTGGTGGACTCGATGTACGCCGAGAACGGCCTCGGCATCGCGGCCCTCCAGATCGGCGACGCGCGTCGCATGTTCATCGTCGAGCCCAAGCTCGCCGGTCGCGCCGAGACCGATCCGCCGGTCGCGTTCATCAACCCCGAGATCGTCTCGGTGTCCGACGAGCAGCAGGACTCCGAGGAAGGCTGTCTCTCGTTCCCCGACATCTACATCAAGGTGAAGCGGCCGATGCGCTGCCGCGTTCGCGCCATGGGGATCGACGGCGCGATGTTCGAGATGGATGGCGAAGCGCTGCTCGCGCGCTGCATGCTGCACGAGAACGATCACCTCACCGGCAAGCTCCTCGTCGATTTCGTCGGTCCGCTGAAGCGAACGATGATCAAGAAGAAGCTGCTCAAGGTGAAGGGCTCGATCGAGGCCGACGACGCGGAAGCCTGATCAGGGGTCGGCCCGCGGGATCCACTCGGGAAGCGACTTCTCGCCCGAGCCGTCGTCATCCGTGCCGAATGGCTTCGCGCGCCACACCGCGCGCTGGATCGGAACGCCCTCGAGCCGCGTGCGCCCTTCGGGGGTCCCGAGTCCGTCGGTGTCGACCGCGAAGCCGACCGCGACGTGGTCGCCCGCGCGCCAGCACACCGGGTGGTCGCCCCACGCTTCGCAGAACGTGAGCAGATCGCTACGCACGAACGGCTTGCCGATCACCCACTCCGGGTGCTGCGTGATCGGGATCGACGTCGCGACGACGTGCACGTTGAACAGCGAGCCGTCGTCGTTCGGGATCACGTAGAACAGGTGCTCGCTGCCATCGTAGACGTGGAGCTCGATGCCACCGTCGTTGATCGGGCGCACCGTGTACCCGTGCGGGCCGACGAGCTCGCGAATCGCGGTCAGGTTCGCGCGCGTGTCCTTGTTGATCGGGCCGAGGCCCGCGTCCTCGATCGCGAAGAACGGCGGCGGTGACGGGGCTGGCTTCTCGACGAGGGGCGCCGCGGGCGTCGCGCACGCCCCCAGAAGACACGGCCCGATCCACCGAGACATCCGTCCATTGTACGTGGCGCGCCGCGGCCCTGCACGTGTAGCTTCCGCGCGTGACCGACAGCGTCTTCGTGCGAGGGCTCGAATTCGAGGGCAACCACGGCAACACCGCCGCCGAACGCCGCGGAACGCGACGGTTCCGCGTGAACGTGACGCTCGAGCTGCCGCTGACCGCGGCGATCGCGTCCGACCGCATCGTCGACACCGTGAACTACGCGCGCGTGTCCGAGATCATCGTCGCGCTCGGAACGAAGTCGACGTTCAAGCTGCTCGAGGCGCTCGCCGGCGCGATGGGGCAGAAGATCCTCGAGCTGTACCCGCAGGCGCGCGTCGCGATCGAGCTCGAGAAGCTCGCGCCGCCCTGCCCCGGCGTTCCCGCGGCGTGCGGCGTGCGCGTCGTGCTGGGGCCCGCGTCGTGACGTTCACGTACGCGACGCCGGTGCGCTTCGCCGACGTCGATCACGCGGGCATCGTCTACTACCCGCGGTTCTTTCACTACTTTCACCTCGCGTTCGAGGAGCTGTGGCGCCAGCGCATCGGGCCGCGCGCGTACTCCGAGCTGCTCGATCGCGATCGCGTCGGGTTTCCCGCCGTGCGCGCCGAGTGCGACTTCAAAGGGCCGCTGCGCTTCGGCGACACCGCCGAGATCGAGGTCACGGTCTCGCGCCTGGGCTCCAAGTCGATCACGTTTCGGTACCGCGTGTACAAGGCAGCGGACGACGAGCGCGAGCGCTCGCTGTCGGCGGAGGGCTCGGTGGTCTGCGCGGTCGTCGATCTCGCCGCATTCGTTGCGATTACTGTCCCTGACCGCGTCGTGAAACTTCTGCAGGATCTGGTGGAATCGGATCGTTGACCCCGCCCAACACCCGTACTAAGTCCCCTGCATGCTCGAGCGCGATCCAAAGACCCTCGCGAGGCTCCAGGCAGTCGTGACTGCCCTGATCGAGCATCGCGTCTCGACGTCGCTGGTCGATGTCGAGCGCGCCCTGGCTCGCTGGCGCAGCGGATCCCACAGCTCGCTCGCCGCGCACGGCGCCGTGCTCCGTCACGCGGCGCGCTGCGAGCGCACGGTGGAGCGCGTGACCGCGGCCGCCGGCGATCGCCCCGAGGGCATCCTGCGCGACGCCGTGGACGCGGGCCTCATGACCGAGGACGAGTTCGTCCAGCTCGTCGGCCGTCCGTCCGCCGACATCGAGTCGATCGGCGCGCTGCGCGACGAGGATGACGCGAGCGCACCGGACAAGCGCCGCACCGTCGAGCAGCTGCTCGGCCGCGGGCCGATCCTCGTTCACGTCGACGCGCGCCGCGCCGAGGTCTCGGTGCCGCCGCGCTTCCGCGCCGACCCGGGCCTCGTGCTGCGCTTCGGCTACAACCTCTCGCCGGCGATCGGCGACCTCACCGTCGACGACGACGCGATCGCGGGGACGCTCACGTTCGCGGGCCAGCCGTTTCGCTGCATCCTCCCGTGGACCGCGGTGTACGCGGCCTCCGTCGAGGGCGAGCAGCGAGGCACCGTGTGGCCCGAGGACGTCCCCGAGGACGTGCTGACCGGCAGCGGCGAGGCCGCCGCGACGCCGACCGGGGCGCCCACGCCGGCGCCGATCGCGAAGACCGACGACGAGCCGCGCGCGAAGCGTGCGTCGCACCTCAAGCTCGTCGAGTAATGCGCCTCGCGCTGCTGCTGTCGAGCGCGACGCTCGCGGCGTGCTGGAGCTCGTCGCCTCCGGCCACGCCGCTGGCGAGCAACGCGCCTCCGCCGACCACGCCGGCGCCGTCGATCCTGTGGGTCGACAACCAGCTCGTCGAGCGCCGCCTCCCCGCGATCGCCGCCGACGGCTCGGTCGTCGTGCTCGGCATCGAGAAGCCCGACGGCGCGCGAGGCAATCCGAACTATCGCCTCGAGCTGCGCGGGCGCGACGATCGCGTGCAGTGGTCGCACGACGTGCTAACCGTCGACGAGGTCGATAGCGGTGCCTTCTTCGACGAGACCGGACCGCTCGCGCCGCTGCGCGATCGCATCGCGCGCGCGAACGCGGAGCTCGAGCGCCTCCACGCGACGCACCGCCTCGAGCCGCTGCAGGAGCTGACGCTCGACAACCGCGAGAACGCACCTCTCGTCGAGCAGACGGCGCAGGGCGCGAACCTCGCCATCGCATGGAAGGCCGATCACGTCGTCATCACCGACGAGCGAGGCGACGGTAAGGCGCTCCTCCTCGATCTCCCCGCGCCACGCTCGTGGCTCGCCGCCCCCAGTCGCAGCAACACCCACGCGTGCACCAACCCCGCGTACATCGACGAGAGCTGGGCCGCTCCCGGCCACCGTCTCGCCGTGATTACAGTCAACTACGAGGGCACCGACGCGTGCTGGGAGCCGGACTCGCAGCTCCATGTCGTCGTCTGGTGAACGCCGACTCACGTACCGCATGACAGTAAGCGAACGGTGAATTCACCGAGCGCAGGCGCTCGGGGCCGCCATTACGGACTATCGTGTTGCCGATGTCCAACGACCGTTCCTCGCAGTCTCCGGAACAGTCCCCTGCCACCGATTCGCAAAAGCCTGCGGCACCGGTCCCGTCGAGCGAGCGCCCGACGACCCGGACGGCGCTGCGGGACCTCGAGCGCAAGCAGTTCGATGCGCTCGAAGCCGCGCAGCTTCGCGACCTCGACCCGATCTAGCCCGCATCACAGCGGTCCTTCGCGCCGGCAATGCCCACGCGGCCCGAGGCGCAGCAGGAATTCTTCGGCCGTAGCCCGGCGTCCTCGACGGAGACCTCCAGAACCGGCGAGCTCGCCGGATGCCCGTCGAGAAGCTCTGCCGAATCGAGATCGCGCGCGCCGTACAATTCTTCGACGAGAAACGCGCTCCGATTCTGAACTCGCACGGACTGTCCGAGATCCGGACACCACGCTTCTCTCGACCGATCCTTCGCACCGCCGGTCGTCTCGACGATCTACGTAGAAACATCACTGTGGGTTCATACGTGCGTCGTTGTTTCGCGAAGCTATGCGGTCGTCTCGCGACAGCGGAGGTGTGCTCTGACCACGGTCGTGTTCGGGAGGCTCGGCGGTCGGTCGTCGGAGCACGACGCCCGCGGTCGCAGCGTCCCGCGAGGAGCTTCGGCGAGTTTGACTCGCTCGTGCTCGGTCGTCGCACGAACATCCGCCGCATGGTCGCGAAGCCAGGCCGAGCGAGTCGCCTTCTTCGCGTCGGCGAGCGTCTCGACCCTGCCCGAGCACCATCCGCGTCCTGCGACGCGAGATAGACAACGATGCTGCCTGTGAGAGAGCGATCTAGAGCTCGTTGCCCGAGGCGTCGACCATGTGATCGAACTCGAAGTTCGCCGTCAGGTCGCCGAACAGGGCACCTCGCAGCGCCTCGAAGTCGAGGCCCGCGAACAGCGTCGCGGCGAGCGAGGCCTCCGCGACGATGCGATCCGCGCGCGTCTCGCACGTCGTCGTGCACGACGCCTCGGCCGCGGCCTCCGCGTTCTCGCGGCAGCTCGCTGCGTTCGTCGTCGCGGCGCACTCGGCCTCCGCATCGGCGCGCGCGCTCGCGGCGCAGTAGGTCTCGCAGTTCTGCGACGTCGCCTCGATCTCGGCGCGGAGGCGGACGTCGGTGACGAGGAGCGCCGTCACCGTCGGGAGCTCGCACCCGCCGGGCGTCATGATCACGCCCTCGGCGACGGAGCTGACGTAGGCGTCGCCGGCATCGAAGTCCACACTCGACACGTAGTGCGCTTCGAAGCGCCCGCTCGGATCGAGCTCGCAGCGCGCGTCGACATCGGGCAGCTGCCCCGTGCCTTCGATGACGAGCGTGATCGTGCCATCGCTCGACGGAGCGGCAGCGTCGATCGGATTGCCCGCGTGATCCGTCTCGGCATCACGGAACGTCGCGTCGCCGCGCAGCTCCGACTCGGTCTCTGTCGTCGAGCCGTCGTCGGTCGCGCACGCGCCGAGCGCGAGGATGGAGAGCGTGCTCAGGAGCAATGGAGTCTTCTGCATCCCCCGAGCTATTGCGGCTCGCGTGCCGGCGTTCGCGCGACGACGATCCGGAGGGTTGCACGCGCTCGCGTGACCTACGCCGATGCGCAGGCGCGCGGTCCATGGCAGGCGCGTCGGTAAGATTTCCTCACCTCCGCGTTCGCCTCACGGAGGATCGTGAAATCGTGCGACTCCGTGCGCCTGCGCACCGTCCGGATCGGCGGAGGCAACGCAGACATGGGCTTTTTCAAGGATCTGAAGAACAAGGTAACCGGCGGGGCAGCAACGGTTCGCGTGACGGTGCCGTCGGCGCGCCGCGGACAGGCAGTCCCGGTGAAGGTGCAGGCGGTCGCGAAGGCGAATGGCAAGGTCAGCGCGGTGTACCTGCTGCTGCGTGCCACCGAGAGCGCGCAGTTCAAGACCGACGGCGGCGAGAAGGTCAGCGGCTCCAAGCAGAGCTACGAGAACAAGGTCACCATCGCCGGTGCGACGGAGATGAAGGAAGGCGAGACCTACGACTTCGAGGGCATCATCGAGCTGCCCACGAGCTGCAACCCGTCGCTGCGCGGCGGCATCATCGACCACGTCTGGGAGATCCAGGCGGGCCTCGACATGCCGGGCAACGATCCGGACTCGGGCTGGCAGACGTTCGACGTCGCCTGATCCACCACGGCGCACCACGGCGCTCGCAGCGGCGATCTCGTTCACGCGAAGTCGCCGTCGTGCGTTTCGGTCAGCCCGCGGCCTTCTTCTCGGAAGACAGGCGCTTGCGCTCCTCGGGGTTCTCGTCGAGCCACGCGCGCAGGCTCTCCTCGGAGATCTCGACGACGAGATCCTCCTCGGCGATCTTGCACTGGCACCCGAGGCGCGACTCGGCGCGCACATCGAATGCCTTGTCCATGATGTCGTTCTCTTTGTCCGTGATCTCGCCGAGCGTGTCGTAGCCCTGCTCGACGTAGACGTGGCAGGTCGAGCACGCGAGGTTGCCGCCGCAGGCGTGGCCGACGCGCGCTTCGGGATCGCACATCTCGGCGGCGTCGAGGATCGTGGTGCCCTTCGGGACCTCGATCGTCATCGTCGACAGCGAGAGCTTTCCCTGCGGGTTCTTGAACGTGATCTTCGGCATCGCTACGCGCCCACCTTCTTCGCCGCGTCGTCGAGCGCGACGCCCTGGAACTGCGCCGCGATCGCGCGGTTCATGCGCTTCTGCGCGAACGGCTTGGTGGCGATATCGAGCGCCTCGACCGCGTGGCGAATCGCGAGGTAGTCCGTGCCCGCCATCGCGTCGGCGAGGTTCTTCATCGCGGCTTCGCCGGCGGCGCGGACATCATCGTCGAGCAGCTGCGGATCGGTCTCGAACGCCTGCTTGGTCGCCGCGAGGATGCGATCACCCTCGACGCGCTCGACGAGCAGGTTGCGCTTCGCGAGGTCTTCTTCGGCGTACTCGAACGAGTCGACGAGCATCTGCTCGACCTCCTCGTCGGTGAGCCCGTAGCTCGGCTTGACCTCGACCGAGGCTTCCTTGCCGGTCGTGAGCTCCTTCGCCATGACCTTGAGCAGACCGTCGGCGTCGATCAGGAACGTGATCTCGACGCGGCCCATGCCGGCGATCATCGGCGGCACGCCGCGCAGCGTGAAGCGAGCCAGCGACCGGCACGCGTCCGCCGTCTCGCGCTCGCCCTGCACCACGTGGATATCGAAGCCGGTCTGGTTGTCCGCGTACGTGGTGAACGTCTGCGTCGCGCCCGCGGGGATCGTCGTGTTGCGATGGATCAGCTTCTCGACGACGCCGCCCATCATCTCGATGCCGAGCGACAGCGGCACCACGTCGAGCAGCGTGACGTCCTGCCGCCCGCTCGCGAGCACGTCCGCCTGCACGGCCGCGCCGAGCGCGACGACCTGATCCGGGTCGATGTCGACCAGCGGCTCGCGCCCGAACAGCTGCGCCACGTACTCGCGAACGACCGGCGACCGCGTCGATCCACCGACGAGGATCACGCCGTCGAGCTCTCCCGCCTCGACCTCGGCGTCCTTCAATGCGCGGCGACAGGCCTTCCCCGCCTTGTCGAGCAAGGGCTTCGCCCACGCGCGCAGGTCATCGAGCGTGACCACGCGCGTCGCACCCGCCGCCGAGAACGTCGCCGTTGGCGCGGTCGTGAGCGCTTCCTTCACGCGGCGCGCTTCGGCGACCGCGACGCCGATCACCGCGCGGTCCATGGACGCGAGCGCATCGCCCACGATGCCCGAGGCGATCGCGCGGTCGAGGTCATCGCCGCCGAGCGCGCTGTCGCCGCCGGTCGACTTCACCTCGAACACGCCGTCGACGAGCTTCAGGATCGAGATGTCGAACGTGCCGCCGCCGAGGTCGAACACGGCGTACGTGCCGCGCGAACCACGGTCGAGTCCGTAGGCGAGCGCCGCGGCCGTGGGCTCCGCGAGGAGGCGCATCACCTCGAGGCCGGCGAGGCGACCCGCATCGCGCGTGGCCTGGCGCTGCGCGTCGTCGAAGTACGCGGGGACCGTGATCACCGCGCCCTCGATCGGACCGCCGAGCGAGGCCTCGGCGCGGCTCTTCAGCTCGCGCAGCACCTCGGCCGAGACCTCGACCGGTGACACCATGCGGTCGCCCGCGACGCGCATGACGACGGCGCGGTCGTCACCCTCGAGCGCGTACGGCAAGAGCGCGCGAACGGACGCGAGGTCCTTCGCGCCGCGGCCGATCAGGCGCTTCACCGACGCGAGCGTGTCGCGCGGCGCTTCGATCGCCTTGGCCATCGCGGGGCGTCCGACGATGACCTCGCCACCGGGTGCGTAGTGCACCACCGATGGCACGAGCGGCCCACCGTCGCCGGAGATGACCTCGGGCGACGCGTCGCCGACGTGCGCGACGAGCGAGTTGGTCGTGCCGAGATCGATGCCGACCACGCGAGGCTTGCACGCCTCCTTGATCTTCGACTCGCCGGGCTCTGCGATCTGGAACAACATCCGCCTCTACTCCTCGTCGAGGGCGGCGTCGCACTCCTCGAGATACCGATCGAGGTAGCGAAGCACGATGAGCTGGTTCTTGATCGCCGCGAGGTCGCTCTGCGCGAACAGACCGGGCAGCGAGGCGAGCACGCCCTTGCGGCGCGCCTTCATGGCCGCCTGCTTCTCGGCGACGACGTCGAGCTTGCCGGCGGCGCGCGCTTCGGCGAGCTCCTCGCGCAGCTCGAGGATCTCCATCAGGAACGCGGCGCCGAGCGCCGGATCGATGCGCTCGTTGTCGGCGATGACGACGCCTTGGCACGCGAGGAGGTACTCCGCGCGGGACACGGGCTTCTTCAGCGTCTGGTACGCGTCGTTGAGCGCGCGCGACTTCGTGAGCGCCGCCACGCGCTCGGCCGCCGGCGCGTTCGCAAAGCGGTCGGGGTGGAGCTCCTTGCTCTTCTCGAAGAACGCGCGCTCGAGCGCGCCGAGGTCGATATCGAAGGAGGGAGCGAGGCCGAGCAGCGCGAACAGGTCAGGCTGCGCCGGCTTCGCCGTGGCGGGGTTATTGCCACTCGTGGGCATCCCCACGGGCCTAGAAGTTGACGGACTCGCCACAGCCGCACGCGCCCTTCGCGTTCGGATTGTTGAACTTGAACCCGTGCCCCATCATCCCGCGCACGAAGTCGAGCTGCATGCCGCCGAGGTAGACGAGGCTCTTCGGATCGATCACGACGCCGACGGTCTCGCCGGTGGTGGTCGTTCCCGAGAACTGCTTGTCCGTCGGCTTGAGCGAGTCGGCCCACTCGAACACGTAGGTGAAGCCCGTGCACCCGCCGCCACGCACGCCGAGGCGGATCATCGCCTCGGGCGTGCCGCGCTTCGCCTTCTGCTTCGCGATCTCGTCGGCCGCGGCCGCCGTGATCTCGATCTCGCGCTTGCCGATGGTCGGCGTCGGCGCGGGAGCAGGAGCGGTGTTGGTCTGGGAGGTGCTCATGGTGACCATCACTTGTCGCTCTTGGTCGCGTGCTTCTTCTTGTAGTCCTCGATCGCGGCCTTGATCGCGTCTTCGGCGAGGACCGAGCAGTGGATCTTCACCGGCGGGAGGTTCAGCTCCTCGACGATCTGCGTGTTCTTGATCTGCGCCGCCTGATCGAGGGACATGCCCTTGATCATCTCGGTCGCGAGCGAGCTCGACGCGATCGCCGAGCCGCAGCCGAACGTCTTGAACTTCGCGTCGGCGATCAGGCCGTCCTTGACGCGGATCTCGAGACGCATGACGTCGCCGCACGCGGGTGCGCCGACGAGGCCGGTACCGATCTCGTCAGCCGTCACGTCCGTTTCGGTCTTGAACGTGCCGACGTTGCGGGGGTTCTCGTAGTGGTCGATGACCTTGTCTGAATACGCCATGGTCTTAGTCCTTCAGTGCGGGGTCCACTGGATCGAATTGAGGTCGATACCGTCCTGGTGCATCTCCCAGAGCGGCGATAGCGAGCGCAGTCGCTCGACGGCCTTGGTCACGAGCTCGATCACGTAATCGATCTCGGCTTCGGTGTTGAAGCGGCCGATGCCGAAACGGATCGACGAGTGCGCGAGCTCGTCGCCGACACCGAGGGCGCGCAGCACGTAGCTCGGCTCGAGCGACGCGGAGGTGCAGGCAGAGCCCGACGACACCGCGATGTCCTTGAGCGCCATCATCAGGCTCTCGCCCTCGACGTACGCGAACGAGATGTTGAGGTTGCCCGGGAGGCGGCGCTCCATCGAGCCGTTGACGTACGTCTCCGGGAGACGCGAGAGGCCGCGATAGAGGCGGTCGCGCAGCGCGCGCAGGCGGATCGCCTCGGCGGGCATCTCCTCCTTCGCGATCTCGGCCGCCTTGCCGAAGCCGACGATCAGCGGCACCGGGAGCGTGCCGGAGCGCATGCCGCGCTCGTGACCGCCGCCGTCGAGCTGCGGATCGATGCGGACGCGCGGCTTGCGGCGCACCCACAGCGCGCCGATGCCCTTGGGGCCGTAGATCTTGTGCGCCGTGATCGAGACGAGGTCGGCCTTCGCGGCTTCGACGTCGAACGGAATCTTGCCGGCCGCCTGCGCCGCGTCCATGTGGAACAGCGTCTTGGGGTTCTTCGCCTTGATCGCGGCGCCGATCGCGTTGACGTCCTGGACGACACCGATCTCGTTGTTCGCGACCATGATCGAGACGAGGATCGTCTTGTCGGTCATCGCCGCGGTGACCATCTCGGGCGTGACGAGCCCGTCCTTCTGCGGCGTGAGGAACGTGACCTCGTAGCCCTCGCGCTGGAGGCGCTTGCACGTGTCGATCACGCACTTGTGCTCGGTCTCGACGGTGATGATGTGGTTTCCCTGCTTCTTGTAGAAGCTGGCGACGCCCTTGATCGCGAGGTTGTTCGACTCGGTCGCGCCCGACGTGAACACGATCTCCTTGCCATCACCGCCGATCAGCGCGGCGACCTGGTTGCGCGCGTTCTCGACGGCGGCCTCGGCCGTCCAGCCGAACACGTGGTTGCGGCTCGCGGCGTTGCCGAAGTGAGTCGTGAAGAACGGCAGCATCGCCTGCACGACGCGCAGGTCGACGGCCGTCGTCGAGTGGTTGTCCATGAAGATCGGGAGCGTCACGCCCTCCGGCACCTTCACATCGATCGTGGTTTGGTTCGCAGACATCTAGTTGCCCTCTCGATTCAGGCCCGTGACGGGCACGTCGAACTCGCGATCCTTGGTCGTGTCCGACCGCGGACGCGACAGCCCCGCGAACAGCGGCGGCGCGTGATCCTTGTGATGACCGTGGTGATCGCAGGCGCCGCACTCGGTCGGCGCGAAGTCGTCGGTGCAGGTGCGGCACGAGTCGAGGTACGCGACCGCTTCGGAGAGATCGTTCTCGATCACCTGGAGCTGGACGATCTGCTCGCGGATCTGCGCCTGCTTCTCGGTGAACAGCGCGCGCACGCGAGCGGTCGCCTCGCGACCCGTCCCCGCCGCCGCGAAGTCCTTCACGAAGCCCTGGATCTCGGCGAGCGTGAAGCCGATCGCCTGGAGCTTCACCAGCCAGTGGATGCGATCGATCGCCTCGGGCCCGTACAGCCGGAACCCGCCCTCCGACCGAGCGCGCGGCTCGAGGAGACCCAGCTCCTCGTAGAGGTGCATCGCGCGGACGGTCTTG
The DNA here is from genome assembly GCA_964617845.1 of uncultured Kofleriaceae bacterium. Classification (GTDB taxonomy): domain Bacteria; phylum Myxococcota_A; class Polyangia; order Haliangiales; family Haliangiaceae; genus JABFXX01. Next base: position 145,536 of record CAZUAR010000006.1, on the reverse strand, counting down.
CCGACCGCCTTCGCGAGCTCTCCCACGCGCATCAACTTGTCGTCGTCCTTCATGGTCATCCAAACCCTCACGTACAGGTAAGGTTTGTGTGAACTGAGGCGACTATGGGGGGCTTAGCTACAACGTGTCAAGCCGAACCTAACCTTTACGTGCGGGTGTATATCTCGGGAACGTTCGCACGCGGGCGCGGTCGATATCGCATGACGCTGCGCTTGGTTGGGCTGGTTCTGGTGGTCGGGTGCGCCGGCCCGCCGCCATCGATCCCCCCATCCACCCCATCGCCGCTCGAGGTCACGGCATCACCACCTGCCGCCACGATCTCGCAGGCGGTCGACGTCGCACCGATGTTCGCCCTGCCCGAGCTGCCACCGCTCGCGACGACATGCCGGACCTTCCCGCTGCCGACCGGCGGATCGCGCGGGGTGATCGGTGGAGCGCGAAGTGTCATCTATGACTTCGCCGAGCTCCCGCTCGGGAGGGTCGAGCGCGGCCCGCGCGCGAGTCAGCGCGAACGTCGCGTCGATCCGCTGACCACGAACGAGCTGCTCGTCCCGTTCGCGCGGCGCAACGTGCACATCACGCAGTGCTGGAAGTGGTTCGCGGCGACGCATCCGGGCGGCGACACCGAGCTCGACGTGCGGCTGACGTTCGACGTGTTCGGCGCGACGAGTGGGATCTACATCGCGAACAAGCCGGCCGATGCGGATCTCGCGGCGTGCGTGCGCGATGGCTTCGCAGCGCCGCTCTACGTCTACGCGCCACGCAATCACGAGCGACAGACGGCGGTGACGATCGAGCTCGTGCGCGCGGATCAACCGCCGTGGAAGAAGCAGCCACGGCGCCCCGCGGCGATCACGTCGGAGCCGCTCCCCGAGCGTGGCAGCACGTGCCTCGCGACCACCTCGCGCCGCCTCGACGCGCGCGTCCATCGCCTCCGCGTCAGCGACTTCGAGCTGTCGCGCGAGCCGCCGCCCGCGCCGCTGCCGGGCGGAATGCGACGGCGCGCGATCCAGATCCCGCAGGTCCGCATCGGGTGCGTGCACGTGACGCAAGGGCCGGACAAGGCCGCGCTGCGCGCCGCGGTGCAGAGCAACTGGGGCGCGTACGAGGCGTGCCACGCCGAGGCGCGGACGCGCATGCCCGATCTCGCCGGCACGATCCACGCGACGCTGACGTTTGGCGCGAACGGCGCCGAGCCGACGCTCGCGACGGTGTCGGGCGCCGGCGATGCCGAGCTCCACGCGTGCCTGGATCGCGCGCTCGAGGAGGTCTGGCTCGATCCTCCGTCGATCGGGCTCGTCATCGCGAACTTCACGTTCCCGCTCGTCCTCGACGAGCCCCCGCTCGTGCGCGACGAAGCCGCGTGGCGCGCCGAGCTCGCACGACCGCTGTCCGCGCTCGACGGATGCCGCGCGAGGCACGAGCTCGTCGAGGATCGCCTGCGCGCGATCCCGTGGATCGACGACGCGCGCGTGCGCGCCGCGTTCGCCGAGCTCGCTCGCTACATCGCCGCCCAGTCGCCGGCCGATGCGAAGGCGTGTCTGGCCGAGGTCGACGCGACGCTGCGCCGATACAGCGGCGTCGACGGCAGCACGCTGTCCCACGCCGCCGACGGGCTCGAAGCGCGCCTCGATCGCCTCGAGACGTTGCGTCCGCTGATCCCGATCGCCGAGTGGGGACCGAACCTCATGTGGATGATCGCCCTCGCCTACCGCAAAGATCCCGCGCGCTTCGACGAAGGCACGCACATGCTCGAGCAGCTCGCGCAGAACCCGATGTTCAACGATGTCGTCGAGATCGTCGAGCCGGTGACCGGGCTGCAGAGCGGGTGCGTGCTCTAGCGTGATCAGACGCGCTTGCTAGGGTCCCGACATGCGGACCTCGGCGAACACCGTGCTTCGCTGGCTGCGCGCGTCGCGTGCACCGGTCGCCGCGCGCGAGCATCACCTCGCGGGAGCGCCGGCGGAGCACCCGATCATCGACGAGGTCCTCGGCGAGCTCTTGGCGCTGGGTGTGCGCGCCAAGCTGCGGATCGTGTGGTCGATCGATGGCTCGGGTGTCGAGGAGGACGTCCCCGAGGTCATCCACCTGCACCGCACGATGCTCGTCGCCGAGCGCGCGCCCGCCGAGGTCGTCGCGGAGTCGGAGCGCTACGCGGCGCTCACGCTGCGCGCGACGATCCGTCACGAGGTCGGCCACGCCCTGCTGTTCGCGCGCCCGCGCGATGCGCGTCGCCCGGCGTTCCGTCGCTTGTTCGGCGACGTGAGCGCGAAGTATCGCGTCGGCACGGTGATCCAGGAGGTCGGCCGGCGCATCGCGCGCCACGGCGGCCTGGCGAACCCGCGCTATCAGAACGTGGTCTCGCTGTACGCGGCGTCGCATCCGCACGAGCAGTTCGCCGAAGCGGTGCGCGTCGCGCTCGGCGCGAAGGGCGAGCGCGAGGGCATCGGCGCGTGGGCCGATCGGCACGGCGCGGGGCCGCACGCCGTCGAGCAGATCGAGTACGCGGCGGACTGGCTCCGCAGCTACTGAGCGCCGGCGGTCCGCGGCGATTCCGGACGCGCGCTCGCGTGACGTCGAAGCGAGCGCGATCGGGTCGCGACCGAGCTAGACGTGGCGGTGGCGATCGAGATCGTCCGCGCGGAGCGTGGTGCGATCGTCGGCCTCGAGCATCTCGTAGTGATTCGTACCCTTCTTGCGGTACTTCACCGGCTTCGGCTGCTTCGGATCTTCGGAGTTCTCGTCGGAGCGCATGACGGAGGCGAGTTGTGCATCGCGCGTGCCCGTCGTGTCTACGAAAAAAAACGACTGGGCCGACGCCGTCACTCGTCGACCCAGCCGACCCCGTCGAACCCGAAAGCTCGACGAGGAAATCCTCCAGCTCCGCTACGCGCGGGCCTTCTTGTCGTCGCTCTTGCGCGACTCGTCCTGTTGGACGATGCCGTTGCCGGTCTGGTTGCCCGCCCCGCTACTTCGGTCGGCTCGTCCCAGCTTTTGCCGTTCGTCGTCGGAGATCTTGAGCTGGTTCGTCACGTCGCGAATTCCCGACAGGTTCTCGACGAGGTCCTCGGCCATTCGCTTGGTCCGGCGATCCGGGACCATGCCGGACAGGGTGACCTCGCCGTTCTTGACCTCGACGTCGATGCCGGACGCGTCGATGTGCGCGTCGTCGGTCAGCGCCTCGCAGACCGTCTCCTTGATGCGCTCGTCGGAGCGCGTGTAGCCGCGCGGGCCTTTGCCGCGGTGCTGCCCCATGCCCATGCGCATGTCCATGTCCATGCGCCCGCGGCCGTCGCCGCGCTGGGTGTTCATCGACCAGGTCCCGCGCTCGCTCTCGGACGGACCGTAGTCGCGAGAGCGGAAGCTCCGATTGTCCTCGCGGTGATCGTAGATCCCGCGACCCATCGAGCGTTCGTTGCGATCGCCAAAGCTCCGGTCGTAGTTGCGATCGCCGTAGCTCTCGCGCTGACCGATGCGCTCGGCTTCCCAGCCTCGGCCGCCGGCGTAGCCACCCTGCGCACCCATGCGCTCCGGGTCGTAGCCGCGGTCGTGCCGGCTGCGGGCGTAGTCCCCGCTCCCCTGCCGACCGGTGAACCGATCGTCGGTGCCGAACACCTGGCGATCCTCGTCCATGCCGCGCGAGTACCCGCTGTTGCGGTTCTGGTAGTCCATCGAGTGGTCGTTCCACTGACGTCCCGCGCTGTACCCGCTCTGGCCGGTCGCGAAGCGATCGCGCTGCGCGTTCAACTCTCGGTCGTGCTGCGGATGATCGCCCCAGCGATTTCCCTCCCCGCGATCCTCGAGGTCGCGGTCGCGGTCGCGGCGCCAGTCCTGATCCTCACGCATGTGTCGTCCGTTGTTTCCCATGTCGATTCCTTTCGCCTGCGCGCGTGGCTGCATCGAGCGTGCCCCGTCGCACACGCGGAGGTGCGCGGTGAGCGCGGACTCCTCGACGCTCCCGCGAGCGAAGGCGCCCCGTGTGCGCGCGCGCGCGTGCCTAATTGGCCGTCGCGGTCGCTTCGAACGAGCGGATCACGGTGACTTTGATCTGCCCGGGGAAGGTCATCTCTTCGGAGATCTGCGCGGCGATCTCCGAGGACATCTCGACGACGGTCAGGTCATCGACGACGCCTTCCTTCACGTAGACGCGCAGCTCGCGACCGCCGTGGACCGCGTGCGCCCCGAGGACGCCCCTGCGCGAGCACCCGATGCGCTCGAGGTCCTCGACCTTCGCGGTGAACCCTTCAGCGAGCTCGCGGCGTGCTCCGGGCCGCGCACCGCTCATCGCGTCGCTCGCGGCGACGAGGTACGCGTAGACCGAGTTGCACGGCTCGTCGGCGTGGTGCGCGCCGATCGCGTTCGCGACCAGCTCGGCCTCGCCGACGCGGCGCGCGATGTCCGCGCCGATCACGGCGTGCGAGCCCTCGATCTTGTGGGTCAACGCCTTGCCGATGTCGTGCATCAGCGTCGCGCGGCGCGCGAGCTTCACGTCGAGGCCGAGCTCCGCGGCCATCATGCCGGCGAGGTAGCTCGACTCGACCGCGTGCCACCACTGGTTCTGCGTGTAGCTCGTGCGGAAGTTCAGCGCGCCGACCAGCTCGACGATCTCCGGATGCGCCTTGGGGATGCCGAGCGTCTGGAACGCCCTCTTGCCGAGCGCACGGATCTCCTGATCGAGATGCTCGCGCCCGCGCGTCGCCCACGCCTCGGGATCCTTGCGCGCGTCGTCGATCGTCTCCGGCTTCTTGAGCATCTTGTTCATCGCGCGCCGGACGAACTCCTTGCCGACGCCGTCGAGGCCGTCGAGGCGAATCGCGTCCTTCTCGTCGCTGACGAGCAGCTGCACGCCCGCGACGCGCTGCACGGCCGCGTGTAGCGCGCCGCCGTTGTCGAGGAGGATGTCGACGATGTCCTTGCCGACGCGCAGGAAGTTCTGCGCGCGCTCCGTCAGGTAGTGATGGTGGTACCGCGTCGACGCGATCTCCATGACGCGCTTCGCTTCGCGATCGTGCGCCGGATCCGCGGCCGTCTGATCCACCGCGCGCACCATCGCCGCGGCGCGCGCGCGCGCGTCGTCGAGCCACGCGGCCCCGAGCCGGTCGATCAGCTCGCTCGCCTTGGTGCCCGCGCGTTGCTCGAGCTCCGCGCGCAGCTGCGCGTGCTTTCGCTTCGCGTCGCTCTCGATGCCGTTGGCGCGATCGCGGCGCGACTGCACGTCGCGATGCACGCTGTCGAGGCTCGCCTCGCGGACGTCGAGCGCGTCGTGCATGCGCGCGACCTCGGCCTCGCGATCCTCGAGCTCGGCGGCGCGACGATCGACCCGCGCTTCGTCGGCGGCCACCGCCTCGTCGGCCCGGGTCCGCGCCTCGAGCGCCTCCGCCCGGGCCGCGGTCTCCGCCGCCCGCGTCGCGGCCGCGGCCTCGAGCTCGGCGGCCTTGACCTGCGCCGCTGCCTCGGTGCGCGCTTCATCGACGGCGCGGCGCGCTTCGCGGCTCGCCTCGGCCGCCGCCGCACGCGCCGCGAGGACCGCGGTGAGGACCGCGATCACGACGGCAGCGACGACAGCGACGAGCATGCACCGAGGGTAGCACTGCAGGCCGCCCGCGGACGGACTTGTCCACGTCGAAGGGGACGGTCCCCGTCAGTCGGGGCGCTCGAGACCGTTGCCCGCGCCGTTGTCGCGCGGAGGCTTCGCGCTGCCCTTGCCCGTCCCCGACGGCGGGGGCGTCGACTTGTGCGCGCTCGGGAGGCGATCGAGGTCGACGCGCGTGAGCATGTTCGCGGTCACCGCCAGCTGCTTCACCTTGTCGCGATAGCCCTTCAGCTTGAACGTGAACTTCACGGCGGTCGGCGATGCGGGCCAGTCGGTCTTGAGCGGCGTCTTGCCGAGCTCGGCACCGTCGGGGCCGATCACCATCGCGCCTTGCGGTTGCGTATCGAGCGTGAGCCGCACGAGCTTGACCGCGGGATCGGGCGGCGGCGTCGCGACGGCGGCATCGGCGGGTGCGGGAGGCGTCGTCGCGCCGGCGTCGGTCGCGGCGGACGTGGCGGCGTCGGCGACGAGCGGTGCGGCAGCGTCGGCGGCGATGGGTGCGGCCGCGGCGTCGACGGTGATCGGCGTGACCGTGGCGCCCGCGTCGATCGCCGCTCGAGCGTTGGTGCTGCTGCTGTCGCTCCCCGCCGTGTCGTTCGCCGTGGTCGACGAGCCCGTGTCCGCGGATCCCGACGCCTCGGACGATCCGGCGTCGCGCGACAGATACACCGCGATCCCGCCGCCACCGAGACCGAGGATCAAGCCGATCACGAGGACGATCGGCCATACCTTGCGCGGTGGACGCGACGTGTGGCCGAGCGGCGTCGCGATCCGCATCGTGTTCATCTTCGGCTGCACGGGTTGCGGCAGCCCCGGCACGGCCTGCGGCACCGGCGGCGCGATCATCGCCGGTGGTCCGCCGGCCACCATCGTCTTCGCCGGCGCGGGCAACGGCATCTGCGCCGCGGGCAGGTTCGAGACGTGATGGTCGTCGTCCATCACGGTGCGCAGCCCGCTCGCGTTCATCGACTGCGCCGATGGCATGAGCGGCATCGCGCCCGGCGCCCCGTACTGGTTCGGAGGCGGGAACTGGTTCTGCTGGAACGGCGCCTGGGGCCGCTGGAGGTCGGGCGCGAACATCGTCTTCTGCTGCGCCGATGGTGGACCCGCCGGGACCTGTCCGTGTTGCTGCGGTTGATACGCCGCGGTCGGTGCGTAGCCCGCTTGCTGCGGCTGGAACGCCGCCGTCGCCGCGTAGCCCGCTTGTTGCGGCGGCTGGAACGCCGCGGTCGCCGCGTAGCCCGCTTGCTGCGGCTGGAACGCCGCCGTCGCCGCGTGCCCCTGCTGTTGCTGCAGCTCGCGCTGGCGCTGCGCTGCCGCCGCCATCACTTGCTGCGCGGTCACGCCTTCCCCCGGCGCGACGGAGCGCGCGGGCGCGATCGGGGGCGACGCGCGCAGGTACCGCTCGGGATCGAGCAGCGCTTCGCGCAGCGCCTGCATCGTCGGGAATCGCGCGTCGGGCGCCTTCGCCAGGCAGCGCAACAGGATCTGCTCGACGGACGGCGGGATGTTCGGGTTCAGCCCGCGCGGTCCCGGCGGCAGCGCGGTCACCTGCTTGACGAGCACCTCGCCCATCGACTCGCCGTTGAACGGCAAGACGCCGGTCATCATCTGGAACAGCAGCACGCCGAGCGCGTAGATGTCGGTGCGGTGATCGATCAGGTCGCGCTTGCTCTCGCACGCCTCGGGCGACATGTACTGCGGCGTTCCGAGGAGCACGCCCGCCGCCGTCTGCACCGCGTTCGCTCCGCCCTGGAACATCTTCGCGAGGCCGAAGTCGAGGACCTTCACGAAGTCCGGATCGCCCATGCGCTGCATGAGCATGATGTTGTCGGGCTTGAGGTCGCGGTGAATGATGCCCTGCGCGTGCGCCGCGCCGAGCGCGTTCGCGATCTGCGCGCCGATGTGCAGCGAGCGCATGACGTCGAGCACCGCGGAGTGCGTGAGCACCGAGGCGAGGGTTCTCCCCTCCAGGTACTCCATGATGTAGAAGTTGTCGCCCTCGGGCGTCACGCCGAAGTCGTGGATCTCGACGATGTGCTCGTTGCCGATCTTGTTGACCGCGCGCGCTTCCTGGAAGAAGCGCTGCACGACCTCGCGGTTGGTCGCGAGCTCCTTGTGGATGACCTTGAGCGCGATCTTCTTGCCGATCAGCGGATGCTCGGCGAGATAGACCGCTCCCATTCCACCAGTGCCGATCTTCTGGAGGACCCGGTAGTTGCCGATGGAGGCGCCGGGGGAGAGCAAGACCCGTAGTCTAGCAGCCTTCTGCTAGTGCTTCGGACCCGCGCAGAACTGCTCGTAATCGATCAACGGAATCGTCGACCGATCCACGCCGTCGCCGCAGGTCGGGCACTTCGGATCCCGCCGCAACTTCAGCTCGCGAAACCGCGCCTTGAGCGCGTCGTAGACGAGGAGCCGGCCGGCGAGCGAGTCACCGAGGTTCAGGAGCAGCTTGATCGCCTCGGTCGCCTGGAGCACGCCCATCGCGCCCGGCAGCACGCCGAGCACGCCGGCCTCCGCGCACGAGGGTGCTTCCTCGGCGGGCGGCGGCTGCGGATACAGGCAGCGATAGCAGGGCGAGCCGTTCGCGGAGAACACCGTGAGCTGCCCCTCGAAGCGAAAGATGCTCGCGTGGATCACCGGCTTGCCCAGGCGCAGCGCGACGTCGTTGACGAGGTAGCGCGTCGCGAAGTTGTCCGCGCCGTCGATGACGAGGTCGTACGGCGCGATCAGCTCGATCGCGTTGTCGCTCGTGATGCGCGTCTCGTGCTGGTTCACCACGAGGTCGGGGTTCAGGTTCTTCAGCGTCTTCGCGGCGCTCTCGACCTTGCGCGTGCCGACGCGATCGATGCCGTGCAGGATCTGGCGCTGGATGTTCGACGCGTCGACAGTGTCGTCGTCGATCATGCCGAGCGTGCCGATGCCGGCCGCCGCGAGGTACATGCTCGACGGAGAGCCGAGCCCGCCGGCGCCGATGCACAGCACCTTGGAGCGGAGGAGCTTCACCTGCCCCGCGACGCCGACCTCGGGGAGCATCGTGTGTCGCGAGTAGCGCGCCTCCTGATCCGGACGCAGCGACGCGGGCTGCTCCCACGCGAGGCCCGCCTTCTTCCAGCCGGAGAATCCGCCCGCGAGCGACTTCACGTTCGTGTACCCGAGCTCCATGAGCGATCGCGTCGCGAGGAGCGAGCGCGTGCCCGCGGCGCAGTAGAGGACGAGCGGCGCCGCGCGATCGAACACCTGCTTCTCGATGCGCAGCTCGAGGAAGCCGCGCGGGATGTGGATCGCGGTCGGGATGATCCCTTGCGCGTGCTCGTCGGCCTCGCGCACGTCGATCAACGTCGGCCGATCTCCGTTCTCGAGCTGTGCGTGGAGCGAGGCGACGTCGATCTCCGGCGTTTGGCCTCGCAAGTCGCGGAGCAGTGTGTCAAATGTCGGCACGTCGCAGAGATTGCCACGACCCTCACGTAAGGGTAAGGTGCTCGCTGCACGAAGGAGTGTCGTAAATGTCTGACCTTGTTTCGCTGGGCACGCGCGCCCCTGCCACCCCCGCTCCGCCGGTCGATCCCGCTGGCCCGGAGTCGCTTGTCCGGATCACCGAGGTCGCCTCGGCGAAGATCAACGAGATCCGCGAGGCGGAGGGCATCGAGCCGAACATGGCGCTTCGCCTTCGCGTCGTCGGCGGTGGCTGCGCCGGGTTCTCGTACGACCTCTACTTCGACGAAGCCGCCGAGGTCGATCGCCAGTGCGAGATCGCCGGCGTGAAGGTCGTCGTCGACGAGATGAGCCTGATGTACCTCGTCGGCACCGAGATCGACTACGTCGAGGGCCTCCAGGGCGCGGGCTTCAAGTTCAACAATCCGAACGTCAAGTCCACCTGCGGCTGCGGCTCGTCGTTCTCCGTCTAAAGTAGGCGCATGCAGGCGCCCGACTCGATCGTCGCCATCCTGGAGCGCGAGCTCGGAAGCGAGGCGATCGTCGGCCCGGGTCACGAGCGACTCGACGACTACGGTCGCGACGAGAGCCCGCTCCCCGAGTTCTTTCCGCCCGCGTGCGCGGTGCTCGTCGAGTCGACCGAGCAAGCGTCGGCGGTGCTGCGCATCTGTCTCGAGCGCAACGTCCCGGTCACTCCGCGCGGCGCGGGATCGGGCATGTGCGGCGGGTGCCTGCCGATCGCGGGCGGCGTCGTGCTCTCGACGGAGCGCATGCAGAAGATCCTCGAGATCGATCCGGGCGACCTCGTCGCGGTCGTGCAGCCCGGCGTGGTGACGGGGACGCTGCAGACCGCCGTCGAGGAGCAAGGGTTGTTCTATCCGCCCGACCCGGCGTCGCTCGAGTTCTGCTCGATCGGCGGCAACGCGGCCACCAACGCGGGCGGCCCGCGCGCGTTCAAGTACGGCGTCACGCGCGAGTACATCCTCGGCCTCGAGGTCGCGCTCATGGGCGGCGAGGTGCTGCGCTGCGGTCGCCGGACCGCGAAGGGCGTCACCGGCTACGATCTCGTCGCGGGCTTCGTCGGCACCGAGGGCACGTTCGGCGTGATCACCGAGCTCGTCGTGAAGCTCTTGCCCAATCCCCCGGCCGCGGCGACCGTGCTCGGCGTGTTCAAGGACGTCCCGTCCGCGGGCACCGCGATCAGCGCGCTGCTCCGCGATGGCCTTCGTCCGCGCGTCCTCGAGCTCGCCGACAAGCACTCGATCGACTTCGTGCGTCCGAAATCGCGCTACCGCTTCCCGGCGGACGCGGGCGCGATCGCGCTCGTCGAGGTCGATGGCGAGCCCGACTTCATGCCCGCGATGATGGAGAAGATCGCCGCGCGCTGCGACGAGCTCGGCGCGATCGACGTCCTCGGTGCCACCGAAGCGCACGAGCGCCGCGCGGTGTGGGAAGCGCGTCGCTTGATCTCGCCGTCGCTCAAGGAAGCGTTCCGCATCAAGGTCAACGAGGACATCTGCGTGCCGCGCGGAAGGATCGTCGAGATGCTCGCGCGCGTGGATCGCGTGAGCGCGGAGACCGGGATCGCCGTCGCGGTGTTCGGTCACGCGGGCGATGGCAACCTGCACGTGAACTTCCTCTCGAACGACGACCCGGCCGACCCCGCGGTGCGCACGCGGATGTGGGCGGCCGCCGAGCAGGTGTTCGTGCACGCCGTCGCGCTCGGCGGAACGCTGTCGGGCGAGCACGGCATCGGCTCGACCAAGCGCGACTACATGCACCTCGAGCAGAGCGAGCAGGTGATGGAGTGGCAGCGGAAGTGGAAGGCGATGTGGGATCCCTCCGGGCTGCTGAACCCGGGCAAGAAGCTGCCGGCGCGCACCAAGCCCTGCGCGGAGTGACCCGCCCGTACCCGAGCCGGTACCTCGGTACGTCCCCGAGTGGGCTACGTCCGGTCGCCCCCCGGGCGATTCGGTCGACATGGGTTTTGAGGCGCACGTGGAGCTCCTGGGACCCGCGGTCGTGATCGGCGTGCTGTTCCTCGCGGCCGTCCGCCAGGGCATCGCGTGGCGGATGAGCCCCGACCAGCCGCAGTGGCCGCTCCTGGCGATCACGCTGTGCGGGATCGCGTTCGCGCTCGCCCGCATCGTTCACCTCGGAGCGCACGATCCCGAGGTCGCGCTCGTCGCCGTGCGCGCGCAGTACGCGATCGGCCTGATGATGCCGGGCGTGGGGATGGCGGCGATCGAGGCGCTGTGCGGTCGCCCCGCGTCGCGAACCGCGTGGATCGCGATCGCGCTGGGCGGCGGGATCGCCGCGGTGTGCGTGACCACGCCGCTGATGATCGCGGGGCCCGTCGTGCTTCGCGACGACGCCCTCGGCCACCCGTTCTTCGGTGTCCAGCTCCAGCCGCTCGTCGTCGTCGCGATGCTGACCGCGAGCGTGCTCGGCCTGATCGCCATCCGCCGCCGCATCCGCAGGATGACGCCCGCGCCCGCGAGGCAGCGGATCGGCCTGGTCGCCGCGGCGGCGATCTTCGCGCTCGCAGGCATCCACGACTCGCTCGCCGTCGCGGGCTCGCTCCGCTCGCTGTTCCTCCTCGAGTACGTGTTCGTCGTCTTCGGACTCCTCGCCGCGAGCCTCGAGCTGCGGTTCGCGGCCCTGCAGCGTCGCGAGCTCGAAGCGCAGCTCGACGCGAAGCGCGACAAGCTCGAGGAGCGCGAGGCCTCGCTCGAGCGCGCGCACCGGCGCCTCGAACGCTCGAACGAGCGGTATCGCCACCTCGCCGACGCGACGCGCGAGGCGGTGATCCTCTGCTCCGAGTTCCGCGTGCTCGATCTCAACGCCGCCGCGTGCAGGCTGCTCGGCGCGGGCGGCATCCCGGTGCGCGAGGCCGACATGCGCTCCGCGGACCTGCGCACGTTCGTCGTCGAGTCGGACCGCGATCGCATCGAGCACATGCTCGGCACCGACGAGGGTCCGTTCGAGATGCTGTTCACGCGCTCGGACAACACGACGGTCCCGGTGAGCGTGCGCTCCGTCGCAGCGCCTCCCGGATCCAAAGGCACGCGCGTGCTCGTGGTGCGCGATGTCTCGACGGAGCGCGAGCTCCAGCGACGCCTCGCGACCGCCGACCGCCTCGCCGCCGTCGGCACGCTCGCCGCGGGAACGGCGCACGAGATCAACAACCCGCTCGCCTTCGTGCTGTCCAACGCGGACCTCCTCGACGAGGAGCTCGACGCGCCGAGCGACAAGGCGGCCGCGCGCGAGATGATCGCCGACATCCGGCACGGCGCGCTGCGCATCCGCGATGTCGTTCGCGATCTGATGTCGCTCGCGAGGGAGCGCGGCGGTGAGGTCACGAGCGTCGATCTGAACGAGACGCTGCGCCGGTGCATCGCGATGGCCGCACCGCAGACCCGCCACCGCGCCCGCGTGTTCTCGACGCTCGACGAGCTGGCCCCCGTTCGCGCGAACGAGGGCCGCCTGTTCCAGGTGTTCCTGAACCTGATCGTCAACGCCGCGCAGGCGATTCGCGAAGGCGCCGCCGATCAGAACGCGATCCGCATCACCGGCCGCAACGCCGGCGGGGAGGTGATCATCGAGATCGCCGACACCGGCTCGGGCATGCCGCGCGACGTGCTCGATCGCATCTTCGAGCCGTTCTTCACGACCAAGGCGATCGGCCAGGGCACCGGACTCGGCCTGTCGATCAGCCACGGCATCGTCACCGATCTCGGTGGACGCATCGAGGTCGACAGCACGCTCGGCGTCGGCACGACATTCCGCGTGATCCTGCCGGCCGACGAGGTCCACGAGATCACCGCGCCGATCCGCATCGAGCCCCTCGCGACGCCGCGCCTGCGCGTGCTGATCGTCGACGACGAGCAGCGGTTCGCGCACAGCCTCGCCAAGATGCTCGACGCGCACGACGTCCACGTCGCGCACAGCGGCCGCGCGGCGCTGGAGCAGCTCGCGGCGAACCGCTACGACGTCGCGCTGTGCGACGTGATGATGCCCGACGTCACCGGCATCCAGCTCTATCAGCAGCTGTGCGCCGCACGCGATCCGATCGCCGAGCGCTTCCTGTTCATGACGGGCGGCGTGGCGTCGCCCGAAGCGCAGCAGTTCCTCGAGCAGCTCGGCGCCCGGCGCTGGGTCCCCAAGCCGATCCCGATGGCCGATCTGCGCCGCATGGTGGCCGAGCTCGGCACGCGCGCCGCGTGATCAGCAGCCCGGATAGCCGGCGATGTACAGGTCGTAGCCGCCCTGCCCGCCCTCGCGCGTCGAGCTGAAGATCAGAAAGCGCGTCGTGTTCACCGTGATGACGATCGGGCGGTACTCGTCCTTCGCGCTGTTGATCGTCGGGCCGAGGTTCTTCGGCGCGGACCACGCTCCCTTGTCGTACCGCGAGCAATAGATGTCGTGCTCGCCGAGGCCGCCCGGGCGCGACGAGACGAACACGAGCTCCGCCGGCTTCTCGTACGCGGTCACGACGAACGGTGCCGTGTCGTCGGCGTCGCTCGACAGCGCATCGACGCGCGCGATCGATGCGGGTGCGTGCCGCAGCGTCATCGACGCGCCCCACCGCGCGGCGTAGATGTCCATCTGCCTCGTGCCCTCGCGATTCGACGCGAACAGCACGCTGCGCTCGTCGAACGGGCTCGAGAGATACGCGTCGTCGGCCGAGGTGTTCAGCGCGGCGAGCGGCTCGAGCTCCGTCGCGTCGCCGCACGGCACGGCGCGGTGCGGGTGGTAGTTGCCCGAGCACTCGGTCGCGTAGAGATCGAGTCCGCCCGCCCCGCCCGCGCGATCGCTCGTGAGCGAGAACCACAGCCCGTAGCTGCCGTGGCTCCACTCACGAGCATCGAACGCGAGCGGCCCGCGCTCGTCGCGATCGGACATCAGCTGCACCGCGAACGGCGTCGCGGGCCCGGGCACGAGCGAGCCGCTGTCCCACGACAGCGACGCTTGATAGAGGTCGAAGTTCGCGCCCTGCGAGCCGCGGTTCGTCGAGAACACGAGCTGGTGGCGCGTGAACATCGTCATGTCGACGGAGTTGAAGTCGTCGAACGGCGAGTTGATGCCCGCGATCGCGACCGGCCGCTCCGGCGCCTGGGGTGGATCGGGACGGCGTCCGTACGGACAACCGGCAAGAACGACGAGCGCGACGGCCCACCTCGAGTGCTTGTCGAACGCCATCGTCATGCATCCAACGCAGACTCCCCTCCATGGCTTACACGCGACGCCGATCCGCGCCCCGCTCGGCGCCCAATTCCGCGCCGCCGATTCCACGGCGCCGCCGCGGCTGCGATAGCGTCGGGGCGTGGGTGACCCGTTCGTCGCGCTCCATCGCTTCGCCGAAGACATCGCGCCCGATCAGCTCGCCGCGTGGCTCTCGCCGTCCGCGCTGCGCGCCGCCGCGCTCGCGAGCACGCCGCTGCTCGCGACGCTCCTCGAGGGGCTGCGCACCGACGGTCCGATCGCGCATGCGATGACCGCGGCGTTCCCCGAGGTCGCCGCGCTCGCGGCGCCCGGGCCGGCGCAGGTCGAGCACGACGCCGGCACGGATCGCCCGCTGCTCGATCACGTGGCGACGCGCCTCCTCGGTCGCAAGCTGCGCGGCCTCGAGGAGCGAGACATCACGCGCTTCCAGGACGGGTCCGCAAATGGCCTCTCCTCCGACGCGTTCGCGCAGCTGTGCGATGCGCTCGACCGCGTCCGCGCCGCGGGCCTGGTGCCCGCGCTGCGCGCCGCGATCGTTCACCTCGACGTCGCGAAGACGACGAGCGCTGCGCACCGCGCGCAATGGATCGCGAAGAACATCACCCTCGACGTGCACAACGAGGCGAGCGCGCAGATCCTTCGCGCCCACGATCGCGCGCGCACGTGGCCGATGCCGGAGGCGCACGCGACGCTCGCGCTCGCGCTGATCGAGGCGCACGGGCTCGCGGGGCAGCACATCCGCGGCGAGGGTCCGATCGGCATGTACGCGCCGTTCGTGATCGCCATCGTGAACCTCGCGCCCGCGCTCGGTGCAGATGGTGCGCGTGCGATCGAGCTCGCGCTCGACGCGCTGCACGTCCTCGACGCCTGTGACACGTCCGCCGTGCGCGAGGGTCTGTTGACGGACGCTCTCCTCGACAAGCTCGCCCACGTCCGCACGCAGCTCGGCGTGGTGTGCTCCTCGCCCGATCCACTGCGCGCCCTCGCGGCCGCCGCGCCGTCGCCCAATCGCGTGTGGCTCGCGCACCGGCTGCGTGCGCTGCGCGCGGGACGGCAAGCGGCCGGCGAGCCGCCGGCGGCGGTCGACGCGGCCGTGAACGCGGTCGGCGATCAGGAGCTCGCCGTGCTCCTGCCCGCGCTCGCGACGTGCCAGCTCTGGTACTGCGAGGCAGCGACGAGCGGGCTGTCGCCGTCGGCGCAGCTCGGTGTGCTCGCGGCCGCGGTCGGCGCCGCGCGCGCGATCGGCGTGGATGTCTCGCGCATGTGGCACGCGCAGCTGAAGCCGCTCGTCGCGCGACTGCGCGGAGACTCGAGCGCGACGCGCTATCGGCTGCGGCTCGTCGAGGCCGCGATCGCGAGCACGCCGATGCGCACGCTGCTCACGGGTGGCGCGAGCCTGGGGCCGCTCGGGACGCTCAGCGCGCGGCTCGGGCACCCGACGGACCTCGACACGATCGTCGTCGACTATCAGGACACCGACGAGAGCGCGGCGCTCGTGACGCTGCTCGGCACGTACGAGACGCGGTCGCAGGTCGCGTATCACACGATGCTCAAGGCGCTGTGCGACCTCTACGGGCTGCGCAAGGACGAGTTCGATCGCGTCGCGAACGAGGCGAACTACCTCGCGACGATGAACGCCGCGAAGAGCGACAAGCAGCGCATGCTCGACTTCGTCAGGCCCGGCACGATCGTCGAGATCGGCCCCGGCGGCGGCGTGGTGCTCGATCTGCTCGCGGAGCGCTTCGGTGACAGCGAGATCATCGGCGTCGATCTGTCGCGCGAGGTGATCGCGGCGCTCGAAGGGCGCGCGAAGTCGACCGGCGCGACGTGGCGCGTGACGCTCGGCGCGGCGGAGGATCTCGCGACGCTCGTGCCGGAGGCGGACACCGTCGTGTTCTGCTCGATCCTGCACGAGGTCTTCTCGTACACGGAGCCGAGGTTCCAGCTCGCGAGCGTCGAGCGCGTCGTGAAGGCGGCGTACGCCGTGCTGCGGCCGGGCGGGCGCATCGTGATCCGCGATGGCGTGATGCCACCGCCGGGCACGCGCCGCATCGAGATGATCGCGCCCGACGTGCGGTCGACGCTCGAGCTGTTCTGCGCGCAGTTCGAGGGCCGGCGCATCACGTACACGGAGCTGTCGCCGTCGCGCGTCGAGATGACGACCGCCGATGCGATGGAGTTCCTCTACACGTACACCTGGGGAGCGGCGAGCTTCCCGTACGAGGTGCGCGAGCTCTACGGGATCCTGCCGTACGACGAGTACGTGGCCGCGCTGCTCGCGTGGTGCGGCCCGACGGCGCGCGTCGTCGCCAATCCGCTCGGCAGCTACCTGCAAGCGGGCTACCGCGACAACCTCGCCGGCAAGATCCGCTTGACCGACGAGCACGACCAGCCCGTGGACCTGCCGGACTCGAATTGCTTGATCGTGATCGAGCGCGGGTCGTGAGAGGATCTGCGCATGCGGATCTTCGTCGCGATCACCGGAGCTCTCCTCGTCGCGTGCGGTGACGATGGCGGTGGATCCGCCGTCGACGCCGCGCCCGATGCGTACGACACGGCGCGCTGCCTGATCCGCGGCAACTACGGCGCGCTCGGCGCGATGACCGGCACGACCTCGCAGGGCCCGACGACGCTGACCGTGGTGCTCGACGCGGGACCGCCGCGCGACTCGTTCTTCATCAAGCTCAACGCCGGCAAGGGTGCGTTCACCGGCGGGCTCGCCAACGGCACGTTCCCGATCACGGGCGCGGACGCCTCGTCGCCGACGTGCGGTCTGTGCGTGAACATCATCGCGGACATCGTCGCGATGCAGGGTCCGTCGAAGTTCTACTTCGCGACGGCGGGCTCGGTGACGCTGACGAACACGCAGCCCCCGACGGGCTCGGTCTCGGACCTGTCGTTCGTCGAGGTCGGCGTGAACGGCGACGTCATGCCGGGTGGCTGCACTGCGACGATCGACTCGATGTCCTTCTCGATGTAGGCAGCACGAGCTTCATCGTCAGGATCGCGAGCGACATGATCCCGAGCGCGCTGTTCGTGATGATGATCGGCGGCGCACCGAGCAGGACGCCGTACGTCGTCCACAGCGCGAACGTGACGACCTCCGTGATCCACATCGGCGTCGACAGGCTCTTCGTGTCGCGCGTCCGTATCACCTTCACGAGCTGGGGCACGAACGCGCCGATGCCCGCCACCGACGCCAGGTAGCCGACGATCGTCGCGGCCTCAGGCATGGCGGCGCCTCGCCAGGGGCGCGAGGTACGCGGCGACGATCGGCTCGATCGCGCGCAGAGCGTCCACCTCGATCGCCTTCGCCTCGATCGCGACCTCGCTGTGCAGCCGCCGCTTCAGCTGCCGGCCGATACGTCGCGCGAGCGCGCCGGACGTGAAGTCCTCGATCACGCGCGGATGGATGTACGACTTGCGACACACCGTCGTCGTGTGCCCGAGCTTGGCGGCGACGGCCTCGATGACCTCGCTCACGCACCTCTTGCACTCGCGTGCGTTGCCGGGATGCTCGAGCGAGCACAGCATCATCGCGGCGCCGAGCGTCGCCGCCCACGTGCGGTAGTCCTTCGCGGTGAACGGACCGCCGCTCGTCTCGCGGAGGTAGTCATTGACGTCGGTCGACGTGATGCCGCGGATGTCATCACCGTCGATGTACTGGAACAGGCGCTGCCCCGGCAGATCGCGACACGCGCGCACGATGCATGCGAGCCGCCGATCCGTGAGCCGCACGTGGCGCGCGATGCCGCTCTTGCCCTTGTACGCGAGCTCGAGCGTGTTGCCCCGGAACCTCGCGTGGCGATCCTGCAGCGTCGTCGCGCCGTACGAGCCGTTCGTGCGCGCGTATTCGTCGTTGCCGACGCGCAGCTGCGCGCGCTCCATGAGCGCGACGACGGTCGCGACGACCTTGCGCTTGCACAGGCACGGACACGCGAGGTCCTTCTCGACGGCAGCGCGCACCGACGGCAGCACGCGACAGAACTCGACGAGCCGCGTGTACTTCGCTTCGTCCCGCACGCTGCGCCACTTCGGGTGATAGCGATACTGCTTGCGGCCCTTCGCGTCGCGGCCGGTCGCCTGGATGTGACCGTCGGCGTCGGGACAGATCCACACGTTCGTCCATGCGGGTGGAATCGCCAGCGCGCGAATCCGCGACAGTGTCTCGCGATCGCGCACCGCCTTTCCCTTGGCATCGACGTAGCGAAACCGCTTGGGCCGTCCCAAGCGCTTGATGCCGTCGCCGTCGTCCTTCGCGTAGGTCAGCGACACCGCACGCGCGGCGGCGACAGGATCTCCGTCGACAACAGCGCGTGGGGGCATGCCGCAGGGTCCAGCATGCCTCGTGCCACTACTCGCTCTTCACGAACGAGCTGATCTTCCAGCTGTCGCCTTCGAGCGCGAGCTCGAGCTGCCACGCACCCGCGATCGGTGGGCCGGGCGGACACGTGGTCTTGGTATCGGTCGTGCCGCAGCCACCGACGATCACCGAGGACATCGCATCGAGCGACTCGGAGTCCGCTTGCCACATCGCCATCGCGGTCTCGGCGCCCGGCGCACCGCCGAGGCTCCACACGACGTTGTCCGACACGACGGTGCGCAGCGCGGCGTAGTCGCGGCGACCGAGCGCATCCTTGATGAAGGCGAGGCGCTTCGCGACCGCGGGCGGCACGTTCTTGAACGTCGACGGATCGGTCTTCGGCATCTGGGGCTCGTCCTTGACGACCTCGACGTCGGCCGGCATCGGCACCGCCGCCGTCTTGAGCTTGCGATAGATCGCGACCTGCAGGCTCTCGATGCGGCCGTCGAGCCACGGCGGGCGCGCCATGCCCTTGAGCTCGGTCGGCATCGCGTTGCCGGGATCCCACTCGGCCGCGTGACCGACGACCTTCACGCGCCAGGGTCGGCCACCGACGACGCTGATGTCGAAGCGGATGTACTGGCGCTTGTAGGCGAGTCGCGTCGGCATGCCACCGACGGAGGCCGCCGGCGACGTCGAGCCGCCGATGCCGCTGTTCGCGGCGACCGTGCCCTGACTCGACACATCCTGGCCGTCCGCTTGCGCCGACACCGGATGCCACGCGGTCTTGATGGTGCCGTTCTGCGGGAAGTCGTCGAGGTGCGAGTACTGATCGCGCGTCGCTTCGAGCGCCGCCGAGAACACGATCGCGAAGTCCGTGTTGTAGAGCGAGTGCTTTGCGGCGTGGATCTCCTTCTTGTTCTTGCAACCACCGCCGAGCGTTGCGGCGACGAGCATGGTGAGGAAGGTGATACGTTGCGCGAGCAGCATGGGATCTCGCACCCGAAATAGCACACCGCCGAGGCCGCGCGCCCCGGGAAAGCATCAGACGCCGGCGCATGCGGCGGATGTCGCATCGAGGCTCGCGAGCCTCTATCCCGATGCGCACGTCGAGCTGGATCATCGCAACGCGTACGAGCTCGCGGTCGCGACGATCCTGTCCGCGCAATCGACCGACAAGATGATCAACACGCTGACACCGTCGGTGTTCGCGAAGTACCCGAACGCCACGGCGCTCGCCGCCGCCGACCCCGCCGAGCTCGAGCCGTTGATCTTCAAGTCCGGCTTCTACCGCGCGAAGGCAAAGAGCCTGATCGGCATGGCGAAGAAGGTCGTCGAGAAGCACGGCGGCGAGATCCCGTCGACGATGGCCGAGCTCGTCGAGCTGCCCGGCATCGCGCGCAAGACCGCGAACGTCGTCCTCGGCAGCGTGTTCCATCAGAACGTGGGCGTCGTCGTCGACACGCACGTGATCCGCGTCGCGGCGCGCCTCGGCCTGACGCGCGAGGAGGATCCCGTGAAGATCGAGGCCGACCTGATGAAGCTGTTCCCGCAGGATCAGTGGACCGACGTCGGGCATCGCATGATCTGGCACGGTCGGCGCGTGTGCTTCGCGAAGCAACCCGATTGCAATCACTGCACCCTGGCGCCCATCTGTCCGAGTGCGACACCTACCGTGATCAAAGCACCACCGAAGACCGCGAGCCGCGGTAAGGTGACGGCATGACGCCGGCCGTCGCCGTTGGAGCGATCGTGTTCGACCCCGAGGGTCGCGTGCTTCTCGTCGAACGCGCGACACCGCCCGGCGTCGGTCAATGGACCGTTCCGGGCGGCCGCCTCGAAGGCTCCGAGACGCTCGCGCAAGGCGTCGCGCGCGAGGTCCGCGAGGAGACCGGGCTCGTCGTCGAGGTCGGTCCGCTCTCGTGCGTGGTCGAGCGCATGAGCGACGACTTTCACTACGTGATCCTCGACTATCTCGCGCGCGTGATCGGGGCGAGCTCTGGTGACGGCAAGCTCGTGCCGGTCGCGGGCACCGATGCCGCCGCGGCGCGCTGGGTTCCCCCCGAGGAGCTCACGAAGCTCCCGCTGACCGAGGGCCTCCTCGTGGTCCTCGAGCGCGCTCGCGCGCAGCATGCTACCTGGCGCAAGCGTTCGTGACCCGTCGATCTCCATCCCTGGCTCTCGCCCCCCACGCCCCCACGCCGCTCGACGCGACCGCGTCCGTCCGGCGCGCGGACATCTCCGACGCGCAGTGGAACGACTGGCGCTGGCAGCTCGGCCACATGCTCACCACCGCCGACGAGCTCGCGCGTGCGGTCCCGCTCTCCGACGCCGAGCGCGCCGGCCTCGCCGCCTCGTCGGCTCTGTTCCGCGTCGGGCTCACGCCCTACTACGCATCGCTGATGGATCCGGAGCACGCCTCGTGCCCGATCCGCATGCAGGCCATCCCGCACCCGAGCGAAGCCGACATCCGCCCCGAGGAGCTTCGCGATCCGCTCGGCGAGGACTCGCACATGCCCGCGCCGTCGGTCGTGCACAAGTATCCCGACCGCTGCCTGTTCCTCGTCGTCGATCGCTGCGGCATCTACTGCCGTCACTGCAATCGCCGCCGGCTCGTCGGCGGTGACGAGCCCCCGACGACGCACGATCTCGAGGCGGGCCTCGCGTACATCGCGCGCACCACGCGCATCCGCGACGTCCTCCTCTCGGGCGGCGATCCGCTGCTGCTCTCGACGCGCCGCCTCGACTACCTGCTCGGCCGCCTCCGCTCGATCCCACACGTCGAGACGATTCGCATCGGCACGCGCCTGCCGGTCGTGTGCCCGATGCGCATCGACGACGAGCTCGTCGCCGCGCTCCGCAAGCACCACCCGCTGTTCGTCAACACGCACTTCAACCACATCAAGGAGCTCACGCCCGAAGCCCGCGCGGCGTGCGAGCGCCTCGTCGACGCGGGCATCCCCGTCGGCAACCAGACGGTGCTCCTGCGCGGCGTCAACTCGTCGACGCGCTCGCTGCGCGCGCTGATGCGCGGCCTGTTGCGCTCGCGCGTGCGGCCCTACTACCTGTTCCAGGGCGACACGGTGCTCGGCACGGATCACCTGCGCACGCCGGTCGAGAGCGCGATGGAGCTCTATCGATCGCTCCGCGGGTGGATGAATTCGATGGCGGTGCCGATGCTCGTACTCGACGCGCCGGGCGGCCACGGGAAGGTGCCGCTCGTGCCTTCGTACATCGACTCGCTCGACGAGCGCGAGGTCGTGGTCACGACGTATCGCGGGAACAAGATCGCATACCCGCAGCCGCGCGAGCGCGATTGTTCTGTTGCTTACGACGCGGTTCAGTTCGCGGATGTACCCGACGATGACGATCGCGAGGGTAGCGCGGAAGCGAACGACGCGCCGATCGATGTCGCGCGCGTCGTGCGGTGAGGCTCGTGCTGCGCACGCGAGCAGCGCATCGAGCGATGGGCTCGCGAGCTTATGGGAGAAGCCCACGCGCAGGAGCCGTCCCTGCGTCGAGACCCTGGACGTCGCACGACGGAGAAAACACGACGCGGAGGAAGGGAGGAAGGGAGGGAGAGATTCTTGGGACCTTGTCTCGATTAGCCCGTGCGATCACGCGTCGGTCGAGTCAATCGTTGGCGTCGAATCGATCGTTGAGGGGCAAGCGTGTTCGTCGCGAAACGACCACGTCGTGTCTCAGGGCGGCTGCCCGAAGCATCGAAAGAACCGCACGGTGACACCGCTTATCAACATCGCGCGCGAGCTCGGCTTCCTTCGCGCCGCCGTCGTACCGATCGAACCTCCGCGTCGACACGAGCTCTACACATCGTGGCTGTCGCAAGGCCACGCCGGCGAGATGGCCTACCTCGCGACACCCGAGCACCGCGAGCAACGCGCAGACCTTCGCTCCCTGCTGGACACCGCGCGCTCGCTCGTCGTCGTCGCCCTCGCCTACGACAAGCGCGATCCGATTCCCGCGTCGCGCCTCACCGGACGCATCGCACGCTACGCGCGCGGCGAGGACTACCACCTCGTCATGCGCGACAAGCTCGTGCTCCTCGCCGATCGACTCGCGGCGGAGCTCGGCGGGCCCGTCGCGTCGCGGCCGTGCGTCGATAGCGCGCCCGTCCTCGAGCGCGAGTGGGCCGAGCGCGGCGGCCTCGGCTTCATCGCGAAGAACACGATGCTGATCGCGCCCGGCGCGGGTAGCTACATCGTGCTGGGCGAGTTGCTCGTCGATGTCGAGCTCGCTTCCACCGCGCCCGTCGAGCCGACCAAGCCGCGATGCGGGACGTGCCGCGCGTGTCTCGACGCGTGTCCGACGCAGGCGTTCGTCGACGCGTACGTCCTCGACGCGCGCCGCTGCATCTCGTACCTGACGATCGAGAACCACGCCTCGATCCCGCGCGAGCTTCGCGCGAGCGTGGGCACGTGGGTGTTCGGCTGCGATGTCTGCCAGGAGGTGTGCCCGTTCAACGCCGGCGAGGGCGAGCCGCACGACCCGCTGCTATCGCCGAGGAGCGGCGAGCACGCGCTGCCGGATCTCGTCGCGCTCGCCCGGAAGGGCGCCAACCAGCTGCGGCAGTTCGTGAAGCGCACGGCGCTCCGGCGCGTGCCGCGCGACGTGCTGCTGCGCAACGTCGCCGTCGCGCTGGGCAACACGGGCGACGCGGCGGCGCTCGCGCCGCTCGTGGCCTTGCTGCGCGAGAGGTCGCCGCTCGTGCGCGAGCACGCGGTGTGGGCGCTCGGCCGGCTGCGCGCGTTCGACGTGCTCCGCCTGCACGACGAGGAGAACGCGGTCGTGCGCGACGAGCTCGCGAACGCGCTCGCCGCGGAAGGATGAGCGAACGCACTCGCGACGACCGACGACCGACGACCGACGACCGACGACCGACGACCATCGACCGACGACCGACGACCGACGACCGACGACCGATCGTCAGGGCGTCGAGCGCTTCAGGAACGCCGGGCTCGCCACGTACTCGCTGACGGCCTTGATCTGCTCGTTGGACAGCGCGCCCTGAAACGACGGCATCAGCTTGTTGGTGGAGCCGTGTCGCACTTGCTGCTCGACGAGCTCGACCGTCGCCTTCGCGCGCATCTCGGGCGACGTCAGATCGCGCACGTTGAGCTGGCGAATCATCTGCTCGCTTGGCCGACCGGTGAGCCCGTGGCACGACGCGCAGACCGAGTCGTACACGGTGGCGCCGTCGGAGGAGCCGCCCGCGGGCTTGGTGCACGCCCCGAACCCGACGAGGATCGCCATGATCGCGAGGACGCGCACGACGGGGATATGCCACCGCGGGCAGCCGCTGGCTAGCCCGTGCTAGTGTTCCCGCATGCGGCGCATTGTCCTCGCAACGGTGGTCTCGTCGGTCGCGTTGGCGGCGTGTGGTGGTCCCCAGATTCCACAGCACAACGGCTACAAGAGCGAGAAGGTCAAACCCTGGAAGAGCGCGAAGAAGCTCAACTGGAATGACAGGAACGAGACGAAAGCGGACGGGTCTCTGTCCTACCCGGACCAGCGCCGCGCGCGGTGGTACATCCTCGACCTACCCGCGCCCGGCGAGCTCACGCTGAAGCTCGAGGTCACGCCGCCCGGAGACTCGGTCAACGAGGACTTCGACATGGCGATGGAGATCCTCGATCCGGGCAATCGCGTCATCAGCAAAGCGGACGCCGAGGAGGAAGACGTCGGCGAGCTGACCAAGACGCGCACGCTCTACGATCTGCCGGCCGGCAAGTACCTGCTGCATCTGTATCTGCAGGGCCGCATGGACAGTGGTGACTTCGAGATCGACGCGTCGTACAAGCCGTCGGGTCAAGGCTCCGAGTACAAGAGCGACTTCCCGGCGCAGGTCGCCTTCATCCCGCCGCTGCCGACGGTGCCGCTGCAGGACGACACGCCCAAGTCGTACCGTCCACCGACGACGGAGAAGGTCGTGATCCGGAAGCACCGCGGTCCTCGCGAGCCCAAGGTGGAGAAGAAGCCCGATCCGCCGACGGGCACGCCGAAGACGGCCCGCATTCTCAACATCGCGGTGTCGGGCTCGACCGCGACGATCACGATCGGGATCGGCACGGACTTCGGCGTCGCGGCGGGCTGGAAGGCGAAGATCGCGGGGGTCACCGGTGTGTTCAGCGTCGGCGCTTGCAACCCGCGGACGTGCACGGCGACGGTCACCGCGACCCCGGACCAGATCAAGGCCGGCGGTTCGAGCGTCACGCTCACCCCGTAGTGCGCCGCGCCTATTGCGCCGCTCTTCGGCCTGGGCAAAACTCCAAAGATGCTCGGGAAATCGGTGGGGCGCCCCGCGCGTGCGGCGGCGTTTCTAAGCGTCGCAGCGCTGCTGTTGTCGTGCGCGCACAACGTGAACCAGGACAAGGCCAGCGGTCCTGATGCAAAGCCAAAGGGCGCCAAGGAGCTCATCCTCGAGAACGGCGAGGCCAAGGCGCGCGGCATCGTGACCTATCCCGGTGGTGACCGCGTCGACTGGAAGGTGATCGAGCTCCCGGAGAAGCAGAAGGGAACGCTCGACATCAAGCTCGCGTGGACCGCCCCTCGGCCCAAGCTGCAGCTCGCGTTCGACGTGTTCGACGAGTGGAACACACCGGTGATCTCGTCGAAGAAGCAGAGACGCTCGCGGGGACGCACGCGGAACGCGACGATCGAGGATGCAAAAGGCAAGTACTACATCCGCATCTACGCCGTGAAGCGCGGCGACGCCGGCGCGTACAAGCTGACCGTCGAGTTCAAGGAGCAAGCGGCGAACACGGGCGTCGACTGGTCGAAGGTCGAGATCGCCGAGCCACCGCGCCTGGCCGCGGTGCCCGAGCCGCTCGTGCCCTGCGATCCGATGGCGTTCGACCCGAAGAACCTCTCCTGCCAGTCGGTGTGCCCGGATATCGGTGCACCTCCGGGCTGGCCCGCCTGCAAGGACAAGTGTCCCGCCGGCGCGCCCGACGTGAACAACCCTGCGTGTCAGAAGTCGATGCCGTGCCCGAACCCGCCCGACCGCCGCGTTGCTTCGTGCAAGAAGTCGATGTGGCCGAAGTGCAACCTCGCCGCGCCGGATCCGATGAACCCGAACTGCGACGACGCGAAGGCCGACCCGATCACCGCGCGCGTCCTCAAGCAGGAGACGCAGGGGTCCGACATCATCATCACGATCGGCGCGGGCTCGAGCTCGGGCATCGCGAAGGGCTGGACGGCTCGCGTGCTGCGCGGCGACTCCGGCGAGCCGCTGTCCGGCGGCGACGTCACCATCATCCGCATCGACAAGCAGGCGACGGTCGGTAGGGTCCGACTGACCGCCGATCAGATCAAGCAGAACGACAAGGTCAAGCTCAGTCCTCCATGAACGATCCATTCGTCGGAAAGGTCATCGATGGCCGCTACGAGATCCAACAGCGCGTTGGTGAGGGCGGCATGGGCGTCGTCTACAAGTCGCGCCAGATCTCGATCGACCGCGTCATCGCGCTGAAGATGCTCAACCAGCAGATGGCGGCTGACCCGACGTGGGTGCAGCGCTTCTACAACGAGGCCAAGGCCTGCTCGCGGCTGCAGCATCCGAACACGATCCGCATGTTCGACTTCGGCCAGACCAGCGATGGCCGGTTGTTCATGACGATGGAATTCCTCGACGGAATTTCACTGCGCGATGCGCTGCAGAAGGGACCGCTCGCGCCCCAGCGCGTCGTGAAGATCTTGATCCAGTGCTGCGCGTCGCTCGCGGAAGCGCACTCGATCGGCATCATCCATCGCGACATCAAGCCCGACAACGTGTTCCTGCTGAACATGGCGGGCTCGCCCGACTTCGTGAAGCTGCTCGACTTCTCTGTCGCGAAGCTGCTCGAAGGCGATCGCATGAAGACGCAAGCCGGCGTCGTCTTCGGAACGCCGCAGTACATGTCGCCCGAGCAGGGTCGCGGCCTCCCGCTCGACGCGCGCAGCGATCTCTACGCGCTCGGCATCCTCGCGTTCGAGATGCTCACGGGAAACGTCCCGTTCCACGACGACAACCCGATGACCGTGATCCAGATGCACCTGCAGGGACAGATCCCGCCGATGCCGGACTCGATCCCGTACTCGGTGCAGCAGATCGTGCGTCGCGCGCTCGAGAAAGATCCGAGCCGTCGCTACCAGTCGTCGGGCGAGATGATGCAGCACTGCCAGCAGGTGTTCGCCGAGGTCTCGCAGGGCGGCATGTCGATCGGCGCGGGCGGCATGCCCAAGACGATGATCGCCGGCGGTCCGCAGCCGATGATGCCGCAGCAGGGTGGAATGCCCGGCCAACCCGGCATGCCCGGCATGCAGGGTGGAATGCCCGGCGGGATGGGGCAGCCGGGAATGCAGCCCAACATGCAGGGCGGCATGGCCGGCACGATGCCGGGGCAAGGTGGCTATCAGCAGGCGTCCGCGGCGCAGAAGACGATGGTCGCGCAACCGAGCCCGTTCGCGGGCGGCATGCAGCCGCAAGGCATGCCCGGCGGGATGCCCGGCATGCAACCAGGAATGCCTCCGGGCGGCGGATACAACCCCGCGCAGCCGAACCAGAAGACGATCGTCGCGGGCATGGCACCGCAGATCCCACAGCCCGGCCAGCTTCCGCCGGGAATGACGCCGGGGATGGTGCCCGGCATGCAGCCACCAGGAATGCCGGGCACGCAGCCCGGTGGGCTCGCGCAGCCGGGCGGAGGTCCCGCGAAGACGATCGCGCTCCAGCCGAGCGAGGGCGTCGTCTCGATCGCACGTACGGGACAACCCCTTCAACCCGCGGGGACGGGGCCGGTGCAAGAGGGTGCGAGCGCGCTGTTCTGGATCGTGTCGCTGATCGTCGGCATCGGTGTCGGCGTGCTGGCGTACGTGATCGTTCTCCAGACGATGTGACGATGACCGACGACGATCACAACGATTCCAAGGACCCGAAGGTCAAGGATCTCGTCGGGCGTGATCCGAGTCAGCCGCTCGATCAAGTGGTCGACGCAGCGACCGCGGCGCAGCTCGAGCGCTGGTTCGGCTTGCCGTCGTTCGCGCAGGTCGAAGCGGGAGAGGCCGTGATCGACGACGGTCTCGACGGTCTCGATCCCGAGGTCGCCGCCGTGCGCGATCGCCGAAAGCGCATCGCGGCCGAGATCGACAAGGAGCTGCTCGCCGCGATCGAGCGGCGCCACACGCCGCCGGACGATCTGATCAAGTTCGCCGTGACCCTCGAGCCGCGCGACACCACCATCGCTCTGGTGGACCCGACCTACTTCGAGACCCGAGCGGAGGTCGCCGAGCAGCGCGAGTACGAGCGCCCCGAGGACGTCGAGGACCTCCTGCGCGAGAACACCCCGCAGGCGCTGCTCCGCGACCTGCACCGCCCCGAGTTCGAGCCCGGACAGAGCTCCAACGAGCTCGAGAACTGGGACGAGGAACAGCCGCCGCCCGAGCCATTGATCATGGACGTGCGCGGCAAGATCGTCGAGGCGATGGCCATGCGCTTCAAGCTCGAGCCGGTCGTCGCGCCCGACGTACCGCGGCTCACCGACGAGTTCCGCAACGAGGTCCGGCGGTCCTGGGTCGAAATCGCGACGAGCGGAAAGCTCTACAATCGGCGGGTGACGGAATGAGGAAGGTCACTGCCATGCGTCCCGTACATCAGACGATGTTCGTGTGCCTACGGGGAGGTGGCCCGTCGTGGTGATGATGGACAATGGCGTCTCGCGGCCGGTCCCCGTCGAGCGGTTCTTGCTGCGCGCCGTCGGTCGCACCGACGTCGGCGCACAGCGGACCCAGAACGAGGACGCGATGTACTACGACGACTTCCTCGGCGTGTACATCGTGTGCGATGGCATGGGTGGGCATGCGTCGGGTCAGATCGCATCCGACATCGCGATCCGCACGATCGTGCACTCGCTCAAGACCGGCGACCCCCTGCCCGCCCCGGGCCAGGACCCGCTCGTGGCCGCGATGAAGGCGGCGAACGCGGCGGTGTTCCAGCGCTCGCTGACGGACCCGACGTGTCACGGCATGGGCACCACGGCCGTGGGGCTGCGCTTCGAGGAGAACCTCGTCCACATCTGCCACTGCGGCGACTCGCGCGGCTACCTGCTGCGCCACGGGCAGCTCCAGCAGCTCACGCGCGATCACTCGCTACGAAACCTGTATCAGGATCGCCCCGACCTGATCGGCACGCTCGGTCCCGCGACCTCGAACGTGATCATTCGCGCCGTCGGCCTCGATGCCAGCGTCGAGATCGAGCACAACACGATGGCGCCCGAGCACAACGACATCTTCCTGTTGTGCTGCGACGGTCTCAACGATCTCGTCGACGACTGGATGATCCGCGAGATCATGACGTCGGGCGACTCGCTCGAGGTCGTCGCGGAGAACCTGATCCGCGCGGCGAACAACAACGGCGGCACGGACAACATCACCGTCGTGCTCGCGCAGACGTTCGTCGATCCGCTGTGGGTGCCCCAGCACCAGTACTCGCAGCAGATGCACGGGTATTGACCGAGCTCCGAGCTGGCTAGAACGAGCCGCTGACGGCGACGCCGTTGCTCGTCGGCGTGATCGCGAGACGCTCCGTGGCCGGCGCCGTGAACCACAGCACGAGGCCCGCGACCGCGACGGCACTGCCACCGATCACGAGGCCGGTCGCGAGGTTTCCGCGCAGGCGTGCTGCGTCGACGAGCTTCTGCCCGCGCTCGTAGTCCGCCGGATCGCCGCACATCAAGCCTCCACACACGTCCTTCGCCTCGGTGTACTTGCTCTGCGCGAGGAACCCGGCGACCAGGCCACCCGCGAGCACGGCACCGCCGCCGATCGTCATGCCGATGCCGATCGGTCGCCGCTTCGACGATGTCGTCGGCTCCTCGGTGTCCGGGTTACGGACAGGCGTCTCGTCGGGCGGTGGCTTGCGCGGCAGCTTCGGCGGCTTGAGCGTCGTGATGTCGGGGCCCGGGGTCCCGGGCACGAGCGTGATCGACACGACCACGATCTCGCGCTCCCACGACGCTTCGGCGATGCCCTGCCAGTTCTCGTGGCCGCTCGCCTGCGCCATCACGGTGTGGCTGCCGATGTCGATCGGCGTGTCCTTGAAGTTCGTGACGCGCTCGCCGTCGAGCGTGACCACGAAGCCCGCCGGGACGACCTTGTCCTTGTTGCCGAGCTCGATGCGCAGCCTCGGCACGCGCTTCCATAAGGACTCGGCGGCCTGTGCGGCCTTCGCACGGCGGGGCCCGTCTTCCTTCGCCAGCTCCTGGTAGTGGTGCAGCGCGGTCGCGAGCTTGCCCAGCTGCTCGCTACACAAGGCGATATTGAAGCGTGTCTCCGCCTTCGGATCGAGCTCGTAGCTCTCCTCGAAGGCCGCACACGCCTGATCGTACTTGCCGGTCTGCAGCGCGGCGCGGCCGCGCTCGAATGCCTTCTGTGCGTCCTTGACGGTGTCCGCTCCGGCGATGCCGGCGAGACACGCGATCACGAGCACGAGCCGAGTTCGCCCCACAGATCTAGCCTACGGGCAAACCGTCGCCAGACGCTACTGTCATCGTGCTAGCGTGACGTGGTGCGCGGGGCCCTCGCCGTCGTGCTCGCTCTCGTCGCGGGCTGTAATTCGCTGCTCGGCATCGAGGACTTGAGCCTCGTCGACGCGCCGCCGCCCGACGCGCGGGTGATGTTCGAGGTTCAGGAAGGGGTCGCCGACTACAACCTGACGAAGGACACGTTCATCACGGCGATGGAGCCGACGACGCCGCACGGCGATGCGGAAGATCTCTCGTGGACCACGACGAACAACGTCCACGCGCTGCTCCGCTTCGACGACCTGTTCGGCGTCGGCGGCCTTCCGGCGGACTCGACGATCCAGAAGGCCACGCTCGAGGTCGAGGTCCTCGAGGCCGGTTCCGCCGTCGGCCAGCTCTACGAGGTCGCGAGCGACTGGGATGAAGCGACGACGTACAACAACTTCGGCGCGAACGTCGGCGTGTCGAGCGAGGATCGCGGCGTCCAGGTGTTCGGCACGCTGGATGGCTCTGCCCTCGGCAAGGCGCGCATCGAGGTCACGCAGAGCGTCGAGGACTGGCGCCGGAATCTGCGCCCCAACAAGGGCTGGCTGTTCGTGCCGGCCGACGCGACGGTCGTGCGCATCGGAT
The DNA here is from genome assembly GCA_964617845.1 of uncultured Kofleriaceae bacterium. Taxonomy (GTDB): domain Bacteria; phylum Myxococcota_A; class Polyangia; order Haliangiales; family Haliangiaceae; genus JABFXX01. The sequence goes on along the minus strand of CAZUAR010000006.1, from coordinate 114,830 downwards.
CGAGCGACGACCCGGACATCGGCCACCACCCGAAGCTGATCGTCGAGATCGTGCCGTAGGCTGCGCGAGCTCGCGTTCAGCGCGCGAGCGACGCGGCGAGCTTGAGCTGCGCGGCCATGTCGCCGTAGCGACCGAGACGCGCGTAGACACGAGCGAGCCCCGCCGCGGCGCGAGCCTCAAAGCCCTTGACCGCGCGCGCCGCTTGAAACGCTTCCTCCGCGCCGAAGAAGTCGCCGCCCATCACGAGCACGTCGCCGAGGGTCGCGTTGATCGCGGCCGCGGCGATCGGCGACGACGCACGCCCGAGCCCATGACGCAGCACCTGTGCCGCGCGCGGAGCATCGCCCGCCTTCGCGAGCGCGACACCGTAGGCGATCCGCGCGTCGCCGAACTGCGGCGCGAGATCGAGTGCGGCGCGGAGGGCTTCCTGCGCGCTCTCGAGATCGTTCGTCGAGAGCGCCGCGCGCCCGCGCTCGTAATATCGCCGTGCGACCGACGACACTAGTCGAGCTCCAGGAGGCCAAAGCGCGTCGAGGCATCATCGGCGCCGCTATCGGGCTTGTCATTCGACGACGACGACGACGACGCTGCCGGCGCCGCCGGAGCGGGCTGCGCCGCCGGCGCGGCGGGCTGCGCCGGTTGCGCGGGTGCGGCTTCGCGCACGGAGACTCCGCGCGCGGGCGGCGGCGCGCTCGCCTGCGGTGCGGGCGCGGCCGGCGCCGGGCGCTGTTGCACCGCGGTCTCGACGACGCGTACACCAGCGGACGGACGCGGTAGCTCCGCCGCGGCGGGCTGCCGGCCGGGGAGCAGCGGCTGCACCACGCCACCGATGCGCACGCCGACGTGCTCGCCGTCGACGACGAACATCGCGAGCTCGGGGAAGTCGAAGCGCGTCTGCAGCGCCGAGATCAGCTGCGCGAACGAGGCGCCCTTGAGATCCGCGAGCGTCTCCGCCTGGTGGATCAACATCGGCGGCGGTCCTTCGACGACGTACTCCTTGACCACGAACGTCAGGACGTCGAGCAGGGTCTCGCGATCGGCGTCGGCAAACGCGTCTTTCACGTTGGTCGCGATATCGCGAAGGTCGGGGCGGGACGGCATCTACGATCTCCTGGTCTGGTTCCTAGAACGTGGCCCCGTCGAGGTCGACGCCCGTCGTTTCACATCCGACGAGCCGCACCCCGGTGAGGTCGGCGCTGCACAAATTCGCACCGCGCAGATCGCAACGCACGAACACCGCGCCGCGAAGGTTCGCGCCGTACATGTTGGCGCGCTTGAAGTCGACGTCGAACAACGTCGCGCCGGTCCAGTCCGTGCGCGACAGCGAGACGGTCGCGTGCTCGTAGCCGTCGAACGCGCACTTGATCAGCACGGCGCCCGAGAAGTCCGACGAGTACAGCTCGCTGTCCTTGAACGTCGTGCCTTGAATGCGCGCGCGATGAAAGCGTACGCGCGCCATGCGCACCGGACCGAGCTCGCAGCGCAGCATCTGGCCGCTCGTGAAGTCGAGCTCGGTGAGATCGCAGTCCTTCGCGGAGACGCGGTGCCACAGCGCGCCCTTCCATTGCGACGTGCGCAGGTCGCATTGCTCGAGCACCGAGCGCTCGAGGCGCGCTTCGTCGCCATCGGCGCCGCGAAGATCGAGGCGCTGGATCGACACGTTATCGAGATCGCTCGAGCGGAGCAGGATCGACTGCGCAGCGAACCCGCTGATCGTGCGCCCCGCGAGCTCCTCTTCGGCGATCAATCGCTCGAACTGGACACGGGACTGGACGACGCCTGCATCGGCGCTCGCATCGCTCATCCCGACGAGGATACCCCGATTTGTCGCCGCACGGCGCCGGGCACGGGCCTACGGGCGGCGCTGAATGCTGTTGCGCATCCAGTTGGAGCGATGGGCCTCGGCGACCATGTCCATCACCTTCTCGATGATCTTCTCGGTCTTCTCTTTCTTCGCGTCCTCGGCACCCTTCTTCGCCGCCGCCGCGTTGATGCGCGACGTTCCGCTGCCATCCCCACCGGCCTCGATCTCGGCCTCGACCTCTTCGGCCTCTTGCTCGTGCTCCTGCGCGTGCGTCGCGTCGAAGTCCTTGTTGTAGAGGCCGCGCCGCTGCTGCGCGACGTGCGTCAGCTCGTGGGCGAGGAGGGCCTGGCCGGCGCGGGTGTGCATCCCCTTGTCGCCGGAGCCACCCATGAGGATCATGCCGGTACCGCCGACGGTGACGGCGTACGCGCTGCGCTGCTTGGTGAACTCCTCGGCGAAGTTGCCGGTCATGATGCGGACGTGTCCGAGGTCGACGCCGAAGCGGCGCTCGTACTTCGCGCGCACGTCGTGCTCGAGGCTCTGTCCACGACCTGCCCGCGACGACACCATCCTGAGCAAGCGCTCGGGGTCGTACTTCTTCGCGATCTCGTCCGTCAGCTGCGTGTTCGCATCTGCATCGGCCGGCGCTTCTACCTGCGGGTCTTGGTCAGCCACGTGAATCGTTTTACGAGGTTACTCGTCCTTGCCTTCCCCGGACCACTGCGTCGCATACCCCTCGGATTGTTCATAGAATTCCGAGGTCTTCTGCACGTCCACGATCGCCGCCTCGCCGCCGAGGGCCTGGTCGAGGAACGCCGTCTCGTCCATGCACGAGCCGCCCTTGACGCCCTTCACCTCGTACTCGACCTGCCCCTTCGCGTTGATCTTGATCTCGATCGACTTCTTGGTCGCCATTACTCAGCTCCCCACTTGGTGACGACGAGGCGGATCGAGCCGTCCTCTTCATTGACCTCTTCCTCGACGGTGTAGCCCTTCTCTTCGCAGGCCTGCTTCACGTTGTGATACTGGTAACGCTGACCGAGCTGGCTCTGGAATTCCTCCTCGGACATTCCGTTCGTCGTCTCGACGCCCCACCAGTCGGCCGTGCAGCCGTACGTGCCATCCAGGTTGTCGACGATGCCGATGTCGTAGCGGCCCATGTTCACGGAGATCGCCGCCTTGAGCGAGTCACCGCGATAGCCGCGAACGAGCGCACCTTGGTTCTGCTCCTGCTCGGTGAACTGGAGCTTCATGTCCTGCAGCGCCTTCTTGATCGCTGCCAGGTTGGTCATCTTGAGAGCGCACTTGGTGAAATGCGACATGCGGTCCTTCTCGCCGAAGCGTAGCGTCGGTCCTACTCGCCGGAGCGGAGCGTCGGCGATCCAGTCTACGTTGTTTTACAGCTCTAGCTTCCGCTCGCCGTCGTCGGAAGTCTCGGTTCCCTTGTCGCCGAGGTTCGCCGTGGGCGCGCCGTGCCTGGCCATCCAGCCAGGCTTCTTCGCACCCGCGTGGCTTCCCTTGCGGGCCGCGGCGGGTCGCGCGCGCGTGCGAGCCCACTCGCGCATCGCTTCGATCTGCTCGCGCATCGTGACCGCGAGCGGGACGATGTCGCGCAGCGTGTTGACGAGGCCCTCGGTGGTGAGGTCGTTGCCGGTGTCGAACGCGTCGTACAGCGCCGCGACGACCGCTTGCTCGAGCTCGGCGCCCGAGTAGTCGATGGTCGCGTCGACGAGCTTCTCCATGTCGAACTGGCCCGGGTCGCGCTTCTTCTTGCGCAGGTGGATGTCGATGATCGACCGGCGGTCCTCGCGATCCGGCAGATCGCAGAAGAAGATCTCGTCGAAGCGGCCCTTGCGCAGCAGCTCGGGCGGCAGCGCGCTGACGTTGTTCGCCGTCGCGATGACGAACACCGGGCTCGTCTTCTCCTGGAGCCACGTGATGAACGACGCGAACACGCGCGATGTCGTGCCGCCGTCGGTCTGTCCCGACGAGCCGGTGCCCGAGAAGCCCTTCTCGAGCTCGTCGATCCACAGGATCGCGGGTGCGATCGCTTCCGAGGTCTTGATGACGTTGCGGATGTTCTCCTCGGAGCTGCCGACGAGGCCGCCGAAGATCTTGCCGACGTCGAGGCGAAGCAGCGGCATCTGCCACAGCGCGCCGACCGCCTTCGCGGTGAGCGACTTGCCGGTACCGGGCACGCCGATCATCAGGATGCCCTTGGGCAGCGGCAGCCCGAAATCGCGCGCGCGCGAGGAGAACGCGTTGCGGCGCTTCACGAGCCAGTCCTTCAGGATCTCCATGCCGCCGACGTCGGAGAACTCCTCGCGGTGCTCGTAGTACTCGAGCAGACCGCTCTTGCGAATGATCTGCTTCTTTTCTTCGAGGATCGTCTCGAGATCGAACGTGTGCGTGCGCACCGCGCTCTTGGAGAACACGTTCTCCGCCTCGACGAGCGTCAGGCCCAGCGCGCCTTCGACGACGCGCTCGATGAACGTCGGATCGCTCTCGATCTCCTGCTGCGTGGCCGCGGGCAGCGCCGGCAGCACCTTGCGCGCCGCGGCTTCGATCTCGATGCGGTTCGGGAGCTCCCAGTCGAGCACCGCCGCGACGCTCTTCTCGAGCTCCGGCGGGATCTTCATCACCGGCGTCAGCACGACGAGGCTCTTCTTCGTCTTGCGCAGCTCGGTCGCCGCGTCGCGCAGGCGGCGCACGACGGCCGGCTCCTTGAGGAATGGATGGAAGTCGCGCAGCACGAACAGCGCCTTGCCCTCGGCACGGATCACGTGATCGATCGCCTTCATCGGATCCTTCACGTCGCGGGTGCCCTGCCCGTTCGCGATCGTCTTGAACCCTTCGGTGATCGACCACACCTCGAGCCGCATCTCGCGCTCGACGCACAGCTTGCGGAGGGAATCCTCGACGCGGCCCTCTTCGGGCGAAACGATCCAGATCAGGGAGTACCGCGCGCGGATGAGATCCTCGATCTCGCCCTTGCTGCTTCGCTTGTGTTCGATCGTCATGTGCCTCTTCTCGCTCTACTCGGCCGCTAGCTCTGCGCGAGATCGCGGAGTCCGCGCAACGCGCCCTTTGCATCTTCGGCGCTCCCGACGAGCGACTCCACGGCATCGGCGACCGCTTGCATCGTCTCCTGGTCGGCCTTGAGGTTCGGCAGCTCGCCCTGGACGAGCATCACGTTGTTGCGCATCGCGGACAGGATGTCGTTGATCGCATCGTAGACCTCTTGCGCGGCCTTCTGGATCTCGGACGCGTTCGCGCCACCACCACCGCCACCATCGCCGCCCGCCGCGGCCACCGCGGCTTCGGCCGAGGATGCGGCCGCCGCCTGCGCGCGCGCCGCCTCCGCGCGCGCCTTCGTGACATCGACCTTCGCGGCGTCGAGCTCCGTCTGTAGCGTCTTCTGCGCGCGCTCCGCGGCCTGCTGCGCCTCGGTCGCCGCCGCGAGCTTGCGCTCGTACGCCTCGCGCTCGCGCTGCACCTCCGCGGGATCGACGCCCGTGTTGATGCCCTTGGCCTTCTCGAGCTCCGCGACCGTCTTCTTCAAGCGATCGAGCTCGCGGCGCGCATCGTCGCCACCCGTCGAGGCCTTGTCGCGCGCCTGCGCCGCGTTGAGCGCTTCTTCGGCCGCCTTGCTGCGCGCGACCTCGGACTTCGCGAGCGCCTCTTGCGCCACGTTGCGCGCGCTCTCGGCGGTGAGCTTCGCGTGCAGTGCTTCCTGCAGCTCGACCTCGACCTGCGCGACGCGCCCCTCGAGCTTCGTGCGATCGCGATCCGCCGCTTCGTACTGCTCCTTGAGGCGATCGCGATCGCCCTCGATCTTCTTGAGCTCGACGCGCAGATCCTTGATGTCGGTCTGCAGCTTCATCATGTGGTCGGGCTGGGCACCGCCACCGCGACCCGCGTCGGTCTGCGCCTCGACGAGCAGGCGCCCGAGCCGGCGGTTCTCTTCCTCGAGGCCCGCGATCTGCGCGCTCGTGCGAATCGACTGCGACGCTGCTTCGTCGCGCTCGGCGCGAAGCTGGGCGATCGCCTTCAGGTTCTTCTCCTTGTCGGCGCGCAGCTCCTTGATGACCTCTTCCTGCGAGATCAATCCGACGCGGCGCTCCTCGAGCATCCGCTCCTGCTCGTTGATGACCTCGCGCAGGTGCTCGATCTCGGTCAGCTGCTCGTTGAGCTTCTTCCAGCCCTCGTCCTTGGTCCGCGACAGCTCCATGAGCTGGCGGTTCTTGTCCTCGAGCTCCTCGCGAACCTTCGCCGTGTCCTCGATGGCGCGCGCGGCCTGGCGCTCGCGCGCCGCCATGTTCTCCGCCATCTCGCCCATCTCGGCGCGAGACTTGGTGAGCTCGTTGCGCGTCTGCTGGAGCTCGTCGCGAAGCTCGTCGGCCACGCGATCGTGCGCGGTGACCTGATCGTCGCGATCCTTGATCTGCGCGCGCAGCTCCTCGACGCGGTCGCGCAGCGTCGCCGCCTCCGCGCGGATGCGCTTGCCGTCGGCGACCTCGCGCTCGTAGTTCGCGTTGGCCTTCGAGAGGTCCTCGCGAAGCGTCCGGATCTCCTTGTCGGCCTTGTTCGCGTCGAACTCGAGGCCGAGATCGACGAGCACCTTGTCGCCGCCCTGGCCGGGAGGTCCCCCCGGACCGCCGCGACCGAACATGCTCTTGTCGTCGGGCATCGGCGGCGGGCCGCCATACGCACCCGCCCCACCAGCACCGGGCATCGCCGGTGGTCCTCCGCGACCGGCGCCCGGCATCCCCGGAGGTCCGCCCATGCCGCCCGCACCAGGCATGCCGGGAGGTCCGCCCATCCCCGCACCGGGCATGCCGGGAGGTCCGCCCATGCCGGGCATTCCGGGTGGTCCTCCCATGCCGGGAGGTCCACCCATGCCGCCGGGCATTCCGGGAGGTCCCCCCATCCCGGGCTGTCCGCCCATGCCGCCGGCGCCGGGCATCCCTGGAGGTCCGCCATATCCACCACCGCCCATCCCCGGCGTCACGCCCGCGACGCCCGTCGCTGCATAGCCCGAGACACCGCCGCCTTGCGCGGCGAGCGCCGCCGGCGATCCGGGGAGGTTGTTCGCGCCGGGGACGCCCGTCGACGAACCGCCGCTGTAGCCGCGCCCCGCGCCGAACATGCTGCCTCCCGCCGCGGGCCCCGCACCCGGCATCCCCGGAGGACCGCCGTACGGAAGTCCGCCCGCGCCCATCCCGCCGCTCGATCCCGACGACATCCCGCCGCTGCTCATGCCGGGCGGCCCACCGTAGGGCATGTTCCCACTGCCGCCGGGCATGCCCGGAGGCGCACCGTAGGGCGAAGCGCCGCTCGGCGGGATCGCATCGTGTCGACCGGGCGAGCTTCCACTGCTGCCGCTGTAGCCCGGAGGCTGGCCGTATCCACCGGGGACGTTCGGCGCGCCCATGCCGCCCATGCCCGGCGGAGAGCTGCCCATGCCGGGCGGAGAGCTACCAAAGCCGCTGCCACCGGGGAGCGCGGGCGCTTCGTTGCGATCGAGTCGCATCGTCCCGCCCTTCTTCTGCGGCGGTGCCCCTGCTTGCGGCAGCTGTTGCTGGACGACGTTGACCCCGCCCTCGTCGATGAACCGAATGATCAGCGAGCCGCACTGGATCACGTCGGCGTGACCGATCGCTTGTTTCTGCACGCGCACGTTGTTGAGATGCGTGCCGTTCGCGCTGCCGAGATCCTCGACGACGAAGCGACCGTTCTCCATTCGGATCTGCGAGTGCTTTCGCGAGACCATGCCGTCGTCCGTGCGGATCGCGCACTCGAGGCCACGGCCCACATAGACGGTCTCGGTCGGTGACAGCTCGACCGTACCCTCTCGGCCCTGGCTGTCCCGGAACAGGAGGCGTGCCATTTAGGTGACTCGCATCCTACCTCAGATTCTTCGTCGAGACTTCAGTCGCGTTTGAACACTGCTTCGGTGTTTCCCACACGAATGATGTCCCCGGCCTCGAGCGTCTTCTTGGGGACCTTGTGGCCGTTGACGTAGATGCCGTTCGTCGAGCCGAGGTCCGCGAGCTCGTACACGCCATCGACCTTACGAATCCCGGCGTGCTTCTTCGAGACCGCCGGATCGGCCAGGACGACGGTGTTCCCGGCGACCGATCCGATCGTCGTGACATCGCCTTCGAGCTGCAGGGTCTGATTCGCCATCGGCCCGAGGATGAACTCGAGACGCGCCCCCGGTGCCCAGCCGCAGAACAGGCACTTGGTCCACACCGGCAGCATCGTGCGCCGGCAGCTGCCGCACACCTTCTGCCCCTTCGGCTTGCTGCTCTTCTTCGCGAGGATGAAGACGAGCAGCAGCAGCAACACCGCGCCGCCGACGATGATCGCGATCAGAGCTTCTTGCGGCACGGGACCAAACTAGGTGATCGACTTGAACTTCAGGTTGGTCTTGCCGAGCGTGATCACGTCGTTGTCGACGAGCTCGTGCTTGGTGACCTTGCGATCGTTGACGTAGCAACCGTTCGTCGAGTTGTTGTCCTCGAGAACGAAGCCGTGGGGCGAGCAGTTGATCTTGCAGTGATCGGTGCTCATGAAGCCGTCGTTGATCACGATGTCCGAGTTCGGCTGGGTGCCGATCTTGGTGCCGCTCGAGCGCAGCTTGTGCGTCTTGAACGCGTCCTGTCCGTTGAGCGGAACGAGCCAGCCGACGACGGGGAAGCCGTCCTCGCTCGCGTTCGCGTTGAACATGACCGTCTTCACCGGGCCCATGGGCTTGGGCGGCTCGCCCGGAACCATAGGCGCGGCGGGCATCACCGGCATCGGCATCGGCGCCGGAGCTTCCTTCTTACCGGACACCGCCGCGATGATGACGATGAGCAACAAGAGACCGACGACACCGACGATGACGATCCACCACGGGAAGCTCGAGTTCGACGGCGGCGACCACTTCGGCGACAGCTGGAGCGAGACGGCCTCGGTCTCGTCCTTGTCGATCTTGAGCACGAGGTCGTGCGTCTTCTCGTCCCACTTGAAGCCCTGCTTGGTCTTCTTGTCGTAGCCCGGGAACGTCAGGTAGTAGCGATCCGCGAGGCGGAGCAGGATGCCCTTGATCGCGGCGGCGATGCCCTCGGCGTTCGTCACCGTCTGCGTCTGCGTGATCATCTTGTTGATCAGGTTCGCCGGATCGGAGAGCTGGCCCTTGTAGATGATCGCGAAGGTCTGGATGTTCTGCTGCTGCGCTTCCTTCTTGAGGTTCGCGAGCGCAGCGCCCGCGCTATCCGGGTTGGAGTCGTTGCCGTCACAGACGACGATCAGCGCCTTGCGCGACGCGCTGACGTTCTTCAGCTCGGCCATCGCGAGCGAGATGCCCTCGACCATCGCGGTGCCGATCTTCTTGTAGTAGTCCTTCTGCGATCCGAGCGCCTCGGCGTTGAGCGAGCCGAGCGGGCCCATCGCCACCTTCACCTCGGGCTTGTCGGCGTACGAGATCAGGATGCCCTTGCTGCCCGCCGGACCGGCGGTCGCGAACGGCACCTCCTGCAGCGCGGTCTTCAGGTTCTTCAGGATGCCGAGGTAGCGCGACGGGCTGTCCTCGGGCTCGATGTCGTCGTTGCCGATCCAGACTTCCTGACCGTTGATGACGAGCGCGACCGCGATCGTCTCGCCACCGGAGTTGAAGTCTCGCTTCGAGCTCGCCTTGATGATCACGGGCGGCTTCGCGGTCGGCTCGGTGAGCAGGAACTTCTCGATCGGCAGGTTCGCGCCGCCGACGACGGTGGCTTCGATCATGGGCGCATCGTTCGCCGTGGCCGTACCCGCCTCTTGCGGCTTGACCTGCAAGAAGACCTCGACCTGACCGCTCTGCGCGCTCGCCGTGCGAGGTGCACCGACGAGGACGGCCAGCCATCCGAGGATCGTTACGAGCGTTGCGAGCGTGGTCTTCGTCGTCATCGTTAGAGGCTCTTGAACTTCAGCATCGCCTGACCGAACTTGACGAAGTCGTTGTCGACGAGCTCGTGCCGATCGATGCGCTTGTTGTTGACGTAGGTGCCGTTCGTCGAGCCAGTGTCGCGGAGCACCCAGATTCCGTTCTCGGCCTTGATCTCGGCGTGCTTGCTCGACATGAACTTGTCTTGCAGCACCACGCCGCAGGTCTTGTCCGTCCCGATGATCGTCGTCGGCTGGAGCGTGAACAGCTCGCCCTTCTGCGGTCCCTGGAGCGGAACCAGCCAGCCGCACAGCTGCATCGAGCCGGGACCGCCCGTCGAGTCGAGGACGAACGCCTGCGTCTTGAGCGCCTGTAGCTTCTGCGGCGCGACCGCCGCCTGCGCCGCGATCTGCGCGCAGAACGGACACGAGTCCCAGGTCTTGTCGAGCTGCTGGTCGCACTGGGAGCAGAACTTCTTGGCGAAGATCCAGAACCCCTGGGTGCGGATCGGCGGATTGGGTATCGGGCCCGCGGCGGGTGCACCCGGTGCACCCGGCATCCCCGGGGGGCCCTGCATTCCTGGTTGCTGTCCCTGCATCTGCGCTCCCTGCTGCTGTTGTCCCTGAACGAGGGGTTGGCCGGCGTACTGCTGCACCTGATTGACGCCAGCCTTCGCTCGGTTTCCGAGCGCCTTGGCACGACTGGCGTCACCCTTGATCGAACCGTGCACGCCCTTCACCTTCAGCCACTTGCTTTGGATGGCGCGAAACGGTTGGAAGATGAAGTCGATGTACTTGAGAAACACGGATCGATTCCCTCGGTGCAGTCACCCGCGCGAGCAGCGGTAGCTTACCACTGCCTGGATCGAGCGGCCGACTACTTCGGTTGGAACACCCAGATGTGGAACATGTTGATGTCGCGACCGGCGGTGATCGACTGCTGCCGGACCATCAGCGAAGAATCCGTGACGGCATCGGCCGGGATCATCGCCGGCCAGTTGCGCCAGCGGTGAACACGGTCGGTCCCTACACAGGAGACGACCGTGCACTTCTTCCCGTTCACGGACATCTCGAGCTCGTAGTCGCCGTACACGTAGTCCATTCGGCGCAACACGATTACCGGGCGGCCCGGGGTGATGTTGAGTAGTTTGAACTCCGAGTATCCGTCGACGTGTGCGCGGCCCGTATCCTCGATTGTCGTGCCATCCGGGTACTTGAGCTTCTGTCGCGATCGGTAGGAGTCCTTGGCCTCCTTGATCGTGAACATGTGCTTGTCCTCGGATTCCTTGTTGAGGATCTCGATCTCGTCCACGAGCACCCACGTCATGCCGTCGAGGTCCATCTGTGGTTTGGGCGCCGGCATGCCCTTGACGCCCTCCCAATCCTTGATGTCCGCGACCTTCGCGACTTCCTTCTTCTCCTCGGGCGCCTGGATCACCGGCTTCTCGCCGGCGACCGCGGACGACATGATCTCCGTGCACTTCGCCTGATAGGCGAGCAGGTTCATGTACGAGTCCATGTTGTTCTTGTTCTCGCCGAGGAGGCCGCGAAGGATCTCGACCTGACGGCGGTACTCCGAGAACTCCTTCTTCTGCGCGATCGTCGGGTGATGCACGTCGACGTCGAGCGCGAGCTCGCCCTCGGCCTCGACGATCAGCTTGAAGACGTCGAACACGTTCTTCAGGTCGAGCAGGTTGCCGTACATCATCATCAGCGCGGTGTTGGTCGCCTGGATGACGTCGTGCGCCGAGATCACGCCGCGGCGCGAGTACTCGATCGCCCCGCGACGGATCGTGTTCAGCAGATTCTCGAGGCGCAGCCGCAGCGCCGGGGGCATGTTCGATCCGCTCATGCCGCCGCGCGGCGTGTAGCGCATGTCGATCTCGTTGCCCTTCGGGTCCGCGTTGTCGCGCGCATCGCGAATGCGCTGCACCCCCTTCTCGAGGTAGATGCGCGCGAGCTCGACCTCGCGGTTGATGTCGGGCTCGGTCTGCGAGATCTCGACGCGGCAGGACTCGAGCACGCGACGGTGGCCCTTGTACTCGAGGTTCTCCTTGTAGGCGATGAAGTCGGTGAGCTCCTCGTAGTAGCGGAGCACGACGTAGATCGTCTGCGGGAGGCGGAACTCCTCGAGGTTGATGTTGCGGATCGTCGCGTCGAAGATCATCAGGTCGTTGCCCTGACCGTCGATCGCGTAGCCCGGCTGCACCTCGACGGAGAGGTCACCGCGCGCGCGCGCCGTCACCTTCAGATCGCCCGAGTAGCCGTAGATGATGCCCGGCGAGTGCAGGAGACGGTTGTGCAGGCGGCGCTTGTCGATGTGATAGCGCTCCGCATCGTTCCAGTCCTTCTCGGTGGTGAGGAACCCCTTGAAGAAGTTGATGCGCTTGAATCCTTGAATAGCCGCGTCGCTCATTTCTTTGCCTCACCTGATTCTTCGATTGTCTCGATAACTTCGGCGCCGATACCGATGCCGGACCGCATGCCGATCTGGAAGAACTCGCGGAGCTCCACGTCGCCCTTCTCCTCGGCGAACTGCAGGTAGTAATGCGTGTGCGCCGGCTTCTCCATCGCGATGATCTGATGGATGCGGATCACCATCTCGGGCGTGACCGTGTCGAACTTGATCGGCATCGAGACGATGAAGCAGTGCGCGAGGTCCACGGGCGGGAGGATCACGGAGTCGATGCCGATCCGGGCGCCGTCCTCGGCCCCCTCGGGCTCGACGCGGAAGCCGCGGAACGGCCACCGGTTCTCCTCGATGTCCGGCTCGTGGTCGGAGAACAGACGGAGGAACAGCGCCAGACCGCGACGCGTGCCGCGGATCCGGTAGAGATCGACCGCGCGCTTGATCAGCGCGCGCTTCTGCGCCTCGGGCCAGTCGAGATCGAGCGTGAACGCCGTCCAGCGCGATAGCCAGTTCAGGAACTCGATCGGCGTGACGTACGGATCGTAGAACCGCCAGCCGTCGACGAGGTTCGTGTCGACGGAGTCGAACATGTGCTCGAACACGAAGCACACGTCGCGCACGAGGTTGCGACCTGCGGCGTCGGACCGGCGGTAGATCGCGGGGAGGTTCTCGAGCAGACCGCGGCGGGCGACCCAGATCGTCACCTCGGTCCCCTCGTAGATCATCTGTCCGCGTGTCGGACGTTGCTCGAGGACGGTGTCCCGATCCTCGTAGCTCTCGCGATAGAGCACGACGATCTTCGAGAGGCCGGCGTCCTCGAGGGTGATGCGTGCTTTCGGAAGCGCGCGACCGACGACGTCGGGCACGCGAACCACGCGGCGATTGAGAAGCTGTTGCTCCATGGATTACTTGATGTCGTCCCGCACCTTCTCCGCGACGCCCACGTGCACCAAGAAGGGGAGCTCGTCGTCGTCGAGGCGGAGATGCTCGACGGCGACATTGCGCAGCTCGTCTCGGATCTCGAGCGAGTCAACGCCCTCGACGCCCGGGACCTCTTCTGCGAGGTGGATCAGCTCGGTCTTCAGCACCGGCCGGCCAAACTCCCACCCCTTGCCATCGCGCCCGCCGATCAGCGAGTGCAGATAGCGACGCATCTTGACCTCGATGTCCTTGCGCAGGCGATCGGAGGTGCCGACCGTGCGCCGGATCAGGACGACCTTGATCGACATGTCCTTGTAGCGAGGACGCACGACGTTGAGCACCGTGCCGACCAGCTTGCGCTCGTCGAGGTAGCGCTTCACGTAGCGGAGCACCTCGTTCGACGGAACGAGGCGCGTGCTCATCGCGTCGCCGCGGATGTCGCCCTTGGGGACGAGCGCGAGCGTCACGTGACCGCGGTTGGAGCGATCCGGTACGCAGCGCGCGCGCGCGAGCGTCGTCGACGCGCGCAGCGCCAGCATCTCGTAGTCCTCCGACGTGACCGCGCGATCGCGGCTCTTGATCGTGTACGGCGCGCGCGCCTTGGCCTCGTCGATCGTCTCGCGATCCGCGCCGCCCGAGGCGGGCAACGGGTTCACGACGGTCTCGACGTACGCGAGCGCGCGGCCGAGGGACGTCAGCGTGCCGGCGTTGACGTTGCCCGCCGCCCCACCGCCGATGCGATACGACGGAGAGACGATGTTGTTCTTGCCCTCGGGCGGCACCATGCCGCGCCGTCCGTCGCCGAACTTGATCACGCCGGTGACGTAGTCGAGCGTGTAGTGGCGGCTGCGCGGCCCGGACGCGAAGAAGCTATCGACGCGCTTGTAGCGGACCCAGTGCTCGTTGTTCTGCGGGTTCTCCGGCTCGACCTTGCGCGCCGCATCGGGCCCGAGGTCGGTGAGCTCTTCCATGTTCGGCGTCTGCTTCTCGCGCACCTCGAGGATCTCGTCCTCGAGCAGCGGCGAGCGCAGGAACCGGAACTCCTGCATCGGCGAGCCGTCGGAGCTGCCGATCGTCTCGTTGCGGATCGTCTCCTGGTTGTACGCGTCGATCGCGTTGGTCACGATCATGCGGATGCGAGGTGGCTTGACGTAGCCGCCCTGCTCCAGCCGCGCGCGGAGCCAGTGACGCTCCTCGGTGAACTTGCTCGACGGCTTCCAGTCCTCGGGCGGAACGAGAACCGCGAAGCCCGACGAGGTGAAGCCGTTGGTCTCGTCATCGACGGAGAGCGGCTCCCAGTCGCGACCGTCGAAGTACTCCCACACCACGCGCTGGCCTTTTTCCCAGGCGAGCTTCTTCATCGACTCGTACTTGCCGAGCTCGGTCGTGGCGATCTCCGCCTCTTCCGTCGGCAGCGAGCCGAGCCCGAGCTCCTCCTCGAGCTGGAAGAAGAGGTTCAGCGCGTCGTTCGGTGGCTTCGCGTTGAAGCCGAGGTAGAGCGCGGGCGACTCCTCGGGCTTGGCCTGGAACGGCTGGAAGATCGTGAACTCGGTGCGCGCGACCTCGGTGACGTCGGTGTACTGGAAGTCGTTGAACGCGAGCACGTGGCGCGCGTCGCGATAGTCCTCGCGGTAGCGGAACGTCAGCGAGCGCAACGCGGGCGGGCGCAGCTGGCGATCGTCCTTGAACACCCACTTGTCGTCTTGCAGCGTGTACGTGCCCTGCTCGCCGTAGTCGCCCTTCTCGATGCGGATGCGGACCCAGCGCTTGGTGACGCCGTTGATCTCGATCTCCGTCATGTCCTTGGGCCGCCGGAAGCTGACGACGCCGGACTGCGAGAGCGCCTTGGTCTCGTCGTGGAAGCCGACCTCGTCGCCGGCGCCGGGCAGCGCGCCGCGCGGCGACGAGCGGCCGAGGTGACGCCAGCGCTTGCCATCCCAATACTCGAACGCGAGCACGAGCTGCTCGCTCGGGTTCGGGCGCGGGATGACGCTCGAGTCCGCGAGCAGCATCTCGATCGAGATGTACGCGTCGGCGGTCTGCAAGAGCTCCTCGCACGCGAGGTAGAGCATGCAATCGATCTTCGGGTCCTTGCCGAAGGGATAGATGTTCTTGCCGAGGTCGAGCTGGATGAACGCGTTGTTGTCGAGGTTCGCGAACGCCTGCGTCGGCAGGAGGCCATCGCCGACGACCTCGACGCGCGCGCGGATCGTGTCGATCTCGGTATCCTCGGGAGCCTCGGGCACCTCGGCGAGGCGACCGCGCATCCACAGGCCTTCGATGTGGTTGACCATCGTCGGCTCGAAGCGGAGCGGCCCCGCGAACGCGACCTCGCCGCGGTCGACTTCGATCTGCGCCGGCGTGAGCTCCTTCCAGCGCGTGCCTTCCCAGTACTCCCACTCGAGCAGGCGCGCGAGGTCTCGCGCGCCGCGCTCCGGCGTTCCGAGGAAGATGCGGAGCAGCGCGGAGTCACCGGTGTTGGCGAAGCGCGGATCGGAGAGATACAGGTAGCGCTCGATGCGCTGCGCGCCGGCGAACACCTCGAACGGAACGTCCTGGATGCCCGGCGGCGGATCGATATAGCGGCTGTTCTCCGAGTACGAGTCGTCGAAGTACGAGAAGCAGCGATCGGGACGCGCGGTCGACACCATCACGTCGCGCGCCGTCTCGAACGTCACGGTGTGCTCTTCGGTCGCGTGCGGCGTCGAGACCTGCGTGCCGCGCGGAACGCGCTGCTTCGTCGCGCCCTCGACGAGCGTGAAGCGAGTCAGTGCCTTTGCCGCGCGCGGCGGGCGCAGCTTGATCCCGAGGAGGTTCAAGAACGCGACGTAGTTCTTGTCCGGAACCTGGTTGAGCCGGTGAATCAACAGGTCCGTCATCCACGCGGCGAGCTCGATCAGCGTGATACCCGGATCGGACGGATTGTGATTCGTCCACTCCGGCGAGTAGCGCGGAATCATCGAGATGGCTTCCTCGACGATGTCGTGGAACGTGCGGTCGTCCAGTTTCGGTGGTGGGATCATGGTCAGGCGTTTTCGTCGAAGAACTTGTTGGTGGGAGCCACCGGCACTTCTTCTTCTTCAGTCTTCAGATAGAACGGGAACACGAGGTTTCGTTTCTCGTGCTTTCCCGCGATCACGTACTCGATCTTGATGTCGAGACGATTGGGCTCGTCGGGATTCGGCCATGCACGTGCCGTCACGGACTCGACGCGCGGCTCGAACTTGTAGATCGCTTCCTCGCAGTAGATCTCGGCGCGCGCGGCGGTGATGCCGTTGTTCGGCGCGAACATGAGATCGTGGATCTGACAGCCGAAGTGCTTGCGATGGAGCCGCTCGCCCGGCGCGGTTCCGAGGATGATGAAGATCGACTGACGAACATTCTCGTCGAGCTGACTCGACGACACGCCACCGTTGAGGTTGATCGAGACGGGAAATCGGATTCCCTTGCCGAGGAAGTCGCGGTTGTTGCTCATCGATCGACTCGCCCTTCGCTACTGGAAGCGACCTTGGATGAACTTCTTGCACTTGCTGCAAGAGATCTTCGTCATGTGCTCGACCTCTTCGATCGTGAGCGGACGATGATTGCAGTACGGACAGCCGACCTCGCTCGGTCGTCCGGCAACCACCATATCCAGCACATCTTGCCAAGCCATCAGGGCTTCCTCGTCCACCGCGAGAATCCTTTCGTTTCGACCCCTTCGAACGAGCAGGCATCGTAGGAAAACAGGTGCCCGCGATCAACGCGCCAGGTACCAAATCGCGACGCGACGAGACGACACCGATGTGTCGTTCGCGAGTCACAAACCTTCCGAGTCGGGTCGCAACCCGTTCGGCTACGTATCGCTCGGGTCGGGCTTGGTCGTGACCTTGACCCCGACATCCGCCTGCACGTTCGCCTTCTTCTCGTCGAGCTCGTCGTCGAGCTTGTTCTCGGCCACCGTCTCCGGATTGCGCGAGGCGTCACGAGCGGCGCGTGCGGACGTCGCGCGCTGCTCCGCCTGCACCATCGTGTCCGGTCGATGCTCGCTGGCCTCGGCGTCGAGCTTCGCTTCGCCGCGCGCCTCCGCCGCCATCGCGGGGTCGCGATAGACCTGCTCGGCCTCGCGCGCTCGATCCTCGGGCTCCCTCGCCTGCGCCATCGCTTCGTCGCGCGCGTGCCACTCGCGGTTCTGCGCGACCGCCGTACTTGTTTGAGGCGCATCGATGCCGGCGTCGTGCCGCATCTCGCCCGTGTCGACGCCGGCTTTGGCCTTCAAGCTGCCTTCGCTCGACGTCGCGTTGCGCGCATCGATCGCCGCGCCATCGGTCCCGGCGAGATCCGCCGAGTCGACGGTGCGCTGCGCGCCACCATCGCCACCGGCCATCACGGACTGTCCCTGATAGCCCGCGCCCGACCGCAGCGTCGCGTCGGGTGATTGCGATCCGGGCGCGATGTTGCCCGCGGACATCTCGTTCTTCATCCGCGCTTCGTCGCGGTTCACGTTGATGTCGACGTCCGCGTTCGCGCCCGGCGAGCCGGACGAGCCGACGCTCTCGATGTCGCGCGCGTCGCCTGCATCGACGCTCGATCCGCTCGAGCCACCGACCGACGAGCCGACGCGATTCTCGCCCTGCATGATACCGCCGGTGCTCGGTGCATCCGGTGCGCCCGGTGCGCCCGGTGTGCTGGTGTCGAAGCCGCTCGCGCCCGACGCACCGCCACCGGCACCGCCCGCTCCGCCGGAGCCACCGACCGCGCCAGCATCGGCGGAAGCTCCGCCGCTCACGCCGCCCGCGACTCCGGTCGTCGACGCGCCGCCGCCAGCCGCTCCACCCACGCCGCCCGCTCCACCGCCCGCGTCGGCTGCGCCGCCCGTCGAGACTCCTGCTCCGCCGGCTCCGCCCGTCGCGGCTCCGCCCGCACTCGCGCCACCCGCACTTCCGCCACCCGCAACTCCACCTGCCGCTTGCGCGCCCGCTCCACCACTCGCGCCGACCGATCCAGCGGCTCCGCCGCTCGCACCGGCTCCGCCGCTCGCACCCGCGGCTCCGCCGCTCGCGCCCGCTGATCCACCAGCGCCGCCCGCGGCTCCTGCATCGGCTCCGCCCGTCGATCCGGCAGCTCCGCCACTCGCGCCAGCCGATCCAGCTCCGCCGGCTTGTGCACCGCCGGCTCCACCTGCATCAGCTTGAGCACCTCCGCTCGCGCCCGCGGATCCGCCAGCGGCAGCTCCCCCGCTCGCGCCGGCCGATCCACCAGCTCCGCCACTCGCGCCGCCGCCCGCGTCTGCTTGTGCGGCACCCGCGGCTCCGCCGCTCGCGCCCGCTGATCCACCAGCAGCAGCTCCGCCACTCGCGCCGCCGCCCGCTTGTGCGCCACCCGAGGCTTCGCCGCTCGCGCCAGCTCCGCCGCTCGCGCCCGCTCCGCCGCTCGCGCCCGCCGATCCACCAGCGGCAGCTCCGCCACTCGCGCCGCCGCCCGCTTGTGCGCCACCCGCGGCTCCACCACTCGCGCCAGCTCCGCCACTCGCGCCCGCCGATCCGCCAGCTCCGCCGCTCGCGCCGCCGCCCGCGTCCGCTTGAGCGCCACCCGCGGCTCCGCCGCTCGCGCCCGCTTGTGCGCCACCCGAGGCTCCGCCGCTCGCGCTCGCCGATCCGCCAGCTCCGCCGCCCGCGTCCGCTTGTGCGCCACCGGCAGCTCCACCACTCGCGCCACCCCCCGCTTGTGCGCCACCCGCAGCTCCGCCGCTCGCGCCCGCCGATCCACCGGCGGCAGCTCCGCCACCCGCCGAACCGCTCGCGCCTGCTTCCGTCGAGCCACCGGCCTGTGCGCCGCCGGGACCCGCGCTCGCCGATCCTTCGGCGCTCGCGCCCGCGCTTCCGCTCGCACCCGCGTTCGCGCCACCCGCGCTCGCGTTTGCTTCGCCGCTCGCGCCCGCTTCCGCCTTGCCGCCGGCCTGCGCGCCGCCGGGTCCCGCGCTCGCCGATCCTTCCGCGCTCGCGCCCGCGCTTCCGCTCGCACCCGCGTTCGCGCCACCCGCGCTCGCGTTTGCTTCGCCGCTCGCGCCCGCTTCCGCCTTGCCACCCGCTTGCGCGCCGCCGGGACCCGCGCTCGCCGATCCTTCGGCGCTCGCGCCCGCGCTTCCGCTCGCACCCGCGTTCGCGCCACCCGCGCTCGCGTTTGCTTCGCCGCTCGCGCCCGCTTCCGCCTTGCCGCCGGCCTGCGCGCCGCCGGGTCCCGCGCTCGCCGATCCTTCCGCGCTCGCGCCCGCGCTTCCGCTCGCACCCGCGTTCGCGCCACCCGCGCTCGCGCTCGCTTCGCCGCTCGCGCCCGCTTCTGCCTTGCCGCTGGCCTGCGCGCCGCCGGGCCCCGCGCTCGCCGATCCTTCGGCACCGACGCTCGCCGATCCGCCGGCCGCGTTACCGCCGCCCTCGGCCGCTCCGCTCGCGCTCGCGCTTGCGCTTCCACTCGCGCTCGCGCCACCGGGGCCCGCGCTCGCGGTACCACTCGCGCCGCCAGACAGCGCGCCGCCGGCAGCCGATCCGGAGATCTCGCCAGTCGCGGTGATGTTGCCCGACGCGTCGACCTCGATGCTGCCGCTCGCCTCGACGACGGATCCGCCGCCGAAGTAGTCCGTGCCCGCCGCCGACGCCTGCGCTTGCACCGATGCGTCCGCGCTCGGCGATCCAGCACCACCGCCCGACGAGCCACCCGCGCCGCCCGCACCGCCGCTGCCGCCAGAACCCGCGCCGCCTGCACCCGCGCCGGCACCACCGCCACCGCCACCGCCCCCCGCGCCGCCGGCGTTCTCTTGCACCTGCTCGCCCGCCGCTTCGGTCGCGACGCCTTCGAGCGAGCCCGCACCCGAGCCCGTGACCTGACAGGCGGGAGACGCGCTCTCGTTGATCGTCACCTGCGATGCGGTGACCGTGATGTCACCGCTCGACTTGAACGTGAAGTTCGCCGCGGCGTGCGACTTGTACGCCTTGCCCGACGCCTTCCAGCCGTCCGAGGTGCCGGCCTTCAGGGCCTTGCTGTGAATGATGATGTTGTCTTTGGCTTTGATCTCGATGTCGCCCTCGCACTGGATCTGCACGAGCTTCTGCGGTGCATCGAGGACGATCTTATTCTTCCGCGATTTGTCGACGATGATGACCTTCTCGGATCCATCCTTGTCGTCGAAGATGATGCGGTGACCGGAGCGTGACTTGATCAGCTTCGTGTTGTTCTTGCCGGTCTGGTTGACCTCGACGGGCTCCTGCTTCTTGCTCCACAGCGCGCCGATCACGATCGGGTTGTCGATGTCACCGTGCTCGAACACGACGAGCAGCTGATCGTCGGGGTCGGGCAAGAAGTACGTGCCGCGATCGTTTCCGCCCATCGGCACGGCGATGCGTGCCCAGTACGTCTTCTCTTCCTCGTTGAGCCAGGGGAACTTCACCTTGACGCGATAGCCGGGATTGCCGTCACCCTCGGTGTTCTCCACGCAGATCGCGTGGTGGACGCCGCGAAGCTTGTCCGCACGGACAGCCAGGGGCATCACGCGATCGATGGGGAAGAACGTCACGTCGTGGCCTTTTCCGCCGACTAGGAGATCTTGATCTTCGGTGCGTCGTAGCTGCTCGGCGAGCCCGACGAGATCGTGGCGCTCGAGCTACCGTCGAGCTTGGTGTCACCGCCGACCTTGATGTCGATGGTGGTCTTCGCGTTGATCTTGATGTTCTTGCCGGCCGTCATCGTGAGCTTGCCGTCCTTGCACGTGATCTCGAGCCGGCCCTGCATCGTCGAGAAGGAGACGCCCTTCTCGCCCGACATCGACGGCTTGTAGATCGCACACACGTTCGGTCCCGCTCCGTCCTTCGCGAACTCGCCGACGCCCAGCATGTTCTTCGCCGTCTTATCGGCGAACACCACCTTCACCTTCCCGCTGTCGTCGAAGATCAATCGGGAGCCGCACCGGCTCCGATACCCGCGGAAGTTGTTCTTGCCGTCCTCGTTGGGCTCCGGCGAGAAGTCGGGCGTGCTCCACACGCCACCGACGATGATCGGCTGGGAGATATCACCCGCGATGAACATCACGACGACCGCGTCGTCGATCTCGGGCACGTTGTACCAGCCGAACTTCTTGCCCTCCATGGGCGTCATCAGCTGCGCCCACGCGCTCTGATCGGTCTCGCCATTCGCGAGCCACGGGAAGCGGACCTTGATGCGATCGAGGTTCTCGGGGTCCTTGTTCTGCGTGACGATGGCGTAGTGCAGTCCGTACTGCACCTCGTCGAGCGAATCGACCCTGGGGCCACCGGCACGCATCGATTACTTCGGCCCCTGCGCGTCGCGCGCGAGCTTCAACACCGCGTGCGCGGGCTTGGCAGCCGCGCCGGGCCCATCGCCCTTCGTCTTGTGACGATGCGTGACGCCCATGATCAGGTAGAAGCCGTTGAACGGGTCGTCGTTCTTCTCGGCGTTCGCCTCGATCTTGACGGTCTTGCCGAGCTCGAGCTTGGGCTCCGTGCCCTTCACCTGCGCCTCACCCGTGATGTACGTGAGGCACATGTCGATCATGCGCGCCTTCGCGAGCGCGTCGGCTTCTTCCTTGCTCGTGATCGGGTGATCCGCGACGAACGTCTCTTCCTTGCCGTGATCGCCGGCGGCCTGGCTCGCGTGCTTGGCACCGAGCTGCGAGCTGGTGTTCGAGTAGCTGCCCTCGATCAGCTCCTTCTTCTCCGGGTTCCAGCCGCGGACCGTCACCTTCTTCACCACGCCCGCGGACGAGAGCCGCGGCGCGAACGACATCAGCTGCGACTCCTTGTCCGACTTCGCCACCTTGAGCGTGATGCCGCAGGTCGCGCCGAAATCGGGCTCCTTCACGAAGACCTTGCTGTCGATGCACCACACGTGACAGCCGAGCCGCGCCGCGCGAACGCGGATGAACTCGAGGTCGGTCTGGTTGTGCTGATAGACGTGCTTGTACTTGATCGACTTGTCGTGCTTCCACTCGAGCGTCAGACCGGCGTCGCCGACGACGGCCTTGAGCACTTCCTCGTCGCTCTTGTCCGTCCACGTGCGCGACTTGCGGATGCGCAGCAGGCGGTGCAGCTTGTTCATGCAGCGGATCGTGATGCGCGACTTCTCGCCGTAGATCGGCTCGAGCCCGACGATCTCGCCCTTGAAGATCGACGTCTTCTCGTCGCCGACCTTGATCTCGATCGCCGCGCCGACCTTCTTGTCGGTGTATCGATTGCCCTGGTTGTTGAGCACGATCGTCGCCATGTCCGGCTGGAACATGTCGCGTTCGACGACGTACTCCTGGAAGTGATCGTCCGGGATCTCCGTACCGTCGACGAGGACGTCGACGTTCGGTGATCCGGACTTGTTCTCATCAGGCATCAGGCTCCTCCCGCCGGAGCGCCACCACCGCCACCACCACCGCCCGAGGCGGGCGGCTTCTTCGCCGAGACCGCGTTCGCTTCCTTGAGCTTGACGGTGCACGTCGCGCGAAGCGGAACGCCATCGCTCGAGAACATCGTGTACTTCGTCGAGATGTGCTCGATCACGCAGTCGAAGCGGGGCAGGCCCTTCTTGCCCCAGCTGATCGTGCAGCGATGCGGACGGCGCTCGTCCTCCTTCTCGCCGGCGACGGTGATCACGGACGCGAGGTCTTCGAGCACCTTGATCTTCGGAGCGACGCTCTCGTTCTTCTCGAAGCCGTCGAACAACATCTCGACGGTCATGGTGCGGCCCTCGGCGCCCGAGAACTCGAGGTGAATACCCTCGTTGCTCGTCTTGTTCGCCTGGTTCGCCTTGGTCCAGGGGATGACCTTGTCGACCTGCAGCTCCTTCGGGTTGTACTGCGCCTCGACGTGGACACTCGTGTTGTCGACGCTGCCGATGGTGAGCTTCTCTTTCGCTGGTTCAAAACTCATAGGTAGGGCTCCCCGTTACGCGAACGCGCTGCATCCATCATGATCATGATCTTCGTGTAAACCTCTTCGGCGATCGCATCGACGTCGGCGTCGTCGCCCTTCTTGGCCTCGCCCGAGTCGGCCCCGCCCGCGCTCGGCGAGGTCGGCGCTGCCGACACGTGGCCGGTGCGCGACGCCGCCGCGATCTGCGTCGACGGTGCAGAGTTGACGAGCGTGAGCTCGGCCATCGAGATCGTCTCCGTGCCCATGCGCTCGCCGAGCATCTTGCGAGCGGCCGCTTCGAACCACGGCGGAATCTCCGTCTCGCCACCACCGTGGCGACCTGCGGGACGTCCCGTCTGCACCATCTCTTGCGCCGCCGACGGTGCGCGCTGCGCGATCGGAGTCGACGACGACGACGACGACGACGACGACGAGACCGAGGTCGAGCCCACCGGAACCGATGACGCGCTCACCGACGTCACGTACCCGCCGAGTGCCTCGCCGGCCCGCGACGCGAGCGACGACAGGCCCGGACGCGCGTCCGGCACGACGAGCTCGTCGGAGAACCCGAGGCCCGGGCGACGAAGCGACGCGCGCGCCGCGATACCACGCGGCGTGTTCGCACCGAGCTCCGCCTGTGTCTGCACGGCTTCTTCCGTCGACATCCCCTCGGTCGCGTAAACAACTGGCAGCACGTCCCACACCGTGGCGGCACGCTCGCGCGCCGACGGTGGTGCATCGTCGCCGCGCCCCGCGAGTGCGAGTGCGCGCGCCGCGCGAGCCGCCGGCGAGAGGCTCTTCCCGGCGGGCGCCTGGCTGAGCGCGACGTAGAGCGCGTCGAACCGTGCGCGACGCGCCGGCGTGATCATCGTGCTCGCCGCGCCGAGGATGTCGGCTTCGCCGGGCTCCGATGCCTCGATCGCCGTCGTCGGAGCGGTCGCGGTCGGCCGCGCTGTGGTCGGTGCGTTCGTCGCGTCGGGCGCGAGCATCGTCATCGCGGGCGCGCTCGAGCGCGCCGATGGCTCGGACGCGGCATCGGTGGCCTCGGCGGACGGTGCGTGATCGAGAGCCGCGTACGTGCCGATCTCGGCGACCGCCTGTGCTGCGAGGAGCTCGAGCGCGGCGACCGACATCGACTGATCGCCGTCGGGGCTCGACGCCGTGAGGCCGAGCGCGGCAACGGCGGCGGACGGCCACAAGAACGCACCACGCGGCGCGCGGCGGTCGACGCCGAACGAGGTGTGCGACGCGCTGCCGATCAGGCTCGGCGGCTCGGCCGGCGTCGCCATCGTCGACAAAGTCGCCGCCGCTGCTGCGCGTGCCGCAGGCGCGAGGGCCGTCGTGACCTCGCCCGTCTCCGACGGGAACGCGGTCGTGATCGCGCGAGCACCGTCGCGGCGCTCGGCGTTGATCGCCATCGCGTGAACGAACGTGCGGTCGACGGTGTTCGCCATCGCGGTCAACTGGCCGGGGCCGGCGAGCGCGAGGCGAGCGGCCTGCGCCGCCTCGGCCGGGCCGAGGCCGTACACGCGCGCCGCGAGCACCAGCTCGGGCGGCACGAAGTCGAACGACAGATCCGCCGTCGAGCGTTCGTGCGCGAGCGAGTAACCGTACGCACGATCCGCGATCGCACCCGGCGACGTCCATCCACCGATCGAGCTCGGCTCGGTCTCGCCGACCATCGGCATCGTGAGCGACTCGAGGATCGAGCGAGCCGGCGACGGCGCGGCCATCGCGTGGCTCGCCGTCGTCTCGACGGATGTGGACGCCATCGTCGGCGTTGTCGTAGCGATCGCGCCGGTGGCCCCGACGTCGCCCGTCCACGACAGGAGCGCGGAGCGCAGGGTCGTGAGCGGAGCATGGCCGGCGAGAGGCGCCGCCGCCGCCGGTGCGACGCTCGGCGCGAGCGACGGCGCGATCGCCGTGTCGGTCGCCGTCTCGGTCGGGATCGCGGGCGTCGCCGTCGCATCGGGGGCGACGTACGCCGCGTCGAAGCTCGGCACCGCGCGCTCGCCGATCGCCGCAGGCGCGCCGATCGAGGGCGACCACGACGTCCACGCGGGCATCGGGCTCGCGACCTCGAGCTCGTGCGACGCAGGCGCGAGCAAGCCTGCGAGATACGTCGCCGACAGCGAGCCGCCGAACAGCGACCGCACGTCGAAGCTCGGTGCCGACGGCAGCGCCAGCACGTGACGGAGCGCCGGAGCGAACGGCGACGACGCGAGCTGCGCGGCGAGCCCCGCGTGGGGCGCCGACGGAGCCGCGTGCGCGACGTGGTCGGCGTACGTGATGCGGTCGGCGCGCGGAGCCGGCGTCGCCGATGGAGCGACGGCCGCGGTCGCGACCGTGGGTTGCGCGGCCGGCGCGGGCGCCTTGCGGCTGCGCGATGCCGACGCGGAGATCGCGGCGAACACGTCGTCGGGGGTCTCGGCGGAGTCGTCGAAGCGCAGGATCGGCGGCGGCGCCGGCGGGATCAACGTCGGCGTGCGGACCGGCGACGGAGCGGTCGCGGACGGAGCGGTCGCGGACCCAGCGGTGGCGATCGTCTCGCCCCTCGGGACCGCCGCGGTCGGCGCGCGCTCGCTGTCGAACAGGTTCGCGAGGAACACCGCCTGCGGCGCGATGCTCGCGAGATGCGCCATCGTCGCCATCGACGACGACGAGGCCGCCTGGAGCGTCTCGAGCGAGCGCGGGCTCGCACCGGCAAAGCGCGCGAGCCAGCGATCGGCCCACGCGACGTGCGCGAGGCCCTGCGGTGCCGCGGTCGTCGCTGCGCCGAGCGCCGACGTCGGCGCCATGCGCGTCACCGGCGTCGCGATCGAGCTCGCGCCGATCGCGGTCGGCGTCGACGGCGCGATCCACGGCAGCGTCGGAACGCGGTACGCGCGCTCCCGCGCGGGCGCGGCGTCCGTCGCCGTCGGCGCGACCGAGGGTGCCGTCGGCGCCATCGTCGGACCATGCGCGCGATCGACCGTCGCGACGAGGCCACCGAGGCCGGCCGGCATCACGAGGCGCGGACCACGCGTCGGCTCGAACGCCGTGTTCGTGGCAGCGCTGCGAGCGATCAGCTCCGCGGTGCGGAGCGCTTCGTTCACCTGCGTGATCGCGCGCATCGCGCCACCAGGCTGCTGCATCACGTTCTCCGAGAGAACGCCTGCGAGCTGCGGCGGCAGCGCCGCGATCGCGGCGAGGATCTCCGCCGGAGGCTGCACGGGAGCCGGTGCAGCCACGGGAGGTTCACGACGCTCGTCGAGCGAGCGCGCGTGCTGCGCGGCCTCGGCGCGCGCCGACTCGTGCAACCGCTGCGCGGCGACCCGCTCGGCGACTCGCTGGAGGACGCGCTCTTCGAGACGCGCACGCTCGGCGCGCTCGGCCTCGATCGCCGTCGTCGGCGCGGGCGGCGTGATCGCAGGCAACGTCGCAGCTGCCGGAGCAACTGCCGGAGCGGGCGCGACCGCGGTGCGCTGGCGGACCTCGGCCTCCGTACGCTGCGCGATCGCTTGCACCTCGGCCGCGCGCGTCGCGGCTTGCTCGCGCTGCGCGATCGCGTGCAGCTGCGCCATCTGCGTGCGCTGGACGTGCAGATCCGTCGCGACCTGATCCGCGACCGTCATCGCGGGCGTCGGCGCTTCGGCCGGAGCGCGCACCGGCTGCTCGTCCTCGGCGCGAGGCGCCGGCGGCGTCACCATCTCGGGCGCGCGCATCGACACCTGCGCTGGCGTGGTCTGCACCGACGCGCGCTCGAGCATCGTGGTCAGCACGGTGCGAAGCGCGGGCGTGATCCGGCCCATCTGCGCCGGCGTCGCCGGCTGCGTCTGCGTCGGCGCGGACACGAGCGGCGCGACCGCGCGGTTCATCAGCTCCGCTGCCTGCACGGCGGCGAGGGACACCAGCGGCGAGTACGCCTGCGCCGGCGCGAACGTCTCGCCCTCGGCACCACGCGGCATCGCGGGCGCCGGCTGCGCGATCGACAGCGACGGCGCGACGTACTCGTACAGCGCCGACGGCATCACCGTCGCCTGGGGACGGCGCGTCGCCTGCGGCGCGACGTACGTGCCGCGCGTGGTCAGCATCGACGGCTGCACGTCGCTGCCACTCGTCTCGCTGCTCACCTCGCGAGCCGCGGCCATCCAGTCGAGCTCGTCCTGGTACCACGGGCGCGGGAACACCCACGAGACGTGGTTCCTCTCGCGCTCGTTCGTGCGCGTGTAGCTCGGCGAGCTGAACATGCGCAGGCCCATCGAGCGCTGCGCGGTCTCGAGCCACGGCGAGACGAGTCGATCGACGAAGCCGAGCGAGCGCATCGAACGCACGCGGCTCGCGCTCGACTCGGGCGCCCAGCGCTCGACGTGCCGGTTCGCGACATGCATCGCACCGCCGCCCGTCCGGGTCATCCATGCGGGACCCGAGAGAGCAGCGGTCAATGCGCGGGGTTCGGGCTTTTCAGCCACCGGGCGTAACCTTCGCGCCCGAGCCCTTCGACCACTCGAGACCGTTGTGCGCGATCTCGAGCGTCTCGATCGAGAGCTCGCTCTTGCTGGCGTCGAGCTCCGACAGCTCCCACTTCGCCGGCCACCCCTTGTGGAACTTCCACTTCGCCATCTCGCGGAGGTTGCCGTCGAGCTGCGTGATCGTGCCGTTGATCCGTTCCTTCGCGCCCTCGCGCGAGAGCCACGACTCGCGCCACTTCAGGAGCGCCGAGTCACCCGTGTATCCCTGCTTGAGGATCAAGTTGGACCACTTCGTGGCGCCGACGAGCTGCCAGGTCGTGTCGTTCACGCCGCCTTCACGCACGGGGACCACTTCCGTCTCGTACTTGAGTCCGGTGACGCTCTTGAAGAACGCGACGCTCGTCGAACCGCTCTTGAGCTCGAGCGCGACGTGGAAGCAAAATACGGGAAGTGGTTGGGTGCGCGCCATGGATGATCAATCTCCTACGTCGTCGTTGCTTCGGGACCGCTCATCGTTTGCGTCAGCGAGATCATGATGAACTCGGCGGGAGAGACGGGAGCCACGCCGATGTCGCAAATCAACATGCCTGAGTCCACCTGCTCCGGTGGGTTGTTCTCAGCATCGCATTTTACGAAGAACGCCTGTTCTGGATTCCCTCCGGCCAACATCCCTTTTGCGTGAAGATCCGCGAGAAAAGCCGTCGTCCGGCCCCTCACGAGATCCCACGTCTTGTCGTTGTTGGGCTCGAACGTGATCCACGCGTACCCGGCTTCGATCGACCGGCGTAACATGATGAAAAGACGGCGGACCGGGATGTAGCGCCACTGTGGGTCCGAGGACGCGGTCCGGGCCCCCCACGGCCGCACTCCGCGCTGGAGCCGGAACGTGTTCACGGCATCGCTGTTCAGGAGGCCGATATGGTCCTCGGTGATCCGGAGCGCCACGTCCTCGGCGCCCGTGACCTCGAGGTTGGCGGGTGCCGTGTGAACGCCGTCGGTGGTGTCGCGCCGGGCGTAGCACCCGAGCAGGTGCCCCGAGGGCGGAACGATGCGCGACTTCTCGTCGTGCGTCGTCACCCGGAGCCACGGCCAGTAGTACGCGCAGAACGAGCTGTCGGTGCGGCGCCGCCAGCGACGGACCCACTCGACGTCCTTGCTCTGCGGGATGTCGAGGACCGCGAAGCGATCCTTCTGGTTCTCGCAGATGCTGATCATCACGTCCTGCAGGCGCTGCGCCTTGAGCTCGCCCGCGGGACCCGGCTCGCGCTCGTAGAGCCACATCGCGTCGGGGATCGAGAGCAGCCCGACCTCCTCGTTTGCGGCGAGCCCCAACAGGCCGATGCGCTCGCCGGGGCCGAGGTCATGACCGATGTAGTCCTCCGGCGTGATCGCCTCGAGCCCGTCTCGCCCGCCCGACAGGCGCGTCATCGCCAGCGGCTCGGGCAGGTTGTGCGGCACGGGTGACTTCGTCTCGAGGTCCTCGACGCGCACGAGGCGGCTACGCTGAGAGACCACGCGCGGCGCGTAGTTTCGCGACGACGGATGCATCTGCAGGCCCTTGAACACCTCGCGGCGATCCTTCATCGCGAGGTGCAGCTCGAACGTCATGATCTCGAGATGGGTCGGCGCCGCGGCGCGATGGCGGCGGTTGACCGGCGTCGCGGTGCTCCACTTGACGAGCTTGTCGCTCACCTCCGTGATCACGATGAAGTCGGAGTTCTCGCGATCGTAGATGCGCACGAGCGATCCGACCTCGAAGCCGCGCGTCGTGTTGACGTGCGCTTCACCCGAGCCGATGTCGAGGTCGCGCGTGAGCAGCGCTTGCGCGCCGGGCGCGTGAACGCAGCGGAACCAGATCGTGTTGCCCCACGTGCCCTCGTTGAGCGCGCGGATCTTCAGCGACGGCTTGCTCCAGTCGTCGACCTGGATGTGCGCCGCGCAGCTCGCGTGCTCGGGGCCTTCACTCTCCCCCGCTTTCGGCATGTGAGCGACGCGATTGATCCAGCAGTCGTTGCCGCCGTTCTGGAAGAAGCCGAACACGGCGTCGGACGTGTACGTGTCCGTCATGTAGCCGTACGTCTCGACGAACTCGTCCCAGTTCTGGAGACGCGTCGGGACGTTCATCGGCCCCTTCTGCGTGGTGCCGACGAACCCGGCGATGCGCGTGTTCGCGATCGACAGCGGTGGCGGCGCCACCGAGTCGAACGTTTGATAGATGCCAGGTGCTCTCGGATCTGCGGACGGTCGCATGCGCATTCAGTTACCTCGTCGTCTCTAGCGTCATCGTCTTCTCGCTTCGTTGATCTCGCGGTTGATCCGCGCGATCTCGCGGAGCCACATGTGACGCTCTTCGTGTTCCATGTCGAGGATGTCGTCGATGGACCAGTGAAAGTGGTACGCGATGTACGAAACTTCTTGGTAGAGCTGCTCGCGCGGATAGGTAGCGACCGCCGCCCAGTTCACCCCGGGCCAGACTGGCCACTACCTCCGTCCTCGGCGAGCACCGCACCGGTAACCATGTCGATGTCCATCTCGTGCTGGCACTTGGGGCACGTGACGTGATGCTTCGGTGCTCCGCCCTCTTCGTTGATCTTTCGATAGAACTCTTGGAGGTACGCGAGGTCGGTCGAGAACAGGTTCTCGACCGTGTCGACGGAGATGCTCTTGTAGTCGCCCAGCTTCGTGATCACGCGCGAGAGCAAGACGATCACGAGGTATGCGCGATTGCTCTGCACGCGATAGTCCTGCAGCGGCAGGATCTCGTCGCGCGCGGTTGCGAGTCGCATCACGCCATCGCGGTGGAGGTTGCCGTCTGAGTCGACAAAACCGCGTGGTAAGCGAAACGGGAATTCAGTCTTGAACGCCATCGGCCGTGTGTCCCTCTTCCTGTGCTCGCGCTAAGCGAATGCCGCCCCGAAACGACCGATGCGGGCACCCTTGCGAGCGCCCGCATCGTAGATCGACCGGTGAGATGTTTTCAGCTCACCGGTCTGCCAAACGTCGGATTACGAGTCGACGTCGGTCAGGACGAACTTCATCGCTTCGCAGTACATCGTGACGTTGAAGCGCTTGATGTTCTCCGCGTTCGCGACGGCTTCCGCGTCCTCGAACTTCGAGAGACCGAGGTGGTCGAACTCGATGTGGCCGAGCTCGCGGTTCATGTCCGGCGCGAGGAACACGAGGCGGCCGCCCTTCTCGTCGCCATCCTCGCAGCGGCCCTTGACGAACCACTCGTTCGCCCACTTCGCCCAGCCATCGTGGTCGTCGTAGGACACCGAGAACTTGATCTCGGGGGTGGTCACCTTGGCCGGGTGAATCGTCGACCACTTGGTCGTGCCGATCTGGTCGCGGACGACCGAGCACTTCCACGTGAACGACTCGACGGTGGCGACGCGGTCCGTCTTCATGCCGTCGATCTCGAGCTTGAAGTTACAGCACAGCCACGTCTTCTGCTTGACGCCGAACTTGGCCTTGATGTTCTCGCCGCCGGCCTTCGCCCACTCGACGCGCTCGGCGTCGAAGCTGATGTCGAAGTACGCCGCTTCCTTGCTGGAGCCGTCCATCTTCGGGATGGTGACCGACGTGATCAGCGCGTCGTGGAACGTGCAGGTCGACTGCGCGAGGTAGTCGAAGTCCGCCGACGTGAAGCTGCCCGAGCGGGGCTCGAACTGCTTGTCGAACGACTGCTTGATCCACTCGTACATGCCCTTGCCCATACCGATGCCCATCTTGCACTTGGCTTCGGTGGGCTTGATGGTGGTGACATGCTTGTAGACGCGGTTGTCCGGGCCCGTGTCGTTCTCCGCGATCTCCGCGGAGAGGTTGGGGGGCGTACAGCTCTTCAAGAAGCCGACGTTGTGGCCGGCTACGTCGAGCGCGAACCGTCCACCAGTAAAGCTTCGTCCTTTTCCAGCTGCCATTCTCGTTGTTCCTTTGCGTTGTCTCGTTCAGCCGGCCCGGCAAAGAGAGCATCGGCGACCACAACGCGAAGCGTTGTGGCCACCGACAATCCCCATAACGTTTTTCAGTTCATCACCTGCTAGCCGTCAGGTCCGCGTGGGAGCCGTAGTGCCCCACCCGCCCGCTTTGGTTGCCTCTTACGAGGTCGTAGCTGGGTTCCTTCCCCATCCACGAGCACCGCCCAACCCGGATCGGCGAGCCGATCTGCGTTGAACGGTAATCGCTTACGACCGTGTACGAGGATTACTCCTCGACGCCGCCGCCGGACGCCATCTGGCCAATCCGGAAGATCACGAACTCGGCCGGCTTCACCGGGGCGAGACCGATCTCGACGACGAGCTGACCGGCGTCGATGACCTCGGGCGGGTTGGTCTCCTCGTCGCACTTGACGTAGAAGGCCTGCTCCGGCGACACGCCCATGAGGGCGCCCGTGCGCCACATGAGGGTGAGGAACGAGGTGATCGTGCGCTGGACGCGCTTCCACAGGCGATGGTCGTTCGGCTCGAACACGACCCACTGGGTCGCGCGCTCGATCGACGACTCCACCATGATGAACAGGCGGCGGACGTTGATGTAACGCCAGCTCGGATCCGTCGAGAGCGTGCGAGCGCCCCAGATGCGGATCGCGCCGTTCATGAAGCGGATCGCGTTGATGCCCTTCGGGTTGAGCAGGTCCTGCTCGCCCTTCGAGACGTTGTACTTCATGCCGAGCGCGCCGCGGACGATCTCGTTCGCCGGCGCCTTGTGCACGCCGCGCTCCGAGTCAACGCGCGAGTACACGCCGCAGATGTGACCCGAGGGCGGAACGAAGATGTTGCCCTTGTCCGGATCGTAGACCTGAATCCAGGGGAAGTAGTACGCGCCGTACTTCGAGTCGCGCGGCTTCGGGAGCTTGTCCACGCCGCCGTTGATCGTCTCGGGCGAGTCGAGCACCGCGAAGCGGTCCTTGCGGGTCTCGGCGTGCGTCAGGAGCGCGTCCTGAACGGCAGGCGACGTCTGGCCCGGCGCCGCGACGATCGCGATCTCGTCGACTTCCTCGAAGCACTTGAGGCCGGTGCGCGCGCCCGGTCCGCCATCGCGGCCGATGTAGAGCGCGTCGCGTCCGCCGCCACCCGTGGGGGCAGGCGCCGCGGCCTTCTCGTCCTTCTTGTCGCCCGCGGGCGCCTTCACCGGGGCAGCCGTCTCCGGGCTGC
Organism: uncultured Kofleriaceae bacterium; assembly: GCA_964617845.1. Taxonomy (GTDB): domain Bacteria; phylum Myxococcota_A; class Polyangia; order Haliangiales; family Haliangiaceae; genus JABFXX01. The sequence goes on along the minus strand of CAZUAR010000006.1, from coordinate 82,293 downwards.
CGACGTTGACGACGAAGCAGCGCGAGCCGCCGTTGTTGAAGAAGCCGTAGATCGCGTGAGCGAGGTGCTCGCTGCAATCCTTGAAGTCACCGAACGTCTTCACGAACTGCGACCAGTTGGTGATGAGGACGGCCTCGTTGAGCGGGCCCTTCGAGGACTCACCGAGGAAACCGACGGTGTTCGTACCGACGGCCTCGATGGGCTTGGATCCGCGATCGACTTCTTCGACGTATACGCCTGGGCTCAGGTAGCTGGTTGCCATTCGCTGTTCTCCTTGTGCAGAGGTGCCGGTGGTCTTCGTCCGGCTACCTCACCTGCGCGAGCAGGATTTGGGACTTCACTCCCTCGCGCACCATGCGCGACGAGAGCATGAAACAGATCACTTCTTCGCCGCGCCCCCTCCGAGGTCGAGGCGACGTGCGCCGAGGAACGGGTTGCCGCTCGGACCGGTCTCCGAGATGCGCGGGTCGGTGATGCTCTTGTACTCGAGGCGGCGCGACTGGACGCGCTTGAACTCCTCGAGCTTCTCCGGAAGGATCGGGACCGCCGTCCACGCTTGCACCGCCGGACGGATCGGCTGCTGGAGGCTCCCCCAGAAGCGCGACAGCGTGCCCTCGTCGAGCCGCGCCGACATGAGCCAGTTCAGCTCGAAGTCGTCCTCGAACGAGATGCCCTTGAGGCGCTCGCGGTGGACCGCGGCGTTCTCCATGATCGTGCGGATGATGAGACCGAGCAGGAGCTGCTCGTCCTCGGGAGTCTGCGCCCACGCCGAGAGCAAGTAGTCGAGGCGCACCCAGAGGCGGCGGCGACGCGCGAACTCCTTGAGCGATCCATCGGGCTGCGGGACCTCGACGATCTCGGCCGATGGCGTCGAGTCGTAGCCTTCGGGATCGATCGAGATCTGGTAGAGGTACGCGCTGACCGCGGGCATCTTGCCTTCGATCGCCTCGGGCTTCGGCGCTTCCTCGACGATGTGCACGCGCTTGTAGCCGTTGCGCTTGAACTCGTCCGTCAGGAGACGCGAGAGCGACTCCGACGTCTCCTTGATGATGTGATGCTGATGCTGAGGAGTCATCGCGACTCCGATCCACCCACGGTCCCCACTTGGATCGGCCGCGTGATGTTAGACGAGCGCCGAATCGCTACAAGCGACACGACACAGAATTTGAGGCTCCTCGCGTCAGCGATTCTCCATGTAGGAGCGACGGGAGTTAGTGGCAGTCGTTCGGCGTTCTCCGGGAGAAGTCGAAGTTGGCGCCCGAAGGGTTCGTCAGAAACCATTCGCCAGACCGGAGACGGGCGTCGAGGTTCTTGCCCTCGGGGAGGCCGAGTACGACGGCACGACCATAGAGCTCGAGGCTCGAGCATCGAGGAGCGCTGGCTCCTGTCATCATGCCTCTGCAGAACTGCTCGGACTTGACGAGCATCATGCGGGACCGGCCGCCGGTATTCGCGTAGTTCGAGGAGAACTGGACGCAGCGAAACCCATCGGCCGTCGGTGGTTCGATCGCGAAGGCAACCTGGAACCCGCGGTCGAGCTTGGCGATGTCCACGGTGCCATCCGGCCCCATACCGGAGAAGCTCAAGCCGACCACACGCCCACGGGTCCCGAACAACCGAGCAACCTCCTTCCGCGCGCTCTCGAAGTACGCCGTCGGATCGACCGAGGCCTCGTTCGGCACCGGGAACGGCACGTCTCCCCGACCCTTTCCCGCCTCGACGATCCTGGCGCGCTCGGCGGCGAGCTCCTCCTCGCTCGGTGATTTACGGACCTTCGTCGTGCAGTCGTTCGGCGTCGAGATCGTCTTCGCGACCTTGCTCGTGATCTCCCAGGCGTCGTGACTCGCGTAGAGGCCGGCCTGCAGGACCGCGTCTGCCGGCACTCCCAGCGCCACCGCGCGGTCGTGAAGCTGACGTGCCGTACAGCGTGGAAGTGTCCCGCGCGGACACGTCTCGGCGAGCAGGGATACGGTCGCCGCTCCCTTCGACGCTTCGACCCGGAGACAGTTACGATCCCCGTCCGGGTTCGCGGCACCAAACTTCATCCAGAGTGTCTCGGTCGTCGTGTCGACGGTGCCATCCGGTCGAATTCCGTCCCAGCGGAGCCAGCTGTCGTAGACCTTGCCGAACAGACGCTCGGCTTCCTTGCGCGCGCGGGCATGGAGCTCCTCGGGTTTGACCGAGGTCGGCGTCGCGAGGGGGAACGGCGCCTTACCGGTCGCGCTCTGCGCCTTCAGCAGCTTCGCGCGCGCGGCGGCTCGCGCGATGCGTTGTGGATCCTCCGGGGCAGCATCGCGTGCGGCGTCGAGCGCCCCATCGACCGCGGCATCGTTCGCGGCGTTCGCGACGGCGGTCACCGCAGCCTCCGCGGAAGCAGCGTCGATGACAGCAGCGTCGATGCTCGCGACGATCGGCGCGGGCGCCGGCGCGTCGCGAGGCTCTCGACGGCCGAGCGCGATCACGGTCACCGCGACCGCGATGCTCGTCAGCGTGATCGCACCGAGCACGAGCAGCCACGGGCGCGACGACGACCGCGTGGCGTCGCGAGGTGCGGGCAACGTCGGCGCGTACTGCGCGCGCACCGTCGGAACCTCGGCGGACACGCGGGCACGCTGCGGTGCGTTCGCCGCGAAGCGATCCGCGAGCAGCGCGACGAGCTTCTCGCGCCCGTCGCGCGGGAAGTCCTTGCACGCGACGAGCGCCGCGACCGCGTCGTTCGCGTCGGCGTAGCGATCGCTCTTCTCGCGCGCGAGCAGCTTCATCACGACGGCGTCGACGTCCTCGGGGACCTCGGTGCGGATCGACCGTGGCGAGGGCACCGGCGCGAACAGCACGCGCGCGAGCGTCTCCTGCGTCGTGTGCCCCGAGAACAGCGTGCGGCCGACCAGCAGCTCCCACAGCACGATACCGACGGAGAACAGATCGCTGCGACCGTCGAGCGCCTCTCCGTTCGCTTGCTCGGGGCTCATGTACGCGGGCTTGCCCTTGAGCAGCTCGCTCGCCGTCACGCCGCTCGCCGCGCGCGCCTTGGCGATGCCGAAGTCGGACAGCTTGACCGCGCCCTCCCACGACAGCAGCACGTTGTGCGGCGAGATATCGCGATGGACGATGCCGCGAACATCGCCCTCGCCGCTCGGCAAGTCGTGGGCGTAGGCGAGCCCGCGCAACAGCTCGGTCGCGACGTGCACGGCCGCGCCGACGGGCAGCGCGCCCGCGTCGGCGAGCTCGGCGAGGCTCGGACCGTCGACGAGCTCGATGACGAGGAACGGCCTGCCCTCCTCGTCGCGATCGAAGTCGAGCACGGAGACGATGTTCGGATGCTGCAACCTCGCGCACATCTGCGCCTCGGCGACGAACATCTTCGCGAACGACTCGTCCGTCGCGAGGTGCGCGAGCACGCGCTTGATCGCCACCTGCCGCGAGAAGCCGTCCTTGCCGACGAGCCGCGCGAGGAACACCTCCGCCATCCCACCGCCGCCCAGCCGGCGCTCGAGCTCGTACCTCCCCGCGAGAATCGACATCTGCGCGGCACATCCTACCGCGTCGAGGTCAGAGGCACCCGATGCGTGCGGTGTCGGCCGCCACCTCGTCCACGAACAGGTGCTCGTCGAGCGCGGTCGGCTTGCTCGGGATGCCGACGCGCACGCGCGAGAGGTCGCCGTCCGAGGGGCGCGTGTCGATCGCGGGTTGCGCGACGACCTGCGTGCCGTCTCGATACAGCTCGACGAGACCGTTGGCCGCGACCTCGACGTGGAGCTCGTAGCAGATCCATTGATCGCGCGGGGTGGCCTCGTCGACGAGAGCGTTGAAGTTGCCGGCGATCGCGTGCCCGTGAACGTCGACCGCATCGTCGTATAGCGAGAAGACGATCTGATGATCGCCGGCTGCGTTGGTCAGCTCGGCGGGCTCGACGTCGAGCACGATGCCTGACGGCGCGTAGACATAGAGGCGCACCCATTGATCGGCGGGCGCGACCACCCCGAACACGTCCACGAATCGAGCCGCGAGCGATGTGCCCGGCGGGCTCGTCGCGTGCAGAGAAGCGCCGCGGAAGCCGAACGCCGCGTCACGCGTCGCCGACGCGCCTATGTCCGTCGCGGTCCCCCACGCCGCGAGCGCGGGATCCTCGAAGCCGTCGCAGAACATCGCCGAGCATGCAGGGGCGGCGTCCGCGTCGGCCTCCACCGCATCCGCGGGCGCGTCTGGATCCGCGGCGTCGAGCACGGAGCCGAAGCCGACGCGCCCGCACCCCGCCGCGAATATGAGCACCGCGCGCCGCATCTCGGTGTCGACGATACCGCGAGCGATCGCGCGCGTGCAGTCGATCGACGTCTCGCGGACGTTCCGCGCGCCGGCGCGGTATCGTCGCGACGTGGCTCGCCACCTGTTCATCTGTACCAACCCGCGCGCGAGTGGAAAGCCGGCGTGCGGGCCGCGCGGGGGCGATGCACTCGTCGGCGACGTCCAGCGCCTGCTGATCGAGCGCGGCGCGACGGACGTGCTGGTCACCGCATGCGGATGTCTGGGCCCGTGCTTCGACGGCCCCAACGCGGTCGTCTACCCCGACGGGGTCTGGTACGGAGACCTCGCTCCCGAGGATGCGACCGCGCTGGTCGATCACCTGATCGACGGGACGATCCACACCGCGAAGCGCACCGAGCGCCCCGGCTCGTAGTCGTCGAGAACCACGAGCAAAGCCGCGCGAGCTCGGCCGCGCGAGATTTCGCGCAACCGCGCATCGCCGTCGCGGATAGGCGCCCGTCACATGGGCGACTACGCGACCCGCAAGAAGAGGTCCGACACCACGCCGACCGTCGGAGCTCCAGGGATGGAGTCGTTCTGGGCCGGCGTGGCGACAGGCGCGACGCGGTCGCTCGTCGATCCACACGTCCCCGGCACGAGCGCGGATCCCGGCGCGCTGCTGCCGTACATCGATCACGCTCGCGATCACGACGACGACCCGATCGCGATGGCGAACAGCGTCACCGCGCAACTCCGCGAGTCCACCCGGCGCGCGAAGGCGTTCACGAGCGACCGCGCGCAGAGGTACGTCGACGCACTCGTCGCGGCGCTGGAGCACACCGACGAGCGCGACGCTCGCTACAAGGTGCTGAACGCGCTCGATCGTCTCGACGAACCAGCGCTGCGCGATTCGGTGCTCGCGAAGTTCCAGGCACAGACGGGACGGCCTCTCTCCGACGTGCTCGCGACGGCCGACTGGTACAGCTCTCGCGATGCCGCGCAGGCGCAGGCTCTGATCTCGCCCGCGCGCGCGAAGGTCGAGCGCGAGATCGCCGCCCTCCCGCCCGACAAGCGCGCCGAGCTGCAAGCCGAGGCGCGCAAGACCGCGACCGAGATCGCGAACGTCGTCGGTCGGAGCTCGCCCAACGACAAGGCGAACGCCCAGCGCCTGCACCGCACGCTCGCCGGCAAGACGCCGATGCAGATCGAAGCGATCCGCGCGGCCGTGCGCGAACAGTCGCGCGGCAACGAGTCGCTCTACGAGCAGATCGATCGGTCGCTGTCCGGCGGCAACGAGGATGAAGCGCTCGCCTCGCTCACCGGCGATCCGGTCTACACGGCCTCGGTCGCGCTCCAGAACGCCGCCGGCGATGCGCCGCGCATCGTGGAGATCCTGCACGCGCTGACGCTCGAGCAGCGCGAGACGCTGAAGCAGCGCTACCCGGCCGCGACGCTCGTCTGGATGTCGGTCCCGCACGATCAGCAGGCCGAGATCGGCGCGCTCGTGAACGGCGACCGCCACGCCGCGAACGGCGCGAAGGTCGCCGACCTGTTCCGCGATCCGATGCACGGCGCGGACATGGACGGGCTCGAGCTCGACGAGCAGACCAAGCGAAATCGCGAGCAGCGCTCGACGGCGAACATCCTGCGCGAGCTCGCGACGATGTCTCCCGAGGATCTCGCCAAGGCGCGCCACGAGTGGGACACGACTGCTCCTGCGCGAGGCGAGAAGACGTGGGACGCGATGATCGAGGAGCGCTTCGGCTCCGGCGATCCGATGACGTACATGCGAATCCGCGCGCTCGTGGCCGGCAACAAGGTCGAGGCCGCCGCGCTCGCGTTGTCGCAAGGAGTCCGCGATCACGATCAAGCGACGATCGACTCCGCGCTCGCGAACCCCGACCTCTCGTCGAGCGATCCGGCCAAGCGCGAGGCTGCCCGCGAGCACGCCCGCGCCGTCGCCGCGCGCTTCCAGCAGATCCAGACCGCCAACCAGGTCCTCGTCGCCGGAGCCCACGGCGACGTCGCTTCCGCCCGTGGCGACAACGTCGACACCGCGCTCGCCAACCACTACGCCCACGTGGGCGCGACCCAGACGTTCGACTCCGCCTCCGACGTGACCGACTTGATGCTCGCGCCCCAGAAGCAGGCAGCTCGTCGCAAGAAGCGAGCGCACGACGCCGAGGTCGGCACCGACGAGCTTCGCGAGCACGGCGCCTTCTCGACGGCGACGGAGATCCATCGTGCACGCGCCAACGGAGACGAAGGCCGCGTCGCGACGCTCCTCGAAGGCCAGCGCGACAAGACGGCGGTCAACAACGTCGACTCCGAGTACTTCGCGAAGTACGGCGAGGAGCTGTTCACGCAGGTGAACACCGACGAGGTCACCGCGTTGCGTGACTTCCACGCGCTACGCGGCGTGGAGATCTCGCGCAGCGAGGCCGAGCAGAAGCTTCGCGGTTCCGACGGCAACCGCGTGTGGAACGTCCACGAGTCAGGCCCCCGTGCCGTCCGCTCGAACGCGACGCAGCTCCGCTACGACCGCGAGGAGCGCGACCGCAACACGAGCGACGAACTAGGCGCGAGCGACCTGATGAACAAGGTCGTGTTCGGTCGAGCCGCCGGCTCGCAGGAGCGTCTCGACTGGGCGCTCGCGAACGAAGCCGACGCCGTCGACGCAGCGAAGACCGAGTTCGACCAGCACGCAATCCACACGCGCTCGATGTCCGACATGCAGCGCGACGAGAAGATCGCGCTCGGCGAGAGCGCCGCGCAGTGGATCTCGATCCTCGGCAAGATCGCCGCGCTCGCGACGCTGAACCCAACCGCGATGCTCGTGATCGACACGCTGGTCGGCTTCGCGACGATCTACGTGAAGGGCGAGATCCAGGGCGAGGCCTACACGACCGCCGGCGCCGACCTCCTCGACACGGGCCTCACGGTGCTCAACGACCTCGCGATGATGCCGATCCTGAAGATCGAGAGCTCGCTCGTGCGGACCGCCGCGATGCTCGGTCTCAGCTCGGGCACGATCATCGTGCGCAACGATCTGAGCGGACGCGGCGCCGAGACCAACCTCGATCTGATCAAGAACCTGCTCCTCACTCTCGTCGTCAATCCCGGCGGTGACAAGCTTCAGGACTCGGTCGGCGGCATCGGCGGCAAGACGCTGAACGTCCTCGCCAACGCCGTGGGCAACGGTGCGGCCTACGGCGGCGACGTGACGACGCTCATCGACGCCGGTGGTGGTCACCTCGCGAAGCGGCCGGGGGCACATCACCCTTCGCATCTCGCACGACAGCCGCATGCACGCTCGTCACATCCCGACGTGATCGCGTCGGGGCACTACGCGGAGGACGCGGACGCACCGACAACGCACGAAGCCTATCGGGGCGATCGGACGGCGTCGGGTCCGGTCGAGGTTGCCGACACCCGGCCCGCGAAATGGCATCCCGATGCCGACCGGAACGCGGCGCTGGAGCGACACGCGAAGCGCGAGGGTCACAGCGGCGTCGACTTGCACAACCACTTCATGGGCGTGGTCTCGGTCGATGACTTCGCCGCCGAGATGGGCGAGACGGGGCCCGACGACAAGAAGCGCCCCCTCACCTCGGAGCAGCTACTCTTGAAGATCCGCGACGCGGTTCGCACCGACCCGGACTTCGCCGCCCACTACGACGGGGACCAGGCGTTCGACGACACCGGCGGCGCGCAGGGCAAGCGCGGCGGCGATGCATTCAACAACGTGAAGGCGATCGAAGACGCGCAAGCCGCGATCGACGAGCTGCGGCGCGGGCCACAAGGCCCCGACACCGAGGCGAAGATCCGGCGCATCGCAGACGACGCGGTCCACGCCGCGCTGAACGCGAGCAAGCACACGCCCTTCGACGGCGGCTACTCCATTCGCGACGCGGTCGTGAAGAAACACATCGACCCGCAACCGTACAACGGCCCAAAGGTTCCCTTCTCGAACTACATCCGCATGACGCTGAAGGCACTGGAGCGCGACGGCGTCCTCTACTCGGAGCAGTCACAGAGCGTGAACAAGCTCGCGAAGGGCAACATCACGCCGGAGGCGGTGGCCACCGGGCTCGCCGCGATCAACAAGGAACGCGCCGACAAGGGCCTACCGCCGATGGACGTGCGGTTCCTCGCGATGATCGAGACGAAGTTCCTCGGTGCAGGTGGAGATCCGGCGACCGCGGATGCGAAGTGGGACGACCAGCTGAAGAACCTGCGAGCGCTGATGGCGCGCGGCGACGTCATCGGCGTCGACATCGCAGCTCCGGAGACGTCGGACATGACCGCCGGCGGCGCGCAGATGCAGCATCGCATGCGCGATCTCGCGCTGATGCTCCAGGCAGAGGGCCACCACAGGGGACGCAAGCTCGTACTGCGCCCCCACGTCGGTGAGGGCTACATCGAGATGCCCAACAACGAGCACGGCCACAAGGCGCCTTTCGACGCTGATCACAGCCGAGCGCACTACGAGAAGGCCCAAGCGAACCTGTGGGCGATGGTCGATGCCGTCGAGCGCCTCAGCAAGACCATCGGTCCCGACGGGAAGCCGATCTACAACCCGGCTGATCCGAACCCCGAGATTCGCCTCGGCCACGCGACACACGCTACGCCCGAGCTCGCGATGAAGCTCAAGGAGCTCGGCATCGTCGTCGAGGTGAACCTCGGCTCGAACGCGGTCAGCGGATCGCTCCAAGATAGTGCGACGAACCCGCAGGGCCGGAGCGCATCGGGACACCTGCACTACATGGACGATCACTCGCTACTGACGCTTGTTGCGGCAGGGGTACGCGTCGTGCTGGCGACCGATGGGCAAGGTGTAATGAGTACGCAGCTACGGGATGAGCACAAACGTGCCGCCCAGCTCCTAGAGGGTTTTCGTTGGCCGGAATCCGACAAGACGATGCCGGTCACGCGCGAGATCTACGCTGCAGCGAAACGCCTTTCCATCACAGACGCAGTCGGTCCGTACGTTCTCACGTATCGTGAGCTCCCGAACGCCATGAGAGAAAACGTCGACTCGGCGTACGCGCGAATGACCTCGGAGGCGGCCAACCGGGCCGATGAAGTGGCGCGCGACGACGCCGGTGACAACAGGAGGGGCAGCTAATGCGTTATTGGCGCGACCACATCACGATCGATCGTGGGCTCGATCATGGTCGGTGGATTAACGATGATCGTCCAGGCGAAGGGCCGTTGGAGCATCTGGAAGACATCGACTTCACCGGCTTCCGCTTTTCCGGGAAGACGTTCGACTACTCCACGTTCGTTCGCTGCAGGTTCTCGGACACGGGGATCGAGTATTCAGGCTTCGACGGAGCAACCTTCGTCGAGTGCTGGTCGGACACCGCCAACTTCTCTCACTCCAGCTACTACGATGCGAGCTTCGAGTTCTGTCGGCTTCCAAAGATCGACTTTCGCTGGTGCCACTTCGTCTACGTCTTGATGGAGAGATCATCGTTCGACCGTTCTTCGTTTGCGAACGCGAACTTCATCGACTGCGCGATCAGGCGCTCCTCGTTCCGAGGTTGCCGCATGGCAGCCACACAGCTCGACAAGTCCCATGTCGTAGATTGCGACCTGCGCGAGGTGATCTTTACCGGCTCGCCGAACTCGGGTCGGAGCTACGAGACCCACTTCGAGAACTGCGACTTCCGCGGCGCGGACTTCACCGACCGCCGCTTTCGCGACACGACGTTCACGCGCTGCAAGTTCGCCGGCGTGAAGGGCCGCGCCGTGCTCGAAGGCCCGGTCCACGTGATCGAGCCCGACTTCTCCGACCAAGGCGACGGGTCGGACATCCGCTCCGCCGAGGCAGTTCTCGCGACGTGGAGATCGTGAACCGCGCGTTCGACGGCTTCAGAGCGCCGTGCACGTCGATGTGGCTCTCGATGGGACCGTCGATATCGAGCGGGACTTGGCACACAACGCAAACGCGGAGATCGACGAATGAATGCGTGGGATCGAGTCATAGCGTCACCTCACTCCATCGGTGCCCGAGTCGAGCTCATGAATGAATGGAGCAAGAGTGGCAACCCGCAGGCTCGTCTCCTGGACCTCCAGCTCCAACGACACCGCGGCCTCGGTCCCGACACCTGGGACCGAGTTCCGAGGGAGATCAAGCGCCTCCTTCGCGAGCACGGAAACGAATGGGCGAAACCCGTCAGCGCGCTTCTCACGGGTTTCAGCTACGAGTTGGGGCTCATTGCAGCGTAGGAATGACGGGCGACGCCTTCCTCGAGCACGGAGAACGGGTGTTCCGCCAAACACCCGTCGTACGGCTCGCACTCTCCGCGCCAGTCGACCTCGCCAGAATCGCAACCGTACCCGCACTAGCGCAGATTCGTGTTCTCTCTTTCGCCCGTGGAAGCGGGATCGATGACCAAGGGATCGATGCGCTTACGCAAAGCCCATGGCTCTCTCAGCTACGAGTGCTGCAGGTTGCCGACGGCTCGCTGAGCGAGATTGGCGTTCTCCATCTCATCGCGATGAGGTCGAAGTGGTCCAACCTCATCTACGTCGACCTTTCCAGGAATCCGGGGGCAAAGATTGCAGACTCTCGCGTCACCGAGATCGACGGTCGGCACTACATCATCGGGAACGCCGGTGAACCACTTCTCCGCGAGGCCTATGCCGCTACTGCCCGTGGCTACACTGGCCGGGTGGAGTGGCCGCCGCTCGATTCCACGTTCCTCTTCGATAACGACGAGTAGCTCGAAGTGAACCAATGGAGGCTCGCAACTCGAGCGTGCTGCTCGCGATGATACTTGGCAACGAGCACGGATCCGATACGAAGAGGAGGCCGTAGATGCGGTGGTGGCGAGACGTGATCACGGTTGACCTTCGACGAGATCACAGGCGCTGGATCAACACGGGATGCGAGGGATCAGGTCCCCTCGCGCTCATCGAGGATGTCGACCTCTCGGGGATCCGCCTCTCGGGTGCAACGTTCGAGTACTCGACGTTCAAGAAGTGCAGCTTCTCCGACACCGGCATCGAATACGCATCCTTCGATCGTGCAACATTTCTCGAGTGTGTAACTGACTCGGCGAACTTGTCGCATTCCGGGTTCAATGGAGCCGTTTTCGAGAACTGCACCTTTCCGCGAATCGACTTTCGCTGGGGACACTTCGCGGGAACTCGCTTTCGCGCATCGACGTTCGACGGCTCTGCGTTCACCAATGGAGGGATCGTCGATGCCGTGATCGAGGATTGTTCGTTCCGAAGAGCTCGGTTCGATATTCAAGTCGACCGCTCGCATCTTCGTGGCTGCGACCTTCGCGAGGCGAACTTCTCGGGGCGACCGATCGTCGGACACAGCTACGAGACGCACTTCGAGAACTGCGACTTCCGCGGCGCGGACTTCAGCGAGCGCCGCTTCCGCGACACGACGTTCACGCGCTGCAAGTTCGCCGGCGTCACGGGCCGCGCCGTGCTCGAAGGCCCGGTCCACGTGATCGAGCCCGACTTCTCCGACGCAGGCGATGGGTCAGATATCCGCTCCGCCGAGGCGGTTCTCGCGATGTGGAGATAGCGAATCGCGCGATTTTTCGAGCAACCGCGCTCCGCGGTCGCGGATAGGCGCCCGCCATGAGGAACCACATGAACTGGACACGCTTCGTACAACGCCAGCAGCTCGAGAACGGATGCACGTTCGTCCACGGAACGAGCCGGCTGAACATCGCCGCCGCCGATCTGACCATGTTCGTCGATCCACCGGACGCGGCCCTGGTCCTTGGCTTCCGCGCGCTCGAACCCAGCGATCCGTTCGAGCAGAGCTTCCCCGTGTGGATGGCCACGATGCGCCGGCGAGACGGCGACGGCGCGATCATCGAGAGCCTGCAGCGCGTGTTCGCGCAGCTCGCCGACGAGGCGTCGTTGGCCAGCGTGCTCCTCGACGTCTATCAGCACGCGCATTCGCTCGGGTATCGGCGGCTGTGGCTCGCGACGAGCGTGTTCCGCGAGCCGCTGCTCGGGCCGGCGCTGAAGAAGGTGACCGAGGCGGTCGGCAAGCCGATGGAGCTCGTACCGACCAGCGGGCTCGTGAATATCGCGCTCGGGCCTACGCGCTCTGCGGGGTGATCGAGGCGATCGCGCGCGAGACCGTGTCGTCGACATCGTCGGTGATGTCGTGCGTGTCGAAGCCGGGATAGGTGTCCGCGACGGCTTCGCTGAACGATGGCGCGACGAGCACCGGGTGTTCGGGCTCGGTGCGCGAGAGCAGCTCGAACGAGTCGAGCGGTGTCTTGGGGGCCAGCGGCGTGAGGCCCGCGGCGACGAGGCGATCGATCAGCTGGTCGCGCCGGGGAGCTTCATCGTCGACGACGATCACGTAGCGTCCGCTCGCGCGCGGTGGCCGGCGAAGTTTGTCCATTCCCATCCCTCCGTCTTGGAGAATAGGCAATTCTCCGTCGGAGCGATCATGAATTCTTCGTGACGCGGAAGGTCGGGCCGGTCGGTGAGGCGCGCGTGACAGTGCTGCGCGAGTTGTGCAGCCACAGCGGAGGCCGCCTTGCGATTCGGACGTCTAGCGACCGAGAGATCGTGTTGGTCAGTACGTCAGGAGGGCGTCGAGGTGCTGCCTCTCCCACATCCGCGCCTGGTCGTAGTGCTCGAACTGGGCCTCGTCGGCGAGGAACTCCTTGGAGTGGAACTCGCGACGGCCGTTCTTGACGCGGATGTCGTGCACCTGGTGGAGCATCTCGTGGAAGACGATCCACGCGACGAAGAAGCGGGGCACGAAGGCACGATCGAGGGAGCGGTGAATCCGGATGAGCCGATCTTCGACGGAGTAGCTGCCCATCTTGATCGAGTTGCGCCGGCGCGGGCGGCCAGTGCGCTGGCCCCAGGTGATCGCCGCGTCGATCTTGTTGTCGAAGTAGCGCTCGTTGAGCTCGTCGAAGATCTGGCGGAGGTCGTGGTGCTCGCCGGCGGTGAAGATGACCTGCGTCGGCGTCTTGCGGGCGCGGCCGCGGACGTGGCCGGCGTTGTCGTCGATGAAGTCGCCCAGGACGCGCGAGGCGTCGGCGTCGTTGTCGGCGATGTAGCGGGCGAGCGCGCGGGTGATCACCGGATCCGCGTCGGCGAACATGTGGTGGAGGCGGACCTCGTAGCGTTTTTCGCGCGCGATGCGACGGACCGAGATCATCGTGTAGCGGTTGTCGGTCAGCGTGACCGCGACGCGGCCCTTGGACATGTGCGCGCGGATGCGGCGCTCGAGCGAGTCCTGGGCTTCGGTGATCTCGGTGGGCGTGGGCTGCGTGCCCTTGCGCGCGCGGCGCATCGCCTCGACGAGCCCGACCGCGCGACTGGTTCCTTCGCTGCTGGAGATGAGGCCAGCGCAAGGATCGGCGCAGGGTGCGGCTGGGGTTAGCGGCAAGGCTTCGCTCAACGAGGACTCCTGTTATTGAAGCACATCAGTAGATTCGTGCGTTGGTCTCTGAAAAGCGCGCAGCTCACCCGTCGTGGCTAGCAATCCGCTCGCCGAAACCCGGTGGGTTGCAACCCCGCCAACCGACCGCCCCGCCAACAAGAAAATGCTAACGCGGCGCTTCGCGATGGATCAAATTCCTTGTGGATAGAGGGATCGGATCTGATCGCAACTACTAGGAAAACACAGATGTGGAGGGTGCGAGGGGTGCAGATCGCACCGGGATCTGCCGCGTTGCGCTATCGTGCGCGGCCTAGGAGAGATCGATGAGCGCGTTTCTGTCTGCGAATACCCGAACCCACTCTGCCGGAGCCCTCCGGGCTGCCGATGTCGGCAAGAAGGTCGTCCTGACCGGCTGGGTGAAGACGTATCGAGATCACGGCGGGGCCGTGTTCGTCGATCTCCGGGATCGCGAGGGCATCACGCAGCTCGTGTTCGACCGTGGCTTCAACGCGGCGGCCGCCGAGGCGGCGGGCGCGCTGCGCAACGAGTGGTGCATCGGCATCACCGGCGAGGTCCGCTCGCGCGGCGGCAACGTCAACGCGAAGCTCGCGACCGGCGAGATCGAGGTGTGGGTCGACTCGCTCGAGGTGTTCTCGAAGAGCGAGACGCCGCCGTTCGCGATCGAGGACGACGTCGACACGAACGACTCGCTGCGCCTCAAGTATCGCTATCTCGATCTGCGCCGCCCGCGGCTGCAGAAGAACCTGATCATGCGGTCGAAGATCACGCGCACGACGCGTGACTTCCTCGGGGCCAACGGCTTCCTCGAGATCGAGACGCCGTTCATGGTGAAGTACACGCCGGGCGGCGCCCGCAACTTCCTCGTGCCGTCGCGCCTCAACCCGGGCAACTTCTACGCGCTCGCCGAGTCGCCGCAGATCTTCAAGCAGCTGCTGATGGTCGCGGGCTACGAGCGCTACTTCCAGATCGTGCGCTGCTTCCGCGACGAGGATCTGCGCAACGAGCGCCAGCCCGAGTTCACGCAGATCGACATCGAGATGTCGTTCGTGAACGAGCAGATCCTCCAGTCGACGATGGAGGGCCTGATGTCGACGCTGTGGCGCGAGGTGCTCGGCGTCGAGCTCCAGCTGCCGCTGCGCCGCATGACGTACGCCGAGGCGATGGACAAGTACGGCGTCGACAAGCCGGACCTCCGCTGCGATCTGATCCTGTGCGACGTCAGCGCGCCGAGCGGCAAGAGCGGCTTCAAGATCTTCGAGAGCGTCGTCGCCGGTGGCGGCATCGTGAAGTGCCTGCGCATCCCCGGACCGGCCGAGAAGCTCTCGCGCGCCGTGCTCGACGGGCTGACCGACTTCGCGAAGTCGTTCGGCGTGAAGGGCGTCGCGTTCGCGCGCGTGCAGGAGGGCGGCGTGTGGCAGGCGCCGTTCGCGAAGAACTTCAGCGACGACGCGCGCAACGAGGTCAACCGCATCGCCCAGGCCGTGCCGGGCGACACGCTGATCTTCGTCGCCGAGAAGGCGAAGGTCGCGAACACGTGCCTCGGCGCGATCCGCCTCCACCTCGGCGACAAGCTCGGCCTGATTCGCAAAGGCGAGTGGCAGTTCATGTGGCTCACCGACCCGCCGCTGTTCGAGGTCGATGACGCGACCAACGAGATCGCGGCGGCGCACCATCCGTTCACGTCGCCACGCGTCGAGGACGAGGACAAGCTCGAGACCGCTCCGCACCAGGTGCTGGCGCGCGCGTACGACCTCGTGCTCAACGGCGTCGAGGTCGGCGGTGGATCGATTCGTATCCATCGCAGCGAGCTGCAGGCGCGCGCGTTCAAGGCGCTGCGCATCAGCGAAGAGGATCAGCGCGCGAAGTTCGGGTTCCTCCTCGACGCCTTCAAGTTCGGACCGCCGCCGCACGGGGGTATCGCGTTCGGCCTCGATCGCCTGAGCATGCTGATGACGCAGGCCGAGTTCATGCGCGACGTGATCGCCTTCCCGAAGACGCAGAAGGGCTCGGACCTCATGACCGACTGCCCGACGGGAGTGAGCAAGAAGCAGCTGGACGAGCTGTTCATCCAGGTGAAGCCGGACGTCCCGACGAAATAGCTGGTACCGTCCTCGCCTCGATTTAGAGGGAGGATTGCTATGGGTCTGCTCGGAAAGTTCCTTGGTAAAGAGCCGGCGAAGAAGCCGACTGACGACGTTCTGCTGCTCCACTCGATCTTCTGCATGGCGGCCGCCGACGGCACCATCGACGACGGCGAGGACGACGTGATCCGCGCCTACGCGAACACGCTGCCCGAGTTCCGCGACATGGACGGGCAGGAGTTCCAGAAGGCGATCGACCAGTCGATCAAGATCGCGCACAAGCACAACCGCGACATGAAGAGCTCGCTCGTCGTGCTCAACGACATCCAGAGCGACGCCATTCGCAAGAAGGCGTTCGTGC
The DNA here is from genome assembly GCA_964617845.1 of uncultured Kofleriaceae bacterium. GTDB lineage: Bacteria > Myxococcota_A > Polyangia > Haliangiales > Haliangiaceae > JABFXX01. Next base: position 66,197 of record CAZUAR010000006.1, on the reverse strand, counting down.
TGGCCGTCGACATCGCGATGTCGAGCGGCGACATCGACGAGGGCGAAGAAGAGATGCTCGAGGCGATGAAGCGCATCCTCAAGATCGATGACGCCCTCGCCGACCGGATCATCGAGGTCATCTCGCTCAAGTACCTGAGCTAGTCGTGGCCGCGAACCTCGACGACATCCAGTCGAGACGCGACAAGGCGCTGCGCGCCGAGCTCGTCGAAGACTGGGGCGTGCAACACGCGCTGAAGAAGATCGACAAGCTGACGAGCGGCTACGGCCTGCGCACGCGTCGCTCGTTGCTCAGCGGCGCGCTGCGCATCACGCGCGGCATGGCGCCCGGCGTGCACCGGTCGCTGGCCGCGTGTCGCGAAGTGCTCGGCTACGACAAGCCCGTCGAGCTCTACGTCGAGCGCGATGCGTACATGCAGGCCTACTGCACGCGCAGCGTGTCCGGACCGATCATCATCGGCCTCTCGTCGCGCATGATCGAGACGTTCGACGATGCGGAGCTTCGCTTCGTCATCGGCCACGAGCTCGGCCACGCGGCGTTCGATCACTTCGCGATCCCGATGCCCTCGACGGCGACGCTCGAGGATGTCGGTGGCCGGTTCGTCTCGCGGCCCGTGTCGCTGAAGCTGTACCTGTGGTGCCGCGCCGCCGAGGTGACCGCGGATCGTGCAGGCGTTGCCTGTGCGGGTGCGGTCGAGCCGGCGGCGTATGCGCTGCTCAAGCTCGCGAGCGGCCTCGGCTCGAGCGCGATCCAGCCGGACCTCGCGGCGTTCACGTCGCAGATCGACGCGCTGCACGCGGCCCCCGCCGCGCTCGCGGACGAGCGTCACGAGGATCGCGTGCTCGATTGCTTCGACACGCATCCGTACAGCCCGCTGCGCGTTCGGGCGCTGCTCGCGTTCGCGCGCTCGCAGGCGTTCGCGCGTGCGACCGGGCACACCATCGAGAACGCGATCGACACCGACGAGCTCGAGCGCATCGTGGAGGGCGACCTCGCGGTGATGGAGCCGACGTACCTCGAGGACAAGACCGACGAGAACTCGGCCCTCATGCGCCGCGTGCTGTTCTGCGCGGGCGTCAAGGTTGCCGCGGCCAACGGCGAGATCGCGCCCACCGAGCTGCGTGCGCTGCGCGCGCTCCTCGGTGCGAAGAACGTCGACATTCCCGATGACCTCGCCGTCATCGAGAAGGAGCTCGCGGACAAGCTCGTCGAGGCGAGGGCGAAGGTCTCGTTCACCGGCCGCGCGCAGCTCGTGCAGCACGCGACGATCGTCGCGGCGGCCGACGGTGTCGTCGAGCCACGCGAGCTGACGGTGCTGTTCGACCTCGCCGAGTCTCTCGGCGTGGATCCGATGGTGATCGACAACACGCTCGCGGGCGCCGCGGCGCCGATGGACTGAGCGCGGTCCGTTCGCTACGCGCGACGCCCGAGATAGACGACGTGCTTGCGACCGCCGCTTCCGCCGGCGGTGATGGAGTGCGTGGTCACGCGTAGCGCGCCACCGAGGCGCTTCGCGTAGGCGGCATCCGGATCCTCGGACCACACCGCGAGCACACCGCCGGGCGCGAGGGCTGCGCGCTGCATCTCGATCGCCGCCGCGCTGTAGAACGGATCGTCGCGGCGCTGACTCTGCGCATTCGGCCCTTCATAGAGATCGAGCACGATCGCGTCGAAGCTCGCCGGCGCGGCGGTCGCGATCACGCGCGCGACGTCACCGATCTCGACGCGCACGCGCGGATCGTCGACCGCGTTCCGCGTCGCCTCGGCGAGCGGGCCGCGGCACCACTCGACGATCACCGGGTTGAGCTCGGCGACGACCACGCTCGCATCCCGCGGCACCACGTCGAGCGCCGCGCGCAGCGTGAAGCCCATGCCCAGCCCGCCGATCAGCACGCGCCGGGTGGTGCGCGAGAGAGCCAGTCGAGCGAGCTCCTCCTCGGAGGCGCGCGCGAAGCTGTTCATCAACACGCGCCCGCCCACGGTGATCAGATAGTCGCGATCGCCGCGGCGCCGGAGCTCGAGGACGCCGTCGGAGGAAGGCGCGCTCGCGAGGGTGGTCCACGGGCGCGTCATGTCGCCCGCACCATACGAGCTGTCGCTCTCGGGAGTCATCGGCGAGCGTTGCAAAGTGTGTGAGGACGCCGACTTGAGCGTGGCCCGCCCGTTGCTCGGTCAGCCGGCATGGAATTCACCACCATCGATCCCCAGTCCCTCGAGCACATCACCGGCGGCGCGGGAGAAGGCGCCATGGGTTGGGTGCGCGGAGCGCTCGTCGGCGCCGCGATCGCCGGCGGCGGCCAGGCGCAGATGCCGCCGCGCGTGGAGCCGATCCGCATCGAGCAGCCGGCGCCGCGCATCGGCGTGGGGCAGCGCTAAGCCGAGCCTGCGAGGCCGCAGACGTGGCCCGAAGGGCTACGGCCTACGGACTCCTAGACAGCCATCGTCGGCGTGATCTCGATCGTCGTGCGCATGCCGCGACGGATCACGACGACCTGCGCGGGCGTTCCCGCGGGCCAGCTGCGCAGCGCGCGATGGAGCTCGTCGATCCCTTCGATCGCTCTGTCCGCGAACCGGACGATCAGGTCGCCATCGCGAAGTCCCGCGCGCGCCGCGGGGCTGTTCGCGTCGATCGACTGGATCTCGACCGCCGCGCGCCCGAGCCCGTGGTGGTACGCGAGGCGGCGATCGAGCGGGCGGCGGATCGCGCCGACGCCGAGCCAGGCGCGCCGCACGCGGCCGTGCTGCAGCAGCTCGCCGAGCACCCACGCCGCCGTCTCGACCGCGACCGCGAAGCCGATGCCTTGCGAGCGCGCGATGATCGCGGTGTTGACGCCGAGCACGCGTCCGGTGCCGTCGAGCAGCGGACCGCCGGAGTTGCCCGGGTTGAGCGGCGCAGTGTGCTGGATGACGCCGTCGATCAGGCGATTGCCCTTGCCGCGCAGACTGCGTCCGAGCGCGGACACCACGCCCGTCGACACCGTCGACTCGAAGCCGAGCGGGTTACCGATCGCGACCGAGAGCTGGCCGACGCGCGGCGCGACGGCGCCATCGATCGACAGGTACGCGCCGGGCGCGAGTGCGCTCGCCTCGATCTTCACGAGCGCGAGGTCGGTGGCGGGATCGTTGCCGACGACGCGCGCCTCGACGGTCTCGCCGATGGGCGTGTTGACCTTGATCTTCTTCGCGCCGTCGACGACGTGGCTGTTCGTCATCACGTAGCCGTCCGGCGTGACAGCGAAGCCCGAGCCCGCACCCGCGTGCTGGCCGCGCGAACCCGCGAGCTCGATGCTGACCACCGCGGGCCCTGCCCTCTCGACGACCGCGATCACCGCGCGCGAGTACGCGTCCATGATCTCTGCCTCGTCGACGCGCGCGGGCGGCGGCGGCGAGTAGATGCCGTCGGTCCGGTCCTCGACGATCACGAGCGGCTTCCGATCGCGACGTCGAGCTCCGTGCGCGCCCCGCCGCGGAGGAGCACGACCTTCACGGTCCTGTCGGGGCGCGACGCGAGCACCGAGCGCAGCGTGTCCGGGCTCGTGACCGCCTCGCCGTCGACCTCGGTGATGATGTCGCCGACGATCACGCCGGCCTTCGCCGCGGGTCCATCGTCCTCGAGCGAGGCGATGATCGCGCCGTGCTTCGAGGGGAACGCGCCGACACCGAGGTAGCCCTTGCGAATGCCGCCGTGCGCGAGCAGCTCGGCGACCACCGTCTGGAGCGTCGCCGTCGGCACCGCGAGGTCCGCGCCGCGGATCAAGGTCCGCGTGTTCATGCCGAGGACGCTGCCGTCAGGCGTGACGAGCGGGCCGCCCGCGAAGCCGCGCGGGATCTGGCGATCGCTCTCGAGGTAGCGATCGAGCGTGCCGCCGTGCGGCGTCTCGACCTCGGGGCCGAGCACGCCGATCGCGCGGAGCGATGCGCGCGCGGTGCGACCGGGGCGACCGATCGCGAGCGCGAGGTTGCCGACCGAGAGGTCATCGATCGCGCGAAACGTGGCGGGGGTGAGACCACCGCCGGTCACGCGGAGCAGCGCGACGTCGGTGCCCGGATCGCGGCCGATGACCTCGGCGTCGCGAAGATCGAGCTCGCCGTCCTCGGTCGGCAGGCCGACGCGGGTCTTGTCGGGGGTGTGGAAGTTGGACGTGATGACGAGGTCGGTCGCCCAGACGATGCCGGTGCCTCCCTGGTGGTGGCCGCGCGCGACATGCACGACCGAGGGGCCGACGGCCTTGACCGCGTCGGCGAGAGCGTTATCGAGAGCAATCAGAGCGGGAGCAGCCATGAGGAACCTTCTTGTTCGAGCCGTGAAACAGTCCTTTGCCGTTTCACCTTGCTCCGCGGCTCCACGCGAATACATCCGACGATCGGCGAGGTTCTCGACGGAAAATCAGTGAGCTGACGGCTCGCCTGCTAACCAAACCGACAGGGAAGGATCCCGGGGCTGCCTGTCCAGGCAGGGTTGACCTGCACGTTCTTCGTGCTCACCTAAGACCCTAACGTTCACGTCAGGCTTCTCGTTGCCGACGCACCCGTGGTGGTGCTGCGCGCCCGGCATGCGCCGGGTTCGGACGTGGTCGTGAGAACCGAGGAAAATCATGACTCGCAATCCTGCCCTTCCCATCGCCGCGGTCAGCGACCCGATCAAGGTCGCGCTCTTGACCGATGACCCGCTCCTGCGGGCCGGCGTCTCGAGCTTGCTCGAGCAGCTCGGATCGATCGATGTGGTCGACCGAGACCGTGCGGAGGTGGCGTTGTGGGATGCGGGGGTCGACGCCGGGAAGACTCTGGCGCGGCTCACCGAGCTCCGCACGCTATCGATGCCGGTCGTCGCCGTGGTTGGCGACAAGGCTGATGTAGCGCCCGCCATCGCGGCTGGTGCACGCGGCGTCGTGCTGCGCGATCAAGTCGGACCCGGCATCCACGCCGCACTCGCCGCTGTTCGCAGCGGCCTGACGGTGCTGGATACCGCACTCGCCGAGAGTCTCGTTCCGAACCAGCCCGCTGTCGCCCCCGCGAACAGCAACACGACCCCGACCAAGGGACGTGGCGAGCTGACGGAGCGCGAGAAGCAAGTCGTCCAGCTGTTGTCCGAGGGACTGTCGAACAAGCTGATCGCCGATCGTCTCGGCATCAGCGATCACACGGCAAAGTTCCACGTCAACGGCGTGATGATGAAGCTCGGCGCTTCGACCCGGACCGAGGCTGTCGTCGAGGCGATGCGCCGCGGCCTGATCCGGCTCTAGTCGATCGCTTCTTCTTCGACGCGATCAACCAGCCGTACTCATCGAGGGCGACGAGACCGGACTCTCCGATCTCGACGCCCTCGTCCGTTAGTAGCTGCCGCTGGATCGCAGCGCCGACCGGATCGTGAATCGCGATCCGGCCGCGGAGCGGTCCCGCCTTGCCGACCACCCGCTGCCACGGCAGCTGGTCGCTCGGCGAGCTCGTCTTCAGGCACGCCGCCGCGATGCGTCCGCCGTTCGGGATGCCCGCGAGCTCGGCGACCTGCGCGTAGGTCGCGACGCTGCCCTTCGGGATCTTGCGGATCACCACCTTGATCGCGGCGAACAGCTGCTTCAGGTGACTCGCGTCGTCACTGTGGGCCATGGGCGTCAGGGCCCGACGGTAACAAACTCCGCGCCGTCGCGCGCCCACGCCTCGATGAACCCACGCACGCTCGTCCCCATCGACGTCATCTTGTTCGGCGTGCCGAGCATCGTGTGCGAGTTGTCGTCGACCATCAGCGCGGCGTTGTCACCCGTCATGGCGTTGCCGATGATCAGCGACTGCGTCTTCATGTCCTGCGCCGTGTAGCCGAAGAACAGCGACAGCGTTCCGTCCTGCAGCGAATTCGTGAGGCCGTAGCGACCACCCGTGGCCGGGTGCGCCAAGCGCCAGTGCTTCGCGGTGTTGTCGAACGCGGCCGCGCAATCGGTGCAGCCGCTCGGATACCGTGGGGCCCACACGCTGTTCATCGTGCCCCAGCGACCGCCTTCGATCGGCACCATCTGCGCGCCGTCGGCGAACACGTGCGTGGTCACGTCCGGGAACGCGGCCGCGATGCGGTCCCAGTTGAGCTGCACGCCGTAGCCGCCGGCCGAGATGCCGATCGCGAACAGCTCGGAGAACGCGTAGTCGTCGATGCGCGCCAGCATCGCGTCGACGTTCATCGCGCCCTTGTGGTGCATCGTGCGCGACTGGTTCAGCGCCGTGTACACGTTCTCGCGGGTACCGGCGTGCAGGTCACCCGTGCAGTACGGCACGAACACCCACGTCGCGTCGGCGAACAGGCTCGCCGGCTCGTCGCGCTGGAACGCCCAGATGTTGTCGAAGAGCTGCGGGCGAACGCCGGCGAACGTGTTCTCGTCGAAGCCGTCGAGGTGGCTCGCCGTCGGCATCGGCAGCAAGATGCCGTAGCAAGCGGCGGCCTCCCAGCACGCACCGCCACCCTCGAACATCAGCATCAGCTTGTTCGAGCGATGCGTGGGGTTGATCGCGATGCCGGTCGCGGTTCCGTTGCCGCACACCATCCCCGGCACGTCGATCCACGTCCACTCCTCGAGCGCGAGCGAGCCAAAGTCGATTGGCGTGGCGTCGCTCGCATCGCCGCCGCTTCCCGTGTCGCTGCGGGCGGCGTCGATCGCGCTCTGCGCGGAGTCACCGCACGCGACGAGTGCCAGTGAGATCGCGGCAAGCCTTGGCATCGTTCATTTGTACCGCATGGCTACCCCACGGACGGTCGGCAATGATCGATCGTCGTCGCATGCAACATCTGACCAAGCTTTGTGTAGGACTCGCGGTCGCAGCGTTCGGTTGTGGCGGCGGCAGCGGCGGCAGCGGCATCGAGGGCAGCAAGGTGATCTCGACGCTGTCGGACTCGGAGCTCGTCGCCGTGTGCAACGACGCGCGCGCCGAGTTCCCGACGCGCACCATCGACTGCGGTGACGGCGTCACCCTGACGATCGGCATCGAAGCCTCGGACTGCACCGATAACGAGTTCCTCGTCAAGGAAGGCTGCTCCGCGACCGTCGATCAGGTCCTCGATTGCGCCGCCGCGTTCGACGCGCAGACCGACGCGCAGTTCTGTCAGGGACAGAGTGGTCCGCCCTCCGGCTGCTCGGCCGCCGTCGTCGCCTGCTTCGGCGATTGAGCCTGCTGATCGAGCGCCGTGATGCAGCTATGCTGCGAGTCATGCGCGTCACGGTGCTGTACTTCGCGGTGTTTCGCGAGCGTCTCGGCATCGACGAGGAAGCGCTCGAGCTCCCCGGCGGCGCGCGCGTTCGCGACGCGGTCGCGGCGCTCGCGCAGAAGCACGAGCCGATCGCGACGCTGCGCACGAAGTTCCGCGTCGCGGTGAACCAGGACTTCGCCGACGACGATCAGGAGCTGTCCGACGGCGACGAGGTCGCCCTGATCCCGCCGGTCGCGGGCGGCGGCCGGCACGTGCTGCTGCTCGAGACGCCGCTGTCGCTCGATCGCGTCGTCGCCGCGGTCAGCGGGCCCGGTATGGGCGGCATCGTGACGTTCACCGGCATGGTGCGCGATCATGCGCGCGGCAAGAGAGTCGTGCGCCTCGACTACTCCGCGTACGCCGGCATGGCGACGAAGGAGATGACGCGAATCATCGAGGGCATCGAGCGCGAGGTTCCGTCGGCGCGCCTCGCCGTGGAGCATCGGATCGGCTCGCTCGCCGTCGGCGATCTCGCGGTCGTGATCGCGGCCGCCGCGCCGCATCGCGCCGAGGCGTTCGACGCGTGCCGGCAGATGATCGAGCGGCTCAAGGAGAGCGTCCCGATCTGGAAGCGCGAGCACGGCGACGACGGCTCGACGTGGGTCGGCCTCGGCCCGTGATGCCCGGACTACTGATGCTCGGTGCCGGCGCTTCCGTTCGCGCCGGGTTGTTCGCCCGGCGGTAGCGGCTCGCCCGGCGGCGTCGGCTCGACGGTGCCGGCAGAGCCCGAACCGGCAGAGCCCGAGCCGGCGGAGCCCGAGCCCGCGCTGCCGTTCTGCTCGTTGACCGGGCCCGGCGGCGGCGTGGCGTCCGCATCGGCGACCGGCACCGTCGGCGGAGGCGGGTTGATCTGCGGCGTCACCGTCTTGATGTTGTGGTCGCTCGAGCCCTTGTCCTCGGGCGGAGTCACCGTCAGGTTCGGGCGCGAGTCGCGCGTCGATCCGGGATCATCCATGTTGCCCTGGAGCGCGGGACCACACGTCTGCGCGAGCCGCTTCATCGCCTTGAACGTGCCGTCGAGGCGGATGTGGAACAGGCCGTCGGGGCCGAGGTTGGCGCCCGTCGTCGAGAGCGCGGCGTGCGTGCGCGGCTCGTTCTTCAGCAGCGTCTCGCTGCCCTTGAACCGGAGGCAGCCCGCGACCATACCGTCGTCGAACTGCGGCGCGAGGGTCACCTGGAAGTCGACATGGAGCTCGCCGTCCTCGGACTTCGTGTCGAACTTATCGAGCTCCATGATGCCGTTCTTGATCGTGACGTGCGCGTGCATCGAGGTCACGTTGACCTTGCCGAAGTCGATGCCGTCGGCGGCGAACGCCTGGCTGCGTGCGTTCTTCAGCTTGGGACGCAGCTTCGTCTTGCCGTCGCCGAACGTGCAGTTGCTCGCGCAATCGAACGCGAACGCGCCCTTCGCCTTCTGCCAGTTCGGTGACGTCTTGCCGGACTTGGCCTTCTCGTTGGGCAGGTTCAGCTTCACGTCGAACGCGATCTTTCCGGACATCGGGAGACCGATCAGCTCGCGCATCGGCAGCATCGCCGACGGCAGGTCGACACCTTCCATGTCGATCTCGGTTCCGCCCTTCGAGATCGCGACGCTGCCGCGGATGTGGCCCGGGCCGATCTCCGCGTCGATATCGACGGAGGCCGTGCCGCCGATCAACGCGAAGATGCCCGCATCGACCTCGAGCTTCTTGATGAAGAACGTCGTCGCCACCTCGTCCGCCTTGGTCGGACGCGTGCGCAGCGTGACCGCGTTGAACGTGACGCGGCCGGGGATCAAGCCGCGATCGACGCTCGAGATGGTCACGTCGTACTTCGACGCGAGCCCCTCGATGATCTTGTCCTTCACGCGGTTGTACGGAAACGTCAGCTGCAGGGCGAACACGAACGTGACGAGTGCGAGCACGACGAAGCCGGCGATCTTGACGATCTTCTTCGTGCGCGGACCCAGCTGTGGAAGCGAGACCTTGGCCATGACTAGCTCTTCTTCTCCGCGCTACCCGAGCCGCTCTCGCCCTTCGGCGGCGGCTCCTTCGAGTAGGTCGAGACCTCGAGCGTCGCGTCGAGCTTCTCCTTGTCGCGGAAGTCGCGGCGAATGTCGAGGCGCGTGACGACCACGACCTTGGACGCGCTCTCGATCTCCTGGAGGAACTTCTTCATCTGATCGATCGTGAGGTCCGAGACCGTGCACGACACCGAGTTCGTGACGAAGCCGTTCTTGGGCACCGGGCTGCGCGGCGTCGTCCCCTTCAGCGTGAAGCCCGCCTTCTGCGCCGCGTTGGTGAGGTAGGTGTCGAGGCTGAGCGGCTCGGTGCCCATCGTCGCGACGACGTCGTCCGTCGGCGTCGACGGGCCGCGTGCCTTGAGGTCGGCGAGCACGTTGAGCGCCTTGCGCATCTGCTCGTTGTTCGCCTCCTTCGCGACGAGACCGTCGTGGATGTTGAGGCCGAGCCAGATCGCGAGAATGATCGGCACGCACACGCCGAGGATGACGACCATGCCTCGCTCGCGCGGCGAGATGCGGTCCCAGAAATCACGAGCACGTTCGGAGATGTTCGACATCGGCTACCTCACATGCACGCGGTGGGGATGGTGAGCTTGAACTTCTTGGTGCCGTCGGCCTGTGTATCCGTCGGACCGCGATTGACGTCCTTGAAGCATTCGATCTTCTTCAGCTCGGTGACGAGGCTGTCGATGCCTTCAGCGGTCCTCGTCGTTCCGCTGATGTCGATCTTCTGGTCATCGATCTGGATCTGATCGATGTCGAGCGTGATCTTGTCCTTCGGCGGAACGTGGGCGCTGATCTCGAGGAGGATGTCGTACGCGCTCGCCTTCGGCAGCGGCGAGAACCCGCCGGCCGCGCCGCCACCGGGCCCGTTCGATGCGAGCACCGCCTTCGCCGACCTCGCCTCGCCGAACACCTCCTGCGAGTCGTTCGCGAGGCGCTGCGCGAGGATCTTCTCGGCCTTCTTCAGGCGATAGAGGTCGGCATACGCGCTGCCGGCGGCGAACGCGAACACCGCGATCAGCGCGGCGCCGAGGGGCACGGCCTTCTGGCGAAGGAAGCCGAGGTCCATCTTCACCGCGAGATCGCCGCTGCGCAGATCGAACATCGGACGCCCGCCGGCGCAGTCGTACGCCATGCCGACGGTCATCGCCGCCGAGTCGATCGGCAGGCTCGTCGCGTCGGCGCCGAGGCGCGGACCGGCGAGCGCGACGATGTCATCCTGCGACGGTCGCCACGTCGGAATCTGCAGCTGTTCGCCGAGGTACGACGCGAGGCCCTTGAGTCGCGCACCGCCGCCGACGAGCAACGCCGCGATCGGCATGAAGCCAGTCTTCGCGCGACATGCGGCAAGCGTCTGGCGGATGTCGCGGGCGAACGGCGCGATCTCGCTGATCGTGACGTGGTGGATGCGCGCCCACGCGTCGGACGTCGCCGGCTCGGCGTTCGACGCGACGAAGCCATCGGAGTGCTTCGCGCGCTCGGCGTCGACCCACGGAAGCTTCCAGTGCTTCATGATCGCGTCGGTGACGTGCTTGCCCGCGCGCGCGATGCTGCGCGAGAAGATCGCCTTGCCCTGCGCGACGATGATGACGTCGGTGCGCTCGTGGCCGATATCGATCACCGCGACCGCACCATCGGTGCGCGCCTGCGCGAGCGACGGCACGTGCCCGACGAGCTTGGCCGCCGCGCCGCCGCACGGCAGCACGCCGCGAGGTTCGAAGCCGCACTCGGCACCGAGCGAGATCAGGTGCTCCGCGCGATCCTTGCGCATCGCGTACGTGAGCACGCGCATGCCCTCCGTCGCAGGCGCGACGCGCCCGTGCGTGGCGCCGGGCACCGGTCCCGCTGCGTGCGCGGGCGGCTGTGGAATCTGCTCGAACGCGTAGACCATGTCCTCGAGATCGACGGGGACGACGCCTTCGAGCTCGTTGCCGACGGCCTTCTCGAGCTCTGTGCGGCGCAGGTTCTTGAAGCCGAACTCGAGCACCTGCGTGAACACCTGGTCGCCGTAGACGCCGATGTAGCCCGTGTCGTCCTTGAGCCGGAGCTCCTGGATCAACTGCGCGAGGACAGCCTTCGCGCGGGTCTCGGAGGGCTCGTCGCCCGGCGGAACCAGCCGCTCGACGACAGCCAGTGGCATGGCCCCGCGAATGCCCGGGCTGGCGATGACCAGCTTGACACTCCACGCGCCCAGATCGACGGCAAAGACGCGACTCGCCATATCAGTTTTCCCTCATGTAGACCCAGCCGCCTCTCGGCTGCGGAGGTTTACGTGCATTCTGCGGAACCATTCGCGTGTCCCACACGCTCGTGATCGTCGAGCGGATCGGCGGGAACACCGGCGATCCGTCGGGACCCTTCTGCTTGCGTTCGATCTCGCCCCACGCCTCGACGCGATACGTGCGGCGCGGACCCGTCATCGCGACGGAGCCCAGCTTGCCGGCGTCGAGCTCCATGCCGATCGGCTCGCTCGACGACAGGCCCGGGATGCCCGCGTTGATCGCGGCGTTCGCGGCGCTGCCCGCCATCGACGTCTCGCCCGCGAGCGCGCCGAGCTGCTTGCGCGGGTCCTTCACGAACTCGACGAACTCGTTGATGTTCTGGAACGTCATGCCGAACTGCTTCGCCTTCGCCACGAGACTCGCGAGCAGCCACAGCTTCTGCGGCTGCTGGAAGATCGGATCGTTTCCGTTCTTCGCCGAGGCCTGGAGGAGCGCGACGATCAGCGGCGTGTTCGTCAGCGCCGACAGGTTGACCTTGCAGCCGCCGTACGCGGTGAACGAGGAGCCGAACAGGGTCCAGAACCGATCGTCGACGCCGCGCACGAGCTTCAGCTCGCTGATCGTGTCGATGTAGTTGTTCTTCGCCTTGTACTGATCCTTGAGGTTCTCGTAGCCGTAGTCCTCCATCGCGCCGCTGCGCGAGTCGGAGCCGCGATACGTGTTGGTGTCGACGTAGTCGACGATCGCATCGGCCTGCTTCTGCCGGTCGCGGCGATAACCTTCCGCGTCTTCCTCCTCGAAGATCGGGTCGTATGCGGGCGAGTACACGAGCGAGTACACGGTCTGGCGGATCGACTCCGCGACGCTCGCGCTCGCGTTCGCGCAGTTGATGTTGATCTTGTCGTCCTCGGTCGTGATCGTGCCGTTGATGCCGCACGTGCCGATGTCGGCGCCGAGGCCGCGCGTCGTCGTCGAATCGAAGCCGACGGCGGCCATCACCTCCTCCGAGCTGCCACAGAACGCGAGCAGCACCTGGTCGGCGAAGTCGGTGATCTGGATGCCCATGTCGCGCAGCTGCTGCGTGTTGTCGATGCGCTGCTGCAGGCGAATGACCAGCTCGGACAGGTTCGACGCGCTCCGCGCCAGGAAGTGCGAACGCATCTGATCGCGATAGTTCGCAGCCGCGATCATGTCGATGTTCGTCGACCCGCCGAACTGGTTCGACAGCACGATGATGAACGAGACCGCGAGCATCACGGTGACGATCGCGATGCCCCGGCGGCGCTGGCGGCGCTTCTTCGACATCGGACGCACGGGGCCCCGCCCCAGGGACCGGGGCGTGGTCAGAACCGTCCAGATGTGCTTTGCCGCGTTCATGCTGCCGGACCGAAGGTGAGCTGTTCCTGCATCATGATCCGTGCCTGCGTGGAGACCTTGTATTCGTTGCCAGCGGGGTCCTTGGTCGTGACAGTGATGCGCACGCGGCTCGGAAGCATGCCTTTTTGTCCATCGGACTGCGTCGAGTCCCACGAGTCCTGCCACTCGAGGTTCCTCCAGTTCCAGAACTCGAGCTTGACCTCCTGGACGTCGGTCAAAAGCACGTCGTACTCGGACGCGACGTCATCGGGCGGCTCGTTCGACGGCCGGCGCTGCTCGCGGCGGATCCAGTCGGTGGCTCCCGGGTTGGTCGGGCTCGACCGCGACAGGTACTGGATCACGGTCTGATCCGACTCGTTCGCATCCGCCCACAGCACGCGGTGGCCGAGCGTCGAGAACCGGATGTCCGGGATCCGGCCGGACTTCGCGATGAACATCGTGCGCCGGTGTGACGCGAGCGTGTCCTCGTTCATCGAGAGGTACGCGTGCTCGAAGTCGGAGACGACGCGGCCCATCGCCATGCGGATCTCGTGATTGCGCTCCTCGTACTTCTCGAACGTCTTCTTCGACGTCGCCGTGTTCGAGATCGTGCGCCAGGCGAGGGCCATCATGATGACCATCACCGCGCTCGCGATCATGACCTCCATCAGGGTCAGGCCGCTCTGTCGACCGCGCGTCCTCATTTGGTCCCGCTTCCGGAGCCCCTCGTGCTCCCTCGACGACCGGTCGACCCCGTGCCGCTACCACTGCCACTACCGCTGCCGGACCCCGCGCCGTTCTCGGGCAGCTCTTGCGAGCCCATGCCCTGGAGCACCTTGTCCATCGAGGCCGAGTCGGTGAAGAACGCGACGACCTGCATGTCGCGCTTGCGGCCCATCACTTCCCAGCGCACGAACAGCGAGACCTTCCGGATCGAGACCTTCAGGACCTCCTGCACCATCGAGTAGTAGCTCTGGATGAACGCGCCGCCGGTGGCGCTCTCGATGTCGCCCGACTCGCCGCCGAACCCGCCGCCCATCATGCCGAGCATGCCGCCGAGCGCGCTGTCCATGAAGCCGCCGCTGCCCGAGCCATCCGAGCCCACCGCGGAGCCGCTGCCCGCCGCCTGGCCCTGCGCGAGCGCCTGGATCTGATCCCAGCTCGGGAGCTCGACCTGCTCGATCTTCGCGCACCACTCGACGCTCGGCCAGCCCTCGTCCTCGAACTTCTCCCAGTCGGTGCACTCGTCGGTCGCGTCGGCGAGGCCCGTCTCGTTGAACCCGTCCTTGAGGAGCGTCTCCTCGAGGTCGTACATCTTGCCGCGCGCGAGATCCGTGACGACGCCCATCATCTGCGCTTGCCGCGCGTTGAAGATGCTGCCGGCCGCGCTCTTGAGCAGCACGGTGAGCGCGAGCCCGAGCAGCGCGAGGCCGATCATGATCTCGAGCAGCGTGAATCCTCGGCGAAGAGAGCGGGTCATTTGCTCTCCAGTGCGTCGCGCTCGGCGTCCTTGTTGCCGAGCGCATTTCGCATCATGTGGTCGTCGACGTTGTTCATCTCGCCATCGCGCAGCTCGACGCGGCCGGTGAGCCCGTGGATCAGGATCGAGAACACCGCGCTGCCGTCGGTGAGCTCGATCACCGCCTTCTCCGCCGAGCCCGTCGGGAAGAAGTAGACGGCTTCCTGATCCTTCGTGACGGCGCCGTCGCGGTGCTGGACGAAGATCTGTTTGATCTTGATCCCCTTGTCCTTGTAGAGCTGCCGTGCCCATCCCTTCTTCTTGACGTTGACGTCGCCGGTGATCGCGTCGGTCGCCGGCGTGCACTGGCGATCCGCGATGTGATGACCCGCGATCGCGGTCGCGCGCTTCGTGGCCTCCTCCGCATCGCCGGCCGCGAGCGCGTCCTCGGGCATCTGCTCGAGCCGTTGCTTGCCGCGCTCCATCGCGGCCTTGACCTCTTCGGGATCCTTGATCAGCTTCTCGTTGCGCATGATCGACGCCGAGCCCTGACAGACCTCGACGACGTACGCCGCCTTCTCGAAGTCGAAGACGACGCGGTGCATCTCTCCGTGCTCGATCGCGAGCTGATTCGCACGCCGCAAGATCGCCGACATCTCGGTCGCGTTCTCGACGAGATCCGCCTTCGAGATCATGCGAAAGCCCGAGCGCACCAGGACCATGCCGGCCCCGATGATCGCGAGGACGATCATGATCTCGAGGACGGTCATGCCGCCCGCGCTATGTCGACGCTGGTGCTTCATGCGATGCAGCTACGCGTGCGTTACTCCCACGACTTGACGTCGTCGGACGTGCCTTCCTTGCCGTCCTCGCCGTTCGACAGGATGCCCATGCCCTTCACGCCCGCGGGCGCGCTCTGGCCGCAGAGCATCTTGTACGGGTTGCCCCACGGGTCCTTGATGTCCTTGCTGTTCATGTACTCGTTGAGGTCCTCGAGCTTGTCCGGGCAGCTCTTGCTCGGGTTCGCCGTCGACCACGACGGGTAGGCCTCGTCTGCGTACTTCTTCGCGGTGAGCTGCGCGATGTCGACCTTCGACTTGCCGAACATCTTCATGACGCGCGGACCGACGACGAGACCCATGACGAGCGCGAGGATCGCGAGCACGATCATGATCTCGAGGAGCGTCATGCCTCGCTTGTTGCGGCGGTTGCGTTGGTGACGGAGGCGGCGGAGGCGGTCATTGAGGTTCTGCATCTGATTTCTCCTAGAGTTTCACTTCGGGCCCGAGAGATTGCCGAGGTCCATGATGGGTTGCAGGATCGAGAACACGATGAAGGCGACAGCGCCGCCCATGAACACGAGCATGAGCGGCTCGAGGAGCGCCGTGAACCGCGAGAGCTTGGTGTCGACTTCGCCCTCGTAGGTCGTGGCGACGCGCTCGAGCATCTGTTCGAGCTGGCCGGCCTTCTCGCCGACGGACACCATGTGGATCATCGTCGCGGGGAACTGCCCCGACTTCTTCAGCGTCTGCGCGAGCGACTCGCCTTCGGTGACCGCTCGCTTCGCATCCTCGACGGCGCGCTGGAGGATCACGTTGCCCATGATCTGCTTCGCGGTGTCGAGCGAGCGCAGCATCGGGACGCCCGCCTGCAGCATCGTGCCGAGCGTGCGCGCGAAGCGACCGACGTTGATCGTGCGGATCAGCTGACCGAGCACCGGCAGCCCGAGCACGAACTTGTGCCATGTGGGCTTGCCGTCCTTGGAGCCCTTCCACTGGAGGAAGATGACGATGGCGATCACCGTCCCGAGGAACAGCCACAGGATGTTCTTGCCGATGAAGCTCGAGAACCAGATCAGCAGGCGCGTGTTCCACGGCAGCGTCTTGCCCTGCTGCGTGAACATCGAGGTGATCTCCGGGATCACCTTGACCATCAGGACGCCCATGATGACCACGCCCACGACGAGCATGACGATCGGATAGATCATCGCGCCCTGGATCTTCGACTTCAGCTTCTGCGACGACTCGAGGAAGTCGGCGAGGCGCGTGAGGACCTCGTCGAGGTTACCGGCGACCTCACCGGCGCGGACCATCGAGACGAACAGCTCGTCGAACAGCTTCGGATGCTTCGCGAGCGCATCCGCGAACGACATACCTTCGTTGACGTTCGTCCGGACCTCGGACAGCGGCGTCTTGAACCGGACGTTCGTGACCTGATCGACGAGCGCGCCGAGCGCCTCCGCGAGCGGGATGCCGCTCTTGATCAGCGTCGACATCTGGCGCGTGAACGCCGCGATCTCGGTCTTCTTGACACCGCCGAACATGCCGCCGAGATCGACGTCGCGCGACAGGCCGCCCTTCTTCGCGTTCGCTTCCTTCGCCTGCTTGCCGCCGCGCGACAGCTCGTACGACATGACGGACACGCCGTCCTTGCGAAGGACCGCGCGCAGCGCCTTCGGGGACTCCGCGTCGCGCACGCCGTTGACGGACTTGCCGCTGGCAGAGACGCCTTTGAACGCGTACATCGGCATTAGTCGGAGCTCTCCGCGGTCATCAGCATGACCTCTTCGGGGGTGGTGAGACCGAGCATGCACTTGCGCGCGCCGTCGAAGCGCAGCGAGACCATGCCGTTCTCGACGGCAGCGGTTCGGATCGTGCCGGCGTCCGCCTTCTCGAGCGTCAAGCGGCGCACGACATCGTTCACCATGAGCAGCTCGTAGATGCCGGTACGGCCGCGATAGCCGAGCTGGTTGCACGCCGGGCAACCGACCGTCTCGAGGAACGTACCGACGGGCGGCGGGTTCTGGCCCTTCACGGCCGGAAGCTCGTAGCCACCGGCGAAGAAGCGCTGCGGGTCGAGACCGAGCTCGCGCAGCATCTCCGGCGACGGGCGCACCGGGCGCGCGCAGTCCCGGCACGGGCGGCGCACGAGGCGCTGCGCGAGCAGACCGACGAGCGAGCTCGCGACGAGGAACGGCTCGATGCCCATATCGATCAGACGTGCGACACCGCCGGCGGCGTCGTTGGTGTGGACGGTGGAGAACACGAGGTGGCCGGTGAGCGACGCGGTGATCGCGACCTCGGCCGTCTCGCGGTCACGAATTTCGCCGACCATGATGACGTCGGGGTCCTGGCGCAAGAACGAGCGCAGGCCGGACGCGAACGTCAGATCGATCTTCGAGTTCACCTGCGTCTGCGAGATGCCTTCGAGCTGGTACTCGACCGGATCCTCGACCGTGAGGATGTTGATGTCGGGCGAGTTGATCTCGGAGATGCACGCGTAGAGCGTGGTCGTCTTACCGGAGCCCGTCGGACCGGTGACGAGCAAGATGCCGTGCGGGCGATTGATGATGCTGCGGATCTGCTCGAGGTGATCGGTCGCGAAGCCGATGTCGGCGAGGCCGAGCAAGACGCTCGAGCGATCGAGCAGACGGATGGTCACGCTCTCGCCGGCGGCCGTCGGCGACGTCGCGACACGCATGTCGACGTCCTTGCCGGCCATCTTGCGGCGGATGCGGCCGTCCTGCGGCAGGCGCTTCTCCGCGATGTTGAGGCCGGCCATGATCTTCACGCGCGCGAGGATCGACTGCTGGAACTTCTTCGGCGCGCGCTTCGCCTCGCGGAGCACACCGTCGACGCGGTAGCGGACGATGATCTCCTTCTCGCCGGGACGGATATGGATATCCGACGCGCCTTCCTTGGCCGCCTGGAACATCAGCGAGTTCACCCAGCGGATGATCGGCGCCTCGTCGTTGGCATCGAGCATGTCGACGAGCTCTTCGGACGCGAACTCCTCGCTCTCCTCGTCGTCGCCCTTCTTGTGCGACTCCTCGAGCTCGTGCGAGCCGCGAAGGCGCGTGTACGTCTTGTTGATGTGATCGGTGATCTTCGAGCTCGACGCGACGATCGGCTCGACGGGCTCGGAGAGGAGCACGGCGACGGCGTCGATGACATCGACCGCGGACGGATCCGCGACGGCGACGATCACGCGGCCCGCGCCATCGCGTCCGAGCGGGAGCACGAGGCGCTGGCGCGCGAAGTTGATCGGCAGCTTCTCGATCAGCTCGATCGGGATGTCCTCGGCGCGCGGGAGATCCTTGATGTAGCCGAGCTCGGCTTGCAGGGCGAGCGCCTCGGCGAGCTGGTTCTCGTCGATCAGGCGCAGGTGGACGAGGATCTCGCCGATCAGCCCGCCTTCTTCGGCCTGCTTCGCGAGCGCCTTCTCGATCGCATCGGGCGCGACGCCACAACGCGCGACGAGGATCTCGCCGAGCAGCTGCGGCAGGATCCCGACGGCGCCAAAGCCACCGCCGCGGAACGCGCCGAATCCCTGCTGTGTCGCCATTACGGTTTCGCCTCCGGTGCAGGAGCCGGGCCGGGCGTCGCCTTGGGCGCCGGAGGGGCCGGCTCGTCCGGATCGTCGATCGTAGACGGGCCGTACTCCAGCGGACCTTCGGTGATGCCCTTGCGATCGCCGAGCGCCTTCAGCACCTCGAAGTCCTGCTCGACGGACAGAACGGCACGATTGATCTCCTCGACGATGCCACGCTTGCGGCGGTAGTCGACGCGCGCGTCGTACTTCGCCTCGTTGAGCGTCGCGAACGAGCGCACGAACTCCTCGCGTTCGCGCGTCTTGCGCTCGCGGATCGCCTGCAGGTCGAGCGAGTCCTTGATGATGTAGGGCGTGAGGAGGATCAAGAGGTTCGTCTTGCGCTTGCTCTTCGTGGAGTACTTGAAGAGATAGCCGAGGATCGGGATGTCGCCGAGGAGCGGCACCTTCGACTCGTTGTAGATGTCCTTCTCCTGGATCAGACCGCCGATGACGACGGTCTGCTGATCGTTCACGACGACCTGCGTCTTCAGCTTGCGCTCCGACCACGTCGGGCCGAGCTCGGCGCTCTGGCTCGCGAGATCCTTGGTCTCCTGCTCGATCTCGAGGCGAACGGCGTCGTTGCTCGAGATGTGCGGCGTGACGTTGAGCGTCAGGTTCAGCTTCTCGCGCTGGATGTTCTGACCGATGCCGCCGGGCAGCGCGCCGCCACCCGTCTGGCCGTTGGTCGGCAAGCCGAAGCCGCCGAACGAGAGGCCCGCCTTGTACGGGATGTTGTTACCGACGGAGAACTCGGCCTTCTCGTTGTCGATCGCGATCACGTGCGGCGCCGAGAGGATGTTCGAGTTGTCCTGCGTGGCGAGCGCCTGCACGAGAATGCCGTACGACGGGATGCTCGTGCCGAGCAGCGTCTGGCTGTTCGCGAGCGGCGATCCGATGACGCCGCCGATCAGGCCGGTGAGCGTCGCGAGCGACGCGACCGACAGCGACTTCAAGTTCGGCGCCTGCACGCCCGCGACCACGAGGTCGCCGTTGTTGAACGGGAGACCACCGTGCGAGCTCGTGCCGAGCGAGAGGTCCTTCGACAGGTTGACCTCGAGGATCAGCGCCTCGATGAAGATCTGGCGGCGCGGTTGATCGAGGCGGCGAATGACCTCCTTGATCGCGAGGTAGTCGCGGCCGCTCGACATCACGATCAGCGAGTTCGTCGGCTTGTCACCGATGACGCGAACCGTGCCCTCGAGCGACGTCCCGAGCTCGCCGAGCGCTCCGCCGGTCGGCGCGGGAGCGGGACGGTTGGCGGGCTGGCCGGGCTGACCGCGCTGCTGCTGGGTGCCCTGCCCCATCGCGTTGTTGAGCGTCGTCGCGAGCTCCTCGGCGAGCGCGTTCTCGAGCGGGTGCACGCGGATCGACGTGCCGCCTTCGGTATCGAGCGAGATGTCGAGCCGCTCGACGAGCGCCTTCACGCGAAGGTAGCCGGCCTCGCTCGACACGACGATCAGCGTGTTCGTGCGATCGTCGACGAGGATCTTCGACGGGACCGAGCTCATCACGTCGTCGCTGGACGGTCCCGTCGGTGCGCCGCCCTGCACCGCCGGCTGGCCGCGCTTGATGCCGCCGCTCGTCGGCGCCGGCGCACCACCGCCGCCCGCGGTGAGCCCGAGGATCTCGTTGATCTTCTGCGCGAGCTGCGTGGCGTCGGCGTGCTTGACGGCGATCGTGTAGATGCCTTCGTTGTTGCCCGGCACGTCGAGCGCACGCGCGAGCGTCATCATGTCGCGAATCTGCGAGGCGTAGTCGGTGATGATCAGCACCGAGCCCGCGACCGCGACGTTGCCGGCGGGCGAGCGAATCGCGTCGAGCGCCGCGCGCAGCGTCTCGGTCTGCGCGTACGACGGGCGAAGGATGTAGCGGATGATCTGGTCTCGGTCGGCCGGCGAGCCCTTCTTGTAGATCGGCACGGTCTCGCTCTTGGCGGTCGCCGACTCGACGATGCGCATCATGTTGCCCTTCGGCACCACCGTGAGGCCCATCGTCGAGAGCGCGACGAGGAACACCTCGTACGCCGCGGCCGCGCTCATCTTGTTCGGCGCGATCACGGTGACCTTCTTGCCGGTCGACACGATGCGCGGATCGAGGATGAAGTTCTTGCACGTGAAGCCCATCACCCACGTGATGAGGTCCTTCAGCTCGGTCTCCGGCTTGAACGTGACCGCGACCTGGCCCGTGCGCTTCTTGCACGCGTACAGCGCCTCGTCCTCCGGTGCCGTGGCACCCGCCTTGTTGTCGGGTGCGGGTTGCGCGAACGCGACGACGGGCGCGAGCGTGGTCAGCATCGACGCGATGAGGAGCGCGGCGATCGGGCGGTGGGTGTAGCGCGTGGCATGACTGTTCGTTCGCATATAGGCTCTCGAGATCAACGAATCGTGTACTTCAGGGTGACCGGCTTGCCGCGACGAGTGACCTCCATCTCCAGCGAGGTCGCTTCGCGCAGCTTCGTGTAGACCTCGAGCGCCTTGTCGGCGGTGGTCAGCTCGAAGCCGTTGATCGATTGAATCGTGTCGCCGTTCGACAGGCCGAGCTTGGAGTACACGCTCGACGGGCGGATCGCGTACAGCTTGAAGCCGTCCGGCTTTCCATTCTTGACCGCCGGCACGACGCGCGCGCCCTTGGCAACGGCCATCGGGTTCGCGAGCACCTTGTCGACGAGCGACTTGTCGATCTCGTAGGTCGTGTCGTCGATCTTCTTGATGCCGTTATCGATGGAGGACTGCAGGTCGTCCTTGTTGTCGTCGTTCTTGGGCTCCTCGACCTTCGCGACCGGCGTGACGGCCGGCGGGGTGGCACCGGTGAGCACGAGGCGCTCGATGCGACCGCCGTTCTCGAAGTCGACGTACTTGAACTTGATCGTCTTGAGCTTGCCGGCGCCCGGGATGATGTCGTCGATCGCGTACGCGCCCTGCTTCTGGCTTTCGGTGTTGATGATCGTCGCGTACGAGTCCTCGTCGGTCGCGCCGATGTTGGTCGCGAGCAGCGACAGCGGCAGCGAGGTCAGGGCGATCGACGACGGGTCGGTGGTCGTCACGTCGACGACCGGCGGGGTGCAGTCCGAGCAGAACATGTTGCGGTCTTGAAGCTGCTGGCCGTTCTTGTCGTGCGTCGCCTTCGCGACGGTCGGCGCCTGCGGGGCCGGGGTGACCTTCGGGCTGATCTTGGGATCGCCGAGGAACTTCGCTTCGATGATGTGACCGGTCGCCTTCGCGGCGAACACGGCGCAGATCATCACGGCGAGCGCGCCGACGACCCAGAAGTAGCGCTTGATGACGTCTTGCACGGGCTATTCCCTCTCGGCCTTCTCGGCCTTCTCGGCCTTGTCGCCTTCTGCGTTGCCGTTCGCGGCGTCGTCCGGATCGGGTTGTTCGAGCCGGCGATAGATCGTGCGCGTCGCGATGCCGAGGAGCTTCGCGGTCAGTCGCTTGTCACCGCGCGTGTGGCGCAGCGTCTCGTGAATGACGCGCATCTCGATCTCCGAGAGCGGCATCCCGATCGGGAACGTCAGCGACGATGCCGAGGCGGTGCCCGGCGCCGTGTCGCGGATCTCGCGAGGCAGCGCGTCCTCGTCGATCACCGTGTGCCCCGCGCGCGTGAGCACGACGGCGCGCTCGATCGCGTTCTCGAGCTCGCGCACGTTGCCCGGCCACCCGTACTCGGTGAGGCGCTCGAGCGCCGTCGGCGAGCATCCGCTGATCGCCTTGCCGTTCTTCTCCGCGTAGACCTGCACGAAGTGCTGCGCGAGCAGCGAGATGTCGTCGCGGCGATCGCGCAGCGGCGGCACGCTCACGGGGATCACGTTCAACCGGTAGTAGAGGTCCTCGCGGAACCGGCCGGCCTTCACTTCCTCGGCGAGGTTCACGTTCGTGGCGGCGACCAGGCGGATGTCGATGCGACGCGTCTTGCCGCCCGCACCGAGGCGCTCGATCTCGCCCTCCTGCAGCACGCGCAACAGCTTCACCTGCACGTGGCGCGAGATCTCGCCGATCTCGTCGAGGAACAGCGTGCCGCCGTGCGCCGCCTCGAAGCGGCCATCGCGCGCCGTCGCCGCGCCCGTGAACGCGCCCTTCTCGTAGCCGAACAGCTCGGCCTCGAGGATCGACTCCGGGATCGCCGCGCAGTTGACCGCGATGAACGGGCCCTTGGCGCGCGCCGAGTTGTCGTGCAGCGCGCGCGCGAGCAGCTCCTTGCCGGTGCCGCTCTCGCCGAGGAGGAGCACGGTCGCCTCGCTCGGCGCGGCCTGCATCACGATGTCCATCGTGCGGCGCCACGCGAGCGACGTCCCGATGATCGCGCGGCGGCGCTTCTCGGCGAGCTGTGCCTTGAGGCTCCGGTTCTCGACGAGCAACGACTGCTTCTCGAGGGCGTTCTTGACGATCCGCACCACGTGCGCGCGCTTGAGCGGCTTGGTGACAAAGTCGTACGCGCCTTCCTTCATCGCGTCGACCGCGGTCTCGACCGTGCCGTACGCGGTCATCAGCACGACCTCGGTCTCGGGCGCGATCGTCTTCGCCGCGCGGAGCAGGTCCATGCCGCTCGTCTGCGGCATCATCAGATCGGTGAGCAACACGCCGACGCGATGCTTGCGCAGCAGATCCAGCCCCGCGTTACCGTCCGTCGCGGACAGGACGTTGAGTCCCTCGCGGCGAAAGATCTTGGTCAGCGATTCGACGATCGCCGCCTCGTCATCGACCACGAGCACGATGCCCGCGTGCTCCGGATCGGCGCGCAGCTCGCTCGGCTCTTCGCCCTGCGCGCTCCCCGAGCCATCGACATGAGCAGCCGCGAACCGACGGAACGGACTCTGGGCGGGCTGGTTCCACATAGACGGTCTTCCCAATAACAAGGCCCGAGCCAACCTGATTCCAGCTAACCCGTTGGACTTATTAGCATGTCTCGCCTCCGCTGCAGGGTCGCGCTGCCACTTTGTCAACGCTCCAAAGACTGCCTGTCATCGTGGCACTTTGGGGCGGTCGAGGACCGTTCACCGCCGGACAGGGCTCGCGCATGGACTCGATGTGGATCACGTACCGTCAGGGCACCTGATCACTGGAAGCCGCGAAGGATCTCGATCGCGTGCTCCTCGTGCGCGACGATGATCGCGTGCGTGTCTTCGAGGAAGTCGCGGAACTCGCCGGCGTCGAAGTGCTCGATGATGCCGTCGACGATGACGCGCGCCTTCTCGTGCATCTCGACCTGCTGTCGGATGTAGACGTGCGCCGGATCGCTCGCGGCCTGTAACGTCTTCATCGCGTCCTCGCCCTCGCGGATCAACGCCGCGCTGACCTCGCCGTCGACCGGCACGAAGCCGTGCGCGGCGGCGAGCGCCTCGATCTGCGCCGCGTGCTCGGTGTGGATGCTGATCATCTCGCTGGCGAAGTCGAACATCTGGATGTCGCCGGTGGTGTCGACGTCGATCGCGAGCTGCGCGTGGGCGATCTCGCCGTTGTCGATCGCGAGCAGGATGCCCGCTGCCATCGCCATCTGATCGAGCTCGTCCGCGTCGCCGAGCTCGTCGTCGGCGTCCTCCTCGAGCGAGCTGCCGCGGTCGTTACCGTCGTCGACGGCGACGTCGATCTCGTCCTCGTCGACGACCTCGTCGCTGCAGGCAGGGGCGACGATCGCGAGCAGCAGCACGCTCGCGAGCGACGTAAGCGAAGTTCTGGTCAGAGGTTGCATGCATCCAGACGGTGCATCGCACATGCCCCGCGACATCGCGGCCTGTCTGGGGACACACGAAAAGACACAGGGCCTCCGATCCAACCTCATCGATTGGAGCGAAGGCCCTGCGCGATGCGAGCGTGCTACTCCGACGGATCGGAGTCTTGCGGGATCATGTCGTCGTCGTCTTTACCGAGGTTCTTTCCCGACTCGGGATCATCGACGTGGCGCGAGCCGACGGTGTCCGGCTCGTCGACGTCCATTCCGTCGTCGATATCCAGGTCATCGTCGTCGTCGACGCCTGGCGTCTGGAGGTCGTTGTTCTCGATCTCTTCGTACTTGTCGTTCTTCTCGTTCGGCATGGTCACCTTCCTTATTCGAGAGCGAATGCAATCGTGCGGCCACCGCACTAGCGGGATGCGATCAGCTGATCGCGGATGCGACCGAGCTGGTGATCGAGCACCGCGGCCATCTTCTCCGCGGCGGCGTCGAGCGCGACCAAGAGGTCGCTCGCGTGGTGGGTGACGCCGATCGGCTTCCTGCCGGTGAAGCGCGCCTCGATGCTGCAACGAATGTCGTCGCCACCCTTCTTCTTGCCGTTCTCGTCGGCGAAGTGGACCTCGACGGTCGTGATCGCTTCGCCGAACCGCGCGAGCGCGGCTTCGATCGCGGCCTCGACCTGCTCGGTCAGACGTTCGCTGCCCTGGATCGTGTCGTCGTGTCGAACTAGGACTTGCATGACCATGCGAGCTGCGAAGCACGCGCCATGCGAGAAGTTCGCTAGGCGGGGCGTGCGGCTTTGCGCGCGGCGGCCGGTATCTCGCGCGGAAGTGTCACGGTGAACGTCGTGCCCTCGCCGAGCTTCGTATCGACGTTGATGGTCCCGCCGTGGCCGTAGACGAGGTCGTGCACGATCGAGAGCCCGAGGCCCGTGCCCTCGCCGACGTCCTTGGTCGTGAAGAAGGGATCCCAGATGCGCGGTAGCACCTCGGGGGGAATTCCCGAGCCGTTGTCGCCGATCTTCACCACGACGCTCTCGGAGTCGCCGGCCGTGCTGATCGTGATCGTGGCGTTCTCGCGACCGGCGAGCGCCTGCGCCGCATTGGTCAGGAGGTTCATGAACACCTGGTTGACCTGACCGGCGTGGCCCTTCACGCGACCGACCGCCCCGAACTTCTTGTCGACGGTGATGTTCTGCTTGAGCAGGTGGCGCAGGAGCTCGAGCGAGTCCTCGATCGAGCGATCGACGTCGAACTCGACGACGGACTCGTCATCCGTCCGCGAGTAGTTGTGCAGCGCGCTGACGATCGCCTTGGTTCGCTGCGCACCACGCTGGACCACGCGAATCATGTCGCGCACGTCCTTTGCCGCCTCGGCGCGCGCTGCCGCATCGGGCGCGTCGATCTCGTTCACCGCTTCCTCGAGCGGGCCGACGGTATTGACGATGGCGTTGACCGGGTTGTTGATCTCGTGCGCGATCCCGGCGACGAGCTGACCGATCGATGCGAGCTTCTCCGACTGCACGAGCTGCTTCTGCGCGCGCGTGAGCTTGTCGAGTGTCTCGGCGAGCTCGCGGTTCTTGCGCGCGAGATCGGCGGTGCGCATCTGCACGGCGCGCTCGAGATCGAGGTTCACCTCCTCGGTCGACCGCAGCTTGTCGCGCAGTGCACGGCGCATCTCCTCGAGGGCGAGCGTCAACCGGCCGATCTCGTCACCCTCGCCGCCCGCCGCGACCGGATCGGCCAGCTCGCCGCGCGCCATCGCGTCCGCGCGCTGCTCGAGCCGGCGGATCGGCGCCATGAACTGCGCGACGGTGAACGCGACGATGCCGCCGCACGCGCCGAACAGGATCAGGAAGAAGACGAGCAGGTCCTTGAGCGGGCGCACCATCGTCTCGCCGCGACCGCGATACGAGGGATAGAACACGGCCGCGCTTCCGAGGTCGTAGCGGGTGCCGCGCCACGACAGGAACAGCCGCTCGGAGCGGCCCGTCAGCTGCGCGACGCCGACGTTGATCTGCGGCTGCTCGCGCTCGATCTGCGCGTGGACGTACCACGGCAGCATCGGCGCCCCGTCCGGACCACCGCCGACGCCGAAGCCCGCGCCGTCGGGATCGACGTAGTACATGACCGGGGCTTCCGGTGCCGCGGTCACGATGCGCCTGAGCGTGGAGCGCACGGCGTGCGGCGTCGGAGGCTGCCCGAGCGCCGCGATCTCCGTTTGCAGCTCGGAGTGCAGCCACGCGAGGCCGACGCGCGACTGTCGACCCGCGGCCTCGTTCGCGAGCGTCTTGTACTGGACGAAGCCCCACAGAAGGGCCATGCCGCACGCGAGCAGCACCACGCCGCCGAACGAGAGCAACAGCTTGGAGCGCAGCGACAGCGACGGCGCGATCGAGCGCACCGGAACGCGGTAGCGCTGCGTGAGGTGCGCGAGCAGCGGACGGAGCACGTCGCGATGCCACAGCTGCTCGTAGATCGCGCCGGCGATCGTGAGGATCACGGTGGCGATCGCGATCACGAGCGTGTCGTCGACGTCGAAGCCGAGCTGGAAGCGCGCCACGATCGCACCGACGATCGCGATCACGAACCACACGCAGATCGTGAGCACCGCGAGGCGATACGGCAGCGCCTGCGCGCGGCGATAGATCTGCGCGGCCGGTGGCGCGTCCTCGACCTGTTCGCCGCGCGACGCACGGAGGTAGCGCCGGAGGTCGTAGGTGAACCAGCGCGCGAACAGCGCCCAGGTCGTGACGCCGACGAGCGCGGCGATCGGATAGAACGTCTGGAGCTGGAGGTACTGCTCCTTCTTGATCGGCACGAAGTAGTACGCGAAGCCCGCCTGCGCGCACAGAACGCCGCCGGCGACGATCATCGCGACGAGCATGAACCGGCGGAAGTGACTGTCGTCGAACTTGCGCAGTGGAGAGCCCGCGGCGAACAGGCGCTGGCGAACCTCGCCGAGGATCTGCGCCCACCACACGGCGCGGATGCACGACACGATGTACGCGTACACCGTCGCGACCGCCGTCAGCTCGAACACCCGCTGCGGCGTCCATCCTTCATAGATGTAGAGAAAGATGCCGGTCAGCAGCGCCGCGCCCGCCCACAGCCCCGTGCGGAGCAACAGCACGCGCACCGGCCCCTTGAGCGTGATGCGATACGCGCGCGCCGCCGCTTCCTTGCTCACCCGCTCGCCGCGTCGCCGCGCACCGACGGCCGCCCACAGCGGGAACAGCCACGTCGTGATCGCCGCGAGCCACACGATGCACGCGCAGATGCCGACGGGCACCGCGGTCGACAGCAGCGTCTGTCCGCCGACGGCGCCGAGATCGAACGCGATCCACAGCGGATACGCGATGCCGACGATCTCCGCGAGACCGAGCACGATCGCCGGCACGAGGAAGCGGCGCTTGAACGGCACCGCCGCGAGCGAGAGCGTCGGCGCGGGCGCGACCTCGTACGCCTTGTTGGACGACGACGTGACTCCGACCTCGGTCTTCGCCGATTCGGAGGACTCGTCACCCGTGCCTGGCATTGGTAGATCTACTTTCCCTCGCTCGGAGAGCGAGTTTCCATACGACCCCCGTAGAAACCGTGCGTGCGGCTTTCCCGCACACGGCTTGCGGGAGGGCTCTCGTTCCAGCGGTACTGGGTAGCCTCCGGATAGCGGACGGTGCCGCGCAGGCGATGCAGTCCAAGGCCGACGAAGTAGTCGCGATCCCATTTCTCGACGGCGCCGGGGACGAGCTGCCGACCCGCACGCTTGATGCGTAGGCTCCGCAGCCGTTCGTACACGTAGCTATCGATCTGGTTGAAGCTGCGCGCGGCATTCCCGGTCGCGAAGTACGCTCCCCATCCACGAAGGACGGGGTTGAGATCGGCGATCACCTCGCGGAGATCCGCGTGGCATCGCCCTCGTGGCGTCTTGTCGCGCACCTTCTGTCGGATCCGCTTCATCGCGCGTGGCGACGGCTGACGATGCAGGAAGTAATAGCGCTTCCCTTCTCGTTCCAGGATCGCCCCGCTCAGACGCTTGCGGAAACGACAGCCGAGGAAGTCGAAGCTCTCTTTTCCATCATAGAGCTCGACCCGCCTCGTCTTGTCGGGATGTAGCTCGAGCGAGAGACGTGCGAGGTACTTCCGCACGTCGCGCTCTGCTTGCTCGCACTGCTGCTTCGTCTTGCACACGACGACCAGATCGTCGGCGTAGCGCACCAGCGTGCCCACGTAGGCACTGTGGCGACTCCACAGCAGGTCGAGTACGTGCAGATAGATGTTCGACAGGAGCGGTGAGATCACCCCTCCCTGCGGGACGCCGGTCGTCGTCGACCGAAGCTCGCCGTCTTCCATCACACCTGCTTCGAGCCACTGCCTGATCAGCTTCAGCACCCGCCGATCCGAGACCCGCTTCGCGACGAGCTTCATCAGCTTGTCGTGATCGATGCTGCCGAAGTAGTCACGGATGTCGGCGTCGAGCACATGATGATGCTGGTACCCGAGCTTGCGCACGGTCTCCAGCGCCATCAGCTGGCTCCGCTTCGGACGGTAACCGAACGACGAGGGCAGAAAATCTGCCTCGAAGATCGGCTCCAGCACGAGCTTGGCCGCCATCTGCACCACTCGGTCTCGGACCGTCGGGATGCCTAACGGTCGCTGCTTTCCATCTGCCTTCGGAATGTACCGGCGCAAGGTCGCGCTCGGCCGGTACTCACCCGCTCGCAATACGCCGCGCAGCTCTTCCAAGAAGCGCTGCACGCCGTACTGCTCCACCTCCGCGATCGTCTGGCTATCAAGCCCAGCCGAGCCGCGGTTCCGCTTCACGCGTTTCCATGCTTCGTCGAGGACGTCACTCCTCCACATGCGATCGTACAGCGCATGGAATCGACGGTTCGGTGACTGCTTGGCCGCTGCACACAGCCGCCGTTGAAGTTGTCGCACTTTGTCGACCTCCAAACGGAGGTCGGGGTGGTTGGGACTCTCGTCCATGCCCTCGCGCTTACCTTCGTCGGCGACGCGCCCTCTCTCGTGGCCCTTCCCTCCGACGGCGTTATGCAGCGCCGTCATCGTCAGTACTATGACCCCGTCGGACCTCCGCTGCGCGATGCCGCCCTTGGCACTCGGCCTGTTGGCGTCACCCAGCCACGACGATGGCTGCGCAGACGGATCTCTCGTGTTCCGTGATGGTCCTTGCACGCGTGCTGCGCCCTCTACCCCGCCGAGATCGTCGTCGCGCTCCGGTGCTCGCGCCGCCGATGTTGCCTTCGCTGCGAAATGACCAGCTCGGCTCTCGGATTGTTCCTCTGTCGAGGCTGCAGGCTTCACTTCATGTTGCGGCCCGCGTGCTTGCTTCTCGCTGATCAGCTTCTGCTGACTCGCTCGCTTTCGAAACCCGGCTTCAGCCGTCGGGGTCTCCCCCTCTGCTGCGGGCCTGCTAGTCGGCGCTCCGGCGCTTACCGACGAGGGACTTCCACCCTCTGGATCATCACAGCGTGACCACGGGTTCTCGCCGGGATCCCCGGCGGGGCTTCCGTCGTCGTCACGACGCACCATGCGACGAGAATAGCCCGATAAGATTACCGAGATGAGGTGGCGGCTTGCATCACTACTGGTCGGCGTGCTCGCAAGTGCCGGTAGTGCCGCCGCACAGCCGATCACGGATCGGGACTACGCGATCGATTTTTACGACGGTGTCGCGATCGGCAACACCGCCTGGGTCGGCATGGGGGGTGCGGGGGCCGCGAACATCGTCGGGACCGCGGGCACGCTGATCAACCCGAGCGCCCCCGCCGTCCGCCTCACCACCGACACCGACGACTGGAGCTGGGATTACCACCTCGACGTGCTGACCGGAAAGCTGTCGACGGACTACGACAACAACGGCGTCGTCGCCGACGAGGCCGGCGCGTCGCTCGTCACGGTGGGGATCGGCGGTCGCTATCACGACTGGGCGACCGCCGTGACGTTCACCGGGCAGACCGCACCGATCGACGAGACGCTGTCGGCGTCCGCGATCCGCGTGCGGTTCGTGATCGCGAAGTACTTCCCCTCGCGCGACATCGCCGTCGGTGCGGGCGTGCAGACGGTGTCGTTCGGCATCGGCCCCGAACAAGGTGACGACCTGTTCTCGATCACCGGCACCGGGCTGATCGCGGGCATCACGTACGTGCCGCGGCTCGAGAACTACCGCTTCGCCGGCGGCATCGAGAGCCGCATCCTCGGCGCCGACGTGACCACCGACAGCTGCGATCCCGAGAACTGCATGGGCTACATCCTCCCGTCGAACGTGACCTCGCCCGCGCGCGGCGTGATCGGCTTTGCCTATCGCTTCGCGCCGACGCAGTGGAACCAGCTCGTCGGTGGCGTGTTTCGCGACGAGCGATCGCTCACGCTCACGACGGATCTCTTGATCACGGGCAACTCGCCGAACGCGTACGGCATCGAGGGGTTCGCGATGCAGGAGCTCCAGCGCTCCGGCAAGGACTTCGCGATCTCCTTGCGCGGTGGCGCGGAGTACGAGTGGCTACCGGGGCGCTTTCGCGTGCGCGCCGGCAGCTACTGGGAGCCCTCGCGCTTCGAGGGTGTCGACGGGCGCATTCACGTCACGTTCGGGGTCGAGCTGCGCGTGTTCGAGTTCCACCTGTGGGGACGCCGCCGCGGTCGCCTGTCGTTCACCGGCGATGTTGCAGAACGCTACCGCAACGTCGCCGCGTCGATCGGCTTCTGGCATTAGGATGCGCCCCATGCGAACCACTCTCCTTGTCGCCGCCGTGACCTTCGCTGCCGCCTGCGGCGGATCGAAGCCCGCCCCCGCGCCCACGCCCGAACCCGCACCCGCGCCGACGCCGACGGAGGCCGCCGCGTCCACCGAGCCCGCGGCACCCGCCGAGCCCGCGTCCCCATCCGACGACGTGCTCGCCGCATCGGCCCTCGCCGAGCAGTACGAGGTCGGCAAGGGCGTCTACATGTCGAAGGGCTGCAACACGTGTCACGAGGACAGCGGCGCGGGCAACGCGAAGAACCCTCCGGTGATCGGCGAGAACGCGCTGCCCAAGGACCCGCCGAAGACGACGAAGCTCCGCAAGGGCGTCACGTTCACGACCGCCGCGGACGTGTTCGGGTTCGTGAAGGCGAAGATGCCGATGCCGAAGAAGGGCGAGAAGCTCCAGCCACTGTCGGACGACGAAGCGTACGCGGTCGTCGCGTGGATGCTCGACGCGAACAAGGTCGCGCTGACCAAGAAGCTCGACGCGTCCAACGCCGCGAGCGTGACGCTGCGGCCCTAAGGCGCCGGTCCGATCGGCACGCCGCCGAACGGAACGCCATCGGCGCACGTGTCCTCGGGACCCTTGCGATAGCGCCCGCGCAGGAACGTCGCGACGTACGGATCGAAGCAGCTCGCCGTGTAGTACGCGTTCCACGCGACGGCCGCGACCTGAACACCCTCGGGCAAGAGCAGGTCGCGCGCGACGATCACGCGCTTGGTCACGGGCGCGGTGCACGACGAGTCGGGGTTCGCATTGCGAGCGACATCGAGCAGCTGATCGACGACGTCCTGGCAGCCGTCGGGGCAGTTCCACAAGAGGATCACGCCGCCGTGCTCGGCGTTGTGGACCCAGTTGCCACGGTTCAGGTTCTCGTACGAGCGGTCCCATCCGGCCCACTGCGGATAGTGCGAGCCCGTCGCGGGCGGGTTCGTCGACCACTCGATGTTCGTGCCCGACGCGACGTGCGTCCCGGGCTCGGACGCGATCGTGCGCACCACACCGTCGCACGCGCCCGCGGGCTCCTCGCCGACCGCGTCGCTCGGTAGAAACGAGCCATCGTCGCCGCACGCGGCGATCGCGAGCAGGACGGCCGCGCGCTTCATCGCCGCCGCCGCCGCCGCCGGACGACCAGCACGAGCACCACGAGCGGCAACAGCGACGGACGCGTGCGGCCCGCATCGCAGCAGCCCGCGTCGCCGTCCGGTCCCGGCGTGGTGTCGCTGCCGACGACGTCGTCGTGGATGCCCGGGTCGGGCTCGAAGCAGGTCTCGTTGCCGCGGCGATCGCGCGCACACAGGCGAGTCGCTCCGTTGGTCCACGGCGCCGTCCACAGGTACTCGCCGTACCACGCGAGGTCAACGCCCGCGCCGCCGTCGTCGATCCACACGCGCTCGAAGTCGTGCGCGCGCGACGGTGACTGGTAGTCGTGGACGCGAGCGCGGACGCGCGTCCCGTCGAACGTCGCGAGCACGTAGGGGCGCGTGGTGTCGACCGCGACCATCGAGGTCGCGAGCTGGACCTTGTCCGGGAACGCGGACTCGCCCTGCCCTTGCACGAGATCGAGGCGGCCATCGCCGTCGAGATCCACGGCGGCGACTCCGAGCGTGGCCGGCGTGTCGTTCGGCGTCGCGGTCGCGGCCAGCGCGAACACACCACCCGTGTTGATCAGCAGGCGATCCGCGCCGAGGCGGCCGATGAACAGATCCGCGTCGCCGTCGGAGTCGACGTCCATCCACACCGCGACGTTGTCGTCGGCGTTCGCGGGGTTCGCGGTGCCCGCGAGGCGCGTCTGGGTCTCGTCGGTGAACGTGCCGGTGCCGTCGTTGATCAGGATGCGCTCGCGAAGCTGCGGGCCGTCGTTGATCGTCGCGAGATCGAGGTCACCGTCGTTGTCGAGGTCCATCGCCTCGAAGTCGTAGTTGTTGGTGTCGGCTGGCAGCGATGTCGTGTCGTTCGCGAACACCCCGTGGCCGTCGTTACGGAACAACAGCGTCGTCGTGCAGTACTTGCACGCGATCAGCGCGTCGAGGTCCCAGTCGTTATCGACGTCGACGAGCTCGACGTCCCACGACATCTTCACGAGCACGTCCGGCATCTGCGTCGCCGTCGCGTCGGTGAACGTGCCGTGACCGTCGTTGAGATACAGCCGCGTGCGACCACCGGCCACCGCCGGTGACGTCGGGTTGTTCGGGCCCCAATCACCGACGAGCAGGTCGAGATCACCGTCGGCGTCGACGTCGCCGGCCTCGATATCGCCGGCGCTCGTCATCTGCTGCGGCAGCTGCGCGCTCGCGTCCGTCCACGTGCCGGCGCTCTGCGTGAACAGCTTCAGCTGCGTGTGATGCGCGCCACCGGTGACGATGTCGAGATCGCCATCGCCGTCGAGATCGAACGCCTTCGCGACGCGCGAGAGCCCGGTGAAGCCGCCGAGCACGGTGGCGGAGACCTCGGTGCACGCGCCGCCACCGTCGTTGTGAAAGACGCGCGTCGCCTCGGGCGTGCCGGGCGTGTCGTAGTCCCCGCCGTTCGCGAGGAGGATGTCGACCTTGCCGTCGTGATCGAGGTCGGCGACGTCGACCTTGTTGGTCCACTGCGTCGTCGAACCGAGGCAGGGCTGCGTCGCGTCGGTCCAGTACTGCGCGCGGGCGATCGGAAGGCCCGCGATCGCGGGCACGACGACCACGGCGAAGACCAGCGTGGGCAGTGCTCGCCTCGCGTCCATGACAAGTGGTTTACACCACATCCGGGGACGCCCCGGATACACAGAAGGTTGAGTGGTCCGCGCCTCCATTTGCCAGGCTGAATGAGGATTCGTGATGTTGCGCGCACGGCGCCGGGGGTACCGTACGCCCGGTGAAACGGCGCACGTTCCTGTCAGTCGCGGGTGGGGTTGGCGCGGCCGCGGTCATGGTCGGTCCATGGATCGGACGCTCGAACGCGGCAACGTTCGGCGTGTTTCCAGGCGGAACCGGCTCGGTGCAGCTCCCCGACGCGCAGCGCGCGAAGAAGGTGCTCGAGGTGTTCCTCTACGGCGGACTGTCCGCGTGGGAGACGCTGTACCTCGTTCGCGACTACGGGCGGCCCGACGATCCCGATGCATCGCTGCGCAACACGCAGTCGTACGCGCTGTCGATGACGAACGCCGGCAACGCGTGCGGCAACGTCGACATGGATCGCCACTTCGCGATGGACGCGAACGGCGCGAGCGTCGAGCTCGGACCGTTCGCGCACCTGCTCCACGCGCGCACCGATGTCCGCGATCGCATGCGGCTCGTCGTGCAGCAGCACACGCTCGAGCCGCACGAGGCCGCGGTGCCGCTCGCGCTGACGGGGCGCCCGGTCGGCCAGCCGTCGGCGGCGGGGCTCGGCGCGCACATCCAGCGCGCACGGATCGACAGTGGCGTGGCGCCCGATCGCGCGTCGCCGCACTCGTACGTGTTCGCGACCGGCGGCATCTCGAGCGACAACGTCGCGGCCGCGGCGCTCGCCGGCAACCACGGTGGCTCTGCGCGCCCCGTGCTGATCAAGACGGACAACGCGTCGCGCTTCACGAAGCTCCTCGAGCGCACCACGCTCGGCGCGAACCGCGCGAGCCACGACGCGCTCGTGTCGGCGTATCACCAGCAGTACGAGGGTCGCCTGTCGTGGCCGACGAGCGGTCGCGTGCGCAGCGCGCGGGCGGACGACCTCTCGGTCGCGTTCGATCGCACCAAGAACGCCGACGCGATCCGCGCCGTGCTCACCGACGATCTGTTCGCGACGCAGAACGACACCACGTGCGGTGTCTCGCGCCGCAGCTTGCCGCTGATGTCGCTCACCGCCGCGCGCCGGTTGCTCACCCATCCGACGGAGCCCGCGTCGTACGTCTGCGTCAGCGACACGGGCCTCTACGAAGCGTCTGGTGGCGGCGGCTACGACACGCACACCGACAACGAGGTCGACACCGCGGTCAACTTCAACAACATGCTGAAGTCGCTGTTCTCGATCATCAACGCGCCGGGCGAGACCGATCCGACGAAGATCTCGCTCGACGACACGCTGATCATCCTGAACACCGAGTTCGGCCGCACGCCGGGACGCCAGGGCGCCGACGGGCGCAACCACCACCCGTACGGCTACGTGACCGCGTTCATCGGCGGACCGATCGCGACCGAGCACCAGGGCATCCACGGCGCGATCGGACGCGACGGACGCGCGATGCCGGGCTTCGCGACGCCGTCGGAGAACCGCATCGCCGCGCTGCTCGCGATGGGCTTCTGGCCGTTCGCCGCCGAGGGCTTCAACGTCGCCGATGTCCCCGGCGCGACCAACGAGCTCGACGCCGCACAGAGAGCGATGGCGAAGTTCCTCGGGAGGACGGCGTGATGTCGAAGGCATTCACCATCGCCGTCCTTCTCGCCGCCGGCCTCGCACCGCAGGGTTGCAGCTGCGGCAACGACGCGGACCTCACCGATGCCGGCGTCGTGCCGACCTACGATCAGTGCGACGCGGATCCGCCGGCCTTCGTGCGCCACGCGTTCCTCGCGCTCGACGGGCATCGCCCGCGCAGCCAGGACGAGGTCGACGTCTACGCGGACATCTACGCGCAGGCGAAGGAGATGAGCACCGAGGACGCGCCGATCGACCCGCGCGAGATCGTCGCGCGCGCGATCATGAGCCGTCCCGAGTTCGCCGAGCGGTGGATCGACGTGTTCATGGACTCGCTGCACGTGCAGCGCACCGACATCCAGAGCGAGGTCGAGTGCTGGAACGACACGGCGCGCTCGACGGTCTCGCCGGCGCTCGCCACGGCGGTGCGCGATCAGTCGGCCACCCAAGCGGGCGATGGCGGCGGCAGCTGGACGATGCTCGATCTCGCGCGGAGCGCGGTCGCGCTCGACGACATCACGCCCGTGTATCGCGCGCAGCTGTTCTCGATGGTCGCGCATCCGATCCCCGCGGCGAACGTCCCCGACATCGAGGCCGAGCTCGCGCGACGCGAGGACTTTGGCTCGACGTTCGACGCGTCGTACTTGCATCGCGACGTCGTCTGCCTCGGCTGTCACACGAGCGAGACCTCGGTCACCGACAACGACGAGCCCGAGCTCGATCGCCACTGGCCCACGCCGGGTGCTCCCGAGCGCGCCGTCTACGGCAACCCGATGGGCGTGGCGTCGGAGCGCGCGCACGCGGCGTTCCGCGTCGACAACTTC
Source organism: uncultured Kofleriaceae bacterium (assembly GCA_964617845.1). Taxonomy (GTDB): domain Bacteria; phylum Myxococcota_A; class Polyangia; order Haliangiales; family Haliangiaceae; genus JABFXX01. The sequence goes on along the minus strand of CAZUAR010000006.1, from coordinate 29,925 downwards.
GTCCTCATGAACGGGTCGACGCGGCCGTGGGGCTGGGCGAGCTCGTGCGGCCGGTTCGCGAATCCGTCGAACGTGGGCGCGGACATCGCCGGTATCGACGGCAAGCTCGCGAGCGTCACGGGCGATCGCTCGACGGTGTTCACGCTCGAGCAGGCGCTCGCGCGCGGCTTCACGGCGCTGCGCGGGGTCGGCGTCGCCGAGGACGAGACGATCGCGGATCCCGACAAGGCGCTCGCGTGGCTCGTCACGCTGAAGATGACCGAGGACGTGTGGCGCGCCGCCACCGGCACGAACCTCACGATCGCGAACTACTTCCCGCGCAACCAGGCCGCGCGCGACCTCCTCTACTCGCTCGCGAACACGTACGCGCAGAGCAACTTCTCGCTGAAGGCGCTGCTCGTCGCGATCGTCACGAGCGACTACTTCGCGCGCCTCGCGCCCGACGCCGGCTGCGGCGAGTCGCCGTACACGTATCCGAACGTGTTCGATCCGTGGGTGACCGCCGATGCCGACGAAGCGCGGCGCAAGAACGGACCCGGCGACGCCGTCACCGCGATCGATGCGCGCACGCTGATGTCGGCGCTGGCGTTCGCGATGGAGTGGACGGGGCAGCCCGGCGGCAACCGCTTCCCCGACTTCGGCGAAGGCTGCACCGGCACGGGCTCCGCGACGTGCCAGCAGCTCAACGCGAACTGCCAGCAGTTCCAGGCGTGCTGCACCTCGTACGAGATCGCGTGCCAGCAGAACGGCGTGTTCCCGTCGATCGAGGTGCCGTTCCAGCAGAGCGTCGGCACGTTCCTGCGCAACAGTGAGCGCGGGTTCCGCGGCCTCGACTTCCAGGCGCGGCTCGCGTGGGAAGACCGCTACGGCGCGTGCGCGCGTCCGGGGTGGGTCGGCGGTGACTTCATCGACGACCTCGTCGGGCGCGGAGCGGCGAATCCGTCGACCACCGTCGGCGACGTGATCAGCGCGCTCAAGGATCGCCTGATCAACGAGCCGGCGATCGAGCCGGGGCCCGAGACCGACGCGCTCGTCGCGATCGTCGGACCGCTCGAGGCCTCCGCGACGACCGCGTCCGTCGACGGCGTGCGTCGCGTGTGCGGCGCGCTGGTCGTGTCACCGCAGTTCTTGCTGCAGGGCATCGCGGGGCGCGGCGGCGCGAGCCCGATCCTCACGCCGGGGAACGCGAGCTACGCATCGGTCTGCGCCGATGTCGCGACCCGCGGCGTCGAGGGCTACACGATCATGTGCGGCACCGGAAACGATCCGACCCTGACGCTGACCAAGTAGGTTGCAGCGGTTGCAGCCTTCGGGCAGTTGCGCCATGTTTCGCGGCACATGCGCAGCCTACGACTCGCTCCTGCAGTGCTGCTGACCCTCGCGGTCGGCTGCGAGCACACCAACGGCAAGAACGACAAGAAGGAGCCGCCCCCGGCGCCGGCGACGACTCCGACGAAGACGGTCGACAATCAGCAGCCGCCGGCTGCGATGCCGCCGGCCGAGCCGGTCAAGCAAGAGCCGGCGCCTCCGGGCGATCCGAACGAGGTGCGGCCTCCGGTCGCCGCGGATCTCCCGGAGTACCTGAAGAACGTCAAGGGTGACGGAACGCTCGTCGCGACGATCGACACGAGCATGGGCACGATCCACTGCGAGCTGTTCCCCGAGGCGGCGCCGATGACGGTCGCGAACTTCGTCGGTCTCGCGACCGGCCAGAAGCCGTGGCTCAACCCGAAGACGGGCAACAAGGAGGTCGGCAAGCCGTACTTCGACGGCCTGATCTTCCACCGCGTGATCAAGGAGTTCATGATCCAGGGCGGCGATCCGCTCGGCATCGGTCGCGGCGGTCCCGGCTACAACTTCGACGACGAAGTCCAGAACGACAAGAAGATGCAGGTCGGCACGCTCGCGATGGCGAACGCCGGCAGCCGCGGTGGCCACGGCACGAACGGAAGCCAGTTCTTCATCACCGAGGTCGCGACGGACTTCCTCCAGGGCAAGCACACGATCTTCGGTCAGTGCAAAGAGATCGACATCGTGAAGCAGATCGCGCGCGTGCCGCAGGACGCGTCGAACAAGCCGGATACGCCGGTCGTGATGAACAAGGTCACGATCAGCAAGATGAAGAGCTGGTAGTAACCTTCGCGAGCATGGCGTGCACTACGCACGCATGACTCGCACGATCGCCTCGATCCTCGCCGCGCTGCTCGCCTCCGGATGTGCGGGCGCGCCGCGGCCGATGCAGCTGCGGCGGGTGACGCTGTACCAGAACGGCATCGGCTACTTCGAGCGCACCGGCGTGCTCGGCGGCAAGTCGCTGCGCCTCGAGCTGGCGCGTCCCGAGCTCGACGACGTGCTGAAGACGCTGACCGTGATCGATCGACAAGGCGCGGGCGTCGCCACCGTCGAGGTGCCGAACGCCAACGAGAACGTGAAGACGATCGCGATCGACATCAAGATGGCGGCCGGACGCGCGCACGACCTTCACGTCGGCTACGCGGTGCCGACGCCGGCGTGGAAGGCCGCGTATCGAGTGGTGCTCGACGACGGTCCGAAGAGCGGCGCGCTCCTCCAGGCATGGGCGATGGTGCACAACACGACGCGCGAGGACTGGAGCGGCGTGCAGCTCACGCTCGGAACCGGCGCGCCGATGTCGTTCGTCCAGGACATGACGAAGCCGCAGTACGTCTCGCGCCCCGACGTCACCGGCCGCATGGTGCAGCCCACGGTGCTCGGGCCGATCGGCAACGAGAACGCCACCGCGGTCGACAACGATCGCGACGGGATCCTCGACGTCGACGACAAGTGCCCCGACGAGGTCGAGGCATACAACGGCGCGTTCGACGAGGACGGCTGTCCGGATCTCGGACACGTGATCGTGCGCGATACGGCGATCGAGATCATGCACTCGATCCAGTTCGCGGCGAACAGCGAGACGATCGCGCTGGCGAGCCAGCCGCTCATCGACGCCGTCGCACAGGCGATGCTCGCGCATCCGGACCTCCAGCTCGTCGAGATCGGCGGCCACACGTCGTCGGACGAGAGCGATGGGTGGGCGCTGTCGGCGCGCCGCGCTACCGCCGTCCGTGACGCGCTCGTCGCCAGGGGCGTGGCGGCCACGCGGCTCGAGATCCAGCCGTATGCCGCCGTCCAGCCCGTCGCCACCGTGGACACGCCGGCGGGGCGCGAGAAGAATCGCCGCGCGTCGTTCACGATCAAGAAGCGCTCCGGCGACGATGCGCCCGCTCGCGCCGCGTCGCGCAGGCTCCCGATCGTCGATGCCGCCGCGATGCAGTCGTCGACCCACACGCGCACCACGCCGACGGGCGTCGCCGGCAGCGTGCGTTACGTGCTCACCGATCCGGTGACGATCGGTCGCGGCAAGTCGACGATGGTGTCGATCCTGAACAAGCCGATCACCGGCGAGGACGTCCTCTTGTTCCGCCCCGACGGCAACGCGCCCGGCAGCGCGACGCATCCATTTCGCGCAGCTCGCCTGGTCAACACCTCGGGCTTCACGCTCGAGTCCGGTCCGATCGCGATCTTCTCGGGCGGGACGTTTGTCGGCGATTCGATCCTCGAGCGCCTCGGGGTCGACGAGACGTCGTGGATCCCGTACGCCGTCGACGGTGGCACCACGGTGACGCGGACGTCGGCGCCCGACGAGCGCCCGATCCGCCTGGTCGCGATGAACCGCGGCGTCCTCACCGTCGAGAACGCGGGCATCCTGACCACGACGTACACGATCAACGCCGGACGCGACGCGACGCGTACGATCTACATCCGCCACCCGAAGACCGCGAGGTACACGCCGCGCGATCTGCCACCGCGCACGATCGAGCAGCCCGACGCGTACCTCGTCCCGGTCCCGCTGACGTCCGCGAAGACGAGCACGCTCGTGATCGAGGAGCGCGAGCCTCGCCAGGCGACGATCGAGATCGTGCGCGCCGACGACGCGACGATCGCCGCGTACATCGAGGGCGCGAAGCTGCCCGCGTCGATCGTCGAACGGATCGAGACGGCCGCGTCGCTCCGCCGCGACATGGCGGCGCTCGAAGAGGACGCGCGCAAGATCCGCGGCCGCATCGCCGACATCTCGCAGCGCGCGATCGAGCTGCGCGACTCGCTGCGCGCGATCGACAAGGTCCGCGGCGCCGACGATCTGCGCAAGAAGCTGCTCGCCGGCCTCGAGAAGACGACGGCGGAGTCGGACGCCCTCGCCCGCTCGCTCGGCGAGAAGACCGAGGCCCTCGCGACCGCCCGCGCGCGCCTCGCCGATGCGATCCGCGACCTGACGACCGAATGACGACCGACAAGGTGCTACAAGGCACTGTGCTGTTCACGCCGCTCACGCTTCGCTGTGGACTCGTCCTTCCCAATCGCATCGCGCTGGCGCCGATGACGAACTTGCAGAGCCAACCCGACGGCCTGCTCGGTGACGACGAGCTCGCCTGGCTCGCGCGGCGCGCCGACGGTGGCTTCGGCCTCGTCCAGACGTGCGCCGCCTACGTCGCCCTCGATGGCAAGGCGTGGCCCGGCGAGCTCGGCGTGGATCGCGACGAGTGCCTGCCCGGCCTGACGCGCCTCGCGAAGCGGCTCCACGACGGCGGCGCGACCGCGATGGTCCAGCTCTTCCACGGCGGCGTCCGCGCCGATCCCGCGCTGACCGGCGAGCCGACCTGGAGTGCGAGCACCTGGACCGAGGAGCGCGCGGACTTCCACGTGCCGCGCACGGGAACGCTCGACGACATCGCGCGCACGATCCGCGCGTTCGCCGATGCGGCCGCGCGCGCCGAGAAGGCGGGCTTCGACGGCGTCGAGCTGCACGGCGCCCACGGGTATCTCCTCTCGCAGTTCCTGTCGCGCACGATGAACCCGCGCACCGACGGATGGGGTGGCGACCTCGAGGGACGCGCGCGCCTGGTGCGCGAGTGCGTTCGCGCGTGCCGCGCCGCCACCTCGCCGAGGTTCGCGATCGGCGTGCGCCTGTCGTTCGAGGACTTCGGGCAGGCGCGTGGCATGGACCTCGACGACAACCTGCGCGTCGCCGCGTGGCTCGTCGAGGACGGCGCCGACTTCATTCACGCGTCGCTGTGGGACGTCACGCGGACGAGCGCGAAGTATCCCGACAAGCACGTGCTGACGCTGCTCCGCGCGGAGCTGCCGAAGGACATCGCCATCTTCACCGCAGGCAAGATCTGGACGCGCGAGGACGCCGACGCGACGCTCGCGAAGGGCGCCGATGTCGTCGCGCTCGGCCGCAGCGGCATCGTGAACCCCGACTGGCCCAAGGACGTCGCGGCCGGCCGACCGATCCAGATGCCGCCCGTGACGCGCGCCGAGCTCCTCGAGCGCGCGGTGTCGCCCGCCTTCGCGACGTACCTGAAGATGTGGCGAAACTTCCTCGCGGACTAGCGAAAGAGCCGGCCGCGCAGATCCGGTGACGGCTGCGCGATGACCTCGAGCGCGACGAGCCTGCCGTGCTCGACGGCGCCACTCGCCGCATCGCGCGCCGCTTCGATCGCGTCGAGCGTGCCGGTCAGCGTGAAGTACGCCTTGCCGGCGAGATCGACCGCGAAGCGAACGTCGCGCACCGTGACCGCCGCGACCTTGCACGCGGCGTCCGCGGCGGCGATCGCAGCGCACACGGTCGAGGTCTCGATGATCGCGACCGCCTCGGCCTCGGGGTCGTCGGTCCAGTCGGGAGCCGAGATCGGCGCGCCGAGCATCGGCCAGACCTGCGCGTCGGCGGCAGAGAGCTCGACGTGATCGAGCAGGACCTGCGCGGCCGCGAGCTTGCCCGCGATCATCGACTCCTCGACCTCGGCGACGCCGCCTTCGAGCATCACGAGGTGCTTGCCGCCGGACACCGCGCGCGAGTGAACGAGCAGCGCGGGTGATCGCTTCAGCGCCGCGTCGGCGACGACGATGCCCTTGGCGATCGTCGCGACCTCGAGCACGCCGAGAGCGGGGCCGCGCGTCATGTCAGACGAAGCGGAAGGCTTCCTTCAACGTGCAGCGACGCTCGCGCGTGAAGTGAACCGCGGTGGTCAGCCCCTCGCCCGTCGGCGATGCGATCGTGAACGACGTGTAGCCCTCGCCGCCGAGCGCGAGGCCCGCGTACGAGGCCTCGTTCTTGACGAAGATGCTGCAGTTACACAGGCGCGCCATCGTCGCCATGTTGTCGATGTTCAGCGAGTGCATCGTCGCCGTGTGGTGGAAGCCGTGCTCGACGCGCAGCGCGGCGGCGATGCCTTCGACGGCGTCGCGCACGCGGAACAGCGGGATCACCGGCATCAGCAGCTCGTGCTGGACGAACGGGTGCTTCTCGTCGACCTCGCAGAGGAGGATCTTGAGGTCGTGACCGTAGGAGCCGATGCCCGCGGCCTTCGCGATCACGCCGGCGTCCTTGCCGATGAAGTCCTTGTTGACGTGATCGCCCTCGAGGACCGTCTTCTCGAGCGCCTGGATGCCACGCTGATCGATGCGGAGCGCCTTGCTCTTCTCGAGCTGGCGCACGAGCTCTGTCGCGATCGAGTCGACCGCGATGATCTCTTTCTCGGCGATGCAGACGATGTTGTTGTCGAGCGACGCGCCGCGCACGATCGCGTCCGCGGCCTTCTCCAGGTTCGCGGTCTCGTCGACGACGGCGGGCGGATTACCCGGCCCCGCGCCGATCGCCTTCTTCCCCGAGTTCATCGCCGCCTTCACGACGGCCGGACCGCCCGTGACGACGATGAGCCGGACGAGCGGGTGCTTCATGAGCGTGTTCGCGCTCTCGATCGTCGGGCGCTCGACGGAGACGATCACGTCGCGCGGCCCACCGACCGACTGGATCGCCTCGTTGAGCAGGTGCACGCACCAGTTGCAGACCTGCGCCGCCGACGGGTGCACGTTGAACACGACGGAGTTGCCCGCCGCGACCATGCCGATCGCGTTGCACAGGATCGTCTCGGTCGGGTTCGTCGTCGGGGTGATCGCGAGGATCACGCCGTACGGTGCGCGCTCGGTGAGCATCAGGCCGTGGTCACCGGTGAACGCGACGGTCTGGAGGATCTCCGGGCCGGGCGTCTTCTCGGCGACGAGGCGGTTCTTCGCGAGCTTGTCCTCGTAGCGACCGAGCCCCGTCTCCTCGACCGCGTACTGCGCGAGCTTCTCGTTGTTGTCGAGAACGGCCTTGCGCATGGCCGCGACCATCTTCACCTTCGTCGCGACCGGCGTCTTCTCGTTCTGCTCGAACGCCTTGCGCGCGGCCTTCGCGGCGCTGTCCGCGTCGCCGTACACGCCGTTGGTGCCGCGCGGGATGTTCGCCTTCGTCTTCGGCTCGGGTGCGGGACCGCCGCCGCGCACTGGAGCGGTGGTCGGCCCCCCGCCGAGCCGCTCCAGTACGCGCGCGACGATCTCCTCGATCTTTCGCTCGTCGAGCATCGCCACGTGTCAGTCCTTCACGTAGCGCCGTTCGTTACCGACGCTGACCTCGTCGACGATCGCCATGATCGTCGCGTCGACGGGCCGGTTCTGGGTCACCTGTGTCTGCCGCGCCGACGAGCCGGCCGCGTACAGCACGACCTCGCCGACACCAGCACCCACGGCGTCGACCGCGATCGCGATCGCGCCATTAGGGTTCCCGTCGACGTCGCACGCGCGCACCACGAGCAGCTTGAGCCCCTCGAGCGTGGGCTCCTTGCGACTCGCGACGAGCGTGCCGATGACCTTGCCGAGAACCATGGGCTACTTGCCGTTGCCGGATCCTGCACGGCCGAGCGGCAGCACCGCGTCGACGTTGGCGTGCGGACGCGGAATCACGTGCACCGACACGACCTCGCCGACGCGCTCGGCAGCGCGCTGGCCGGCCTCGGTCGCCGCCTTGACGGCCGCGACGTCGCCGCGCACGACGGCGGTGACGTAGCCGCCACCGGTCTTCTCGTACCCTACGAGCTCGACCTTGGCCGCTTTGACCATGGCATCGGCGGCTTCGACCATGCCGACAAAGCCTTTGACTTCGATCATTCCAAGAGCGTCAGCCATCTCGTTCTCCTAGGTCACGTGTCACTTGTCGACGAACTTCTCGGGCTCTTTGCCGGTGACGGCGTTGAGCGCCGCGGTGGCCGCGGCCGCCGCCGCGTCGATCTCTGCTTCGGGGCCGGCCATGTAGAGGCGGCCGAACGCGCCGTACGGCGTCACGTTCACGAGGTTCACCTGCGCGGCCTTCTCGGCCTCGTTGGCGGCGAGCACGGCATAGCCGGCGGGCTCGCACTCGAAGATGAACAGCGACTGACCGGGGAGCACCATCATGCCGGCGCTCGAGCGGTTGATGATCTGCGTCTGGTACGCCTCGACCCCGCGGATGATCTGGTTGGTCAGCTGCTTGGGCTTGAGGCGCTGGCCCTCTTCGACGCCGAGGTACTTGAGGATCGTCGCGCCGGCCTGGAGGACCTCACCCTTGTCGTGGTGATGGATCTCGAGGAGGCCATAGGCGCGTTCGACGACCTGCACCGCGGGCTGCACCGCCGTCGCCTTGAGCGCGGCATCGGTGACCTGGTTGATCGCGATGCCGGGCGCGATCTCGACCCACAGCGATGCTTGATACGGCACCGGCAAGAAGCCGCGCGCGGTCTTGCCGATGAACGTGGCTTGCTGCGGCTGCAGCGCATCGAGGAAGCAGTAGGTACGAAGGACCGTTGCCATCGATGCAGCGCACGCTAACACACGCGGTTTGGGCAGATCAGCGGTGCGCGCACGATTCTTGAGTCGCACGCGTCGCAGTCGCGCGAGGGGGAAATTGGTGCCATGCTGCGCGCGGTTCGATGCATCGCGCTCCGTGGATCGCGCTCTGTCTGTTGCTCGCCACGCCCCGTGTCGCCTCGGCCGATCTGCTGTCGCGCGTCCTCGACGACGTGGAGGCAGGCGGTGGGCCGCCTCCGCCATCGAGTGACCTGACCGCCTGGGCCGGGCCCGCCCGCCAGACCTCCCTGCCCGAGCTCCTCCAGCACGCCGTCCAGCACGCGCCCGCGCTCGCCTCGGCGAAGATCGACATCGCGATCGCCGAGGCGCAGATCGCGCAGACCTACGCGCGCGACGACTGGCACCTCGACGCACTGCTGTCCGTGAACAGCTCGTCGGGCTACTTCAGCGGCCTCCGGATCGACCGCTCGACGACGATCGGCGCCACCGTCGACGTCTCGCGCGTCCTGCCGACGGGCGGCACGGTCATCTTCCATGCCGGCACGACGTACTCGCGCACGAACAACCCGCTGAGCCCGGGCGACCGCATCAACAACTGGTCCGACGAGCTGAACGTCACGTTCGCCCAGCCGCTCCTGCGCGGGCGCGGCCGGTGGCTGTACGAGATCAACGAGCGGCGCGCGACGCTGTCGCGAGACTCGGCGGTGCTCGCGAAGCGACTCGCCGCGATCAACACGGTGCAAGCGGTCGTGTCGGCGTACTGGGACCTCGTGCTCGCCGAGCGACAGATCGCGATCACGCAGGCGAGCCTTGCCCTCGCCAACGAACGCCTGCGCATCACGACGATCGGCAACCAGGGCGGCAAGATCCCGCGCAGCGAGATCCCCGCGGTGCAGCAGATCATCGCGACGCGCGAGGAGGAGATCCTCGCCGCGGAGCTCTCGATCGTCGATCGCTCGATCGCGCTGCGCCGCGCGGTCGGCCTGCCGATCGGCCAGGGCCAGCTCGGGCTGCGCGTGACGACCGACCTCGACACCACCCAGACCAACACGTCCCTCGCCGAGCTCAGCGAGCGCGCGTTCGCCGCGAGCCCCGAGCTCGCGCAGCTCGCGAAGCAGGACGCGGTCGCGAAGCTCGACATCGAGGTCACCGAGAACGGCCTCCTGCCGCAGCTCGACGCGGCGCTCACGCTCGGCCCGACGACGCAGAGCGAGAGCTTCACCACGGCGCTGCGCGACCTCGCGCGCACGAGCTCGATCGCGATCGGCGGCCAGCTGCGCCTCCAGCACGACTTCGGCCAGGAAGACGTCAAGGGTCGCGCCCGCGAGCTGCGCGAAGGACGCCGCAAGCTCGAGGTGACCGCGTTCGATATTCGCGCGCAGATCGCGCAGACGATGGCGCGCGCGGTCGCGCAGCTCGAGCTCGCGAAGCGCCGCATCGCGCTGTCGCAGCGCGCGATCGACCTCGCGAACGAGAACATCAAGATCGAGACCGACCGCTTCAACCTCGGCCGCGCGACGAACTTCGACGTGCTGACGCGTCAAGAAGAGCTGCGCCAGGCCGAGCTGCGCAAGACGCAGGCGATGATCGACTGGCACAAGGCGCTCGCGATCGTGCAGGCGCTCACCGGCGACATCCTCCCGTCGTACGGCATCACCGTCGACTGATCCCGACGATCACCGATCGGTGATCTCGATGTACACCGATGTCTCGGTGATCGCGCCGCGGTCCTCGATCGAGAACGTCACGTCCTCGTAGCGACCGACCTCGGTCCCGTTCCGGTACGCGATCGCGTCGCCAATGTAGCTGCCGACAGCGAGCGCGGGCGAATCACCATCTCCCACGCCGCGCGCGTCGGGACCGATCGTCGCGCGGTTCGTACACGGCCAGCGCACCATCTCCGTGAGCGGTGGATCGCTGCTCGTGTACTTCGCGTAGGCGAGCTCGATCTCGTCGATGTCGTACTCGGAGCAGCTCGCCGCGGTGTTGCCGGACGCCGCCGACGTGAGGTTCCACTCGACCCGCACGAAGCCCGCCTCCGGATACAGCGTCGCGTCCACCGTCTTGTCGCCGCTCGCGAGGTCGACCATCGCCGGCACCGAGCTCGTGTGCCGGGTCTCTCCTGTCGGATCCGTGAGTGACATGTAGACCCAGTACTGCGGCGTCAGCTCCCAGAACGAGCTCTCGTCGTCGGGGCGATAGCGGCCGGACGTGTAGACCGTGACGGTCTGCGAGCCGCTCGTGTCACACGCGGCGGTCGCGGTGAAGCACTGGTACAGATCCTCCTGGACGCACGCTTCGACGAGGACGGCGTCGTAGCCCGCCGGGCATTGCCCTGCCGATCCGCCGGGGCCCGCGAGGGTCCACTCGACGGTGACGTCGCGCTCGTCGTCGTAGGTGTGCTCCGGCGGCAACGGCAAGCAGCCGGCGAGGGTCAGCGACAGGACCATCGAGGTGCGGATCACGGCGCGACCTCCTCGGACGTCGTGGTGCTCTGGCGTGCGAGCGCCGCTTCGCGGTCCTCGTTGAACTTCTTCGCCAGGATCTCGTAGACCTTCGCGGCCTCACCACGCAGCTGGATCTCGTTCGGCTTCTCGTAGATCGGCTGCCATCGCTCGTAGATCGCACCCGCTTCCTTGCAGTGCTGTCCACCGAACACGGTGTAGCCCCCGACGAGGCCGACGAGGCCGACGAGGCCCGCGCCGAGCGCCGCGTAGCCGCCGATCGCCATGTCGCGATTCGGGTCGTCCTCGTCGAAGCCGCGCTGGAGCAGCGTCGCCCCGACGACCGCCGCGGTCAGACCGAGCGACATCGCGATGCGCCCGCGCCGGCACGCGGACATGAGGCCCGCCACGCGATCGGTGTCGCGAACGAACTCGGGGCTCGATGCGACGGCGAGCTCGCGCAAGGAGACGGGCCGTCCGCCGATGGTTCCGCTCGCGACGCGAACATCGACGTCCTTGGTCCGGTTCTCCTTGTGCGTGACGCAGTCGCCCTTGTAGCAAGTCTCCCCGGTCTTGACCTTGTAGTTGACCTCGACCGTCTCCCAGTGCGCGTCGACGTCGAGGAACTTGTCGGCGGGCAAGTCGGGACGCGTGGTCGCGGGGATGTCCGGCACCGAGATCCCCACGAGGCACCCCGACAACAAGGTGGACGTTGCTGCTGCGCGTACGACGACCATTGGCTCTCCTGGGGCGATCCGCCCTCGGATGGCCAGGACGGCGGGCGCCCGGCGCGCACCACAAATTTTGTCGCTACGTCATCGCGAACCGGCGCGCCGCGAGAAGCTCCTCGACGTATTGCACGGTTAGCTCGATCTCGCGCCGCGTGCTGCCGAGCTGGTCCGCGACCTCGGGGTACGAGTGCCCCGCGAGCACCGCCTCGATCACCGCGAGATAGCGCGCACCACGCTGGAGGAGCCGGCGAACATGAATCCGCGCGATGCCCCACTCCGCGGACAGGAGCGCGAGGACGTCGTCGGGCTCCTTGTCCTTCGCGACCGCGTCGACGCGAGCGACCGCCGCCGCGATGAACGCGATCACCGTGCGCCGCTTCTCGACGAGCGAGTCGGGCACGGCACCCGGCGTCGACACCAGCGTGTCGAGGGAGATCCAGCGTGCATCGCGAGCGACGGTCTTGCGCTCGAACTCGGGCGCGTCGCGCACCACGTCGATCGCCGCGTTCTTCACGAGCACGCGCAGCCACGCCTCGAGCGACGGCGCGTTCTGGGCTGCGCACAGCTTCTTGATCGCGCTGAACTCGCGGGCGTGCAGCCGCTCGAGCACGCGCGTCGCGATCTCGTGCGCCGCGTCCTTGTCGTTGCGCAACCGGCCGATCGGCTGATGACTCGCGAGGCGCAGCACGGCGGGATGCAGCGCCGCGGCGAGCGCCTGCCACGCGGGCTCTCCGTCGCTCGCCACCGCGCGGAACTGCGGCCACAGCTCGTCGAGCGACCTCGATGGCGTGCTCACGTGCCTCCGTGCGCGGCGAGCCACGCCTTCGCCGTCGCGGCCTCGCGCTCGATCAGCGGCAGCGTCGTCGTCTTGAAGCCATCGATGCTGCGCTTCACGAGCTCGATCGCACGCGCACCGGACAGCGCCATGCCGAGGTGCAGCTCGACGCGAGCGCGGATGAACGGCGGCAGGCCCTTCGCGAGCGGCAGCGCGGTCTCGAGCTCCGCGACGCTCGCGGGCCCGCCCTTCGCCTTCTGGGCGAGGTAGCGACCGAGCAGCACCTCGGCCATCGACGGGTGCTGCGCGTTGACCGCCTTCCACGCGGCCTCGGCCCGCGCGAACGCCTCGAGCGCCGCGCCGGCATCGCCCGCTTCGAGGCGCGCGGTCCCGAGGTTGGTCAGCGCGAGCGCGACGTCGCGATGTTCGTTGCCGTACGCGGCCTGTCCGACCGCGAGCGCGCCACGGCTTCCTTCGCTCGCAAGGCGTAGAGATAGTCGCTGCCGAGGTTGCCGTGCATCGAGCCGACCGTCGGGTGGCTCGCGCCGAGCGCCGCCTCGGCGATCCTCGCCGCATCCGCGTGGGCCGCGATCCCGCGCTCGAGATCGCCGCGCATCGCGTACGCGTTCCCGAGCGCCGATACGGTCGCGGCGACGCGCGCGTCGGTGTCGCCCACGCGTCGCGGCGCATCTTCACGGCCTCGACGAACAACTTCTCGGCCTCGTCGGTCTTGCCGAGCTGCGTGTACGCGCCGCCGGCGCTCAGCATCACCTCGGTCTGGAGCGCGACGTCCGAGATGCGCGCCGTCGCGCCGAGCGCAGCGTCGAGGATCGCGACCGCGTTCTCCGGCTTGCCGCGGCGATACTCGATCTGCACGAGGTTGACCCACGCTTGCGCGCGCGAGCGATCGTCCTGCGCCATCTCCGCCAGGCGAAGCGCCGTGCGCATCGTGGCCAGCGCGTCCTCGTACTTCGAGGTGCCGGATTGTGCGGCACCGAGCGCCACACGCGACTGCGCACGCAGCCCGAGGTCCCCGATCGCATCGGCCTGGGCGACCGCTTGCTCGGCGATCGGCAGGGCATCCTTGAACCTGCCGAGCTTCATCAGGGCGCGCGTCTTCGAGAACGCATCGCGCACCGACGTCACCTCCGGCGTGCTCGGGGGCAACGCGCGCGGCGCGATCGCGGCGGTGCACCGCGCGAGCGGCGGCAGCGTGTCGGCCGCGTTGGCCGCCGCGAGCAGCGTCGAGGCGTCGACGTCGGACAGCTGGCCGACCAGCGCGCGGACCTCGCGCGTGCGCTCGCCGAGACAGTCGAGCTCCGCCGCGAGCTGCGGGCGCGACGCGGTCGCCGACGCCGCGCACACCAGCTCGCGCGCCTGGGCCAGCTCCGCGCTCCATCGCGCGAACGCGGCGTCGACGCGCGTCGCGAGCTGCGTCGCGTACGGGAGCTTCGTGGTCTCGAAGCGTCGCTTCACGAGCTCGCGCGCCTCGTCGGTCCACGGGCTCTCGAGCGCGGGCGCCGACGCCTCGCACAGCGCGCGCTGGCCGCGCTGGAACGCCGTCGCGGCCTCGCGCTCGGCGTCGCGCGCGCGCAGCTCGTTGCGGATCGCGACCACGCCGACCACGCCGAGCGCGACCGCCGCGAGCGACGACAGCGTCACGATCGTCTTGTGCCGGCGGATCCACCGCGCCACCAGCTCGCCGAGCCGATAGTCGCGCGAGACGAGCAGCTGTCCCGACGAGAACCGCCGCAGCTCGGCCGCGAGCTCGCCGGCGTTCGCGAACCGCGAGGCGGGGTCTCGCGCCATCGCACGCTCGACGATCGCGCGCAGGTCCGCGGGTGCGGTCGAGGCGCGCTCGGCGATCGGCGTCGGCGACCGCTCGAGCACCTCCGCGATCAGCTCCGCGCTGTCGTGCGTCCGGTCCCAGTACGGCGGCTCGCCGACGACGAGGTTGTACAGCATCGCCCCGAGCGCGAACACGTCCGCGCGCTCGTCGAGCGCATCGCCCCGTGCCTGCTCCGGCGACATGAAGCACGGCGTGCCGACGACGCTGCCGGCGGAGGTCAGCGCCGGAAGCGCGGCGAGCTCGCCCGCGCTCGCGATGTCGCTGTCGTCGCGCTGCTTCGCGAGGCCCCAGTCGATCACGACCGTCTCGCCGAACTCGCCGATCAGCACGTTGTGCGGCTTGAGATCGCGATGGATCACGCCGCGGGCGTGCGCGTACGCGAGCGCATCCGCGACCGCGATCAGGTGCGGCAACAGGGCGAGCCGCTCTGCGAGCGTCGCCCGGCGAGCGATCGCGTCGAACAGCGTCTCGCCGGGCACGAGGCGCATCGCGTAGAACCCGGTCCCGTCCGGCCACGTGCCCGCCTCGTAGATCGGAACGATCGCCGGGTGCTGGAGCCGCGCGGTGATCAGGGCCTCTCGCTCGAAGCGCTCGCGATGCTCGGGGCCGAGGACCTCCTTGATCGCGATCTCGCGGCCGAGGTGGCGGTCGAACGCGCGCACGATCCGGCCCATCCCACCGCTCGCGATCACCTCGCCCAGCTCGAAGCGCGCCGGATCGAGCGGCAGCAGCATCGACGACACGGGCGTCGCGCGGACGAGCGCGAGGCACGCGTCGCACCCGGCGACGTGATCGTCGAGCGCGACACGCTCGTCGTCGGTGAGCTCCCCCGTCCGCGCGAGCATCAGGCTTGCGTCATCGCAGTCGACCACTCGTGTTCATGGTAGCTGAGTTAGGATCGCGACATGCGGGTGGTCGCGATCGTGTTGGTCATCGGATTGGTGCGTGTCGCGTGGGCCAGCGAACCGGACGAGCCGCCCGAGGAGCTGTCCGAGGCAGCGCCGCCGCCCGCGTACCCCGAGCGCTATCTGGATCGGCCCTTGGTGCTGCCGGCGAAGATGCTCGCGATCCATGGCGTCGTTCGCGTCAACCTCACGAGCGAGCGCGTCGCGAGCCCGGTCTGGATCGCGCCGAGCGTGTTCTACGGCGTGCTGCCGAAGCTCCAGGTGGGCATCACGCACGACCCGGGCATCTGTCTCCTCGGCGAGCGCGATCTGCTCGGCACCACCGTCGACGAGTGCCGCGGCGGCCTCTACGACGACTTCGCCGTGGACGGCCTGTACATGCTGGTCGACAAGCCCGACAAGCACATCTCGATCGCCGGGCACGGCGCGATCGGCGCGTCGACGTTCGATCCGGTGTTCCTCTATCTCCGCGCCGGCGCGCTCGCTCGGTACACGTTCGGATCGCGCTTCGCGGTGATCGCGGACTTCTCGCTGCGCCTCGGCCTGGCGAATCGCGACGAGGGCAACAAGGAGATGCTCGATCTTCCCGTGCAGCTCGCCGTGCAGGCCACCGACAAGCTCGTGCTGTTCGCGGAGGCCGGCATGCTCCTGCCCGTGGCCGAGCTCACCGACGGCTACTACGCGTCGATCGGCCTCGCCGGCCTGTACGCGATCCGCGCGAACCTCGATGCGGGCGCGAGGTTCGAGCTCCCGCGCATCGCGGGTGGCAAGGCGACCGGGTCGAACGCGAGTCTCGATTTTCGTCAGCTCGACCTGTTCATCACGTACCGCCGCTGACGCGGTGCTGTGTTCGTTCCTTCACACGGCGAGAATGTCGCGGCGCCTGCCACCTGTGGCGGTGAGCGGACTTAGCGAGCGGTCGGATCGAAATGTCTCGGCAACTGCCGGCAATCGACGGCCCGCGGTTGATCCGGGGTGACTGGCATGCGGGTTGGAGGGTCAAGGCACCCGATGAGAACGCCATCTACTTTCCTCTCGCTTTCCTTGCTGTCGGTAGGCCTGCTCGCATGTAGCGATCCGCCGCCCCCCTCCGAGGTGCGCTCGCGCATCTCGACGGACCTCGGTTACATCATCGATCAGACCGCGGCGGCCGCCGACGGCACGACGGCCGACATGCCCGGCCTCGCGTCGTTCGATGTCCTGTCGACCGCGCTCGGCGGCTTCGTGTCCTCGAGCGACCCGATCGACGACGGCACTGGCTTCTTCGCACCGATGCGCCGCGGGCTCGTCGACGGCGAGGACTTCGACTCGCAGGAGATCATCGATCAGCTGAACAACACGATCTTCACCGACGCGAACCACGTCGGCGACGGTGTCTACGACATCCCATCGGACTTCGCGTGCAAGACCGTCGTCATCGATGACCTCGGCAACGAGACCGAGGAGCTCGATCCCGAGTGCGTGCAGAAGTGGGACGAGGTCGACCTGCGCGTGCGCGTCGAGGAGGATGACGACACGCTGCGCTTCGCGATCCAGATCGGCTCGCACCACGACGAGCCGCTCGAGATCGCGCTGACGCATGACTCGCTCGCCGTCACGGTCGATCTCGACGCGGCGGAAGCGGCCACCGAGACGCTCGCCGGTGCGTTCGGCGAACAAGCTCCGAACGCGCGCCTGTCGGGCCGCGTCACCGGCAAGCTGACCGTGCTCGGCGCGGCACACATCGATGTCGATCTGACGATCGATCGCGCGCTCGATCTCGCGTTCGCCGAGGACGGCGTCGATCTCGACGGGGCGGACGCGTTCCGCATGACCTCGGCCGCATCGCACGTCGCGTCGGTCGAGCTCGACGGCAACGCGGGCCTCGGTGACTTCGCGCTCGACATCGGCGCGACCACCGCGCACATCCCCGACGAGACCGACTCGATGGACCTCGATCTCGGCGGTCTGTCGGCCGCGGCGAACCTGACCGCCGGCCAGCCGCTGTCGGTGACCAACATCTCGCTCGGCGAGCACACGACGACGATCAAGCGCAACGGCGTGCAGGCGATCGCGATCGACCTGAACCCGGACGACGGTCGCTCGTTCTCGGCGACGATCGATGGCGACGGCCTCGGCAACGAGACGCTGTCCGTGTCGCCGAAGCTCGACGTTCGCCTCGACGTGAACCACGCCGCGCTCGGCGAGTCGGCGCCGCTCTACGACGTGACGCGCGTGCTGCTCGACGGCGAGCTGACGTCGCGCGAGGACACGAACGCGGTCGAGGTGTCTGCGGGCACGTTCTCGGTCACCACCAACCCGGCGCAGTACGGCTTCTCGGCGACCGCCGGCCAGTGTGTCTCCGCGAACGAGTCGTTCGACTCGACGAACGGCGACTACTACACGTCGTGGACCGTCGGCGCGTGCCCGCTATAGCCGGGGCACGAGGCCGATGAAGCCCATGTGCACGCCGCCGTCGCGTCCGTCGCGGCGGTAGCTGAAGAACCGGTCGCTCTCGCACTTCGTGCAGGGCGGCCGGTCGTCGATGTTCTCGGGCGGAACGCCCGCGCGCTCCGCGACCGTGCGGTTCGCGACGCGCAGATCGATGTGCTTCTTCCTCGGCCCATCGACGACGAGCCCCGCCGGCTCGCCGCCCTGCCGCGCGAACGCCGCGCGAAACTCGTGGACGACCTCGTCGCCGACCTCGAAGCAGCACGGACCGATCGACGGCCCCATCGCCATGCGAATCCGATCCGCGCGCGCGCCGAGCGAGACCATCTTCTCGATCACGTTCGTCACCACGCCGGTGGGGCTCGCAGGAACGGTCGGCCCCGGCGAGCTTCCGATCGTCCCGCGCCATCCGGCGTGGCACGCACCGCAGATGCGCGCCTCGGGATCCGCGAACACGATCGGCACGCAGTCCGCGGCGAACGCACCGAGGACGGCGCCCGGCACGTCGCTGACGACGCCGTCGTACTCGTCCGACGCGGAACGACCATCGCGGATGTTCCACACGTTCGTGCCGTGGACGTGGCGCGTCGCGTGGAGCTGCGCGGGGTCGTAGCCCGCCACCTCGGCGAGGAGGCGCCGGTTCTCGGCGACGTTCGCCTCGTCGTCGCCCCAGCGCTTCCCGAGGTTCAGAGAACGGCGGAGCCCCGTCGACACGCCCCCCGTACGCTCGGGGAACCCGTGCACGAAGCCCTCGGTGGGCATGACCCAGGAGTGGAGGATGCGAATCGTCTCGGGCGGCGCGTCGGCCATCGCGTGGGGCTTACCATGGTAACGTCGAGCCATGATTCCGTACGAGGATCTGGTGATCGCGCTCCAGACCTGGCGCGCCAAGCAGGGCCTTCCGGTGGCGCAGATGTCCGGGCAGCTCACGCCGCCGCCGGTCACGCCGCCGCCCCCGCCGCAACCGTTCCTCGGCAACGTGGCGACACCGCCACCGCTCGCACCTTC
Organism: uncultured Kofleriaceae bacterium; assembly: GCA_964617845.1. Classification (GTDB taxonomy): domain Bacteria; phylum Myxococcota_A; class Polyangia; order Haliangiales; family Haliangiaceae; genus JABFXX01. Next base: position 11,101 of record CAZUAR010000006.1, on the reverse strand, counting down.
CGCCGAGACGCAAGAGGACTCGCTCGATGTCGAGGGTGCGCTGATCGAGGAGCACTACGAGAACGAGGGCGACGACTTCGCCATGGCGTTCGCTGCGTCCGGCGCGCAGCAAGAGGAGGAGGCGCCCGAGCGCCCCACGGAAGCGAACCTCGACGAAGGTACCGAGGTCGCGTCGCCCGGCGGGCGTCGCGGTCGCGGCGAAGACTGGTGATCGGCGACGACGACGTCGCGATCGAGCTCGAAGGCACGAACGGCGCTGCCGCGATCGGCCGCGTGATCGACGCGGGGACGCGCGCGAAGCACCTCGTCGGCAAACGCGTGCTCGCGAGTGCGATCGATCCGTGCGGCGAGTGCGACGTCTGCCGCCGAGGCGGAGCCGCCGTGTGTCCGAGCGCGCGCCGCCGCACCGCACCGCTCGCGAGCCCGGTGATCGCCGCCGCGCGCTGGCTGGTCACGCTCGGCGAGCCGGGCGGCATCGACCTCCCCTCTCCCGCCGGCGCCGTGGTCGCCGGAGACCTCGCGCTCGCGTACACGCTCTACGCGCGCACCGGCGTCGGACCGCGCGACCCCGTCGTCGTGGTGGGCGACTCGCCGATCGCGCGGCACCTCGCCGCCGTGCTCCGCGCGAAGGGCATCACGCCCGCCACCGCCGGCACGCCCGACGAGATCCGCGCGGGCTTCGCGGAGCAGGGCCTCGGGCAGAAGCCGTGGCGCGTGATCGCGACCGACGCCGACGCCACCGCTCCCGCCGCCGCGCTCTGCGGGCCGCGCTCGACGCTGACCGTTCTCGCCCCGATCCCCGCGCTCCCGGGCGACCTCGCCGCCCGCGAAGTCACCGTGATCGCGGTGGCCGGCGCCCATCCCGACCTTCTGACCGAGATCGCTGCATCGGTCATGAAGGGGGAGCTACCGATCTAGTACCCGACCCATAACACCTACATCGATCAACCCGAAGACCGGTCGATGCAGGGGGTATGGACGGCGGCGGAAACCACCCCAACACCTTCCCGCGCGGAACGCGCACCACGACGCTGAGAAAAGACCCCGCGGTTCGCGTGATCGTCTACGCGCCCGCCGAGCAGCGCGCGTCGTGGATCGACAACGAGCTGGCTCGCCTCGACGCGATCGTTCAGACCGCGCGCTCCGTGGCGCAGATCATCGACGCACTCGTCGAGGATCCGCCGCCGCGCCCGCAGGTCCTCGTCGTCGACCTCGACGCGATCAGCGCGGGCGACCTCCTCTATCTTCACCTCGTGCGCGAGCGCGGCTGGTGCGGGCGCATCATCGGCCTCGGCACCGCGCCACCCTCGCTGCGGTCGTCGCTCGGCATCGAGCGCATGCTCAACACGCCGTTCGTTCGTGACTCGCTCGCCGACGCGATCAACGAGATCGGCTTCCACGCGATGACGAAGAAGATCCCTTTGTTCGATGACGCTGCGGTCACCGCAGCGTCGCTTCCGCTCACGATCCAGCCGCCGCGTCCGCGCATCACGATGTCGCGCCTCAAGGGGACGCCCGCGTTCACCGCGCGCCGCTCCGCGCGCGTCCTTCCGACGAAGTAGGCACACGCACTGCATTCGATCTCGTCATGCACGTGGTGACGAGAAACGACGAGCACGGACACGCCGACGGCCTCGGCGGCTTCGTGCAGCGAATCGGTGAGGACCTGAAGATCCTGGCGCACGACGAGGTCGAGCTCGCGCGCGAAGAGGCCCACCGCGTCGCTCGCAGCGCAGCCGCCGAGGCCGCGATGCTCGTGATCGCGAGCTTCGTCGCCGTCGTCGGGCTCGCGATGCTGTGCGTCACGGCGGTGGTCGCCGCCGACGCGATCATCGCCAGCCTCGCGATCCGGCTCCTGGTGATGACCGGCATCTACCTGGTGGGCGGTGGGCTACTCGCGCGCTACGCGTTCCACCGACTCGGGCACTCGCTGCGCGCGCCGCTCCAGCAACCGGCGAAGCAGGTGAGGCTCACCGCCGTCGCCGTGAAGGAAGCGCTGAGCTCCGACCGCGGGGACACGCACCATGCGTGATCGCGAGGAAATCCTGCAGGAGATGAGCGACGTGCGCGCCGATCTCGCGCAGAACCTCGAGCAGCTTCGCGCCACGATCTCCGAGAAGCTCGATGTTCGTGCGCGCGCAGACGAGCTTCTCGATCGTGCGCGCGTGCGCGTACGCGCCAGACCGCGCACCTCGGTCATCGTCGCGTTCGCGGCCGGCGTCCTCCTCGCGAGAAACTAGGAGCGACGGAACAGCGCGAGGAACCGCCCCGACGGTCGCACCCTCGCGAGCATGGCGAGCGCGCCCGCATGATCCGGAACGAGGCGCAGGGCTCGCTCGAGCTCCTCGCGCGCCCGGTTGTTCTCGCCTGCCGCGAGCAGCTCTCCCGCGCGCGCGTAGCTCAGCTGCGCTCGGTAGTGCTTGTTCTGGGGCACGGTGCAGGCGAGCTGATGCATCAGCTCGCGCGCCGCGGTCCAGTTGTTCTGTTGAAACGCCACCTCGGCCAGCGCGAGCTGAGCCGCCTCCTCGTCCGCCCGTTCACCCATCCGACGCTCAGTGGGAGCATCGGGCGTGGAGGTCACAACGATTCTTATCGGAGGAACAAGAAGACGATCACCACGACGAGGGCGACCGCTGCGGCGATGAGCGCGAACACCTTACCTCGGCCCTGCTTCATCTCGCCGATCAGCGCGTCCTCGGAGACCTTGGCCTGCGACCCGCTCGCACCCGTGTCCTTGACGGCGGCCATCATCTGGGTGCCGCCCGTGCGAAGGCTGTACTTCTCCTTGTCGCCGCGCGAGATCGAGCCATCGTCGCGATAGCGCTCGTCGATCGGCATCGAGTCGGCCTTGTCGTTGCTCGCGTCCTTGCCGGTTCGCGCGCGCTCTTCGGCCGCCGCGACCGCCGCTTGCGCGTCGAGGTCGCCCTTCTTGAACCACATCGTCTCGCGGAAGGCGTCCTTCTTGCCGCCGCTCGCGGGCTTGCCGTCCTTCTTGACAGGCGCCGGCTGTTGCGGCGCCGCGACCACGGGAGCAGCCGGGAGCACGGGCGCCGCGGGAGCGGCCGGTGCTGCGGGGGTGGCGGGCGCCGCGGTCGGCGCCCTCGCGAGATCGGCGGCCGCGCCGCTCGCGGCCTGCTGCGCTCCCGCCATCGCACCGGGCGGTGCCCATGGCGAGCGAGACTCTTGCGCGGCGACGACCGCCGGCGAGACGACCGGCGCGGCGGGCAGGACCGGTGCCGCGGGCGCTGGGATCGTCGGAGCCGGCTCCGTCGCGGAGGTCATCGGGTTGCCCGCCTGCGGTCCCAGGCTGACGCCGATCACCGTCGACGTGCCGACGGGTGCGGGGGCCGCGACCGCAGCGGGCACTGCCGCCGGCGCCGCGACCGGTGCGGGTGTTGGAGCGGGTGCGGGTGCGGGTGACAGACCGCCGCCCTTGTTCATGCCGAGCAGCGTCGCGACGAGCTCGGCCTTGGGCCGCCCCGCTTTGATCGCGCCCATCGGCTGGGTCGACTTCGGATCGCTCTCGCCGCGCGCGACGCGGGAGACCTCGTCCACGAACTGGCGCACGGTCAAGAAGCGCTTCGTCGGGCTGCGATCGAGCGCGCGCATGATCACCGCCTCGACGTTCGCCGGGACGGGCGCGAGCGACGAGGGCGTCTTGATCGCCGCGTTGACGTGCGCGCGATGCACCTCGTCGACGGCGCCCGCGTGCACGGTCTGGCCGGTGAGCACGTAGTAGTACAGCGCGCCCAGGTTGTAGAGGTTCGAGCGCTGGTCGACGGCCTTGCCATCGACCTGCTCGGGCGCGACGAACTCGGGCACGCCGGGGACGCGCTCGGTGGTCGGCACGGGGACCGAGAAGTTGATCAGCTTGATGTCGCCGCCGGCGAACAGCACGTTCTTCGGCGCGAGATCGCGGTGGACGACGCCGACCTGGGCCGCCTCGATCAGCGCCTCGCCGATCACCTCGATCAGGTGCGCGGCCTCGGCGAGCGGGATCGGACCGCGCGCGGTGATCGCCTCGGCGAGCGTCTGTGCGCCGTCGAGGAGCTCGGTCGCGACCCACGTCTCCTCGCCGTTGGGACCGGTGCGCTTGCCGCTCGCGACGATCTTCGCGACGCCGGCGCTCTGGACGCGCTCGAGCTGCTTGAGCTCGCGGTCGAGGCGCTGGGCGACGCCCGGCAGCGCGACCACGGCCGGCGCGATCACCTTGATCGCCACCGCGGCGCCGGTCGCCTTGTCCTTGCCCCGATAGACCGTACCGGTCCGAGATCCTCCGAGGGTGTCCCCGACCTCGAACTTCGCGGCCAACGTGTCGCCGCCCCCCGACGCCGGCTGGGCGTCGAGCGGGATCAGGCGCGCAGCGTCGACGGGGCAGAAGTTCGCGTCGTCGCTGAACTGCTTTTGGCACTTCGGGCAGAGTTTCATCGCCGCGTCCTTCTAATCTTGCGAATCGTAAAGGAGATCTGCGAGGGAAAGCAATCTAGCGCGGCCCACTCTCGCCGTCGACCCACAGGTCACATTGACAACCCTCGACGGTGGACGCTAAAAGGCCCCTCCCATGGCTTCCAGGACTGCAGCAACCCGCGTCAAGCGCAAGAACAAGCACGAGAAGGCGGGTCGCCGTCGCAAGAACAAGCTCGCGAAGAAGTCGACGCCGTCGGCGAGCGAGCTGTTCGCGAACCTCGGCGAGCCCGGCACGCCGGCCCCCAAGGCCTGATCGTCGCTCTCGTTTCTTGCGGATCGTCTCCTGACCGTCGCGCGCGTCTCGAGCGCTGCGCGAGCGCGCGCCCGCGATCATCTGCGCGGCGCAATGCCTATCCGACGTCGGCGCTGACGCGATCCACGCTGAACACGCCCTTGATGCGCGTGAGCGACCGGATCACCGACTTCAGCTGATCGAGATCCTTCACCGACGCGTGGAACGTGTTGACCGCGCGGCCGTCATCCGTCGCGCGGCAGTGCGCCTGGTTGATGTTGACGCCCTGATCGGTGAACGACTGCGAGATGTGCGCGAGCAGGCCCGGCTTGTCCGAGCACAGCACCTGGATCGCGACCTCGTGCTGCGTCTTGGAGTTGCCGTCCCACTCGACGTCGATGCGGCGCTCGGGATCGAGATCGAGTCCCTTGTCGCAATCGCGCCGATGCACGGTGACACCGCGACCGCGCGTGATGAAGCCGACGATCGGATCGCCGGGCAGCGGCGAGCAGCACTTCGCGAACCGCACGAGGATGTCCTCCTCGCCGGCGACCTTGATGCCGCTCGACGACGTGCGCCGCGTGACCTTCTTGAGCAGCGTCTTCAGCATGCTCTCGGTCTTCGCGGGCGTCTCCTTCTCGGCCTTCGTCAGCTCGGGCAGCGCCTTCTCGAGCACCTGCTGCGTCGTGATCTTTCCGTAGCCGATCTGGATGATCAGCTCGTCGACGGTCACGCACCGCAGCTCCTGCGCCGCGTGCTTGAGCTGCCGCTCGGCGCGCGCGATCGAGGTGCCGTGCTTCTTGAGCGCCTTGTCGAGCAAGTCGTTGCCGAGCACGACCGCCTTGTCGCGCTGCTCGGTGCGCAAGAGGTAGCGAACCTTGGTCCGCGCGCGCGCCGTCTTCACCAGCTTGAGCCAGTCCTTGTTCGGCTTCTGGTTCGGGCTCGTGATGATCTCGACGGTGTCGCCGTTGCGCAGCTGGTAGCGCAGCGGGACGATCATGCCGTTCACGCGCGCGCCCGAGCAGTGGTCACCGACGGAGCTGTGCACCGCGTACGCGAAGTCGATCGGACACGACCCTTTCGGCAGCGCCTTCACGTCGCCGCCCGGTGTGAACACGTAGACCTCGTCGCCGAACAGGTCGATCTTGACGCTCTCGAGGAACTCGGTCGGATCGCGCAGGTCCTTCTGCGACTCCATGAGCTGCCGGAGCCACGCGAACTTCTTGTCGTCGGGCGCGACCGGCGTGCCCTCCTTGTACTTCCAGTGCGCGGCGATGCCGTGCTCCGCGACGAGGTTCATCTCGCTCGTGCGGATCTGGATCTCGATGCGCTCGCCGCGCGGACCGATCACCGCCGTGTGCAGCGACTGGTAGAGGTTCGGCTTCGGCAGCGCGATGTAGTCCTTGAACCGGCCCGGGATCGGCGTCCACGTCTGATGCGCGACACCGAGCGCCTGATAGCAGTGCATCTGCGAGTCGGTGATCACGCGAAAGCCGATCGCGTCGTGGATCTCCTCGAACGGCCGCTGCGTGCGCTTCATCTTCTGGTAGATGGACCAGAGGTGCTTCGCGCGTCCGTGCACCTCGCACGGCACGCCGTTGTCGGCCATCTCCTTCTGGATCAGCTTCTCGACGGAGTGGATGTACTCGAGCCGCTCGGCGCGCGACTTCGCGACGTCCTGCGCGAGCTGCTCGTACTCGCCGGGGAACATGTACTTGAACGCGAGGTCCTCGAGCTCGACCTTGACCCACTGGATACCGAGGCGGTTCGCGAGCGGCGCGTAGATCTGCATCGTCTCCGCCGCGATGCGCTCCTGCTTCTCGGGCGGCAGGTGATGCAGCGACCGCATGTTGTCGAGGCGGTCGCACAGCTTCACGAGGATGACGCGGATATCGCGCGCCATCGCGAGCAGCATCTTGCGGAAGTTCTCCGCCTGCTGCTCCTCGCGGGTCGAGTACGGCAGCTTGCCGAGCTTGGTCACGCCCTCGACGAGGAACGCGACCTCCTTGCCGAACAGCTCGGACAGCTGCTCGACCGTCGCGGAGGTGTCCTCGACGCAGTCGTGCAAAAGCCCGGCGCATACGCTCGCGACGTCGAGCTTGAGCTCCGCGATGATCTGCGCGACCGCGAGCGGATGCGTGACGTACGGGTCGCCCGACTTGCGCGTCTGCCCGTCGTGCGCCTGCGCCGCGAACTGGTACGCACGGCGAACCAGCGGCAGGTCTGCGTTGGGAAAGTAGCCGGCGACTTCGGACAGGATCTGATCGAGCTGGTGCATCTTGCGCGACCGAAGGCTCAGATTACCACGCAGTGCGTCGACCGCGAACCTGGCCATCCGGCGCGCGCAAATCCTGGTCGTTCTCGCAGGATCCCGGTGGGGTCGAGGATCGGCCGTCAGCGCGAGACCGCGCGCATCGGTTGCGACGTCAGTCGACGCTGGCGTACTGGTCGGCGAAGTTCCAGATGAACTCGAACGCTTCGCCGGGGCGCGAGACGGTCAGCTTCAGCTGGCGCACGTCGCGGTGCATGAGATCGCGCTGGTAGAACGTGAAGTCCGCCTTGCCGCGGAACACCGACAGCGAGCCGAGCGTCTGGCGATGGCGCCACCCATCGTCCTGGTAGCCGATCGTCGAGAAGCAGTTGCCGGTGCCGTCGCGACCGGCCGCGTTGCAGATGCTCGTGCGCTGCTCGCGATCCCACATCGTCGTGAGGATCTTCGTGCGCGCGCCCTCGATCGCCTCGGGCGTCCAGTGCCGACCCTTGTCATCCTCGAGCTTGACGGTCCACGTGTTGAGGTCGGCCCACTCCTGCCACTTGTGATCGATCTGCACGTGGAAGCGCAGGCGATCGCGCGTGACGATCGTGAAGCTCGCCTGGTTGATCAGCGGGTACTTGTGATTGCGCGTGATCGATGCGGTCTGCGCCGCCGCGGCGGGCTCGGGCATGTCGAGCTCCATGTCGCCGCGGACGATCGTGATCTCCTCGCTGACCGGCAGCGTCTCCGTCGGGTCACGCAGCGGGTTCGGTTGCACCGCCTGGCCGGTGAACGTCCGCGAGCATCCCATCGTCGCCACGATCGCGAAGACCAGAGCGCCAATTCCCCTCATAGAATCAGAGTGACGGAGGTGGCGATCGAGGTCAATGCGACAGTTGGTGTCGCGCCCTAACCGACGATGTGGTCACGCCCGCGCGACGAGACGCTGGGCGTGCGCCAGTGCCGCAGCCCTGTTGTCCTCGACCAGGCGCGCGAGGGCCGGATGAGCGGCGACACCATCGCGACGCGTGAGGTACGTAGCTTCCAGGAGTGCGTAGGCGCGCTCGAGGTCGTCGTTGACGATCAAGTGCTGGTACTCGTTGAAGTGCTCGAGCTCCTCGATCGCTTTTTGCAAGCGCCGCTCGATCACCTCGGGAGCATCGGTGGCGCGCTGGCGGAGCCGCCGTGCGAGCGTGTCGAGGTCCGGCGGCAGGATGAAGATCTTCAGCGAATCAGAAGGCCACCGAGCCGACAGCGCGGCCCCGCCCTGCCAGTCGACGTCGAAGATCATGTCGCGACCCTGCGCGAGGGCGTCCTCGACCGGGGCCATCGCAGTGCCGTAGCGATTGCCGTGCACGTACGCCCACTCGGCGAACTCGTGGCCCTCGACCATGGCCTCGAAGCGATCGGTCGAGATGAAGTGGTAGTCGCGACCATCGACCTCGCCGGGGCGTATGGGCCGCGTGGTGTGCGAGACGCTGAACTCGAGCCGCGGGTGCGTCGTCAGCAGGCGCCGCGTGAGCGTGGTCTTCCCTGCACCCGAGGGCGACGAGACGATCACGAGTACACCACGAGCGGTCATCGGTTGATTGCCATCATACACACGGCGTCTGACTCGTTCTCCTCGCTCACTCGACGTTCTGGACCTGCTCGCGCACCTTCTCGAGCACCGCCTTCGCGTCGACCACCGCGGCGCTGATCTCCGTCAGCGTCGATTTGCTTCCGATCGTGTTGAGCTCGCGACCGATCTCCTGCACGAGGAAGTCGAGCCGTCGCCCGACGGAGCCGGTGCCGGTGATCAGCGCCGTGGCCTGGTCCAGGTGGCTCGACAGCCGGACGAGCTCCTCGGTCACGTCGCTGCGATCCGCGAGCAACGCGATCTCCTGCGCCATGCGCGTGGGACCGAGCGAGGGATCGACGTCGGCGTCCTCGAGCAGGCGCCGCACGCGCTCCTGGAGCCGCTTCGTGAGCTGCTGTGGCAGCGTGGCCGCGAGCGTCGCGATGCGCGCGCGCAGCGCGGCGAGCTCGCCGAACCGCGTGCGCAGCTCCGTCGCGAGCGCGGTGCCTTCAGCGCGGCGCATGGCGTCGAGCTGCGCGAGCGCGGCTTCGAGCGCCGTCGCGACCTGCGCGGCGACCTGCGCGTCGTCGGCCTCGTGCTCCTCGGTGACGACGACGCCCGGCTGCGCCAGCACGAGCGCGAGATCCGGCGCGGCCATCTTCAGCTTCTGGGCGAGCGCGGACAGCTCGGCGTGCACCGCCTCCGCGGCCGCGTGATCGATCGTCACGCGGGCCGCGCCACCGCCCTGGCGCGCGACGTGGACCGACACGCTCACCGAGCCGCGCTCGATCGCCCCGCGAACCCGCGAGGCGATGGCCTCTTCCACCGGCGGCGACACCTGCGCGCCACGCAGCTTCAGATCGAGGAAGCGGTGGTTCACCGCGCGAACATCGACCGTCGCGCGAAGGCCCGCGTGCTCGGCGACGCCGCGACCGAAGCCGGTCATGCTCCTCATCGCCGACGTTGATATCACGCATGGGATATCGTCGCGGCGTGCGCCTCGCTCCGATCGCGATCTCGCTGCTCGCAGCGTGCGGGTCGGATCCCACCCCCACGCCGATCCGGTTCCTGCACACGTTCTCGCCCGGCGAGACCGAGCTGTTCAACACGACGATCGCGCGGCGCGGGCTCGCGGTCGAGTCGTCGCTCGTTCCCTTCGCGCGCGGCCAGCAGGTGATCGGCGAGATCCTCACCGCGGGCACCACCTGCCCCGATCTCATCCGCATCGACGCGACCTGGCTGCCCGGGCTGCGCTCGCACCTCGTGCCGCCGCCCGCCGAGCTCACCGCGCTCGACTGGACGCCCGAGGCCGCCGCGCTCGCGCAGCTCGACGCCACGTGGTGGGGCGTGCCGCAAACGCTCGATGGCCTCATCGTGATCCGCGACTCCGCCACGCCGGCCCCGGCATCGCCATCGATCGATGACCTCGTCGCCGCCGCGCGCGCGACGAAGTCCGAGGGGCGGCGCTACCCGCTCGCCACGCGCGTCGACGGCTACTGGCTCGTTCCCTGGCTGCGCGCGGAGGGCGCGGACTTCGCGGTCGATCGCCTCGACGCGACCCCGAACGGCGCCGGCGACAGCAACGGGGCCACGCGCGCGCTCGCACGTTACGCGCAGCTGTTCGGCGATGTCTCCGCGCCGCCCCCTCCGGCGGGCATCGAGGCGCCCGAGGAGCTGCGCCGCTGGAGCTCGCACGAGGTCGCGTACTGGCTCACCGGTCCGTGGCAACTCGGTGCGCTTCACGATCCAGAGCGCATCGCGGTCTCTTCGATCGCGCACGCACCCCGCGGTGGACAGCTGCTCGTCGTGCCCCGCTGCGCGAAGCGTCCGGCCGAGGGCTGGCGCCTCGCCGCGGAGCTCGCGAGCGTCCCCGTCGAGGTCACGTTCGCGAACGCGTTCCGCACGATCCCGACGCGCATCGCGGCGCTCGCGCAAGCGCCGGCGCTCTCGCGCGCGGCGGCCGATGCGCTGCGCTCGGCGGAGATGCTGCCGCGTAGCCCGACCACCCCGCTCTTGTTCGACGATCTCAACCCCGCGCTCGCCGCCGTCGTCGCCGGCGACGCGACGCCCGAGGAAGCGATCGAAGGCGTGCGCCGCGGGTGGGCACGCCTCGCGAGGACGCAGTGACGATCGCGACGGGCCACCACCCTCCCGCGACCCGTCATGACGTTGTCCTGACCGGCGTACGGACGCAGCAGCTCGGCGCGATCACGTCCCTTCGTCCCCCGATCGTGCCGCCCCGTCATGAACGCGAGCCGAGCTCCGTGGCGACGCGATGCCACGCCAACTGCCGCTTGACCGCGTTCGGTGTTCTGTCCGGCGTACGGACACGCAAGCTCGGCGCGATCGCGCCCCTCCGTCCCCCGATCGCACCCCTTCGTCCCCCGACTCGTCATGACGTTGTCCTGACAGCCGTACGGACACGCAAGCTCGGCGCGATCGCGTCCCTTCGTCCCCCGATCGTGCCGCCCCGTCATGAACGCGAGCCGAGCTCCGTGGCGACGCGATGCCACGCCAACTGCCGCTTGACCGCGTTCGGTGTTCTGTCCGGCGTACGGACACGCAAGCTCGGCGCGATCGCGTCCCTTCG
>CAZUAR010000005.1:0-336832 GCA_964617845.1 uncultured Kofleriaceae bacterium | reverse complement strand
TCGTCCGGAAACTTGTTCAACCAATAACAAGGGAAAGTAGACCTACCAATGCGCTGCGTCGTGTTCGCCATCGGTCTCGCGCTCCTCGGGTGTGGCAAGCAAAGCTCCCGGGCGGGCGGTGATGTCGCGTCGTGCAACCTCGGATCGGCCGGCACGTGCCGCGAGTACCGGGGCGCGAACCTCGCCATCGGGAGCGACTCGCTCTCGAAGCTGTGCGCGATCGCGAAGACAGCCGTGTTCTCGATGCAGGCGTGCCCGACGGCGAACCTGACCGGCGTGTGTGCGCACAAGGAGCACACGGACTACTACTACGCGACCTATCCGATCCCCGCGACCGAGCTGGAGATGGCCTGCACCACGGGCGGCGGAACGTTTCGCAAGGCGCCCTGAACGTCCGCGCTCGTTGGCCGAACCGATCCGGTGATGGCGCACACGCTTCTCTGGGTTGGCTCCGATCGTACGAAGCCCGAGCACCTCGAGCGCATCGCGAAGCGCTTGCCGGCGTGGTCGCTCACGACCGCTGCCTCCTACGACGAAGCGAAGGCCACGTGGCCGAGCACGGGCGTGACCGTCGCCGTGAGCGAGCCCGCATCCAACGGCACCGACGCCGGCTTCCTCGACTGGGTGCGCGAGCGCTATCCCGCGACGGGGCGCCTGCTCGTCGTATCCGATCCGCGCCGCACCGCCGCGCTCGCCGCGACGACCGCCGCCCAGCAGGTGATGCTCGCGTCCGCGAGCGATGACGTGCTCGCCGCCGCGATCTCGCGCATGTCGACGCTGCGCGAGCTGACCGCGAACCCCGCGATCCAGCGCGTCGTCGGCAACCTCGATCGCCTGCCGTCGGTGCCCCGCGTCTACACGCAGCTGGCGCGCGCGACCGAGAGCGCGAACGCGGGCGCGGCCGAGATCGCGCGCATCATCGAGACGGATCCGGGCATGAGCGTCAAGGTGCTCCAGCTCGCGAACTCCGCGTTCTTCGGGCTCACGCGTCGGATCACGTCGATCCGCGGCGCGGTGATCGTGCTCGGCCTCGAGGTGCTCAAGGCGCTCGTGCTGTCGTCGCACGTGATCACGGCGTTCGGTCGACCGTCGCGACACTTCTCGCTCGATCGGTTCCAGGCATCGTCGCTGCGCATCGCTCGCATCGTGCGTCGCTTCCTCCCCGACCGCGCCGACGACGCGTTCGCGGCGGGCCTGTTGCACGACATCGGCCGCATGATCATCGGCCTGCGGTTGCCGACGGAGTACACGCGCATCGACGAGCTCGCCGCGGCGACCGAGCAGCCGCTGCACGAGATCGAGCGCGAGTGCCTGGGCATCACGCACGGCGCGATCGGTGCGTTCTTGCTCGCGCTGTGGGGCGTCCCGTTCGGCGTGGTCGAGGCGGTCGCGTTTCACTCGCAGCCGAGCGCGATCTCCGACGGTGATCGCGCGCTCCTCGTCGCCGTTCACGCCGCGGAGGCGCTGCACGACATCCACACGCTCGGTGCGCCCGAGGATCGCCTCGACATGGCGGCGATCGAAGCCGCGGGCTTCGCGCCGATGCTTCCGGTGTGGCGCTCGATCGTCGCCGCCGAAGCCGCGTCGATGTCGTGAGCTACGAGACCGGGGTGGCTGCCGCGGCCGCCTGCGCCTTCATCTGAGCGGCGTGGTCCTTCACGATCTGCTCGATGTCCGCGCCCTTCGCGCCCGCGATCACCTTCTGGAAGATCGGAACGAAGCCGCGCGCGTTCGCCACGACGAGCTGGAACGTCTTCTGGAACGAGGCGGGTGTGATGCCCTCGGGCGCGAACAGCGGCACCGAGAAGCGCGCGAACAGGCGGTTGCGCTGGTAGTCGTACGAGAAGCCACCGATCTCCATCGACGTGTTCAGCCGGACGATCGCCGACTCGAGATCGCTGATCCGCTCGACCGGCACCTTGTCGATCATCATCTGGACGAACGTGAAGATCGGGAGCGCGCGCTCCCACTTGACGAAGATGCTCGTCGGCAGCGGCGGGGCGTTGACCGCGAGCTCGACGACGCGAGCCTCGCGATCGATGTTGTGGCGAACCTTGTTCGTTTCCAGGTAGGACGCAAAATCCTCGAAGGTGACGAACCGATCCATGGCCGGCACTCTATCCAGAAATCCCCGCGCAACCTAGCCGCCGCGTAGTACCGTGATCGCGATGTCGAGACTATCTACGTGCTGGATCGCGCTCGGTTTGGCCGCGTGCGGTCAGGACGCCGCGCCCGAGCCGGCCGTCGGTACCGATCCGACGCGCGAGCCGCCGGCGAACACGGTTGGCAGCTTCTCGATCCAGCTCCCCGACACCGTGCTGTCGCCGGGCCGCGAGTTCGAGCCGTGCTGGATCTTCCCGCTCGAGCTCGAGGGCCCATCGCACTTCGTCGGCGGCGCCGTGTTGCGCACGGGCCCCGGCATGCACCACGGCAACATCACGACGCGGCCCAAGACGGGGGAAGGCATCCGCGAGTGCCCGCCGAACGACGGCGATCCCGCGACCGACGTCGCGTCCGGCGGCAACGTGCTGTTCGGCTCCTCGACGCAGGTCTCGGGGGAGGAGTGGTACCGCTTCGCGGACGGCGAGGCGTACCGGGTGCTCGACACGTACGAGATCGTCGCGCGCATGCACTACCTGAATCCGAGCGATCAGGAGATCACGGTCGCGCCGTCGTACGAGTGGTTCACGATCGACGAGTCCAAGGTCGAACGCGAGGTCGGTGCGTTCATCTGGATGTACCAGAACTTCGAGATCCCGCCGCTGTCGACCACGACGGTGACCGGCGACTGCACGCTGCCGGGCGAGCACCCGATGCACGTCGTGTCGCTCCTGCCGCACATGCACAAGCTCGGCAAGTCGCTGCAGGCGACGTACACGGGCGGCCGGTTCGACGGCGAGGCGTTCCTCGACTCGCAGGGCTACGACCCCGACAACGGCGTGCTCACGTTCTACGACCCGCCGGTCGATCTCACCGACTCCGTCGGCATCAAGTTCTCGTGCACGTGGGAGAACACGTTCAACCGGACGATCCGCGAGGGAATCGGCGACAACGAGATGTGCATGGTGTTCGGCTATGCCTGGCCTGTCGAAAAGTCATTCACCGCGTACGCGGCTGATGACAATTGCGTGATGTTCGCGACGCCTCCACCGGGTGGCTGAGCGACGACCGTCGCCGTACCGCGGTAGCCGGGGGGTGGTACACATCGGTGGACCGATGGAGTCCATCGATCAGGAGCTCGCAATGCTCGGCGCGATCCTCGTCGAGGAGCGTGTCCTGCGTCGGGTCATCAAGCAGCACCGCAAGGTGCGCGGCTTCGGGCTCCAGGTGCCGCACGAGCAGTGCTACACGCTCCGTCGCGACGAGCTCGCGAAGCTGCTCGAGCCCGACGACACCAAGGTCGCGATGGAGCTCCTGCCCGAGCGCGTGCTCGTCACGAGCGGTGACCGTGCAGCGCTGATCGAAGGGCAGGGCGAGGAGACGTCGCTGTTGTGGCGGCGGCTGTTTCACGCGCGCATCCACCAGGTGTTCGACGAGAAGCAGCTCGCACTACCGGTCGTCAAGCAGCGCATCCATCGCGTCGGGCAGACCGAGTTCGACGAGATCCGCACGGTGCTCCGCCAGGAGGACCTGCTGCTCCCACCGGCCGACGACGCCGGCACGTACGTCGAGTTCGTCGCGCTGTACCTCGAGCTCGCGCACTTCGCGCCGAACGCGGTCGGCCGGACGTTTCCCGCGGTGTTCGACCGCAAGGCCGTCGACGAGACGATCGCGCTCGACATCGATCGCGAGGCGCTGCTCGCGGCGACGCGCCCGCCTCGCGCGCCCGCGACGCCGATGATCGTCGCGGTCGAGGAGGAGCCCGAGAAGGAGCCGGTCGAGGCCACGACGCCGCTCGCGCGCCCGCTCGCGCAGAAGACCGCGAAGAAGGGCAACCACGCGCGGGCGGCGATCCTCTACGCGCGCGCGGGCGACGATCACGCCGCGTCCGAAGAGCTCGACACGATCATGGCGCAGCTCTCGCGCGTCCTCGGGGCGTCCGCGAAGCCCGAGTGGACCAAGGCGCTGTTGCCGGTCGCCGCGTTCGCCGCGCGCCAACCCTCGACGCGCTTCAACCCCGGCGCGCGCCTGCTCCATGACCTGCAGAAGGCGGGGATGGTCACCGAGCACGACGTGAAGGCGGTCGACGTCATGGGCTGGGCGCTGTCGCGCGGGAAGCAGCCGCTCGTCCGCTCGCTGCCGGCGACGCGCGAGGTTCGCATCGCGAAGCACGTCCACGCGGCCGCTGCCAAGCTCGTCGCGTGCAAGCTCGCGTCGCCCGAGGAGCACGAGCGCCTCGCAGCCGCGCTGCACGACATCACCGACCACGCCGACGATCAGCTGCGCGCATCGCTCCGCCCGAAGATCGAGGCCGCGCTCGACGCCGTCGATGTCCACCCGCACTCGCTGCCCGAGCGCGTCGGCGAGAAGAAGCTCGTCGACGAGCTCCTCGATCGCGCGGTCACGCTCGGCCGGTTCTCGCTCGGCGATCTGCGCGACGCGATCTCGCGCAACGACCTCAAGCTGCCCGACCTCGCGCTGACCGACCTCGGTCGCGGCGATCAGCTGCTGCGCATCGACAAGCTGCTCTCGACCACGCTCGACGGCGTGTACCGGCGCGGCGAGATCTACATGCGGTTCCTGCAGAAGGTGTCGTCGGTGCTGTTCGGCACGCCGATCGGCCGCTTCTTCACCTTGTACCTGTTCCTCCCGCTGCTCGGATCGTTCGCGATCGTCGAGGGTCTGCAGCACATGGTCGGCCCGCTGTGGGCCAAGCTGTTCCACGTCCACCCGGCGATCGCCACGAAGACGACGCTGTTCGGCGGCGCCGGCTTTTTGTTCCTCCTCCTTCACCTCACGCTGTTCCGCCGCGGCATGTACCTGCTCGTGCGCGGCCTGTGGCGCGCCACGCGACTCGTCCTGTTCGACATCCCGGCGGCGTTCCTCCGCCTGCGCGCGGTGCAATGGTTCCTCGCGAGTCGCTTCGTACGCTGGATCATCAAGCCGGCGATCCCGGCCGCGATCGTGCTGCTCGCGACGTTCGACGTCATCGAGCCGTTGCGCTGGGTGATCGTCGGCGCGTCGTTCGTCCTCACGGCCGTCGCGATGAACTCGCGCTACGGCCGCCGCGCCGAGGAGATCGGCATCGATTGGCTCGTGCGCTCGAGCCGCCAGGTCACCGGGCACATCCTGCCCGGCCTCGTGAAGTACACGCTCGAGCTGTTCGCGCGCATGATGGAATCGCTCGACCGCTTCCTCTATCGCGTCGACGAGTGGCTGCGGTTCCGCACGGGGCAGTCGTGGCTCAAGCTCGTGTTCAAGGGCGTGTTCGGCACGCTGTGGTTCATCATCACGTACCTCATCCGGCTCTACGTGAACCTGTTCGTCGAGCCGACGGTGAACCCGATCAAGCACTTCCCGGTCGTCACCGTCGCCGCGAAGCTCATCATCCCGTTCATCCCCTCGATGCTCGAGGGCATCACCAACGTGGCGACGGTCCTCATGGGCGCGCAGCTCGCGAAGGGCTTCGCCGTGTTCACCATCCTCGTGCTGCCCGGCCTCGCGGGCTTCCTCGTGTGGGAGCTCAAGGAGAACTGGCGCCTCTACCGCCGTACGCGCTCCAAGACGCTCCGTCCGCTCGCGATCGGTCACCACGGCGAGTCGATGGTGCGCCTCCTGCGCCCGGGCTTTCACTCCGGCACGATCCCGAAGCTGTTCACCAAGCTCCGCCGCGCCGCGTGGCGCAACGACGCCGCCGCCGCGGCTCGCGCGTCCGAGGGCCTGCACCATGTCGAGGAATCGGTCGTCACCTTCGTCGATCGCCAGCTCGTGTCGATGCTCAACGAGAGCGCCGCGTTCCGCGCCACCGATGTCGCCTCGGGCCACGTCGACATCGGCTCGAACCGGATCCAGATCGAGCTGCGCTGTGCGAGCGTCTCGCCCGACGCCACGACGATCCGCTTCGAGCTGCAGTCGGGCTGGCTCGTCGCGAGCATCCGATCGCTCGGCTGGATCGCGAAGCTGTCGCCCGACCAGCGCGAGATCTTCGAGATCGCGCTCGCCGGGTTCTACAAGCTGTCGGCGATCGACCTCGTGCGCGAGCAGCTCGAGCACGCGCTCGTCGAGTCGCCCGGCACCGCCGCCCCGCCGTACGACGTCTCCGACGAGGGGCTCGTGGTGTGGCCGGGCAACGCGTTCGACACCGAGATCGTGTACGCGCTGCGCTCGTCGCGTCTGTCGCCGACGGTGCGCGGCGCGAAGTACGACGGCCCGGTCATCGACCTCGCTCGCCGCCACGCGCTGTTCGGTCGCGAGCCGCTGTACTGGGCGATCTGGTCGACGACCTGGCAGCAGATCGCGCGCAACGAACCGCCGTCCAAGGTGATCGTCGGCCCGAGCCTTCTGCCCACCTGATGTACAAAGGTGCATGCGCATCGCGTCTGCTCTCGCGTGCTTGGTGATCGCGTGTGGCCCGGCGGCAACGGGCGAGAAGGGCGACAAGGGCGATCCGGGACCGCAGGGACCGCCGGGGCCGATGGGCAATCCCGGCTCGACGCAGGGCCAGCAGATCGTCGAGGTCGTCGGCACCGGGCAGCTCCAGGTGACGACCGCGACCAACTTCAGCCTCGTCCCGGGGCTCACGACGACGGTGTCGATCCCCGCGAACGCGAAGGTGCTCGTCGAGACGAGCGGCGGCGTTCAATGCTCGCAAGCGGGGACCGCGTACTCCGTCGTCGACGTCGCGCTGTTCGTCGACAACACGATCTCGAATGCCGGCGGTCAGCGCCGTGTCGTCGCCGCGAACACCGCGGGTCTCGGGCAGACGATCGCGAACTGGTCGTTCAGCCGCGCCCTCGCGTTGCCCGCGGGCAACCACGTATTCGAGGTGCGTGCGGCGGGCGTCGTGGACTCCGGTTCCGTGGCCGCGAACGTGTCGAGTGGAAGCGCGCCGCAGATCCAGGGAACCCTGACGGTCACGGTGCTGCTGCTCTGATCGCCACTCGAACGCGAATGCGGCGATACTGATGTCGTCGATGCGCGAGCGATGGGGATCCTACGAGATCTACGAGGAGCTCGGGTCCGGCGGCATCGCCACCGTGCACCTCGCGAAGACGCGCGCGGTCAAGAACCCGGTCGCGCTCAAGCGACTCCATCCGCACCTCGCGAACAACCGCCAGCTCGTCGGCCAGTTCGTCGACGAGTCGCGCCTCGCGCGACACTTGCTGCACCCGGGCATCGCGCGCGTGTACGAGTTCGGCAAGCTGCGCGGGACGTACTTCATCGCGTTCGAGTTCGTGCCCGGTCCGACGCTCTTGCAGCTGAAAGAGCATTGCCGCGAGTACGTCGGTCGCATCCCGAACATGGTCGTGTGCGAGATCGCGTATCAACTGTGCGACGCGCTCGAGCACGCGCACAGCCGCAAGAACGAGCTCGGTCTGCCGCTGGGCATCGTGCATCGCGACGTGTCGCCCGCGAACGTCATCCTGTCGACGTCGGGGCAGGTGAAGCTGATCGATTTCGGCCTCGCGAAGACGAAGCAGTCGTCGGTGCAGAG
Organism: uncultured Kofleriaceae bacterium; assembly: GCA_964617845.1. Classification (GTDB taxonomy): domain Bacteria; phylum Myxococcota_A; class Polyangia; order Haliangiales; family Haliangiaceae; genus JABFXX01. The sequence continues at coordinate 329,238 of CAZUAR010000005.1, read as the reverse complement.
CCAGGCCGGCGTGATCAAGGGCAAGCTCAACTACGTCGCGCCCGAGTACCTCTCGGGCAAGCTCGATGCGCGCTGCGATCTGTGGGCGCTCGGCGTCGTGATGTACGAGCTGCTCACCGGCAAGCGCCTGTTCGACGCGCCGGAGCAGGGCGAGATCCTCGATCGCGTGCGCACGATGCCGATTCCACCGCCGTCGCAGGTGAACCCCGACGTGCCGCGCGAGCTCGACGACATCGTGCTCACCGCGCTGCAGCGCGATCCGAACAAGCGCTGGCAGACCGCGGGCGCGATGCGATCGGCTCGGTCGCGGCGGGGCGGCTGACGCAGAAGCAGTTCGTGTCGTGGATCGAGTGGGCGTTCGCGCAGAAGGAGCCGCTGCGCCGCGAGGACAGCGCGGTGTCCGCGCTGCACGAGATTCTTCAGAGCGTGCAGATCGTCGATGTCGTGCCCGAGGAGCCCGCGTCGCTGCCCGCGCTCGAAGCCGCGATGATGGAGCGGCGCCGCGAGAGCGTGGTCGCGATGAACCCGGCGCTCGGCGAGGCGATGCTGGCGCGTCGCGCGAATCGACGCAAGGCGATGCTCGTCGTCGCGCTGTGCGTGATCGCGGCGGCGCTGCTCGCGATCGCGCTCACCATGATGTGATCACAGCGGCGTCGCGCAGCAGCGATAGCCGAAGTCGTGCTCGGTGCCGAACGTCTCCTGCGCCTGGTCGTGCGTCTTGGTGCCCTCGCACGACAGCGCGGTCGGGAAGAACGAGCCGTCGACGTAGAACGATCCGCCGCGCAGCTCGCAGTTGTTCCCGGAGCACTCGCTGGTCCACTCCCAGACGTTGCCGGACATATCGACCAGCGCGGGCGTGCTGGGATTCGCGCACTGCGGATGGTCGCCGACCGGCGAGGGCCGACCCGTGATCCCGCTCGCGCTGTTGCAGCGCCCCGCCTCGTAGGTGTTGCCGTAGGGATACTCGAATCCGCTCGCGCCACCGCAGGCGCGGCCCCATTCGTCGGCGCCGCAGAGGCGCTTGCCCTTCGCCGCGCACGCCGACTTCGCCGCGGCGAACGTCACGTAGCGCGCGGGGTGCGTGAGCGAGAGACCGACCGAGCCATCGATGTACCAGCCGCCGTCGTCATCGTCGTAGTGCCACGGGTTGTCGACGTTGGAGATGAAGCAGCGCTTGCCGCCGCACGCGGTGCACGTCGGGCCGGGATCGGTGCACGCGGCGCCGAGCCCATCGATGAACTGCAGGAAGTCGTTCACCGTCGCTTCCTTGGCATCGATGCAGGTCGCCGGGCTGATCCAGACCATCCCTGCGGGGCAGGTGCCGGTCATGGTTCCGCACTGACTGCCGGTGCACGCGTCGGTCTGGACGCCGCTGTCGGCGGCGACGCCACCATCGGGCGTTCCCATCTGGTTCGAGCCCTCGGTGGTGCATCCGACCAGGGCGAGGGTGAGCACGATCATCGTCCGCATGCCCCCAGAACGGGAGAGGCGGCCGAAATGGGCACTTTTCGTGTGACGGAACCTGCACAACTCCCGGCCCCTGTACGGTCGTGAACCACAGATTTCTGAGGCGGCAGACCGAGAACGTTCGGCAAACCTGTGTCGCGACAGCCGAAGTCACTGTCTTTCGCGGCCCTTCTCGCGGCATGCTCGGTGCACGGGCGATGAATCCCCGCCTTGCGGGTACCTTGCGACGTTGGGACTCCTTTGGAGGTGATCGCGTGTCGATGAAAACGCTTCTGCCACTCGTCCTGCTCTGTGGATGTAGCGAGACCGGGCATACGCCCGAGCCCTTCGGAGTTCCGATCAGCGGTGGCACCATGCTGGTCACCAGCGACGGCGCCCGCGCCGTGATCGCCGATCCCGATCGCGATCGCATCCTCCAGATCGATCTCGCGACCGAAGCGGTCACCGCCGAGATCGCGCTCGAGACCGGCGACGAGCCCGGACGTCTCGTCGAGGACGCCGCCCATCGCGTTCACGTCGCGCTCCGCCACGGCGGCGCGCTGCTGACGATCGACGCCGCGGGCGCGATCGTCGATCGCCGCCAGGCCTGCGCCGAGCCGCGCGGCCTCGCGTACGACGGCGTGACCGATCAAGTCCACGTCGCGTGCTCCACCGGCGAGCTCGTCTCGTTCGCCGCGGCGGGCGGGGCGCCCACGCGCGTGGTTCGCCTCGAGCGCGACCTTCGCGACGTGATCGTCCAGGGCGATCAGCTCCTCGTCACCAAGTTCCGCAGCGCGGAGATCCTCACGCTCGACGCGACCGGCGCGGTCGTCCTGCGCTCGAAGCCGCCGACGGTGCCGCGCTTCGATTTCGGTGGCCCGCTCGGCGGTGCCCCCGAGCAGGGCACGGGTCAGTTCGACGCGCCGGCCTCGATCGCGTGGCGCACGATCGCGATGCCGGACGGACGCATCGTGATGTCCCACCAGCGCCGCGTGAAGCGCACGCTCGATAGCGAGCAGCCCGGCGGCTACGGCGGCGATTGCGGCGGTGGTCCCGTCGAGGACGCCGTCAGCATCATCACGCCCGGCGAGGCGCCGCGCGCCGCGGTTCGCATCGGCAACGGTGCACTCCCCGTCGACATCGCGGCCTCGGTCGCCGGTGACAAGATCGCCGTCGTGACCGCGGGCAGCCGTACGGTCACCGTCGTTCCGTCGGTGATGCTCTCGCAGCCCGACGAGGATCGCTGCGAGCCGCCCGAGCCCACGCCGTGCGGCGGAGAGGGCGACGACGATTTCGGCAGCGGCAGCGGCAGCAGCGGCGATCTGCCGCCGCAGGATCTGCCCGGCACGATGGGCGAGTGCTGCGAGGACAAGGATCGCAACGGTCGCTGCGACGACGACGATGACGACGACGATGATGACGATGACGACGACAGCGAGCGCCTCGGCGCGCCGACGTCCGTCGCGTGGACGCCGACGGGCGACCTCCTCATCTTCTACCCGGAGAGCCCGGCGATCATCGTTCGCACGGCAGGTGGACCGCTCGCGCATCGCATCACGCTGCCCGGCAAGGGCCACAACGATCAGGGCCGCAACGTGTTCCACTCGCAGACGCGCATCGGTCTCGCCTGCGCGTCGTGCCACCCGGAAGGTCGCGAGGACGGCATCGTGTGGGACTTCGCGCAAGAGGGGCAGCGCCGCACGCAGAGCCTCGCCGGTCACATCCTCCAGCGCGCGCCGTACCACTGGGACGGCCTCGAGCACACGATCCCCGTCCTCCTCGACGACGTGTTCGCGAAGCGCATGTCGGGCGGCACGCTCACCGGCGCGGAGAAGGCAGCGCTCGGACCGTGGCTCGACCGCGTGCCGGCCCCCGCGCCGATGGCGGGTGACCCCGCTGCGATCGAGCGCGGCAAGGCGATCTTCGACAGCCCGGCCGTCGGTTGCCTCGGCTGCCACAACGGCCCGCTGTTGACGAACAACCAGCGCTCCAACGTCGGCACCGGCGGCGCGTTCAAGACGCCCAGCCTCCTTGGCGTTGGCGCTCGCGCACCGTTCCTCCACACGGGCTGCGCGACGACGCTCATGGATCGCTTCGGCACCTGCAACGCGGGTGCGGGTGTCCACGGCGACACCTCGACGCTCTCTCCCGAGCAACTGGGAGATCTCGTCCAGTATCTCGAGTCGCTCTAGTCGTCGTAGGGTATGGGCGTGCGTACGTGTCTCTTCATCGCGATGGGTCTTCTGTCCGCGTGCGAGGTCACGGATAGCCAGCGTGTCCAGGCCGCTTGCGCCTCGATCTGCGAGTGCCAGGCGCCGGGTCTGCCGGCGCTCCAGGACCGCTGCATCGCGGAGTGCATGCAGGACGTCGACATCCAGCTGTCCGACGATTGCCTCGCGTGCATCGCGACGCACGACACTTGTTCGACCCTCGAACGTGATTGCGAGCCTATATGCAGCCAGCCCGAACCGCCGGTCTTCGACGAGACCAACCCATGATCCGCGCGCGCCTTCTCGTCGCGTGCGCGCTCGCGAGCAGTCCCGCGTTCGCGCAGGTCGGAACGCAAGCGCCCGGCGACGCGCCGGTGGCCCCCATCGATCCGGTTCCACCGGAGCCGCCGCCGCCGGCGCCACCACCGACGCCACCGCAGCCGCCCCAGCCGCCGGTGCTCACGCCGCAGGTCACGCAGCCCGCCGAGGCAGCGCCGGACAGCAAGCGCCCGGACGGGTTCTCGATCGGCATCGGCGTCGGCTATCGCTTCCCGACCTCGCTCTCGATCCCGAACGCGGCGAGCGTTCGCTTTCGCCTGCCGAGCGGGATCACGTTCGAGCCATCGGTGGTGCTCGCGTCATCGTCGCAAGAAGTCGACGTCGGCATGTCCACGGGCGGCTCGGCCACGGAGGTCGGCGTCGGTGCCGTCGCGCGGTTCTCGCTCGTCGGACGCCGCCGAACGGATCTCGAGCTGCTCGCGACGGCGAACGTCGACCGGGTCAACGTCGATCCGAGCGACCAGAACCCCGACGACAACACGACGACCTCGTCGGTGAGCCTCGGCTATGGCCTCGCCGTCGGTCTCTGGATCACGCAGAACCTCCAGGTCAGCCTGTCCGCGACCAACGCCCTCGTGAACTACGTGCACGAGCGCGAGGAGATGGGCTTTGACTTCGTGCAGGTCACCAACACGACGACGTTCGGGCTGATCTTCGACCCGACCGTCACGTTGATGGTCCACCTCTACAACTGAGCGACGCTGGTGGGGCCATCCCCACCAGGCGATTCTGCTTGGGGTGGCGTCGCGCCCGACGCTACGCTCGTCGCGACCATGAGTCGGGAGAGGTCGACGATCACCGCCATGCTCGACGACGCGCCGGCCCACTCGCGCCAGATGCGCGGCGGCCTGTTCCTCGTGATCCGTGGGCCGGACCGCGGCGCGACGATCGCGCTCGGCGACACACCGCTGTCGTTCGGCTCGGGCAAGGAGTGCAGCCTCGTGCTCACGGATCGGACGGTGTCGCGCAAGCACTTCATCGTCGAGCGCGAGGATGACGAGGTCATCGTCAGCGACGCGGGGTCCACCAACGGCGTGAAGATCGCGGGGCTGCGCATCGATCGCGCCGCGATCGGCTTCGGCGCTGAGATCCGGCTCGGCCACACCGTCCTGAAGTTCGTCCCCGACGAGGAGTTCGTCGAGCCCGAGGCGTCCACGAGCTCGTCGTTCGGTTCGATCGTCGGCGCCGATCTCCGGATGCGGCAGATGTTCACGCTGCTCGAAGAGATCGCGCCCAAGGACGCGACGGTCCTGATCGAAGGCGAGACCGGCACGGGCAAGGAGCTGATCGCCGAGGAGATCCACGCGCACTCGCCGCGGCGCAAGGGGCCGTTCGTGGTCCTCGACTGCGGGTCGGTGCCCAAGGACCTCGTCGCGTCGATCCTGTTCGGCCACACGAAGGGTGCGTTCACCAACGCGATCAACGATCGCGAGGGCGTGTTCGCGGCCGCGCACGGCGGCACCGTGTTCCTCGACGAGATCGGCGAGCTCGAGCTCGAGCTGCAGCCCGCGCTCTTGCGCGCGCTCGACAAGCGGACCGTGTGCAAGCTCGGCTCGACGACGCACCAGAAGTTCGACGCGCGCGTGATCGCCGCGACGAACCGCGACCTCCGCGCGGAGATCGCGCAGAAGCGCTTTCGCGAGGACCTCTATTACCGCCTCGCGGTGATCCGCGTCGCCGTGCCGCCGCTGCGCGAGCGCGGCAGCGACATCCCGCGCCTCGTCGAGTACTTCGCGAGCCAGAACGCACCCGGCATCACGATCCGCCCGCAGGACATGCAGCGCCTCGTCGAGCACAGCTGGCCCGGCAACGTGCGCGAGCTACGCAACGCGATGGAGCGCGCGTGCCTCCTCGCCCGCGACGGCGCGATCAACCTCGACGGCGCGATCTCGACCGAGCGCGGCGTGGCGCCCGCGACGCGCATCGACCTGCCGTTCAAGATCGCGAAGAACCAGATCGTCGACGCGTTCGAGCGCGACTACATCGACGCGTTGATGCAGCGCCACCAGAACAACCTGTCCGCCGCGTCCCGCGAGGCGCAGATCGATCGCAAGCACCTGCGGGAGCTCATGCACAAGCATGGCCTCGGCGGATGAAAGTCACACGATCCGTTCGTTGCCACTCCGATCCGAGGTGAACCGCGTAGCGTCATCTCATGACGACTCGGTTCGCCTTGCTTCTCGCGCTCGCAGCCTGCGGCGGTGATGACACCGGCGGTCTTTCCGGACCACCTTGCGAACAGCTCGCGCAACGCATGTGCGACGCCGCGCGCGACTGCTCGGACACCGACCCGCGCTGTCGCTGGACCTACGGTGGAGGTAGCTCCCTCGAGCGCAACTGCGTCGTGTGCGAAGGCGGCCTCATCGATCGCTTCTGCAACGACACGACGAAGACGGCTGCGATGATCGACGCGTGCGCCGACGCGTTCGACACCGCCACGTGCGAAGCGAACCAAGACGGCGAGCCATGGATCTCCGTTCCCGATGCGTGCGATGCGCTGATCCCGTGCAACGACGGACCGTGCACGCAGTGAGCTAGTACAAGCGATATCCAACGCCGAGCGAGAAACCGGCCCACGATGCATCGGTCGCGAGCTCGCCCTCGACATGCGCGAGGAGCCCGAACCGGTGCGCGCCGACCCGGAGGAGATCGATGCCGGCCTCGAGGCCGATCGCGAGCCCCGAGTCCCAGCCGGAGACCTTCATCGCGGTGCCTTCGTCCTCCTCGGTCTTGTCGGTGTTGATCGTGGCGAACAGGCCGCCGTAGATCCGGTCGTACGCCGTCACGTGCATGTACGCGCCGAACGCGATCACGGTGCCATGCGCGGGAACGAGGATCTCCGCGAGCCGCGGGCCCTTGGGATAAGTGCCATCGATCGACATCACCGAGGCGCGCAGGCCGATCGACTTGGTGTCGTCCACGCGCACGCCGGCATAGGCGAGGGCACGCGGACCGCCGATGTTGGTGTGCTGGCGGATCTTGCCGTTCGCGTACGCCGCCGACGCGCCGAACGACAGCGACTTGTTTCGGCGCTGGAGCGTGAGCGCGTCCTCGACATCCGATGGGTACACGGGCTGCTGGTCGGGGAACACGATCGGCGCGTCCTTCGCCGCGAACGGATCCTCGACATCGCCGATCACGCGCCGCGGAGTGCGGCCGAGCGCGGCGTACGCCTTGTCGATGTCCGCGGTCGGGCCGCGCATCGCGATCGCGGCACGCGCGAGATCGAGCTCGCCGAGCGCGGCCGTCATGTTCGCGAGCGTCAGGTCGTGGACCTCGCTGGCGACCTTCACGTCGGACAGCGGCTCTCGCCCGAGGCCGATGTCGAGGGCGACGCGTTCGGCGAGCATCGACGACGTGTTCGTCACATCGCCGAGCTGCGAGAGCACGCGCTTGCGCGCCTCGACGAAGGCGCGCGCGCTGCCATCGGCGTCGCTGCGCAGCTGCTCGACGCGCGATCGGATCAGCTCGATCGCCTCGGCCGTGCGCGGCGCGTCGATCGTCCCGCTGATCTCGTACAGCGCCGAGCGGCGAAGCTCGTTGTAGTCAGCTCCCAGCTCGTAGCTCGCCCCGAGCTGGTGCCGGACGTCGCGCGCGATCGCGGCGAGCATCTCCGTCGCGACGAGCCGCTCCGCGCGCGAGCCGACGGTGGCTGGCATCGCGATGCGGATGAACGTCTGCGCCACGTCGTCGTCGATCGCGAGCGAGACCGGTCGCACCGCCGCGGGCGTCGTCGAGCGCTGGCGATGCGTGCCGGTCCAGTCGGAGAACAGGTAGTCGATCCACCGGTTCGCCACCGCCGGATCGAACTTGCCGGCGATGATCAGCGTGGCGTTGTCGGGCGTGTAGAACGCGTCGCGGAACGCCCGGACATCCCGGATGCTGAGGTCCGGGGCGATGTGGCGTGACATCCCCGCGAACTGGTACGGATGCGACGTCCCGTAGATCGCCGCGCGCCAGGCGTCCGTGCGCGCGCCGTCGTCGTCGGTCGTCTTCTGCGCGTCGCGCATCGCCTTCACGATCGAGCCCGCGCCCTCGTACGTGCCTTCGCGCACCAGGCGGCGGAGCCCCGCGAGCATGTAGTCGAGGTGCATGTCGAGGCCGGTCGTCCAGAACGTCGTCCGATCGATCCCCGCATCCGCGCTCAGCTTCGCGCCGGCCTCGGAGAGTGCGAGGGTGTCGTTGATGTACGGCACGCCGATCCACAGCGCCTTCGCGGCGATGATGGCCGCGCCGCGGCGCGAGGGAAGCTCGTCGCCGGTGCCCGCGGCGAACACGATCCGCGCGTCGACGACGGGCACGCTCGTGAGCGGCATCAAGATGACGCGCAGGCCGTTCGGGAGCGTGCGCGTGATGGTCCCGTCGATCGGGCGCGTCGCGAGCGGCTCCGCGACCGGCTGCATCGCGAGCGCCGGATCCGTATCGCGCCGCTGCCCCATGTCGTGGACGGGCTCGCTCGTCGACAGCTTGGTCGTGCCGCGCGTCTGCTCGCTCGCCTTGAGCACGACGATGTTCGCGGTCGAGTACGCGAACTGCTTCGACACGAGCTGCGCCGCCTCCTCGCCGGTCAACGTCCGCAGCGCCTGCAGCGTGCCGCCGAGCGCGCGCTCGGGCGAGACCCCCGCGAACACGTGCGTCGCGAGCATCTGGTCGCGACCGGCGCCGTCCTCGAGGGCCGCGAACTGCGCGTGGATCGCCGACTGTTGCGTCAGGTTGAACGCGATGCGCCCCCAATCGCCGCGCTGCCGGAACCAGAGCGGCGCACGGCCGAGCGCGCTCTCCAGCGCTGCGATCACGTCACCCGTCGTCTCGTCTTCGCCGGGGACGATCAGCACTCCGAACATCGGCGCCCGCGTCTCTCCCAGCGGCAGCGCCACGACCGGGCCCTTCACCGCCGAGTTGATGTACGACGCAGCGACCGATCCCACCGCCTCGGCGCGCGCGCGCGCCTCGGGCTCCGTCGGCATCGCCCACGCGACGAGCACCGCGTCCTCGTCGATCGGCGCGCTCGTCTCGACGGCGCGCGCGGCCACGGCGCCCGGCAGCTGGACCTGCGTCGCCACCTGTCGCTTCGGGATCTTCGCGAGGTGCTTGGCGACCGTGGCGTCGAGCGTCGCGCTGTCGATGTTCCCCGACACGACGAGCACCGCGTTGCTCGGCCCGTAGTGCGCGTCGGCAAACGCGCATGCTTGCTTCAAGGTCAGCGCGCTGACCGTCTCCGCCGATCCGGCGCCGAGCCGGCCGTACGGGTGGTTGTCTGGATAGAGGCCGCGATTGATCGCCGCGCGCAGCTCCGTCGCCTGATCGCGCAAGCGCAGCTCCTGCAGCACGACCTCGCGCTCGCGCTCGAACACGGACTCGGTGATCGACGCGCACCGCAGGTTCATGCGAACGAACTCGACGAACAGCAGCGACTCGAGCTGCGCCGCCGGCGCGTACGTGACGTACGTCGTCGCGTCGTAGCTCGTGAACGCGTTGAACCAGCGCGCGCTGCTCTCGATCTTCGCCATGATCGTCTGCGCGCCGACCACCTGCTGGAACATCAGGTGCTCGACGAGGTGCGCGACGCCCTCTTGCCCGGCGGGCTCGTCCGCGGCCCCGACGGCGTAGCGCATCGTGACGTGCACCTCGCGCGCGCGCGGATCGAACACGCGCACCACGCGTAGCCCGTTGGGCAGCGTCGCGCTGGTGATCGACAGATCCATGTTCGTGCGACGGACCGGAGCGGGTGGAGGAGGCGGCATCGTCGCGCACGCCACCAGACACGCCACACATGCGAGCAACAGACCTCGAGACATCGCGCCGAGTATATGCGTCGGCGCCGGTGCCCCACGCCGGCTGCGAGGGTGATCACCTGCCGCAACTTGCGGCATTGCGCTCGCCCGAAACGCGCGCCTGCGCACACGCGGCGAGGCACGGGTGGGAGCGCGATCGTTGCTATCGTCGCGCCGTGATCACGCTGTATGGCTTCGGCACGATCTTTCGCGAGGGCATCGGGGAGACGCGCGATCTGCGCGCGCAGTGGGTGCTCGAGGAGACAGGGCTCCCGTATCGAGTCCACGCGCTCGACCACGATGCGGGCGAGCAGGACGGCGAGGCGTACGGGCGGATCAGTCCGTTTCGTCAGGTGCCGGTGATCGACGACGACGGGTTCGTCGTCTCGGAGTCCGCGGCCATCGTCCTCTACGTCGCGGAGAAGGCGGGCACGCTGATCCCCCGCGACATGCAAGGCCGGATGCGCGTCACGCAATGGTGCTTCGCCGCGGTCGCCACCGTCGAGCCGACGTTCACCTGTCTCGACATGGTCGGCATCTTCGACCCCGAGAACCGAGACCTCGCGAACCAGGTGCGCACGCTCGCGAAGCGCTGGCTCTCGGACGTCGAGCGGCGACTCGACGGTCGCGAATGGATCGCGTGGGACGAGTTCACGGCGGCGGACATCATCATGGCCGGCGTGCTCCATCGCGTGCGCAAGGACCACCTGCTGGAGTCGTTCCCGCAGACGGAGGCGTACTTCGCCCGCTGCCTCGCGCGCCCCGCCTGGAAGCGCACGCAGGAGCTCTACGCGAAGCGGCTCGGCGTCACCACCGAGAGCATCCGGTGACGTCCGCGCCTCGAAGACCCGGCACCCACGACTCCATCCCCGGCTGAAACAGGATCTGTTCGACCGAGCTTCGCGTTCACTACTCCATGCTCGGTTGGAACAGGATCTGTTCGGCCGATCATCGCGTGTAGCCGCGAGGAGAAACAGCGTGCCGGGGCCCGTCGAGCACCGCGAGGTGGTCCGCCGACCGCTGCATGCCGACGCGCCTTACGAGAGCTCGAGTCGTCAGCCCTGCGAGGTCGAGGTCGAGGTCGACGTCGAGGTCGAGGTCGAGGTCGAGGTCGAGGTCGAGGTCGAGGTCGAGCCGGACGGCGCGCCGGCATCCGGCGTCGGGGCCGCCGAGTAGATCGCGACGCCGCCATCATCGGCGTCGACGGGGATCCCCTGATCGACCATGGCGTCCGGGGGAACGCCCGGCGCGTCCGCGGGCGAGCGTCCCCGTTCCGTGCACGCGCCCTGCGAGATCGCGAGCACGCCGAACGCGAACGTGGCCGCACGACCGAGGCGCACCTGCGGGAGGACGCGCGGGATGCGATTCGCGAACGCGTCGGCGAGGGACTCGCGACAGAACGGGCACGACGTCTCGCTGACGATCACGTGCCGATGACAATGCGGACAGGGCTCGAGCTGGTTCATGACTCTCCGGTGCGGGGGATGGGCTCGACGACGAGCTCGAACATGCCGTGATCGAAGGGCTCACCCGGCGCGCCCTCGCGAAGGACGAGCCGCTCGCGCAGCCCTTCGCGATCGCGTTCGAGCGCGCGGTGGTGACAGTAGGGATTGTCGCCCGGCCGGCCGAACAGCGCCGACGCGGTCCAGGTGCACCCCGCGCGACACGTATCCGCGTAGTAGCAGGTGCGGCAGAAGCCCGAGAGATCCTCGACCGTCCGATCGCGCGTGTAGCGCAACGCGGATGCGCGCTCCCACAGATCGACGAGCGAGTGCTCGCGGATCGTTCCGCCGCCCCACGCATCCGAGGTCAGCGACGGACAGCCCTTGATGAGGCCGTCCGACTCGATGCCGAGCGTGTTGCGGCCCGCGCCGCACGAGGTGCGATGCCCGAGCGGCGTCGTCCCCCGCAGTCGACTCTCGTACGGTCCGAAGTAGCCGAGGTTGTTCCCCGGATACAGCCGCACGCCCTGCTGCTGGCAGCGCTCGGCGAGCTGGTCGAGCAGCGGGAACAGCGCGAGGAGGTCGTACGGCTGGAGCAGGACCTCCGGCTCGTCGACGGCGCGCCCCATCGCGACGGTGAGCATGATCTGCCACGCCTCGACGCCCTCGCGCACGATCATGTCGAGGAGGCCCGGTAGATCCGGGAGGCTCAGCCGATTGATCTGCGTGTTCACGGTGCAGCGAACGCCGGCCTCGCGCAGCGCCCGGATGGCGCCGAGCGCGGCGCGATGCGACCCGGCCCCGCGAAGCCGATCGTGCGTCACCTCGCCGCCATCGATCGACACGCTCGCGCTCCCGAGATCCGCGCGCGCGAGCTCCCGCGCGAGCGCGCTGTCGAGCCCGCGACCGCCCGTGGTCATCGTGCAGTGGATGCCGCGCGCGCGAATCGCGCGAACGATGTCGAGGAAGTCCGGCCGGAGATACGCCTCGCCACCGATCAGCGTGACCTCCATGACCCCGAGCTCGGCCATCTGCCGCACGAGATCGAGACACTCGGCCGTGTCGAGCTCGTGCGGCCGCTCGGCCCCCGCGCGCGAGCCGCAGTGCCTGCACGCCTGATCGCAGCGCAGCGTGAGCTCCCACACCGCGAGCCGCGGGCGCGTGCGGCGATCGATCGGCCGCGCCTCCGGCAGCAGCGGGAGCGAGCGCCGCGCCTTGGTCAGCACGGGCAACGCGACGCGCGGGCGCTTGGCGCGAAGCAGCGCTTCTCGCTCGTCGGGGAGAAGCGGATCGCGAACCTCCACGGCCGGGATGAAACCACGCCGACATGGAGTCATCAACGACAACCTGTCGTACGGTACGGACGGAACGCAGCGATGAACCAGCTCCGCATCATCATTCTGATCTTCCTGGGCGTTTCCATCGTCTACTCGATCGTGAAGGCCATCGTCCTGCGGATGCCTGGCCGGTCGCGCGACGCCGCTCGCAAGCGCATGGCGGAGGCGCAGTGGCTCGAAGCCGACTCGCGCGACGGCGCGCTCGTGAAGGTCACGGGCAAGGTGCAAACGGACGCGGGGCAGCGCTGCGTCTCGCCGCTCGCCGAGATTCGCTGCGTGGCGCTCCACCTGCGCGCGCTCGTGCGGCGAGGACGCAGCCCGCGCGGCCAGATGGTCGAGAAGCTCGAGATCAAGCCGTTCGTGATCCACGACGGCGAGACCAAGATCCACGTCGACGCGACGCACGCGCTCCTCGATCTCTCGCCCGCGCGTCCGCCGAAGACCGCCGACGCGCGCAAGCTGCTCGCCGCCGTCGGGCACGACGACGCGAACCCGAGCACCTCGAGGGTCGAGGAGACGGTCGTCGAGGTCGGCACCACGGTCACCGTCGCCGGAACGCTCGAGACGTCACCCGCGCTGAAGCTCGTCGGTGACGAGGCGAACCCGATCGTCATTCGCGCCGAGCGCGTGCACGCCGATCTCGCGAACGATCCGTAGCGACGCACGCCCGAGCACGAATCTTCACGCGAGGTGGTGCAGCATTCTGCGGCAGGTGATCGCTGCCTTGAGCTCTCCCCACGCGCGGAGTTATCACCAACGCATGTTGAAGTTGATGATGGCGTCGGTGCTGGCGTTCGTCGCGTGCGGCCCCTCGACGGCCGAGATCAAGAAGGCGAAAGAGACCACGTACGTCGGTGATGCCGGCGAGATCTTCAACGCGGTCCATCAGGTCGTGAGCGAGACCTACAAGGTCTACGACGCGGGCCGCGCCGAAGAAGGGTTTCGATTGGTGACCGTGGAGCAGTGGTACAACCCCGAGGGCGGACGCCAGTCGGCCGGTGACGGCGACTTCGTCCAGCTCGTCGACCGGAGCGTGCTCGTGCAGATGATCGTCGACGTGGTGCCGACCGCCACGAACCGCGTGGTCATCCAGATCACGCCGCGGACGCTGCAGCACATCTCGGGCAGCCCCAAGCCCCGCGAGCTGGCGCCCGACGATCCGAACCTCCCGGGCTGGGTCACCGGCCGCGTCGACCAGCTGCACCACGACATCTACAAGGGTCTGCAGAAGTACGTCGCGAAGTAGCGCTACCTCTCCGAGATCCACCGCTTGACCCCCACCGCCTCCAACCCCATAGTGCCCCCTTGAACCGGTGCCTCGGCGTCGGTTCGTCTTTGACAAGGGGGCGTACCGGTTTCGACGAGGATGTTGATGTTCGGATCGCGCGTCGTGGCGCCCATGGCCACGTAAAAATGGGCAAACCTGCAACTGCGAACGATAACGCTGTTGCTCTCGCTGCCTGATAAAACCAGGTAACGACGGTGTCCGCAGCTTCCGTCTGTAGCTGCGAAACACCGACACAATCAGACTGGACCTCCCGAGCTGCTGACGTAGGGAGGTCGAGACTTAGTCGGCTTGTTGGGCTCGCAGGCCGGCCGCTGCCGGCGAGCCCGAGACCTTAAATAGCGTGCCTACACGCGTAGAAGTTCGCTCGGATGCATCTTCGGACGCGGGTTCGACTCCCGCCGCCTCCACCATCTAGACGTCCAAGGATGTTCAAGGACGTCCAACAGGACGGCCAACTGCCGGGAACAGCTCACTTTGAGCATCCAGGAACCGCTGGTGCTTTCCAGTGAAAGCCAAGCAGGCTGGGGGCAACATTGGGGGCAAGTGTCAGCGGCTCGGGATACTCTGACTGAGTTGCCCCCATGGCCGAACTCACTGACCTGAAGTGTCGCGCAGCCAAGCCCAGGGCGAAGCCCTACCGTCTCTTCGACGGCGGTGGGCTCTACCTTGAGGTAGCTCCCAGCGGCGGGAAGTGGTGGCGGTTGAAGTACCGGATCGGCGGCAAGGAGAAGCGGATCTCGTTGGGCGTCTACGGCGATGTTTCGCTGAAGGCGGCGCGGGCCAAGCGGGACGAGCAACGGAAGGTGCTCGCAACTGGGGGCGATCCGAGCACCGTGAAGAAAGCGCAGCGGATCGCCGCGGTCGTCGGTGCGAACGACTCGTTCGAGATTGTTGCTCGTGAGTGGCTCAAGAAGTTCGCCGAACGCTGGACAGAGGACTACTGCGACGAGATTCTCCGCCGCCTCGAGCTCAACGTCTTTCCGTGGCTAGGGCAAAAGCGCCTCCGCGACATCTCGGCGCCCGAGCTTCTCGCCACACTCACGCGCATCGAAGAGCGCGGCGCAAACGAGACCGCCCATCGCGTGCGTAAGATCTGCTCCCAAGTTTTTCACTACGGCATGGCAACCGGCCGAACGGATCGGGACCCCGCGGCCGATCTACGTGGCGCATTGAAACCCGTCACGTCGACGCACCTTGCGGCTCTCACGAAACCCGAAGACGTCGCCAAGCTGCTCCGAGCGATCGAAGGATACGTGGGAAGTCTCGTCACGCGGAGCGCACTTCGCCTCTCGCCGCTCGTCTTCGTCCGCCCGGGCGAACTACGTCTGGCACCATGGACCGAGATCGACCTCGACAATGCGGAGTGGATCATCCCCGCCGAGCGGATGAAGATGGGCTTCGCGCATCTGGTGCCATTGTCGACTCAGGCTGTCGAAATCCTCCGCGAGCTGCGCCCGCTGACCAGTCGTGGTCGGTATGTCTTCCCTGGCGTGAGGTCATTTGACCGGCCCATGTCCAACAACACGATCAACGCCGCTCTCCGAGGCATGGGGTACACCGGAGACGAAATGACTGGCCACGGCTTTCGCGCGACCGCGCGGACGATCCTCGACGAGGTTCTGGGGTTCCGGCCGGACATCATCGAGCACCAGCTCGCGCACAAGGTGAAGGATCCGAACGGTCGCGCGTACAACCGGACGACGTACTTGCCCGAGCGCCGCGCAATGATGCAACGGTGGGCCGATTACCTCGACGAGCTCAGGAGCACGCCGATCACTGGTCGCGCTTCCTAGCACGGCATGGCTATCGTCCCGACCGGGCTTGCGCAGGTGACCAGATCGGCGCTGTTGAAAGAAAGGTGCGCGGTCCCGTTCGATCTCATCAACTGGTCGTGGTCGGCTTGGCGCGTTTTCTAGTTGGCTTCGCGCGGGTCGCCCTTGCTCCTGTGCGCCAGCGACCGCGCGCGCGTGTGCTGACGCCAGTACCCGCGTCCATGGCTCCGAGAAGCCGAGCGTCCTTACCTTCGGCCGCTACGCCAGTGTTGTAGCTTTCGATGGCGTTTGTTGCGTCCGCCAGTAGCGCATCGCGCTCTTCCGGGAGGAGACCAAGCGAATCGAGGGCCAGGCTGATCGCCTGAAGATGTTCGTCGCTGCGACTCCGTTGCTGTTTGCTAGCGGCTCGGTGACGCGCGAGCCATGCCTCCTCCTCGTAGGCGAAACAGAATGCGTTCGCACCAACCAGCAGCTCTTCGATGAGGCCATCAGACCCTACAGGACGAGAGAGAATCTCGACCACCAGCTGTCGAGCTTCGCACCACGCCCAATCGGCGGCGGCAAAACCCGCGTCGCGGCATTCGATCAGCTTCCCATCGAACTCGATCAGCTCTACCCACGCCTCCTTCTTCTTCTCGGCCCTGCGAAACCAACCACGAAGTTGTTCAACGCGTTCTGCAACTTTGGTCTGTGCTGCTATCCGACACAGATACCAATTTCGGACCGCGGTCGAACGTTCGTCGCCGTGCAACAGGATCAACCTTCGTTCGAGATAGCACGCGTACTGTTCAAGCTCGGGGTGGTGCGCGATGTGACCTCCGATCCATTGCCGATCCTCAAGGTGCACAGTGAAAGCATACATATCCCTGCGGATAGGAGTATCCGCAAGAGTGAGGTGGTCAACGAACCGTAGCTGAGAACAGGGCGCTAGCTGGCCAGGACGATTTTCTTGGCCAGCTAGCGCCGACACCGATCTTGGCCAGCTAGCGCCGACACCGATCAGATTTCGATCCCGAGGAAGGTGCGCTAGTTGTGCGGCTATGGTTCTCCGCAAACCTGACCCCAAGTTTGGTGCTGCGCTTCGCGCCTTGCGCATCAGCCGCGGGCAAACCCAGCAGCAGCTCGCGGTTCGTGCAGGCATCACCGATACGACGATGCGCGGCGTTGAACTCGGGCGAACCACACCAAACCGAGCAACCCTAGCTGCAATCGCCAACGCCATGGGCATGACGGTCGACGAGTTGCTGGCCGCGGGGAACAGCGTGTCGTGACAGCGAGAGGTGGATTGGCGGACGTGGCACTCGGGGTGTGCCCCCGAGGTCGGGCATGACGACCGCGCAGGCACTTGCTCGGCTGGAGGTGCGCCTTGCACGACTGGAGGCACTGCTCGAAAGCCGCGCGGAGGAGGACGGCAAGAAGCACCACATGCAAGTCCAAGGTGTCGACCTCGGCGAGGCGAGATCCAGAAACATTCTCCGGCTGACGGAGGTGAAGAAGAAAACGGGCTTGAGCCGAGCGACGATCTACGCGCAGCAGACGCAGCGAGTGTTCCCGCCGCGCGTCAACCTTGGCCCGCGGGCGGTAGGCTGGATCGAGAGCGAGGTCGACGCCGTCATTGCTGCCCGTGCGAGCGGAGGCGACGAAACGTCCCTGAAAACCCTCGTCGAACTACTGGTCGCGAGTCGGCAGCGATGAAGCTCCGTACCGTGTCCTATGCCGACACTCGTCCTGAGTCGATCGAGTGGCTCTGGCGCGGCCGGATCGCGAAACGAAAGGTGAGCGCGATCATTGCCGACGGTGGTGTTGGCAAGAGCTTGGTGACATGCCGTGTCGCTGCTGCTGTGACGAGGGGTGACCTCGACGGCGATGCTCGTGCGCCGGGTCGCGTACTCCTCGTCAACATGGAGGACGGAGACGGGGATACGACGCGTCCGCGTCTTGAGGCACAGGGCGCAGACCTCGCTCTCGTCGAGCATCTCGATCACCTTGCGGGCGAGACACTGATCCTGCCGGGCGACTTCGAGCGCCTGCGCGAACATGTCCTCGACACGAAGTGCCAGTTCGTAATCCTCGACCCGATCGCCGCCTGCTTGTCACCGCGGATCACGTTCGCGCTCGATTCCTCGATCCGGTCGGCAATCATGCCGCTCGTGCGCTTAGCAGAGGCAAGTGGAGCCGCGATCCTCCTCGTGCATCATCTCAATGGCCGCGTCAACGCATCGGCGTATCGCCGTCTACTCGGCGGAACCTCGTTGGCGAACATCGTACGAGCGGTCTACGCGCTCGGCGTGCATCCCGATGATCGCGGCAACCCGAACGGTCGGCGAGTGCTTGCATGGGTGAAGGGCAACCTCGGCGGGATAGACAAGTCTTCGATCGCATGCACCTTCGATCGTGGCCGTCTCGAGTTTGGCGGAGTCGTTCCCGTCACGGCCGACGAGCTGCTCTGCGAGCGACGTGGTGGCCCGGGATCAGGACGCGGGCGCAACACTCCTCGTCGCGACGACGCAGTCAATTTTCTCGTGGATGAGCTCGCCAACGGCACTCGCGTCCCGTCGACCGATCTCGAGGCGCGGGCAGCGGCCCGCGGGATCGCGCGCACGACACTCGATCGCGCACGAGAGATCGTGGGCGTGCGATCCGAACGCGACGGTCGCGGTTGGGTGACCAGACTCGAGTCGCAACGACCTCGTGCAGGGACCGCGAACGCCCCACCACTACTATCGCTAGTACCTGACGCGCCCCAGCCGCCCCGGCGCGAACAACCAGCGCCCACCCCATCGGACGACGCGTCGATCCGATTTTCGCTCTTGGAGTTGGACCTCGAGACTCATGAGGTTCTTGAAAAGCCACGAAAGACCGACGAGTTGGAGCCAAGATCCCCACGTCCTGCCGATGGGGACACTGGCCGCACATCAACCGATTCGGAGGGTCAGTGACGAGGGCTCCGCTGCTTGTGGCCTGCGTCCTGGCCAAGCCCGTCGACAAGGCGCGTGGCAAGCGCCGTGTCGGGGCGCGCACCACGCGGTCAGGGTTTCCGTTTGCACGAGCTGCGATGTCTCGCGCGGCGACCTCGACGATGCACCGATACTTCGCGATCCGCACGACGGAGGCGGACTTCCGACGGCGTGTGGCTGTTCTCGATCGTGAGGTGAGTGACGTCGTTCATCAGCTCGAGAACGTCGTTCCGTGGAGTCGCGACGAAGCCGCCGCCCTCGAGCGACTCGCGGATCTCGATCGGCGCCGCGCAAGTCTGACCAACCGCGGCATTCGAGTCGCGAAGGCGATCGAAACAACCATCGTTCATGTCGCGCATGTCCGGCGTGACATCACACCATGTACACGAGCGGCGGGTCGCCCGCATTCACGGGCACGAGTCCGGCGCCGCCGGTGTTCGGCATCGCGTGGATCCCGCGCGTCAGGTGACGACGGCGACGGCGGCGACGAGTACGTTGGTTCGCAACGCCGCCTCGCAGGAGGTGGCCGGTGATCGATCCAACGATCGATGCGTCGATCTCGGCGCACGTCACGCCGACCGACGTCGGCCACAAGCGCCGTGGTAGTCGCCGCGGTGGCGGTGGCGCCGTTCACGAGAGGGTCCTCGCCCCGCGTGGTCAACTCGTGCTCGATGGGAGCCCGGGGCAGCTCGGGCTCGACGGACGTGTCTACGCAGTCGCAGGTGCAGCGCCCACCGAGCCCGCGACGCCGGAGGCGCCCGAGGCGCGAAGCGCCGAGTCGTCATCTAGGTCTGATACGGAAAGTTCGGCACCACGCCGAACTGACGAGGGAAATCAGCCGTCACAGAGTTGGGTTCAGGGAAGCCTCCCCCTCCGCGAGTGGGACCTTCTTTCGCGGCTCGATCCCATGCATCGGATCGACGTTCAACGCTGGGGGGCCGGGGGACTGCCAAGTCCCCCGTTGAATCATCGGTCGCGGGCTCGTCAGAGCCGGATCCGGAGGCCAGCGATGGGTAGTTCGCTCACGAAGTGTCTGACTGTTCCGCATCCGAACAACAAAGGCGACATCGCCCTCTCGCGCGACGAGTTCGGCGCGACGCACCCTCGCGGGCTCTGCACCTGCGGCTCGAATCTGTGCGCCGGCTGCGGCCCAGCGAGCTGTCGCAAGGCGACCGTGCAGCTCGAACTGGTGCAGGAGCGCGAGCACGAGCTGTACCCCGAAGGCGGCGAGGCAATGTTCTCGCCAACGGTTCCACACCTCGCGACCGACGGCGTAGACCAGACCCTATACGTGCTCTACAAGTCGCGCTCGGCCCTACGCGCGACGCCGGAGTGGCGAGCGCTCGACGAGGAGTATGGGATCGCTGCGGACGTTTGGTCGCTGGACCCCGCGTTCGGTGGCCCAAATGGTACGCATCCACACTTCCACGGCCATCTCGCTTTCGAGCGCCTACCGCTCGTCACGCCGCGCGCATCCATGCAGGCCGAGCTGCGCGAGCTGATTGCAAAGCAAGATCGGCAGTTGCAGTTCAAGCATGGTCTCGCTGGTCGCTGGGAGACGAGATTCGCAGTCGATGAGGCAACGAAGCCGCTGCATGCACGCACGCCCAAGGACCTTGCCGACGATCCAGCGACGCCGCGGATCGCGCTCTTGATCAAGCTCCTCGACGAGATGCCAAGCGTGATGGCGTCGACGCCGACGATTCCCTTTCGCGACGCATCATCGGCCTTCAAACGGGACACTCTCGCTGAGATCGAGGCGCGACTCGTGCCCGCCTGGGCGCGATGCGTCGAGCGCTTCATGCTGCGCAGCTACGGGCGCGGGATCGACGATCGCCCTTCATTTGATCGGCAGTCGTTCAAGCTGACACCGGGTGACCACGCAGCTTCGTATGTCGTGGGATGGGGGCTGGAGCACGAGATCGCCTCGACGACGAGCAAGGGCCACAGCCACATGCGCCTGCTCGATCTGATGGCGGCTTGGCGCGCGTCGACGATCCCTTGGCAGCAACACGCCGCCCAGACGGCACGACAGCTCTACCGCGAGTTCATCGTCGCGATGCGCCATCGCCCATGGATCTTCGGTCTGACAGCGGCCTGCAAGAAGTTCGGCATCACGAAGGAGGACATCGCAGAGCGCGCGGAACAAGTGAAGTCGAAGCGCCTCGCGGACGCGAAGAAAAAGGGGGAAGCCTTGGTCACCCCACTCGAATACGTCATTCGGCGTCGGCACTGGCCCGCTGCCTGCGACTTCGGACTCGGCCCAACGTTCGCGTGGATCAACGAGACCGCGGAGCATCTTGAGGCCGCCGGCTATCGGACGGCAAAGCAACGTGAGGCTGCCGCTGCCATCGCCGCAAGCACCGGACCGCCTGCCGCTGACCGCCAACTCTCGTTCGAGCGGGAGCGCGCGCAAGGCGTGCGCTGTGAGCCGATTCTCGATCTTGAGGTCGAGCTCCAGCGAAGGATCGACCGCCACCTGGAGAACCTCATGCTCGCTTTCTACGCGCGTGATCGCGAGCGCTACAGAGGCATGTCTCGATGACGGCTGCCATCCTCGTCGGCACTGTCGAGAGCGTCGCATCTCGCGACGCCAAGACTCGTTTCGTTGTCGCGCACCTCCGACTCGCCACCGGTATGCTCGTCACCATCTGCGGCGCACTGTTCGGTGTCCGCGTCGGGGTACCGCTACAAGTGGCCGGCGCCTGGGTCGACGATGCACGATGGGGCCGGCAGTTCGCCGTCGAAGCGTACGCGCACGAACGCGAACCCGGCGACGAAGCTGGCGCCCGCGCCGAAGACGCGATGGCGTTCTTACGCCGAGAAGGGGTTGCAGACGCGTACGCGACGCGGATCAGCAAGCGCTACGGCACCGAGACCGCGAGCGTCGTCAGCACGGATCCGTACCGCCTTGCGCGCGAGGTGTGGGGCGTCGGATTTCCCGTCGCAGATTCGATCGCGGTCCATCTCGGCGTCGCACGCGATGTGCCCGAGCGTCTCGAGGCTGGCCTGCTCCACGTGCACAGACTGGCCACGCAGAACGGCGATGTCCACGTGCCGGACAGCGAGTTGCTCGCGAGCGCAGCAAGGTTGCTCGAAGTCGACGCCCACCACCTGCGGTCAAGGCTGGTGGCACTCGAGGCCGCGAACCTGATCGTCCGCGAGACGCTCGGCGACCGAGGCGCGTGCAGTGCGCTGCCTGTTCTCCACGCCGCCGAAGTAGATGCTGCGGTTCGCCTCGCCGTCCTCGCCCGCTCGCCCGTGGTCCCGATCGCGAGCGACATCGGCGGAGCGATCGACAGTTTCGAGGCTGCGACCTCGCTCCAGCTCGCGGAGCAGCAGCGATGTGCGGTCAAGGCAGCACTCCACGAGGCATGCACGGTGATCACGGGCGGCCCCGGAGTAGGCAAGACATCGAGCGTGAAGGCGATCGTCCACATCGCATGCGCCAACGGGAAGCGCGTGGTGCTAGCCGCACCAACAGGCCGCGCGGCCAAGCGGCTTGCTGAAGCGGCCGACACGGAGGCGCTGACGGTGCATCGACTTCTCGAGTACCAGCCGCTCGAGGCCACCTTCCGAAAGTCGGCGAGCGACCCGCTCGTGGTCGATTTGCTCGTCGTCGACGAAGCATCACTGATCGATCTGCCGCTGTTCCGCGCCTTGCTCGCGGCGCTCGCGCCGGGCACGCGACTCGTGCTCGTGGGGGATGTCGATCAGCTGCCGTCGGTCGGCCCCGGCAATGTGCTCGGTGACGTCATTGCCTCAGGTGCCGCCGCGGTCATTCGCCTCACAGAGATCTACCGCCAGGCTGCGGAGAGCCAGATCGTGCTCGCCGCGCATCAGATCAACGCCGGCAAGCTGCCCGATCTTGTTGCGCCCTCGCCGAGACCGGACGCGCTACCGGCAACTGACTTCTTCTTCATCCAGCGCGAGGACCCCGAGGTCGCACGCGCGTTGATCGTCGATCTCGTCGCCGATCGCATCCCGGCGCGGTTCGACATCGCCGATGCCCAGGTGCTCGCGCCAAGGCATCGTGGTGCGCTCGGCATCACAGCGCTGAACCAGGCATTGCAAGCGCGCCTGAATCCCCACGACGGAAGCGCGGAGCTCGTCCGTGGCGACCACCGCTTCCGGCGGGGAGACAGAGTCATGCAGCTGCGCAACGACTATCGACGCGGCATCTACAACGGCGACATCGGCACGGTCGAGTCGATAGATCTCGAGGCACGCGTAGTTGGCGTCGACTTCGGCGGCAGCATGACAACAACGTACGAAGAGCGAGAGCTCGACCAGCTCGTCCATGCGTACGCAAGCAGCGTGCACCGCGTTCAGGGCTCGGAGTATCCGGCGGTCGTGATCGCGCTGGCGACCGAACACCACGTGATGTTGCAGCGTCGTCTGATCTACACGGCGGTCACGCGCGGGAAGCGGCTCGTCGTCGTTGTCGGCTCGAAACGGGCCTTCGTTACAGCGGTCCGTGCACAAGGCCGCACACGCCATACCTATCTCGCCGAGCGCGTGCGGCACGTCGCGACAGCTGGAGTGCTGTGAGACAGCCCAGGTCTCTCGAGCGGGTTCCGGCAGCGCTCTACGGCCGCGACACCGGCCTTGAGGATCGCCGAGCGATGCACCGCGAGGAGCTGCGCGCGACCGCTCGTGAACACAAGGTCAGAGTGGTTCTCGACGTTGACGATACTGGCGCTGCCGACCGGCCCGGCCTACTTCGCGTGCTCCAGGCGGCAAGTGAAGGTGAAGTAGCTGTCGTGCTCATCCTGAGCCTCGATCAACTTGGTGACTCGGCAGCCGACGTACTGGAAGCCGTCCGCGCGATCCGCCGCGTCGGCTGCCGGCTCGTGGTCACATCACAGGGACTCGACGTACCAGCGGAGGGTGAGCTGTCGGACGCGATGGTGACCATGCTCACCGCCATAAGCCAGCTCTATTGCGGAGTCGCCCAACGGCGAGAGCGCCGGCGCGCCGCGAGCGTGCGGCGGGCCGGGAAACGGTTCGGTCCGCGGCCCGACGCGAACGCGCCTGATCCTACCTGCGTACGTGACATGCGTCGGATGGGCTGCTCCTGGGGACAGATCGCACGACGACTTCGCTGCACGCGCGAAGCCGCACGGCGAGCATTCGTGCGCGCCTCTTGAATGGGCCGGTGCACCTGTGTCGGGTTCTCCAATCCCGACACAGAACGTGCATCGCGCAGCGATTACGGTGTCGCTCGTTCGCGCCGCGCCTCTCCATACTAGGGCAGGCCATGAACAACCAAGCCAAGACTTCAAACGCGGCATCGCACGACCGGCGGTCGGCCTGCGGTCCTTCCGGGAAGTCCGGCTGCGCGCGCACGCTTCGGGTGGCGAAGCCGTGACTCGCAGTTCGTCGCACAACTGGAGGTGTCTGACGTGCGGCACTTTCTGGCCCCAGCACTGGTCGAGCTGCCCGCGTTGTTGGGATTGGGGGTGCGTGATCCCATGGGGGCATCGTCCAACGGCAGCGCTCGACTCGGAGCCCGCAGAGATGACCGCCCGCGAGCTCTCGAAGATGGTTTGGTCGGAGATCGAGCAGACGGCGTACCCAGAGCTCAAGCTCGGCTTCGCCGCATTCGTAGCCGTCTACGGTGCCGCAGGCGCGGGCAAGTCGACCTGGGCGTGCCGGCTCGCGGACACCGTGCGCGGAAAAGCGCTCCTCGTCAGCGCGGAGGAAGCGTTGTCGCACAGTCTCGCTGTTCGCCTGGGCCGCGCGAACATCAAGGGCGACAACTTCATCGCCATACCGGGCATGAGCGTCGACAGCGTCATCGCGAAAGCACGGAAGCACCAAGCCGTCACGATGGTCGTCGACTCGGTGCAGCTCGCGACGTGGACCGCTGCCGAGTTACGTCGCGCGATCGAAGTGCTGCGACTGTCGTTGCTCATTGCAGTGAGCCAGGTCAACAAGCGCGGCGAACCCTTGGGCGAAAACTCACTGCTGCACGAGGCCGATGCTGTCGTCTGCGTCGAGGCCATGCGCTGGCGGTTGACCAAGTCGCGTTATCAGCCTCTCGCCGGTGTCGGCGGTGACGTGCTGCCACTACAAACCGAGGAGAACGTCGAATGATGCTTCGTTACTGCATGTTCTGTTTCGCCGAAAATGGAGCCCAGCTTCGTTTCACGAAAAAGTCTCGTCCCTACGTGACGTGCCGCATCTGCTACACGCGCGCGTTCCTGCACGGCATGGAGGCATTGCAGGGCGTGGCTATCATGAGCGACCTCATCGAGGGCGTGTTGCAACAGCTCCAGGCTGGCGAGGCGGGCGCACAATGGATCCACGAGCGCACGCAAGCGCTTCGGGCATACGTCCGCGCGACGATGGATGCTGCCGGACTTCCCTCAGGACTCTCCGAGGCAACTGCATCTCCTGTCCCGTATGTCGAAGCCACGGAGAAGATCGCGTGACCGGCGATGACAAGCCCAGAACGCTACCCGTCCCCGGCATGATCAACGGGATGTCCGGCGAGCGCGGGGGCACCAACGAGCGCACGCTCGACTCTGTCAATCGTGCGTTCGAGCGCGCGCGCACGCGCGCGGTCGAACCGACGATTGCGGGCGACACTGCTGAGGCGGTCGAACGCCGCCAGTTGATCATCGAGATCCGAACGATGAGGCGCTATCGCCTGAACGTAGCGTTCGAGGGAGTGATCACGGGCGTGATCTTCACCGGCGGGGCGTGGGCGCTCTACCGCGTCGCTCGTTGGATTCTCGACGAGCTGCGATCGCCTCCGAGGCCGCCTCCATCACCGGAACCACAGTCGATTCAGCATCCCCCGCAGCTCACGCAGCCCATGCAGCCCATGCAGCCTCCTCAACAACCAACGTCAAGGACACCATGATCTTCCCGCCATCCATCTCCCCGTTCGGTCTCTTGCTCGGAACGGAGCGCGACGACCTCGAGCGCACTCCTCTCGAGGAACTCCGGCTGATGCACGAGAACGAACGGCAACGACTCGGCCTGACGAGGACGGTTGGAATCGGCGCGGGAATCACCGGAGCGCTCGCAGCGGGGAGGATTCTCCTGAAATGAGCGGTCAGCGCAACCCATGCCGTCAGGACGCATCGCTTGGATAACTACGGGCCACACGTGCGAGCGCTGTAAAATACTGACAACACCAAGCAGTGGAAGCACGAGTCGCTCGATTGCGTCTGCACGATGTCGACGATCTCGTAGTCGGCGTGGTTCGCGATCCATTCGCTCACCTTCTCGCCGAGCACGTCGCGGTCCGCATGCTTCGTTGCCGAGAACACTTTGACCCCGGATATCGCGTTGCGCGCCGGTCGCGGAGACGACGCCATCAACTTCATGGACGACTTCCGCTCGGTGGTGTCAGGAGCAGGTCTTTCGTTCGCGAGCGGCAAGTTGTTCGCTGAAGATGCGCGCGGGCGACGAGCGCGTGCAGATGGCTGACGAGACATTGTTCTAACCGACCTGTGTGCGAGGGGCGAGCGCGGTCACGCTCAGGATCGCCTGCTCGAGACGCTCGAGAATGACAGGCTTCGTAAAGTAGTCGTCGACGTTGCCGAGGATCTCACTAGGTGGGCAGACGGGCTCATGCGTGACCACGATGATGGCCACGCTTCGTCCGCCGGCGGCGGCAAGACGGCGGATGCGAGCGGCGCGTTCGACCTCCCGCACCGCGCGGTGCGCCCATTCAAGAAGCACGACGTCCGGCGTGAACTCCTCGACTAACACGAGGGCGTGCGCCTCGTTCGTCGCGGCGACACACGGGAACCCGCGCGACCGCAGGACGAGCGTCATCACTCGATTGGACAGCACGTGGTCATCGACGATCAGCACGCGAGGTCTGCCTTCGCGCGTGGGCCACCGGGGCTCGAGCAGCGTCATTGCCGCGTGAACTCCAAGATCGATCGAATGATGTCGGCGATCTTCGCCTGCGCTTCGCCGGGAAGTGTCCCGACGCGCGACATCACTTCATCCCATCGCGTCGCGAAGCGCTGTTGTTCGCGGGGCCGAAACACGACATCGAGCTGAAGTTCCAGTCCGTGCACGACGATCGCGTACAGAGTGGAGAAGGGTACGTCACGGGTCCCGCGCTCGATCTCGCTCACGTACTTGTCGACGATGCCGGCGCGCTCCCCGAGCTCGCGCTGCGTCAACCTGCGGTCCGTTCGCGCGGCCCGAATCTGCTCGCCCACTACCCTCAACAACTTGATCGCGCTCATCGTCTCAAAAGATCGACCCTTTGGTGTCCGCACTACATCCACGCGCGGTGGAGAGACTCCACTGCGCGTTTGCGGACCGGGAACCGGCGGCAGTCTTACAGCGAAGCTATGCGATCGGAGAGTACGTGCAGCGTTCGATCTCATCGCCGACCGAGGTTTACGCGCGGCCCCTACTCGACCAGCAAGCTCGTCGTGCTCGCTTCAGGACTCGGAGATGCCTGCGCCGGCGCGAGCACAGGAGATTGGCCGCTCGGCGTGAAGACGAGGAACCGTCCCATCGATCCACCGCCACCGCCAGAACCTGCCGACGGAGTCGCGAACGTTCGCTCGCCGACGCCGGGCGTGCTCGACACGCTGCCACCGATGCCACCACCACAGGTGTTCCCAGGAGGGTCGCCGCCCGGCGCGCCGCTCGTGCTGCGCAACCCATCGCCGCCCGGCAGACCTCGACAATTGTCCCCGGAGCAACCAGCACCGCCGCCGCCGCCGTTCGCGTAGAGCTTGCCGCTGATCTCGACATGCACTCCCTCGAAGACCACGAATCCACCGCTGCCGCCGCCCGGCGCACCACCTTGCGTGACGGTGCCGACGTCGGTGTAGTGATCGCCGCCGCCGGTTCCGCCGCCGCCACCGGCGTCCACGGTGCCCGTACTCGCGACGTTGACCGTGCCTCGACAAGCGATCAGCAGCGCCCCACCACCACCGCCGCCGCCCGCAAAGTCGATCGCGTTGAGGCACGCAATCGCCCCACCGCAGAGTGCAGGCGCGGTCGTTGCACCGCCCACGAAGCGCGCGGTCGTGAGTCGATCGGTGATGGGACCACCCGGCATTCCGAAATCAGTGCCCACATCGTTGCCACCGCCAGCACCACCGGCCTGCACGAATCCGGCGCCGCCGCCACCCTTGTAGCTCGAGTTGGTTGTAGCGGTGCCCGCGCCGATCGCTGCGGCTCCCGGTCCGGGCGTTGCTCCATCCGCCGAGACATCGAGGATGCCTGTCACCTTGAGCTCGTCGTCCGCAACGAAGGCGATCGCGCGCGTGCCAACGACCTTGAGGTTGCCAATATCGATGCTCGCGGCCCGTACCACACAGAACGTCGTACCGTTCAGGTCGAGCACACCACCGGTGCACATCGCGTCCTGTTGCACGTCCAGCGTGCCGCTCAGCATCGCGGCAGGCATCGTCGCCGGGTCGTTGCAGACATCGGGAAGCCAGGCAGGCTTGACGTAACCGCACCGATCGTCGTCCAACGCCGCTGCCCCAGCAATGCATCCAGCTGCACAGGTAGTGCTCTCGGCGACCAGACCGTCACTGCCACAACGATCGAGCGTCGTGAGATCGGCGCTGCACGCCGTCGCGTCGGACACGCACGCGTTGCATCGCTGCTCATCGGCGTTGCAACCGGGCGCCCCACATGCTTCGCGCGTGATGCCGGTCGCCGCAGTGTCGCAATACAGTGCGCTGTCCGCATCGCAGGAAATGAACTCGCCCGACATGCACGAACAGGTCTCCCCTGCTGCGGCGCATAGGCCGAGGTCACCGCACGTGAGCCCCGACGGGCAATCAGGGTCCGAGGAGCAGCTGATCTTGCAGGAC
This sequence comes from uncultured Kofleriaceae bacterium, assembly GCA_964617845.1. Lineage (GTDB taxonomy): Bacteria > Myxococcota_A > Polyangia > Haliangiales > Haliangiaceae > JABFXX01. The sequence goes on along the minus strand of CAZUAR010000005.1, from coordinate 300,858 downwards.
TTCGACTTCGTGTCGACCTCGCTGCACCCGCCAGCCAGAAGAAACGCCACCAGCAACCAACAATGATTCCTCATGCACTACCACCTGATACTTTGGGCGCCGAGCGCCACGTCTTCGGATGATACAGCCGTCGCGGGGAAGGCGACGCAGGAATCTGCGCACACACCTGCCCCCAGTCTGACGCGCAGCGATGCGGTCACGCACGCGCCCGAATGGGGCACGTTCGCACGAGTCCCTCCACCCAATAGTGGACCGTCTCCCACCGTACGTTCCAGCCGGCCTTCCAGCACATCGCGAGCAACCACAGCTCGCGTTTCAACAGCTCCTCGCGCGACAGATCCACATCGGCCACCATGATCATCGTCATGCTCCTCGAGAACATTCGCTGCGTCTCTCTGCGATACCGCGAGTGCGTGCTTGCCGAGCAGCGCTGTATCGTTCGTTCGACTCGGCCACCGAAGGCCACGACTCGCGATGGCGCGGCCCGTCACGTGCGACCCCGGTTGAGCCAGCGCGAGAGCGCGACCCGCGAGATGCCAAGCCATTCAGATGCTCGCTCGATCGTTCCCAGCTCGCGAATCGCAACCACGCGCTCGACGGCGCGCGCCAGCTCGGCGATCGAGTGCAGGCGGCGACGGCGCAGCCACTCGCGCTCGTGCGCGGAGACGCCGATCCCGGTCGCGCGCTGGCCGAGCGCAGCGATCACGTCAGCCGAGTAGGCATCAACGATCGCATCGATCTCGTCGTTCCGCTCGGAGAGCGGCGGGATGCGCACGGCACCAGGGCACGTGTCGGGTGGAAGCTCGGGCTCGCGATAGCAGACGACGAGTCGCGCTCTAACATCACGCTTCCGTAGCTCGTCTCGTCGGTCGGCGAAGTCCGCCGGCAAGCGGCTCGACCACACGCACACGGTTCCGCCACGAGCCGCTTCGAGCGCATCCGCCAGCGTCGTTCGGCTCTCGGCCGAGCGAGATGAGGCAGCGGAGCGCCGTCTGCGCGGATCGCAGACGATGAAGGGACGCTCGTTGCCGAACGTGACGCGATGAATCTGGCGTGCGATGTCGACGAGGTTGCCATCCCCGCAAAGCACGAGCGGAGCGGCTAGCGTGGCGGCCATGCGGATCGATCGCAACGCTCGATCGACGATACCGCGACGATCCTCGTCCCAACCGAGCAGACGAGAAACGGCGAAGCGCAGCGCGGCGAGCTGTTCACTTTCGGCGATGAGCGTGAGCGAGCCGATGCCGACTTCCACACCCGGCGATAGCCCGATCGCCAACCTTCGACCGTTGTCGACCCACAGCCCATTCTTGCTGCCCGCGTCCTGCATGACCCAACCGCCGCAGCCCCGGACGAGGCGAGCGTGAACGCGCGAGACCATCCGCCACGTGTCGACCAGTTGGATCTCGCAACCCGACGACGCACCGACAGTCCATTCCGCGAACGACTCGCTGGTCCGAGGGAGCTCGTACGTGCGCTCTGTCCCCCACTCTCGCAAGCGGACAACGTCGTCCTCGATCAGCCACTCGCACGGGCCAAGAGGATCGGTTCGTGTCGCTCCGACGTGCATCGTCATGCCCGTTATACGGCGGGGCTCGTCGACGCTCCTCGTCTTGTACGTCAGCGGATGCCGTTCGCTACGTCGCGTGTCGAATCGACGAACGAGGTATCGGAAGTGCTAGCCAGCTTGCATTTTCTACAGACCGGCCTGAGCGCTAGAACGCGACCGCCCAACCGACGCTCGCGCCATTCGGACCGATCTGAGCGGTCGGCGTCCCCGCCGGACGGCCGCTACGATGCCAGAGAAACAGGAACACGGCACCGCCGACGACGACGACGCCGGAGGTACCGGCAGCGATCCACGCTCGATGATTTGCGGTGTCCTGCTTGGCAATGATCGTCTTGGCCTGTTCACTCGTGCACGTGTCTGCGCACACGCGGTCCAGCTCGTCGCCCGCCGCCCGGCCGTCGAGCACGAACTTCGCGGTCAAGCCGCCACCGATCGCGGCAACGCCAAACGAACCGATCGCCGTCCACAGCATCCACCGATGAGATGCGCCGGTCGCTGGCAGCTCGCCACTCCCTTGGTCGGATTCCTCATCGCCGTCGCTCCGGTTCACATCGAGTGAGGCCGCCGCGACAGTCGGGTTCTCAGTCGTCGACGCCGCCGCAGTCGTCGACGGAAGCCTTGGGGGACGGTCGGCGCCGGCGACGCGACGATCATCCTTCTCGTTCGCCAAGCAGCGCGCGAACTGTTCGGCCGCATCTGTCGCTGCGCGCTTGCTGACGTCAAGCGTGCACGACGCGAGAGGCTTTCCACTCCGCATGTCGTAGCTCTGACCGACGACCTCGGACGCGCCGGCTTTCACGGTCAGGGTTGCCGAAATGTCGACGGAGCCCGACGTTCCGATCAAAGCAGTGAGAAGGTCCCGCTCGCGCTTCCGCTCGCTCTCACTGGTGTAGGCGAAACCCGTCCAGTCGCCGAGCTTGAGCGTGGAATCGAGGTTCCATCTCACGACGACGCGCGACCGACGATTCGGCATCACATCGATCGGGTACTCGCGCGACTCGGATGCGGACACGACGAGCACGCGATGTCGACCCGCGACAACGTTGCCGATCGTCGTCTTTCGCGGCTGCTGGGCCTCGTCCACGTACACGATGACGTTCGGATCGTCGACATCGAGATCGATCGAGCCGCCCCCATTCTGCCGCGCACGCTTGTTGGCATCGACGAAGAGCGCCTCCGCTTGGACGCCGAAATCATCGGCCTTGACGACGAACGCCGGGAAGTTCCGTAGCAGATCGTCCATCGCCTCGTCACGCGCCTGCTCGTCCGCGCTCGCGCGCTCCGAGAACTCGGCCTGTCGCTTGCCCTTCGCGCGGCTCATTTGATCGCGCGCCTCCTTCGCGCTGAGGTTGAGCGCCAGCGCGAAATAGAGCAGGCCACGCCGAACCTGATCGCGGTACTTGGGCTCGTTCACCCACGCGACCGGGTTCGCGCGCGCGAGCTCGATCGCATCTTTCAGCTTGCTCGCTGCGCTGAGCTTGGCGTCCTCGAACTCGCGGATTCCATCCTCGATCTTCTTGTAGATCGATGTTCCGGCGGTCCGAGCACCGCCGGAACGCCACACATGGGCCTCGAAGCGCTTCGTCAGCACGTCGGGATCTACGACGAATCCGTGCCGCTTGAGGACCGGACGGATCGGCGCGAGCACGCGTTCTGCATCCGCAGGGCGGTCGCCGACGTACGCCTCCACGGCGATCCGGTCCGCGTATGCGGTCGTACTCGCAGCGAGACCAGCCAACGCAGCAAGTGCCCGCCCCCTCATGACGCCCTCGTGATCATCAACTTCATACTAACGAAACCCTTGCAGCCGTAGTGCGCGGATCTACGCGCGACCTCGGCGTCGGTTCGCCCAGTTCACTACTCCAGACTCGGCCCGTGCGCCGTCGGTCCAGAACGACCCGATGATGCTCATGCCGAAAGCCCGAGGGCCAGACGACCCAGCTCGTGCGCGTCTGCGGTACGCTCGAGAGCCTCGGCGGTCGACAACTCGGCGAAGGCCCGGGCGTGAAATCGCTCTTGCGGCAAGATCCGCGCGAACACGTTGCGAATGTCGTCCGGCGCTTCCGAATCGTTCGCGATCACTTCGATGCGTTCCAGTCTCATCCGTTCGGCGTGTGCACCGACGGCGGCGCCGGTCGCGAGGTCTTGGATGCCAGGCAACACTCGGCGCCAGTACCGATCAGGTTTGGCCTGCACTTCAACCGCGAGACCACGGGCCGCGAGGAGAACGCCGACCCACGCCGCGTGATCGCGCTCCTGCGCAGCGATCACCGTGAGCACACGATGCGCGCGAGAGCCGGGCGACGTGAAGCTGTCGCGCAGGATTTCGATTCGATCCGCCGCCGTGACCTCGCCGCGGTACTGATCGCGCAGCCAGGCGTGGAGCTTCTCGGAGCTGTGTCGAATCCCCTTCCACCATGTCGAGCTGCTCTGCTTCATGATTCCTCCGTATGAATGGGATGCTTCGCGAGCGATGGTCGTCGCCTCGCCCCTCATGCTGAAGTCCGCGCTCACTTCGTGGACTTTGCGCCCATGTACGCTCATCACTTCGGCCGCTGCCTGGCGCCTCGGTTGCGCACCTGTTTGCAGGACGTGCCGCGATACATCGACGCGGACTCCTCGCAGTGCGGGCGCTCGACGAAGAGCCAGTCTTCCTTCTTGTTGTCGACGGTGACCTTCGTTTGCCACGCGGTCTCGTGCCACTCGCAATCCGAGCGGTCGGCCATGCCCCACTTCTGGAGTGCAGCATGCGTGCCTTTGAAGTTCTCGCAGTAGTCGACGTCGGTGCCGCATCCCGAGTTTGCGACGCCGCTGACCGTGTAGCTGATGCACCAGTAGCCACCGACGTGCTCGAGTTGAGTGTCCGCCGGTATTGTTGGGTCTGGCGCCACTTTCGGAAAGAGGAACGTCGCCGCGGTGCATACGCGCGTGACTCTGCCGTTCACCTCGTACGGGCGAAATCGCCAGCTGGTGGCGATCTGTTCCACGATCAGGTTGTCGTATTCCGGGTATCCGCTGGACTTGAGCAGCGTCGGCTTCTCGATGGATCCGGAGGTATCGAGGCACAGCTTGATCGACGCTATGGCTCGACGTCCGGTCTTGCCGATGGCGTCTCGTGTCTCGGTTGACGGTTCGATCTCTTTGGTTCCTGCGATGCGATACGCCTCCAGCAACGTCGGAGGCACGTTTTGAGGCAGTGGTCCCGACGGTGGCGGCGGCGGATCGACGGGACTCGGCTCGAACGCGGCTGAGGAGGCGGGCGAAGAGGGAACCACGCTGGACAATTCCCTCGTCTCGCGGGAATCGGTTGGCTTCGACGGTTCGGCAAGATCGGGGGCGTGAGCGCTGTCTGTCGTCTTGGTTCCGCAGGCCATCGTCAAGGACGCGAGAACGGCGCCGCAGAGCCGCCGGTCGATTCGCGCTCGGTGTCGTCGGCTCCATGGAATGAGCGCGCGCCGAGCTGTCTCCGCGCCACCTCGCTGCTTCATGACGGAAGCGTGCCCGCGAGTTGTCATAGCTCCGTCACTCGGTGCATCTGGGTGTTCCTTGCCGATCGGTGCGTCGACCATCACTTCTTGTCATCTGAACTTGCGGGGGTGCGGCCCACGATTGGAGCGTCCGCCGTTTCGAGCTTCTTCAGTGCGGCTATGAACCCGTCTCGTCCGGTGTACTCGGGCAATGGAATGCCCACTCGTTCAAGAGCGCGCACGCTGGACTCGAAGCGGGCATCGTCGAGCAATTCTGCTCGCTGCGCATCGGTGAGTGAGTTCCAATGCGCTTCCTGTTTCGCGAGGTGCGTCTCGATCAAGTCATTGAGGAACCACACCCACTTCCTCGCTTCCACCTCGCGCTCAAGTCGAACCCAGCCGCAGAGCGTGCGGTTCTTGATCGACGGCGAACCCTCGTCGCGCGGGCCGGTCTGAAGCCAGAGAACCACACCTTGGGCTGCGGTTTCCGCGAGATGAAACGAGCTGACCTCGAAACGACAATGGCGGTTCAACGGGAGAAAATCGGGTTTTCCCGATGGGGTCCGCGGGTCGAACATGATGCGCGGGTCCTCCTTGCCAATCCACACACCGCCGCCAAAGGTCCATGCATTCGGTGACTCCCACAGGTTCTCGATCAGGCCGCGGTCAGAACCATCGAGCATGTAGCGGATGTGATCATCGTCAGTCATGTCGTCGAGGCTCTTGCTCACTTCTTCCTCTTCTCGTACTCCGCGATCGTGTCTGCGAGAGTGGTCGTGATAGCGCTCACGCGCTTGATCTTGGTACGAAGCTGATCCGCATCGGCGGGTGCCGGTGGTGGTATTGCGCCCTTCGTCGGATCAGGCGTGATCGGCTCCCTGCCCGACTCGCGAATGCGATCCTGAATCTCTGCATTGAGGAAGGTGATCCATTGGTCGGCCTCCTCCTCGCGTTCTGGTGGAACCCAGCCGGGAAACTTCTCGTACACGCCCGGGTACTTCGGGTTCGAGTCGGCGTCCCACACGCGAAAGATGATCGCCCATCCCTTTTTCCCGAGATCCGGAAAGTCGAACCAGCGCTTGTACAAGCGAGATTCCGGCCACAGCCCGAACGTCCACCCGATGTTGAAGGCGCACTGCCGCTTGAAGATCCCGAAGGTTTCCAGATGCCACACCTCTGGATCCTCGCTGAAGCCGGTCAGCGGAGAATCGCGAAGCACCTGAAGCGTTTTACGAAGCTGATCGTCGTCCGAAAAGTCTCTCATGGTGTTTTCTCCGAACGACCTCCGGCGATGGGCGCATCAGCCGCAGCCCATTCCTTCAGTGCCGGCATGTATTCACTCATGCGTCCCGTAGACTCCGGTATCGGCACGCCCACGAATCGCAGCCACGTGGCACAGTTGGCATCGCATTCAGCGGGCGATTGTCCCTTCTTCGGGAAGCCGTAGCCGTGTGGGTGCTCGCCGCGTTGATTCGCGGCCATTTCTCCATCGGTGCGTGCAGCGATCACGGGAGCTTCGTTGGGGTCGAACGTCACCACGACCCGAGTCAGGTGCGTGTCCCAACCGTGTTCCGCCAACTTCTTCGCCGCGCGTTCGTAGTGAATGTTGTCGGGCAGCACTTGGCCCGGAAAGATCTTTCCGTTTCGCAGCATCTCCACGACGTCCTCGACAGGGATGCTCGGATCAGGCTTGGGCGTGAAGCCATAGACGGTTTTTCCACCGTCGAACGAGATCGCGACATGGCCAGCAAGGAGCAGCGGGTCCTCTTCGTTGATCTCGGTCTGCATTGCCGCAATCTCTTCCTTCGACAGCTTGCGTCCGTTGATTGATCTCAGTCCGCTGTAGCCGTAGATCTCAACGGTAGCGACGTTAGGATCGGGCAGTCCGTACTTCGCGTCGGCGACGGCCGCGACGTTCGGATTCCTAGCGTCGTTTGCCCTCTGCATCCCCGACGCTTGCGCGTTGGTTCGGACGTGTGCGTCGTCTCGGAACTCAAAGTACCACTCGCTTCCCTCAGCGCGGACGATCACGCCGTTTTTGTACTCGATCGTCTGCACGCCTTCCATGTCCGCGAATAGCTCGACCATCCGGCGGCCGTCCTCACGAGTGACGAGGTAACCGCGGCTCGCGTTCTCTGTTTGTGCGACCGTGACGTGGATCTGCGCCAGCTCGTGTGCCGCCTTTGCATGAAGTATCGCGCGAACGTCCTCATGCACGGACACTTGACGCCCTCCACGGCCTCCGGCCCTGTCGCCGCCAACAACAGGCTTGGGAGCGCGCTCGTCGATCTCCAGCAACTCGTCGCCGTACTTCACGCGCCACTTCTTCGTCTGGTTTCCCACCTCGACGATGTGGATATCGAGCCCCAGCGCACGCCCCTTGAAGATCATATTCGCGATCTGCTCGGAGTCTCCGGCCCATCGGCCGGCCGCGGCGACCACCGGTTCAAGCCCCACAGCATGGGCCTGGATGGTCGTAAATCCCTGGCCCTTGATGACCTGACTATCCGCATACGCATCGGAACGCAGCGCCTTCGCTTCGTTCGGGCGAAGTGTCCCATCGTGTTCGAGACGTGCGATCGTAGCGATCTCCTCGTCGACAATCGACCGATGCTCGATGAGCAGATCGAGTGCTTCGTCGGGCGTGCCGGTGCGCTCAAGTCGCGCAGCGCGATCAGCGAGCACTCGCATCCGTTGCGGAAGGCGGCCAACTCGCTGACCGAACTTTTCGAGCTGCGCCATTCGATGGTGCAGTTGCCCGTTAAGGAATCGCCCCACGGCGAACGACGCGCCTTGCAGGAGCCACGAATCAACCATCTCATCGCTCGGTTGCTCGCCACGCTTCCACGCAGCGATGCGATGAACTGCGTAGCCGATCGCTGTGCCCGTGAGCATTTCGGCGCTGAGTTGGATGCCCTTACCGAGCACGAACTGGCCCGCGTTCCCAACTCGCTGCCACGCGTCCAACGCCTTCTTGTCGACCTCGCCGAGCCCGGAGGTCAGACGACCGAGTGGCGATAGCGCGAACCGCGTGAGTGCGTTCGAGATGATGTTCTCGCCGATCGCAGTGTCGCCGCCGGTGAGCGCGTGCTGAGCAACGCCGCTCAGGGTCGCATCGGTGGCTAACTCGGCGGCTGTACCGAACGCGCGGGCCATGCGCACGGTCCTCACCAAGCCCGCCGCGTCTGCGCCGAGGTCGAGCAACATCGCGCCGCGCACGGCGCCACCGACGAAGCTCGCGACACCACCAGTGACGAGGCCAACGCCGATCATCGCGGCGGCCGTACCGATCATCACGCGCCAACGCTGATCCGCGAGCACCTTGTCGGCGCGCTGCAAGAACTGCTCGATGTGCTGATTCTGCTTGAGCGCTTCGAGCTGGTCGTGTGTGCCGCGTACGTACTTCTGTAGGTTCTGGAGCTTGCGCGTTGGCACGTCCGGCAAGGACGGATCGGCCGCGTCCTTCGGATCACGCGGGCCGTAGATAATCCCGTGGCCGGACATCAGGTAGCCGTGGATCTTCTCCAGCTCCGCTATTAGGAATGGTGCGTCGAGGCGCATGTTCAGAAGCTCAGTGCTCTGCACAAAGCCAGGAATGATTCCGATGGTCCCCTTGTCCGCCTCGCTCTTGAACTCGGCGAGTTGAACTTGGAGTGTCGAGAGTGACGCGACCAAGCGATTCTCCTCGGCTTCGAGGATCAGCTCCTCGGCCGCGCGTGCATCGATACCTTTGCCTTGCGCGAGCGCGTTGCGCATCTGCGCAGCACTCATCCGAATGCTCTTCTGCGAGTCATCGAGCTTCAGCGCGTGGATGTTCACGTCGCGCGCGTGGTCTTCGCTCGCGCGTTCTTGCGAGACTGCGTACCCGGAGCTTTGTACGGCGAGCTCGATCGTCGCGAGCAGCACCCCCTGCCGCGCCTGTTCCGCGTCAGCGAGCAGCGCCGGTCCCGATCCCACTTGATGCGCCGCGCCTGCGGCGCGCGCGTACTTGGCAAGCACCTGTCCGACGGGCGTCTCGGGATCGCCGCCTGCTATCGCCGGCTTCCCAACCTCCCTAATGAACGAGGCCGTGCTCTCACTGACCTCCGAGAGCAGATGCCCGTGACGCGCGAGCAGGCTCGACCACGATGCGTTGAGCACGTCCGAGCGCCGCGTCTTCTCCTGCATCCGCATCAAGAACTCATCCGCCGTGGTGAGGCTCTTGCCGAGCGACCACGGCGTCATCACTTCGCGCAAATAGGCCAATTGTCCCCGGCCGCGCACGATCAGCTTCTCCGCGTCGACCGAGAGCATCGTCTCGTTTGCGTCGTCCTTACCGGCCCTGGCCTTCTTGTCGGCAGGCTTCTCGGCAGCCTGGCGCTGGGTCACCAGATCGTTCTGCGCGAGCGCGATGTCGTCGGCGAGCGTGCTCTCAGCAAGCACTGTTCTCGGATCAGGCCCCGCTTGCGCCGCGGCACGCCGCGCGGCCTCGGGGTTGTAGTGGTCGAGCTCGCGCTGCTTCTTCTCGTCCTTCGGTTCGTACGCAGCGGGGCCGAGCTGTCCGCCGATCCTCTGCAACGTGGCGGCCCACTCCTTTGGCAGGATGTAGAACGGCGCGGCGTCCACGATCAGATCTGCGTTGTAGGAATGAGCGGTCGCGTCATCGCCGCGGTTGAACAGCACCGCAGCGACCTGCTCGACAGTGGCGCCCGCCGTGTCGACGCGGATCACGTTCCAAAGTGTGTCGTCCTGCTCACCCATGCACTTGATTGAGAGTGGCCGCAGCTCGTTGTTCGCAAACTCGCGCGGCGCCTTCGCGTTGGGCGGGGTGTACGTGACCGCGTTCGGATCCCGCATCGCGAGCAACACGATGTAGTCGAGCGGGGTATGCGGAAGGATCGCGCTTTCGGCCGCGAGCTTCTCCTTGATCGCTTGCTCGGCACGCGTGCCGCTCGCGTGGAGTGCGTCGGCGGCGGCGACGTAGCGCTGCCCCATGCGATGGATCGCTTCCTGGAGTCGTGGTCGCGCCTCGGCAGCGATCGAATCGCCGATTGAGGTCTGCCATGCGGACGTGCCGAGCGGTCCCTGTGCCTCGTGTCCGGGCGGAGACGGTCGGAGGTCGCGGTAGCGGTCTACCAGGGCGTGAAGGTCCATCGGGTAGAACAGCCGGAGCAGGAGCCCTCGATCATCGGCCGCGAACCGTCCGCGCGACGAGTCGAGATTCGACGAGATCAACGCGAGGGTGTTTGCAGCATCCATCCAGCGAAGACGCGCGTGCGGCTGAGCCGGTGTCGGTCCTAGATTCTTCATGGTCACGTCGAGCAGCTCGGTGGCCCAGAGGGAGAGGAACTCATCCGAGGTGACATACTCGCGCGCGTAGCTCTTGGTCGTCGCCTTCTGATCGACGCGCACGATCGGCGTGGGCTCGCTCGTCTTGCCTACGCTCTCGGTCGTGCGCGCGGATTGCCCGGTGGCCGGTGCACGGAGCGGTGCAGCACCGGAGACCGACACGCTCGGCTCCCACTTCGCCGAACCACCGCCGGCGCGGAACATCGCAGCAAACTGATCCGCGTCCGCCTCGGCTGCGTTCTCGTCGCCGGCGCTGTCGCGCTTGGCGGCGATCGAAGTCGAGCCCGGGCGCGCGTCCGCTTGGAGCACGTGGCCCACCTCGTGTGCGATCAGCTCGCGGCCCTCACCGCTTGCGGGATCGAGCTGACCTTCGCCCATGTGGATCTCGTGGCCGATGGCAACCGCACGGGCGCCGTGCTGCGCGGCGACAGTGGCGCCATCGTTGCCAGCGTGAACGCGCACGTGATCGAGCGATCGGCCGGTGGCCTGTTCGAGCTCACCGCGGATCCCCTTCGGCAGCTTCTGCGGCTGCTCGGATCGCCCGGCTTGCATTGTGGCTGTCGGTGAGTCCGAGATCTCGGTGGCCGGCTGCGTGTCGAACGCGGGAGGTGGCGCGATAAGCCCAACCGCGCTCGGCGCCGTGAACGCGGGCGGTGGTGGTGCGAGCTTCGGCATCGATGCTTCGATCGAGCGCGCCCGAACGCGGGTCTTCGGATCCTTGAGGATGGCGCGGAGCTCGCCCTGCGTCTCCGTCTTGAACTTGCGGAACCGCACTGCGACCTCGTGTGCCGGGAACTCCGCGAGGATTCGTTCCAGGGCGCCGTAGTCCGAGTACGGCATCTGCAATAAGGCGCTGCGCGTGCTCTGCCTGGCCGCGTCGAACACGAACTTGGTGGGCCCATTGATCTCGGCGGGCGGCAACGCCGCCAGCAGAGCACTCTCGTTTCGCAGCGTCGGAGCGACCGGCTCAGGAGCGACCGGGGCCGCGGCGAGGTTTCGAGTCGCGACATCGGCGAGGGCTGCGGCCTGCTCGAGCTTCGCGCGCACTTGGGCGTCGCTCGCATCGGCCGCAAGAGCCATGGCTCCGTTCGCCAGCTCGCGTACGCGCTCGACTGCGCTCTCCGCTGACCGGCGCGCCACCGCGTATCCCGCAACATCTCGTGCATCGTGTGCTCGCCCGAGTGCTCCGATCGATTCGACCGCGGTGACGTGAGCGCGTTCGAGGTTCGATGCGATGTTGACGGCAGTCTGCGCTCTCTCGGCCGGCGTCGGGTCTTGCTGTCGTCGCTGAGGCGCGGAAGGAGCGAAACCAGAATCGAAGCCGCGCCCGCGGAATTCGTGGCTCATCGGGCGACCTGGCCGATCGCGTTGCTCAGCCCGGACTCAAAGTCCACCATCCCGCCCCCATTGCAGACCCCGAGCGTACTACGGCCGAAGTGCCCGCCAACCAAGCACGTCGCGATCGGATCATCGCACTCCATCTCGAAGCATCGTACGCAGTCTCTCGACGAGGATTTCCTCGACGAGGGAGCGCACACGTCGATCGCTACGTTCGATCAGAAAACAGGGGCCGACGTAACGGAATCGTTAGGTGGCACACGCTTCGATCACCGACCAAATGGAACGTCGAGTGGAGTCCATCCACCGTCCATTCCAAGATCGGCGACCTCACTTCAGCTCGTCGGCCCCGATGTCCTTCTGTGGCCCTTGCGGTCGCACGTCACCGTCGTAGTCCACGACGATCGGCGAGCTCGTCGTCGCCTGGTCGATCGCCGAGCTGCCGGTGGTGAGCTTGTAGCTGTAGGGCGCCATGTCTGGGGATGCGAGCGCTAGCCCGGACACATCGTTCTGGATCTTCGACGTGGGGTACGTGCAACCGCCCAACGTCTGCGCGTTCGTGCCGGTAGTGCTTCCCCCAACCGAATTGCGCGCAACGATGTTGTTAGCGGCCGCAAATGCCGCGATGTCGCACAGCACTCCGCCGACGCGCGTCGCGCCCGCCGATGCACGATTGTCGACGACCGTGTTGAACTCGAACCGATTGCTGCCCGCTGTGGCGATCCCCAAGTTCACGCCGCCGAACGTCCCGTTGTCGGGATCACCGTTCCGGTAGATGAAGCTGTTCGTGATGTCGAACGTCGTCCCCGTTCCAGTGACGGAGACGCCGCCCCCTGCGTTCGAGGCAATGACCGATTGCGAGATGTTTAGGTTGCCGCCAGACGTCGTGACTCCGCCGCCTGCATTGTTGGTGACCTTGACGCGATGGAGTGCAAGCGTTGCGGAGTTTCCCGGCTGCATCGAGATACCCGGACTCGACGCACCTGACGCCGCAGTGATCTCGAGGTCGTAGATCGTGAGCTGAGAAGTGCCGTCGACCTTGATCAGGATGCCGTTCATCGTGGATGTCAGTTTCGCCCCGGCATCCGCGATCATCGTGACGTTCTGATTCGTCACGCTGACCTGTTCGTCGGTGGTCCCCGTGAACTTGACGAAGGGCCGACCGGTAAGGAGCGCCTTCGCTACCTTTGTGCACGGCATCCCCTTCGTGCACATCGAGTTGTCGGTGCCGGTCGGATCTACGTAGGCGACATTCGAGTCGGTTCCGCATGAACCGTCAGGGAGGCACGCTTTGGATCCGCACTCTGGATGCGCCGTACAACGCTCGCACGTGTTGCTCGCGCCGCACACAGGCATGGTGTCACTGCACGCCGTCTCGTCGTCGGTCGTACACTGCACGCACATCTTCGATCCGTTGACATCGCAGACTGGCGTCGCGCCGGAGCATTGGGCATTGCTGCTGCACGAGGTGTCAGCGTCGATCTTGTCCAGACAGTTGTGCGTGACCGGCACGTCCTCGCAGTAGTTCGGCTCGGTGTGCTTGCAGCCGGCGGCGGCGACGATGGCGACGAAAGCGAGTTGCGGCGCGAGTCGGTTCATGGGGCTCCTCAAAACGACGTGCTAAGGGTCATCATCGTGCCGTTGGCGGTCGGCCGGATCGAAGCAGTGGTGCTCGTGCCGGGACTCTTCCAGTAGAGGTACGCGCCGATCCCAACGAGCAGGGCGCCACTCGCGATCGTGACGATGCCCGGCGTTGTTGTGTCGTAGTACGTCTCGCGCTGGACACTTCCCGCGAGGCTGGTCGTCGAGTCGTCGTCCAACAATACGAGGGCGATCCCGGCCGCGAGGACGACACCACCACCGATGAGTAACGGCTTCGCGGCGCGCGACCGGTGTGGCGGATCTGGCACGACCGCGCCTTTGTCGTCGGCGTTCTGCGGCAACGAACCGCTCGTGCCGGCGTTCGGCAACGTGCGTACGTCGGTTGTGCGACGACGAAAGAGGGCATTCACCTCCGCGGTCTTGCCTTCTGTCGCGCTCACGTTTTGAACGAAGGTCTCGAAACCCTCGAGCTCTACCGTCACCGTGTGCGGCCCGGGCGTGACGTCGATCGACGCATCCGTGACTCCGACAAACGTTCCGTCGACCGTGTAGCGGGCGCCCTGTGGACTCGACTTCACGGACAGCACAGTGCGCCCCGTCGTCAGCGCGACACGATCGAGCAACTCCTTCATCAGTTCGGTTGCCGAGCCCGCGAGCGTGTCGTCGGTGCAGTGATCGCAGAAACGCGACGCGATCAGAACGAGGTCGAGTTTCGCCGTGATGACGCGGCCGGTGAGCTTGAGGCCGCGTTCGCCGCGACTCGGATCTGGATCGACGCTGACGTACGCGAGGCTCTGCACGCCTTTGTCTTGAACGAGTCGCAAGATGCAGCGTTGCGGCTCGTCGCGGGTGAAGCAGCGGGTGATCGAAGAGGATTCCGACTCGCTCAGCCGCTTCCCGGTGAGGTTCCAATCGGCCTTCGACAGAGTCGCGGATACCGCCTCAACGGTCACGTCGCGCGCGTGCGCGTCCGCCTTTCCAACGATCACGATCGCGCCCGTATCGGCCCCGGCGCGCAGCGGAGCCAGGACGACGAGTGCGATGAAGAGTTGTATCAATGACGAGCGCATCACCAGTTGTTCCTCTGGATCGTGGTTTCTCGACCCGGAATGATCTTGACGGTCACGGTTTCTTCTTTGCCGCCGCCCTTCAGGAGCACGCTTACGTTGCCGGCGTCGAGAGGTTCGCGGCACGGAGTCTCGCACAGTCGGTTGCCGCCGACATACACCTCGAGAAATGCGCGGGGCGGCTTTCTGACGACTAGCGTGCCGGTGCCCGAGACTGGCGGTTGTGTCGTTTGCCCACTCGGGCGTTCGCGCTCCGGCCGTCGAGGAGAAACCTTCGCAGTCGCGTCCACAGGCGCGACGGCAACCTTGGCCGCGTCGGGCGTCGCGTCGATGGGAACGTTCGCGATCGCTTCGGCTCCATCGACGGGCACCGCTGCATCAGCGGTGACGGTCGAGACGGCCTGCCGCGCACCTTCGGCGTCGCCGGCTGTCTTTGGCTCGATCGCAGATTCGGATGTCGAGACGGTCTGCTCCGCTCGGTCGGGGGTACCAGAGCCCATCTTCACCAGCGCGAGCGCTCCCGCGCCGAGCGCGACCCCGATCGCCATGGGAACCGCGACGCGCGCCACGCGGTGTCGCCGAGGTACGTGGTGAGCATCGATGATCGAACGCGCGATCGCCGTTTCGATGCCACTCGCAACCGTGGCCGCTTGCGGCGTCGAGCTTCGGCGGGTCGCGAGGCCCGGCGCGAGAACCTCGAATTGACGCAGCGCTGCCGCGCTTACGCTCGCGAGGATCTGCGCGACCGCGAGCATCGAGTCTGGCCGTCGTCGCGGTTCGTGCTCGAGGCAGGACATGATCAGCTCGTCCACGATCCGCGGCAGATCTGGACGCAACTCTCGCGGGCGCGGAAACGGCGTCCGCATGGCCTGCATCTCGAGCATCGCGTACATTGTTGGCGCCTCGTACGGCAAGCGTCCGAGGAGCACGCGATACATCACCATCCCGACGCTGTAGACGTCGGCGCGCGCATCGACGTTGGGCTCGCCGCGTGCTTGTTCTGGTGCCATGCATCCGGGAGTCCCGAGTGTCGCGCGCGTTCGCGTGAGGCGACTCCGATCGGCGGCGAGGTACGTCGCGAGCAGCTTCGCGATGCCGAAGTCCACGACGTAGACGTGGTGTTCGCGACCGAACTTGCGCGTGACCAGGATGTTCTGCGTCTTGACGTCGCGGTGAATGACACCGACGGCGTGGACGGCGTCGAGGCCCGAGCAGACCTGCAACATGATCGGGATCATCGTTTCGACTGACAGCGGACCGACGCGCCTACACAGATCCTCGAGCGAGCCGCCGTCGACGAAGGGCATGACGATGAACATGCGGCCGTCCTCGGCGAATCGATCCGCACCGTAGATGTCGAGGACGTTCAAGTCGCTCACGGCTGCGGCAGTCATCGCCTCACGGCCGAACCGCTCGGCGGCCTCGCGATTCTCGGTGTACTCGCCGTGCATCACCTTGACGGCCGCTCGCTTGCCGCCCGCGAGCTGGCAAGTGCCGCCATAGACCGCCCCCATGCCACCTTCACCGATCAGACGATCGATCACGTACGTGCCAGCCTTGCGACCGATGATGTCATCGCCGCGAGGCGGAAGTGTCGCCGTTACGACCATCGCGCCACCCTCGTAGACAGTAGGTACTGCATCCTTGTGCGCATCCAGACGGGCGCACGAACCCCGCACCCCGATGCGAGGATACATCGAACTGGTTTCGCCGCGCTCGGTGTCATCGGCGATGGCGAACATGCATCGATCGTACGTGTGAGGCGTAAGCCGGTCCCCAACTTACGCGCGCGCGGCGACGAATGATAACCAACCGCCAAATTCGGGCCCCGAGGTAACGCAATCGTATTCGCGCACACGGGTCTTGCTTGCGTTACTCTCCTGTCCGGTGAGTACCGTCACCCACGGATCGAAGAGCGCGGGCTGGGCGATCGACGACCCTGTGACCCGGCTGCGCCGATGGGGACGGCGTGACGGATTCGACCTCCCCGACGACGTCAACTCGCTCGTCGTGGGTGCCGCAGATGGCTGCACCCTTCCCATGCAGGACGACGTGGGTAGCGTGTCCCGCCAGCACGCCGAGCTGACCCGCGATACCAACACCTGGACGCTCAAGGATCTCGGCAGCAAGAACGGCTCGCGGTTGGACGGCGAGCGGCGCTTGTCGTTCGCGCTCGCGCCCGGCGTCGAGATCGAGATCGGCAACATCAAGCTGATCGCCGAGAGCCCGCGGCTGGTTGAACTGGAGCGTTTTCTCGCCCGCGTGCTCGGTTTCAGTGACGCGCGGCTCGGAGCGATCGACGAGGCGCTGCGTGGGATCCGTGATGCCGCAGCTCGACGCGGCACGCTGCTGCTTTGCGGTGCCGGAAGTCTTGTCTCGGCCGCTCGACGCATCCACGAGCTCGCGATCGGCGCCGAACGTCCCTTTGTCGTCGCGAAGAGTGCGACGTTTCGCGATGCAGTGACGTCGACCGCGGGCGGCACGCTGTGCTTGGACGGCAATGCCGACCCATCCGACCTGATGTTCGCACGCGAGATCGGTGGGTCCGCGCTGTTCATCTGCGCCTCCACGGCCGCGGAGGCTGCCGAAGCCGTCGAGCACGTCCAGCGCGGTACGATCGTCGAGGTGCCTGCACTCGAGCTGCGGCAGGACGAGCGCGAGGAGTTGCTGCTCGGATACGCGAGCGATGCCGTGCGAACACTCGGAGCGAGGTCCAGCGGGTTTCGCGAGCACGAGATGGTCTGGCTCCGTGACGTTCCCCTCGCGAGTCTCGAAGATGTTGAAGAGCTGACCTTGCGCCTCGTTGCCGAGCGAGTGTTCGGTCAGACGCACGGCGCCGCAAAGCTCGGGATCACACGCCGCGCGCTGTCGGAGTACCTGCGGCGTCGCGGGATTCCGCTCTGAGAGGCTCGCGGCGCCAGCTCGATCTATAGCCACTGCCGCGTCGGCGCGCAAACGTGACGCGTGCCGGACGCGCGGCCACACGAGAAGAGGCTTGAGGTATGATTTATCCTGTAGTACGGATGGAATCATGGATGTCGAGCACGGCTACACGCTCCAGGTGCGACTGACCCCGGTCGAGGCTCAGCGCCTCCGGCGAATCGTCGAGACGTCGAAATTGGCGGTTCCCGACGTCGTCCGCGTAGCGGTGGATCGCATGGATGATCTCGACGACGAGGAGCTGTCCCGGTTGTTGCCGGACGAGGCTGCCGCATCGTGGCCACCGTGGTGGACGCCTCTTTGTCAGGAACTCGAACGCATGCGCCTTGTAGGGGAGCCGGTGGTCACCCCCGGGCACGGCGTGGAGAATAAGATCCTCAAGGTCAACCAGCGCGAAGGCTGGATCGAGCTGAAGTCCGAGCGAGCTCAGAGCGGCAAGAAGCGAAAGATCACGGCGAAGATGCTGGAGAACGAGGACGCTACGACGCACGGCGTGATCATCCGAACGCTGCGTGCGCTGGTGGGCTCGGGGCCGGCGAGCACTGGACGCTGGATCGGGCCGTTCAGGATCCGCGACCTACTTGAGCGATGTCTCGACGAGAACCAAGCGTGGCCGCCGGAACAGGGCGGCGTGTACTTGGTGAGCCGTGAGAAATGGACCGGCGCTCCGCGCGCAGGTGGAAGCTACCTCTACCTCGGTGGCATCAGCGGTTCGTCTCCTCGCTTCTGTACGCGGGTTGGCGACCTGCTCGCCGACACGTTCGGGTTCTTTGGCGGCGGCACCGGACATAGCTCCGGCGGGCAACGCCTGAACGACTGGTGTGTGAAGCAACAACTCAACCCGCTCGACCTGCACCTTGGCTGGTTCGTTCCGGCTGACGGCGATTGCAACCGCTGCCTCGAGCGCAGGTGGCACGGAACACTCAAGCCTGTTCTGAACCGCTACCATCCGCCGCGATGCGAACATGCTTGAAGCCCGGCATCGCGAGGAGGCCAAGTGATCGTCGACGCTCACGTTGAGATACTCGGGGCGGCCCTCGCGCTGATCGCGACGATTCCGCCGGAGACCGATGAGGACCGCGAACGCGCCAACGCCGGCGATGACCCTCGCGTCGATGGGCCTGTCCTCGCCGCATCAGACGCGGCATCGGAGGTGTTCGATCGAATGGTTCTAGATGACGGCCTTGAGGCCCAAGCTGCTCGAGATCGAATCGTCGCGGCATATCTGACGCGTGATCCGGATGCGGTTGCCGATGCGGTGCTGGCCGCTCTTGCGACGAGTCGCGCCATCGTTGCTTTCGATCCACTCGCGATCGATCCGCAGGCTCGTGTGGACCTGACCACCGAGATCACGGACGACATGCGCGCGTCGATCGAGCGAGCGATTGCTCGCCGAAATCTTGAGGCATCGTGAACCTGCTGTCGGTGCGCGTCAGAGGGGGACGGCGGCTCGCCGCACAGAGCGTCCGTGATTCGCTGCGTTCCGTTAGATGCCGCGCATCGCCGATGGCGGCTCTGGCCGCACGAGCGTAGCGCGCAGGCGATTCGCGTCCTGCTTGTAGAGAAGAGCACCGAGCCACGTGTTCGTCGGGGGAGACAGATCGGAGAGAGCCTGCACGACCTGATCACGTCGAAGCGCAGAGACCGCCGCCAACGCACCGAATCGCAAGCGGGCGCCACCCGATCCACCGAACAGCTCGCGGTAGACCGTGGCGTCGGCGGGCGGGAGAAGCCCACATCCGTTGACCTCGACGTCGAGCGCCGTCGCATACCGAATCGCCTGGCGAAGTACGTCCTCGGCGAGCTCGGCCGATTCGGACCTCTTCAACTCGCACGCAACGAACCAGCCTGTTCGACCACGACCCGTGCGAGCCAGAATGTCGATCGCGCCGCCACCGACGTGAAGCGTTTTGCTCGCGGCGACCGCGGTTGGGATCTCCATCATGCATCCGGTCGGACGGACGGGAACCAGACCGCCCAGCGGCTTCTCTGCGCCGTCGAACAGTGCACGGAAGCGCGCACTCATCTGACCCTGTACGTCGCGCTCCGGCATCGCCTTCGATAACGCGCAGTGTTCGAGATAGGCGTTGATTTTGGCACCATCGCGCGCATTGCCGCTCCACGCGAGTGGCTCGTCGAGATCCTTGGTCGCGCAGAACATCGGCGGACGCTCCGGTGAGAACTCGAGCTGCCCGACGCCCACGCCGTTGACCTCGACGCTGACGATCAGGGAGGCTCGCCGGGTAAGTGCTCCTTCGAGCGCGCCTTGGGTGACCGTGAAGATCGCACCTCGATAGCGCATTCGACAGCTCTTCAGCTCTTCGCCCCAGCGGCGCAGGCCGTCGGCCATCTTCTTCGCGTGCTCGCGGCGAGCCAACACTCTCGCGCGACCCTCGGCGGTTGCCAGCAACTCGTGAACCTCGCGGACGATCCGAAGGTACGGCGACTCGACCTCCATCATCGTCCTCGTTGCAGCGCAGCGATCAAGGAACGCGGATCAGGTCGTCTGTTCACGCGGCTCGTCCCAGGTCAGGTGCTTGCGAGTTGGTCGATGCACGCCGAGGCGCATTGCTTGAACGTCGCATGACCAGGCCCCGGCGGTTCGGCTATTCCGTCAGCGCTTCTTGGTCGCTTCCGCGCGGTCGGCCTCTGCTCGAACCACGACCGCGAGCCGGAGGCAGATCCAGTCACTCACGGATCGGTTGTCCCGCTCGGCCAGATCTTCGACGGCGCGCTTGAGCGACTTCGTCATGCGCAGCGTCAAGCGCTCGGACCGCGGCTCCTTGGGCATCGGATGGCGTCCATCGTCGGCGGTTGGGCGTCGGACCGCAAATCGTGGCCGACAAGCGATGCTAACCGACGTCGGATCGCTGACACTCTCGCCATGAGGATCCGAACCCAGAGCGGGAGCTGGACACAGTGGCGCAAGGACCTGGTCGAGAAGCTCGAAGCGGTACACATGCTGGCGATCGAGGCTGACGCCTTCCAGAGCGCGCTCGAGGCGGTGAGTGCCGACATGCCATGGCCGTCGGATGGAGATCCCGAGCGACGGCGGGTGCTGAATCGCCTGGGGTGTTTCACCGTGGAGCTTAACGAGCGGCTCGACGCGTTGCTCCGCGAGTCCCGAGAAGCCGTCGAGCTAGCGATGCAGCGTGTTGCCTAGATCGATCGCGAGATCTCAAAGGGACAGATACCAGCGTGACGAACTACCCGACGAGATCGTGAGGTGGCTGCACCTCTCGAGCGCGATCGCATACGGTGCGCGTACGGCATTGGTCACCCCATCGGAGAGGTCCACGACGGTACGGAGCGGAACGAGACGCCTCTCAGTTCTTGTTGAGGCCCTTGACCCGCGTCCCGAGCTTCAGCTTCCACAGCGTCTCTCGGGCGAAGATCTCCTCGTTGGTCGCCTCGCTACCTGCGACTTCGAGGATCGCGACGTCGAACGCTTTGGCGTCGGCACCCAACTCCTTCAGGCCGACGTTGCCTCCATGTCCGTCGGCGTAGCTCGACCACCGCGCGAAGAATCCACCGACACCGTACGCAGAGCCGACGTACTGCTGCCCGCTCTCGCGGTGCACGATCAGATAGATGCCGCGCGCGTTACGAAGCACCTCGGCCCACGCGACCGGGACGTTCTCGATCTCGTGCAGCGGGTGGTGCAGCCTCGCAAAGCCCGGGAATGCCGGATCCTCGCGGCGCTGCCGGACTTCGAGGATCTCCTTGTCCTGCTTGTCGGCCCGTTGGACCCACGCACGTTCGCCGTCGCCCCAGTCGATCACGATGCGTCCGCGGTACACGTCGAACTCGTCGCGCAACTGCGTGCTGAACGCCTTGTACGGTGGCTCCACCTCGCGTTCCCCGAGCACGTCCCAGACGCCGACGAAGAGTGTCTGCTTGGTCGTCGGCTCGACGAAGAAACCGGCGAGGTGCTTGGCAGCGCGAAACTGCGTGATGACCTGATCAGCGTCCTGCACCTCCTGATACTCCCTGAACCGCAGCTCATTTTTCATCGCCGCCTCGTAGAGCTCGCGGCGGTGATGACGAGAAGGCTTATGCCGAACGAGTCGAACGTTGGCCGGATCGAGACCTCCGCGATGAAGTACCTGGTTGAACGTCAGCACGTGCACCTCCCAACGAGAACCTACGGTACCAGACGATTCGGGTCGCAGGCCGCAGGCCGACGTGGAAGGGGAGCTCTCAAATCCCGCGTACGGCAGTACGATGGAATCGTGCCGCGAAGAAAAAAGAACACGAAGGCTCCTCGGATCGAGGACTTCATCTCCCCGCTCTGGGTGGCCGAAAGCGTGATCGACGAAGTTGATTGTCGCGTGCAGCTCGACATGACGCGGGTTGAGGTGCGTGCACTCGCCGACAAGTTGGCCGACCGCGCGACCAAGATCTACGCGTGCGACGTGAGCTTCCGGCGAAGACTACGCGGCAACGCCGGACGCGACCTGCTCTTCGTATTCATGCGCCACTGGCTGTCCGCAGAATTGATGAAGTCGCGGCCACACGCCTACGCGAAGCTCCCCGAAGGCTTCATGGTCGGCGAGAAACTTAGCGGTGCCGAGCGACCAAGGTCGTCCGCCGAAATCGAGGCAGCCATTGCCGAAGCTCGCGAGATGGAACGCGACGTCGTGGACGAACTGCTGATGTCGCTGATGGAAGCGATCGATGCAGCGCAGAAACGCGGCGAGCGCCCCTGCTTGGATCTGAGCGTGCGGTTGAAGTTGGACACGATTGCTACCGCTCGAAAGCATCCCGATGCGCAACTCGATCGAGTGCCGGTTGAATCTGGCGGGCGCGCCGCGAACGCCAAGGGAAATCACCCGATCCGAACGCGGCCACGCAAATCACATCTGCGCGCGGTCTAGAAAACAACCAGTTGCGAGCCTGGCGATTGGACACTCGTAGCCAAGGGCAAACACGCGCATCACGTTCCTCGGAACCACCGGTCAACTTCCCCGGCGGCTGAAGAAGGACAGCATGGCTAAGGGTCACCACAACGGCAGGGCAAACGCCAACAATCGCGCGAACCAGTTGAACTCGAACAACGCCGCGTACTGGTCATCCCGCGGCGTGCCGGCGCCCGCGGGCGGGAACGCGTCGACGTCCACGCCAACGCCGACACCGATGCCGGCTCCTGTCCCGGACAAGAAGTAGCGAGTAACCAGACAGAGCCCGCGGATGAGGCGATCATCCGCGGGCTCTCCCACGTCATGGCGAAGAAACGTCGCATCAAAGGCGCCAGCGCGAGCGGCTCCTTGCCGACGGGCCCCGTGCTTGTCGGCAAGCTCGTCGCGGCTCTCGGGCTGCCGGCGAGTTCTGCCGGCCAGAAGCTCCGCGGTAACACCGCTCACCGTTTCCTTGGCGGGCTGCGCGTCGAGGACGAGAAGGTCGTCGAAGTCTTCGCCACCATCGGCGATGTATTCATCGATTTCGGGTATCTGCCCACAGGCGGATGGCGACCGAGCCGAGGATTGTCCCCGGCACGACGATCTGGTCTGGTGGTCCATCACATGTCCGCGAGGTGGGACGGGACACTGGCCGAGCTGCGCGGCGATGTACTCCGCGGCGTCGACCTCTCGATCGTCGCGCTGGCCGCCGCACGCTTGGCGGTGGTCGACATTGCCCTTCGGGCAGCCGCCTGGCTCGCGCTCGTCGGCGTTGAATTGGCCGAGGCGTCTTCGCCGCCCGCAATCCCGCAAGTCGCAGTGATCCTCTCCGATCTCATCGAGCGCACTAAGCTCTCGCGCGACGACATCGCTGCTCGATGCCGCGTTGCACGCACGACGGTGGACGACTGGGCTCACGGCGCGAGAATCATCGACGACAACCTGAGCAACCTCGTCTTGCTCGCTGCCGACGCGGCGGAAGCCGACGAGCTCCTCGCGCGAACGCGTCGCGACCTGGCGCTCGCCACGATCCTGACCCAGCTACGCACGCACTTCGGCGCCGATCTCGGCCGAGAAGTCGACGAGCTGTGGCATGGAGCGGTGAGACTCGCCGGGCGCTTCTCGCGCTACATGGGCCGTAGCCGACTCATCGGCGAGGAGCGATTCGATCCGCCGAGCGACGTGCTTGCGTTCGGGGTGAGCTGCGAGCGGGCGCAGTACGTGCTCGCCAACGCCCTGAACCACGAGGAGCGTTCTGAATGGCTTGCGGTGCTCGAAGTCGGACCGGCCTGGGCCGAGTTCCTAGTGCATGCAGCTCGGATCGCGCGCTCGAAGGGTAGTGTCGCGGCCGCCGGGTTCCCCCAGGAGGTCGAGCGCACCGCATCGTTGGTGCAGCTCGCGCGGCCCAGGCACACGGTGCCGGCACTTCCTGCGGGGTGGACTCGTGTACGGCTTGCCGGGGACGATGAGACGAAGGCGAGCAATCGCCTCGCGCAGGCTCGCGATGCTCTCGATCGAGGTGATGCCGGTGAAGCAGTCGCGCACGCGCGACGTGCGGTCGAGCTAACGCCACTCGCGTGGCTGGCGCACTTCAGGCTCGGGGTCGCGCTGGCCGCGGCATTCCATGTCGACGCAGCGATCGCGGAGTGCGCGATCGCCGCGGAGCTTGCAACAACGGACGCCGACATCGAGCTGGCGAAAGTCGAGATCGGCATCATCCTCACGGACGCCGGCCGGGACGAGGAAGCGCTCGCCCGTCTGGAAGACCTCTATGCCGCAGCATCCGAGGCTTCGATCCACCTGCTGTACAACCTCGGCGTCGTGAGAATGCGCTGCCGCCGGTTCGCCGAGGCGCTCGATTCCTTCTCGAAGGTGATCGCGAAGGACGAGCATCACCCGCTCGCGCTGGACTGCGGCGCGCACTGCGCATTCGCGATTCGAAATCGCCGGCTCGGCGTCGACTATGCGAAGCGCGCCAACCTCCTCGGGCAGCACGGGACCTACAACGCTTGGAGAGCCGGACTCTACGATCCGCCAACGAGATAGGGCTTCATGCCCGTCGACAACGCGCGTCTCGCCCGGCGCTCTTTCGCGCACTCACCCCCGCCCTGCGGGCACCTTGATCGGAACGGCGGAGACACCAGGGACTGCGGCGTTGATCGATCCCACATGTCCTTCGTAGTCGGCGAGCACTCGACGTACGAATGTGCGAAGCGTTGCACCGCCGCCAGCCCAGTCATCTGCGATCGTGACGCGTGTGCCGCCAGGAACAAATGCCGGACCGCTTCGCATCAGCGCTTGAAGGATGGCGTCTTCCGTCGCACTACCGAAGCGAACGCCCTCGACGCGCGTGTACGTCAACTCGATCGCGTTCGGAAACCGCGTGCGCAGTGCGTGAACCAGCGGGTCGCGCCGCATCGAGCGCGAGGATGGGATCGCTAAGAACGCATCGAGGTCGGGCAGGCCGTCGACGAGGTTCATGCAGGCGCGCGGCCACATCCTGTTCGCGATGTCGCCCCAGATCGCGGCGCGCTGCATCGACAGCATGCTTCCTTCGTGGTCGCTCGCTTCCTCCTCGAGCCGGGCGCGCTCGAGCCACATTCGCTCGACACCGGCCGCCACGGGGCCGCAAGCATGCGGCCGCGCATTGAGATCCGCCTCCGAACGGGTCATGAGGTAGTAGACGTCGATCGCACGCCCATCCGCTTCGATGGTGGTCGTTCTCGGCAACACGCCGCAGCGTACCGCGGGCGCGTCGCGTCGCGTTCGCCATCCGCGTTCTTGCTTGATCCGACGAAATTGTTGAGACGATCGGGAGATGCGTAGACCGCCCACTTCTCCGACCACCATGTGGCTCTATCCAATCGCGCACGGCACGCGGTTCTGGGTTCTGGGACGCGCCTCCAAAGGAACGGGTGCCGCTGGGTTCGCCGAGATGATCGAGCGCGACGCCGGCGACGACGTGTGGGGGATCACCAAGAACTTCAAGAAGGTCGTCATCGGAGACGAAGTCGTCGTGTACGCCACGAAGACGTCGAGAAGTCCCCCGCTGCTCGTCGGCTCGGGCACCGTGTTGAACGGGCCGTACGAGGTTGCGGGCGAGGAATCGCCGCGCATCGAGATCAAGTGGAACGTTCCGGTCTGTCGGCGCCTATCGAACGACCCCATCGATGCGAGCTGGCTGTCGGCACAGCTGCCAGTGACGAAACCGACGGTGACGGCGATCCCAGCCCGGCTGTGGCCAAGGCTGCGAGACATGTTGTCAAACGGCATCGACGGATCGTCGGTGAGCGCGGACATCGAACGAGTTCTCGCAACGCCCAAGCTCTCGAAGACGGTTCGACAGCAGCTCGTGGACGCGCGTCTCGGCCAAGGGCTATTCAAGCGCAACGTCGCACGCATCGAACGCGGTTGCAGGGCGACGGACGTTACCGACGGCTCGCATCTGCGCGCGAGCCACATCAAGCCGTGGCGGCACTCGACGAACCGGGAGAGGCTTGATGGCAACAACGGGTTGCTGCTGGCACCACACGTCGACCATCTCTTTGACCGTGGCCTCATCACATTCGATCGCCGCGGCCGGGTTCTGATCTCGCCGCGCCTTCGGCTCGACGTGCTGACCGCGTGGGGGCTCAGGAGGAAGCGCAGCGTTGGCGCGTTCTCGAAGGGGCAGCAGCGATACCTCGAATACCATCGCACCAAGGTCTTCAAGGCCGAGTAGGGATCGCTCGCTCGGCGGCGTTTCCGAAACCGCGGTGAACGTCGCGAGCGAAGCCATCGAACTTCGCCGCGAGCGTCTCTACGTCATCGCTTCGCTCGTTCCCGCGCACGCGTCGAGGTTTCGACCTCGCGCAGCAGCAAGCTCACCAGCCGGATCGTCGACGCTCGCGCGCCTCGAAGGCGGCGCATCACGAGCCTCGCGTTTCGATTCTCAACGGGCGCCACCTTCTGCTTTCGCGGCTGGGCGTCGTCGAGACCGAGGAGGAGATCAGCGCTTACGTCCAGTGCGCTCGCGATTGCCACCAGCGTCGGCACGCTCGGAAGGGTCTTCCCGCGTTCGACGCGCGAATAGAACTCGGACGAGATGCCAACGGCCTCGGCGGCATCGTCTTGCGTCAGACCTCGGGCCTGCCGTGCGGCCCTCGTCGCAGTCCCGATGATCTTCGCGAGCTTCTCGTCCATGTACCCGACTTGTGGGGTCGGGTCGGCTGCGTACGCCCAATTGAGCCGTCCTTGAAGGAACCGTATGGTAGCCTCCATCAAGGACGACCTGATTGGGCGGGTCGCCTCTCGCTACCCCGACGATGGAGCCTGGCTGGCAGTGGTGCACAACTCTGAGCGAGTAGACGGGTGCCGGTGCCCGACGTGCGGCAAGTCCTGGCCGCCGAGCCATGTGACGTGCCCCGAGGACGGGGCACTCCTCGCGACACGAACGGGCGAGCGCATCCACCTCGCAGAGACGAGGATCCTGTCTGGTGGAGGTGAGGCACGCGAACCTCACGAGGTGCACGTCGCTTCGCTGTCTGGCTCCGCGGCGCAGGAAGCCTTCGGGTTCGACACCTCAATCGACGTCGATCCGGATCGCGATTCGGACACTGGGACAAACCAGTTCGACCCGTTTGGCTCGGACATCAGAACCTACCTGGCGCATCGGCCGCGGTTCGACGAACCGGCCCGCCTACCTGGAACGAAGTCGAGTGATCCACCGACGTCGTTCGTGCGGCGCCTGGAGAGTCACATCGAGCTTCCGCCGGGCTCGATGGTCGGCGACGACTACGAGATCGAACATCGTCTCGGCGCGGGCGCGATGGGCGAGGTCTACGCCGCCCGACACATCAAGCTCGGCAAGCGCGTCGCGATCAAGGCGATCTCTCCGCGGCTAAGCGAAGATGCCGCAGCCGTCGAGCGATTCGCGCAGGAGGCCAAGACGCTCGCACAGATGCACCACCCCGGTCTCGTCGACGTCCTCGGGTTCGGCGAGCTGGCCGATGGCCGCGCGTACTTCGTCATGGAGTTCCTTTCGGGGTCGACACTGTTCGATCGCCTTCAGCGCGGGCGGTTCGATCGGGCCGAGGCTCTCGACGTCTTCGGCCAGGCGGCGCGCGCTCTCGAAGCTGCGCACACGCATGGTGTCGTCCATCGCGACCTCAAGCCCGAGAACATCTTCCTCGCGGACATCACGAACGAACCTCGGCCGATCGTGCGCTTGCTCGACTTCGGTCTTGCTCGGCTCGAGGTCGAAGTCGACCGGCGCGCGGAACGCACTCAAAGTGGCGTCGTGATCGGGACGGCGATGTACCTTTCGCCCGAACAGGCGCGCGGGCCCGACGTCGACGGTCGCACCGACATCTACGCGCTCGGCTGTGTCGGCTACGAGCTGTTCCTCGGCCACCACCCCTTCGAGGACGCACGCACCGTCGCGGCGCTAATCGCGGCGCACATGCACGACGTGCCACCGATGCCGAGAACGATCGATTCGAGCATCTCGCCCGAGCTCGACCTGCTGCTGTTCGCGATGCTCGCGAAGGATCCATCGCATCGTCCGACGCTGCCGCAAATTCGATCGGTGATCGAAGGCACGCGGACGGCGGCTAGCGCCGCACCGCACCCGGGCGCGGCTGTCCGCGCCGCCACGGTGTCCTCGCCGTCGCGCTCGATCAACCGAGGCGCGATCGCGTTTGCTGTCATCGTCCTGGCCGTCGGCATCGCGATCGGCGCGGCGCTGCGTGGATCCGGATCAGGTGCCGAGCAACCAGCGCCAACGGCGCATACAAACATGGTCGATGCGGGCCGTCCTGCATCGATGTCGTCGACTGCGTCGCCCCTTGACGCCAACGCCGCTCCCCCGCCGATCGACGCGGGCTCCGTTCGGCCGCGCATCGTCGCGCATCCACGTACTCCAATCGTGACCGACGCTCCGAGCGACGCGGGACCACCGAGGGTCTCCGAACCCAGGTCGCTCGACGCCGGGGTGGTCCTGGATGCCGAACCTCCGGTCGACGCCGAGCCGACGAGGATCGTGCAACCTGCCGTCCCGACGCGGGGGTACCTCCAGATCTTGGCGCCGCAGGGCGCACAGATCCTCGTCGACGGCACGCCCCCCGTCGGCTCGCTGAGCAGGCTGTCGCTCGCGCCCGGCAAACACCGGATCCAGTTCAGCATCGGAGCGAACAAGGATTCTTTCACGGTGGTGATCGAAGCTGGCCAGGTCGTCACGCTCGACAAGCGCGCCCTCTATCAAGCCAGCCCTGGTTCCGACGACCGCAACCGGACCGTGAACCCCTTCGCGCGGAAGACGGCGCCGCGATGAGGCTCGGATTCGCGACGATCGTTCTTGTCGTCCTCGAAGTACCAGCGCTCGCAGGGCCGAGCGCGGAGGAGCTGTACGACGAGGGCCAGCGCGCGTACGACAGCGCTGCCTACGCTACCGCCGTCGTGAAGTGGACGCAGTCCTACGAGCTGTCGAGTGAACCCGGGCTCCTGTTCAACCTTGCTCAGGCATATCGCCTCAACCGCGACTGCGCCCAAGCGCTTGCAACCTACAAGCGGTTCGTCGAGGCCGATCCGGCGTCGGAGCAGCGCATCCTCGCCAACGATTTCATCAGGGAACTGGAACCGAAATGCGGTGCATCGTCACAGCCCCCGAGAGTTGAGCGTCCGCACACGACGCCGCCGCGGACGCTCAAGATCGCCGGGCTCGTGACCGGCGGTAGTGGCGTGGCGATCGTGGCGACTGGTCTTCTGTTCGGGCGCCGCGCGGGCACGCTCGGCGACGAGGTCAGCCGCGCCTGCGACCAAATGTGCGACTGGGCGGCGCAGAAGGACAAGGATGCGAGGGGACGTCGCTACGCGACGACCGGCTACGTGCTCGACGCTGTCGGCGTCGCCGCGATCGCTGGTGGCGCCGTCATGTATTACTTCGGGATCCGAGGGAGCTCTGTCGTCGTCGCTCCCAAGCCGGGCGAGAGCGGCGCCATCGTGTCGTGGAGCGGGTCGTGGTGAGCCTCACGACACTGCTCCCAGCGGCGTTCGTTCTCACGGGATGCGGCTACAGCGCGGGCTTCGGCGACTGCCGGGTCGCGTGCGATATCAATTCAGGCTGTCCAACGGGCCTCACTTGCGACACGACCGAGGGTCGGTGCAGAACCGGCGAGACCACCGCCGCGTGTGCAGCGATCGGCGAAGACGCAGGTCCGTGCCTCACGTACTTCGACGACGAGGCTGCGTTCGCGGGCGCGACCAGCGCACTAAGCATCAGCGTCGAGGACTTCTCGCGGATCGCCGATGGCTCGCCGACGCCTAACGCCTTCGTAATTCAGGACGGTGGCTACTTCTACTTTCACGACCGAGTGACGTTTGCGACGTTCGGCGTCAACAACATGTCGGGCACCCGCACGAATACGGTTGCCGTCGGCGGTAGCACTGCACCGAATCCATCGACGATAATGTCTCAATTAAGCTCAAGCACTGCGCGTGACGCGATCGTCGCCACGTTCTCGTCGAACGTAGCGGCCGTGGCGATGCGACCGGGTGATGACGAAGGTGTGCAGGGCTACTCGTTCGATGTCGTCACGACGAGTGGCACCGTGTCCTTCCCGGTCGCCGCGGCGGGCGCGCCGTTCGTCGGGGTCGTGAGCAACTGCGGTAGCGTGATCACGTCCACCACTCTCTCACCGCCGATGCCGTCGCACTGGTGGCGCCTCTTCAGCGTGAGCTTCGGTCCATGATCACTCGGTCGGCTAAATCTCTCGCACGCCGCATCGTGCTCCGGCGCGCGCTAACATCGATAACCGATCGGCAGGGTCGTCCACCAATGAAGGTCAGAGCGTCCAACCGTATGCCACCAGTCGCCCCACAGCACGTAGTGCCGACGCATGCCGTTGCGCGACTGCTGGGGTGGTCAACCGCGCGCGTTCGTCGTCTCGACGATCTCCTTCGGCCGATCCGACTTGCGAACGGCGAGCGCGCCTATGGCGTGGAGCGCGTCCTGTTCCTTGCTCGCACGATGGACACGGCGCCGCACCGCTTGCCAACGCTCATCGACATTTCGATCCAGACGACCAAGCGCACAGTCGACTCTCCTCGCGCGATCGACAGCGTCCTCCGCAAGATCGACACGGCCTTTGCCGATTTCTCCAATGCGGAGTCGCGCATCGACGATGTCGTTCGCCTCACGATTACTCCCGCTGAGGCGAGCGCGCTCCGCGAACACTACTGTGGTCCGGGTACGCGGCGTAGAAGGCCCACGAAGCGAAAGACTCCGAGGCAGCATACCCGGGAGATTGCGGAGTCACTCTCCAAGCTCGTCTCAAGAAGAGCTCCGAAGGCGCGCTGAACTAGCCCGACGGCCGGTCGGTCGTTCGCGGCGTCCAAACGCGCACGTTGACCGCCCCTCTCGTCTGATGATCCTGACCCCGCTGCGCCTCTGACCTGCTAGCGTGATCTCGGTGGCGCGGGAGAACGAACGTCAACTTGGACTCAAGGTGTTTTCGGCGACGAAAGCGCGTGAGCGCGAGTTCCTCGGCGAAACGATCACGGACTGGATCCGGACCCATCCCGAGATCGAGGTCTTCGACAAGATCGTTACGCAGTCCTCCGACCGCGAGTTTCATTGTCTGGCGATCACGATCGCTTTCTACACGGACAAGCCCGGCAAGTAGCGGACCCGCGTGCGGGGCACGGAATTCCGATGCCGATGCCGCTTGCATTGGGTAAAATGGTCGTCTGTGATCTCTCGAACCCAGCGACAGCAGCTTGTTCGAGTTGCTGAGCGTTGGCGCGGGACGCGGTATGACTACACCCACTCCGACGAGGCGTGGAAGAATCTCCACACGAAGCCCGCGCTGTTTGACTGCTCGACGTTCGTCTGTCGTGTCGTGATGGAGGCTCTTGGCCTCTGGCCTGGGGAGTTCGCTGCCGATGCAGCGTGGCTGCTCGACAACTTGGTCGAGGTCGAGTCACCGCAACCTGGCGATCTCGTCGGGTATGGAAGAGCTGCGGTCGGCGACGACCGCGACGTGCGTGATGTTGTCTGGCACGTGATGCTTTATCGCGGCACGGCGACGGTCATCGGCGCGTGTGACATCGCGGGCGAGGTCGCGGTGCGGCCGATGGAGTACGCAGCTGATCTTGGCGACCGTCAGTGGCGTCTGATCGAGCCGCCTCCTTTCCGAGCGCTCACCTTGCGGTGACTTGCTAGAGTTCTCGTACGGATCGCGCTCCGACGAACGCCGCCCGAAGTAGGGCTTCGTGGAAGGTCGGCGCTGGAAGGTCGAAGCTCAGAAATGCCGCCGCGTCCGGCGACGACTCGCGGATCGCATTCGTGATCGCCCCCGGGCGGAATGGGCCGAGCGATCGGGCCAGAGCGCCCCAGGGACTTCGAGCACGATCTTCATCGGGCGCGAGCGCAGACATCGACGTGCCGTTTCCCCAAAAGGCAACCGGGCGGAGAAATCTCCCACACAGCCACGCCACAAGGTCTCGCCGCACGGTGCCCGACGCGAACATCCACGGCTCAAATCGCGGCGGCTGAAGATCGGCGTCATGATACAGGGCCAACATCGTCTGCACGCGAATCGGCTCGTGCCTTGCGCACGACCGACTCCAGCCCTCGACGAGCATCGCGTGCTGCTCGGAGAACTCCTCGACAGACATCCCGGCCCGCGCGTAGCTAAAGAGGCACCACGACTGTCCGTCCGGCACGGATGCGCGCGCGACTTCGAGAGCGCGAGCGTTGTGCTGCGGCCAGGGCAGCGGCGACGAGCGGGGCCTCACTTCTTCCCTGCGGCGACGGCGAGCGTCGACATCGGGAGGTTGTCGTTCACCGCAAGAGGACGCAACGCGCTCCTCCGCGCAGTTGGCCAGAGCAGACTATACCCGCGAGCTGTGCTTCCGATGCAGAACGCGACGGGCTCGCCGAGCTTGCGTTTGATCGCACCGTACTGCCGCGTCGCCGTCTCGGCGCGGAACGTTTCGAGCGTGTGCCACGCGGTGCCGATTCGCGGATCCATTGCACCGACGAGAGGCAGCGTTGCACTGCCGAGGTGTCGAGCTTCGACTTGAGTCACGAGGCGCTCGAAGTCGGCGACAAACGCCGAGACGTGGTCGAGGTCGAACAGAAAGCGGCCATCGGGCCCTCGCTGGCGTGCTCCGTTCGGCGTGTGCTTGCATGCGAGCCGCGGAGCGTGCCCCTTCTTGGGCCGAGCTGCATGCAACGTGACCCAGGTGCTGCTGACGCCAAGGAGTCGCGCGAGCGTGACGGTATCGATCTCGTCGGCGATCCGATATCGCTCGGCGAGCTGTTCGAGCACCGTCGCACCGTCGTGCGAGCTTCTTGGCGTGCCCGCGCGCAGGTCGCGAAGCAGCGGGTCGAACGCGAAGCGCAGCGGCGGCTCCGCGTCGAAGCGTCCTGCCTGCGGCACCAGGATCTCAAGCGTGATGCGCCGATGAAGCGAGAAACGTGCGGCGTAGTGGCGGACCATGTTCACGACGTGGGACGGTGCCGCGTCGCAGACCCACACGAGCGCCGCCACATCCTCGCTCGCCGGATCCAGCGCGTAGGCGAAGTCTTTGAACGCGTGGCGCGCGGCGAGGTCGAAGCAAAGCTCGATGATCGCGCAGCGGCCGTCCGCGAGCCTGACGAAGAAGTCGGGCGACCCGTAGTAGCGCGGCCGGAACTCGACGATTTCTGCGTCGCCGGCGTCGAGACCGGCCGCCTGCAAGATCGCCCGGCGACACAGCCGGTCATGGCGAACGAACGCCTGGAACCTCTGCTCGCTCCCTCCAAATTTCTCGTCGAGGATGCCTCGCTGCCTCACGATGCCCCCCCAACAGCGCGCGTGGCCGCGCTGTCCCGCTGTTCGATCAGCGTGACCTTCTGACGGATGCAGGCAACGGTGCCCCTCTCGTCGAGGAGGAGCTGCTCGCTACTCACCGAGCGTCCCGGTTTCCGGTGTTGGTGTCGTTGCGATAGTGATGGGATCGGATCGAAGTTGTCTTGCATTTCACCTGTTGTTCTTGACGGTGAATGCATTGTTACTGGTACGAATCGTACCAGTCAAGCCCAAACAACCGGTACGAATCGTCCATACAGGATGTCAGGGCAATCCGACATCATCACGAGCAGATGGCCGCAGATGTTTCTCGTCGCCTTGGCGATCGCCTCCGCTTCTTGCGCGAGGCGCGCGGACTCACGCAGGAACAGCTCGGAGAGAAAGCCGGGATCACGTGGCACTTCGTGAGCTCGATCGAGCGCGGCAGGCGAGGCGGAGCGATGGAGACACTCGCGAAGTTGGCTGCCGCTCTCGACCTGACGCTGAGCGAGCTGTTCGTTGGCATCGACAAGCCACTTCCTCGCGAGGCCAAGCGGCTCGAGACCGCACTCGCCGGAAAGTCGCCTGAGACGCAACGTCGAATCTTCCGAATCGTGGCGGAGGCTCTCGACCTAACCGATCCCGATCCCAAGTCGTAGCGACTTCGCTTTGCGCCGAGCGCCTGATTCGAGCACGCAGTCACACGACCGTGTTCCGACGCCGAACGCATCGGCGAGCCGGCGAAGCCGGCGAGCGTGGCGAGCCGCGAAGCGGTGAGCGCCGTGAGCCGCGAAGCGGCGAGCGCCCTGGTGCACAGAGTGCCCGAGGCCCCGGGGTCTTCGGCGTCACGTGATCTGCAAGCCACGACGTACGTCGCGCAGCGCCGAAAAGTACGAAGCCGGCGTGTGCTCGTCGCACCGTCGGCCCCGGGGACGGCGAGCTGCCAGGCCCACCGCTCGTCTACTATGGCTCGAGAGCGCGGCTAGGTGCAACTACGCGTGCAGATCCCCATGACCGTCGTCGTCGTCGTGGATCGGGGCCGTTTCACAACGCATCGAAGCGCGGGAACCTGGGGGCAGTTCTGGGGGCAACAGGCAAATGTTGCTTGCAACCAACCGCCAGCGATCACACGAAAAAGGCCGCCAACGAAGACTCCCGCCGCCTCCACTCTTGATCTCCGTCGGTGACAGGTAGCGCTGTCACACGACCTGTCACACGGGGAACGCGCCGGATCTGAAGCTTCGCGACCTCCGCGCACGTGCGCGCCCACTGGGCTCCACGGTTGCGCCGATACCCGTCGTACGCGTTGCGAGAGCGCTTCGTGTGCGTGACGCGGGATTCGATGATCTCATCGTCGGCGCCGTCCTCCCCGCATAGCGTGATGAAGGTGGATTTCATGTCGTACGGCGACCGGTAGCGCCAACCGAGCGCGGGCGCGTCCTCCTCGCGCCAGCGCTTCCCGAGGTAGTCCCCACTCCGGTAGGCCTCGCCCTCGCGCGAGCGACGCATCGAGGCCGCGAGCGGCGGTAGTGGGACGATGAGATCGTCGGACTCGGGCTTGCGTCCCATCATCTCGGACCATCCCGAGAGTCGCCACTCGGCGAGCATCGCCGCGAGCACGGGATGCACCGGGACGTGCCTCACGGTCTCGGTCTTGGTCCCCTTCTCGCGATTCTTGCGAGTGTTGTACGCAGCCGCGACGGTCAGCTTTCCGAGCGGGCTCGTGGTCGCGTCGTAGTGGCGCCACCGGAGTGCGGACGTCTCGCCCGGCCGCATCCCCGCGAGCAGCATGAACGCGTAGACCATCTGTCGATCGTGCGGGATGCGTGGATCGGAGATCAGCGTCTCGGCCTCCTCGCGCGTGAACACCGCGGCGTCGCGCCACTCGGGATCCTTGTCCGTGAGCGGTCCGAGTTGTCGCTCGTCCAACTCGCACGGCGTCTGATCGATCTCCTCGTCGAGTTTGGCGTCGCGAAACAACGCGCTCACGACCGAATAGATGTTGTAGATGGTCCGC
The DNA here is from genome assembly GCA_964617845.1 of uncultured Kofleriaceae bacterium. GTDB lineage: Bacteria > Myxococcota_A > Polyangia > Haliangiales > Haliangiaceae > JABFXX01. The sequence goes on along the minus strand of CAZUAR010000005.1, from coordinate 265,820 downwards.
TGCGCGAGGACTTCGCCCGTGCGCTTGGCGGGTTTCGTGCGCAGCGCGTGAAACATCGCGATGAGATGCCTCGGACGCACGCTCGCGATCGGCATGTCGCCGATGTGCGGATAGACGTGATGCTTGAGACGCCCAGCATCGTTCTTCCAATCAAGATCGGATTCGCGACGCCTCACGAGCCACGCGTCCGCGTAGCGCTTCACGGTGAGCGGACCGAGCAAGCTCTCGGCGCCGCGCTGGGCGATGCCACGTTGCAGCGCATCCGCGTAATTCTTCGCGAGCTTCTTCATCCTTGCGTCCGGCTTCCCGTTCGCGTCATTCACGGCGTAAGGAGTCGCCTCGCGGCACCACTTGTCGTCGCGCTTGAATGCGCACCACCACTTGTTCCCGCGCTTGATCAGGTAGGCCATCGCTACCTCCCTCCCTTCTTCTTCGTCGTCGTGTAGCGGTCCTCCAGTGCAAAGATCACGAGGTCTGCGATCGAGCGACGCTCGCGCGCAGCCTCCGCGTCCAGTGCATCGCGGAGGTACTGCGGGATGCGGATCGTAATCTGCGCTTCGCGTTTCTCGTCGGTGCCCGTCGCTCGTCTCATGCGTCCCATTGTCTTGCATTGCCTTCCAGCGATCAACAGTTCAGTGTGTGAACCCTCGAAGGCGCGATGGGCGTCCGAGATCGGTCGAAAAAATCTTCTGATGATCTGGCGATTTTTCTCGAGGTGGCGCACGGGTGCTAAGTCCCTGATCCGCATCGGGCCTCGCGCGAGCTCACAACGCAACCAGCGGCACCGTTCCAAGGCCCCCAATCGCTCGTGGCGCCCTCTCTCGTGCGTCCTCGTCCGCGTGTCGCGCTCGGGTGCCTTACCCGCGTCCGCGAACGAGAACGCGGCATCTATCGCGACCTTGCGCGCGAGTGTCACACGAGCCCTTTGTTACAGTGCGAGATATCGCGCCCTTACACGTCTCGATTCTCGTCGTGAGAACGCATTGTCTTGCATTGCGTTGCACAGCGAGATCGGCGAGGATGGTGGCACCATGACCATCCTCGAGATCGACCACACGTACCTCTCTGCATTCCTAGCGGCGCACGGTGAACGCGCCACGTTCGCCGGAGGCGTGCTCTGGTATGAGGACCCCGAGGAAGGTCCTCAGGACATGACGTACTGCGTCTCCCGCGACTGGATCGACGAGCACGAGATGGACGTGTCGGAGGCCGTGGCGCTGCGCTACTGGCCAGCGCACGAGATCGAGACCACCGAGCTGAACTAGCCGCTCGCGTCCGCGTCCTCGCCCTCGACGGGCACGGGTGCGGGTGCTGGGAGCGCGCGTGCCTCGCGGATCGCGGCGAGGATTGTGAACGCGACCTGGGGTGGTAGCGCGCTCGCGATCGAGGGTGTGGCGTCCCAGTGCGCGAGCGCGATCTCCTGGGGCTGCAGTGGCTTGCCTGCGCCGCGGTCCAGGAGCGCGAACGTCGCGTGGAGACGCTCGCGGATGGGCGTGTCCTCGTCGCGGCTAAGCTCGAGGAGACGATCCACGAGCTCGCGCATGTCGTTGGTCTGCTCGGCAACGTAGCGGGCGAGACCAGCTGCACCCTTCGGGCGACCGCTTGGGTTCACGCTCGGCGCGCCGGGGCGCATGTTCGGGTTGCCCCGACGTCGCTCGATAGCTTCGATTGCTAACCCTAGCGCGCTGGGGTGGGAGCGACGAGTCGACGGCGCGATCGACACTTAGCGATGGGATCATGGCGGCGCCATGATCCGCCACGATCGTGGCGGGACCAACGATCGTGGCGGATCGTGGCGGTGATTGTGGCGGAATAGACATCAACGTCGAAGCACACTTAGCGATCGTGGCGGATTGTGGCGGATTGTGGCGACCTAAAAAGGGATCTCATGGCGGCGCGAGCCCCCCCTAGGGGGCGCGCCATGATCCCCACTCCATGTACACCCGCGAGTCAGCGCTGCGCAGACACGGGCAGTAGTGCCGAGATGTCCAGAGGCGCAACGGGGCACGGCTGACGCGCCGCGCCCACACGCCCGTCAGCGAAGTCACGACCTGCGTCCGTGATGACGTAGCCGTTGTGCTTCTGTCCCCGCATGTTCACCGCGGCGAGCCCTTGGCGCACAAGAAACGCGATTGCCCTGTCGACCTCATCTTTCCCGCCCCGCCCCGACCGAAGTTTCGACTTGGTCATGACGCCACCGACCAGAAGAGCGTCCACTAACTCGCCCACGATCAGATCCCTCTGGAGTACCGGATCAATCACGGAGGCGATGAAAATCGCGAGCGGGCGATCGTCGGGGACCACGATCACCGACGCGAGCACGACCACCATCAACATCAACGGCGTTTCGGTCCAAAACGAGTCCGAACTGAAGGCCGCGATCGTGGATGAGGTACGGCGCGCGCACGCCGAGGACAGTCGGCGCGCCGGCCGTAACTTCGGCGTGTACTAGTTCTTGACGTGCTCGCGGCGGTCGTCTCGGTGTTCCATCCACCTGGTCGTGCGTGCCCGCCGCGAGCGCGTCACTCGCACCCCTAGCCGTCCTCCGTGGGCGCGGGGAGCAGCCGTCGACGAAAGCGTCGCTCGAGACACGCGATGAGCGGCCCGACGAAAGGCCACCACGTGCAGATCGCATCCGCCCACGTTGCAGGCAGTAGATGCGGCGCGAGCGTCGGGATGGAGTGCAGGAAGCCGAACACTCGGTTGAGGAGCCATTCCTTTTGTTTCTTGGTGAGCATCCTCCGAGGCTCGATCAGGGTTTCGTTCGGGGCGATTCGCTCGTCAGGGTTGGTTTTCTCCATGGCGAGACGAGCGTCGGCGGTGTCCACGACGCGGTCGATTTCGGGCGAGATCGTCATTTGCCGAGGCTCGGTGCCGTCGGATCGGTGGTCGAGTTGGCGCATCGGCCGACCCTCGCTCGCGGGTTCGACGGCGGGCAGGTTTACGGATTGGGACATCCCGTCACCGTCGCCGGACGGTTAGACGCTGCACTGGTTTACGTACTCGGCGAGAGGAGATCCCGGCCTAGCGAAAACGTGTTGCGCTTTCGTGATGAGATCCTGTAGGTAGGAATGGCCCACGTTTCCTCGGCAGTGCCGAGGGGCCGTGGGCTCATCGGTTCTGGTTTGCTGATCCCACGGGGATCATCCAACCACAACGGATGACCCGAGATGCTGCGACGGACGTCGCGCCTGGGTCATCCCGGCGCGACGCGAAAGGAAATCGTGTCCGCCACACTGTTGATAGTTGTCGTCGTGATCATCCTCGCTCTCGTTCCAGTCGCGTGGGTGATCGTCACGCACATCCCGCCGGGTACACGCGTCAGGTTCCGCGCGCCTTTTGTGAAGGTGGATGCGGTGCGTGATCTCCGGTCGCCGTCGCGTCGATTGCCTCAGCAAGCCGACGCGCGAGTTCGAAATCCCCGTCGAGAACCGCCCGTGTGACAGCATGTGACAACGCAGCGATCGCAGATGCGCGCTCTTGTTCGTTCGCGGGCGCTTTCGTCGTCGGGAATGGAGTCAGATCATGACGGATGATCGCGTCTGCACGATCGTTCGACTCCCGCCGCCTCCACCACGTTAGTTGCTCGAACTCTTCTTCCCCGACGAGCTACTCGAGCTGTTCGACCCGCCGCGCGGTGGATCGCGCATAGCACTGCGCTGCACAGCGATCCGTGTTGCACCACGTCGCGGACGGCCCACGCGTACCGCGCGAGGGCTGGCAAGATGCTTCTGTGGTGCGTGCGCCTCAGGCGGTGGCGACTGGAACGTTCGCAAATCTGCGCAGCCAGTACGTACCGGCCGGGAACACGACCTCGATCCCGCTCATCCACGCGGCTCGCGCTCGCGCGTGCGCGCGAACGAACTCGCGATTCCGCAACAACGCCTCGATGCGCGCCCAGACGTTCCGAGTCGCTACGCGGGGATGCAAAGCTCTTCGAGGCTCGAACGTAGTCGGTGCCTGGTGCCACTTCTGCCGCAAGACGTTCTTGCGCCCGAGCACTCGCTTGCCCGTTGCGGACCGTTCGATCTCGAATGCCTCCTCGGCTCGCAGCACATCACGCTTGAAGTCCGCGATCACGTCGACAGACGAGCCGAGGACGTCCGGAATCGTGAGAGCCAACTCGACCTCTTCCGGCATCGGCCCGTTCGGACGGAAGAAGTGCTTCGGCCGCGTCGCGTGCAGGGTTCGTCCCGATACCAGCGCGGAGTAGCCATTCACGCCGGGCCAGTGGTGCACTCGGTCGACGAGGCCGTCCTTCACTGGATTGGTCGCCGTGTAGACCATCTTCTCGATCACGGCATTCCTCGTCATCAGCTCCACAACGGAGGTTTGTTCTGATGCCCACATGTTTTCCCAACGCCCACGCAAGCAGTTCTGCGACCGCGCGAGGAGCTTGTGAAAGTGTTCCAGGAACTCCGGGTAGCGACCATCACGGTCGTAGATCACCGAGTGATAGTGGTTCGACATCGCGCACATCATCAGCAGATCGATTCCAAACCGAATCGCTGAGTCGATCAGACAGTAGAGGAACGCGTTGTTCGTATCGTCGTCGGGGCGCAGCAGGAACATTCGCTGCGTGCATCGCCGGGTGATCAGGTAGAAGCGTCCAGGCAGTACTTGGCGAGGTTGCGACATCGTTGGCAGCACGCATCTCAAGATCCTTGCCACGTTCCGCAGCGTGAACTCTCAATACGTTCCGCACCAGCTTGTCCGAATGCCGTCGGACACGTCCGAAGTTCGGACAAATCCCGGACAAGGAATCAGCCTTCGTCCTCGGATCTCGGCATCGACCTCGCGCAGCGCGCGGATGCTCTGCTCATCGGTGAACTGGCTCTTGCGGGCCATATCTATCCTTGGAAGTTGAGGACCGACGGTGAGGGCGGTATCTATCCTTGGAAGGTGAAGGCCGAGCTCGCGCACGGATGATCTGCTCGTCGGTGAGCTGGCTCTTGCGGGGCATATCCATCGCTGGAAGGTGAGGGCCGGAAACATCGCTGGTCTCGTTTCGGAGGTCAGGTCACGAGCGAAATCCGATTTCTTCCACGAACTGCCGCCGGGCGAGGTCGATCGGCCCATGGAAAGGTCGGACGATGTCGACAGTGACGGTCCGTTTCGGTGCTGTGGTGTCCGCGTTGCGCTCGTTGCGAGCCCCCGGGGTCGACCTGCTTCCGACGCACGCGGCGATCGCGTACAGCGAACGTCGAGGGCGCGGCATCGCGCCGCTCCTCGACATCTACTTGCCCGAGCGCGCCACGGGACCGTCGGTCGTGCTGGTACACGGCGGTGGCTTCACGATCGGATCGCGGCGCATGAAGCCGATGCGCTACCTCGCCGCGCACCTCACCGCCGCCGGCCTCGCGGTGTGCGCCGTCGACTATCGGATGATCTTTCGTGGGGGACGACTCGACGAAGCGGTCGACGACGTGCGCGATGCATTCGCGTTCTGGTCCGTGCGCGCCGCCGAGCTACAGCTCGATGCGAGCGCGATCTCGCTCGTCGGTCTGTCCGCCGGTGGGACGCTTGCCATGCTCGCGGCGACGCGTGTCGCGAACCTCGCGAGCCTCGTCAGTTGCTTCGGCGTCTACGAGACCGAGTATCTTCGAGGGCCGGCGAGCCTGTTGCCACGGCTGTTGTTTCGCACGGCCGATCGTTCGGTGTGGAACGCTCGATCGCCGCGAAACGCGCATCAGCCAGCCGTGCCGACGTTGCTGCTCCATGGAAGCGCTGACGTTCTCGTTCCCGTCGAGCAAGCGCGGTCGCTCGCGGCGCATCGCGAGCGCCTCGGGCTCCCGACGCGTCTCGTCGTCTACGAGGGTGCACCGCACGGCTTCTTCAACGAGCCGATGGGCGCGGCGCCCTCGGCCGTCGCCGCGATCGCGGCGTTCGTGCAACGCTAGGCTCGCGCGCTACCTCGCGTCCGGGTTCGCGATCTCGAACGCGGTCAACACGCGTTTGGTAGATGCGAACGACGTCGATCGCGCCATCCCACGGGTTGTAGTCCCAGAACGAGTAGTGGCCGATCAGCACGGGGCTCGTGGCGGCGAAGGGCGTGTTGGACACCACTTCGGCGTGCCGGCGACGCCGTCGAGGTAGATCACGACCAACGTTCCATCGAAGGTGGCGACGAGGTGATGCCACCCCGAGTCGGTGATCGTCGTCGTCGTGCAGGCGTCGATCCGGTCCTCGCTGCTGAGGCTTCCCTGGTTGACGAGGAAGCACGCCTGATTCGAAGGGTTGTAGCCGAACCAGTACTCGAACGGGGCCGTCGAGCTCTTGTCGGCGATCACGCGGCACGTGTCGAACGTCGCGATCTGCGCCCACGCCTCGATCGAGAACGCCGGAGTCATGTGCAGTACCGGCGCTGCCGATGTCGCGCCCCAGCTCGTCGTCCCCGCGAGACCGAGCGCCGTATCGGCATGCCCGCGACCCATTGCGGCGTGCCGACGAGGTTCAGATCGTTGCCGTGACCGCTCGCGTCGTGCGCGACGAGGCCGACACCTTCGTCGAACGACCAGGCGGCGAGGAGTCCCATGCTGCCCGCGTCTCCACCCGCATCCGAGGTGACGGCGGAGAGCGGATCGAAGCCGAGACGTCCGCACCCTGCGACTGCCAGGAACATCAGGAAGCGAGTCACCAACATCATGACAGGGCGATTCTCGACCGCATATAGCTGGCCGGGCCCGTGTGTTTGCCGGCGCCAGCGACGACGAGTCGATGATGCTCGTGCGCGCGGCTGACGTGCCATCGATCGACGGGCCGGGAGCGCGATCGAGACCCGCGGGATCGTGACCCGCGGTCCGTGCACTAACCTCGGACGGTCGCCCCATGCCGCCCGGGAGTGATCGGGCACTAACCTTGGAACGGTCGGCCGGCTGATCGGGTCCGTGCACTAACCTCGGACGGTCGCCCCAGACGGTCGCCCCATGGGGTGATCGGGCACTAACCTTGGAACGGTCGGCCGGCTGATCGGGTCCGTGCACTAACCTCGGACGGTCGCCCCGACGGTCGCCCCATGCCGCCCGAGGGTGATCGGGCACCAACCTTGGAACGGTCGGCCGAACGGTCGGCCGCTAACCTTGGAACGGTCGGCCGTGCACTAACCTTGGAACGGTCGGCCGAGCTCGCGCCGCTATACTCGACGCGTGGGAACATATGGAGGCGCCGAACAGGTCACGCTGCGCAGTGGTGCGACCCTCCGATGCGGATGCAGTGGGCGGCCGGGCACCGATCACGCGCTCTGGGTGACACGCGCTCCGTCCGGTGAGGAGGTGCGCTTGCCCGTCCCCGCAGGTGGCAGCGGCGGCGAAGAGCTCGTGGTGTCCCTCGATGAGCGCTGGGGCGTCCTGTTTCACTACTCGGGACAGGCCGAGCAAGGGTGGGAGCTCTTCGCGCTCGATCCCCTGCGCCATGTCGGCGGGACCGGCGGCTACGTGCGCGGCACGGGGGATGCGCCTCGGTTCTCTCCCGACGGAAACTGGTTGGTGATGGGGGGCAGCGTCATTCCGATGGTTCGGGGTACGGAGGAGTATGGGGAGGAGGCGCTCGATGGTGGCGAGGGCGAGATCCTCGTCGATTGAAAAGCCCTCTACACACAACGCGTACCGGACGGCCCGATTGTCGTGACGTCGATCGGGACGCGGATCCCACGGATCACCGATCCCGACGTCGTGTGTGGCTGGGCGCTCTACGATGCAATCGAGGTGCAGAACGATCGGGTCGTGATCCAGCTGCCTTGGGCGAGGGCGGAGGCTCGGCTGCCGATCGAGGGGCCCGTGACGACGCCGTCCCCGTAGGCCGCCGGAGGTCCTGCCACGATAAGACAGATCGTCACCGACCCGCGAGGATGGTCTGGCTTGTCGCGGCCGATCACCATGCGTTCGCGGACACGAGGCCGAGAAGGCGTCGACGAATCGACTCAGCGATTCCTCGCGACCGGTCCCGCTGATCAATAATCAATAAATGATGACGCCAGCGCCAGCGCGTGATCTAGAGAGCGTGATCTCTGGCGAGGCTCGCGAGGGCACGCGATCGATCGCGTGCTGCAAGGCGATTGCTCGCACCGAGATCCGAGGTGTTGTCCTTCCGAGTTGGGTCACGGTCTCGGGTACCGATGTCACGATCGGCGACGTCGATGTTGCGCGGCTTGACTTGGGATACTTCGCACCCGAGTTCGGGATGCTCCGGATCCCAGATCGCGCACTCGCGAGCTTTGCAGGGACGGGAAGCTGATCGGTTTCAGTTCAACGTTCGAGCGGAACCCGCGTTCGTTGTCGATCGGCCTCGAGCGGTGGTGTTCTCCCTTGGTTGTGTCCTCTGGGAGCTGCTGGCCGGACGCCGTCTGTTTGTCGGCGCGAGCGACTACGAGTCGATGATGCTCGCGCGCGCGGCTGACGTGCCACCGCTCGAAGTTGATCCGGAGCTGGAGTCGATCACCAGAAAGCGCTCGCGAAAAGAGCTGAACACCGGTACGAAACGCCGGCCCGGCTTGCTGACGCGCTCGCGACCTACCTTTCGAATCGTGCTGCGAACTGAGCGTCGATGTCCGTTGCGACGTACGCCCGCCGAAGCTGCCGAGTAGAGGCATGCCGTCACTTCGTGAGACATAGAGCCACGCTCGAACGCTCTCGGACCGCGAGCCAAGGGACGGCTCCGAGTCCGACGGCCGCGTCGCGTACGTGCTCTTGGCGCTGCGTACCCCACTGCGGTCCTACTCGTCGGACGGACCGGGGCACCCCTGCAGGTGTCAGCCGCGACCGTCGGTCGCTCGATGATGTCTGCTGGCTTCGCGAAGGGGGCAAACCCACGACCAGACCTAGCGAGAACACCCGTTTGATCGGCCCTCGTGCACTAACCTCGGACCGGTCGGCCGCGTACTAACCAAGGAGGCGTCGGCGGGGTGGGCTCGGCCTGGGCCGCAGCGCCGGCGACGAGCGCTGCGAACAGGAAGGCGGACAGCGTGGACCGGAGGTGATGCATGGCGAACCCACGAGCAGACCTCGTGCCTGCGCGCCGAGCATTCGATTCGCAGACTTCCGCGACGCGAGGCGGACAGGTGTCCGGGTGACCGACCACGTGTCCGGACAGCCAACAACGGCAGCGCGTGATGCGCGCGATCGATCCGAACAACCGCCTGGTCGCGGGCGAGCGGCAGCCCGCAGCGTCCACCTTGCGCGGACGTGGCGTATCTGGCTCCATCGGTGTCGTGCCAACGAGCGATGTCGCAAGGCTGTTTCACCAGATCGATGAGGCGATTCACGAGCGCACAAACCACCGCCTCGGGCTACGACCGGGCGCCACGGCGAGCCAGATCGCCGCAGCAGAGACGGTCCTCGGGCGCGAGCTTCCCGATGATGTTCGCGACTGCTATCAGGCTCACGATGGGGCGGCGCGATCGATGGGGTGGCTCGGTCCCGCCGGTGCGTGGCTCAGTCTCGACGAGCTCGTCGCGCGATGGAGAGACGAGAAGCAGTTCTCGAGCGAGCCCGACGGTCCGCCCGTCACAGACGACCGAATCGCGTGCGTCGCCTTCAGTTCCGACCGCATCCCCCTCACCTACGACGAGTCCGCCACCGCCGGAGCCTATTGTGATCTGATCCCCGGGCCGCGCGGCGTCGCCGGCCAGATCGTACACAACGTCTCCGAGGGCGACTGGGTGGTCCTGGCCACGAGCTTTCAGGATCTGCTCGAGCGGTACCTCGCGCGACTCGAGGACGGAACGCTCGTGATCACCGGTCAGGATGACGACGAATATCCGTTGCTGCTCGAGGCCGCACCCGGTGTGGGACCGTGGGGCGAGTGGTGGGAAGCGCTCGCGATCGCCTCCCCGTACGCGACGCCACCGCAAGCAGCGTGGACGTCGAAGTCGACGTCGAAGTCGAAGTCGAAGTCCAAGTCGAAGTCGAAGTCGAAGTCCAAGCCGAAGTCCAAGTCCAAGCCCAAGCCGCGGTCCGAGTCCAAGGCCAAGCCGCAGTCCAAGTCCAAGCCGACGTCGACGTCGACGTCGAAGTCCAAGTCGCGGTCCAAGTCCAAGCCGACGTCGACGTCGAAGTCCAAGTCGCGGTCCAAGTCCAAGCCGACGTCGACGTCGACGTCGACGTCGAAGTCGAGGTCGATGTCGACGTCGACGTCGAAGTCCAGGTCGAGGTCGACGTCGAAGTCCAAGTCCAGGTAGTCCTGCGACGTGCACGAGGGTCGGTCTCGCCATCACCGCATGATGGAAGCGTCGATCGAGCGACTACCGACGAGTTGGGCGCCTCGATGATCGTCGCGGTGCCCGCTCGATAGCAACGTCCCTCCGGCCGTTACCGCGTGCCTTCGACGAGCGAGCTCGGCGCGAAGCTGCGCAAGTGACCCGATCCGGGCGACCTCGTGATGGCTCTCTGGGCGTCGTCTTGCGACGGTTCGGCAACCCGTTGCTCGACGACGTCCACTGCTCGGTCGATGGAGTGCCCACCCTCTGCGCGGGACGTACATGCTGGGAGTACCGTGAAGGCTGCGCCGAACAGCGTCGTCGAACACTCTCGCCGCCTCCGCCGGCCCGAGTCACACATGGACTGCGAGCGCGTCGCCGTTCGACTCCTCATCGGAAGACGTGTGAGCCGCTCGTGCCATCCGACGCGGTCGCCTCGTCGGATCGCGGCGCGTTCTCGCGGGACTCGCGGGACTCGCGGCGATGCCGGTTGGGAAAGAGCTTCGGAGCCAGCCACCACACGAACGCGATCGCGCACGCGATCACGACCGCGATCACCGTGGCGATTCGCTCACCCGCGATCTCCGAGGTCGCGACGTGCGTGGCGAGCGGCAAGGCCACGGACAGCGGTGCCGCGCAGAGCACCATCATGCGCGTCGCGAAGTTCTTGAACTGGATCCGGTTGACCAGCGGACGCTGCAGCCGGTGATGAAGCGCGGGCGCGCTGAACAGGATCAGGCTGACGAGCGTCGCGACGAACGCACCGAGATACATCCACTTCTCGAGCGGCGCGATCTTGGCGAAGCCGTGACTGAACGGCAGCACGATCAAAAAACCGACGAGGACCTGCGTGCCTTGCAGGAGAATGCGGAGCTCCTGCAGCAGCTCGGCGAGGCTGTTGGGATCGTCCTTCGCCAGGTGTGCTGGATCATCGGCGCGTGGATCGTACATGGCGGATCTTCAGGCGAGCAGCGTGACGACCGCGAGCGTCGCGATGACCAGGAGCGGCACGATGGACGCCGCGAGCACGATCGACAGCGTCGAGCCTGCTCGATCGCGCACCTCGCGACACTCGCGCGTCGGGGCGCTGCTGGCGAGGAACGTCGCCAACGCCATCACCACCCGAGCTCGCCGCCGACGTCGAAGTCGGCGTCACCACCGTCGCTCCCGTCGTCGCTGGCAGCGTTGCTGGCGTCGCTGCTCGCGTCGTTGCTCGCGTCGGTATTGCTCGAGCCGTCGGCGGGTATGCCGGCAGCGAATGGCATCGCCGGCATCACGGCCATCCCGAGCATCGCGAGCCCGAGCACCCCGACCATGGGGTTTGGATAGTGAGCGTCGTGCGGATCGTAGTCGCGATCGTCGGGTCGCGGCTCTCGCGTGCGCTGCCCGGTCGTCGCCGGGGCGGGAAGCGCGATCGAGACCTGCGGGATCGTGACCTGCGCGCTCGGGAGCGCTCGCGCGGTCGCGTCGCGGACGCGCGCGACGAAGCTATCGAACGAGGTCTGTGCCGCCTGGAACGCGACGCGGTCGTGGAGAATCGGCTCGACGCGCGCGCGATAGGCTTCGGCGGTCTCACCCTTCACCGGTTCGAGTGACGCCATTCGGCCCGAGATGATCACGCGCACCGGCGAGTCGCCCTTCGCGTACTCGGTGCGCGCTTGCAGCTCGATCACGTAGTGGATCCCCGCTTCGAGGTGCTCCACGGTGAGCCGCAGCGATCGAAAGTCGGCATCGATGGCGGGCGCGTACTCGTGAAAAACAAAAAAAAGATCGCCCAGATCGTCGGGACGTCGATCGCGGTCTTCGAACAACACGAGATCATCGACGACAAGCGCGACCGCATCGTGCGCGCCGACCTCGGCGAGTGCGCGGCGCTGTGCATCGATAAGCATCGAGGCTTCGAGCGCTGCGCGCATCTTGCCGGTCGCGAGCTGTGGCTCGCCGCCGAATGCGCGACGCAGCCGTGCGATGACACCGGGCTGCCGCAGGATCTCGTGCTGTTTCATGTCGACCCGAATCACGCTGTAGAGCTTCATGTCGTCCTCTCTGTTCGTGTGATGACGTTGTCGGTCCTTGGTAGGCACGGCCGGCGCCGTCGACACTCTCGAAAGTTTCGCGACGTGGCCTCGGTTTTTTCGAACTGCTAGCGCGTCGCGCTCCGTCACGACGCCGCGCGATCCGCGTCGCGAGCCGTGTGCCTGACGACCAGAACCGGTGCACGAGCGTGGCGCACGAGCTCTTCGGCGACGGATCCGAGGACGAGCCGCGCGAGTCCACTGCGTCCACGGCTACCCACCGCGATCAGATCGACGCTCGGGTCGTGCTCCAGCAGCCGCAGGATCTCCGGGGCGGGGTCGCCGTACAGTGTTCGCGTGCGGACGTCGAACGCAGCACCGATGCGTTCCGCACGCACGGCCAGCGCCTGCTTCGCTTCGTCCTCGAACTGCGTGGTCAGGGAGGCGAGCTTCATCCCGTACGTGCCCGGCGGCTGCCCGAGCACGTGGACGAGCGTGAGGGTTCCACCCGGCGCGACGGTGTCACGTGCGATCTCGAGCGCCGCGTCGGCAGCCTGCGAGAAGTCGATCGGACACAGAACGTGGCGGTAGTGTCCGCTCGGGATGTCCGGCCGGATCGTGAGGACCGGCCTCGAGGCGGTGCGAAGCACCTTCTCCGCGACGGAGCCGACGAGCAACCGCGACATCCCCGTGCGGCCGCGCGTTCCCATGACGCACAGGTCGAACGCCTCGTCGGCGAGCGCATCCGTGATCGCGACGTCCGCGACGCCGCGCACGAGTCGCGTCGTGACCTTTCGCGCGCCCGCCCGCGCCGCCTCGAGCGCGGCGGTCGCGAGCTCGCGCACCGCGCTGTCGCGTACGGTCGTGGCCACGTCGCCCGAAAGCACGAACGTCCCGGTGTAGCTCGACGTGGGAACGAACCAAGCGTGGAGCAAGACGAGCTCGGCGTCGTCGTGGTCCGCCAGCGACGCGGCGGCTCGCACGGCGTTGCGCGCGGCCGGTGAGAAGTCGGTGGGGCACAGGATCTTGCGAAACATATCCGCCTCCGGTTCAAACGCCGTGCGCGCGGTCGCGCCGGGACATCGAGAAGCGCGCCGTCCACGCGCGCCACGCACGACCGAGAGCGGTTGCGGCGCGATAGACACCTTCGAGGAGCGCGACCATCATGTTGCCGCGCGCGCCGAACTGCCGCGTCCTCCTCACGTCGCACCCACCGGCACGAGGAAGCGATCCACGATCCGCTGCTCCGGCGCCACGCCCGTGATGCGTGTGCACGGCCTGGCCTCGGCGTCGATCGGCAGCGTTGCCTTCTTGCGGGGACGCAGGCTCACGACGACCTCGCGCGCGCTGTTCGATCGGGGTGATGGCGATGAGCTCGGACATGACAGGCTCCTTGGTTGGTAGAGCTCGATGTGGGGTTCGTCATCGCCGCGGTCGATGTCCAAAACTCGCGCCTTCGGTGCGGCTTTTTGGAAGTGGCGAGAAGTGCAGGCGAGCTGTACGTCTTGGTTGCTTCGAGCTCGAGGTGGGCCGTCATCGTCGCGGTCGATGTCCAAACCTCGCGCCTTCTATGCGGCGTACTGGAAGTGACGCTGGCGAGAAGCGCCGGCGAGCTGTACGTCTTGGTTGGTTCGAGCTCGAGGTGGGGTTCGTCATCGTCGCGGTCGATGTCCAAACCTCGCGCCTTCTGTGCGGCGTACTGGAAGTGACGCTGGCGAGAAGCGCCGGCGAGCTGTACGTGCTCGCTGGTCCATGCCGAGAACGGCGTCCACCACCGACGCGATCACGTGCCCGGCGGTCACGACCAGCGCCGCGGCGTAGATCGTCGCGCTCGTGACGAGGTCGGAGCCACGACGGCGCGGTACGCCGCGACGAGCCGGCGCGTGACCCGAAGGCATCGCGATGCTGCCGAGCACCGCGACGCCCTGCGGTCGTTCGGCCTTCTGGTCCCGGATCATGTTGCACCTCCGCGGTACGGAGCAGGTATCGAGAGGGCGCGCGGAAATGCGCGCACGAGCTTCGCGTGAAGGCGCTGCGTGGAGTCGGTCTCTCGCGAGTCGACGATGAACTGCCGGCGGGCGAACCCGACGTGGACGGACACCAGGACGAGCTGCCCGACACGGCGCACGACGAACCCGCGAAACGCGACATGATCACCGATGGCCGACGCCACGCTCGCGTGCACCGCGGCGAGCGCGGGCATTCCATCGAAAGGCGTGGGCCGCGTGCCCTCGGAACGCATGGGTTGCGTGCCGTCGGAACGCATGGGTTGCGTGCCGTCGGAACGCATGGGTTGCATGCCGTCGGAACGCATGGGTTGCATGCCGTCGGAAGGCGGGGGCGAAGGTGCCCTCGACCCAGCGATCGGGAGCGGCGGCGCGAGGTCCTTCGGTGGTCCCCGGTGCGCGCTGCGACCGAACAGGTACCGAGCGAACCTTCGAAGCTTCTGGAGGAAGGTCGTCATGGCGCGGTCCTATGGCTTGTAGGGCAGCGACGAGTGGTGCAGCACGATGCGAAGCTCGCCGGCCTTGCCTCGTACGTAGCCGAAGGTCTTGTCGACCTTCACCTGCGCGCCGTCCGCGTCAGTCAGGTGAACGTTTCCCATCGCGACCGTCGCGCCCGTCGCGGCGTGGATGCCGGCGACCTCCGCGCGACATTCGACCCAGGGCTTGCGAGCGAAGCCCGTGTCGTTCGGGTACACCTCGTCTCCACCGACGTACGCGAGCGCGCCGCGCTTGTCCAGGCGGAACGTTTGCTCGCCGTGCGTTAGCGTTGGCTTGAACAGGACCGGTCCCTGCTCGTAGTTGTACGCGGTCGAGAGCACGTTCTCGGCCACCACACGGGCGTCGCCCCCGCGTTTGCTTTCGGCCGCGATCGCGAGCAAGGCCTTGCACCAGTCACGTTGCGCGGCCTGGACCTCCTCCATGCCGATCGGCCGGTTCTCGGTCGGCGCCGGCTTGTCGATCGACGGACGAGGTGAGGCACAGCCGCCTGCGAGCGACGCGAGGACAACGGATGCAGAGACGAGCGAAACACGAAAGCCAGGACTCATGGGGACCTCCATGGCTTGCGTGTAAGGTCGAGCGGACACGACGTCTAATCGGATCTTTGACGGGAACACTTCCGTTCTCTCGAAGCATCCTCCCGAGGCTCCCGCCGGCACGCAGCACCGACGGGCAGGGCGCGAACGCTTCGATTTCCTCGCGGTGTTCGTTGGGTTCTTCGTGATTGTTGGCGCGGGCGCGACGCCTCACGTTGCTCGCAACTCATTAAGGAGGATCGACGTGCGTTCAACAGGGCTTCCTCGTTCCTTACGTGATGTCTCGGCCACGTTCGGCGTGAGCGACCGGCGCGCCTTTCTGCAACGAACCTATACGCTGCTCGGAGTCGCCCTCGTCGGCCTCGCGGCGGTTGCCGGCGGGATGATGGCATTCGCGCCCCAGACGAGCCTCGCGATGTCGCGCTGGGCGTTCAGCGGTGCGTGGAACTGGCTCCTCGTGCTCGGTCTGTTCATGGTGGTTGGCTTCGGAGCGGAGCGGGTCGCACGATCCGAGTCGTCGAGGGCGCTGCAGTACGTCGGGCTCGCGGTCGGCGTCGTCGCCCAGGGGCTGCTGCTCCAGCCGCTCCTGTGGGTCGCGATCATGAAGCTCGGGGTGGCGAACGCGACCTCGGTCATCGCGCAGGCGACCGTGATCACGCTCGCGATCTTCATCGGGCTCTCGGTCACCGTGTTCGTGACACGCAAGGACTTCTCGTTCCTGCGCGGCATCCTCGTCGTCGCGAGCTTCGCCGCGCTCGGCGTGAACCTCGCGTCGGCGATCTTCGGCTTCAGCCTCGGGGCGATCTTCGCCGGTGTGATGGTGCTGCTGATGGCTGGCTACATCCTGTTCCAGACGAGCCTCGTCATGAGTGAGTTTCCGCCGACCGCGCATGTCGCCGCGGCGCTGATGCTCTTCTCCACGGTGGCAACACTGTTCTGGTACGTGTTGCAGCTCTTGCTCTCCCTGCGCCGGGAGTAGTCATCGGCGGCTACGTCGCGGCGACGATGCCGAGATCCGCGGCGATCGCGTGAGGTGCTGCGATGTTCTCGTCGGGCGCGGCCAGCCGGTTGATCCAGTACGTGTGAAATCCAAACCAACGCGCGCCGGCAGCATCCCATCGTCCGAAGGCCGCGAATGCGATCTGCGCGCGCGGAATCCCGAACGCTGTTTCGGCAAGGGCGTAGGCCCGCGGGGCTGGCTTGTACGTTCGTGCTCGGTCGGTGCTGATGCGATCGTCGAACAGCGAGCCCAGCCCCGCGTGCTCGAGAAGCCGGTCGATCATCGACGGCGCGAAGTTCGCGAGAGGGGCCAGGCGCAGCCCACGCGCACGCAGCCTCTCGAGCGTCGCCCGGGAATCAGGCCATGGCTCGAGCTCGGTGAACGCCCGGAGGAGCTCTGCTCGCTGCGCTGCGGTCACCGCGCGCTCGTGTACCCGCGCCGCGACGTCGAGAGCGTCCGCGGCGAGCGCGTCGAAGGGCCTGTACTGATCCGCGGCCGCGCGAATCCAGCTGTACTCGAAGAGCCGGGTCTTCCAGGCGCTCGCGAGCCCCGGCACCGCCCCGAGGACCTGCGTGACTCGCTCGTCGATGCCACGTGGATCGAACAGCGTGAACAGGTCGAAGGCGACGGCACGGATCGGGTCAGCCGCACCGTGCGGATCGCGTGTGGATACCCTCGGCCGGCATGCGGCCACGAGGGCGGACAGTCCGAGCAGCTCGATGACATCTCGTCGATGCATGCCGTCATGCTGGTGCATCGCGGGCACCGGCCGCGATCGCAATGGCCGCATACCCGCTATACAAGAATGAACAGCGGTCTATGCTTTCCTGCATGGACTGGGATGGCCTGCGCTTCTTTGCCGTCGTCGCTCGCCGGCGCACACTATCGGCGGCGGCTCGCGAGCTCGGTGTCACTCAGCCGACGGTCGGCCGGCGGATCGCCGCGCTGGAGCAACAACTCGGTGCGAGGCTCTTCGTACGCCGCGCCGACGGCTACATGCTGACCTCGGCAGGCGCCGACATGCTCGAGCGCGTCGACCGCGTCGACCAGGAGATCGTCGCCGCCGAGCGCGCGATCCGTGGTCGCGACGAGGGCGTCACGGGCGCCGTCCGCATCACGGCGTCCGAGTGGCTCGTCACCTCTGTCCTCGCACCGATGATCGCGCCGCTCGTCCACGCGCATCCCGCGCTGGTCGTCGAGCTCGTCGCGGATCCGCGCCACCTGAACCTCGCGCAACGCGAGGCGGACATCGCGCTGCGTCCGCGACGCTTCGAGCACGCCGCCATCAAGCAGCGCGCAACCGGCCGCCTGGGCTTCGGCCTCTATGCCTCGAAGCGTTACCTCGCGAGACACGGCGCCCCGCGCGCCGGGGACGGAAGCGGTCACACGCTCGTCGAGATGACCGAGGACATCGGCGACGTCGCCCGTGCATGGCTCGAGGACCAGCTCCCCCACGCGACGCGTGCGATCCGCACCAATGGCCGAGACGCGATGGTCGCGCTCGCGGCGGCGGGCGCCGGCGTCGCGTGCCTCGCGCGCGTCGTCGGCGACACCACGCCGAACCTCGAGCGCGTGCGGTTCGACCGTAGCCCGCCGTCCCCCACGCTGTGGCTCGGCGTGCACCAGGATGTCCATCGGATTCCCCGCGTCCGCGCCGTCGCCACGCACCTCGCAGATCAACTTCGTGCCCTGCAGGGAGCGTTGTGTCCGCCCGGGTGACGAGTCACGGTGAGCCGCGAGCTCGAGCCCGGCGAGGCGGTCAGAGCGATGCACGGTGATCGAGGAGCGCGAGCTCGAGCCCGACGACGTGGTCAGAGCGATGCACGGTGCTCGACGCTCGCGAGCTGAAGCCCGACGACGGGCAGAGCGATGCACGGTGATCCAGGATCGTGCGCTCGTGCCGACGACGGGGCAGAGCGATGCACGGTGATCGAGGATCGCGAGATCGTGCCCGACGACGGGCAGAGCGATGCACGGTGATCGAGGATCGTGCGCTCGTGCCGACGACGGTGTCAGGCGCCACGTAAACTGACCCCCTCGCGCCATCAAAACTGACCCCTTCCTCCGGAGGGTAAGCGATGGATCAGACAGCAGGAAAAAGGTCGGCGACCGTCAGCGTCCCGATGTTGGATCCCGAGATCGTGGTGCAGATCGCGTTCTACGCGAAGCCGAAGCTCCTGGTCGTCGACGAGCTCGGCTACCTCCCGCTCGAGAAGCAGACCGCGCACCTGTTCTTCCAACTCGTAAGCCGACGCTACGAACGAGGCAGCATGCTCATCACCACCAACCAAACCATCACGCAGTGGGGCCACGTCTTCGGCGACGAGGCGGCGCTCCTTGCGGGTATGATCGCGTCGGCCGTGCTCGACCGCGTGCTTCACCACAGCCACGTCCTGGTCATCCAGGGCGACAGCTTCCGACTGCGACAGAAGAAACGAGCTGGGCTTCTCAGCTCGACGAAGACCAACCACTGAACAATTGGATGGGCTCAGGTTTAGTGGCGTAACGGGGTCAGTTCTTAATGGCGTTTGACAGACGGGGCAGAGCGATGCCGGGTGATCGAGGCTCGCGAGCTCGAGACCGGTCACATCGATGTACGGTGCTCGACGCCTCCAAGCTCGCGCCCGACGAGGCGAGAGACTGCACGCGATATGTGTCCCGCACAGTACGCGCCTCGCAGGCCGGCGGTTGCCCGACGACGGGCAGAGCGGTGCTCGGTGCACGAGGCTCGCGAGCTCGTGCCCGACGAGGCGCAACATTGCACGCGATACGTCTTCGCCCAGCACGCGCTTCGCAGGCCGGCGGTTGCTCGACGACGGGGGCAGAGCGATGCACGGTGATCGAGGATCGTGCGCTCGTGCCGACGACGGGGCAGATCGATGCACGGTGATCGAGGATCGCGAGCTCGAGTCCAACGACCGCGGTCAGAGCGATGCACGGTGATCGAGGATCGCGAGCTCGAGTCCAACGACCGGGTCAGAGCGATGCACGGCGACCGAGGATCGCGAGCTCGAGTCCAACGACCGGGTCAGAGCGATGCACGGCGACCGAGGATCGCGAGCTCGAGTCCAACGACCGGGTCAGAGCGATGCGCGGCGACCGAGGATCTCGAGCTCGAGTCCGACGACGCACATCGATGTACGGTGCTCGAGGCCTCGGAGCTCGCTCGCGACGAGGCGCAACACTGCACGCGATAGGTGTCCGCACAGCACACGCTCACGCCGACGGTTGCCCGACTCGGGCGGCTCCGACGACCGCAACGTATCTCGCGAGCTCGCGAACCGTTCGCGCGTCGGCGCGTTCGTCTCGACAGGGGCGAGGCGAGCGGCGAGATGTCGGTGTGGAGTCGTCGGCGTCACTCGAACAACTCGGCGCGCGCAGCGCTACGGATCGCGAGGACCGCGGGATGCACGATCCGGCGCTCGGCCGTGATGGCGTAGTAGCGCTCCTGCACGTCGTCGAGGACGGCGACCTCGCTGACGTCATAGCGGCGGCAGACAAGCTTCGCGATCACGGTCGGCACGAACATGCTTCCCATACCGTCGGCCGCGAAGGCCTTGAGGAGCGCGCTGTCCTCGGCCTCGGCGATGATGTCGGGCGTGACGCCGTTGCTCTCGAACCAGAGGTCGAGGCTGCGCCGTAGCGTGGTGCCAAGTGTCGGAACGAGCACCGGCGCTCCATCGAGGCTCGCGGGGAAGCTCTTGCGAAGCGTGGGCGCGAGGGCGGGGGGAGCCACGAACGTCACGGTCGACTCGCCGAGGAAGTGGCTGAACAACTTCACCTCGTTGCCCGGCGGGACCGGCGCATCGGCGATCACCACGTCGACGACGTGCGCCGCGAGCGAACCGAGGAGCCGATCGAACTGGTCCTCGTGGCAGGCGAGCGCCACGCGTTGCGGCTGCTGGAAGGCGGCGCCGAGGAGCTGGCGAACGAGGAGCTTCGGGACGACGTCGGAGATCCCGACGACCAGCCGCAGCGGACGATCGACGGGGCGCTCGCGAACGACGTCGAGCATTTCGCGGCCGAGTCCGAAGATCTGCTCGGCGTATCGGAACACGACGCGACCGGTCTCGGTCATCTCGAGCTTGCGCCCGCGGCGTTCGAACAGCGGCTGACCGAGGCTCTCCTCGAGACGATGGATCTGGCCGCTGATCGCCGACTGCGAGAGTCGCAGTACCTTACCCGCCGGCGCCAGGCCGCCCTCGCGGGCGACCGTCCAGAAATAGAGCAGGTGGTGATAGTTCAGCCATTCCATCAACGCACTTATACCGCCGTTGCGTCGATTCCGCGCTCACGCGAACGAGCGCACGGGCGATTCGTGGCAGGAGCTCGTGTGGCGACGAGCGAGGCCACGAACACCGCCGTTGGTCGCTCACGCGATCGACCGCACGGGCGATTCGCCGGGAGGAGGTCGCGTGGCGACCAGCGAGGCCACGAAGACCGCTGTTGCGTCGATACCGCGCTCACGCGAACGAGCGCACGGGCGATTCGCCGGGAGGAGGCCGCGTGGCGACCAGCGAGGCCACGATACCGACGGTGATGATCGTCGCGACGAGCGCGAGGACATAGAGGTTGAAGTGCGTCCCGAGCCACGCCTTGAGCCAGCCGTGCATCATCATCTTGACGCCGATCACCATGAGCACGACCGACAGCGAGATCTTGAGGTACTTGAAGCGGTTCATCATGCCGGCGAGCGCGAAGTACAGGCTGCGCAGGCCGAGGATCGCGAACACGTTGCTCGTGAACACGATGAACGCGTCCGTCGTGATGGCGAAGATGGCGGGAATCGAGTCGACGGCGAAGATCACGTCGGTGAACTCGACGAGCACCAGCGCCAGGAACAGCGGTGTCGCGAGCAGCGCGCCGCGCTTCGCGGTCGCGACGACGTTGTCCTCCTCGATCGGGGCGCCGGGCGTTGCAGGCGCGAGGCTCGCCGCGGTACCCGCGCGCACGAAGAACTTCTGCCCGTGATACCGCTGGGTCACCGCGAACATGCGCCGCACGGCGCGGACGAGGATGTTCTTCTCGAGGTCGCCTTCCGAGCTCTTGACGAGCAGCATCTTCAAGCCGGTCAGGATCAGGAACCCGCCGAACACGTAGATGATCCACGTGAACTTCGTGATCAGCGCGGCGCCGACCGCGATCATCACGCCGCGCATGAGGAGCGCGCCCACGATGCCCCAGAACAGCACGCGGTGCTGATACATCGCGGGCACGCGCAGGAAGCCGAAGATCATCGCGATGACGAAGATGTTGTCGACCGCGAGCGACTTCTCGACGACGAAGCCGGTCAGGTACTTGATCGCGGCCGATCCGCCGTCGTTGTAGTACGTCACGGCGCCGGCGCTCGTCGGCGCGAGTGACGTCGCGTCGGGGCTCGTGCCGAGTCCGAGCCAGTGGTGCTCGTACCCGAAGTAGACGAACACCGTGAACGCGAGCCCGAGGCTGATCCACAGCGTGGACCATCCGAACGCCTCGCGCATGGACACGACGTGGGCCTTGCGATGGAAGACGCCCAGGTCCAGGGCGAGCAGGAGAAGGATGAACAGCACGAATCCGATGTAGAGCAGCTCCATGAATGTGTCCGTCGGCTAGAGGGGGCGTCGGTCGGTGACGTGATGACGAGTGCCACTCAGAACGTGAGCAGCGGAGCGAACACCCGGCGGCGGGCGACCCTGCGCAGCACGGTTTGCTCCGCGCGTTCGGCCACCGTCGCGATCGTCGCGAGCGTGTCGACGCCGACGTGCTCGATCACGATGCTCGGGATCGAACGACCGCGAACTCGCAGGCGGCACTGCTTGTCCGCGCCGCCCTTCGGGCCGTTGATGTCGACGATCGTCACGTCGACGGCGCGGATCCACGGGCTGATCCGCGCGAATGCGTTGTAGAGCCGTTGCCGGATCTCCTCGGACGTCTCGGGCGTGATCTCCAGGTGCCGCGTGCGAATCGTGAGCTTCATGGGGTCTCCTTTCCTGCTCCTGTGGGGCCTCCGAGGCGCTCTGTCGCTCACGTCGTTTGCGCGCGACCCTGCGGCTTTCTCGAAGCCACGCGTCGCTACAGCTTTTCGAGCGCCTACGTTCGAGATTTTCGAACTTTCGGGGAGCTCGCGACGCCTTACAGACGCTCGGACCAAGGAGGACTCATGAACTGCCCCCGCTGCAACGCCACCCTCGCCGAGCTCGATCGCGACGGCATCACCATCGACCGTTGCGACCGTTGTCGCGGCATCTGGCTCGACCGCGGCGAGCTGGAGAAGCTGCTCGCGCTGCGATCACCTGCGGAGACGACTGCGCGTCCGCGCCGCGATCGCGATGATGATGATGACGACGACGACGATCGGCGCTCGCGCGGTCGCGACGGCCGCCGCTCGTGGTGGGAGATCTTCGACTGACGACGCCCGCCTCTCCGAGGTTAGTTGGCCCGCCACCTCTCCGAGGTTAGTTGGGACGACGGAGGCTGCCGGGCCTCGGAGTCGAAAAGCTCGGGCTCCGCCGCACGACGAGCTCGCCTGTCCGAAACGGCGTCCGGCTGCCGGACACGCCGGCCGGCATTCGGACAGGCCGTCGTCGAACACGTTGGATTTACGTGATTGGTTGCTGGCAAGAATCTTGAGAAGGAACTGGCGATGCTCCCGCGCCAAGTCCTACCGGAACGCTTCTACCTGGTCACTCGCCGATGTGCTCAACGGATGTTTCTCTTGCGTCCAGATGAGGAAACGAACAACGCGTTTCTCTACTGCCTGATCGTGTCTGCGCTGCGGTTCAACATCGATCTGCTCATGATGTGCGCGATGTCGAATCACTACCACTCGGTCATCTACGATCGCGATGGACGTCTGCCGGAGTTCCTCGAGCATTTTCACAAGTTGCTTGCGCGCTCGCAAAACTGCCTTCGTGGACGTTGGGAGAACATGTGGGCGCCAGAACAGACCTCCGTGGTGCAGCTGGTCACGCGCGGCGCCGTTATCGACAAGATGGTCTACACGGCCACGAATCCGGTGAAGGACGCGTTGGTCGATCGTGTGCATCACTGGCCGGGCGTGAACGGCTACTCAGCACTGGTCTTCAATCGCACGCTGCAGGCGACGAGGCCGCGCCACTTCTTCCGCGCGAACGGCCCGATGCCCGAAGTCGTCGAGTTGGCACTTTCAATTCCGGAATCGCTTGGCCCTTCCGCCGACTTGGTCGAGGAATTCAAAGCGCGCGTCCTCCACGTCGAGCAATCGTGCGCGGATCAGCGACGTGCTAGTGGCCGTGGTGTTCTCGGCCGACGGAACGTCCAGAAGCAGGACTGGTGGGAGGCACCCACGAGCTTCGAGCCGCGAAGGGTGATGAGTCCGCGGGTAGCAGCGGTCAACATGTGGGCGCGTATCGAAGCCTTGATGCGGAACCGCGAGTTCGTCCGGAGCTACGCACGAGCTCGAGCTGACTGGTTGAACGGACTCGAGGCGACGTTCCCGGTTGGCACCTACTGGCTGAGACGATTTGCAAACGTGCCACTCGCTGGCGCTTGAACGCTGGAGAATCTTGCAAACGAAAGCAGGCCTCGCGCGGGAGCGCGTGGCCGTCCGCGACGTGGTGCGAGCTCACGCGACTCGTGCGTAGGAAAGCAGCTTGACCTTGGTCCTTGGCAAGTAGGACGCGGATCGCCATCAACAAGCTGGGCACGTTGACACACTAACCTGGTGCGGGCCGGGGCGGGACGACGGACGCCGCAGCGCGGACGGCGGCCCACCCAGAGTTCACCGCTTGCGCGACGCTTTCTGGAACGGGCGCTTCAGCTTGTCGTACCAGTCGACGACCTGGCGTTCGCTCGGCAGCGTGAAGGAGAAGCGGGTGCCGTCGCGCGAGACCTCGAAGCTGATGTCCTTGGCCTTCGGCGTGAGGTGAAGCACGACGATCGCGCGACCCGAGGTCGGTGGATGCGCGAGCAGGATGTTGCCGAGTGCCGCCCAGTACTTGATCAGGAGCCCGTCTCCGCTCGCGTCGCAGGTGCCGCCTTCGTGCGAGATGGTGACGTGGAGGTCGGGGCGCAGCTTTTCGATCTCGGCTTCGACGAGGTGTTTGTTCTTCTCGCGCTGCTGGGTGCCCGTGCCTTCGATCTGGTCCCAGTCTTCGCCCGTGAGCTTCTCGGCGTAGAGGGCGACGTTGCGCGCGAACGTGTTCGCGGTGGTGATCGCCTTGTTCTTGCGATCGAGCATGCTGCCCCAGCACTGGTCGCCGAGCTTGAAGGTCATCATTCGCTCGATGACCCACAGACGGTGGTAGTAGCCGTTCATCTTGTGGACCTCGTCGGCGAAGTCCTCGAGCGGAGTCTCGGGGACCTGGGCGCGGGCGAGGCCGACGTGAGTGGACGAGAGCGTGAGAGCGAGCGCGAGCGTGATGAGGGCGGAACGATGGATCATGAACACCTCCGCTCGGTGCTCGTCGCAAGCGCGGTGCCGGCGGGCGCTCGAGGGAGAACGCGTGGTTCGCGATGCGCGATGCGCACGCGAGCCCCGAGTTGCGGGGTGGACCATGCAGCGCGCGTCGAGTGGCGTCTAGGGCGCGAGGTCGTAGCGGTCGAGGAGCGTACGCAGGTGGTTGCGGTCCATGCGCGCGGTGCGCGCGGCGGCCGAGACATTCCCATCGACGTGCGCGAGCAGGCGGCGCAGGTACTCGCGCTCCCAGCTCTCGACGATGCTCTGCTTCGCGACGCGGAACGGCGTGCTGATGGGCTCGCCGGTGGCGAGGGCGGCGGGTGGGGGCGCATCGGACTGGACGTCGCCGAGGAGCACGACCTGCTCGATCGCGCTCTTGAGCTCGCGGACGTTGCCGTCGAACGAGCGCGCGGCGAGCGCCGCGAGGAGGGCGGGGTCGGGGGCTTCGCCGGTGAGCGCGCGATGGAAGGCCGTCGCGAGGAGCGGGATGTCGTCGGGGCGCTCGCGCAGCGACGGCATGCGCAGGTGCACGCTGGTCAGGCGATAGAACAGGTCCGCGCGGAGCTCGTTGTTCTTCACGGCGAGGCGAAGGTTCTTGTGCGTCGCGGCGATGATGCGAACGTCGAGGCGCGTCGGGTGCGTGGCGCCGATGCGGCGGACCGCGCGCTCCTCGAGGGCGCGTAGCAGGCGAGGCTGCAGCGTCGCGGGTAGCTCGCCGATCTCGTCGAGGAACACGGTGCCGCCGCGGGCGGCTTCGAAGAGGCCCGGGCGCGCGCGATCGGCGCCCGTGAACGCGCCCTTCTCGTGGCCGAACAGCTCGCTCTCGATCAGGGTGGCTGGGATGGCACCGCAGTCGAGGACGAGGAACGGGCCCGATCGGCGCGGGCTCGCGTCGTGGATCGCTTGCGCGAGGACGCCCTTGCCCGTGCCGGTCTCGCCGTCGATGAGGACCGTCGCGTCCGAGGCGGCGATGCGCATCGCCTTCGCGAACAGCGCCCGCATGACGCCGCTCTCGCCGAGGAGAGCACCGAAGCGTGCGCCGGCGGGGTCGAGCTCCTCGTCGATCGAGAGCCGGGTCGTGCCGATGCCGAGCGTGCACGCGGCGCGGAGCAGCGCGCCCTCGACCTGCGAGCCGTTGACGCGCGTCCCGTTCTTCGAGCCGAGGTCGCGCAGGACGACGCCGCGCGGCGTGGGCTCGAGCTCGACGTGGCGCGCGGACACAGCGGCGTCGCGAATGATGACGTCGCACGCCGGATCGCTGCCGACGATCAGCGTCCTGTCGATCGCGCGCGGAGTGCCATCGAGGATCAACCGCAGACGAGCCGCCCGCGGGCGCGGCGGCAGGGTGACGGTGGGCATTGGATCACTTACGCGCGAGCGGCCCTAGTTGTTCGCGCGATCGCTGCATGGCGCACCCCGCACGAGCGGACGCGACCCGGCGACGGGCGTGCGCAACTACGTGGATCTGCGCGCGGCCACGCCGGCGCGGCGCTTGCCCCTCTGCGGCCCATGCACAACAAGAGACATCGATGGATCGGTCGCAGCGTCGTGATCGTGGTCTGCGCGGTGGTGACCGCGTGCGTGTTCGGTGACTCGCCGACGAACGGCGCGATCGACGCCGCTGCCGTGACCGACGCGAGCGCGTCCGGTGACGCCGGCCTGGCCGACCGCAAGTACGTGGGGCCGTGCCGGTGCTTGCGACAAGGATCGGCGGGCACCACGGGCACGGTCAGCCAGGCCTACTACGACGAGGAGCGCAAGGACTCGACGACGTGCGTGCGGTCGAAGGGCGGAGGCTGCCCGTGGCGCGAGTACAAAGGCGACCGGACGGATCCGAACTGCTACGGCTTCGACGAGGGCGGCTACGGCTACTCGGCCAAGTTCCGGTGCGAGAACCGGCTCGCCGGGAGCGCAGGAAGCGCAGGAAGCGCCGAGTAACGCGAATTCGCGCATGCGATCGGACGTACGATCGACGCGTGGACGGGGACGACGAGCGCGACGACGGCGATCGAGCGAGCGCGGTGACCACGCCCGAACGCCCCGGCGCGACCGTGCGCGAGGGTGACATCGCCGGCTACGACGTCGGGCGCGAGCTCGCTCGCGGTGGCATGGGCCGTATCGTCGAGGGCCACGACCGCGAGCTCGGCCGGCCGGTCGCGATCAAGCGTCT
This sequence comes from uncultured Kofleriaceae bacterium, assembly GCA_964617845.1. Classification (GTDB taxonomy): domain Bacteria; phylum Myxococcota_A; class Polyangia; order Haliangiales; family Haliangiaceae; genus JABFXX01. Next base: position 238,984 of record CAZUAR010000005.1, on the reverse strand, counting down.
GCTCGCGGCGAGCGGCGCCGCCGCCGAACGGTTTCGCCGCGAGGCGCACCTGACCGCACGGCTGCAACATCCGGGCATCGTCCCGATCTACGCACACGGCAGGGACGCGAAGGGCGCGCCGTACTACGCGATGCGGCTCGTCGAAGGAAAGACGCTCGCAGCGGCGATCGACGACGCGGTGCCCGAGCAGCGGATCGCGCTCGTGCCGATCGTGCAGCAGGTCGCCGACACGATCGCCTACGCGCACGCGCAGCACGTGATCCATCGCGATCTCAAACCGAACAACATCATGCTCGGTCCGTTCGGCGAGACGCTCGTCGTCGACTGGGGCATCGCGAAGGACCTCGCGAGCGACGACGGCGCGGACGGCGCGCGGATGACCGGGCACGGCACCGTGATGGGCACGCCGTCGTACATGGCGCCCGAGCAGGCCGTGGGCGATGACGTCGACGAGCGAACCGATGTCTACGCGCTCGGCGCGATCCTCTATCACGTGCTCGCCGGTGCGCCGCCGTCGAGAGACGCGCTCGCGATGCGCGCACCGAGCGCACCGCCGGCGTTGATCGCGATCGTCGAGAAGGCGATGGCCGAGCACCCCGAGGATCGCTATCCGACGGCGCGCGAGCTCGCCGACGACCTGCGGCGCTTCGCGACCGGGCAGCTGGTCGCGGCACATCGCTACTCGCTCGCAGAGCGCGCCGCGCGGCTCGCGCGCCGGTATCGCAACTTGCTGCTCGCGGTGCTCGCGGCGATCGTCGCCGCGGGCGTCGTGGCCGCCGTGATGTTCGCGCGGGTCGTCGACGCGCGCGACGCGGCGCGAACGGAGCGCGACGCGGCGATCGTCGAGCGCGCACGCGGCGAGCTCGAGCGCGATCCGAGCCGGGTGGCGATGCTCGTCGAGAACATCGAGCACCCCGACGTCGCGGTGCTGCGTGCGAGCGCGCGTGCGAGCGGCATCGCCGAGGTTCGCGCGCTCGGCGCCGTGCCGACCGCGGTCGCATCGATCGACGGCCGCACGTGGATCGGCGCCGAGGATGGCGTCGTCACCGTCGATGGCGCACGTGTCGCGCAGCTCGGCGGGCCGATCGCGGGCATCGCCGCGATGGGCGCGCGCGCGGTGGTGTGGGACGCGACGCAGATCGTCGTGCTCGATGACATGCGCGCTGCGCGACCGATCGCGTGCGCCGGCGGTCGTCTGCTGTCCGCCGTCGTCCCACGCGTCGGCCGCGCGCTGTGCGTCGGAGCGAGCGGCTCCGAGCTCGTCGACCTCGCATCGGGCCAGCGGCGCGGCTTACCGGAGCTGCTCGCGCTCGTTCGCTTCGACGAGGCGCGCATCGTCGCGCGCGATGGCGCGGGAATCGTGCACGCGTACGACACGGTCACCCTCGCCGAGGTCGCGACGCTGCCCGGTCGATCGCCGACCGCGATCGTGCTCGCCGGTGATCGCGTCGTGCTCGCGCGAGGGACCGAGGTCGTTGCGTGGGATCCGAGCTCGGGTGCGCTCGATCCGTTCGTCGAGGTCGACGCGGCGGCCGAGACGCTCGCCGTCACCGACGACGGTGCGCGCATCGCCGTGCTCCAGCTCGACGGCACGCTGCGCGTGTTCGACGCGCGCTCGCGCCGTCAGCTCCGTCGCGTGGCCGTCGACAGCAGCGCGATCCTCCTCGGGTTCGAGCCGGGCGGCGATCGCATCGCGCTCGCGATCCACAGCGAGCTTCACCTCGTGCCCGTCGGCGCGTCACGCCGGTGGCGCTTGCTCGGGCACGGTGCGCCGATCGCCGACGTCGCGTGGAGCGCGCGCGGTCCGCTGTCGGTCTCGCACGATCAAACGCTCCGCGCGTGGCAACTCGACGAGCCCCTCGCGGTCGCCGTCGACAACGCGATCGTCCAGCCCCGCGTCGCGTTCTCGCACGACAGCGCGCGGATGCTCGTGTGGGACCTCGGCTCGCTGCGCGAGGTCATGCTGCCCGCGGGGCCGATCCGCGTCGTCGAGCAGAACGTCCAGGTCGCCGCCGCCGCGTACACGAACGACGGTGCGATCGTCATCGGCGAGCTCGGCGGTCGCGTGCGGCGCGATCGCATCGAGCTCGGACGCGTCGAGCCCGGCCCGCTGTCCATCACGACATCACCCGAGGGCGACGTGATCGTGCACGGTGCCGCCACGAAGAAGCGCGCGGCCTTCGTGCGGGCGTGGGATCGCGCGGGTGCTCCGCGCGACGCGCCGCTCGCGGCCCCCGTCCCGCCGCGCGGCGCGGTGACATCGGGATCCACGAGGTCGATCATCGTCGCGCGCCCGGGCGCGCCGTCGATCGAATTGCACGCGCGCGATCTCGACGGAGTGCGCGCGGTGACGTGGTCGGCGTCGAACCTGCTCGCGGTGGTCAGTCGCGATCACGCCTGCGTGTTCGCGCCCGATCGCTCGGAGCACGGCTACTGCGTGCCGCACGATCGCGCCGGCGAGGCGTGGTTCTCGCCCGATGCCCGCTGGCTGATCACGAGCGCGCCGGGCGAGGTCCTCGTGTGGGCCGTGCCCGCGCTGTAGACCCGAACCTCGCGCGACGCGGCGTCGAGACGAACGTGCGGTCGCCGGTCGCCACCTCCGCCTGCTGACCTTGCTCGTGACACCACGCCGCGCGTCGGGGTTGGCGGAAAGCGACACGTGTCGCTTTTCGGTTGGAGCGTTCGAGATGCGGCCGCAGGTTGCGTGCATCGCATTCGAGGAGGTCCAGATGAGCTATCGCAATGACCACGACGCTGCGCTCGACCGCATCGCAGCGCTCGAGGGCGAGCTCGCGCGGTTGCGCGGCGAGGAGCCCGAGGTCGAGACGAAACCCGAGAGGCAGTGGCTCGCGCCCGAGCGGTCGGGAGATGACGCGCTGTTCCGCATCCTCGCCGGCGGTGCCGGCGCGATCCTCGTGGTCGTCGCGTTGCTGGTGCGCGCGAGTGGTTACGGAGAAGCGGCAGTCGACGTCGAGCCGCCGACGACATCGGAGGTCGCGCTGGTCGCGCCCGTCCTCACGGACGACGAGGCGTGCATGACCGAGGTCCGCGCGTGGGCGGTGCGCGATGCGCGAGCCGCCGATCCACGCGCACCGAGCCGGACGTCGCCGGCGGAGCTGATGCGCGGGCCGGTGCCGTGCGGCCGCGCGCACATCGCTTCGACGACGGAGGAGAACGTCTCGTCGCTGATCACCGTCTACTACGAGAGCGATCCGGTCGCGCTCGACGGATACACGTCGGCGGAGCAGCTGTGGTTCGAGTATCACCGCGCGCGTGCGATGCACTGACCTCGGTCGAGGGCGGTCCTACAATCGGCCGAGCATGATCTCGACATCGCGGTTGCTGCTCCGACCCTTCACGCTCGCGGACGTGCCCAAGGTCTTCCTCATGAGCACGGAACCCGGCATGCGGCGCTGGATCCCGGATCAGGTCTATCGCGACGAGGACCACGCCGAGCAGGTCGTGCGCGCGTTGATCGCGTTCACGGATCGTCCTCCCGATCCGCGGGCGCAGCCGTACGTGGTCGGCATCGAGTACCAGGGCGAGCTCGTCGGCCATGTCGGTCTCAGTGCTGCGCGCGCGTCGGTCGAGATCGGCTACGCGATCGAGCAGCGGCGTCAGGGGGCCGGACTGGCGAGCGAAGCGGTGGCGGCGATGTCGCGGTGGGGGCTCGACCTCGGACTCCCCGAGGTGCTCGGCATCGCCGGTGTCGACAACGCGCCGTCGTGTCGCGTCCTCGAGAAGGCGGGGTTCGCGCCGGTTCGCGAGGAGGACAGGCCCGGCGGCGCGATCCGGATCTATCGACGCTCGGCGTGACGGAAAACGCGAGGCGAGGGCCTACATGGTCGCGCCGGCCGGCCGACCCGATCGGGGGTGAGCCTGATCGCTGGATTGCGTGAACGGCGCGAGCGCGGCGCGCTCTCGGTGGAGCTCTCCATCTCGCGCACGCGCGTGGCGACCCTCGAGGAGACGGCGCTATCCCTGGTGGACTGCGTGCAGGCGCTCGTCCTCGACATCGAGGAGATCGGTGCCGCCGAGGTTCGCGACGCGCTCGGCACGTTGCGCGGGCGCATTCGAGCGGGTGACGAGGCGGCGCACGTCGCCGAGAACCTCGCGGTCGCCAGGCGCGCGACGCTGGCCTTCGCCGACGCGGAGCGCGCGCACCTCGCGGATCGCGACGCCGAGCTCCAGCGGATCATCGCGGTGCTCACCGATGGGCTCGCCGCGATCGCGAAGGGCACCGCGGCCTATCACCGGCAGATGCTCGATACGGGCTCTCGCTTCGAGGCCGCCGGCAAGCTCAGCGACCTCGTCAAGGTGCGCGCGGCGATCACCACCGAGGTGCGCACGCTGCGCGAGGTGGTGACCGAGCGGCAGGTGGCCGACGCGAAGGTGACGCAGGATCTGAAGGCGGAGGTCGAGCACCTCCGCACGAAGGTCGAGAAGGCGACGCACGCGGCACGCGTCGATCCGCTGACGCAGGCGGCGAACCGCGCGGCGTTCGACGAGGAGCTCGCGCGGCGGTGCACGACCGCGGCCAGCGGTGGCGACGGGTTCGCGCTACTGCTGGCCGACATCGATCACTTCAAGTCGATCAACGACACGCACGGTCACCCGGTCGGCGATCGCGTGCTGAACGCGCTCGTCACGTTCCTGCGCGATCGCGTGCGCCGCGACGACGTGATCGCGCGATGGGGCGGGGAGGAGTTCGCGGTGCTCCTGCCCGGCGCGTCCCTGCGCGTGGCGTTCGCCAAGGCCAAGACGCTGGTCGAAGAGCTCGCCGTCAGCGACTGGACGATCGATCAGGCACGCACGCTGCGGTTCACCGCGAGCTTCGGTGTGACCGCGTGGGGGGCCGGCGACGAGCCCGCGGCGATGATCGAGCGCGTGGATCAGGCGCTGTATGCGGCCAAGCGCGGTGGGCGGAATCGCGCAGTGAAGGGCTGACCGCGGGCGCCTTGATCGAGATCGCTTCGCGAGGGAAGCTCCGCGCATGAAGCGCACCCTCTGTTCGATCCTCCTCGCGTCCGCCGTGCTCGCCTGCGGTGGCAAGTCCCAGCCGTCGGAGCCCGCCACGCCCGAAGCACCGACGACCGCCGTCGAGCCCGCGCCGCCGCCCGCCGAGCCGGTCGCGCCGGAGCCCGAGAAGGCGCCCGAGCCAGCGCCACCTCCCGCGCCGAAGATGGCGAAGGCCGAGCTCGCCCCCGCGTCGAAGTCGAAGGTGAAGGGCACGATCGAGTTCAAGGAGGTCGAGGGTGGCGTCGAGGTGACCGCGAACGTCGAGGGCCTCAAGCCCGGCGATCACGCGTACCACGTCCACGAGAAGGGCGATTGCTCGGCCCCCGACGCCACCAGCGCGGGCGGGCACTTCAACCCGAGCAACAAGAAGCACGGGTCGCCCGACGCCGAGGAGCATCACGAGGGCGACTTCGGCAACCTCACCGCCGGCAAGGACGGCAAGGCGACGAAGACGTTCGTGATGAAGGGCATCACGCTCGCCGACGGCCCGACGTCGATCGTCGGCAAGGGCTTCATCGTTCACGAGAAGAAGGACGACTTCAAGACACAGCCCACGGGCAACGCCGGCGGTCGCGTCGCGTGCGGCGTGATCACCCTCGTGCCGTGAGCTGATCCCGGCCGGACGTCGCTCGACGATGTGCGCCGGACGGCAAGCGCCCCGACCCCACGATCACGTTGTCTGACCAGGCTCGTCTGTCCAGATTGCTTCGCGGGGTTCTCCGCCTTAGTCGCGGTAGCTGCGATCGATTCGATCGAGCTTGCGCAGCATCGCGGGCCACGCGAACGAGCCGCCACCGCCGCGCATCACCATCTTCGCCATCATCATCGCGGTCTCGAGCACCTTGGGATCGATCTCGATCAGCTCGGGCGACGCGGCCTGCGCGCGGAGCTGGATCGTGCACGCCGCCTCGAACTGATACATCGCGAGGAACGCGTCCGCGATCGTCGGGCCGACGGTGAGCAGGCCGTGGTTGCGCAGCATGAAGAAGTACTTGTCACCGAGGTCGCGCACGAGCCGCGGCTTCTCGTCGTCGCGCAGCGCGATGCCTTCGTAGTCGTGGTACGCGAGCGACGCGAGCACGAACGTCGACTGCTGTGACAGCGGCAGGAGGCCGTGCTTGGACGCGGAGACCGCGACGCCGTTCAAGCTGTGCGTGTGCAGCACGCACTTCGCGTCGTCGCGCGCGGCGTGGATCGCGCTGTGGATCGTGAAGCCCGCGGGGTTGATCTCGTACGGGCTGTCCATGAGCTTGCGCCCCTCGAGATCGATCTTCACGAGGCTCGACGCCGTGATCTCGTCGAAGGTCATCCCGTACGGGTTGATCAGGAAGTGATGCTCGGGCCCCGGGAGGCGCGCCGAGATGTGCGTGAAGATCAGATCGTCCCACTTGTAGTGGGCGACGAGGCGGTAGCACGCGGCGAGATCCACGCGCAGCTTCCACTCCTCCTCGCTGACCTTGGACCGGACGTCGGTTGTCATCGGCGCATCATACGTCGAAGGTGATCCGCATGGCCGGCGGATCCACCGGCCCGAGCACGAGCTCGACGGTGGCGTGGTCGGCGTCGACCGTGCGCGACAAGCGCGCGATCTTCTCGACGCCTCCACCGGCGGGATGGAAGCCCTTCAGCATGCTCTGGATCATGCCCCACTCGACGCGGTCCCACGCGACTCCGAGCCGCGGGTCGAGCGCGCCGTCGCGTGCGCGGACCGAGAGCCGGCTCGGCCTGCCTCGCTCGAGCGCAGCATGCAGCTCCGCGGCGATCCGGCGCTGCGCCTCGGTCACGCCGGCGAGCACCGCCAGCTCCTCCAGCAGCTCGAGCGTCACCGTGTCGCCCGCGTTCTCGAGCTCGAGCGTGTACGTCCACGCGGCGCCGTCGAACCCGAGGAGCGCGAAGTCGTCGGCGTGCAGCGGAAGCGGGTGGGGCGCGTCGCCGGGCAGCGCGGCCTCGTCGGACCACGCCGTGACCGAGATCGCGTCGACCTCGAGGGCCAGCTCGTCGCCGGGGAGCGCGGGCAGCCACGGACACATCGTCGCAGCGATCTCGCGCGTGGTGCGTGCGGTGACCGCGACGGCGTCGAAGCTGTGGGGCACGGTCACGCGCATGGTCTCCTCGAACGCGGAGGCCAGCGGCGCGAGGCGCGGCAAGACGGGGGCCGTCTTGATTCCGAGCAGGCCACCCAGAGTGGTCAGCCGGGGAAGTACGGAGCGCATCGCGAGACCTTCTCACGGCCGACTCGTGGTAAGTGGGGCCGTGCCGTCGATCGCGTTTCCCAGACGCACTGTTGTCTCGCTCCAGGACCTCGCGACGCGTGTCCTCGAGAAGTACCCCGTCGACGCGGACCTCCAGGCGATCGCCCGCGATCTCCTCGAAGGCTTCGCCGACATCTGCCTGCTGGCCGGCCTCGATCGAACGCTCGCCGAGATCGAGGCGGGCCTCGACGAGGATCACGGGCTGCAGCAAGCGCTCGTCGACAAGCTGAGCGTCAAGGCCAACTTCGATCCGCGCGGTCCTCGCAACGCCAAGGCCGGCCAGCTGACCGAGTGCCTGATCGCCGTCGTCGGTCTGACGCCGTCGGACACCGAGGATCGCACGCTGACGCTTCCGCACGGGGTGCGCGTCGAGGTCCACGCGGCGCTGGCGACCACGATCGAGCGCGCCCTCGGGGTCCCGCAGATCCGCGCGGCGATCGTCGAGAAGGCGCGCGCGCTCTGCGAGGAGCGCCACCTGCCCGCGTTCGAGAGGATCGCGGCGCGACTCGACGACCGCGGGATGAAGCTGTTGGAGCAGCCCAAGGTGCCGCTCGAGGCGTCGCAGGCGATCCAGCACCACCTCCAGGAAGCGCGCGCCGAGGTGATCGGCGGTGCTGCGCGCGATGCGCTCGATCGCGCCCTCCAGGTCCTCGCGAACGCCAACCCCGAGGCGGCAGCGCGGATGGACGAGTCGGTGTCCGACACGGCGACCGTGCGTGACGTGGCGATCCGCCGCGTTCTCGACCCGCGCGTCGAGAAGCTTCCGGCGTCGGTCGTGCGCTCCCTGATGCACAGCATCGGCGAGCTCGCGCAGCTGGCGTGGGCGCAAGAAGAGGTCGCGGCGCGACCCTACGCGGCGAGCCAGACGTTTGCCGTGGGCGAGACCGTCGATCACCCCAAGTTCGGCCGCGGCAGCGTCGTCGCCGTGACGGGGCAGCGCATGGATGTCGAGTTTCCCGACGGGAAATTCACGCTCGTGCACGCGCGCAAGTGAGAGTTCCTCGCGCGTCGCTGGCGCGCGCCTTGCGAGACTTCTCTCCGAAGGAGGATCGCGTGAAGCCGAACCAAACCTGGAAGGTCGTCGAGCACGGCACGCTGGAGAGGCTCGCCGACAACCTCTACAGCGTCACCGGCACGCTGGACATGCCGCTCGGTGAGACCGTGCGCCGCATGACGATCGCCAAGCTCGCCGATGGCCGGCTCGTCGTGTTCAGCGCGATCGCACTCGACGAGCAGGAGATGGCGAAGGTCGACGCGCTCGGCTCGGTCGCGTTCCTCGTGGTGCCCTCCGGCATCCATCGTCTCGACATCAAGGGCTGGACGCAGCGCTATCCAGACGCTCGCGTGATCGCGCCGGCGGGGGCGCGCGAGAAGGTCGAGGAGCTCGTCGAGGTCGACGCGACGACCGTCGCGCTCACCGATCGTCGGGTGAAGCTGCTGACGATCCCGGGCACCGGCGAGCAGGAGATGGCGATGCTCGTGACCACGGGCACCAAGAAGACGCTCGTCCTTGCGGATCTGATCTTCAACCTGCCCGCGCAGCACGGCTTCGCGCGGTTCGCGTTCACGCTGCTCGGGTTCGGCCCGGGGCATCCGACGCAGCCCGCGCTCGTGCGGAGGAGGCTCGTGAAGGACAAGGACGCGATGCGCGAGCAGCTCCGCGCGTGGGCGAACGACGCGGGGCTCGAGCGCATCCTCGTCTCGCACGGCGATCCCATCGAGAAGCCGCGCGAGGCGCTCCTGGCTCTCGCCGCGTGACGTCCGCACGGACGTGCGAGACGCGATAGAATGCTCGAATCGCTCGCGGGGATGCATGGGTCGAGACGCTCGCCGAGGACGTGCTGGATACGATCCAGTCGTCGCCGGACGAGACGATCGTGCCCGCCGAGCTGCGCGAGAGCGGCGGGTCGCGTGCGCTCGCCTTGCTGAAGGAGCTCGCGAGCTCGAGCGGCACGAGCTCGATGCAGCTCAAGAGCAGCGTGATCATCGGCGAGGGCGGCATGGGCGTGGTACGCGCCGCGGAGCAGGTGGCGCTCGGTCGCATCGTCGCCGTGAAGACGCTCAAGCCCGATCGCCGGCGCGACGCCGCGTCCGCGCTCGACCTGCTCCGTGAAGCGTGGGTGACCGGGACCGTCGAGCACCCGAACGTGGTGCCGGTGCACTACCTCGACGCCGAGACCGACGGGACGCCGCTGATCGTGATGAAGCGGATCGAGGGGGTCGAGTGGAGCAAGCTGATCAGCAACGCCGGCGAGGTGCAGCGGCGCTTCGGCGCGACGGACCTCCTCGCGTGGAACCTCGGCATCCTGATGCAGGTGCTCAACGCGCTCCGGTTCGCGCACCACCGCGGCATCGTGCACCGCGATCTCAAGCCGGCGAACGTGATGATCGGCGATTTCGGCGAGGTGTACCTGCTCGACTGGGGCATCGCGGTCGCGCTGCACGACGACGGTAGCGGGCGGTTGCCGCTCGTCGGCGACGCGAACGCGCTCGCCGGGACGCCGTGCTACATGGCGCCCGAGATGCTCGGACGCGAGAGTGGGCCGCGGATCTCCGAGCGCACCGATGTCTACCTCGCGGGTGCGGTGCTGTTCGAGCTCGTCGCGGGCAAGCCGCCGCACGCCGGCGCGTCCGCGATCGAGGTGATCGCGAGCGTGATCGAGTCGAAGCCCGCGCTGCCGCCGAGTGTGCCCGCCGAGCTCGCGCGCATCGTGATGCGGGCGATGCACTCCGATCCCGACGAGCGCTACGAGTCCGTCGAGGCGCTGCGGATCGAGCTTCAGCGCTACCTCGAGCATCGCGGCTCGTCGGAGATCGGCGCGCGCGCGCTGGAGCGAACGGACCAGCTGATCGCCGCGCTCGCGAACAGCGACGTCGACCGCGAGGAGATCTATCGCATGTTCGGCGCGTGCCGCTTCGGCTTTCACGAGGCGCTCGCGATGTGGCGCGACAACGCCGAGGCCAAGGCGGGCCTCGCGCGCGCGACGGTGGCGGTCGCGGAGCTCGAGCTCGCCGCGGGCAACCCGCGCACGGCGGTGACGCTGCTCGGCGACCTCGACGAGCCCCCGCCGCTGCTCGCGCGCGCGAAGCAAGCAGCCGAGGAGCAGGCGAAGCGCGACGCGGCGGCGAAGGAGCTCCTCGAGGAGAACAACCCGACGCCCGGCCGTCGCACGCGCACGTTCCTCGCGATGGTGCTCGGTCCGATCTTCACGCTGGTGCCACTCCTCGCCGTGGTCAGGCCGGACATCGCGGGCTTCACGCTGAGGAACCACGTGTTGTTCGCGATCGGGACGTGCGTTGGAGTGGCGTTCCTCGTGTGGTGGGCGCGCCACACGCTCATGGCGACCGTGCTCAACCGTCGCGTCGCGGCGGCGGCGATCTTCATGTTCGCGGCGGAGGCGCTGCTCGTCAGTGGGTTCTGGGTGGCGGGCAGCGACGCGTACCACGCGCAGCTCGCCGTTCACTTCTTGTGGGGCACGTGCGCCGCGTGGATCGCGATCGCGCTCGACGTGTGGTTCATTCCGGCCGCGCTCGGCTACTTCACGGCGTTCATGCTCGCGGCTCGCTTTCCCGAGGCGCAGCTCTACGTCACGTCCGCAGCGAACTTCGTGTTCATGGTCAACATGGTCGCGCGCTGGCGCCCGGCCTCGATGAAGCCGTCGGCGGAGGAGCGCGCGTGGCTCGAGGCGCGGCTGCAGGCGCGGCGCGATCGCGGCCGGTCGCGCTGACCGAGCGGCAGCGCACACGTGTCGTCGAGTGACACTTTCGCCCATGCGCGCGCGCACCACACCGTCGGAGATCCGCGAGAAACTACATTGCTCCGTGTCGGAAAACGCCTCAAGAAACGATCGTGGCCACGACCTCGCGAAGCGATGTGCCGATCGAAACCGACGCCTCCATACGCTGGTGCCCGGCGTGTCTCGCGATCTACCGCGCCGCGTTCGCTCGCTGTCCGATCGACGGTGACGTGCTCGAGGTCGGCCATCGCGATCCGCTGATCGGGATGACGATCGCGCAGCACTACGTCATCGACGAGTTCCTGGGAGAAGGCGCGATGGCCCGCGTCTATCGCGCGCATCACGCGCTGCTCGCGCAGAAGAGGTTCGCGATCAAGATCATGATCGGCGACCTCGCCGCGACGATCGAGATGCGGCTCCGCTTCGCGCAGGAAGCCGATGCGGCGAGCCAGCTCGAGCATCCCAACGTCGTCTCGGTCGTCGACTTCGGGCGCTCGGAGAGCGGCCTGATGTTCATCGCGATGGAGCTCGTCGACGGGCGCTCGCTCGCCGACGTGATCGCGCGAGAGGGCGCGCTGTCCGCGCGTCGCGTCGTGGTGCTGGCGCGGCAGATCTGCCTGGGCCTCGCGCATGCGCACGAGCGCGGCCTCGTTCACCGCGATCTCAAGCCGGACAACATCGTGATCACCGGACGCGACCGCGTGCGCATCGTGGACTTCGGGCTCGCCATCCCGATGGACGACGAGCGCTCGACGCGGCTGACCGGCGTGGGCCTCGCGATGGGCACGCCGATCTACGCGTCGCCCGAGCAGACCTGCGCCGAGGCGGTCGATCATCGCGCGGACCTGTTCGCGCTCGGCGTGACGATGTTCGAGATGCTCGCGGGCAAGCCGCCGTTCGACGGTGGCCTCGTCGAGATCATCGCGCAGAACGCGAGCGATCGAATGCCGTCGATCTCCGAGCGCGCGGGCAAGCGTGTCCCGCAGGCGCTCGAGGACATCGTGCGCCGGCTGATGCGCCGCGATCCCGCGGATCGCTTCCCGGATGCGACCGCGGTGCTCGCCGCGCTCGACGCGACGCACCTCGCACCCGGGCGCCTCGTGTCGCTGCCGCTGACGCCGGTGCCCCAGCGCCGCTGGCGGGACACGGTGATCGGCGTCGCGCTGTTCGCGCTGATCGCCGGTGCGGGAGGGCTCGCGTCGCTGGCCGACGACGACGCGCCGCCCGCCGCGTCGGCAGCGGTCGAGGCGCGCTCGATCAGCGACGACGTGTCGACGAGCGTCGCGGCGATCGCGTCCGACGACGAACCGCCGGCGGCGCCGGTCGTCGAGGAGCCGCCGCCCGCGCCGACGAAGAAGAGGGCGAGGCCGCGTCGCGTTCGCGTCGTGGCTCGACCGACCGCGACCGCGCGCGAGACGAGGCCGGTCGCCTCGCCGAGGAAGCCGGCGCCGCACGCCTCGAATCGCAACGTCCGCGACGAGGAGTTCTACGGCGGACCGACCTCGTTCTCGCGCCTGCCGGACCCCGTCGATGCCACGGCGGCGAAGGCGGCCGCGGCGAACGTGGTGCCCGCGCAGCCTGTCCCGACCCGTGGCGAGAAGCCGACCGACACGCCATTCTAGACAGGCATGGCTCTCCGCGACGCTCGCGCCGTCATCTTCGATCTCGACGGCACGCTGATCGACAGCTTGCCGGACATCGCGCTTCACCTGAACACGATGCTCGAAGCACGCGGCCTCGCCCCGCGCTCGCTCGTCGAGATCGGCGAGTGGGTCGGCTACGGCGCCGAGCAGCTGGTCGTTCGCGCCATCCCGCACCCCGAGCAGCTCGCGGACGCGCTCGCCCAGTTTCGCGCGCACTACCGCGCGCGGCCGGTCGTGCACTCGCGCGTGTTCGACGGCCTCGGTGAGGAGCTCGACAAGCTCGCCGCCGGACGCAAGCTCGCCATCCTCTCGAACAAGCCACACGATCTGACGGTCGCCTGCGCGGACGCGCTGCTCCGCCGCTGGCCATTCTCGGTCGTCGCGGGCCAGCGCGCGGGACGGCCGCACAAGCCGGATCCCGCCGCGCTGCTCGAGGTCGCCGCCGAGCTCGCGATCGATCCGCGCGACTGCGTGATGATCGGGGACTCGGAGGTCGACATCGCGACCGCTCGCGCCGCCGCCGTGCCGGGCATCGCCGTCAGCTGGGGACTGCGCTCGCTCGACATCCTCGACGCTGCGAAGCCGGAGTACCTCGTTCACACGCCGCGCGAGCTGGGCGCACTGTTCGACTAACACCAAGGATCACCTCGGTTGACCAGACTGTCGTCTGTTCAACCTCGCTGCTCCTTGGTGTTCTCGGGGTTCGGGCATCCGCCCTCACCCGTCTATTTCGTTGGGGGCCCCGGCTCGCGGACTCGCCACCCCAACACCCTGCGAGCTCGGTTGGTCGGATCGACACAACCGAACTCAGGGGCTAGATCATGGTCTACTGGCGCGCATGCCGATCACGCAGGACCCAGCCCGCCTCGCCGCGATCGCGGGTGCGCTCGGCGAGGCAGCGCGCGGCGCGGAGCGCGGCGAGCGCGTCCGCCTCCCGGTGGTGAAGGGACCGGACGCCGCGGGCATCACGCTCGCGATGGCGGCCGAGTTCGACGACGCGATCGCCGAGCGATCGGACAAGATCGAACAGGGTGGCCACGTGATGGCGTGCAACAAGGGCTGCAACGCGTGCTGCGTCTCGGCGCTCGTCGTGAGCGAGCCCGAAGCAGCGACCGTCGCCGAGTGGCTCGCGCTACCCGACAACGCCGCGGTGCGGGCGCAGTTCGTGGCGAAGCTGCCGCAGTGGAAGCGCACCGCGTACCCCGAGGCAAACGCGGTCGTCGCGGCGAGCACGGACGAGGAGCGGCGCGCGGCCGCGATCGCGTACACGCGCAAGGGAGCGATGTGCGCGTTCAACCACGAGGGCGCGTGCTCGATCTATCCCGCGCGACCGGCGCGGTGCCGCATGGCGCACGCGCTCGTCGACAACTCGCACTGCGGCCAGCACGGCGACGGCCAGATCCAGTACTACGAGCACGCTCGCACGCAGATCACGTTCGAGGAGCAGGAGCAGATCCGCGCGGTCATGCACATGGCGATGCGGCCGAACGCCGAGTACGAGATGCTGTGCACCGCCGTCGATCGCTTGCTCGGCACGAGCGCGGCGATCGGGCGCAACGATCCGTGCCCGTGTGGCTCCGGCAAGAAGTACAAGCGCTGCTGCGGGTAGGCCGCTTGCGAGGCCGTCGGCTCCTAGTAGATCGGTTCCGGGTCGAACGGCGCGGGCTCGAGCGTGTCGCCCTCGGTGCAGCACGTCACGTCGACGCCGCGCCACCACTTGTTGCCGCTCTGGCCGGCGAGGGCCTGGATCGAGAACGTCCAGCGCGGCACGTCCTCGAACGTGAAGGAGCCCTCGGCGTCGCTGTACGTCTTCCACACCGGCAACCCGGATGGACACTCGCGGCCCCACGGCTCCGCGCACATCGAGAGCTCGATCTTCCCACCCGCGCGGAGCTGTCCCTTGATCGTGCGCGTCGGCACCGGTCCGGGTGCGACGAGCGCCGGCCCCGCGCCGGTCACGACGATCGTCTTCACGTTCTCGACGATGCCGGGGATGCTCCCGCGCGGATAGACGGTGCGCTTGCCGCCGCGCTCGATGACGTTGATGCCGTCGACGAGATCGATCCAGATGCGCCCCGCGCCGTCGATGGCGAACGGGCCGGTGGTGTCGCGATCGTGACCGCGCTGCGCGACCGGCATCGGTAGCTTCCGCTTCTTCGTCGCTTGCTCGAGCAGGTTGCGCCGCGGGTCGAGCACCGTGAACACGCCGGCGCTGTCCACGAACGGATACATCTGCTCCGCCTGGACGTAGTCGGCGGTGTAGATCGGTTCGTCGCCTCCCGCCGGTGTGAGGCGCGCGAAGCCCGTCGACGAGCGGCCGTCCTTGGACACGTCGTAGGTCGCCCACACGCTGCCGTCTCCGGCGCGGAAGAGGTGGTTCATGTACAGGCGGTCCGACGCGTGGCGGATCGGAACCCGGCGCCACGTCTTGTCGAGCACGAAGACCTCGTCGCTGCCACCGCCGGCGCTGCGGTTCACCACGTAGAGCCGACCTTCGCGATCGGAGATCAACGCGTCGGCCTTCATGCTCGGACCGCCGATCGTCGCGGGCGTCGATCGCCTTCGCGAGTGCCTCCCACGCGAGCTCGCGCTCGTCGAAGTAGCGGCCGAGCACCGCGGACAGATCGTCGCCGAGTCGGCGCTCCGCGAGCTTCACGCGCGCGCGCATGTCCTGCCATGGCTTCACGAGCTCGGTGCGGATCGACGTGACGAGCTCGCTCGAATCCGAGAGGTGGATGCTCTCGTCGCGCAGGATCTCGGCGGCACGCACGAGGCACGCCCGGTCGACGCTACGGAAGTCCTGGAGCGCCGCGCGATCCGCCTCCGACAGCGTGCGCGGACACCCCGCGAGGAGCACGACCGCGAGCGCGACGAGCAGCTTCACTTCGGATGCGCCTGGAAGAACGTCAGCACTTCATCACCCCACACGAACGCGTTCGGGAGGACACAGGGAATCGCATACTGTTGCGCGTACGGATCGGTGGTGCTGCCGGGAATGCAGTGGCCGCGCGCGGAGCCGAACGGCCCGTTCGCCGCGGTCTCGTACGCGTGATCGAACGTCTCGATCACCGCGTCGCCGGTCCACCGGTCGTGGCGGTACATCGCGTCGCTCGCGAGCGTGGTCGGTCCGCTCGCGCCGTAGAACGCGATCGCCGCGTCGCGGATCTGCACGAGCGAGCTGTACCCGACCGAGGCGTCGGTGCGCCCCATGAGGAAGAGGATCGGCGCCTTGCGCGACGGCGTGCGGCCCTGCGAGAAGCACGTCGTCTCGCCGAAGCCGGCACCATCGCCGCCACCGCTCGGCGCGACCGACGCGAACAGGTCGGCGTGATCGCACAACAGGCGCCACGTCACGAACGAGCCGCGCGAGAAGCCGGTGACGTGGATCCTCGCGGGGTCGACGCGATAGACGTCGCGCACGATCTCGACGATCGCGATCAGCGCGGCGTCCTGTTCGTCGTGCCACGTCGATCCGGGATAGCTGCCGCCGAACGGCGGGCCCGTCGGCGCGACGACGATGTAGCCCGCGGCCGCGCCGATCTCGCGCATGCGAAGGTGCGCGTCCATCAAGACACCGGTGCCGGTGTCACCATGCAGGACGAGGATGAGGCCGCAGCCGGGCGCCTGACACGCCGCGGGGATTCGCGCGTCGACGCGAAGTCCGTTGCACGTGTACACGTGATCGCCCGACGTGACGTCGTCGATGCAGCCGCTCGCGACAGGTGGAGGTGCATCGATCGCCGGCTGCGCATCGATGGACATGCCATCGACGTCACCGCGACACGCGGCGAACAGCACGACGAGAACGAGCCCTCGCACGCCGCGAGGATATCGCGGCGCTCAGCGACGCTGCATCATCATCATCATCATCGGCAGCATCTGCGACGACGAGCTCGACTTCTCGATCTGCGCCTTGCCGAGCGTCTCGATGTCGCTCTTGAGCGTCGTCATCGCGCGAACGATCTCGTCGTTGTTCTTCCGCACCGTGATGCGCTTGGCGCCGCCGGTCACGTCGATCAGATGGCAGGGATGGATGGTCTGGAACATTCGCATGGTGACGGGGGTACTCCACGTCCCGTACCACGCGTGATGGGAGCTAACTGCTGGAAACGAGACCTGGAAACCACGGTAGACACTGTCTATTACAGCGCTACAGGTGTGATCCGAAGTTGCCGATCGCTCAGTCCTCGAGGAGCTTCCAGAAGTCGACCGCGGGCAGGGTCTGTTCGGCGCCCACGGCCGGCGGCGTGTAGCGCACGTAGCTCTTGCCCTCCCACCGCAGCCAGACGAGCGATGGATCGTCGAGGGGGATCGCGAAGCGCGCGTCGATCGCGACCGGCCGATGGTCCTTCTCGGCGGTCACCTCGATCGTCATGCTCGGTAGCTCGAAGGTCTCGTGCGCCGCGAACGGGGCCGTCCTCGGATCGCGCATCATCTGGTCGATCTCGTAGTGCAGCAGGCCGTCGCGCGGCGCGACGTGCAGCGTGCGTTCGTCCACGCGCCGGACCGTGACGTCCGTCGTCGCGGTCGCGAACCAGATCACGTGCGCCGGGCGCGGCTGTCCACGCGACACGCGCATGATCTGCACGTACGCGGCGAGCGCGTCGGACGGCGTGTTCACGATCACGAGCGTCTTGCCGGCGATGCCCTCGCGCGGGATGCCGGCGTCCGCGCGATCGAGCACGCGCCCGACCGCGACCATCGAGCGCGATCGGAGCACGAGCAGCGGTGGCGCGAGCACGAGGTTCGCGAGCACCAGCCCGATCGCGAGCACGGCGCCCCCGATCCGGCGCAGGCGGCCATCGCCGAGGAGCTCGCGCTGCCGGAGCGCCGCGGCGAGGAACTGCGCGACGAGGCCCATCGCGCCGATCGAGACGAAGCCGAGCAAGCGATCCGCGGGGAACGTGCTGGCGATCGGGATCGCGGCGAGCACCATGCCGGTCGCCCAGAACCGCGCGAGCGGATCGCGGACCAGCATGCGCGCGAACCCGAGGCCCATGCCGACGAGCCCGAGCCAGGCGCCCGCGAGCGCCGGTCCGGCGAGCCCGAGCACCGTGTAGAACGACGCGAGATCCGACCACGGTCCGGCGAGCGCGCCCTGCAGCAGGAACGGCACGCGCGACATCGCGGCGCGCGCGAACGCGACCGGATCGCTGCCGGGATCGAGGTAGATGCCCGAGCCCGCGACGCCGTAGCCGAGCTTCGCGTAGATGACGCGCCACACGACGACGACGACGATGTACGGCGCGAGCGCGATCGCCCGCTGCTTGAGGGTGTCCTTGTCGAGCCACAGCGCGTGCGCGCCCAGGTACGCGAGCAGCGCGATCGCCGATTCGCCGGCGAGCAGCGACACCGCGAACACGAGCGGCCCGACCCATTGGCCGGGCGCCCAGCCGTCGCGCCGCCAGCGATCGTGCGCGAGCAGGGCAGGGAGCGCGATCGCGATCGCGACGAGCGAGTTGCGGTTCGCGATCCAGCCGACGACCGGCCCGCGCGCATCGTCGACCGCGAACAGCAGCAGCGCGAGCACCGCGATCCACCGGCGGTCGGCGCCGCCCGAGGCGACGAAGAAGCGGCGGAACACGAGCCACACGCAGACGAGCGCGAGCGCGTGCCACACGAGGTTGTGGGCGAGGTGCAGCGGCGCGCTGTCCGGCCACAGCGCGTGATCGAGCGCGTGCGTCGCCGACGACAGCGGGCGAAGGAACGCGAGCCTGAGGTGCGGATCCGTCCACCACGGGAACATGCCGGCGTCGACCATCTGCGCGGTCGTGCCCGGATCACCGTCGGCGAACACGAACAGATCGAACGGCCGCGACCGGAGGCCGGGGATGCCCGGGTCGTCGCGCGACAGCAAGCGGTGCAGGTGATCGTCGGCGGTGAAGTCCGCGGTCAGCGCGGGAGCCGCGAGCGCGATGCCGACGAGGAGCACGATCACCGGGGCATACTTCGCGCCCAGCCAGCGCTCGATCCGACTCACGCGCCGAGTCTACCCTTGCGCGCGCCAGGCCGAGCTTGCGACGCCGTGTGATCCGTATAGGAGCGAGCGCTTCGCGAGCCGATCATGCGACGGAGGCCGCAGCCGTAGCAGGGGCTCCTAGTAGTGACGCTCGAGGACGTACCAGCCGAACGCGCGCAACATCACGCGCGACAGCGACGGCTCGAGCAGCGGCTCGGCCTTGGCCCACCCGGACTCGACGAGCGCGCGCGCCTTGTCGGCGCACGCCTGGATCGCGCCGCACGAGGTCACCATCTCGACGGCCGCGGAGACCGTGGCGGCGTCCGTGGGCTTCTTCTGCAGCGTCGCCCACAGCCACTCGCGGTCCTTCTTGTCGAGCTTGCCCATGGCGACGGCGATCGGCAGCGTGACCGTGCCGTTCGAGATGTCCTCGCCGCGCTGCTTCAGGTCGCCCTTGAAGCCGCGCAGGTTGAGGACATCGTCCATGATCTGGAACGCGAGGCCGACGGCCTCGAAGAACTCGCCGACGGCCGCGATCTGCTCGTTGGTGCCACCGCCGACGACCGCGCCCATGCGCGCGAGGCAGCCCGCGGGCGCCGCCGTCTTGAGGCGATGACACGCGAGGATGCGCGCTTCGAGCCTCGCGAAGTCGCCCGTCTCGACGGCCTTGGGCATCAGCGGCGCCATGCCGCCGAGATCGATCGCCTGACCCGCGTGACCGGCGCGCATCGCCGCGAAGTAGAGGTCGTAGATGCGGAGCTGGTTCTTCTCGGTGATCTCGTCGGAGTGCAGGAGGTTCTGCGTGAGGAAGTAGGCGGCCGTGCCGGCGTTGATCGCGACCGGCTCGCCGTGCGTGACGTGGCAGCAGGGACCACCGCGCCGCACCGTCGACTGGTCCTGCACGTCGTCGATGATCAGCGAGCCGACGTGCATCAGCTCGGGCATCGCGAGCCACTGGGTGTACTTGCGCGAGTCGCCGCCGACGACATCGCAGCACGCGAGCGCGGCGTACGAGCGCCACGACTTGCCGCCGCGATCGACCATCTCGCGGATCGGCGCGATCAGGGTGGCGGCCATCGACGGGTTGTCGACGCCGTCCATGTAGTGCTCGAGCTCTTCGCTCGCGATCAGCTCGCGCATCTCCTCGTACGTCGGCTCGAGCGGCAACACGCCCGCGGTCGAGCGCCGCACTTCCTTGCCGACGGCGGCGAAGAAGTCGTCGAGCGTGTCGATGTTCTCGAAGCCGCTCCTCTCGATGTACGCCTGGCCCGTGACCGAGCGGCCGCCGAGCGTCCCGGTGACCGTGCAGCGGCCCTCCCAGAACGCCGGCTTGCTGATCACGGTGATCAGCTCCTGATCGTTCATCATCGCGGCGATCCGGAGGTCGAGGCCGATCGACGGAGCCGAGAGCTTCCACTCCACGGGATACGTGTGGAACGTGCGCATCGACGTCCACGTCTTCGTCGGCGCGAACGTCATGTCCGTGACCGAGCGCTGGCGGCTGTCCTGGTCGATCAGGACCATCCACTTGCCGACCGTCTCGCCGCGCCCGTCGGCGGCCTTGACGTCGATGATCTCGTACGCCGTGAGATCCGTGCCGTCGTCGAGCTGGACCGCGGTCCAGTTCCAGCCGAGGTCGCGGATGCCGGCGCCTTCGCCGGTCTCCTTGGGCGAGTTGTGCGTCTGCTTGGCCGCGTTCTCGTCGGGGACGTAGCCGCCGAACTCGTGATCGTACCAGCCCTGGCCCGCGACCTCGATCTGCTCGCCGTCGAGGAGCACGATGCCGGACACGCTGCAGCGCGGGATGAAGTAATAGAACATCTGCTCGCCCGCGTTGCCGCGAACGACGCCATCGTCACCGTGGCGGCACGCGTGCTTGCCCGGCGCGAAGCGCAGGTCGATCAGCGCCGTGCCCTCGTGGCTTCCGATCGCGACGCGATACGAGTTGTCCGCGAGCTTCTCGAACTTGCCGTTCTGACCGTACGAGACGCACAGCCGATCCGTCGCGACCGATACGGTGCCGTCGAATACGCGGTCCGGCGTCGGCACCTGGCCGCGCTCGAGGATCTCGCGCATCGCGCGGTTGAGCCGCTCGTCCTTCGAGCCGCGCCCGTTGTCCATGCGCTCGAGGCCGAGCTTGGGCGAATTCTCGTCGACCCGCGACTCGCCGATGTAGCGACCGGTCGCGAGATCGGTGATCGCCCACGTCATCGAGTGGGCATAGGTGACCTGCTTCGTCGCTTCATCGACCGACGCGATGATGCGGAAGAAGGCCGCGAACACACCATACGACCGCCCGTCCGCCGACTCGACGTGCGAGTTGACGTACCACCACTCCGTATCGGCCGCGGCATGCGGCAGATCGTGCGTCGCGAGATCGATCGGACCGGACTGTGGCCACCACGACATGTTCGGCATGAGCCCGAGCACGGTACACGAACATGATCTTCGTTCAACGACGAAAAGTGGTCTGGCCCCGCGACCTTGAGGATCCTGCACAACCTGCGCAGCCCACAGCGCAACCGATGGGTGAACCGAGAGTAGCTTTGGGTGTGGCCCTTACGATCGACGAGCTTCGTGCCGCCCCGCGCTGGCCACTCGATCGCACGCTCGCGTTACAGGGACGTGTCCGCGGCGACACCCTCGGACCGTGGGGCGCGAACCTCGGCAAGCGCTTCGGCGCCGACGCGCTCTCGCGTGTCCGTGCGCGCCTGACGCCCGAGCTCGCGTCGATCGCGCCCGTGCTCTCCGATCGCGATCGGGTCCCCGTCTACGCGCAGCTCGTCTTGACCGAGGCGATCGTCGACGAATTCCTCGATGGCGACATGCGCGCGCTCCTGCCGCTGCTCGTCGCCGACACGCGCGCGGGCGTCGGCAAGGTCCGCCACGCCGCGATGCGGCTCGCGGGCGCGGGCACCTTGCTCCGCCTCGGGCCGCGCACGTTCCGCGACGTCCACGAGCTCGGCGAGCACGACGTCACCGTGGCGAGCGGCCGCGCCGAGATGCGGTTCGCGCGCAATCCGCTGTTCGCGCACCCGACGTGGCGCGTGCTGCAGGCCTACGCGACGTGCGTGCTGTTCGATCTCGTCGGCGTGCGCGGCACGGTGGTCGGCGAAGACGCCGGTGCCGACGCGTTCACCGCGATCGCGACGTGGGGCTAGCGAACTAGAACGAACCGCCGAACGCGACGCCCGCCGACGAGGCGCTCGCCATCGGCGCCACGGTCACCGACGCTTGCTCCTCGCTCGCCGCCACGCGGCTGCGCCAGTAGCACAGCGCGCTGGTCGCGAGGAACGCGCCGCCGAGCACGAGCGTCACGTTGCCCAGCGTCTCGAGGCGGTGCCCTTCACGCTCGAGGTAGAAGAGGTCGTTCGGCCACGCCACGTTCGGGTCCTGATTCTCGATCTGCTGCCACTTGTCGTGCGCCGCCAGCGCGAACCCGGCGGACAGCGCGAGCGTCACGCCGCCGATCACGAACATGTGCAGTGCGTCCTTGCGCAGCGACTCGGAGCGCTTCTCCGTGTTGACCTCGTACGTCGGCTCCGCACTCGCCGCCGCCGCCATCACCGCGCACACCACGAGGCTCCCGATGACACGCTTCATGAAGTCACCTTCGCCAATCGCGCCGGTGCACGCAACAGACGATGCCGGCCACGTGCTGACACGAAAATCGACAAGTGTGAGTAGATCGTGGCGATGAAAACCGCGGATCGCAGCGAGGTCTGGCGTGTCGCGACCTTGAACATCTGGAACCGCCAGGGGCCCTGGGCCGACCGGCTCGTGCTGATCGTCGAAGGGCTCCGCGAGCTCGATCTCGACGCGGTCGGACTCCAGGAGGTCCTCGGGTTCACCGGCCTCCCGAGCCAGGCGCACGAGATCGCGCGCGCGCTCGGCTGGAACGTGCACCACGTCCCCGCGTGGGACATCGGCGGTGGCCTCACGTTCGGCAACGCGATCCTCTCGCCGCACGCGCTCTCCGACTGCGCGAGCCTCCCGCTGCCATCGCCGCCGGGCCTGGACACGCGCACCGTCGCGTTCGCGCACGTCGAGTGCGCGCACGGTCCGATGCCGCTCTTCGTCACGCACCTGACGTTCCAGCATCACCACAGCGACGCGCGCTGCGAGCAGGTCCGCGCACTGACCGATCACGTCGCGCGCCTCGCGCCGATCGACGCGCCGCCGCCCGTGCTCGTCGGCGACTTCAACGCGGACCCCGACAGCGACGAGATGCGCTTCCTGCGCGGGCTCACCCCGCTCGGCGGCAAGAGCGTCTACTTCGCGGACGCGTGGACCACGACCGGCAACGATCCGGCGCGCGGCTTCACCTACGACCGCCGCAATCCCTACGCGCTGCGCTCGCGCGAGCACTCGCGGCGCATCGACTACATCTACGTGCGCGGCCCGGGCAAGCACCTGTGCGGCGAGCCGCTGTCCGCGTCACTCGCGCTCGACCAGCCGCGCGGCGATGTGTGGCCCTCGGATCACTTCGCCGTCGTCGCCGAGATCTTCGCGGCGAAGCGGCACCACGATCCGTTCTAGGTCCAGCGCGCCGCGTGCGCGTCGCGCAGCGCCTTCACCCTCGGCACCGCGAAGAGCAGCTGGGGCCGCGCGATTTACATGGGAGCCCATGGATCGCGCGTGGCGGGTGGATCTAGGCTCGCGCGCGGAGGGAACAGATGAAGCTCGAGGACATCCAGCCAGCCGATTGCTACGCGCGCGCACAGCGCGTTCTCGCCGAGGTCGCGTTCGTGCGTGACGAGATGGGCCGCACCGAAGACGCGCGCCCGGCGCCCGAGATCACCGGCGCGCGCCCGCGCGAGTGCTACGTCGAGGCGCTCGTCGCGTGGCGCAAGGTGCAGCGCCTCGCCAGCGAGATCGGGGTGACGAACGCGCGCGCTCTTCCGGCCGCGACCGCGCTGCGCGAGGTTCGCCCGGGCCACGTGCTCCAAGTCCTCGACGGTGTGCTCGCCACGGTCGGCGACATCCGCGCGCGCCTCGGGATCAACGAGGGCGCACCGGAGCCCGCGATCGAGTCGAGCCGCCAGCCGAGCGACGTGCTGATGACGGTGATCCGCATCAACCGCGAGCTGTCGCGGTCGCTCGAGCGTCCGTTCACGCCGAGCGATGTCTACGCGACCGTCGCGCTCGCGTCCTCGTACGCGACGCGGCTCGGCGCACGCGCGGACCTCGCGCCGTTCACGCGCAAGAAGAAGCCGGCCGACTGTTACGCGCGGCTCGAGGCGTGCCTCGCGAGGGCGACCGCGCTCGTGACCGCGAAGGGCGAGTCGGCGCTCGCGGCGCGCGGTACGCCGAAGGACATCGTCCCCGGCGACGTGTACGACCTCGCGAACCTCGTCCTCGGCGAGATCGCGGTGCTCCACGCGCTGACGCCGAACGCGGCCGCTATGCACGCGTTCGAACCCGCGCCGGCCGGTCATTACCTGCCGGCGCACGTCGAGCAGCTCGCGCGTACGCTCGAGGCGCAGCTCGGCTCGATCAAGTAGCGCGCGATCCTCTGCGCGCCGGGCGATCGAGTAGTGTCGCGGGATGGCGACGGATGAAGCCACCGAGGCGCTGGTCGCGCTCCGGCGCATCGTGCGGTTCTTGCGCCTCGCGGATCGCAAGGCGGAGCTCGCGTGCGGCTTGTCGGCCGCGCAGCTGTTCGTGCTCGAGACGCTGTTCGCGTCACCCGCGCTCTCGCAAGCGGAGCTCGCCGCGCGCACGCTGACCGATCAGAGCTCGGTCTCGACCGTGGTCGCCAAGCTGATCGAGCGCGGCCTCGTGGCGCGCGCCGTCTCGCAGCGCGACCGGCGCCGCGTCGAGCTCTCGCTGACCGTCGCGGGCGAGCGCACGCTGGCGAAGGCGCCGAAGATGCCGCAGGCTTCGATCATCGCGGCGGTTCGCGCGATGCCCGCGGCCCACCGGGCGGAGCTGGTTCGCGCGCTCGAAGGTCTCGCGACCGCGATCGGAGCGGACGAGGTGGCGCCGCGCATGCTGTTCGACGAGGAGCCCGCGGCGACGCGGACCCGCAAGCGCACGTGATCGTTGCGATCGAGAAGGCGCTTGCCACCCGGCCTGGGCCGTGCGAGAACTGACACGTCAGTTCCGTATCTCTCCAATGAGTTACATGCGCTCAGAGGCCCGCGCGGCCCAGATCCTCGCCTGCGCCAAGCGCGTGTTCGCGGAGCGTGGCTTTCACAACGCGAACATCAGCCACATCTGCGAGGCGGCGGGCATCGGTCGCGGAACGCTCTACCAGTACTTCACGAACAAGCGCGCCGTGCTGACGGCGATCCTTCGCGAGACGCTCGATCGCGCGCGCGCGCTCATGCAGCGGCAGTCGACCGAGACGAGGTATCCGGCGCCCGAGACGCTGTCGCGCTCCGCGATCGTCGCGTTCAGCGCCAAGCAGCTGCGCGAGCTCCTCGACGTGGTGTTCCGCGATGAAGACACGCTGCGCATCGTGCTCCGCGAAGCCGTCGGGCTCGATGTCGACGTGGAGAAGATCCTCGGCGAGATCGACGAGACCGCGATC
Source organism: uncultured Kofleriaceae bacterium (assembly GCA_964617845.1). Classification (GTDB taxonomy): domain Bacteria; phylum Myxococcota_A; class Polyangia; order Haliangiales; family Haliangiaceae; genus JABFXX01. The sequence continues at coordinate 213,839 of CAZUAR010000005.1, read as the reverse complement.
GCGATCCTCGAGCGCGATCTCGTGCGCGCGCAACAGGCGGGCATTCTCCGCGAGCTCGATGCACGCACCGTCGCGACGCTCGTCGTCGGCGGCATCGAGAAGCTCGCGTTCAAGGCGCTGCGCAGCGACGCGCGCGTCGACCTCGACAAGCTCGCGATGGAAGCAGCGCTGCTGCACGCCGTCGGCACGCTCTCCGATCGAGTCCCAACATCACTACCGCGAAGAGGTGAGGAATCATGACGACGCTGACCGAACGCTGGTTGACCCCTCGCAAGGCGAGCACGCAGTTCCCACCGTACGCGTACGGTGACCCGTCGATCGTCGGGCTCGCGGAGGCGCGCACCAACACCGTCGCGCGCATCTATCACAAGACGCATGAACAGGCGTGGGATGGTCGCGAGATCCTCGACGAGCTGATCGCCAAGCACGGCGGCATCGCGTTTCCCGAGGACAAGAAGTCCGCGTTCGCGCGCGTGGCCTCCGTGCTGCTGTGGGGCGAGCTCGCGGCGTGGTCGATCAGCGCGGACCTCGCGCTCAAGCTCGAGGACACGCCCGCGAAGATGGCGGCGTCGAGCCAGGTGTTCGACGAGGCGCGCCACTTCTACGTGCTACGCGACTACCTGTGGCGCGCGGGCATCGACGTCCAGCGCCTCGGTGGATGGAGCCGGCGCTTGCTCGTCGAGCTGCTCGAGACCGACAACCTGCTCTACAAGGTCGTCGGCATGCAGCTGCTCGTCGAGAGCACGGCGGTCGTGATGTTCCGCTCGATCGCCGACGCGAAGCTCGAGCCCGTGCTGACCGAGCTGCTCTACTACTTCGAGCGCGATGAAGCGCGGCACGTCGGCCTCGGCGTGTTGACGCTGCCCGACGTGCTCGCGGGCCTCAGCGACGCGGAGGCCGCGCGTCTGTGGTGGTTCCAGACCAAGATGAACTTCGAGATGATCTTCAGCGGCGTCGCGATGGCCGAGGCGTTCGAGACGCTCGGCGTCGATCAGGCCGCGATGAACCTGCAGGGGTTCCGCTATCACGCCGAGATCCTCCGGCGCATGCGCAAGGAGAAGGGACAGGAGGGCAAGGGCACCGACGCGCCGGCGATCAAGGGCCTGCTTCGCTTCTCGAAGAAGGGCCAGGCGACCTTCCAGGAGTTCCTGTTCCCGACGAAGCCGCGGTCCGCGATGTCGTCCCGCATGTACGCGGCGCTCGTCGCGTTTAGCCAGCGCTCCGACGCGTGGCTCGCTTCGCGCGCCCCGGCGACCTGACTTCGGTTATCGTCGCGGGCATGCGTGAGCTCCTGGTGGGGATCGCTCTCTTCGCAGGCTGCAGTGACGATCCCGCGATCGAATGCGCGCCGGGCACGCACGCCGACGGCGAGATGTGCGTCGAAGACACCACGTGCATCGCGAGCTCGTGCAACGGCCACGGCACGTGCTCCACCGACGGCACCGCGGTCGTGTGCGCGTGCGACGCCGAGTACACCGGGCCGAACTGCGGCGCGTGCGCCGGTGGCTTTCAGGATCACGGTGACACCGGCATCTGCGCGCCCGCGTGCGCGATGCAGTGCGGTCGCTTCGGGCAGTGCGATGACTCGACCGGCGCGATCGTGTGCACCTGCAACGGCGGCACGACCGGCGCGACGTGCGACGAGTGCGACGCGACGACGGCCACGATCCTCGACGACACGTTCGCCGGGACCGGCGCCCACACGCTCGACGTCACGCCGAACGTGACGATCGTCGCGATGCTGCCGTCGGCACCGACCGGCGAGCTGCGGTTCAACATGATCGCGGGCATGCCGACCGAGGGCTCGCAGAAGTTCACGCTCGCGTTCTCGCGCTGCCCGGCGGATCTCACGTACGCGGATTCGCAGCGCGTCGGCGGCATGACGCCGTGCATGCTGCAGACGACGAGCGCGACCGGCGGCTCGATCCACTGGACGCAGACCCCGCCGCAGACCGGCACGGAGTGCTTGCTGCCGCCCGGCGACGGCCCGTGGTACGCGAACCTGAAGGTCGAGTACTCGCTCCTGATCGAGACGTGCGACGACGCCGGCCCCTGCAAGATGAGCTGGCAGTGGAACTGACGCGTCAGACGCGCGGCAGATAGACCTTCATCGTCGTGCCGCGGCCGACCTCGCTGTCGATGAGGATCTCGCCGCCCAGCTGCTTCACGATGCCGAAGCACGTCGAGAGTCCGAGCCCGGTGCCCTGGCCGCGCGGCTTCGTCGTGAAGAACGGCTCGAACACGCGCTGCTTGGTCTCCTCGCTCATTCCGCACCCGGTATCCGTGACCGCGAGCAGCACGTAGTCGCCGGCCGCGAGCAGCTCGCCGGGAGGCAGCTGGACGGTGGTCGTCTCGATCCGCAAGGTTCCGCCGCTCGGCATCGCGTCGCGGGCGTTCACCGCGAGGTTCACGATCACCTGCTCGAGCTGGACGAGGTCGGCGCGCACGATCGCGTGATCCGCCTGGTCCTCGACGAAGAGCGGGATCTCGGGCCCGATCAGCCGCCGGACCATCCGGCTCGTCGACGCGATGACCGTCGAGATATCGAGGTCCGCGAGCTCGAGCACCTGGTTGCGGCTGAACGCGAGGAGGTGCTTCGTCAGCGCCGCCGCCCGCCGCGTGGCCGCGCGGATGTCCTCGGCCGCCTCGCGACGTGGATCGCCTTCCGCGAGCTCCTCGACGATCGACTCCGAGTTCAACAGGATCGCGCCGAGGATGTTGTGAAGTCGTGCGCGATGCTGCCGGTCATCTGGCCGATCGTCTCGAGGCGCTGGACGTGGGCGATCTGCTCCTCGAGCTTGCGGCGCTCGGCTTCCGCGGCGGCCGCCCGCCGCTCGGCGAGGACCCGCAGGGTGACGTCGCGGCCCATCGTCAGCAGGTGGTTCGTGCCCTCCAGCGCGACCGTGCTCGCGGAGAAGTCCATGTAGACGATGGATCCGTTCGCGTGCTGGAGCGCGACGAGTGCGTGCGACACGCGATTGGCGAGCGCATCGTGGAACGTCGTCGCGTTCGCCTCCTCGCATCCCGGTGCGGCGTAGTCGCGGATGTGGTGACCGACCATCTCGCACGGCGGAACGCCGATCGCGGCTTCCCACCGCCGGTTCGCCTCGACGATCACTCCGTCGGGCGTGATCAGCGCGATCGCGTCATTGGCGTGATCGAACAGCGCGCGCCAGTGTTGCTCGGCGCGCCGCGTCTCCTCGAGCAGCTTGTGCAGCTGCCTCGCATTCGCCTCGAGGTGCACCTCGTAGCTCTCCCGGCGCATACGCCGGGGCTTGCTGATCGTCGACGTGATGCACGCCGAGATGCCTTCCATCTCCGCGCTGAAGTCGGGCGTCCGCTGGATGAGCGCGGAAGCACCGAGCGTGGTCGCGAGCTCGCGCGCCGACGGATCGTCGTAGTGGGCACTGACGAGCACGACGGGGATCGGCGCGAGCAGCACGTCGTCGCGCAAGCGGCGGCACAGCCCGAACCCGTCGATCGCGTCCATCATGACGTCGCTGACGATGACGTCCGGTCTCGCCAGGCGAGCGGCGCGGATCGCTTCCGTCGCGCTCGCCGTCTCCTCCACGAGATATCCCGCGCGCTCCAGGTGGATCCGCGAGAGCTTGCGCTGGCGGTCGTTGTCGTCGACGAGAAGGACTTTGGTCATCGGTGGTCTCCCAGAAACGCCGCCAGTTGCGAAGCGAAGGTCGTGACGTCGATCGGCTTGCGGATGAACCCGACGCACCCCGCGCTGAGCGCGCGGAACTCGGTCGCGGGACCACCGATCGCGGTCACGACCACGATCGGGGTGTCGAGCGCGGCGACGCGGAGGTCGGTGATGTACTCGAACGGTTCTCGAACCGGGAGATCCGTGACGATGAGATGAGGCTTGGTCTCCGCGAGAACCTCCAGCGCGGCGTCGGCAGATGGCGCGGCGATCACGCGCCAGTCGGCCTCCTCGAGAACGATACGCTCGAGCTTCAGACTCGGCGCGTCGGCGTCGATGAGCAGGACGGAGAGCACGGGCGTGACCAGTACAACTTCGAGGCCATGCGCGACCCCGGGATTTCCTCGGTCCGGCGTCGCGATGCTCGGGTGACGGCGCCACAGCTATGGTGTAAATTCCATAGTGGCCGCGCCATGACCCGACTCCTCGTCATCGACGACGATCCCGCCAGCCGGCGGCTCGTGGCGGCGATCTTCGAGGCGGAGGGGTTCGAGGTCAGCCAGGCGCCGGATGGCTTATCGGGAATGGCGCAGGTCGACGCGATCGAGCCCGACGTCGTCCTGCTCGACGTGCGAATGCCCGACCTCGACGGGATCGAAGTGCTTCGCCGCCTGCGTCCCACGGAGCGCGGGCTGCAGGTGATCATGCTGACCGCCGAGCACGAGGTGAAGGTCGCGATCCGCGCGATCCAGCTCGGCGCGTTCGACTATCAGACCAAGCCCGTCGAGCAGGACGAGCTCGTGCTCGTGGTGAGGCGCGCGCTCGAACGCAGGCGGCTCGAACAAGAGGTCGCCGATCTACGGCGGCAGCTCGGACAGGCGGGCGGGCTCGCGCAGCAGATGGGACCGAGCGCGGCCATCCAGCAGGTCAGCGAGCAGGTCGCGACCGTCGCGGCGACCAACTTCTCGGTGCTCGTCCTGGGCGAGACCGGTGCGGGCAAGGAGCTCGTCGCGCAGGCGATCCATCGCCAGAGCACGCGGCGCGCGCAGCCGTTCATCGCGCTCGACTGCGGCGCGATCCCCGAGGCGCTCGTCGAGTCGGAGCTGTTCGGTCACGAGAAGGGCGCGTTCACCGGCGCGGATCGCCGCAAGCGCGGACAGTTCGAGCTCGCCGAAGGCGGCACCGTGTTTCTCGACGAGGTCGGCAACCTCCCGATGACGCTGCAGGCGAAGCTCTTGCGAGCGCTCGAGGCGCGCAAGGTGCAGCGCGTCGGCGGCGCCGAGTCCACCGCGATCGACGTGCGCTTCATCGCGGCGACCAACGAGACCCTACAGTCGCGCGTGACGGCAGGCGAGTTCCGCGCCGATCTCTACTTCCGGCTCGCGCAGTACACGGTCACGGTCCCCGCGTTGCGCGAGCGTCGCGAGGACATCGCGTACCTCGCGCGGCGCTTCCTCGAGGAGGTCTGCATCGAGCTGCGCCGCCCCGTGCTCGCCATCGCCGACGACGCGGCCGCCGCGCTCGAGCGCTACGACTGGCCCGGCAACGTGCGCGAGCTGCGCAACGTGATCCGGCAGGCGGTGCTCGAGTCCAAGGGCACGGTGCTCGCGCGGTCGTCGGTGCAGCGCTTCGTCGGCAAGGCGGAGCGTCGCGTCGCGTCGCGCGCGAAGGAAAGCGCGAAGCGGACGCTCAAGGAGGTCGCGACGGCGGCCGCACGCGAGGCCGAGCGCGAGGCGATCTGCGAGACGCTTCGCGAGACCCGCGGGAACAAGGCAGAGGCGGCCCGGATCCTCGCGACCGACTACAAGACGCTCCACGTGAAGATGAAGGCGCTCGGCGTTCGCGCGCGCGACTTCACGCCGGATTGAGAAGCGTCGACACCGTCGTGAGCAGCTGCTCGATGTCGATCGGCTTCGACACGTAGCCATCGCAGCCGGCGGCGAGCGCCTTCTCGCGGTCGCCCTTCATCGCATAGGCGGTCAGCGCGACGATGAGCACACCGCTCCAGCGAGGATCGCGGCGCAGCCGCCGCGTCAGCTCGAGACCATCGAGGTCGGGCAGCTGGATGTCCATCATGACCATGCGCGGCACCTCGCCGTCGAGCGCGAGGACCTCCGCGGCGTTCACCGCCGTCGAGATCTTGTAGCCGGCCCCCTCGAGGATGACGCAGGCGAGCTTGAGGTTCGTCGGGTTGTCGTCGACGACGAGGATCCGTTCATTCGCCATATGCGCGCTCTCCGTCGAACCGCCTCGGCAAGATCGCCGAAAACGTACTGCCTACTCCGAGCGAGCTCGTGACCTCGACGCGTCCCTCGTGTCCCTCGACGATTCGCTTGGTCAGCGCGAGGCCCAGGCCGGTGCCGGCGTAGCGCTTCGCGCGGCTCGCGTCGAGCTGCTGGAACTCGACGAACAGCTTCTCGATGTTCTCGGGCGCGATGCCGATGCCGTTGTCCTCCACGTCGATCCGGAAGTGGTGCTCGCCGGCAGGGCGCATGCGGACTGCGATCGAGCCGTTCTCGTTCGTGAACTTGATCGCGTTCGAGAGGAAGTTGTAGAGCACCTGCTTCACACGCGCGGGATCGACGGTGACCGGCGAGAGCGAGCGATCGACGTCGATCTCGATGCGCTGGTGCTTGCTCGCCGCGAGGCCGCGCAGCACGTCTCGCACCTCGCCGGCCAGCTGTTCGAGGTCGACCTCTTGCGGCCGGAAGTCCATCTTGCCGGCCTCGACCTTGGCGAGATCGAGGATGTCGTTGATCAGCTGCAACAGGTGGCGGGCGCTGGTGAGGCTGTCGTTCAAGAACTCTTGCTGGCGCTCGGAGATCGGGCCCGCCTTGCCGCGCACGACGAGCTCGTTGAACCCGATGATGGCGTTCAGCGGCGTGCGCAGCTCGTGCGACATGTTCGCCAGAAACTCGCTCTTCAGCCTGTTCGCTTCGTGCATCTTCTCCTCGAGGCGCCGGCGCTCCGTGATGTCCCGGATCGCGCTCGAGACGAGGACACCGTCCTCCGTATGCAGTGGCGAGAGGCTGATCTCGATCGGGAACTCCGACCGATCCTTGCGCAGGCCATACAGCTGGAGGCCGGAGCCCATGGAACGCACGCGTGGTTCGGTGAAGTACCCGCCGCGAAACCCCGGGTGCGCGCGGCGGAACCGCTCCGGCATCAGCAGCTCGACCCACTGACCGATCAGCTCGTCGCGCGTGTAGCCGAACAGCGTCTCGGTCTGTGCGTTGACGAGCATGATGCGCCCGTCCTTGTTGACGATGACCATCGCGTCGGGCGCGGACTCGAGGAGACCGCGGAACTTCTCCTCGGCCTTCTTGCGCTCGGTGATGTCGCGGATCGCGCTCGACACCAGCACCTCGCCGTTGGTCTCGAGCGGCGACAGGCTGATCTCGACGGGGAACTCGGTCCCGTCCTTGCGCAGTCCATAGAGCTCGAGGTTCGAGCCCATGCCGCGCACGCGCGGATCCATGAAGAACCCGGCGCGATGCTTCGGATGCTTCGGGCGGTATCGCTCCGGGATCAACCGCTCGATCGGCTCCCCGACGAGCTCCTCGCGCGAGTACCCGAACAGCTTCTCGGTCTGCGCGTTGATCAGCGTGATCGCGCCGTAGCGGTTCACGATGACGATCGCGTCGGGTGCCGTATCGAAGAGGTTGCGGAATAGCTCGATCTCGGTCTCCACCATCCCGCTCGCTCGCTTCACTCATTACCGATCGTACCAGAGCGGGCATGGGGACTCGCGGTCCGTGGCGTGCAGATCCGGCAGGGCCGCCTCACGCTCGCAGCCTCGGCACGCTTCGAGCAGTTCATTCCCGATCGTGGATGGTCTGGTCCCGAGAGCTTGTCGATGCTTGTCCGACACGTGAAAACGCGCGGCCCAGAGGCGGCAATGGTTCAGGTCGGCCAACGCCTTCGCCATTTCCGGATGCGCCTCGACCTGACGCAAGAGGAGCTGGCACGAGCCGCCCAGCTGACCCCGAAGTTCGTGTCGCAGATCGAGAACGGCCGGGTGAACCCCTCGATCGGCGTGCTCGCCCGGTTGGTCCACGACGGCCTCGAGCTGACCTTCAGCGTGTTCTTCAGCTGGGATCCTCACGACGGCGATCTCTCGACCATCGTCGACCTCCTCGCGCGCCAACCGTCACCGTTCCGCCGCCGGCTCGTGCGCGCGATCGAGGCGCTGTGCGAGGACGAGGAGCGCGCGGGGCCACGACGATCGCGAACTTAGCGATGGCGAGCCGCGTCGCCGGTCGATGGTGAGACCAGCTCGGGCCGCCAGCGGAACTTGTGGGCCAGGGGATGCGGCTCGCCGAGCGCGATGTCGGCGATCAGCGCGCCGAGCACGGGCGCGAACTTGAACGCGTGGCCGGATCCGCCGGTAGCGACGACGAGGGTCGGCCGCTCGGGGTGGCGCCCGATCCAGAAGTGACCGTCGAGCGTGTCGGCGTACACGCACAGCCGGCGGCAGGCGATCGGCGCGTCGGCGAGCGCCGGAAACGTCGCGGCGAGGAACCTCCGCAGCGCGGCTTCCTGATCCGGATGCACGACGCGCTGCGCGTCCTCGGTGACGTGCGTGCCCGCGCCGTGATTCGCGATCTTCACGATGCCGTCGGCGTTCGCGGGGAACCCGTAGTAGCCGGTGCGCGAGATGTCGGCACCGAACACCGGAAAGCGCTCCGGCGCGAACAAGCGAGGATCCTCGGGGCGGAGGTGAAACACGGGCTGGCCGTTCGCGGTCAGCGACGGTGCGAGCTCGCGGAGAATGCGAGGCACCCACGCGCCGGCACAGACGATCACGAGGTCCGCGCGGTGAAGGTCCACCTTCGACATGTGACGCGGACGGTCCATGTCGCGTTGCACCAGGATCGCATCCTCCGTCACGCCTCCGACCTCGTGCTCCTCGAACGCGATCCCCCTCGCGCGCGCGATCGAAGCGAGCTGCGCGACGACGCGCCCGGATGCTGCCCAGCCACCGCGAGGGTTGTAGTACCCGTCGACGAGCGCGCCCGGTGCGTACGCGGGGAAGCGCCTGGCGATCGCGGCCGCGTCGAGGCGCTCGAGCGGATGGCCGCGAGCGACGAGGAGCTCGTACGAGTCATGCTCGAACGTGCCGGGCTCCATCGGCGTGCGCGACAAGAACGTCACGCCGGTCTCGTGGAACAGTGGCGTCGGCCACTCCGCGTTCCATCGGCGCCAGCCATCGAGCGACGCTTCGCCCAGCGCCGTGTAGTCGGCGTCGGCGCCGTAGTCCATGCGCACGACCTTGGAGATGTCGGTCGACTCGGCGAGCGGATGCGGGATCGGACCGCGATCGAACACGGTGACCTCGTGCCCGCGACGCCCGAGCTCGAGCGCGGCGGTCAGGCCGAAGATTCCACCGCCCGCGATCGCGACGCGCACGTTACTTCTTGGTCAGGCGATCCACGACGGCGCGGAGGCGGCGTTGACCCTCGTCGGAGAACCACGTGTCGAGCCAGGACTCGAGCACGCGACCGTGGCTCTCCTGGATCCTCTCGACGAGCGGTCGCGTCCACGCCGCTTTGATCTGCGCGTAGGCCTCGGCGCCCGTCGACGACAGAGCGCGCGTGCGTTCCAGCGTGCGCGACTCGAGCACCGACGGCGCGACGACCTCGTCGACGAGCCCGAGCGCGCGAGCGGCGGGCCCGTCGTGGAGCGCGCCCTCGAGCGCGACCGAGACGAACGCGGAGGGCGACAGCTTGGAGCGCGCGACCTCGAGGACGATCGCCGGGAGCCCGATGCCGAGCTGTGCCTCGTTGAGCCCCATGCGCGGCGGGCCCTTGGGCCCATCGCCGACCACGATGCGCTGGTCGCACATCAGCGCGAGCACGCAGCCGCCGGCGATCGCGGGGCCGTTGATCGCTGCGACCGTGGGCACCGGCGCTTCGAGCAGCCGGCGCATCGCGTTCGTGAACATGTTCATGAACACGCGCATCTGGTTGCGATGGAGATCGATCAGCGAGGGCAGGGCGAGCCCGCCGCAGAACGACGTATCGGTGCCCGTCACCACGAGCGCGCGCGGGTTGTTCGCGAGCGCGCTGTCGAGCGCCTGCACGAGGGCCTCGAGCATCGGGTAGTCGAGCGCGTTGGCGCGACCGGCGGCGAGCGTGACGACGACGGTGGACTCGACTTGTCGGAGCTCGATCATGGTGTCCAAGGCTAGCAAGCGAGCCGCGGGGCGGGGAGAGTAAGCGCCATGTCACGTCATGGATCACCGACGGCCGCGTGGGCGCTCGCGCTCGCGGGCCTTCTCGGTTCGTGCTCCAGCCCACCGAAGAAGCCGACCTCACCGCCGGATCCCGCCGGCGATCGGCCCAGCGACGTGGTCGGCGACACGCTCGCGCTCGACTCGATCAAGCCGGGCAGCCACCTCGGCGAGTGGCGACCGGTCAGCTTCTATGTCGACGCCGGCGACAAGCGGATCGGCGCGCGCTTCGTCCACGAGGACACGAAGTTCACGCTCGACTACCTGCAGATCGAGTCGGCGCCGCAGGGCTATCTGTGGGTCGGCTCGTATCCGACGAGCGACAAGGGCGAGCCGCACACGCAGGAGCACCTGCTGCTCGGCAAGGGCGATCGCGGTCGCAGGCTCGGCAGCGCGCAGGCGATGTCGCTCGTGTCCTCGAGCGCGTTCACCGAGCAGTGGCACACCGCGTATCACTTCCATACGGTCGCCGGGACCGACGCGTTCTGGCCGGTGTTTGCCGAGCAGCTCGGCGCGATGCTCGATCCCGACTACACCGACGAGGAGATCCGTCGCGAGGTGCGCAACTTCGGCGTCGACAAGGACGCGAGCGGAACGCTGCGCCTCGAGGAGAAGGGCACCGTCTACAACGAGATGGTGCGCAGCTACGAGTCGCCGATGGCGGTCGTGTGGCGCGCGGGGCTGCAGCTCGTCTACGGCGCGCAGCATCCACTCGCGTACGAGGGCGGCGGCTATCCCGACACGATCCGCACGATGACGCCGGCCGACATCCGCGCGTTCCACACGGCGAACTACCACCTCGCGAACATGGGCATCATCGCGGCGTTCCCCAAGGCGATCGATCTCGACGACATCCTCGAGCAGACCGACGCGATCCTCGCCAAGGCGAACCACCGCACCGGCAAGGTCGTGACCGAGGCCGACCTGCCGAAGCCGCCCGCGCCACCCGCGCAGAAGGTGACCATCGTCGACTATCCGTTCGGCGACGCGACGACGCCGAGCCCCGCGATGCTCGTGTGGACCGCGCTGCCGAAGCCGCTCGATCTGACGGAGCAGACGCTGCGCCACCTGTTCCTCGGCGCGGTCGCCGGCGACGAATCGACGACGCTGTACAAGGTCCTCGTCGACAGCAAGACGCGCACGCTCGACCTCGGCGTGACCGGCATCGGCGCGTATCCGCAGGACGACCTCGGTCAGCCGATCTTCGTCACGCTCGGCGGGATCCGCGCCGACGCGATGAACCCCGCGTCGCTCGAGTCGCTGCGCGCCGAGGTGCACGCGCAGATGACGCGGATCGCGAACCTCGCCGACGGCGATCCCGAGCTCGCGGCGATCGAGGACCGCGTGCGCGCGCGCGTGATCGATCTGCGCCGCCAGATCGCGAAGTTCCTCGACTCGCCACCGGGCTTCGGCATTCGCGGTACCGGCGCGGCGTGGTTCGATCACCTGCACGCGCTGTCGAAGACCGAGGGCGTCACGAAGTCGGTGACGCTGAAGGACGAGCTGCGCGCGATCGAAGCCGTGCTCGCGGCGAAGGGCAACCCGTGGAAGGAGCGCATGGCGGCCTGGGGCCTGCTCGCCGAGCCGTACGTGATCGGCGCGCGTCCGAGCCCCGCGCTGCGCAAGCAGCTCGACGCGGATCGCGACAAGCGCATCGCCGACGAGCTCGCCCGCTTGCAGAAGCAGTACAACGCGCCCGACGCGGCGACGACGCTCGCGAAGTACCAGGCGGACTACGACGCCCAGAGCGCGGTGCTCGAGGCCGCCGCCGCGAAGGCGCCGCTGCCGGAGATCGTGACGACGCCGCCGATGACGCTCGACGACAACCTCGCGTACGCGACGACGCCGATCGGCGCGGTGCCGGCGTTCACCGCGACGATCGACAGCATGCAGAGCACGCGCATCTCCTACGCGTTCACGCTCGATCGCGTGCCGGCGGATCTCCTGATGTACCTCTCGCTATTGCCGACGCTGCTCACCGAAGCGGGCATCGGCGGCGCGACGCCGATCGCGAGCGACGTCATGAAGGAGCGCCTGCGCACCGAGGTCCTCGAGCTGTCGGCGACCTACGATCGCGACCTCGAGAGCGGGCGCGACGAGCTCGTCATCTCCGGTGCAGGCAACAACGTCGACGAGACCCACGCGGCGCTGGCGTGGATCGAACGCGTGATCGCGACGCCGGACTGGACGATCGCGAACCTTCCGCGCCTCCGCGATGTCGTCGATCAATCGATCAGCTCGTTGCGGCAGGTGATGAAGGGTGCCGAGGAAGCGTGGGTGCGCGACCCGCACGAAGCGTGGTGGCGACAGGGCTGGCCCGTGCACCTGCACACGCATTCGTTCCTGACGCAGGCGCACGATCTTCATCGGCTGCGCTGGCAGCTCATGGCGAACAACGATCCGACCTCGACGCGGGCAGCGGCCGACATGCTGCAGCGCCTGGCCGGCGAGAAGCGAAAGCGCGCGGACTACGAACAGCTCGCGATCGCGATGTGGGACGTGAAGGCCAAGCCGCGGCCGTCGACGGCGAAGTACGTCAGGAACATCCGCGCCCTCTCGCCCGATGCCGCGCGGGTGCTCGCCGCCGCGGGGAAGGATCTCCAGGCGCTGCTCGCGGAGGTTCCGGACGACTCGCTCGTCGAGGACTGGGCGTACCTGTGCAAGCAGATGGCGGCCGATCTGACGTTCGGGCCGGCGAAGGCGCTCGCGGCCCTCGCACGGACTCGCGACCTCGTCATCTCGACGCAGACCGCCCGCATCGTGCGTGTCGGCAGCGCGAGCAACCTTCGCGCGACCCAGAGCCGCACCGGCTCGATCCTCGAGACGCGCGTGTCCACCGGCGCTGCGCGCGTGCAGCTTCCACCGTCGCGCTCGATCTCCGATCGCCTGCGCACGCGCATGAAGCTGCGCGAGGAGCCGCGCTTCGTCGGCCTCGTCGCGCCCGGCACGTCGAGCGGCGTGTTCATCAACAGCGCGTCCTCGACCTCGTTCGCCGACACGAGCGACGACGCGGTGCTCGACTACCTGAGCTCGAACCAGTACGTCTCGCCGGGCGCGCACTCGCTGTTCATGAAGACCTGGGCCGCGGGCCTCGCGTACTCGAACGGCGTGCGCGTCTACGTCGAGCGCGGCCAGCTCGAGTACTACGCGGAGCGCTGTCCGCTCTTGCCGCAGACGCTGCGCTTCGTGATCGATCAGCTGAAGCGCGCGAAGCCGGACGCGAACATCGCGCGCTACGCGATCGCGAAGGCGTTCAAGTCGCGCATCGCGGAGGGCTACGAGAGCCGCGCGTGGGCGATGGCCGCCGATCTCGTCGACGGTCGCACGCCCGACAAGGTCCGTGCGCTGCGCACGCAGGTGCTCGCCGCGGCGAAGCGCCCCGATCTCGCGCAGCAGCTGTTCGACCGCATGCCGGAGGTCTACGGCAAGGTCATCCCGGGCTACGGCACCCCGGCGCCCGATGGCGTCGACTTCGTGATCGGCCCGACGAAGCAGCTCGACGCGTACGCGGACTACCTGACGTCCGCGGTCGGCGGTGCGCTGCGCCGGCTCTACCCGCGCGACTACTGGGTGCCCGCCGCGCTGTGACGTGATCAGCGCGCAGCGGAGGGCGGGTAGGGACCGTCGTAGCCGGTCGCTCGCTCCGCGACGCTCCACAGCACCTTGCCGCTCGCCGCATCGAGCGCGCGGACGGCACCGCCGCCGGCGATGATCGTCTTGCCGACGTAGATCCACGGCAGCCCGAGGTGGAACGGGGCCGGGTGCGCGACCGCGCCGGTCTCGAGATCGAAGACCGCGATGTTCTTCACGGGCGCGCCGCAGGCGACGTGGCGGCGGTCGACGGACAGCGACGCCTGCGTGCGTGTGGGATCGCCTTCGGTGAGATCGATGCGCTTCGACGCGCTCGCGGGGATCAGCGTGAACGAGCTGGTCTTCGCGTCGCGCTCGAGGCGCGCGGTCTTTCCGCTCGCGGTGACGATGTCCGTCGTCGCCGGGAGGTTCACCGGCGCCACCGATGGCAGCGTGGCCTTCCTCGCGCGACACGCGGCGACATCGATCGCCCAGGTCGCCTCGCTGTGCGTGCGCGAGCGAGCTTCCTCGTCGGGCGATGGCGCGGCGCCGCCGGCGTAGTGCGTGTCGCGTGTCCAGTGGAGGTACAGCGTCTTCCCGTCATCGTAGCCGGACGCGCTCTGACCAACGCCGAGCCCGTCGACGAAGGGAGCGGTCACGCCGGCGATCGACGTGCACTGCTTCGCCTTCGCGCCGGTGCGCGCATCGAGCAGCATCGCGGTGCCCGCGGCGTCGAGCGCGACGAGCGAATCACCGCGGACGCCGATCGGCTTGAGCGCGGCCGTCGAGGTCCAGCGCCGCTTGCCGGTCGCGAGATCCACCGCGACGAGCTCGGGCCTCTTGCTCGACTCGGTCATCACGTACGCCAGCTTCTTCGACGGCACGATGATCGAGTGAGCCCCGAAGCTCATCGACTCGGCCCGAGGAGCGGCCGCGGCGGTACCGCCGAGGACTCCGAGCACCAGGAAGGCGCGCCACATAGAGTTATCCTAACGAACGCACGGCCGGCACGTACGAACGCACGTGGCCCCCGTGCGATCTATTCACGATCGCACGGCGAGGGCGACACGGCTATCGGCGCTGCGGACGGTGCGGGCGAGGTCGGGTGGCATGAGCTTCTCGGCCGCCTCCTGCGTCGAGATGTCGTCGAGGACGCTCCACCCGCGCTCCTCGAGGAACGGCGCCAGCTCGTCGGGGGAGGAGCCCCACTTGAACGGCTCGCCGAGGCTCGCGACCGCGGCGCGAAGCACGCGGGAGGTCAGCGACGTCCTGGTCATCCGCTCCTTCGACATGTACGTCATCGCGAGCAGCGACTGCGGTGCGCTCCAGTGAGCGACCGCGCGCAGCGATGCGTCGATCGCGGACTCGGTCAGGTACATCGTCACGCCTTCCCAGATCGTCAGCGTCGGGCGCTCGGGATCGTGGCCCGCATCGACGAGCGCGTCGCCGAGCTCGTCGAGCGGCCGCGTCTCGAAGTCCCACGTCACGTAGTGCGCGGGCGAGTCGACGCCGAGCCGCGCGAGCGTCGCTTGCTTGTGGCCCTGTGTCGCCGGGTGATCGACCTCGAACACCGTGCTGTGCGCGAGCTCGGGCAAGCGAAGCGCGCGGCAGTCGAAGCCCGCGCCGAGGAGCACGACCTGGTCGCCGCCGTCCTCGACGAAGCGGCGCACGGCGTCGTCGAGGAGCTTCGTGCGGATCTGCATGTACACGATCCACGTGCGCATCCCCGGCAGCTGCGCGAGGGCCTTGGGCCCCCTCTCGGCGAGCAGGGCGGCGAGCCGCGTCGACGTGAAGGCGAGCCCGTAGGGATCGTCGGCGACACGAACCTCGTCGGGGAGCAGCATCCCGAGCGCCCGCGCCGCGGCGACCCACTGCGCCGTGCGACTCGGCGTGTCCTCGCGCATCAGGTAACCGGGCTGGTCTTGGCGCGGCCGCTGATGCGATGGGCCATCGCGCTCGGGCGCTCGAGGATCTTGTAGTCCTGATCCTCGACCGCGACGCGCTCGCTCTCCTCGTGGACGAACGAGAGCTCGTACTCGATCTCGGCATCCTCGAGCGTCTCGACGAACTTGCGGTCCGGGTGGTCGTCGCCAAAACCGACCATCCCGTTGAAGGTGACCAGGTAGCCGCCGATGCCACCCGCGGGATCGGGGGCGGATTGCTCGAGGATCGCGGAGCGGTCCATCTCGATCTTCTTTTGCTTCACCTTCACGGCGGTGATCTGCGCCTTGTACCCGTCGCCTGGCACGCCGTCCGTCGCGAGCCACTTCAACCGCACCGGGCGGTCGGGGTTCAGGCGGAAGTTCACCAACACGTTGCTCATGTTCAGGAGCTTACCGAAATCTGCTAAGTCAGCGCCATGCGCTACCTGCACACGATGATCCGCGTGCGCGACCTGCCTGCCGCCCTCCGCTTCTTCTGCGACGGGCTCGGCCTGCGCGAGATCCGTCGGCGCGACAGCGAGCAGGGCCGCTTCACGCTCGTATTCCTCGGCGAGAACGACTCCGACTCGCCCAACATCGAGCTCACGCACAACTGGGACCAGCAAGACGCGTACACCGTCGGGCGCAACTTCGGGCACGTCGCGTACGAGGTCGACGACGTCTACGCCGCGTGCCAGCGGTTCGTCGATCTCGGGTACACGATCAGCCGCCCGCCGCGCGACGGACGGATGGCGTTCGTCCGCTCGCCCGACCTCATCTCCGTCGAGCTGTTGCAGCGAGGCGAGGCGAAGGCGCCCGCGGAGCCGTGGACATCGATGCCCAACGTCGGCGAGTGGTGATGGCGAAGACCGGCGAACCCATCCTCAAGGTCATCGCGACGAACCGCAAGGCGTCGCACGACTTCCATATCCACGAGCGCATCGAGGCGGGCGTCGCGCTCAAGGGCTCCGAGGTGAAGAGCCTGCGCGAGGCGAAGGTCACGATCGCCGACGGCTTCGTCGACATCCGCAAAGGGCAGGCGTATCTGCACGGCATTCAGATCAACGAGTACGCGCAGGCGAACCGCTGGGGGCACGATGTCGATCGCGTGCGCAAGCTGCTCCTGCACAAGCACGAGCTGGCCAAGCTCGGCGACAAGGTCCAGCTCAAGGGCTTCACGCTGATCCCGCTCGCGCTCTACTTCAAGGGGCCCTTCGTCAAGATCGAGCTCGGCCTCGTGACGCACAAGAAGCAGCACGACAAGCGCGAGTCCAAGCGCGAGGCCGACGACAAGCGCGAGATCGATCGCGCGATGAAGGCGAAGAACCGCGCGTAGCTCGCGCCGGACCCCGAGCGCCTCGCGCCGATCCTCGCCCGGTCGAAACGGCGAGCGCCCGGCGGCCGTGAGTGCCGTACTGGCACGCATGCGACGTTGGCGCGTGACCTATCGAGCCGTTAGGGAATGCGCCGCAATGGTCCCGCGGTTGCTGTGTCCGTTCCCATGATGTTCACGCGGCTCGGCTTCACGATGTTTCACCTCGAGCAGTACCAGAACCACGACCCGGCCGAGCCGGCGTATGTGCCGGTGCAGGTGATGCGCTCGCGCAATGCGATGAGCGCGTTCTTCGCGCCGCGTCGCGCCCGCCGTTAGCTGTGCAGCGTTCGTACACGCGCGGGAAATCGCGAGGGTTTCGGCGAGCCCGCTCGGAAATCTGAGGCGCTCTCGTTGTAGGTGCCCGAGATCTGGGACCGCCGTCGTGGCAGGGGCCTTGCTGAAATCGAGGGCATGCGCCTCGCCTCGATCGTCGTCACGCTTGCCCTCGTTCCCGGCTGTCAGCTCTGGTTCAACGGAGGCGATGACGCCGACGACGATCCCTGTGTTCGACCCGCGATCGCCGAGGGC
Source organism: uncultured Kofleriaceae bacterium (assembly GCA_964617845.1). Lineage (GTDB taxonomy): Bacteria > Myxococcota_A > Polyangia > Haliangiales > Haliangiaceae > JABFXX01. Next base: position 196,560 of record CAZUAR010000005.1, on the reverse strand, counting down.
TACTCGCAGCGCCTCGTGAACCCCGACACGCTCGCGTGTCAGACGTTCACGCAGCCGACCTGCGATGACCAGTGCGGCCCGTGCCCCGGCGGCGCGATCTACATCCCGCCGTGGGGCGAGTGCGCGTCGCCGTGCATCGGCCTCTCGGAGTCCGCGTGCATGGCCGACAGTCAGTGCCGCGTCGCGCGCTCGCACGACGACTACTACTCGCAGTGGACGGGCGTCGACGACTACATGGGCTGCTACCCGCTCAACACGGGCCCGGCGCCCGACGTCGAGCGCTGTGAGGGCCTCGACGCCGAGCAGTGCGCGTGGCAATCGGACTGCACCGCGCTCTACGACGGTGAGCCCGGCCAGTGCAACGCGTTCACCCCCGAGGCGTGCATCGGCGCCGCGTTCCGCCAGTGCATCCCCGAGGCGCGCACCGATCCGGGCGAGTGCACGCCGGCCGCGTGCCGCCAGGTCCCGCCGTCGTGCCCGAGCGGCACCACCCCGGGCGTCGCCAACAGCTGCTACACGGGCGCGTGCATCCCGACGCAGCTGTGCGAGGCGATCGCGTTCTGATCGCCGGCGCTGCTGTCCTCGCGCGCGCGTTTGCGTAGCATGCACGCGTGGCGCGCAGCGCTCTCATCACCGGCGCGAACCGTGGCATCGGCCAGCAGGTGGCGCGCGTGCTCGCGACCGAGGGCTGGGACGTGCTCGTCGGCTCGCGCGACAAGAAGAACGGCGACTCCGCGGCGGCGCGCTTGCGCAAGGACACCGGCGGCCGGCTCAAGGCCGTGGAGCTCGACGTCACGAGCGATGCCTCGGTCGCGAGCTGCGCGCAGAAGCTGCGCGATGGCGCGATTCGCCTCGACGCGCTCGTCAACAACGCGGGCGTCTACGGCGTCGCGCGCGGACCCGGCGGCGTCGCGACCACGATCGAGACGAACTTCTTCGGCCCGCTTCGCGTCACGCATGCGATGCTGCCGCTCCTTGTCGATGGCGCCACGATCACGAACGTCACGAGCGGCCTCGGAGACCTCGACAACCTCGACGCCGCGCACCGCGCGCTGCTCGCCGACCCGGCGCTGACGCGCGACGCGCTCGTCGAGGCGATGCGGGGCTTCGTCGCCGGCGGCGGCAAGGGCTGGGGCACCGACGCGTACGGCGTCTCGAAGGCCGCGCTCGACGCGCTGACCCGCGTGTTCGCGCGCGAGCTCGCGCCGCGGCAGATCCGCGTGAACTCGACGTGCCCCGGCTGGGTGCGCACGGACATGGGCGGGCGCGGTGCCCCGCGCTCGATCGAGCAAGGCGCCGCGAGCGTGCTCTTCGGCGTCACCGCGACCCAGACGGGCCGAATCTTTCGCGACGGCAAGCGCGTCGGCTGACGCCCGCGATCCTGCATAACAACCCTTGCATATACGCAGGAAAGGCGCATAAGTATGCACATGCTGCATGCGAGCGTCGCGCTGTTCGGGGCCGCGGGCTACACGGGCCTCGAGCTCGCGAAGCTCTTGCCGCTGCACCCTCACGTCCGCCTCGTCTGCGCCGCGAGTGACACCCACGCGGGCAAGCCGGTGTCGTCGATCGCGGGCGGTGCGTGCACGCTGTCGTTCGTGACGACGCAGCAGGCGCTCGAGACGCCGGCGGACATCGCGCTCCTCGCGGTGCCGCACGAGGCAGCGCCGGGCCTCGCCGCGCAGCTCCGCGCGAAGGGCTCCAAGGTCATCGATCTGTCGAACGCGCACCGCGCCTCCGCCGACGCGGTCTACGGCCTGACGTCGCTGTTCGCCGACGAGGTCGCCACCTCGTCGCTCGTGGCGAACCCCGGGTGCTACGCGACGTGCATCATCACCGCGATCGCCCCGCTCGTGCGGCATGACCTCGTCGCGCAGCACGTCGTCGTGTCCGCGAGCTCCGGCGTCACGGGCGCGGGCAAGTCGAAGGACGAGGCGCTCAGCCTCGGCGAGCTGCACGACAACGTACGCGCGTACAAGGTGCTGCGGCACCAGCACGTGCCGGAGATCGAGATGGCGCTCGGTCGCGTCGCTGCGTCGAGGAGCGCACGTGCGGGTTCGAGCACGGGGGTGGGTGCGAGCACGGCGGGTTCGAGCACGGCGGGTGCGAGCACGGGTTCGAGAACGGGGACGGGTTCGACGGCGGGTGCGCCGCGGATCATGCTCACCACGCACCTGCTTCCGATCGCGCGCGGCATCTTCGCGACGACCACCGTGGTGCTTCGCGAACCGCGCACTTCCGATGCCCTCACGCGCCTGTTCCGCGACGACTACGCCGGCGATCCCACGGTGCGCGTGTTCGATACCGCCGAGGACGTGTCGTTGCGAAAGGTCGTCGGCACGAACGAGACGCACCTCGGGATCGCGGTGAACGGGGAGGTCGCGGTGGTCACCGCGGCGATCGACAATCTGCTCAAGGGCGCGGCAGGGCAGGCGATCGAAAATCTCAACGTCATGCTGGGCCTGGGCCGCATGACGGGACTTGGGCACCTGGCGAGGCACGGATGAAGCTCCCCGTTGGTTTCCGATTCTCGGGCGTCGCGTGTGGCATCAAGCCGATGCGCCCCGACCTCGCGCTGTTCGTGTCCGATACGCCGGCGGCGTGCGCGGGCGCGTTCACGATCAACCGCGCGAAGGCGGCGCCCGTCGTCGATAGCGAGGCGCGGCTGCCGGCCAACGGCGTGCGCGCGATCGTGGTGAACAGCGGCAACGCGAACGCGATCACCGGGCCGGGTGGGGCCGAGGCGGTAGCGATGATCATCGCCGCGGCGGCGAAGGAGCTCGGCGTCGACCGCAGCGCCGTGGTGTCGGCGAGCACCGGCGTGATCGGCATGCCGATGCCCGCGGACAAGCCGGTGAAGGCGATGGCCGCGGCGGTCGCGGCGCTGGGCCCCGATCCCGAGAAGGCGGCCGAGGCGATCATGACGACCGACACGACGAAGAAGCTCGCGTCGCGGACGGTCGAGATCGATGGCGTTGCCGTGACGCTCGCGGCGGTGTGCAAGGGCAGCGGCATGATCGCGCCGCAGCTGGCGACGGTGATCGCGGTGATCGTCACCGACTGCGCGATCGACGCGCGGGTGCTCGACGCGGCGCTGGATGGCGCGACGCGCGAGACGTTCGAGCAGCTGACGATCGACGGCGACATGAGCACGAACGACAGCGTGTTCGTGCTCGCGAACGGGCGCGCCCAGAACGCGCGGATCACGCGCGTGGACTCGACGGGCTATCACGTGTTCACGGCCGCGCTCGTCGAGCTGCTCGACGAGATGGCGCGCGAGATCGCGGCGGACGGCGAGGGCGCTACGAAGCGCCTCGAGGTGCACGTGGCCGGCGCGCCGACGCACGACGTCGCGCGCGATCTGGCGCGGAGCATCTGCGGCTCGCCGCTCGTGAAGGCCGCGATCTTCGGCGCGGACCCGAACTGGGGGCGCATCCTCGCGACCGTGGGGGCGCGCGTCGGATCGCTCGATCTCGCGATCGATCCGCATCAGGCGCGCGTGACGATCCAGGGCGTGAACGTGTACGACCGCTCGCCGCTGCCGTTCGATCGCGCGGCGATCAAGGCGCGGTTGCGCGATCCCGAGTGCGCGATCGTCGTCGAGCTACGCGCGGGCGATCACGTCGCGAAGGCGTACGGCTGCGACCTCTCGTACGACTACGTGAAGCTCAACGCGGACTACACGTCGCTGATCGTGGAGAAGGCCGACGGCGGCACGGGCACGGACAACAAGCTGACGAACTACACGCCGTCGTTCAAGCGCAGCGTGCTCGTCGAGGCGCTCGGCTACATCTCGCGGTTTCGCGGCAAGCGCTGCGTGATCAAGGTCGGCGGCGGCGCGCTCACCAAGGACGCCGTGCTGCGCGCGTTCTGCGACGACGTCATGCTGCTGCACTCGGTCGGGCTCTCGCCGATCGTGGTGCACGGCGGCGGCGCGGCGATCACGCGAGCGCTCGAGGCGCGCGGCAGCGCCACGTCGTACGTCGACGGCCTGCGCGTGACGCCGGCCGGCGACATCGACACCGTCGAGAGCGTGCTCGATGCGATCAACGCGGATCTCGTCGGTCTGCTCAACCGGCGCGGAGCGCACGCGATCGGCCTGTCGGGCTCGGACGCCGCCCTGCTGCGCGCCAGGAAGCTCGTGCGCACCGACGGGCAGGACCTCGGCCAGGTCGGCGAGCTCACCGAGGTGAACCGCACGTTCCTCGAGTCGCTCCTCGCGCAGAACTACATCCCGGTGGTCACCCCGATCGGCATCGGCCCCGAAGGCGAGGTGTTCAACATGAACGGCGACACCGTCGCGGCGGGCATCGCCAAGGCGCTCGGCGTCGAGAAGTTGATCTACATGACCGACGCCGCGGGCATCGTCGAGAACGGCGAGCTCGTCACCGACCTCACGCCGACCACGCTGCGCGCGAAGCTCGCGAGTCACATCGTCCACGGCGGCATGGCGCTCAAGGCGACGGCGATCCTCGATGCGCTCGCCGGCGGCGTGCACGCGGTGCACCTCATCGACGGCCGCACGCCCCACAACGTGATCGCCGAGCTGTTCACGGACCGCGGCGTCGGCACCATCGTGCGAACGGAGGGCACGTGATGCCGTCCCCGTCGCGGTTGTCGAGGTTGTCGACGGACACCCGCGCGCGCCGCGCCGCGATCGTCGAGCTCGTGCGCACGCACAACGTCGCCACGCAGGCCGAGCTCGGCGAGCTGCTCACCAAGCGCGGCTACGACGTCACGCAGGCGACGCTGTCGCGCGACCTCGCGAAGCTGCGGGCGCGCCGCGTCTCGCTCCCCGACGGCGGCACCGCCTACGAGCTCGAGGGCTTCACCGCTCGCACCGGCGAGGAGCCCGCGCAGCTCGCGGCCATGGCCGATCTCGTGGTCGGCATCATCGACGGCGACGCGATGGTCGTCGTGCACACGCGGCCCGGCGTCGCGCCGGCGATCGCCGCCCTCGTCGACCAGGCGCGCCTCGACACGGTGATCGGCACGATCGCGGGCGACGACACGATCTTCATCGCGCCCGCGCGCAAGGTCAGCGCGAAGCAGCTCGCGAAGCAGCTCACCACGATGTTCGCGCGTCGCTAGGTTAGACGTCGGGCAGATCGAGACGGATGTGCGTCTCGCCCTCGGGGCTCTGCACGCGATGGATCGTGATCTTCTCGTCGGCGGAGCGGCCGACCGTCTCGCCCGTCGGCAGCTGCTTGTCCGGATCGTTCAGCATCCACCGCACGAGCCCCATGACGAAGTCGAGCGCACCTTTGCCCTTGATCGGACACGTCACGTAGAAGTTCTCGCGGCCGTAGCGCGGCAGGTTGAACGTGCGGAACGCCATGCGCGACTCGCTCACGCGCTCCGTCGCGATGTCGACCGCCAGCTCGGACGGGATCGCGCCCTGCTGCGCGCCGAGCGCGGCGAGGCCCGAGAACACCTTCGCCTTGTGAAACAGCGCGCCGTGCCCGAGCATCGCGCCGACCGCCGGGACGCTATCGACGACGGCGGCGGTGAGCATCGCCATCGTCGTGTCTCGCTCGCGCGCGGTTCCGGACAGCCCGAGCGCGGTGACGATCAGGTGCGCCGGCGCGCCGGCGGCATCCTCGGGATCGACGGAGGTCGGGCCGAAGGCCATCGTCGGTGCGTCGGGATGCGGCGCCGGCATCGTCATCACGATCAGCGTGCGGCCGTCACCGGCGTCGTACATCTGCGTCTCCCCCTCGCCGGTGACCGACAGCGTGACGCCGAGCTTCTGCGCCGACGCCACGACGTTGGCGGGATCGGGCAGTTCGGCATTCGCCAGCAACACGAACGCGAGAGCGGGGCCGGGCTCGGACATGCCCGACCGTACCCGATCGACATCGTTGGTTGACGATACGTACAGCGCGGGAGACACGTCGCGCGCCGCCGCGCGGTGTTAGTTATCGAAACTGCGTGGGCCTCGCGTTGGTATTCGCTCTGCACCACCGGCCGGCATGAACAACCTCACCGAGCTCGATATCGCATCTCTCGACACGATCAATGGCGGCGTTGACTGGGGTCACGTCGCGAACACGGCCAAGGCCGGATCGGATCACGTCGGCGCTGCCGGCGCGGCGGTCGGCGGTGTTGCCGGCGGCGTGATCGGCGCGGGCGGCGGAGCCGTCGCGATCCCCGGCATCGGATCGGTCCCGGGCTGGGCGGCGGGAACGGCGGCCGGTGCGGGCCTCGGCTACGGCATCGGCCGTACCGCCGGGTACATCGGTGGCGCTGCCAAGGGCATCTGGGATACCTGGGGCAAGTAGTGAAGAGCGCGCGAAGGGCGTGGAACGGAGCGGCGAAGGCCGCGCCGGGCGCGTTCGCGATCGGCCTCGCGATCGGACTTCTCGCGGGGCTGCCGATCCTTCACGTCGCCGGCGCCGCGGTCATTCTCGGAATGACGGGCGGTGCACTCGTTGGCCTCTTGCGCGGCTGATTCAGTCGCGGTGGTACGGCTCGCCGCGGAGGATCTTGAAGCCGCGGTAGAGCTGCTCGAGCACGAGCAAGCGCACCAGGCGGTGCGCGATCGTCAGCTGGCCGAACGAGATCAGCTTCCTCGCGCGCTGGCGCAGCAGGTCGCTGTGTCCGTCGGCGCCGCCGATCGCGAACACGACCGGTGCGCCGCCGCCGTGCTGTTGCTCGTGACCGAGGATGTCGTTCGCGAACGCGACCGACGTCATCGATTGGCCGCGCTCGTCGAACGCGTAGAGATGCGCGTTCGGTGGCAGCGACGCGATCATCGCTTGCTCGTCCTTGGACTCGGTCACGGTCAGCGAGCAGAACGGGCGCAATCGCTTGCGGTACTCGTCCTCGGCGTCGACGAAGTAGCGCTCCTTGAGGCGCCCGACGACGGAGAGCGTCAGCTTCACGAGACCGCGGTGTCGTAGACCTCGTCGGCCGGGATCCGCGCCTCGGGCGGCACGTCGATGTGCACGCGCGGCGCGTCGTTCCACAGGCCCTCGAGATCGTAGTGCTCGCGCGCGGAGTGCAGGAACACGTGGACGACGAAGTCACCGTAGTCGAGCAGCGCCCACTGGCCGGTGCGCGCACCCTCGGAGCCGATCGGACGCAGGTCGTCCTGCTTGAGGCCCGCGCTGATGCCGTCGGCGATCGCGTCGACCTGGCGGTCCGAGCGACCGGACAGCACGAGCTGGTAGTTGCAGAACGAGCACAGGTCGCGCACGTCGAGCAGCACCGGCTCCAGCGCCTTCTTGTCGAGGGCGAGGGCGAGAGCCTTCATCGCACCGTCGAGGCCCTCGGTACTCGTCGACTTCGCGGGCGGATCGCCGGCGGGGACGGATCGAGCCTTGCCTTTGGTGACGGGCTTCGCTGCGCTCTTCTTCTTCTGGGTCATGCGTTCCTTACTTGGCCAGTGCCGCGAACAACGAACTTCAGCGTGGTGAGGCCCTCGGCTCCCATCGGGCCGTAGGCGTGGAGGCGCGTGGTGGAGATCCCGATCTCGGCGCCGAGGCCCAGCTCGCCACCGTCCGCGAACCGCGTCGATGCGTTGACCATCACCGTCGAGGAGTCGACCTCGCGAACGAAGCGCTCGCCGATCGCGGCGTCGGTCGTGAGGATCGACTCGGTGTGGGACGAGCCGTACGTCTCGATGTGCGCGATCGCGGCATCGAGCCCGTCCACGACGCGGACCGCGAGCACGAGGTCGAGGTACTCGGCGTACCAGTCGTCCTCGGTCGCCGCGCGCATCGGCGCGATCGCGCGGGCGGCGTCATCCCCGCGCAGCTCGACCGTTGGCATCGCCGCGACGAGCGCGGGGATCACGCGATCGGCGACGCTGCGATCGACGAGCACCGTCTCGACGGCGTTGCACACGCCCGGGCGCGAGACCTTCGCGTTCGCGACGATCGCGGCGGACGCGTCGGCGTCGTTCGTCGAGTGGATGTAGATGTGGCAGACGCCCTTGTAGTGCTTGATCACCGGCACGCGCGCGTGGTCGGCGACGAAGCGGATCAAGCCCTCCCCGCCGCGCGGGATGCACAGGTCGATCAGCTCGTCGAGCTTGACGAGCTCGGCGATCGCCTCGCGGTCCATCACCGGCACGAGCTGCACGGCGTCGGCGGGCAGGCCCGCGCGCGCGAGGCCCGCGTGGACGGCGCCGAGCAGGGCGCGGTTGGATTCGATCGCCTCGCGACCGCCGCGCAGGATGCACGCGTTGCCCGCCTTGAGGCACAGCGCCGCCGCGTCGGTGGTCACGTTGGGGCGCGCCTCGTAGATCATCGCGATCACGCCGAGCGGGATACGAACGCGCGAGACGTCGAGGCCGTTCGGGCGCACGTCGTGAACGTCGACGCGACCGAGCAGCTCGGGCTGTGCGGCGACCTCGGTGACGGCCTTCGCGAGCTTGTGAACGCGCGACTCGTCGAGCGCGAGGCGATCGATCATCGCGGCGGACAGCCCGGCGGCCTTGCCGTTCGCCACGTCGTTCGCGTTCGCCGCGAGGATGTCCGGCGCCTGCGCCGCGATCGCCTCGGCGATCGCGACCAGCGCCCGTGTCCGCGTCGCGGCGTCGGCCTTCGCGACCAGGCGCGACGCTCGGCGTGCGGCTTCCGCGACGTCGCGAACGATCTTCGCGTGGTCTTGGCTCGGAAGCTGACCGCTCACGTTCGGTAGCGCGCTGCTCACAGGATCACGAGATCATCTCGGTGGATCGCCTCGTCGATGGACTTGTAACCCAGCCTGGCCTCGATAGCACCCGATTGCAAGCCCGAGATCCTTCGTAGGTCGGCGGCTGGATATGCGACGAGACCGCGTGCGATTTCAACGTTATTGGCGTTCACCACGCTCACGGTTTCACCGAGCTCGAACTCGCCGTGGACCTCGCGGATGCCCGCCGGAAGCAGGCTCTTGCCGCCGGTCTTGAGGGCGCGCTCGGCACCGTCGTCGACGACGAGCCGCCCTTCGGGCTTCGCGCCGAACGCGATCCAGTGCTTCCTCGACGACAGCTTGCCGCCCTGCACCAGCCGCGGCGGCACGAACAGCGTCCCGAGATCCTGACCGGCCATCACCCGCGTGATCACGTCGGCCTCGCGACCCGGCGCCACGATCGCGGGCACACCGGTGCGCGTCACGATCCGCGCGGAGCCGACCTTGCTCGCCATGCCGCCGGAGCCGACGCCGCTCGTCGAGCCGCCCGCGACTGGCGCGGCTTCGCGCTCGATGTCGCGCACGACGGGCATGCGCACGCCGTTCGCGTCGCGCACCCCCTCGACGTCCGTGAGGATCACGAGCGCATCCGCGCTCGCGAGGTTCACGACCAGCGCCGCGAGCTGATCGTTGTCGCCGAACTTGATCTCCTCGGTCGCGACCGTGTCGTTCTCGTTGATGATCGGGACGACGCCGTGATCGAGGAGCGCACGCAGTGTGAGTCGCGCGGACAGAAAGCGCCGGCGATCGCCGAGGTCATCGTGGGTCAGCAGCACCTGGCCGATCGCGATGCCGTGCGCCGCGAACGCGTGCTCCCAGTGCTGCATCAGCGCGCTCTGGCCGACGGCGGCGGCCGCCTGGAGCGCGGGCATCTCGTGCGGGCGCTTCGCGAGGCCGAGCCGCTTGATGCCGAGCGCGATCGCACCGGAGCTGACGACGATCACCTCGACGCCGCGCCGCCGCAGCTCGACGACCTGGTCGGCGACGGTCGCGGGACGGCTCGCCGGGCTCTCCGCGAGCAGGCGGCTGCCGATCTTCACCACCACGCGCTTCGCGCTCGCGAGCGCGGCTCTCTCGGGGACAGCCTCGCTCACGAATCGATGCCTGCAGCCACGCGCGCCTTCCACCGTCGATCGAGCGTGTCGAGCGCGGTGTCGAGGAACGGATTCGCGTCGGCCGACAGCTGCACCTCGACGGCAGCGACGGTGCGCGAGAGGAAGTTGGTCTTCTGCGACAGCGCCTGCTCGATCGATTGCTCGAGCGCGTCGATCGCCTCGCCCTCGGTGACCTCGGACTTCTTCGCGAGCATCCGGCGCAGCGCACCACCGCTCGCGAGGTCCGCGAGCTCGAGCGGTGCACGGAGCGTGGCGCGCGCGGCCGCGAGCGCGCCCTTACGGAACGGCGTGAACGCGAGCGCACCGGGCGTCTGGTTGATCGAGCGCGTGATCTCCTCGCGCAGCGCGAGCGCGGTCTTCCCGTCGAGCCCCGCGCCGACGTGCAGCTTCGCGCAGTAGTGATCGAACAGCGTCATCGCGACGTAGTGCGACGACGCCGCGCGCGCGCGGTTGACCGTCGCGACCACGAACAGCACGCGCTTGGCCGCGAGGGTCGCGATGCGATACACGATGCCGCTCGCCGCCCACTCCGCGATCGGCGCGGGCGGCGTGTTGCCGTGGACGAGCGACTTCACCGCGTCGTCGTCGAGGTCGACGCCGTGCATCGCCGCGATGCGCTTGTAGCCCGAGCCGAGGACCTTCTCCTTCGCCCAGTCGTCGACGAACGGCAGCGGCAGCACGCTCGCGAGGCTGCCGACCACCGCGCGCGCGATGATCATGCGCCGGTGCTTGTCGAGGTAGTCGCGCCGCGTCGCGAGGGCGAGCGTCATGGCGTCGCGCTCTCCTGCGCGCTCTCGCCCTGGCGGCGCGTCGGCGGTGCGATGCCCTCGAGCAGCTTGTCGCGGTCATCGACCTCGCGCAGGCGCTCCGGCGTCGCGACGACCTCCGCCTTGTCGGGCGGCGCGATCGCCGACGCGGACACGGCCGTCACCGCGCTGGTCAGCGTCACCTTCATGTTGAACCGGCGCCCGTCGCGCATGAACGAGATCGTACCTGCGAGCTTGACCGAGAGGGGAACCGCTTTTTCCGCGTCGAGGATGACCTCGCCCGACACGTCCTCGATCACGCGCGCCTCGCGCCACTTGCGCTGGACGAGCTTCTCGGGCGGATTCGGCGCCGCCTTCGGCGCCTTGCGGATCTCGATCTTGCGTCCGCTGCGTCCCGCGACGTCCGCGTTGCCCTTGTCGATCAGCTCGACCGCCGGCGCGACCAGCTCCCACGTCGCGGCGATCGGCGCGTAGAACTTGTCGCGCTGCTCGGCCGCCTCCGTCGGGGACTCCGGCGCGCGCTGGTGCCAGCGCTGGTAGCGCGGGCGCAGGAACAGCGACGTCCCGTCGAAGATGACCTCTCGCCCGTAGTCCGCCGTGTTGCCATAGGTGCCGTGGTACGCCGCCTTGTCGCCGAGCTCGATCACCGTCGTCTCGGTCAGCTCGCTCGTCACCTTGCCCGCCTCCTCGACCACCGTCACCTGCGTCATCTGCGTGCGGTGCGGACCGAGCGCGGCGATGACCGCGTCGAACGGCTGCATCAGGGCGCGTGACAATTCGGCAGGCTCGGCCGCGGCGCGCGCCGTCGTGATCGGCTCGGTCGACACGGCCGGCGCGACGACGAGGTTGCCGAGCTCCTTGTCCTCGACGCCCTGCGCGCGACTGCAGCCCAGCCCGACGACGGCCAAACATGCGATCGCGAACCGGCTCATGGGCGAGTTCTACACTAGAGTGGAGACAGGTGCTCGCCGAGCTGGAACCCCTCGCGACCTCCTGGAGCGCATACGCGTTCGCCGTGGTCCTGGGGCTTCTCTGGGGCAGCTTCGCGAACGTCTGCATCTATCGCTGGCCCCCGACGAAGGAGCACCCCAAAGGGCGGTCGGTCGTCGCCCCGGGCTCGCACTGCTTCGCCTGCAAGACGCCGATCCGCTGGTACGACAATGTCCCGCTGCTTAGCTGGCTGTGGCTGCGCGGGAAGTGCCGCTCGTGCCACGCCCCGTTCTCGCCGCGCTACCTGATCGTCGAGGCGCTGACCGGCGCGCTGTTCGGGTTCGCGTGGCACATGAACGTCGTCGCGGGCGCGCTGTTCGAGCCGTTCGATCACCGGCTGTTGCGGTTCGCCGTCAGCAGCGCGTTCTGCTTCACGATGGTCGTGATCGCGTTCATCGACATCGATCACAAGCTGATCCTGCACCGCGTGTGGTCGGTGCTCGTCTTCTACGGGCTGTCGCTCCTGATCGGCCAGCCGTGGTGGGTCGGGCTCGTCGGCGCCGTGATCGGCTACGGCCTGCCGTGGGTGATCGGCGAGATCTACTTCATCGCCGCCGAGCGCGAGGGCCTGGGCCTCGGCGACAGCATGCTGCTCGCGATCATCGGCGCGCTGCTCGGCTGGCGCGGCGTCGTCGCGTCGCTGTTTCTCGGTGCGCTGACCGGATCGATCGTCGGCGTCCTCGTCCTCGTGCGCGGCGACTCGACCGAAAAGAAGTCGCGCGCCGGATCGCTGGTCGCGGTCGGCGCGGTCGGCGCGACGGTGCTCGCCACGATCTCCGCGCTGCGCAGCTGGTACACGATCGCCGGCATCGCGTGCGTCGCCGCGCTCGCGTTCCTCGTGATCTCGCGCCGCCTCGAGCCGGCCGAGCTCGAGCCGGTCGAGCCGTCCGAGCCGTCGGAGGACGATGGGCCCGAGGGTTCTTCCGAGGAAAGGGTGGCCGACCAGCCCGCACCCACGCGTACACCGGCGATGCTCGCGATAAGTTCGGCCCTCGTGCTCGCGTGCGCGGTCGCCGCCACGCTGCTGCGATACCCGATCGTCGCCGGGGTCCTCGCGGGCCTCGGCCTCGCGCTGCTGTTCGTCGCACGCACACTGCACATGCGTGGCGCTACCGAGGAGCCCGATGGCGATTCCACCGAGGCGGCTGCCACAACCGACGCCCCTTCGCTGATGCGCACCGAGCTGCCGTTCGGGCCGTTCCTCGCGATCGGCGCGGTCTTCTATCTATTTGCCGAGCCGTGGATCGTGGTCCAGTTCTCGCTGCTATAGTGGACGTGTGGGTGGCCAAGCTGCCGAGCAGATCATCGCCGGCGTTGTCCTGAGTGAGCGCCTCGCGGTGACCATGTACGGCGCGATCCACCGCGCGCAGTTCGAAGGTCAACGCAATCAGCGCGGCCTGGTCGTCGACCCGAGGATGCTGGCCGAGGCGTCGTTTCGCATCGCGCTGACCGACGGAAAGACGGTCCACTCGGTCACCGAGCTCGAGCACCCCAACATCGTTCCGACCGTCACGGTCGAGGATGGCGGGCCCGACGTCGTGGTCGTCACGCGCGGCGTGGGGCGCTACGTCACCGTGCAGGACCTGATCACGTCCGCGAAGGCGAACCGCGCGCAGGGCGGAAAGCTGCCGCTGCCGGTCGCCGCGGCGATCGGCAAGAGCGTCGTCGAGGCGCTCGCGACCGCGCACAAGGCGAAGGTCGTGCACGGCGCCGTGCACCCGCGCAGCGTGCTCGTCGACGAGGACGGCACGGTGCGTCTCGCCGACTTCATCGTCGGTCGCGCGCTGACCACCGCGGTCGCGCAGGGTGCCGACTCGGCGCTGTGGCGCGGGCTCGCGGGCTACCTCGCGCCCGAGCTCGTCGTCGGCGAGGAGCCGACGCCGGCGGCCGATGTCTTCGCGTGCGGCGCGATGCTGTTCACGATGCTCTCGGGCGAGGCGCCGCCGGGAACGCTCCACGTTACACCCGCGGTCGAGCGCCTCGTGCAGCGCGCGCTCGATACCGACGTCACGCGCCGCTACAAGAACGCGTCCGACTTGCTCGAGAACCTGCTCGAGGCGTTCGAGGACGATCGCTGGGAGATCGCGACGCGCGGCGAGGTGATCAAGGCGGCCGGCCTGACGCGCGCGGGCAGCGAGAGCGGCCTCGACGACGCGACCGAGGACCTGCTCGCGTCGCTCGGCAACTCGGCGGTCAACGTGACCCCGATGCGCCCGTCGATGGACTCGCGCGCCGCCGAGATCAACGCGCGCCACACCAAGACACCGACGAGCTCGAACCGCCTCGACGCGTTGCTCGCGGATCTCGACGACTCGCGCGAGCACACCTCCGTCGACGACATCGGGTTCAAGCGCGATCCCATCTCCGAGCTGATCCAGATGGATCCGCGGAAGAAGGAAGCGATCGTCCAGGTCAAGCCGGTGCGCTCGTCGTCGCGCGTGCCGTCGCTCGACGATCCGGACGAGGACACGCCGCTGCCGCTGCCGCTTCCCGCCCGCGACTCGGAGACCGATGTCCGCACGCCGCGCCCCAACTCGCGCGACGAGAGCGCCGCGATGGATGCGCTCGCGGGGCTCGACGAGCCGGTGCGCCGCATGTCGAGCGCCGCGGAGCAAGCGACGGTCGCGGCGGAGAAGCTCGAGTCGGCGGCGCGCCGCGCGGAAGCGGCGGCGAAGCGCGTCGACAAGTCCGACGAACGTCGGACGCGTAGCACACCCGGAGGGAGTGCGAAGGTTGTCGACAGTGAAGACGGTCGCGTCGTCCGCCCATCGCCGGCGCCGGCGCCGGCCGCGCCGCGCGCGGTGGCGAACCTGCCCGAGATCCCGCAGATGGATGACCTGCCGCCGCCGCGCCTGAAGAGCCGCGCGCTCGGCATCATCTCGATACTCGTCGTGATCGGCGGCGCCGTCGCGTTCTATTACGTCTACCAGGACCAGAAGGCCAAGACGGCCGAGCAGAAGAAGAAGGAAGAGCAGGCGAAGCTCGACGCGGAAGCCGAGAGCAAGCGCCGGCAGAACGCGCTCAAGGACAAGGGATCGATCAGCTACAAGATCGAGCCTCCCGAGGCGAGGCCCGCGAGCGTGTGGCTCAAGCTCGGTCGCTCGGGCCCGGACTTCCAGACGATCCCGCTGACGTCGAGCCAGATGCACCGCATCCGCATCGAGCTCGACGGGTATCAGTCCGTCGACACGGAGGTGCTCGCGGCGAACTGGTCGACGCCCGAGGCCCCGACAGCGGGCTCGGGCTCCGCGGTCGCGCCGGCGGCGTCGCGCAAGGCGACCGTGAACATCACGCTCAAGGCGGCCGGCAAGAGCAAGGACGGCAAGTCCCTCGCGGAGCCACTCCCCGCGCGCCCGCCGAACCTCGCCGTCGAGCCGACGGGCTTCGTGCCGGGCGAGGGACCGATCAACATCCAGACGAACCCGCCGGGCGCCGAGGTGTGGCTGCTCATCGGCTACGGCGATACCGGCATGCCGTTCCCGACGATCGCGGGTCGCTCCTACGAGCTGCGCGCGCTGATGGACGGCTTCAAGCCCGGCTACGCCTCGATCACCGACGAGGAGTGGCGCGACGGCGGCAACCCGAACATCCCGATCGACGAAGCGCCGAAGAAGGCGACGCTCGAGAAGACGATCACCTTGGTACCGGACCCCGACTGGGTCGATCCCAAGGACAAGAAGCCCAAGAAGGGCAAGTAGTGGCGGGAGGGCGTACCCTCCACGTGCGTTGTGCGACCTGGGATCAGGTCGAGACGTTCTATTCGCGCAAGCTTCGCAAGGGGAAGCTCCTGTCGATGAAGGTGCCGTTCGCCGCGACGACCGGCACCCACGTCACGCTCGGCCTGGAGCTGCCGAACGAGGTCGTCGTCGCGATCGACGGGACCGTGCTGAAGGCATCACCGATCGATGGCGACACCAAGACGTGGATCGAGGTCGAGCTTTTCGGCTTCACCGACGAGGTGGTGCAGCGGATCAAGAACATGGCGTCGGGCATGGCCGTCGCGAAGACGCCGCCCTCCGCGCCGGCGCCGGCGGTCGAGGCCCCGACGAAGCCGCGGGCGGCCACGCATCCGCCGAAGCCAACGGCGCCACCGCTGCCGAGGACGTTGACGGCGCAGGCGAGCGACGACTTGCCCGCCGACGAGAAGCAGCTGTTCCAGCACCTGACCGCGGAGCTGAAGCGCATGCGCCAGGCGGCGGTGCACGAGGTGCTCGGCGTCGACCGCGATGCGGACGCCGACGCGATCCGAGCCGGCTGGCTGCGGCTCGTACGCCGGCATCACCCGGATCTCGTCGCGCGTCGCAAGGCCGCCGCGATCACGCACCTCGCCGAGGAGCTCACGATCCTGTGCAACCGCGCCTACGATCGCCTACGCATGGCGCTCGTCGCCGAGGGTCGCGCGACGTCGGTCGGCGCGACGGTGCAAGCCCCGCCGGGATGGCTCGTCGGCTTCGATGACATCGCGAGCGCGGGCCGCACGCCCGCGGCGATCAAGCAGGATCCACCGAAGCGCCCGGCCGTGGCGTCGATCCCGCCGCCGGTCGGCGAGGCGTCGGGCTCGGGCCCGCAGGTGCACGGCGGCGACACGTTCGAGACGCGCGCGCGGGAGATGCTGGTGCAGGGCGAAGCGGACAACGCGCAAGAGGTGCTCGCCGCGGCGCTCGTCGTGTATCCGCGCTCGCGTCCGCTGCGCTCGCTGTACTACGTCGCGTCGGCGGTCGCGGCGCTCGAGAAGGGCGAGGTCATGCTCGCGACCTCGCAGCTCGAGACGGCGCTCGCGCACTACGAACAGTGCGTCGAGGCGTCGCGCATTCTCGACTATCTCAAGCAGCACGGCGCCCACGATCGAGCCGCGATCGCGAGGCTGTTCCAGTGAGCCTGGCGGTCGGGATCGATCTCGGAACGACGAACTCGGTCGTCGCGGTGCTCGATCGCGACGGTGCGCCGCGCATCCTGACGACGCCGGAAGGCTCGACGACGATGCCGTCGCTCGTGTGGTTCTCTCCCGACGGACCCGTCGTCGGAGAGGCCGCGCGCGAGGGGCTCGAGTACGCGCCGGACCTCACGATCTTCGGCGCGAAGCGCTTGCTCGGCCGGCGCTTCGATCACCCCGACATCCGCAAGCTCGCGCGGTCGCTGCCGTACGAGCTCGCCGAAGCGCCGAACGGCGACACGTGGATCGCGCTCGGCAACGGTCGGCTCGTCTCGCCCGAGGAAGTCTGCGCGTTGATCCTCCACAAGCTGCGCAAGGTCGCCGAGGCGCACTTCAAGAAGCCGGTGTCGCGCGCGGTGATCACGATCCCCGCCTGGTACGACGCCGCGCAGCGCCAGGCGACCAAGGACGCGGCGCAGATCGCCGGCATCAGCGTGATGCGCCTGCTCAGCGAGCCCACCGCGGCGGCGCTCGGGCACGGCGCGCATCGCGGCGCCGATCGTCGCTACCTCGTGTGCGATGTCGGTGGTGGCACGTTCGATGTCGCCGCCGTCGACGTGCAGGGCGGGACGTTCGAGGTGCTCGCGACCACCGGCGATCCGTTCCTCGGCGGCGACGACGTGGACCACGCGATGGTCGACAACCTCGTCCGCGACGTGCGCGCGCAGAAGGGGTTCGACATCTCGAGCGACGCGATCGCGATCGAGCGCCTGCGCACCACGGCCCAGCGCGCGAAGCACGATCTGTCGTCGGCGAACGGGACCTCCGTGCAGATCCCCGAGCTCGTGCAGCTGCCGTCGGGACGCTCGGTCGAGTACGACAAGGCGCTCCGCCGCGACGAGCTCGAGCTGTGGGCCGCGCCGCTCGTGAAGCGCCTCGAGCCGCCGATCAAGGACGCACTCGCGCGCTGCGGGCGCAAGCCGAGCGAGGTGCAAGAGGTGTTGCTCGTCGGCGGCATGACACGCATGCCGGCGATCCGGAAGGAGATCCAGCGGATCACGGGCCGCGAGCCGCGCGTGATCGCGAACCCCGAGGAGGTCGTGGCCGTCGGCGCGGCGCTCGAGGTCGCGCGGCTCGACGGATCGATCGAGGGCATCCTGCTGATCGACGTCACCGCGCGCGGGATCATGATGTCGATGGGCGGCGGCGACGGGAGCCCGTGCGAGCCGGTGATCGCGCGCAGCTCGGTCGTGCCGACGCGCGAGCACCGCGTGTTCGCGACGCGCAAGGATGATCAGACGCGGATCGACTTCGACATCTGGGAGGGCGAGTCGCCGGATCCGTCGGAGAACCGCCACCTCAGTCGCTACGCGGTGCTCGACTTGCCCGAGGCGACCGCCGGCGACGTGCTCGTCCTCGTCGAGGTCACGCTCGACACCGACGGCACGATCCGCCTCGGCGCGAGCGAGATGGTGTCCGGGGAGCGGCTGCAGCTCGAGCAGGTGTTCCATGCCGGTCTCGCGCGCTCCGATGTCGTGCGCCTGGCGAAGGCCATGGCAGAATCGCCGCCGTGAGAGCCGTCGCGTTGTCCGTGCTGGTCGCGTGTGGAACCGCGCCGCCGGTGACGCCGCCCGCGACGAACACGCGGCCACCCGAGAAGTCCGTGCAGATCAACAAGCCGGGCGAGCTCGTCGACATCGAGGCCCAGCTGCCCGCGGGCTACATCGCGGTCGTCGACTTCTGGGGCGAGCACTGCGGCGCGTGCGTCGTGGTCAGCGGGATGCTCGCGGTGCAGGTCGCCCTCGACGATCGCATCGTGATCCGCAAGGTCGACGTCGGCGATGGCTTCACGCCCGTCGCCCAGCACTACAAGATCGGCGCATTGCCGCACTTCCGGGTCTACGACCGGCACAAGCGCATGCGGTACCTGCTCGTGGGGAATGACACACTGAAGGCCCCCGAGCTGGCGAAGCAACTCGCCGCCGAGCCCTGACTGCCCTATCCTGATCGGCGATGGTCGGCCGGTTCCTCGTCGCGTCGCTGGGTCTGTCCTTGGTGTCGTTGCCGGCGGTCGCCGCGCCCGGCGTGTGCCACGTCGTCGACGTTCAGATGCAACCCGAGGCGCGCGTCGATCTGCGCCCGGCGCGCAACATGCCGCCGCAGATCGTGGTGTGGGTCGAGGACACGCAGGGCAACTTCATCGACACCGTGTTCATCACGCAGTCGGTCGGCACGTACGGCCTCGGCAACCGGCCGGGGCGCTTCGACTTCAACAGCGCGCCGGGCTGGCCCTACGGCCGGCGCACGACGACGTTCCCGGTGTGGGCGACGAAGAAGCCCGAGCGCTTCGACTCGATCATGTTCCAGGACGGCAACGAGAACAATCTCTCGCACGCGTTCAACGAGAGCTCGCGCGAGACTCACTTCTGCCGTCCGCTGACGCCCGCGCCCGAGAGCCCCGATTCGGTGCACTACGACGCGCTGACCTGCGCATCGCCGAACGCGGTGTTCACCGACAAGGGACGCCGCGTCGCCGACGTGCAGAGCAAGTACCCACCGCGGCAGGACATGACGCGCACGCCCGGCACCGACAGCGCGAGCGTCGACACGTTCCGCGACATGAACCCCTACGACGCGATCTCGCAGGCGACGCCGGCGATCGGACAGCTCGCGACGATCGGTTGGCCGCTGCCGTTCGAGCTCGCCACCGGCGACTACGTGATGTTCGTCGAGGTGTCCACGGAGTACGACCACAACGCGACGTACTCGGAGGCCGCGCGCCCCGGACCGAGCGTGACGTTCGCCGACTACGGAGAGCCGTACCGTGGACAGCCGTCGATCGTGTATCGCGTGCCGTTCACGATCGCCGACGAGCCGGGCCTCGCGCAGACCGACACGTACGCGGGCTACGGCGCGCCCGACGGCGAGGACGGCGACCTGCGCGCACCCGACGCGACGATCACGACGAACGTGAAGGGCTCCGGCGTCGGCCGGCTCGCGCTCGTCACCGACCCCGACGGCACGTTCCGCGTGCGCGTTCGATCGCGCGTCGAGCTCGACGTCGTCGTGCCGAACAAGCCGGCGCAGCTCGCGATCAGCGCGCTGTCGAGCCGCACAGCGACGCTGTCGTTCGTCGCGCCCGGCGACGATGCGGTCGCCGGCACGGTGCGCCAGTACGAGATCCGCGTCCGCGTCGGCGACACGCCGTTCACCGCGGACAACTTCGAGGCGCCGGACACGATCCCGATCCCGTCGTCGATCGTGCCGGTCCCCGCGGGCGAGCTACAGGAGCTCGAGGTTCCCAACCTGCTTCCGGAGACGGAGTACACCGTCGGCATTCGCGCGATCGATGACTGCAAGAACATCGGCGACGTCGCATCGATCGCGTTCACCACTCCCGCTCGGTTCACGGGCGAGGTCGACGCCTGCTTCGTCGCGACCGCCGCGTACGGCTCGGCGCTCGCGGCCGACGTCACGATGCTGCGCCACCTGCGCGACTCCGTGCTGCGCAAGACGGTGCTCGGCGAGCTGTTCGTCGAGTCGTATTACACGTTCGGTCCGCCGGTCGCCGGCATGGTCGGCGAGAGCGAGCTGCTCCGCGCGACGGCGCGCACCGCGCTCCAGCCGATCGTGAGCTTCGTGCGCCGCTGACGGCCTACAGGCCGGGGATGCCGTTCTTGCCGTCCTTGATCTGGAGCGACGACGCCAGGAGCTCGTCGCTCGTCAGCGGTGCGTAGACGCCGCCGAGGTGCGCGGACAGGAACGCCTCGGCGAGGCCGACGAACACGATGTTGTTCTCGGGCCGCGCGAACCCGTGGCCCTCGTCGGGGAACAGCGCGTACGTGACCGGCAGCTTCGCCGCCTTCATCGCCGCGACGATCTGCTCGGACTCGGCCTGCTTCACGCGCGGGTCGTTGGCACCCTGCGCGATCAGCAGCGGCCGCTTGATGTCCTTCGCGTGCGTGAGCGGTGACGCCGCGACGAGCAGGGCCTTGCCCTCGTCGGTGTTCGGGTTGCCGATGCGCGCGTAGAACTCGTCGCGCAGCGGCGCCCAGTACGTCGGGATCGACGCGAGCAGCGTGAGCAAGTTCGACGGCCCGACGATGTCGACGCCGCACGCGAACACGTCGGGCGTCATCGCGAGCCCCGCGAGCGTCGCGTAGCCGCCGTAGCTGCCGCCCATGATGCAGATCTTGTCCTTGGGCGCGATGCTCTCCGCGACCGCCCAGTTGACCGCGTCGATCAGATCGTCGTGCATCGCCTTGCCCCACTCGAGGTTGCCGGCGTTGATGTGCTTCTTGCCGAAGCCCGTCGACGCGCGGAAGTTCACCGACAGGACCGCGTAGCCGCGATTCGCGAGGAGCTGATGGTACGGGTTGTAGCCCCAGACATCGCGACCCCACGGACCGCCGTGAACGAGCAGCACCAGCGGCATCGGCTGCGCGCCCGGCGGTCGCGACAGATAGCTGACGAGCTCGAGGCCGTCACGCGCCTTGATCGTGACCGGCTCCATCGCGACGAGCGGGAGGTTGTCCAGCGCGGGCTGTGCGGCGAACAGGAAGGTCACCTTCTTCGTCGCGCGCGAGTACAGATGGAACCGCCGCGGCTTCTGCGGCGAGCTCGTATGTACGAGCCACGTCTTGTCGTCGAGCGTGCGCGACACCACGCCGACGTCCGCACCTGGATCGATCTTCGCGATCGCCGCCATGTCCGCCGCGATCGATCTGTCGATCACCTTCCACGCGAGCCGCCCGGCATCGAACCCGACCGCTTGCACGGCCCCCGTCTTCGGATGACGCAGGATGGGTCCGACGTCCGCCTTCGCATCCTCGGCGAGCACCTTCGACGTGGGCGTGCCCGCCGCGAGCGTGATCTTCACGAGCGCGGCCGTGTTGCGCCCGCGCGAGTCGACGGCGATCGCGCTCTTGCCGTCCGCGGCCACGTCGACGAGGTCGGTCGTGCGCGTGTCCTCGAACGGCACGGTGTCGACCTGCACCCACGTCGCCTTCTCGGTCTTCGTCGGCGGGCGCACGATCGAGAGGCTGCCGTCGGACACGCGCTTCGCCGCGAGCTTCACCCGCAGCTGGTCGTCGAGATAGAACTCCTGGATCTCCTCGACCGGCTGCGTGATCAAGAGCGTGCGCTTGCCGGTCGCGAGATCGATCTCGTACGGCTCCATCACCTTGCGATCGCGCTCGTTCAGGTCGACCGCGATCGAGCCGGGCTTCTTCCAGCTGAGCCGCGCCAGGTTCGCGCGCGCGCCTGCGACCGGCGTGAGATCCGTGACCTTGCCATCCGCGACGGTGACGCCGAACGCGTGATAGTTCTCGTCGCCGCCGACGTCCTGCACGTAGACGACGTGCTTGTTCGTGTACGCCCAGCGATAGCTGCGAATCGGGCGCTTCGTGTCCGACGTGATCGGCTTCGCCGCGTCGAGCTTGCCGACGGGCGCGACCCAGATGTTCATCACGCCGTCCTTGGGCGCGAGCCACGAGATCTGTGTGCCGTCCGGCGAGAGCTGGACATTCGTTCGCTCGGGGTTGCCGAACAGCACCGCGCGCGGGATCAGGCCATCGCGCGGGTTGCCCTGCGCCTGCGGCAGCGGCTCGACGGGCGCGGGCACCGGATCGGGCGAGCGCGGCGTGACGTCCGCCATCGGGTTTGGCGGCGGCGCCGCGACGGTGACGGACGGCTTCGGCGTGCACGCCATCGCGAGCGCGCTCAGGGCCAGCACGGTCCACACGCCGCGCGATGCGTTCCCACGCACGGCGGATGTGATCGCTCCTACGCGAGGGATCAGCTGCATGCGTGGGCGATACCACGGGGCCCCTGCCCATGGGAGAGTCCGCCCGTGCGTCATGCAGTGATCCTCGCCGGTGGAAGTGGAACGCGCTTGTGGCCCGCGAGCCGCGCGCAGCGGCCCAAGCAGCTCCTGCCGCTCGGCCCGAACGGAACGACGTTGCTCGAGGCCGCGATCGCGCGCGGAGCATCGCTGGCGGGCGAGCGCGTGATGATCGTGACGGCGGCCTCGCAGGTCGACGCGACGAGGTCGACTCTCGTCGAGGGAGCGAGGCGTGCCGGCGCCGCCGAGTGGCACGCACCCGAGATCGTCGCGGAGCCCGTGGGCCGCAACACCGCCGCGGCGGTCGGCCTCGCCGCTGCCATTCTTCTGCGGCGCGATCCCGACGCGACGATGCTCATCCTCCCGGCGGATCAGTTCGTCGCGAAGGAGGAGGAGCTCGCGCGGCTGTTCGATGTCGCGATGCGCGCCGTCGAGCGCGACGACGTGATCGCGACGATCGGAATCACGCCCACGCGCGCGGAGACAGGCTTCGGGTACCTCGAGACGGCGGGCGACGTCGTCGATGGCGTCGTCGCCCTCGAGCGCTTCGTCGAGAAGCCGGACCGCGAGAGGGCGGAGCAGTACGTCGCGAGCGGGCGGTTCTTGTGGAACGCCGGCATCTTCCTGGTCAGCGCGAAGCGGATCATGGGCGAGCTCCAGCAGCGACTGCCGGAGACGGCCGATGCGCTGACGCGAATCGCGGCAGGCGCCGACGCGACCGCGATCTACCCCACGCTGAGGTCGATCTCGATCGATCACGCGGTGATGGAGCACGCCGATCGCGTGGTGACGGTGCCCGCCGATGTCGGTTGGGACGACGTGGGATCGTGGGCTGCGATACCGGCCGTCCGCGGGGTGGACGAGCGTGGCAACACGCTCGACGCGCTCGCGATGTCGATCGATGGACGGAATAATCTCGTCCTGACCGATGACGACACCGTCGTCGCGGTCGTGGGGCTCGATGACCTGGTCGTGGTGAAGAGCGGCAACGCGGTGCTGGTCATTCGAAAAGACCAGGCGCAGGACGTTCGCAAGGTCGTCGAAACGCTTTCCTCGCAAAAGCTGACGCGCTACCTATAGGGCCGCGTGAATCCGAAAGCGTTTCGCGAGTACGACATTCGAGGTGTCGCCGAGCGTGACCTCGACGATGCCACCGTGCGTGCGCTGGGCATCGCGATCGGTCAGCGCGTGACCGCGGGGCTCGCCCAGGGCGAGAAGCCGGGGCCCGTCGTCGTCGGGCGCGACTGCCGGACCACGTCGCCGCGGTTGTTCGCGGCGCTGACCGATGGCATCCGCGTGCACGCGGAGGTCGTCGACATCGGCGTGGTGCCGACGCCGCTCGTGTACTTCGCCGCGCTCGGCGGCGTGCCCGAGCTCGCGCCGTCGGCGTCGATCGTGATCACCGGGAGCCACAACCCGCCCGAGGACAACGGGTTCAAGATCATGATCGGCAAGGAGACGCTGCACGGCGCTGCGATCGCGGCGCTGCGCGACGAGGTGGCGAAGCTCCTCGAGCAGTCGGCGCCGCACCCGACGCGATCGATGAAGTCGCGCGACGTGATCAGCGCGTACGACGCGGCGGTGCAGCAGCGACTGCAGCTCGGCAAGCGGCGGTTCAGGGTCGTGGTCGATGCCGGCAACGGCTCGGGTGGGCCGACGGCGGTCGGGCTCTACCGGCGGCTCGGCTTCGATGTCGTGCCGCTGTACTGCGATCTCGACGGCACGTTCCCGAACCACCACCCGGATCCGACGCAGCCGGAGAACGTG
Organism: uncultured Kofleriaceae bacterium; assembly: GCA_964617845.1. Lineage (GTDB taxonomy): Bacteria > Myxococcota_A > Polyangia > Haliangiales > Haliangiaceae > JABFXX01. The sequence goes on along the minus strand of CAZUAR010000005.1, from coordinate 172,527 downwards.
AAGGATCTGATCGCGATGGTGCAGAGCGCCGGCGCGGAGGTCGGCATCGCGCTCGACGGCGACGCGGATCGGATCGGCGCGGTCGACTCGACGGGGCGCATCCTGTGGGGCGACCAGCTGATGATCCTGTTCGGCAAAGCGGTGCTCGCCGAGGTGCCGAACGCGAAGTTCGTCGGCGAGGTGAAGTGCTCGCAGGCGATGTACGACCAGCTCGCGGCCGCGGGTGGCGAGGTCGAGATGTGGAAGGTCGGCCACTCGCTGATCAAGGCGCGCATGAAGGAGACCGGCGCTCAGCTCGCGGGCGAGATGTCGGGCCACATGTTCTTCGCGCATCGCTGGTTCGGCTTCGACGACGCCGTGTACGCGGGCGCGCGGTTGCTCGAGCTATTGTCGCGCAGCCAGGTGCCGCTCGCGAAGCTCGCCGACGAGCTGCCGGTGATGATCAACACGCCGGAGATTCGCGTCGACTGTCCCGACGACAAGAAGTTCGCGGTCGTCACCGAGGTGACCCGGCAGCTGCGCGAGCATCCCGACGTGACGGGCGTGGTCGACGTCGACGGCGTGCGCGCGAAGTTCGCGGGCGGCTGGGGGCTCGTGCGCGCGTCGAACACGCAGCCCGCGCTCGTCATGCGCTGCGAGGCGGAGTCGAAGGAGCGCCTCGCGGAGATCAAGGCGCTGATCGAGTCGACGATCGCCGCGGCCACGGCCACACTGGTCGCATGAGCGCGCCCCTGCGCATCGGCGTCGATCTCGGCGGATCGAACCTTCGCATCGCGTCGTTGAAGCCCGACTCGGCTGCGCACGTCGAGCAGCACAAGGAGCCGACCGGAGAGCCGCGCGATCCGGACACGATCGTCGATCGGATCGCCGCGCTCGTCGAGAGATTCGCCGGCAACGCCGGAGGCACGGTGCCGGTCGGCATCGGCATCGCGGCGATGCTGCGCGACCGGCAGGGGACCGTCGCGAACTCGCCGCACCTGCGATGGCGCGACGTGCCGTTCGGGATGCAGCTCGCCAAGAGGCTCGGGTCGCGCTTCGCGGTCGGCGTGTACAACGACGTCAACGCGATCGTGTACGGCGAGCACGCGTTCGGCGCGGCGCGCGGCCATCGCGACGTCCTCGGTGTCTATGTCGGCACCGGCATCGGCGGTGGGCTCGTCGTCAACGGCGCGCTCGTCGAGGGCGCGAACAACTGCGCCGGCGAGATCGGGCACGTCAAGGTGCGCTGGGACGACGACGCCGCCCCGTGCGCGTGCGGACAGCGCGGCTGCGTCGAGGCGTACGTCGGCGGCAGCTACGTCGCGAAGCGCATCGCCGCGGAGCTGGGCGCGGGCGCCGCGTCGTCGGCGGTCGACCTCGCGGGCGGCGTCGAGCACGTCACGCCATCGCACGTCGACGAAGCAGCGGGGCAGGGCGACCCGTGGGCGCTCTCGCTGTGGGAGGAGCTCGCGCCGCTCCTCGCCGTCGCGCTCGGCAACGCGATCGCCGTGCTCAACCCCGAGCGCCTCGTGCTCGGCGGTGGGCTCCTCGGCCGCACGCCGACCTTGTACGAGCAGGTCGTGACGATGCTGCCGCTCGTCGCGCCGGTCGCGTCGATGGAGCCGCTGACGATCGCGCCCGCGGAGCTCGGTGACGACGCGGGCATCGTCGGCGCCGCCGCGCTCGCCGCGAGCGGCGTGTCGATCGTGCGCTCGTGACGTCGCTCGACAAGCTCGCCGAGACGCTGCTCGCGCCGGTCGGCGCGACGCTGCAGTTCCCGGACACGCGCATCGTCGAGCGCGAGGGCTGGTATCAGATCATCACGCCGTCGTCGGGCTCCGCGATCGCGAACGAGGTGCTCGTGACGCGCGTCGCCGATGCCGAGGCCGACGCCGTCATCGATCGCACGTGCGCCGAGTACGCGGCCGAAGGCGTCCCGTTCAAGTGGTTCGTGGGGCCACAGACGCGGCCCGGCGATCTCGGCGCCCGGCTCGAGGCGCGCGGCTTTCGCGGCGTGCCGGTGCGCGGCATGGCGATCGAGCCGCGCGCGTGGACCGCGCCATCGCCGCGCGAGGTCACCGTGGAGCTCGTCACGCCCGCCACGCTCGACGAGTACAACGCGGCCTTTGTCGAGGGCTGGGGCATCCCGATGCCGGCGGGCTGGCGCACGATGCACGCGAGCGCGATCGACGACGGACGCTTCGAGCGCTTCATCGCGCGCGTCGACGGCGTCGCCGCCGGTACGTGCGGCTCGGTGCGCAAGGAGCGCTGCGTGTACCTCGTGGGCGGCAACGTCATCGCCGCTCATCGACGCCGCGGCGTGTATCGCGCGATGCTCGCGGTGCGACTCGCGCGAGCGACGGTGCCGCTCGCCGTCACGCACGCGCGCGAGGAGACCTCGGCGCCGATCCTCGAGCGCCTCGGCTTCGAGTCGATGTTCTCGGCGACGATCTATCGCAACGACTAGCTCGGGATCTGGACGACGATCTTGCCGCGCACGCGCCCGGCTTCGAGATCGCGGAGAGCATCCGGAACCTCGTGCAACGAGACGCTGTGATCGATGATCGGCGCGACCTTCTTCTCCTCGACGAGCTCGGCGAGGCGCTGCATGGGCGAGTGGTGCTCCTTCGAGATCAGCATGGTGAAGCGCTGGCGCACGAACGGCGAGATCGCGAACGCGAGCAGCTGGCGACCGAGTCCGGCCGTCCAGTTCCCGCCCTCTTCGCCGCCGACGAAGATGAGCCTGCCGGTCGGCGTCATCGCGCGGCGCAGCCGGCGCAGCGGCGTGTTGCCACCGATGTCGAGGATGACGTCGTAGCGGGTGCTGCCGTCGGTGAAGTCCGTGGTGGTGTAGTCGATGACATGGTCTGCACCGGCACCGCGAACGGTGTCGAGCTTCGCGGTGCTCGCGACGCCGGTGACCTCGGCGCCGATCGCCTTCGCGATCTGCACCGCGAACGTGCCGACGCCGCCCGACGCGCCGATGACCAGCACGCGCTCGCCGGCGGTGACCTTCGCCAGCTCGATCGCCTGCACGGCCGTGCCGCCCGAGACGCCGAGGACCGCTGCCTCGGCGAACGAGAGCCCGCTCGGCTTCTTCTCGAGCTTGTCCTCGCGTGCGCGAGCGAGCTCCGCGAACGAGCCGCGCCCGATGCCGAACACCTCGTCGCCGACCCGAAAGCGCGTGACGCCCTCGCCGAGCTCCACGACCGTGCCCGCGAGGTCGAGGCCGGCGATCGGCTCCTTCGGCGCCGAGAACCCGAAGCCCATGAGCCGCATCAGGTACGGACGACCGGTCATCATGTGCCACGTCCCGCGATCGATGCCGGCCGCCTCGACCTTCACGAGGACCTCGCCGGGGCCGGGGCTCGGACGCTCGGTCGTGTCGACGCGAAACACGTCGGTGGAACCGTAACCAGATTGAAGAAGTGCCTGCATGTTCGATCTCCTGGGTGATGGGCTTACTTAGTAAGGTTCGTTGACTCTGTGTAGCCTTACAGCATAAGGTTGTCAAGCCTCGACATGCCGGCGACCCCGAAAACAACCAGGAAGAAGCGCGAGCCCGTCAGCCGGGAGCGCGCGGTTCGCGTCGCGGTGGCGGTCGCCGATGCGGGCGGGCTCGCGGAGCTCACGATGCGCCGCATCGCGGACGAGCTCGGGGTCGAGGCGATGTCGCTCTATCACCACGTGCCGAGCAAGGACGCGATCCTCGACGGGATGATCGATCTCGTGTTCCGCGAGATCGAGATGCCGCCGCGCGATGTCGACTGGAGGACCGCGATGCGGCGGCGCGCGGCGTCGATGCGCGCGGTGCTGTTGCGCCACCGCTGGGCGATCAGCCTGATGGAGTCCCGCAAGACACCGGGGCACTCGACGCTCGCGCATCACGACGCGGTGCTCGGCTGTCTGCGTGGTGCCGGCTTCTCGATCGAGCTGACGGCGCACGCGTACGCGGTGCTCGACAGCTACATCTACGGCTTCGTCCACACGGAGCTCCAGCTGCCGTTCGAGACGACCGAGGAGACCCATGCGCTCGCGACCGAGATGCTCGCGCAGTTCCCGGCCGACGCGTTTCCGCACATGGCCGAGTTCCTTCGCGAGCACATCTTCCAGCGCGGGTACGCGTTCGCGAACGAGTTCGACTACGGCTTCGAGTTGATCCTCGATGGCCTCGAGCGCGCGCGGATCAAGGAACGGCGATCGCGACCGGGAACGTGACCTGCGCGTCGTTCTCACCGCCGATCGCCGAGAACCCGCTCGCCTTCACCATCGCCGCGGCGTCCGCCCTCTTGACCGGCTGGTCGTTGATCGGCGGCATGTGGCGGAGCGTGACGATCAGATCGCCGCCGGCTCCCGCCGTGACGACGAACTGGTTGGCGAGCCCGATCGGGAACCCGTTCTCGTCCTGGTCCGTGTACGTGTGCGCGATCGGGGCGTTCGGCTGATCGCTCGCGGGGCCGTTCACCGCGGTACCCGTGAAGAAGATCTGGTGATCGGCGGATTCATCGCGGACCTCGTCGGTGATCTCCTCGGGAGGCGTCTCGAGCCGGTTCTGGAAGCCGACGGTGACGCTGTACGTGGTGCCCGCCGCGAGGCCGATCGAGTCGATCGTCGGCGGATCGCCGCCATCGCCGTCGGGGTCATCGAACTCGGCGACGATCGGCGCGCCGCCACTCGGCGTCAGCGTGAGCGTGACGGTGGTGATGACCTCCTCGATACAATTGGCGCCCGAGCATTCGGAGCCGCCGTCATCGCCGCACGCGGCGAACAGAAGAGAAGCGAGAAGAAGAACGTTACGCATGACAGTACCTTTCACTTGGACGAGAAGTGCACGCTGGCGCGCAGCAGGAGCTGCCACCCGGGTTGGTCCGCGAAGTAGCGCAAGAGGCTCGTGTAGTCGCGATAGCGTGCGTTGGTGAGGTTGGTGCCGGACAGCGCGACCTTGATGGTCTCGTGGCCGGCCTTGAACGAAGCGCCTGCATCGGCGCCCACGAGGAAGTACGCGTCGGGCGGCGGCGCGAAGTCCGCTGCGAGATCGAAGCGCTGTTGCTTCGCGACGAACGTACCGTTGACCGAGACGAACGCGTCGCCAAGGCCCCAGAACGCGGGAGGTTTGTAGGTGAGCTCGCCGCGTGCGCGGAGCGGCGGGACGAACACGAGGTAGCCGTTGTCCGTGCGGTTCTTCGCACGGACCCACGAGACCTGCGTCGACAGCTCGAGCTCGTCGATCGGCTTCACCGCCACGCCGCCATCGGCGCCGTAGAACATGGCGTCGACGGGGCGCGTGACGAAGCGCGGAAACGAGCCGGTGATCAGCACGTCGAAGATCGGCTCGCCGGCGTCGTCGAGCGCGGGCGCGAAGTAGATGTAGTCATCGATCAGGTTCACGTAGGCCGAGGCCTCCGCCGTGATCGACTCGTGCGCCAGCGACGTGGTCAGCGAGCCCGAGTACGTCGTCTCGGGGCCGAGGTCGGGCTTGCCGAGGCCCAGCACGGGAAACGTCGGCGACGTACCGTTCATGTACTGCTCGTCCGGGTTCGGCGGGCGCGACGCCGTCGACAGATCGAGCTTCGTGGACAGCTCCTGGCTCCAGCGATACACGCCGCCGACCGACGCCGACAGCGTGTGAAACGTCGACGAGCAATCGACGGGATCCTGGTCGCTGTTGGCGCACGCATCCATCGCGAGCTGCCCCGAGCGCACGAGCCGCAGATAGTTCTGCCGCTCGATCTGCGCGGTCCGCGCGAGGAGGTCGTAGCGCACACCCGCTTCGAGCTCCGCCGCGTGACCGACGAGCCGCTCGATCGCGTACGCGCCGGCGCCGAGGCCGGAGTGATCCGGCACGAGCGGCAGCCCGTCGTACGCGTGGACCTGGGCGACGCCGACGACGCCGTACTGCCCGCGGACATGCCAGTGGTCGTTGATGTGCCACGGATCGTGCGCGTACGAGAGGTCGAGCTCGTGCGTCGACAGCCGGAAGTTGTACTGCGGCCCGGTCACCGACTCGCGCACGACGTCGTACTCGCGTCGGTGGTCGTACTGGAACGAGTACGTCGCGCCGAGGGTCCCCGCCGCGACATCCCACGACGCGCGACCGATCGCGAGCTCGTGCTGCACTCGCTGGTACGGCCGCTCGATGTCGAGGCCGGCCTCGAACAGCTCGGATCCGATCGGGCGGTCGCGCATGATCTGCGCGTAGAAGTCATCGCGCGACTCCACACGGGAGCACGTGCACACGCCGAGGCGCGCCTGGTAGTGACGGAACGTCGCCTGATACGTCGCGCTCGTTCGTCGATATCCCGCCGTCGCGCCGACGTTCCACTCCTCCGCGCCCGTGTTGTCGAGCGCGTAGTCCGGTGTCTCGGCCGCCGCGAGCCGGCGATAGCTCCCGTCGACGTTATAGGCGAACCCGGGGAGCTGCATCGGCGCTTGCTGGAGCCGCGCCGCGACCGAGCCGCCCCGGCCGTTGCTGATGCCGATCAGGTGCGCCTCTCCGGCATAGCCCTCGCGCAGCAGCTCCGGCGGTGCCACGAGCACGGCACCGCCGATCGCGTCCGGCCCGTACCGGACGCCGCTCGCACCGCGCACGACCGTCAGCTTGTCGGCCGTGAACGGATCGATCTCGGGCGTGTGGTCGAGCCCCCACTCCTGCGCGCGATGACGAACGCCATCGACGAGCAGGAGCAAGCGCCGCCCGAACTGCCCGCGGATGATCGGCTTTCCGACGCCGCTCGCCGTCTTGAGCTGACCCACCCCCGGCACGTCGGCGATCGCCTCCGCGAGCGCCTTCCCGCGCTTCTTCTCGAGCGCCTCGCCCGACAACGTCGTCGTCGAGCGCGTGTCGATCGGATCCGGTGCCTTGTCGTGGATCTCGACGACCTCTTCGTCGAGCGCGTCGAGCTGCACCTCGACCGACGTATCGTTCGGGATGATCAGCCGGCGCTCGGTCCTCTTGTAGTCGTCGCGCTCGACGGTCAACACCAAGAGGCCCGGACACAAGCCGTCCATCACGAAGTGGCCATCGCCGTCGCACAGCGCACTCGCGCCCGCGTTGGACGGTCTGTCCGCGTCCTCCGCGTCGGTATCGACGGTGATGGTCGCGCCCGCGATCGGCTCGTGCGTCTTCGCATCGACGACATGGCCATCGAGCTTGAACGTGCATGCGTCACGCGACGCCGGAGCAGGATCGCTCGGCGGCGTATCGGTGGGTGGGGTATCGGGAGCAATGGGCAGATCAGGATCTGCGAACGCCGGAGATCCGGCGAACGCGAGCCAACCTGCGATGAACAGCAACTGCCAGAGCCGCACACAGACCTCCGCACACGAGAGAAGGAAACGCTTGGTCGCCCGTCGATCACGCATCGATCGCCCGTCGATCGCCCGTCGATCACGCGTCGATCTCGACCGATCGATACCGTCCCGTCGAGGAGACGGCGGCGTGATCGGGCGAGGCTCGGCGCGCAGATCAGGGGTGGCGAGACGAGAGCGGGACACGACGAGCGCGACGCGGTGGGCGCGACGACGCGATCGACACCACTCTGCTAGGCGGTCGGCGGGGACGTCTTCGGCGCGAATGCGAGGATCGATGCGCTGCCCTCCGCGGCGAGCGGAGGGAGCGTGAGGGACTCTTCGTGCGAAGCGGTCGCGATGACCAGCGCCGGGGGCGGTGTGAGGATCGTCGACTGCTCGAGGCCCGCGAGGAGCGCGCACGGGCCCACGTCCGCGTGGCCGTGCGACTCGCTGCCGTGGAGGTGCGCCTCGGTGCTCGACGCGTGGAACTCGCCGAGCGCGTATGCGTGCTCGAGCACGCCGTCGGAGTCGCGAACGTGCGCGATCGTGGTCTCGTGGCGCAGCGAGATCAGATGCGCGAGCAGGATGCACGCGGCCGCGAGGATCGCGGCGCCACGCTGTTGCATCCGAGTTGCACCTGACACGCTCGTCGTTTCTCCCACCCGGCCGCGTTTCCGTCAAGTCGGCGCTACAGTGGGGCATGCGCGCCCCGCTGCTCACGACCTCGATGCTCGCGGTGGCATGCAACGCGGACATCCCGCCGCCGATGATCTCGTCGATCTTCCCCGACCATGGTCGCCCCGGGATCCAGGTGACGATCGAGGGCAACTACTTTTGCCAGCAGCCGGAGTCCGAGGAAGAAGACCCGCTCGCGTGCGAGAACACCGGGACGGTCAGCTTCGATCAGCAGCCGGCGGAGGTGCTGCAGTATCTCGAGACCTCGATCATGGTCACGGTCCCCGAGCACGACGCCGCGGAGGTGCCGGTGGTGGTGCACGTGCTCGGGCTCACGTCGCGCTCGGTGTCGTTCACGATCACTCCGTGATGCGAGACACGTCTCGCACGTCGGCGCCGCGCGTGAACGAGACGAACGCCATCGCGGGACGCTTGGAGTGCTCCGTCGTGACGAAGCGAATGCCGTCGAAGTGCCACCCCTGCGACACCCACTCGTTGACGCAGGCCTCGATCGACTCGTCGGTGACGATCGTCAGCTCGACGAACTTGTACTGGAGCGCCATCGTCAGCGCGCGAGGAGCTTGGCCGCGTCGAGCGCGTGATACGTGATGATGATGTCGGCGCCGGCGCGGCGGATGCCGGTCAGCGTCTCGAGGATGATGCGGTCGCGATCGATCCAGCCGTTGCGCGCCGCGGCCTCGATCATCGCGTACTCGCCGCTGACGTTGTACGCGGCGATCGGTAGGTTGACCTCGTCGGAGACGGCGCGGATCACGTCGAGGTAGGCGAGCGCGGGCTTCACCATCACGATGTCGGCACCCTCGGCGGCGTCCATCGCGGCCTCGCGAACCGCCTCGGCGACGTTGGCGTAGTCCATCTGATGACCGCGGCGATCGCCGGACTGCGGCGCCGAGTCGACGGCCTCGCGGAACGGGCCGTAGTAGGCGGAGGCGTACTTCGCCGAGTAGGCCATGATGCCCGTCTGGTCGAAGCCCTGCTCGTCGAGCGACGCGCGACACGCGCCGACGAAGCCGTCGAGCATGCCCGACGGCGCGACGACGTCGACGCCCGCCTTCGCGTACGAGACGACCGCGCGCGCGAGGTTCTCGAGCGAGGCGTCGTTGTCGAGCTCGCCGTCGTGGAGGACGCCGCAGTGGCCGTGGTCGGTGTACTCGCAGAAGCACGCGTCCGCCTGGACGACGAGGTTCGGGCGGACCTTCTTGATCGAGCGGATCGCCTTCTGGACGACGCCCGAGTCCTTCCACGCCTCGGAGCCGACCGCGTCCTTGTGCTCGGGGATGCCGAACAGGATCACGCTCGGGATGCCGAGATCGGCGGCGCGCGCCGCGGCGTCGGTCGCCTTGTCGACGGAGTAGTTGTACTGGCCGGGCAGGGAGCTGATCGGCTTCTCGATGCCCGAGCCGGGCACGACGAACAGCGGATAGATGAAGTCGTCGACGGACAGGCGCGTCTCGCGCACCATGCGACGGAGACCTTCGGTGCGGCGCATGCGGCGCGGGCGGTAGTCGGGGTAGTTCATTGCGTGCTCGCTACGTGGGTTGCCGGGGGTGTCCCCCGGGTGGGGGATACACCGCGGCGACGGCGTTGGCCACGCCTTCGGGCGTCGGCGTGGCGGCGACCGACACGCGCCCGATGCCGGCCTCGCGCAACACGGCGCCGGTGGTGTCACCGATCGCGATCCATGCGGTGCGAACCTCGGCGAGCGGCCCGACGATTCCCGCGAGCGCGCGGACCTGGCTCGGCGCGAACACGACGCACGCGGCGGCGTCTCCCGCGAGGAGCACGTCGCGCCCGCGCGCGAGCGCCTCGTCGTCGGGCGGCGCGGCCACCGTGCGATACGCGACGACATCGACGACCTCGACGCCCGCGGCGCGCAGGATCTCGATCGCCTCCTCGCGGCCGTCCTCCGCGCGCGGAACGAGCACGCGCCGGCCGGCGAGGTCGCGCTCGCCGAGGATCGCGTGCGCGAGCGCCGCGGCGTCGGTCGCGCCCTCGGCGATCCTCGCGTCGATCCCGGCGGCGTGCAGCGCGCGTTGCGTCGCGGGGCCCACGGCCCACACGTCGGGCAGCGCGTGCGCTCCGCGCGCGGCGGCGAGCGCGGCGGCGCCGCGTGCGCTCGCGACGACGATCGCCGCGTACGGCGCTTCGAGCGCCCGGGCGAGCGCGGCCTGGTCGCGCGGTGGCTCGGTGCGCGTCACCGGCATCGCGATCACGTCGAGCCCGATCGCGGCGAGGGTCGTGGCGTACGCGCTCGTCGCGTCCACCTCGCGCGTCAGCACCGCGTACGCCATGGCGCGATGGTAGCAGCATGCTCTACTCGCCTCGTGGCGAACCAGTCCGGTGATCGCGAGCTCGTCCGCGTGAAGCGGATCGCGCGCCTCATGGATGACCGCTTCGTCGATCCGATACTCGGCTTCTTCGCCCCCGGCGTCGGCGACCTCGTCGGCTCCGCGATCGGCCTCTACGTCGTCGGGCTCGCGCTGCGCCGCAAGGTCGCGCCGATCATCATCGCGCGCATGGTGCTGAACCTCGCGATCGACGCGGGCCTCGGCGCGATCCCGCTGGTGGGCGACGTGTTCGATCTCGCGTGGAAAGCGAACGACAAGAACGTCGCGCTCCTCGAGTCGCGCAGCGCCACCGAGGGCAAGGCGAGGTGGACCGACTGGCTCGCGGTCGTCGGCGCCTTCGTCGCGCTGTTCGCGGTCCTCGGCCTCGCGATCTGGGCGGTGGTCTCCCTGCTCCGCGCGATCTTCTAGTGGTAGCTTCTCGGCGTGCGGCTCGCTCTCGTCCTGTGCCTGGTCGCGTGCTCGAACAGCACGAAGGCGAAGCACGACGACGCCCCCGCGACCACCGCCCAGGCCGAAGCCGCTCCAGTTGACGTGGCCAGCGCCAAGGTCTGGCTGACCGGACCGCAGGGTGAGGTCCCCGTCACCGTCGAGGTGGTCTCGACCACACCCAAGATCATGCGGGGCCTCATGTACCGGGAACACCTCCCGATCGACAGCGGCATGCTGTTCCTGATGGGCGAGGAGTACGACCACGCGTTTTACATGCGGAACACTCTCATTCCGCTCGACATGATCTTCATCGCGAAGGACATGACCATCGCCGGGATCGTCGAGAACGCCGAGCCCAAGACCGAAACGCTGCGCCGCGTCGGAAAGCCCTCCCTGTACGTCCTCGAGGTCAATGCGGGCTGGACCGCACAGAAGCAGATCAAGGCAGGCGCCAAGGTGCGATTCGAAGGCGTGACATCGTCGTCACACTGATCGATCCGTGATCGACTCCGCAGGCAACCTTACAGTTTTGCGCGTATTGTGCGGGCTCGCGGTTCTGCGATAGAACCGCTCCTAACCTTAGTCAGGGGAGACGACATGGCATTGCTACGTTCATTTTTGCTTGCTGCAGCCCTTCCGATGACGCTCGTCGCCTGCGGCGATGATGGCGGCGAAGCTCAGCCGACGCCGGAGGGCACGCACTACCAGTACGTCTCCTCCGAAGCGTTCGTTCCGACGAACAACAACCAGGCGCGCGAGTACGGCCTGGATCTCAACGGCGACAAGACGCCCGACAACCAGCTCGGCATGGTGCTCGGCACGCTCGCCACGATGAACATCGATGTTCAAGGCTCGATCACCGACGCGGTGCTCGAGGGCTCGATCATCCTGCTCATCGACTTCCAGACCAAGGACTTCACGAACACGACGGCCGCGGGTCTCAAGGTCCTCCTCGGCGACAACCCGATGCCGCAGCCGTGCACGGATCCGGACAACCCGACCCCGGCGACGTGCGGCAAGCACCTCGACGGCAACGGCATGTTCTCGATCGACGCGAACTCGCCGCCGAGCGCGGCGGTCGCGGGCAAGATCATCAACGGCACGTTCAACGGTGGCCCGGGCAACCTCTCGCTGCAGATCTCGCTCGGCGATGGCGACCCCGTGCAGCTCGACCTCATCGGTGCGCGCGCGAAGGCGAGCGGCATCACCGAGACCGGCATCTCGACGGTGATCCTCGCGGGCGCGCTCACCGAGAATGACCTCAACACGAAGGTCATCCCGGCGATCCAGGGACAGATCGGACCGCTGATCGATCGCGACTGCATGAACCCGGCGCCGCCGAACTGCAACTGCACGTCCGGCTCGACGGGCGCGACGGTCCTCAACCTCTTCGACGCGGACAAGAACTGCGCGGTGTCGGTCGACGAGATCAAGAACAACAGCTTGATCCAGTCGCTGCTCGCCCCCGACGTCGAGGTCAACGGCACGCCCGCCCTCTCGCTCGGCATCAAGGTCGTCGCGAAGAAGGCGACCTTCCCGGCGCAGGACTGACCTCCCGCACGTGATGCTCGCAGGGCGCGCTCGAGAGAGTGCGCTCTTTGCGTTTTCGGGTACTGTCCGCGCGATGCGTAGCTTCTTCGTCGCTCTCGTTCTACTCGCCGGCTGCGGAGAAGATCCGCCGCCGGCGTCGGACACGGATGCCTGCATGGCGCTCGAGATGGGGCCGTACGCGCAGATCACCGCGACGACCTCGCGCGACATCAGCACGCCCGCGGTCGCCGACGACGGCAAGGCGTACACGGTGACGCTGACCGCGAGTGGCTTCGGCTACGTCAAGCTCGAGGCGACGGCCGGGAAGCACGTCGTCTATCTCGATCGCGGGCTGATGGTGAACGCGCTCGAGGGCGCCGGTACGCCGGCGAGCGTGTCGAGCGGGACGAGCTCCGACGCGTGCGCGACGATCAAGGGACGCCACGAGGTCACGCTCGCGGCCGGCACCGTCTACCTCGGGCTGATGTCGGATGGTGGCGCGCCGGTGAACCTTGTCGTCGCCGCGCCCTAGTAGGCGCCTCCTCAGGCGTGAGCGCGGAACACGAGCTTGGCGAGCGCGAGCGCGCCTTGCTTCCACGGAACGCGATGCGTGACGCCCGCGCTGCCGAGGCGATCGGCGTTCGCGAGGTACCAGCGATAGTTGCGAACGAGCGCGTCCTTGTTCGAGTAGCGCGGCGTCCAGCCGAGCTGCGTGCGCGCCTTGTCGATCGAGACGAACGAGTCCTCGGTGACCGTCTCGTAGATCCACGGGTAGAGCGGTGACAGCTTCGCGCGCTCGAGGATGCGCAGCGCCCACAGCGCCGGCGCGACGGGCAGCGAGCGGATGTGGCGGCCATATCCGGCGTCGTCGAGGACCGCCTGGAAGTCCTCGCGTAGCGTCGTGAACTCCGCGGCGCCGATGTTGTAGGTCTGGTTCGCGGCCTCGGGCGCGCACGTCATCGCGAGGATGATCGCGTCGCACAGATCCTCGACGTCGAGGAGCTGGTAGCGGTTCGTGCCGCGGCCGAGGATCGGGAAGTCTCGGCCCTCGCGCGCCCACTCGTACATCAGGGCGAACACGCCGAGACGCTCGGGGCCGACGAACGACTTCGGGCGAAGGATCGAGACGGTCTGACCCGCGGCGCGCGCCTCCTCGCACACGCGCTCGGCCTCCACCTTCGCGATGCCATACGGCCCGACGCCGTGCATGCGATCCGTCTCCACGAGCGGGTGGTGATCGGGCACGCCGTAGACCGCGGTCGACGAGATGTGCACCACGCGGCCACATCCCGCGGCACGCGCGGCGGCGAGCACGGTGCGCGTTCCGTCGACGTCGATCGTGTGGATCTCCGACGGCGCGTACAGCGGCAACGCGGCGGCGGCGTGGACGACGACGTCGCAGCCGGCGATCGCCTTGTCGACATCGGCGCGCGAGCGGATGTCGCCCCGCACCTCGATGACGCGGTCCTTCTCCGGGTAGTCGAACGGCTCGCGGTCGAGAGAGACGACGGAGTCACCGCGGTCGAGCAGGGCGCGCACGAGGTTGATACCGAGGAAGCCGGCACCGCCGGTGACGAGGACACGCATGCGCGTCTCCTAGCACGTTCCCTGCTACATTAACGGCACATGGCCGGCGGACACGACGACACGGTCGCCAGCTCGTTGCCGACGCTGTCCGGCGAGTCGTCGCCGGTCGCCGAGGTCATCGCGGGTCGCTACCGGCTCGTGCGCTGGCTCGGCGGCGGCGGCATGGGGCGCGTGTACGAGGTGCTCGACACCGAGCTCGACGAGCGCGTCGCGTTGAAGGTGCTGAGGAGCGGGCTGTCGGAGGAAGCGATCGAGCGGTTCCGCCGCGAGGTGCGGCTCACGCGGCGCATCCAGCACAAGAACGTCGCGCGCATGTTCGACATCGGCGAGCACAACGGCGACAAGTTCCTCACGATGGAGCTCGTCGACGGCGAGCCGCTCACGCGCCAGCTCGGCGAGCCGCTGCCGTGGCCGCGCGTGCAGAAGCTCGCCGTGCAGATCTGCGAGGGGCTGTCGGCCGCGCACGCGACCGGCGTGATCCATCGCGACCTCAAGCCCGACAACGTGCTCGTCGAGAACGGCACCGAGCGCGCCGTGATCACGGACTTCGGCATCGCGCGCGGCGGCGATGATCCGGGCGTCACGCAGGTCGGCGCGGTCGTCGGGACGCCGCGCTACATGGCGCCCGAGCAGATCGCCGGCGCCGACATCGACCATCGCGCGGACATCTTCTCGCTCGGCGTGATGCTGTTCGAGCTCGCGACGGGGAAGCGGCCGTGGAGTGGTGACTCGCTCGTCGCGATCGCCGTGGCGCAGCAGACGCAGCCGCCGCGGGACATGAACATACGCGGACTCCCGCTCGGCTTCGTCGCGCTGGTGCGCCAGTGCCTGGCGCTCGAGCGCGACCATCGCCCCGCGACGGCGGCGGAGATCGGGACGGCGATCGCGAACTTCATCGCGACCGAGCCGAGCGCGCGGCACACACCGCTTCCTGCCGCGATGAAGAGCTCGCCCTCGCTGTCGTCGGCGACGATGAGCAACACGCTGCAAGAGGAGCCCGACGAATCGATCATCGCGGTCCTGCCGCTGACCTGTGCGCCCGCGGACGAGTACCTCGCCGACGGTGTGTTCGAGGACCTCGTCGACACGCTGTCGACGAGCCGCGCGTTGAAGGTGAAGCCGGCGGGGATCGTGCGCGCGAACGCCAGCCGCGATCCGCGCGAGCTCGGCAAGGAGCTCGGCGTCGATCACGTCGTCGCGGGCTCGCTGCGCCGGACATCGGCGGGGCTGCGGGTGTCGGCGCGGCTGATCGGCGTCGAGGACGGCTTCCAGATCTGGGCGCAGCGCATCGATTGCGCGGAGGGCGAGATCCTCGGCGCGGCAGCGCAGCTGTCGAACCAGCTGCTCGAGGCGCTGTCGACCAAGGCCGCCGCGGGGCGGACCGCGAAGCAGATCGATCCGCGCGCGGTCGATCTGTTCCTGCGCGCGAAGGCGGAGGCGCGGCGGTTCTGGGGCGAGCACCTCCTGCAGGCGCGCGATCTCCTCGAGCAAGCGCTCGCGTACGCACCGAACGCGCCGCAGATCGTGAGCGCGTTCGCGTTCATCTCGGTTCACGTGTGGATGCGCACGGGGCGCCCGGAGCTCTTGCCCGCGGCGCAGGCGTCCGTCGAGCGCGCGCTGCACACCGGACACGGGGACGCGTACATGGCCGCCGCGAACCTCGAGCTCAATCGCAACAACATCGTCGGCTGCGCGACGAACCTCGCGCAGGCGCTCGCGCGCGCGCCCATGTCGGCGCACGTCCACGAGCTCGCAGGTCGCATGCTCGTCGAGGTCGACGACGTGCAGCGCGGTCGCCATCACTTCGAGATCGCCCTCGGCCTCGACCCCGGGCGGCAACAGATCATCGAGACCGACCTCGCGCGTCTCGACGGTCTCCTCGGCAACTGGGTCGCCGCCGATCGACGCATCGAGCGACTCGTCAACGATCCGGATCCTCCGGTCGTGCAGCTCGGATCGGTGTTCCAGATGCGCCTCGCCGTCTGGCGCAAGGATCACGACAAGGTCACCGAGGCGATGCGTCGTCTGATGACGCGCATGAACATGGGCGGCGGATCGCAGGTCGCCCTGTATCTCAAGTGGCGCGACGAGGGCATCTTCGACGAAGAGGCATGGAACAAGTACATCGCGTCGATCGTCGAGGAGTCCAAGACGGACATGCCGAGCCGACACCACCTGATCATCCTGCAGCGCCTCGTCGAGCTCGCAGCGATCATGGAGCAGCACGACGCGCTGTACGACGTGCTCCGCCTCACCGCGGACCTCGGCCTGATCGACGTCACGTGGATGGACAACTGCCCCTTGTTCAGCGACCTCCGCACGGAGCCGCGCTTCCTCGCCTTGCGCAATCAGGTCGGTGATCGCGCGAACGAGTTCCTCGCCGCGTTCCTCGCCGGTGCGCGGTAGACGCACGTTTCCACGTCGACTACACGACCGACATCGGCGACGCGTTGCTCACACTCTCGGTGGCAAACGAGTAACCACTGGCAGTGGAACGCTTTGCCACGCGTCCTCTGACGCTCATGCACTGTCGACACCAACGAGCCGCCGCATTTCGCGGCAGGCGTCATGGGTTATGGAATGGCCTGCAGCACAAGACACCGATAGACAACCTCACGCTGCAATGCAAAATGAGCTTTCTCTCTCATTTCGAGAGACCGGGAGGGTCTAGTGAACCACAAGTTGTTGGGTCTTCTGCTCGCTGGAGTCACGTCGTCGCTCGTAGCCTGTGTCGATCAGATGCCCGTCGAGGAGGAAGAGACCTCCGAGACGGCACAAGCGAGCTATGGGCATGGTCATGGACATGGACCGGACCCGCAGGACGAGATATTCGCGAGCGCGGTCGCCGACGCGATGGTCGATCGCCTCGTCGCGCTCCTGTTCCGCGAGTTCGAGGTGACGACCGCCGAGAATGCCCCGGTCGGCACCGCCGCGATCAGCAACATCTTTCATGACGATAACAAGCTGATGCGCCTCGTCGGCGACGTCCAGCCGCTACAGAACAGCAACCGGCCACGCGATGACTTCGAGCGCGACGCGCTCGCGGCGGCGAAGCTCGGCAACAACTTCAGCCGGACCGAGAGGGTCAACGGGCGGTGGTGGGTGCGTAAGTCCATCGCCGTCGCGACCACGTTCTCGACGTCGTGCGTGCACTGCCACTCGAACTTCGCGACCGTGTCGAACCCGTGGGTCGGCGCGCTGATGGTACGCGCCAAGGTCGACTGAGCACGCGCGCCGCGCTGGCTAGTTTGCCGCGCGGCGCAGCAGCACGAGCGTGGCGTCGTCGTCGCGCTTCGCGGTCCACCGCGCGACCTCGTCGAGGACGCCGTCGCGGACCTCCTCGATCGGCTTCGCGTGGTACCGCTCGAGCGCGGCGCCGAGGCGCTCGATGCCGAACTGCTCGCCGGTGGCGTTGCGCGCCTCGGTGATTCCGTCGGTGTAGAGCGCGACGAGATCGTTCGGCTCGAGGTCGATCGTCGTCTCGGTCGTGAACTTGCCGATGTCCGGCACCACGCCGAGCCACGTGCCCGGCGTCGCGATGCGGTCGGCGAGGCCGGTCTTGCCGCGGCAGACGAGGAACTGCTCGTGGGCGCCCGCGAACACGATCCGCCGCGGCGACACGCGGAGCAGGGACAGCGTCACGAAGTCGTCCTTGATCAGCCGGTGGCGGATGTTCTCGAACAGCACGCGGTTCAAGATCGTGACGGCTTCGCGCGGGCTCGCGTCGGGATCCTTCGCGACGATGCCCGCGATCACGCTCTGCACCATCAGCATGATCAGGCCCGACGTCACGCCGTGCCCGGAGACGTCGCCGATCCCGATCCAGCAGCCGCCCTGCACGGGCAGGACGTCGTAGTAGTCGCCGCCGACCTCCGTCGCCGTCGTCATCGTCGCGGTGAGCTCGAGGCCCTCGGCGGCGAGGTGGCGCGGCAGGATGCCGACCTGGATCTGCCGGGCGAGCTCGAGCTCCTTCTCGAGGCGCTCGCGCGCCACCTTCTCGATCTCGAGGAGGTTCGCCTGCTGCTGCGCGAGCTTCACGGACTGCTGGCTCGCGAGCTTGCGCACGTCGGAGAGCGCGGCCTGCTGCGCGCGGATCAGGAACAGGCAATCGACGACCTGGTCGTGCACCGCGAAGTCGTCGAGCTTGATGCCATGCGCGTTGAGCTCCTCGAGCTCGCTGATCCAGGGCGACCCGAGGAACAGCATCAGGTCGTCCTGCTCCACGTAGAGCATCTGGCCCTTGAGCTTGAGCTTGGACGCGAGGCTCTCGAGGACGAACACCGTCCGCGGATGCGCGCGGATCGCATCGAACGTCAGGTCGAGCTGCGGGCGATCGATCTTGAACGTGTCGCGGATCGACGAGCCGACGACGAGCTCGCCGCACACGCGCGCGATCACCGGCCCGGTCTGCACGACGGTCCCGTCGGCGCGAAAGGCGATGTGAAACGGAAACGTCTGCCCGAGCAGCTCGTGTGTCAGTCCGACACTCATGACACGTGGCTACGCCGCGGCCTGCACGAGCTTGATCGTGAAGTCGTCGTGGTCGCCGGCGCGGACGTACGAGATGTCGACGCCTTGCTTGAATCGGATGCCGAGTCCCTTGAGCAGACCGACGACCATCGGCGCGAGGCCCTCGCGCGTCGAGTGGTACTCGAGCTTGAGCGTCGTCGGATCCACGTCGATCAGGCGAAAGCGCGGTGGCTTGAGCGACGGCATCGTCAGCGCGACGCGCGCGTGGAGCGCGTCGAGGTTCATGAGGAAGTCGCGCAGCGTGTCACCCGACGCGTCGAGGAGCGGGCCGTAGCCTTCCTGGGCCGTGTAGAGGACCCAGTACTCGCCGAACGCCTCGAGCACCTGCGCGGGCGTGATGCCGAGGACGTCACTCGCAGCGCCGACGAGCTTGTACGTGATCTCGTCCGGATACCCGTCCATGCTCACGAAGACGTCGATGTCGACGCCCGCCTTCGTCTTGATCTTGTTCCACGTGTCCTCGCCGAACTTGCTGCAAACGAGATCCACGACGGCCTTGTTCACGAGACCATACATATCCACCCCCCGAAGTTTGTAATTCCAATTGTCTCTAACTCGCCCGTGAGAACTAGCAGTTGGGCTGTAGCGAATTGCTGCATGCCGCGAAATGCGGCAGTCACTAGCGTGTCGTGAGCTGCGCGACATTCGTGGTCGCGAGGTATTCGGGACGCAGCAGGATCGTCTCGCGTCCTTCGATCACGACCACTTCCAGTGGATAGTCGTCGGGAGTGGGACAGATCCGATCGGCGGTGACGAGCGTCGGCGGACTGCCCGCACGCAACAGGATGTCGAGGAAGCCCCAGCGCAGGCGGAGGGCGACGTCGGCGGTCTGTGGCGTGAGATCGACGGTCTGGCGGCTCGTGCCGGGGATCTGGATCACCGCGGCGGGATCGAGCGCGCCCGCGACACCTGTCTCGAGCTGGACGTCCCACCGCGCGGTGACGGCGAACGAGAGCCGGCCTCCGAGTGCGAGGAACTGATACACGCGCAGCTGTCGCGCCGCGCTCGGGGCCTCCAGCGTGACCGTCGAGCCGCGGCCCGGCGAGCTCGCGACGCGTACGACACCGCCGGCACGCACCAGCGCGCTCTGCACGGCATCGAGGCCGACGCCGCGCCCGCTGACCTCGCCGACCTGATCGCGTGTGGAGAAGCCCGCCTGGAACACGTACGCGAGCATCTCGGCGTCGGTCGAGCGCGCGGCGCGCGTGGGCTCGAGCAGTCCGCGCTCGACGGCGCGCGCGCGGATCGCGGCGACATCGATGCCCGCGCCGTCGTCCTCGACCGTGATCGTGGTCAGGCCGTCCTTGTCGGTCGCGCGGATCACGATCGTTCCTTGCTCGGGCTTGCCGGCCAGGGCGCGCTGCTCGGGCGACTCGATGCCGTGGTCGATCGCGTTGCGGATCAGGTGCACGAGCGCGATGTCGACCGCCTCGGCGACGCGCGTGTCGACGTAGACGCTGCCGACATCGACCTCGATGCCGACGCGCTTCTTGAGGTCACCGGCGAGACGATTCGCGGCGAACAGGTGTCGCTGGAGGACATCGGCGAGCGAGACCGCGCGCAGGGATGCGAGCTCGTCGCGGAGGGCCGCCCACACCGTGCGCAGGCGGTTGCGCGAGGTGGTGCCGCGCGCACCGAGGTACTCGAGGAAGGCGCCGGTCGCGGCGATCGCGAGGCGATGCCGCGTCGCCTCCGACAGACGCGCGATCGATCCGTCGCGCGCCTCCATCTTGGTCTGCGTCTGTGCGCGCGGCGTCGTGATGATCGGCATGGTCCGCGCTTCGCGGAGCACCTCGTCGACCTGACGCACGAACCCCGGCAGGTCGATGCCGCCCGTCGAGCCGGCCTGCTTGCGGCGCAGCAGCATGCCGAGGAACTGGATCGACATCGTGATCACGAGCTCGACGTCCTCGGACACGCGGTAGTCGAGCATCTTGGCCAGCGCGAACAGCTCCTCGAGCTTGTGCGCGAGGAGGTGGATCTCGTCGAAGCCGACGATGCGCGAGTCGCCCTTCAGCGTGTGCAGCTCGCGGAGCAGGTCGCGGATCGCCTTCGGATCGCGGACGCCGGCGATCACCGAGTTCCAGGTGCCCTCGACGCGCCCGACCCGCTCGAGCGAGAGCGAGCGGAAGCGCGTGATGATTCCCTCGGGAAGGGCTTCGGCGCCCACGCTCGTGCCTTTCCTATGCCTCGATGGTGACGAGCTCGGCGGCGAAGCAGCTCAGCGCCGCCAGGCTCCGTCGCTGCCAGTGGAGGTTCGGGTTCGAGCGCAGCGTGATCTTGTACTGCTTCTCCGGCGGCAGCTCCTGCACGTTCGCGAGCCACGCGACGAACACCTTGAACGACGAGCTGTTCATGAACTCGAGCTCGCGGAAGTCGAGGACGACCGTCGACGTCTCCTCCTTGACCGAGTGCGCGTGCAACGCGGTCACGACCGCTTCGAGATCGGCGCGCGTCTCGAGATCGGCGGTGCCGACGAACCGCGCCTCCAGCACGTGGTTCGAGAAGCTCGCATCCACCTTGAGCGCGTCGTTGACTCGCGCGGGCAACTCGAGGGTCATTGCTTGAATTCTCCGTGGATGGTCGTTGTAGCCATCATGCAGACTCGATCCTGCATTAGCTCGAATCCTAATTTCATGTCGCACTCGGCCCGAATTCGAGCCAGTCCGAGACCGGAGCCCTCGCTGCGCTTGCTCGTCCGGAGCAACATCTGCTGGTAGTACAAGTCGGCGTCGGGCGCCGAGCTCATCTCCTCGATCGCCGCGCGAAGGCTCTCGATGCGCTCCGGAAGGCTGTTGTTCCACGTCTTGATCACGAGCTGATCGTCGACGATTTCGATGCGGATCTCGGTGTCGTCACTCGTCGCATAGGCGACCGCGTTCTCGAGCAGCTCGTGCGTCGCGAGCGCGAGCCGAGATCCGACCTCGGGATCCGTCGATACACGCCGGTAGAACTCGCCAATAAACCGTCGCACGGTCGAGACGAGAGTGATATTTGGCCGGAACGCGAGGTGGAAGTAGGGAGCTTTCATCGTCGTTCTTCGCTGCCGCAAAAAACTCCATGCATCATAGAGCGAAGTTCGTGTGTTCGTGCGACTAAGGTGAGTACAATCGATCGCGGTGGTTCGGGTAGGACCGCCGGCCACACATGGTTCGCTCCGAATCAACGCCACGACCATCTCCGATCTCGGAGCGCATGGTGCTCCGCGCGGAGCTCGTGCACGACGCGCGACAGATCATCGCGCACACGACGGAGCTGACGCAGGCCTCGGTGTTCGTGCGCACCGACGAGCCGCTCGCGCTCGGCGAGAGCGTCGCGCTGCGCCTGTCGTTCCCGCGCTTGCTCGCGCCGCTCGATCTCGACGCGCACGTCGTGTCGATCGATCCCGGGCTCGGACACGGCTACGCCGCCGGCGTGAAGCTCGAGTTTCACGCCGCTCCCGACGAGCGCGAACGGCTCGCGTGGTTGCTCGGGGACGTGACCACGGAGGTCCCGCTCGACGACGTCTCGCGGATCCTCGTCGTCGAGGACAGCGCTCTCATGCGCGACTTCATCCAGCTCGGTGCCGATCGGTTCACGCGCGGAAGCGTTCGCGTCGTCGTGGACACCGCCGACACCGCCGAGTCCGCGCTCGAGGTGATGAGAGGTCACACGTACGCGCTCGTGCTCGTCGATCTGTACCTGCCGGGAGCGATGGACGGCGCGGCTCTCGTGCGCACGCTACGCACGACCGAGAAGGACTTGCCCGTGATCGGGTTCTCCGTCGGCGGTGTGGTCGCGCGCGAGGCGTTCCTGTCCGCGGGGGCGGACCTGTTCCTCGACAAGCCGGTGATGATGCGCGACGTGTTCGCGACGCTCGAGCGCCTGGTCGTCAAGCAAGGTCGGTCGGCGTGAAGAAGATCCTGTTGATGGACGACAGCGCGATCTTCCTCGAGGTCATGCGCGCCGCGCTCGAGAAGGAGGGCTACGCCGTCGTGTGCGCGTCGACACTGGCGGAGCTCGACGGCGTGCGCTCGCAGGTCGCGTCCGACCTCGTGCTCATGGACGTGCAGATGCCCGAGGCGTTCGGCGACGACATCGCGATGACGCTTCGCCACGCGTATGGCGTGACGGCGCCGATCTACTTGCTCTCGAGCCTCGACGAGACCGAGCTCGCCGAGCGCGCGAAGTGGGCCGAGATCGAGGGCTTCATCTCGAAGAACCGCGGGATGGATGCGGTGATCACGACCGTTCGCCAGATCCTGCCCCCCGGGGATCGAGCGTGACGAGAGACAAGCGCTACGAGATGCGCGCGCCGGTGTCTCTCGTCGTCGACTACGAGGGCGCCGAGGACTTCCTCGGTGACTACACCGAGAACCTGTCGCGCGGCGGCACGTTCATCCAGACGACGCGCGACCTCGCCGTGGGGAGCGAGATCCAGCTCGTGCTGTCGTTCCCCGGTCTGCTCCTCCCGATCTCCGTCGATGCGATCGTTCGCTGGCGCCGCGAAGGCGAGGCCCCCGGCGTCGGCGTGGAGTTCCTGCAGGGCAGCGGACGCGACAAGCTCGCCGAGATCGTCGACCGCATCGAGCAGCGCGATCCCAAGACCGTGCAGCGCGTGATCGAGGTGCTCGTCGTCGAGGACAACCGTCACATCTCCGAGCTCGTGCGCAATGGCCTCGAGGTGTCGGGGCGCCGCGGGATGACCGACGTCGCGTTCAACGTCGCGACCGCCGACGACGGCGGCGTGGCGATGCAGCTCCTCAAGGCGAACCGCTACGACGTCGCGATCGTGGACGTGTACCTGCCGGTGATCGATGGCTCGGCTGTGATCGCGCAGGCGCGCCAGGACCTCGGGCTGCGCGGGCTCGCGATCATCGCGGTCAGCGCGGGCGGGGATGCCGCGCGCGACCTCGCGATGGCCGCCGGCGCGGACCTGTTCATCGACAAGCCGATGCGCCTTCGGCAGGTGATCGCCTCGATCCACGAGCTGGTTCACGTGGGAGCCGCGGCGTGATCGCGGCGACCGAGCGCAGCCTGCGCGTGCTCCTGATCGACGACAGCGAGATCGTCCTCGAAGCGACGAGCGCGATGCTCGCGCAAGCGGGGTTCGAGGTGCGCGCGGTCAGCTCGATGCAGCGCTTCCTCAACGCGCTGCTCGACTGGAAGCCGCACGTCGTCGTCACGGACCTGCACATGCCGGAGATGTCCGGCGCCGAGCTGTGCGCGTGGATCCGCCGCCAGATGCCGACGAACCGCATCCCGATCGTCGTCTACTCGTCGACACCGGAGCGCGAGCTCGAGGACATCGTCCGCGACTCCGGCGCCGACGCGTGCGTGTCCAAGGAGCGCGGGCTGATGGGCGTCGCGGATCGCATTCGCGAGCTCTGCGAAGGCATCGTCTTCTAGTACGCTCGCGCGATGGCCAGCGCCGTCGAGCAAGCCGTCGACACGTACATCCGCATCGCGAGCGAGCGCGACCCGATCGCGCGCGCGAAGCTCGTCGAGGCGTGCTGGGCCGAGGAGGGCCGGCTCGTCGTGCACGGCGGACGCACGATCGCCGGGCGCGCCGCGCTCCTCGCGATGTACGACCGCTTCTTCGCGGACACCAGCGTCACCGGCGTGCGCGTGCTCGCAAGGGATGCGCGCGGCACGACGTTTCGCTTTCGCTACGCGACCGACCTCGCCGATGGCACGACGCTCGAAGCGTCCGACGCCGGCGAGATCGACGACGACGGCCGGATCCGGCTGCTGATCGTCTTCAACGGACCGGAGCTCGAGCACACCTAGATCGAGCGTCAGCCAGCGAGTCGCTCGCGCAGCTCGGTTCCACTCGGACGCACGATCGCATCGATGCTCGCGAGCTGCACCGTGCGCGGATCGATCACGCCGCTACGCGACAGCGCGATCACGCGACCGCGATAGCCCGTCCAGCGCAGCGTGATCAGCTGCGAGATGTCGCCGGCGCCGAGGATGTCGAAGTCGAGGAGCGCGATGGTGGCCTGCGGCCGCGCCGAGGGATGCAAGCTCGTCGCGACGTGGCGAAACGAGGTCGCGAGCAGGGGCGTCACGCCCGCGGCCGTTGCCTCGCGCGCGACCCAGTCGCGATTCGGCGCGCTGACGAAGCACACGGCGACGCTCGCGCGAGCCTCGAGCACGCGGCGGCCCATGTGGCCTCGCGGGTCGAGCATCTTCAGCAAGCGCTGGGATGGCATTCACCGATCGGGTCGACCGGATCCGGAGCGCGTACAGGGGCTACCCTTCGAAGGCGTACAGCTTCGAGGCGCCCCAGTTGTCGATCCAGCGCGGATCGTCGTCGGAGATGCGGCCGGCCATGATGTCGGCGCGCAGCGCTCGCTCGCGCTCGGACAGCTTCTTCACCTCGGCCATCATCAGATCCGCGCACTTCTTGTAGAGCGTGGGGCGCGGCTTCTCGGCGGCGAGCGCGGAGTAGTCGATCGGGTCGCCGAACACCGAGACGATCGCTCGGCCGCGCCGCGCTTCGCTGGTGTAGGTGACGCGGATGTCGTCGACGATGTTGTTGCCGAGCCCGTTGATGAAGCCCGGGATGACGGTCGGTCGGGCGAGCAGCGCGACCTTGCCGGCGCCGGGCTGCGCGGGCAACAGCTCGTACGGATCGGGCCCCTTGCCGCGCGTGCCTTCGGGGTGCATTCCGAGGACGTTGCCCTGCTTCTTCAGGATCTCGACCATCCGATCGAGGGCTTCGTCGTTGAGCGCGCGGCGCTCCTTGTCGCGAAAGATCGGCGGGTACATCGCGCCGCCCGCGATCGCCGCGTTGATCGCGATGCCGAGCGCCTTGTCGTAGAAGAAGTTCGACCGGACTGGGAACTGCAGCGACTTCGCCCACGGGACCTTGCCCATGTAGCAGGCGAGCAGCATCGCGTACGAATCGAAGAAGCTGCGGTGGTTGGCGACGAGCATCACGCCCGACGGCGGATCGAGGGAGATCAGCCCGTCGAGCCCCTCGACGAGCATGCGCTTCGAGATGCCGGCGCGGACCCAGACGTACGAGATCCCGCGAAGGAACCGCGTCTGGAGCCACTTTCCTCGCGGGTCCTCGTTCGCGAATTCACCGAACTTGAGGGCGAGCTTCTCGATGCGGCTGAGCGGCGCGTCCTGGGCCATGGCGCGACCAGATATCACGGGTGTCCTCGGGGACGCGCCGGGGCGCGGCGTTTTGACGCGGGTTTGGAGGTCCAACCCCACGATCCCCAAGCGTTGTTTGGGCGGCCGATCGATAGACACGAGAGAGCGCGCGGACTAATTTTCGCCCGCTTACCGACTCGGTTAGGCACGGGGCAACCACTCGATGTCACTCGAATTCTCCGCCGACGCCCAGAAGAAAATCGCGGCGCTGTGTGACCGCTATCTACCGGCTTCCAAGACGAAGCAACCGGTGGTGATGGCGGCCCTGCACCTCGCGCAAAAAGAGTTCGGTCACCTGAGCGAGGACGCGATGCGCCTCGTGGCGACCACGCTCGGCCTTCCGTACGCGCACGTCTACGGCGTCGCGACGTTCTACACGATGTACAAGCTCGAGCCCGCGGGCACGACGACGATCCGCATGTGCACCAACATCTCGTGCATGTTGCGCGACGGCTACGACGTCCTCGCGCAGTTCGAGAAGCAGCTCGGCGTCAAAAAAGGTGGCACGACGGCGAACAAGAAGTTCCACCTCGTCGAGGAGGAGTGCATCGCCGCGTGCGCGAACGCGCCGTGCGCCGTCGTCGGGACGAAGTACTACCTCGACATCGAGCCCAAGGACGTCGCGCGGATTATCGCGGAGCTCGAGAAAGAGCCGCACCCCGAATCGGAGGTCGTGTAATGCCCGTCGAGAAGGGATTCAAGCTCGTCTCCTCGAAGTTCGGCGACGAGAGCGCGAAGACGCTCGCCGGCTACGAGAAGCTCGGCGGCTACCAGACGCTGCGCAAGGCGCTCGCGATGCGCCCCGAGGACATCGTCAACGAGGTCAAGGCGTCCAACCTGCGCGGCCGCGGCGGCGCGGGCTTCGCGACCGGCGTGAAGTGGGGCTTCGTCCCCAAGGATGCAAAGGCTGTCCACCTCGTCTGCAACGCCGACGAGAGCGAGCCGGGCACGTGCAAGGACCGCGAGCTGATCTACTGGGATCCGCACCTCCTCATCGAGGGCATGATCATCAGCGCGCACGCCCTCAAGGCGGTGCACAACTTCATCTACATCCGCGGCGAGATGATGCGCGAGTACCTCGTGCTCGCGAAGGCCGTCGAGGAAGCGTACGCGCGCGGCTACCTCGGCAAGAACATCCTCGGCTCGGGCCTCGAGATCCACCTAACCGTGCATCGCGGCGCGGGCGCGTACATCTGCGGCGAGGAGACCGCGCTCCTCAACTCGCTCGAGGGCCGTCGCGGTCAGCCGCGCCTCAAGCCGCCGTTCCCGGCGGTGAAGGGCCTGTTCGACAACCCGACGATCGTGAACAACGTCGAGACGCTGATGAACGTGCCGTTCATCGTCGACAAGGGCGGCGCCTGGTTCAACGGGCTCGGC
Source organism: uncultured Kofleriaceae bacterium (assembly GCA_964617845.1). GTDB lineage: Bacteria > Myxococcota_A > Polyangia > Haliangiales > Haliangiaceae > JABFXX01. The sequence goes on along the minus strand of CAZUAR010000005.1, from coordinate 145,615 downwards.
ACCGGTCGCTCCGGCGGCACGCGCATGCTGTGCGTCTCGGGCCACGTGAACAAGCCGACGGTGTTCGAAGCGCCGATGAACATCACGTTCCGCGAGATCATCGAGGACGTGTGCGGCGGCGTGTGGAAGGGCCGCAAGGTCAAGGCCGTCATCCCCGGCGGCGTGTCGATGCCTCCGCTCGACGCGAGCGAGCTCGACGTCATGGCCGAGTTCGACGACCTGCAGACGAACGAGAAGATCAAGTTCGTCGAGGTCCGGCCGGGCGTGAACTTCGATCTCGGCGGCGGCCGCAACCTGCGCACGATGGCGGGCTCGGGCGGCATCGTCGTCCTCGACGACCAGTGCGACATCCCCAAGGCGACCTGGCGGATCATGAAGTTCTTCGCCCACGAGTCGTGCGGGCAGTGCACGCCGTGCCGCGAAGGAACGGGCTGGCTCGAGAAGGTCTCGCGCCGCGTCGCCGACGGAAACGGCAAGCCGGACGACCTCGATCTGCTCGCATCGATCGCGCACGGCATCGCGGGCAACACGATCTGCGCGCTCGGCGATGCCGCGGCGTGGCCGATGCTCGGCTTCCTCACCAAGTTCCGGGCTGACTTCGAAGCGAAGATCAAGCGGAGGGCCGCATGAGAGTCCTGATGTTGGTGATGACGGCGGTGCTCGCGTTTGGCGCCGTCGAGTCGTTCGTACAACCAGCGTTCGCTGACGCGATTCCCGAGAGCCGGCTCGACGCGCAGTCGCGCCAGAAGGCCGCGCGCATCACCAAGCGCTCGCCGCACGGTGACCGCGTCGAGAGCCAGGGCAAGGGCATGGCGCTCCTGTTCTGGGCGTTCGCCGCCGCGAGCGTCGGTGGCGCGCTGTTCGTCGTGACGCGGAGAAACCTCATCGCCGCGACGATGGGCATGGTCGGCAGCTTCCTCGGCATCGCCGCGATCTACATGATGCTGTACGCGCACTTCTTGAGCGTCGTGCAGATGCTCGTGTACGCCGGCGCGATCATGGTGCTGTTCGTCTTCGTCATCATGATCTTGAACCGTCCCGAGGACGAGCCGGTCGCGCCGTCGGGGCGCGCGGGGCAGGTGATCGGCGGGCTCGCCATCGTCTACCTCGTCGGTCGCCTCGTGATGATGCTCATGAAGGTGCAGCCGCCGAACCCGGCGATCGCGAACGCGGCGCCGATGCCAACGCCGCAGGGCCACGACTGGGGCAGCGTGCGGGCCGTCGGTACCGACCTGTTCGGTCCCGGCTTGTTCGTGTTCGAAGCCATCTCGATCCTCCTGCTCATCGCCGTGGTCGGCGCGATCGCGGTCGCGCGGCCGCTGCACGAAGACCAGGACAACGCGGGCGAGCCCCTGACGCCTTCGCCCGCCGGAGAGGGAGGTCACTGATATGGAGGCCATTCTCTTCGACGTCGGCTACGGCCACTTCCTGGTCCTCGCCGCGGTGCTGTTCCTGATCGGCGTCGGCGGCGTCCTCGTGCGCCGCAACGCACTCATCATCCTCATGAGCGTCGAGCTCATGCTCAACGCCGCGAACATGACGCTGCTGACGTTCGCCCGCATGTGGGGCGATATGTCGGGGCACACGTTCGCGTTGATCGTGATCGCGGTCGCGGCGGCGGAAGCCTCCGTCGGCCTCGCGATCGTGGTCGCCGTGTTCCGAGGGCGCCGCAACGTCGACGTCGATCGACTCACCACGCTGAGGCACTAAATGTTCCTTTTCCTTCCAACCCTCGCGTGGATTCCACTGCTGCCGCTCCTCGGAGCGCTGCTCAACCTGACGCTGTTCCGGCGCATGCCGAAGGCCGTGATTCACACCGTCGCGATCGCGGCGGTCGCGGGCTCGTGCGTGCTGTCCGGCATCCTCGTGTTCACGGATCTGTACGCGGCGTACAAGGCCGGCGCCGGCGGTGTCGGCATCACGCAGAACGTCTACACGTGGATCGAGGTCGGTAACCTCAAGCTCGATCTCGCGTTCCGCCTCGATACGTTGTCGGCCGTGATGATCATGGTCGTCACGTTCTGCTCGACGCTGATCCACATCTACTCGACGGGCTACATGGCGCATGACAAGCGCTACGCGGCCTACTTCGGCTACCTGAACCTGTTCACGGGGTCGATGCTGATCCTCGTCCTCGGCGCGAACATGCCCGTCATGTTCATCGGCTGGGAGGGCGTGGGCATGTGCTCCTTCCTCCTGATCGGCTTCTGGTTCGAGAAGGAGGAGTACGCGAACGCCGCGAAGAAGGCGTTCGTGGTGAACCGCATCGGCGACTTCTTCTTCCTGCTCGGAATGTTCCTCCTGTTCTGGGCGACCAAGACGCTCGACTTCGCGCAGCTCGAAGGCGCGGGCGCGCAGTTCGTCCAGCCGTTCTGGGGCAACGAGCGCCTCGCGGCCGCGGCGGCGATCTTCTTGTTCCTCGGTGCCTGCGGAAAGAGCGCGCAGCTGCCGCTGTTCGTGTGGCTGCCGGACGCGATGGCGGGCCCCACGCCGGTCTCCGCGCTGATCCACGCCGCCACGATGGTGACGGCGGGCGTCTACATGGTGTGCCGCATGTCGGTGCTCTATGCGTCGTCGACGACGGCGATGATCGTGGTCTCGACGGTGGGCCTGCTCACCGCGCTCGCGGCCGCGTTCATGGCGTTCGCGCAGACGGACCTGAAGAAGGTGCTGGCGTACTCGACCGTGAGCCAGCTCGGCTTCATGTTCGTCGCCGCGGGCACCGGCAACTGGGTCGCGGCGATCTTCCACCTCGGAACGCACGCGTTCTTCAAGGCGTGCCTGTTCCTCGGCGCCGGCTCGGTCATGCACGGCATGGAGCACGGCGGCTCGACGGAGCCGGGCAACATCATGAAGATGGGCGGCCTGCGCAAGCACATGCCGATCACGCGGATCACGTTCATGATCTCGTGCCTCGCGATCGCCGGCATCTTCCCGTTCGCGGGCTTCTTCTCGAAGGACGAGATCCTCGCGGGCGCGTGGGGCGTGACGCCGCCGGGCTGGCCGCCGATGTACGGCAAGTTCCTGTGGGGCGGGCTGCTCGTCGCGGCGCTCGGCACCGCGTTCTATATGTGGCGCCTGTACTTCCTCGTGTTCGGCGGCGAGGAGCGCACCGAGGAAGCGAAGAAGGCCCACGAGTCGCCGCCGTCGATGACGATGCCGCTCGTGATCCTCGCGTTCCTCGCGACGATCGCCGGCTTCATCGGCCTGCCGCACCTCGAGAAGATCCACTTCCCGTCGTGGGGCCACGCGTTCGCGAGCTGGATCGCGCCGAGCGTGACGCCGACGTACTACCAGCCGGACGCGAACGACCCGACGTTCGTGCAGACGATCGCGAACCACCAGGGCGACACGACGACGATCCTGCTCATGGTGATCGCGCTCGGCATCGGCGCGCTCGGCATCGCGATGGCCTACGTGCTGTACGGCAAGGGCCCGTCGAAGACCGTCGAGAAGGAGATCGAGAAGGGCGGCGCGTTCGCGGAGCTCTACCAGGCCTCCAAGGCGAAGCTGTGGTTCGACGAGGTCTACGAGGCGACGATCGTCCGCCCGTTCAAGCTGCTCGCGCGCGGGCTGTTCGAGGTCGTCGATCGACTCATCATCGACACGATCGCGGTCAACGGCTCGGCGATGGTCGTCGGCCTGTTCGGCCGCATCTCGCGCTGGTTCCAGAACGGACAGGTCCAGCGCTACCTCGCGGGGCTCGTGGTCGGCGGCGCGCTCGTGTTCGCCGTCAGCGACTGTCGCTCGAACCCGGGCTTCACGTACGAGCTCGTCGGCGATCGCATCCATCTGATGGCGAAGCCGGGCAACGGTATCGTCGGCGCGACGAGCAAGCTGCGCTGGGACATCGACGGTGACGGCGTACCGGACAACGATCCGGGCACCGGCGAGCCGTACTCGACGCCGGACCTCTACGTGCTGTTCGGTGATACGGGCACGCACGTGACGCTGTTCATCGAGGATCCGATCAAGCGGACCACGATCGTCGTGAAGCGCGCGATCAAGCTGCCGCCGCCGCCCGAGCCAGCGCCGGGCGGGCCGACCGCGCAGACGGAGGGCAAGTAACCATGCCGGGCTCGTTCGTACTCCCGCTGCTCCTCGGGCTCCCGCTCCTCGGCGCCATCCTCGTGATGTGCACGCCGAAGGGCGAGAGCACGCTCCACCGCGGCATCGGCCTCGCGACGACGACGATCACGTTCCTCGTCTCGCTGCTCTGCCTTCGCTACTTCAACAAGGCGTCGGATCAGTTCCAGCTCGTGTTCGACGTCGAGTGGATCCCCGGCCTCGGCGCGCACTTCAAGACCGGCGTCGACGGCATCAGCGTGTTCCTCGTCATCCTGACGACGTTCCTGATGCCGGTCACGCTGCTCGGGACCGGCAAGGCGATCGAGAAGCACGTGCGCGAGTTCATCGCCGCGATGCTCGTCCTCGAGACCGGCATGCTCGGCGCGTTCGTCGCGCTCGACGTCTTCCTCTTCTACGTGATGTGGGAGGTGATGCTGATCCCGATGTACCTCTTGATCGGCATCTGGGGCGGCCAGCGCCGTCTCTACGCGTCGATCAAGTTCGTCATCTACACGATGGTCGGCTCGCTGCTGATGCTCGTCGCGATCTTCTACGTGTACATCCAGCACGCGAACGTGACCGGCGTGTACACGACGGATCTCGAGAAGCTGCTCTCGGTGTCGCTGCCGTACGGCGCGCAGGTGTGGTGCTTCGCGGCGTTCGCCGTCGCGTTCGCCATCAAGGTGCCGCTGTTCCCGGTGCACACGTGGTTGCCCGATGCGCACGTCGAGGCGCCGACGGCGGGCTCCGTGATTCTCGCCGGTGTGCTGCTCAAGTTCGGCGTGTACGGCTTCCTTCGCTACGCGATGCCGCTGTTCCCGCACGGCGCCGCGGTGCTGGGACCGGTGCTCGCGATCCTCGCGGTCGTCGGCATCGTGTACGGCGCGATGGTCGCGTACGCGCAAGAGGACTGGAAGAAGCTCGTCGCGTACTCCTCGGTGAGTCACATGGGCTTCTGCATCCTCGGCATCTTCTCGCTCACCGCGCTCGGCGTGAGCGGATCGATCTACGCGATGCTCTCGCACGGCCTCACGACGGGCGGGCTCTTCCTCGGCATCGGCGTCCTCTACGAGCGCCGCCACACGCGCCGCCTCGCGGAGTACGGCGGCGTCTGGAAGCAGATGCCGATCTTCGCGGGGCTGTTCCTCGTGATCACGATGGGCTCGGCGGGTCTGCCTGCGCTGTCGGGCTTCATCGGCGAGTTCCTGACGCTGTTCGGCACGTTCAACGCCGCCGACACGTTCCCGCCGACGCACCCGAACTTCCTGCCCGTGCCGCGCCTCCTCGGCGCGATCGCGACGACCGGCGTCATCCTCGGCGCCGTCTACCTCCTGTACTCGTTCCAGAAGGTGTTCTTCGGGAAGCTCGACAAGGCGAAGAACGGCGGCCTCAAGGACCTGAACGGTCGCGAGCTCGGCACGTTCATTCCGCTCGTGATCCTGATCTTCGTGCTCGGGTTGTTCCCGCGTCCGATCCTCGCCGTGATGGAGCCGAGCACGAACAAGTTCTTGCGTGACTTCCGCTCGCGCGTCGCGGAGCCCGATGGTCCGGCGCACGTCTACGGCCAGCTGCCGGCGACGAGCGACGAGATCCAGAAGAACATCGACAAGGCTGTCGACGGTGCCAACGCCGTGAAGAACACGATGGACGGCGCGCCGCCACCCGCACCACCACCCGCACCGGCGGGAGGAGGTCACTGATGGGGTTCAACTTCAACCCGGCCGACCTCGGCTACCTCGTTCCGTATCTCATCCTCGCGGTCGTGGGCATGATCCTCGTGCTCGCGGAGGCGTTCTATCGCGGCAAGGATCGCACGGCGCTCGCCGGGCTCGCGGTCGCGGGCTCGCTCGCCGCCGCGGTCGCGTCGGTGATCCTCTATCGTCAGATCGGCAACGCGCGCATCCCTGTCCTCGGTGAAGCGCTGCTCGCGGACAAGATGTCGTACGTGCTGTCCGCGCTGTTCAGCGTGACGACCGCGCTGACGGCGCTGATGTCGCCCGCTCACCAGCGAGAGCACGACTGGCAGATCGGCGAGTACTACGGCGTGATGCTGCTCTCGGCGTCGGGCATGGTGATGCTCGCGCACGCCGCGAACCTCGTCACCGTGTTCCTCGGCATCGAGACGATGTCGATCGGCGTGTACGTGATGACGGCGATGCGCCGTCGCTCGCGCCGCGGCAACGAAGCCGCGATGAAGTACTTCCTGATCGGCGCGTTCGCGACCGGCTTCCTCATGTACGGCATGGCGCTGCTCTACGGCGCCGCCGGCACGTCGAGCCTCGTGAAGATGGCCGGCATGCTGCCGCAGACGAACAACCCCGGCCTCGTGATCGCGGGCGGCTTCTTGCTCGTCGTCGCGTTCGGCTTCAAGGTCGCGGCGGTGCCGTTCCACATGTGGGCGCCCGACGCGTACGAGGGTGCGCCGACGCCGGTGACCGCGTTCATGGCCGCCGCGGTGAAGGCCGCGGCGATCGCCGCGATGATCCGCGTGTTCGGCATCGCCCTCGGTGGTGACGTGCTCCCGTTCGGCGCGCTCGGCTGGGCGTCGCCGCTCGTCGTGATCGCCGCGCTGACCATCACGATCGGCAACATCTCCGCGGTTCGCCAGGACAACGTGAAGCGCATGCTCGCGTACTCGTCGATCTCGCACGCGGGCGTGCTGCTGGTCGGCATCTGCGCGCTCGGCCTGGGCTCGCCCACGGCGAACACGAGCATCATCTACTACCTGATCGCCTACACGTTCTCGACGATGGGCGCGTTCGCGGTCGTCGCCTACATCGGCAACAAAGGTCGCGAGCGCTTGCTCGTCGACGACTGGGCCGGTTTCGGCGCCCAGCACCCGGCCGCGGCGCTCGCGATGGTGATCTGCCTGCTCTCGTTCGGTGGCATGCCGCCGACCGGTGGCTTCTTCGGCAAGTTCTACGTGTTCAAGTCCGCGATGGAGGTCTACGACGGGCAGCTGCTCTGGCTCGTCGTGGTCGGAGTGGTGAACTCGGCGATCAGCATCTACTACTACCTGCGCATCGTGACCGCGATGTACTTCCGCGAGGCGAACACCCCGTTCGCACCGACGAAGTCGGCGGGCCTGGCGTTCGTGATCGCGATCTGTCCGCTGATCGTGCTCGAGCTCGGGCTGATGCCGGGTTGGTGGCTCAAGCTGATCGGGTGACCGCCAAGGCGTCATCGGCAACTCAGAGACGTACCGCCATGGCGTCATCGGTAACCGCAGAGACGCTACTCAGATTTTACCGCCAAGGCTCCATGACACAGAGGAGAGGATTTCTTTTCGCTTCGCGAAGAAGAACACTCCTCGTGACATGGTGCCGTAGCTGGAGCAAAACCGAGATCGATCGGCGGGACGATCGGTTACCGCCAAGGCGTCATCGGCACCTCAGAGAACGTACCGCCATGGCGTCATCGGCAACCGCAGAGACGCTACTCAGATTTTACCGCCAAGGCTCCATGACACAGAGGAGAGGATTTTTTTTCGCTTCGCGAAGAAAGACACTCCTCGTGACATGGTGCCGTGGCTGGAGCAAAGCCGAGCTCGATCGGCGGGACGATCGCGGCACTCCTGGTAGGGATCGCGGTCTAGATCGGGGTTTCGATCGCGGTGCCGTTCGAGCTGCCGTTCGCGGTGCCGTCCGAGCTGCCGCCCGAGGTGCAGATCGAGGTTCCGATCGAGGCTCCGATCGAGGTTCCGATCGAGGTTTCGATCGAGGTTTCGATCGAGGTTTCGATCGAGATTTCGATCGGTGCTTCGACCGACGTGCGGAGCGGTGCCTCGAGCATTCGGATCGACGCACACACCGACGTGATCGAGGCATTGCGAAGAACACACCCACGGCCTTACATCTGCACGCGCATCAGCAACGTGATCAGCAACCTGAAGACTGCCGTCCCCGACATCTCGATCCTCCCGCTCGTCCCCGTGGTCGAGGAGGTCATCGCCTTTCGATGACCTCCGACACGCCACCGCACGAAGCGACGACTCCGACCCGATCCTTTCGGTCGCGAAGCGAAAAAAAGATCCTTGGCGCCCATGGCGTCATGGCGGTCATTCCGGATGGCGCCTTGGCGGTAATTCCGAGTAGCGCCTCGGCGGTAATTCCGGATGGCGCCTTGGCGGTAATTCCGAGTAGCACCTCGGCGGTAATTCCCGATGGCGCCTTGGCGGTAATTCCGCGTAGCGCCTCGGCGGTAATTCCCGATGGCGCCTTGGCGGTAATTCCGCGTAGCGCCGTGGCGGTTTCATGACCGTGCTGCGCGACCTCGCCAACGCCGCGGGCATCGACGTCTCGTACACGAGCTGGCGCGGCGAACCGACGAGCGCGAGCGACGAGTCCGTCCTCGCGGCGCTGCGCGCGCTCGCGCCCGACCTCGGCATCAAGCTCGATCGCGCCGAGGATGCGGCGGGCGCCTTGGCGGTGCTCGAGCGCGAGAAGTGGAACCAGCTCGTCCCGCCGGTCGTGAGCGGCTGGGACGGATCGATCGTCGTTCCGTTCCGCGTGCCCGCCGAGGCGGACTTCGACTGGGAGGTCGAGGTCACCACGGAGAGCGGCCATGTCGTTCGCGCGCACGGCCGGATGTTCGATCTCCCGGCGGACTCGCATGCGTGGCCCGGCGGCGCCGTGCATTGCGTGCGGCGCGCGACGATCTTCCTCGACGGCGAGAACGGCTATCACAGCGCGAGGTGGAAGACGGCGGGCGAGCAGGGCGAAGCGTTCGCGATCGCCGCGCCGACGATGGCGTGGGGCGGGCCGGGGCAGGGGCCGAGGCGCTGGGGCGTGTTCGCGCCCGTGTACGGGCTCGCGTCGCCGCAGTCGGGCCAGGCGGGTGACCTCGGGACACTCGCGCGGTTGTTCGCCGCCGTCGATCGGCGCGGCGGGCGGTATGTCGCGACGCTGCCGATCCTCGCGGCGTTCCTCGACGAGCCGTGTCAGTTCAGCCCGTACTCGCCGGCGAGCCGTCTCTACTGGAACGAGCTGTATCTCGATCTCGCGCCGCTCTGTGCGGACACGGGCGTGCCGGCGCCGGTCGCGCCGCCGATCGTGCCGGGCTCGCGCATCGACTATCGCGCGCAGTACGCGTGGCGGCGCGCGGCGCTCGATCCGATCGCCGTCGCGCTCGCGAGCACGCGCGGCGCGGAGATCGATGCGTGGGCGCGCGAGACCGGCGCGTACGACTACGCCGCGTTTCGCGCGATCGGCGAGCAGCGACGCGCCGGGTGGCGCGAGTGGCCGTCGCCGTGGCGCGACTCGGTGCCGCTCGTCGAGACGCGTGCGCAGGCGGTGGGCCTCGGCGCCGACGAGCAACGCGTGACGACGCACGTGGTCTCGCAGTGGGCGATGCAACAGCAGCTCGCGAAGCTCGCGTCGTCGTCGCGCGTGGGGCTCTATCTCGACCTGCCCGTCGGCGTGAACTGCGACGCGTACGAGGTCTGGCGGCATCGCAACCTGTTCGTCACCGAGCTCGCGGCGGGTGCGCCACCGGACGCGCTGTTCCTCGGCGGCCAGGACTGGGGCTTGCCTCCGCTCTCGCCGATCGCGATGCGTCGCGATCGGTATCAGTACCTGATCCGCTGCGTGCAGCACCACATGCGCGTCTCGTCGATGCTGCGCATCGATCACGTGATGGGCCTGTTCCGGCTGTACTGCGTTCCGTCGGGGCGCCCGGCGACCGACGGCGTGTACGTGCGCTATCCCCACGAGGAGCTGCTCGCGATCTTCGCGCTCGAATCGCAGCGATCGAAGTGCGCGCTCGTCGGCGAGGACCTCGGCACCGTTCCCGAGAACGTCCGTCCGGCGATGGCACGTCACGGTCTGTTCCGGCTCCACGTCGGACAGTGGTTCCTGCCGTCGCGCGTCGGCGAGCGTCCTGCGCCGTCGCCGGCCGAGTCGGTCGCGAGCCTCAACACGCACGACACGCCGACGTTCGCGGGCTGGTGGCGCGGCGCCGACATCGACGATCGCCGCGACCTCGACCTGATCGACGCCGAGCAGGACCGCCAGGAGCGCGTCGAGCGGGACGCGCAACGTGCGGCGCTGCTCGCGTTCGCGGACGCGGACCTCGCGAACGACACGCTGACCGAGGTCGAGCGGGCGATGGTCGCCGCGACGACCGACCTCGCGATCGGCCCGGCGGAGGTGGTGCTGGTCGCGCTCGACGATCTCGCGCTCGAGCCGTTCCCGCACAACGTGCCGGGCACGGTGTCGCAGCGCCCGAACTGGCAACGCCGTGTCGAACGCTGGGCCGATGCGCTCGACGAGAGCACCGCAGCGCCCGCGGCAGCCGCGGCGATCACCGCGCTCGTCGCTGCGCGGAAGTGAAGCGTTCGAGAGGTCGTCGCGAACGCCCGAGTCGCCACGATCATTTCGCGATCGCCGGCGCAATGCGTGCGTTCGCGACGTGTCGACACCGCATGCATCGCCTCGTCGTTCACGCCGCGCTCGTCGCGCTCGTCGCCTGCGGGGCCAGCACGCGCGAGACGCCACGCCAGATCACGCCCGCTCCGGCAGCGCCTCGATCGCCCGACCCGGTGGAGCCGATTCCGCGCGAGGAGCTGCGCCTCTCTCACGTGCCGTCCGGTGACGAGATCGCGATCCTCGCGCGGGGACGCTGGATCGGGCGCACGTATGACTACGACGGCGACTCGGAGGACTTCGCGGGCGAGGCCGGCGAAGGCACGCGCGAGGTCCTCGAGCTGGCCCCGCTCGGGAGACTTCGCCGTGGTGACTGCGTCGGAAGCTGGGAGATCGTGCCGGGTGGCGGTGGCGAGTCGTTCACGGCAGAGAGCGGCGCCGAGCTGTGGCTGACGCTGGACGGCGGATGCCCCGACGAACAGGTGCGGATGCGCGTCTTCCACGTGCATCGCCTCGATGACGGGATGCTCGTGCTGATCGACGGCTCCACCGCCAATGTCATCGGTTATCGACGCGCGCGACGAGCGCGGTGACGGTGACGCTGCCGGCGAGCGCGCGAGTCGTGATACCGTGGGTCCCGCGTGGGACGCTCGGACAGGGTCACCGGTCCTCTTCAGGCCGTCACGTCGCGCCAGGGGCGCTACCGCCTGCTCGTGCTGGCCGAGAATGCGGTCGGCACGGTGCACACATTGCCGGACTTCGGCAGCGTCACGATCGGGCGAGGCAAGGACAACACGATCCAGATCGACGACGAGTCGATCTCGCGCCGGCACGCGGTTCTCTACGTCGGCCAGGTCCTCGCGATCGAGGACAAGGGAAGCTCGAACGGCACGAAGGTCCGTGACGCCATCGTCGAGCCGGACAAGCCCCGCGAGGTCGCGGTCAACGAGCTCATCACGCTCGGCTCCGTCACGCTGATCGTACAAGCTCGGTTCGCGCCGGCGCAGATCGCGCGCCTCGCCACGCAGGACTACTTCCAGACCCGCGTCGAGGAGGAGTGCGCGCGGTGCGAGCGCACCGGCGGACAGTTCACCGTCATCGGCCTCCGCGTCGCGAACCAGAGCGAGAGCACGATCACCGAGACGCTGATGAGGACGCTGCGCCAGTCCGATGTGCTCGCGCGCTTCGACGAGAACATGTACGCGCTGCTCGCCCTCGACTCGACGCGCGAGCAGGCCGAGCAGGTCGCGAACCGGATGGTCGTGGCGCTGCGCCAGACCGGAGCCACCGCGTCCGCTCTCGCCGCGCACTTTCCGGCCGACGCGCGCAGCGCCTTCTCCCTGTTCCGGACCATCAGCGGCGAGGTCGAGGAAGGCGACGGGAGCGACCTCGTCATCGAGGAAGAATCGATGCGCGACCTGTACGCGCTCGCGAAGCGCATCTCCACCTCGGACCTCTCGGTGCTGATCCTCGGGGAGACGGGCGTCGGCAAGGAGATGATGTCGCGGTTCGTCCACGACAGCTCGGAGCGCGCGGGCAAGCCGTTTCTCGCGATCAACTGCGCCGCGCTCAACCACGCTCTCCTCGAGAGCGAGCTGTTCGGACACGAGCGCGGTGCCTTCACCGGCGCGGCGGCCGCCAAACCCGGCCTGCTCGAGAGCGCCAACGGCGGCACTGTCTTCCTCGACGAGATCGGAGACATGTCCCTCTCGATCCAGGCCAAGCTGCTTCGTGTCCTCGAAGCTCGCGAGGTGCGCCGCGTCGGCGGTCTCAAGTCCACCGCGATCGACGTGCGGTTCGTGGCCGCGACCAACGTCGACCTCGAGGCGGCGGTCGCCGCCGACAAGTTCCGCGAGGATCTGTATTTCCGGCTCAGCGCCGCGACGCTCGTGATTCCACCCCTTCGCGAGCGTCCTCGCGAGATCGAGATCCTCGCGCGACGGTTCGCCACCGGCGCCGCCTCGCGCATGGGGCGCATGCGCATCGACTTCACTCCCGACGCGCTGGAGCTCTTGCGCTCCTACAGCTGGCCGGGAAACATCCGCGAGCTGCGCAACGTGATCGAGCGCGCCGTCGTGCTGTCCAACGACGACGTGATCTCCGCGGAGCAGCTCCCGGTCGAGAAGATCCGCGGTACCTACACCCGGAGCTCGAGCCAGCGCATCAGCACGCTGATGTTCCAGGCCGAGGGCACGGACGAGGACGAGCGCACCCGCATCCTGAAGGCGCTCGAACAAGCCGAGGGCAACCAGAGCAAGGCCGCCAGCATCCTCGGCGTGTCGCGGCGAACGCTGATCAATCGCCTCGAGCAGTACAACCTGCCGCGCCCGCGCAAGAACCCGAAGACCGAGCCCTGAAAACGAAACAGGCCGGGACGAACCCGGCCTGCGCGTTGGGACTTCTGGGGGAGCGTTACAGAGCGGAGAGGAACGCGACGAGGTCTCGCTCTTCTGCGTCCGTGAAGTTGAAGTTCTGGAACTGCTCGTACTGCTTCACGACGTCGAGCAGCGTGTTGGCGCTACCGTCGTGGAAGTACGGCGCACGCGCGGCGAGGCCACGGATCGAGGGCACCTTGAACCGGCCCATATCACGCCACAGGCCGGTGATGAGTGCGCGGCCCGGGTCGGTGATCTGGACGGTCGCACCGGTCGCGATATTGCGGAACGTGTACAGCGGCTGATCCGGCGCGCGGCGAACCGGCAGCGCAGCGGGGTCGAGGATGTTGAAGAACCGTCCGGCCAGGTCGGTGCCGAAGTTCTGCACCGTGTGGCAGTTGGTGCACGTGAACTCGGGGCGCGGGTTGCCGTTGGCGTCGTTGACGTGCGGGCGCGTGTTGAACAGCTCCTGTCCGCGATAGACCGCGCGGCGGTCGGGGTCGGGGCTGTTCGCCCACGCGTCGAACAGGCTCCAGCGGCGCTCGTCGCGGGTCGGGATCGTGGTCGTGAACTCGACGTTCTGCGACGCGAGGATCTCGGCGCGACCACCTGCGCCCTTCGCATCGAGGTACCCCAGGCCGAACGTGTACGCCTGGGCGTTGAACAGGCCCGTCTCGAAGTCGACGATCGCCTGGCGCGTCTCGTCGTTGAGCGGGGTCGGCCGCGCGGCGTGGCCCTGCGTGGCACCGTTCGCCTGCTCCTTGAGCGCGTCGTTGATCGTCGCGCCGGTGACGCGACCATCCCACATGACCGTGGGGATCGCGGTGAGGTTCGCCGCCGGCAGAGGACGACGGAACATCGAGAGCTCCGCCGCGCTCGCATAGCCATAGGGGTCATCGACCGCAATGAGCTCGAACTCCGCGGTGGCCGGCATGCCGATGCCGACGCGGATCGTGCCGCGGTTGAGCAGCATGCTGTAGGCCTTGCGGCGAGCGGAGACCGTGGAGACGTCCGCGTTCGGGCTATTCGACCCGTCGTTCGTGCGGAACAGCGGATCGAGGCCCCGCGTCAGCTCGAACAGGATGCGCGTGTTGAGCGCGTTGATCGTCCAGCCCTCCGTCACCTTGTGGCAGCTGCCACACGTACGTTGGTTGGTGCCGAAGTCCTCGAAAAACTCGTTACGGAGCTCGACCCGGCCTTCCGTGCTGAACGTCTCGGAGAACCCGAGCGTGTTCAAGATTGGCAGGTTGTTGGGAAGATGCCTGATCCCCAACTCCGAGGAAGTTGTCGACAACTCCTCATCACCAGCCGTGAGTTCGTCGGTCGTGCAGCCAGAGACTGACACGAGCGCACCTAGAACGAAGGAAACCTTCTTCATGCTACCCCTATGCGACCGCCCAAAGTCGCGAGTGCTCGGGGATAGTGCTCGAATCGGGCCAGCGCGCCGCTGGAGTCATTCCAGCTGATTGCAGATCGCGAGTGGTTCGCTCTCGTTGCTGACGTGCAACAGATTGTGCAAACCGAAGTGCAACGCTTGCACTTCGCCGCGCGGCATCACGTACACGTGTGCAACTTCATCCGTCGCGCGCCGACGTGGGTGCGTGTCGAGCGACATCTCCGAGGTTCGATAGTTCAAGCAGCGCAGGATGACCTCGGCGTCCTCCGGCGTGATCGCGCTGGCGGGGAACAGGCGCATCTTGTGGACGATCTTTTCCCATCGCTCCGGCGTGTAGCGCCGCATCAGGTAGCGCTCGCGGTCGTGGCACGCGGTGCACTTCTGCTCCATCAGCGAACACGCTTGAACGATCTCCGGTGGCGACTCGGGTGGATAGAGCGGCGACGGCTCTTTGCATGCGGCGAGCGCGAGCACGGCCACGTGCAGCGCGAAACGAATGCTCTGCATGGGCCTCAATTGTTGCGCGCGCCCTCAGCGATCCAGTCCCTGAACAAGAGCTGCTCGTCTGCCGTGTAGTGCGGCGGAGCGAGCGGCATGCGCGATCCGAAGGGCGGAGTCCTTCCGATCTTCTTCAGGACGATGCTGTTACAGGGGTCGAAGTCGATGATGATGTTGGTCCCGGTGTTCATGCCGCCCCGGCGGAACAGCGCGTACGTCGACACGTCGAGGCCGGACGTCGCGCGGCTCAGGTGGCACGGGTAACATCCGCCAGGCACGCGCAGCATCAGCGGCCGCAGATCGCGCGAGAACGAGACGTCGACGCTGGGGTCGCTGTCCGAGTTATCGCACGTGACCTCCGGAACCTCTCCCGCGTCGGTGACGGCCGTCCCGGGATGCAGGTTCCCGACGTCGGGTTCGGGGAGACATGCGGCGAGGCACGAAAGGGTGAGCACGAGCCGCTTCACGGTTGTCCCTCCACGAACTGGATCTGGATGTTGTTGACGACCGTGCCGATCGTGTAGCTCTCGACGTTGTCCGGTCGGTATCCGTTCAACGTTCCGTTCGCGGCGCGGCGGAACAGGTCGGCATCCGTGGTGATGTCGGCCGGCGCGACCCCGTCTGCGAGCTGCACGCTGACATCCTGACAGAGCGGCGAATAGTTCGGCGCAGGCGGCACCAGGACCGGTGGGACCGTCGGGATCGTCACCTGGAACACGGGCTGCGTGTCCGGGGTCGTCGGGATGATCGGCGGGGACCCCGTCGGCACGCCCGTGATCAGGAACGATGCCTGGCGGACATCGACGATACCGAGGCGGAGTGGCTGCCGGCCGACCCCGGTCCCGATCTCGAACGCGTCGGCGAGGAAGCCGCGCGCGTACACCTTGTTCGCGGGGATGTTCGCGTTCGCCGGACCGACCTCGAGCTTGGTCCCGGGCGGCACGATCGGCATGTTGATCCACGTGCCCTCGACGATCGGATCTCCGACGAGCCCGAGGTCGATCGCCTCGTTCAGCGCGTCGAGCGACGTGATCTTCTCGCCGGCGTACGCGTCCGTGACCGGGACGTTGAGCACGCGGCGAATCGCGCTGTAGCGCAGATCGCCCGGCAACGTATCGAGCATCGGCAGATGATCGGGCAGCGGCGTGAACACACCCCCGGTGTCGACCGTCCCGAAGATATATACCGGTGCGAGGACGGAGAAGCTGTCGATGACGAACGGACCGAAGTGCCAGAAGCGCACCGTCGTTCCGTTCGACTTGCCCGTGCCGCGGACGACGACGCCGCCGTTCGCGGTGAGCGCGGAATCGACGAGACCGTCGTTGAACTGGATCTGCGTCTGGAGCTCGAGGCTGTCGGCGGTGCTGGGTACGACCGCATCCGGCGGAAGCACGAAGCGCGGAGCTCCGGGAGGAGCATCCGGCGGCATCGGGATCGACGAATCGATCTCGATGTCGCTCACACGCGGTCCCATATTGCAGCCGAGCAGGAGGACTGAGAGGGAGTACTTCAACACGGGTCTGCTCCTTAGAATGGACCTGCGATTCCGGTGTGAATCACGTCTTCGTCTTCGAAGTCGCTGAAGTCGTAGCGCTCGTAGCTCAGCTTCACGCGAACCGATTGGCCGATGCCGATGGCGAGTCCGGCGGTGTGACGCAAAAGCGCGCTCTCGGAGCGCATCGAGCTCGTGCGGAGCACGTTTCCGCGGCGCCGGAGGCCGTCCTCGCGCAGGACGACGGTGAAGCGTCGGTTGAGCGGGACCTCGAGCTCCGCGTACGCGCCCTCCTTCAGCATGTCTGGATCGTAGCGACCGTTGCTGCCTGGGCCGTACTTGAAGTCGGTTTCGGGGTCTTCGCCGAGCGCCATCCTCGTTCGCCGGACGAGGTACTCGAGGCGCAGCGAGACGTTCTTGATGCGGAGGTTCGCGTGCGCGCCGTAGATCCCGAACTTGTACTTGTGCTCGGGGTCGTAGGTGCCGGTCATCATCGACGCACCGATCGAGCCGTTGACATCCTGCCCGATGATGCCGAGCACCAGCTGGCCGCCGATCACCGGCCGCGAGTTATTGTCGATGTAGTAGGCCTCGCCCGAGCGCGACAGCTTGTAGTCGAAGTCGACCGGGTCGGTGCCGGCGCGCGGACCACCGACGGCGAACGCGCCGTACGACAGCTGGACGTTCTCGCCGAAGTAGTGCGTGCCGTTGAGCTCGAGGCCGTTGTCGACCCACGGCGCCGGGAGGACGCCCTGGTTGAACTCCTCGTGGCGCAGCATGCGCCCCATGTCATATGGAAGTGGCTTGTCGCTCGTGCGGTGATTGGCAGGATCGTGGCGGACGGGGAACTCGCCGAACGACGGCGTGAAGCGCCCGACGCGCACGTTTAGCTGATCGACGACGCGGATATCGAAGAAGGCCATGCCGACCTCGAACCCGTGACACGCGACGCAGACCTTCACGTTCGACGTGATGCGGCTGCTGAAGTCCATGGCGATCTTCAGCGAGACCTCGGCCGTCGCACCATCGAGGGCGAGTCGACGACCCGTCGTCTCCGACGGGATTGCCATGTAGTCGAGCTGGATCGAGCCGGCGAAGTTGCGGCGCAGCTTCGGCTCCTCGGGCTCCTCGGGGGCCGCCGGTGGCGCGTCGGGTAGCGGCTGCTCCACGGACGGGTCGTTCGCCGCCGGGTCCGGTGCAGCCGGCTCCGTATCCTTCACCGGTTCCGCGGCGGGCGTTGCATCCGCCGGGGGTGGAGGTGTCGTCGGCGAGGTCGGCGCCGTCGTCGGCTGCGCACCCGCGACGGCAAGCGAGAGCGAATAGGTGATGACCGAAGTCAAGATAAGACGAGAAGTACGGATCACTCGTTTCCCCTACGCCATCTTAACCGCCAATGAAGCGTAACTGCAGTTTTGGGAAGAGAAGCCGAGTCCCTTCCATCAGATGACATGTCGTACACACCATCGGCTCACGATCATCCGAAACAGACTTTTCACAAAGGCGATATAGTTCCCACGCATGGTGGAGACCGCACAGGCCGATCCGTTGCTCGGATCGATGCTCGGGAAGAACTATCGCGTGCTCGAGCTGATCGGGGTCGGCGGCATGGCGGTCGTCTACCTCGTCGAGCATCAGACATTGCTCAAGCGATTTGCCGCGAAGGTCTTGCGACCCGAGCACGCATCGAGCGCGGAAGCGCGCGCGCGCTTCACGCAGGAAGCGCACGCGGCCTCGCAGCTCGACCACGAGAACATCGTCAGCATCTCGGACTTCGGCGTCACGTCGGATCACCGTCCGTTCTTCGTGATGGAGCACCTCCGAGGGCAGACGCTCGCCGATCGTCTCGACGAAGGTCCGATGTCGCTCGAGGAGGTCGTCGCCGTGTGCGTACCGGCCGCGCGTGCGCTCGCTCATGCGCACGCGGAGGGCATCGTCCATCGCGACGTCAAGCCCGAGAACATCATGCTGGTGCAGCGCAGCCAGGGGCGCTGGAGCGTCAAGGTCCTCGACTTCGGTATCGCGAAGGTCGAGGAGAACGACCGGATGACGAAGACCGGCCAGGCCATCGGCAGTCCGATGTACATGTCGCCGGAGGCGTGCCGCGGAGATGACGTCGACATGCGCGCCGACGTGTACTCGTTCGGCGTCGTGCTGTACCTGATGTTCGCCGGTCGTGTTCCGTTCTCCGACGAGAACATCCTCAAGGTCCTCCAGATGCAGGTGTCGTCGCCGGTGCCGCCGCCGACGACGTTCGCGCCCGATCTCCCGCCCGCGATCGAGGCGGTGATCATGAAGGCGCTCGAGAAGAACGTCGACGATCGCTACGCGAACATGGAAGAGCTGCTCGCTGCACTGGAGAGCGCGGTGCCGGAAGGCGCCGACGTGGTGCTTCTCCAGGCGCAGTTCGGTGCCGCGGCCACGCCGTTCCCCGGGAGCCTCGAGCGCGTCCGCGCCGCCAACGCGAGCGGAAACTTCCGCGCGCAGGTCACGGGGCAGCACAACATCCACGTGACGGGGCAGCACAACGTCCACGTCACGGGCCAGCACACGCCACAGCCGACGCATCCGCCGGCGCCACCGCGCCGCGGTCGAGGACTCGTCTACACGCTGGGCGCGCTGGTCGTGCTCGCCGCCGCAGGCGGTGGCGGCTACCTGTACTGGACCGGGCTCGAGAGCTCGAAGGCCGACGCTGTCGCGAGCAAGCCGGTCGCGCCAACCGAACCACCGGCGGTCGCGACCAACGTCGCCGCGATGCAGCCTCCGACGACGGTCGAGCCGCCCGTCGAGCCGCCGGTCGAGTCGGCAGCGATCGAGCCGCCGCCGGAGGAGACTCCCGACGTCGAGGATCACGCGTCCGAGCCGGCGACGGTCGAGACCCAAACCACGAAGAACCAGAACCCGAAGCGACACGTACCACCGCGGAACGTACGGACGGCCGCCGCGACGACGAAGGTCGTCAAGGAGACCAAGGCGCCGTCGACCACGCCCACGACCACCGCGGCGATCACGACTCCGTCGACGAACACGACGGCGCCGGCGACGACCGGCAAGGCCGGCTCGGCGTCACCGCAGACGACCTCGACGTCCGTCAAGGCGGGGTCAGCAGCGCAACCGACGACGACATCGCCGACCGCGTCCGTCAAGGCGGGCTCCGCAGCGCCGCCGACCGCGTCGGTGAAGGCGGGCTCCGCAGCATCGCCGACCACGACCACCACCGCCATCAGCGCCGTTCCCCCGGATGCATCGCTGACGCCGAAGGAGCCGCCGACGCAAGCGCCGACGCCGAAGGCCCCGCCGAAGGTCCCGGTCGGCTCGCTCGACGCGACGCCGGCGATCGCGACGCTCGGGCTCGAAGGGTCGCTGCCGAGCTCGGTCGTGCGCCGCTCGATCGAGCGCGTGCTGCCGTCGCTGCAGGCGTGTTATCGCACGGCGGCGAAGGCGAGCCATTCGACGCCGCCCGTCAGCCTCAAGGTGCGCTTCGTGATCGACGAGACCGGCGCCGCACGTCGGATCAGCACGAGCGGCAACTTCGGCTCGCTCGCAGGATGCGTGCAGGAGTCGATGGCGCGCGTGCGATCGCAACAGGCGCCCGACGTCGGCACGGTCTCGGTCACGGTCGGGATCAAGTTCACGCCGACGTGACCGCTAGCTGGCGTGGGCGATCAGATCGCGCACGCCACCGGCGATGAACTCGACGGCGACCGCCGCGAGCAAGAGGCCCATCACGCGCTCGAACGCGCGCAGGATCGTCTTGGGGATCAGCCGCTCGGCGCGCGCGGCGTAGCGCATGAGCAGCCACGTCGCGATGCACGTCACCGTGATCGCGAGGAAGACCGACGTCGTGGCGATCGGCCGCCACTGGGCGCGGGACATCAGCACCATCACCGTCGCGATCGCGCCCGGGCCGGCGAGCATCGGGATCGCGAGCGGGAAGATCGCGATGTCATCGCGCGCCTTGCTCTCCGCTTGCTCTTCCGGTGTCGTGCGCGTCGGCGACGTGTTCGCGCGCATCATGTCGATCGCCATCAACAGCAGCATGAGACCGCCGGCGATCTTGAACGCGCCGAGCGAGATGCCGAACGCCTGGAAGATCAGGCCGCCGGCGATCGCGAACGTGCACAGCATCACCCACGCGGCGAAGGCGGAGCGCCGCGCGGTGCGCTGCCGCTGCTCCATCGAGTCGCCGGTCGTGATGGTGAGGAACACGGGCAGGTTCGCGAGCGGATCGATGACGAAGAACACCGCCGACAGCGCGACGACGGCAAACTTCACGTCTTCGTCCGACACGGCGACATACTAGCTCCTGTCGTGTCGCGGGACTAAGCTGTGAGCATGACTCGGTTGCTCGTCGTGCTCGCGATCGTGGCGGCCTCACCGCTGGTCCGCGCCGACGACTTCGACGCCGAGCGCATCCCACTGCGACTCCGCATCGGCGAGACGCGCGAGATCGAGGTCGGCTACGCGCGCATGCACGTGTGCGATGACCCGACGATCGTCGAGGCGCAGATGCGCGACAAGAACGCCGACACGAACGTGTTCTTCATCAAGGGCCTGAAGCCGGGCACGACCGATTGCCGCGTCGGTCTCGATCCCGAGGACGGACGGCCATCGTATCTGTACTCGATCACCGTCGAGAGGCCGGCGCCGGCCCCGAAGCGCCGGGGACCGCCCCCGAGGACGTGACTACCAGCGCTCGACCTCCTGCCTCGCGCTGCACGATGTGAAGTCGCCGTCGCGCGCGCCGCGAGAGAGGTAGAACACCATCGTCGCGGGCTTGTCCGGCTCGAGCGCGGGCAGGCGATCCGTCCAGCCGGGCAGGGACCGCAGATCGACGATCGGGATCGACGAGGAGCCGGTTACCTCGCGCCAGCTCGCGGACACGGCGGCGTGATAGTCCGAGCCTTCGACGCCCCAGCTGAAGATCGTTCCCTGCGCGGAGCTCCACGGGATCTCGGGGTCCGCGGTCCACGCGATCTGAGTCCGATCCAGCGTGACGTCCAACGGTCCGGGAAGCTCGAACGGCTCGCTCGCGGCGGACAGCGGATGCTGGCGCGTGCAGTCACCCGAACGCACCGCCACGGTGGGGCTGTCCGTCGGGAGGAGGAACGTCGACGGGGGGACATAGACCGTCGACGCATCCGAGCCGAACGAGATCCAGTCCGTGTCCGTGCTCAGGTCGGAGCTCACCTCGATGTCACCGCTCGCGCCGGTCACGCGCGGATAGACCGCGGTCATCTCCATCGCGCCGCTCGCAGGGAGGTCCACGCGCGTGTCGCCGGTGAACGCGATGGCGCGATGCGCGACGATCTTCGGCGGCTTCGTCGGCATGATCGCGACGACGTCGTGCAGGCCGGGCTCGAACAGCTGCGCATCGAAGGCACCCGTCTCGTCCGCGACCACCGACCGGCCGTCGACCCAGACCGTGGCCATCGGCTCCGTCGTTCCCTGGACGTGCAGCGGGACTGGATTCGCGATCACGCTCGGACACGGAAGGAACACGGTGCGAGGCTGCGTATCGAACAAAAACTGCGCCGTCTTGATCGAGTCGCCGCCGCACAGCGCGCCGACGCCGTAGGACGTGTCGTGGACCTGCACGAAGGCGAGCCCCTCCGCGGAGGTCGCGATGCGTTCCCACGGCCCATCGCCGTCCTTCACGACCACGACCGGCGCATCGCGCGCATGGATCTCGAGGGCGTAGCCGTCGTCGATCGTCGCGCAGCCGGTCGCCGCGATCAGGAACCAGGCGGTCCTCATGCGACCAGGCTAGGTCTCGTCGACGGCAATCGCCTTCATCGAGCGCTTACATCGGTGTGATGTGTGATGCGCACGGGACTCCGGTGCGACCGGGACGGTGTTGCGACGAGGCGCCCGAGCACGGGTATGGCTGGGGTACGAAAGTGCGCAGTTGCTCGTCGGAAAAACGGGCCACCGGCGTAGAGTTAGCCCGTGCGATTGGCCCTCGTGCTCGCCCTCGGTGCGGGTTGCGGATTCCACATCCCCGGCGGGACGGCGGCGGGTGATGCCGCGCCCGACGATGCGAATCCAGATACGCCCATCGACATGTCCCCGAACATGCCGGACATGGCGATCGACATGATGCCGCTGCCGCAGGATCAAGACGGCGACACGATCCTGGACTCGGTGGACAACTGCGTCGCCGTCGCGAACACGGACCAGCGCAACCACGATGGCGATCCGTTCGGCGACGCGTGCGATCGCTGTCCTCACCTGTCGTCGGTGAGCGATCCCGACGGTGATGGCGATGGCGTCGGCGACGCGTGCGATCCGCGCCCGGCGAACAACGCCGACCAGAGGAAGTTCTGGTTCGGCTTCTACGACATGAACGAGATCAACGGCTGGACGATGCAGGGGACGTGGACCGTGTCGTCGCAGGGCTACCTGGTCCAGGCGACCAAGAACCTCTCGGGCATCGCCCCGCCGGGCAACGTGAACGTTCCGTTCGTGATGACCGAGATCGTGATCGACGATCCGAACACGAGCTTCGAGATCGGAATCTCCGACCAGGTCATCGGCACCGCGTACGAGTGCGCGCTGGTCAAGGCGAACACGAACGTGACGATCCGCGCGCGCGATGCGACGGCCCCGGGCGGATCGGGCACGACGTCGCTGAGCTGGCCGGGGACGGCCGGCATCGGGTCGACCGTCCAGCTGACGCTCGATCTCGGTAGCGACATCGACTGCCGCGCGGTGCAAGGCGCCACCACGATCCGTCCCGTCGAGAGCTCGAACGGGGATCCGACCGGCCGCACCTACGTCGGTACGGTCGGCGCCGCGACGCGGTTCGACTACCTGTTCGTCGTCGATCAAGAGCCATGACCCGCGCGTACATCGCCGATCGCCAGGATCGGGCGTATCGTAGCGGGACGTGATCCCGACCGACGAAGTCGCACAGGAGGTGCTGCGAAGCATCCGTCAGATCGTGCGCAGCATCTCGATTCACTCCAAGACGCTCCAGCGCGACGTCGGCCTGACGGTGCCGCAGCTGTTGTGCCTGCGCGCGCTCTTCGAACTGGAGCGAGACGATGCCGACGAGATCACCGTCGCGGATATCAGCGAGCGAGTTCATCTCTCGCCGGCGACGGTCTCGAGGATCATCGATCGCCTCGTCGCGGCGGGCCTCGTGATCCGCGAACGCGGAACCATCGACCGGCGGCGCGTGTCCCTGTCGCTCACCGCCGCGGGCATGGAGCGCGTGCAGACGTTGCCGTCGCCACTCCAGGAGAAGTTCCTTCGTGGCCTCGGCGAGCTGCCGCGGCCGGATCAGCTGCAGCTGCTCGCGTCGTTGCGTCGCGTCGCTGCCCTCATGGACGCGATCGATCTCGACGCCGCGCCGCTGCTCGCGCCCGACGAGGACGTCAAGTCCTGACGTTGCCGCGGACGCGATCGAGCACGACGGCGGCGGCGTAGACGAGCACCGGCACGGCCATGCCGGGCAACAGCTCGAAGATGTCGCCCGCATACGAGCTGCGTCCCCAGAGGAAGACCGTCGCGATGCCGCTCGCCATCATGACGATGGCCCTCGGCGTCGGCAGCGGCCACCCGAGCAAGCGAACGATCAACAAGGGCCCGAGCGACGCGCCGAGCGCCGACCACGCACCGAGGACGAGGGAGAACACGCTCTGCGGCGCGGTGAGCGCGATCGTGAGCGCGAGGGCGGCCACCGCGAGCGTCGCGATCTTGCTCGCGGCGTACGACGTGCGGAGCTTCGGCGCGATGTCCTGCGTGATCGCGGCCGAGCACGACAGGATCTGCGAGTCGGCCGTCGACATCGTCGCGGCGAACACGCCGGCGAGCAGGGCACCGAGGAGCACCTTCGGGAGGAGCAACACCGCGAGCGACGGAAGTGACTGCTCCGCCGCCACGGCCGCCTGCTCCGGCGGCACGCCGGTGAGGAGATCGGGCAACAGCACGCGCCCGTAGAGCCCGACGAGCACGGCGGCGGCGCTGAACGGCACGAACCACGCGAAGTACACGTTGCGCGCGCGCGGAATGTCGTCGCTCGATCGGATCGCCATGCTGCGGATCAAGATGTGAGGCTGACCGATGACACCGAGACCACCGAACACGAAGCCGAGCGCGTACAGCGCGAAGCCGAACGCGAGGCCATCGGGGAACCACGCCACTAGCGACGGATCGGCGCGCTCGAGGGACTGCCAGAGCGCGCCGGGCCCACCGACTTCGACGATCGCGAAGGCGAGCAGTGCGCCGAGCGAGCCGACCATGACGAGCGCCTGCGCCGCGTCGGTCCAGATCGACGCGCGGAGACCGCCGGAGAAGCAGTACGCGACGACGATGACGATGCCGAGCAAGATCCCGATCTCGGGCGCCCACCCGAACAACGCGGTCAGCGCGGTGCTGCCGGCTTTGAGCTGCGCGGCCGCGTAGCCGGCGAGGAACAGGAACGTGAGCATGCCGGCGGCAACCGCGATCGGCCGCGTGATCCTTCCGTCTCGATCGGTGGCGAGCAGCGTCGGCACCGACGCGGCGCCGCGCTCTCCAGACACGGCGCGCACGCGCTGATGGACCCACAGCCACGCGATCAGATCGCCGACGATCCAGCCCGTCTGCAGCCAGATCGCCTGCACCCCGAAGCGATAGGTGAAGCCGAGGAGGCCGATGAACATGAAGCCGCTGTTGTTCGTGGCGGCCGACGACAGTCCGGTCAGCCACGGGCTCACGCTCCGCCCGGCGACCAGATAGTCGTCGGTGGTGGCCGTCCGCCGACGGATCGCGAGCAAGCCGATCGCCGCGAACCCGGCGACGAACAGCAGGAAGGTCAGGATGACGACCGACACGCCGGCGGTCAGCTCAGGATCGGCGCGTCGTCACGCTCGGCGAGGAACGTCGGCCGCGCGGGCATTCCACCGAAGGGAGCGACGAGCCTGTTCGAGTTGGCGTTGAACACGGCGAAGATGTTGTGGCGGGGCAGGTGCGTGATGTTCCCCGCGGAGCCGTGCATCAGGTTGCAGTCGAACAGCACGACCGTGCCCGGCGGGCCGATGCACGAGGCGTAGCCGCCGTCTCTCGCGAGCTGCGTCAATGCCTCCGGCGCCGGCACACCGTACGCTTGCTTGCGCAGCGATTGCTTGAAGTGCTCGGGCGGCGTCTCGCCGACGCAGCGAACGTAGCGCCGGTGCGATCGCGGGATGACGAGCAGCGGTCCGTTGTGCTCCGTGTTCGTGGTCAAGAGCAGCGACGCGCTGAGCGCCCTCATGCGCGGCATCCCGTCCTCGATGTGCCAGGTCTCGAAGTCCGAGTGCCACGGGAACGCCTTGCCCTCGAACGCGGCCTTGAAGTTGACGCGGGACTGGTGGATGTAGACCTCGTCGGCGAGCACCTGGCGCGCGGCGCCCACGAGCCGCGGATCCGCGAGCACGCGCGCGCACAGCTCGCTGTCGCGATGGATCCGGAACAGCGAGCGCACGACGTCGCTCTCGGGCTCGACGATGACGTCATCGCGGTTGCGGTCGGCGGCAGCCGCCATGCGCTCGGTGTCGGCGAGCACGGCGGCGACCTCCTCGGGGCTGAACCACGACGGCAGGACGACGAAGCCATGCTCGTCGTAGTGCGCGAGCTGCGCGCGCGAGAGAGGTCCCGCGCGATCCGGTAGCCACACGACCGGCTCCTGACGCTCCGCGATCTCCCAGCGCGAGCCGACCCGCGACGTGTACGGATCGGGCCCGATCACGTCGACTCCTCGACGAGTGGATAGGCGCCGGTCGCGTCGTGAACCTCGCGGCCCGACAGCGGCGGATTGAACACGCACACCATGCGGAGCTCGGTGTCGGCACGCAGGATGTGCTCGTCGTGCTTGTCGAGAGCGTACGCGGTGCCGTCGGCGATCGGGAACCGCTCGCCGGTCGCCACGACCTCGATCGAGCCCTTGCCGGCGACGCAGTAGACCGCTTCGAGATGGTTGCGGTAGCACATCCGCGTCTCGGTCCCGGCGTGGATCAGCGTGTCGTGGAGCGAGAAGCCCATGCCTTCGTGACGGAGGAACAAGCGCCGGCTCGTCCACGTCTGCGCGGTGACCTCGCGATCGGTGCCGCGGACATCGGCGAGCGTCCGGACGATCACGACACCACCGCCAGGTTGCCCTTCACCGGGAACGGCTTGTGCGCCGGGCGTGCATTGTCGAGCGCACGAAGGGTCGCGCGCTCGATGATATCGAGGCCGCGGTCGAGCTCCGCCATGGAGACGGTCAACGGCGGCAGGAGCTTGAGCACCTGATCGTCGGCTCCCGCGGTCTCGATCAGCAAGCCGTCGCTGAAGGCGTGGCGCGCCGCGGTGCGCGCGACCGCCGGGGCCTCGAACGCGAGACCGAGGATCAGGCCGCGGCCACGGACGGTAGCCCCGGAGGCGGCGGCGATCTTCTCGAGCCGCATGCGCGCGTGGGCGGACTTGTGCGCGACCGCATCGTGGAGCTTGCCGTCCGACCAGAACTCGTCGAGCGCGGCGGTCGCCGTGACGAACGCGAGGTTGTGTCCGCGGAACGTGCCGTTGTGCTCGCCGGGCGCCCACACGTCGAGCTCGGGCCGCATCAACGTCAGCGCGAACGGCAGGCCGAAGCCCGACAGCGACTTGGACAGACAGACGATGTCGGGGGTGACGCCGAGGTCCTCGAAGCTGAAGAACGGGCCCGTGCGACCGCACCCGACCTGGATGTCGTCGACGATCAGCAGCGACCCGTGGCTCCGCGCGAGGTCGGCCAGCGCCCGCAGCCAGCGCGCCGACGCGACGTTGACACCGCCCTCGGCCTGCACCGTCTCGACCAGGAACGCGGCGGGAGCATCGATGCCGCTGGAGCGATCGCCGAGCAACAGATCGAGCTGCTCGAGCGAGTCGACATCCGGTCCGAAGTAGCCGTCGAAGGGGGCGCGGAGGACGTGCGACAGCGGCACGCCGGCACCACCGCGCTTGCCCGCGTTCCCGGTGACCGACAACGAACCGAGCGTCATCCCGTGGAACGCGTTGGTGAACGCGACGATGTGGCTACGCTGGGTGACCTTGCGCGCGAGCTTGAGCGCCGCCTCGACCGCGTTGGTTCCCGTGGGACCCGGGAACATCACCTTGTACTGGAGGTCGCGCGGCAACAGCACGCGACGCTCGAACGCGCTGAGGAACGCGCACTTGGCCTCGGTGGTCATGTCGAGGCTGTGGGTGATGCCGCCCTCGCTGATGTACGCGAGCAGGCGATCGCGAAGGACCGGATGGTTGTGCCCGTAGTTCAACGCTCCCGCACCCGCGAAGAAGTCGAGGTACGGCTTGCCCTCCTTCGTGAACATCTCCGAACCCGACCCCCGCGCGAACGTCACGGGGAACGAACGCGAGTACGTTCGGACCTCTGACTCGAGGCGCTCGATGATTTCCATGGACTACTCCTTCAGGGTGAGAGGGCCGATGCGCATCAGCTCCTCGGGTTGGTGTGGCGCGGCGAACAGCTCGGCCGGATAACCGGCGCTGATCGCGCACGAGGCTTCTCGCCGTCGAGCAAATGATCGAAACAAGCGGCGCGACGCCTCGTTGTCGGGGCTCACGGTCGCGGTCAGAAATCGCGCCGACGTGCTCCGCGCGACGTGATCGAGCATGCGGGCACCGAGGCCGGCGCCACGAGCCGATCGAGCGACGCCGACCTGCCACACGAAGACCTCGTCGGGCCGGCGTGGTGGCACGTATCCGATCACGAAGCCGACGATGTTCTGCGCGTCATCCTCGGCGACGACGCACGAGTCGGCGAAGTCGGCGCACAGGACCACGTACGCGTAGCAGGTGTTTCGCTCGAGCTCCGGAAGCGCCTCGAGCAGCTTCCAGATCGCAGCTGCGTCAGTCGGTTTCGGAGAACGTAGCGAAATCAAGCAGAAAAAATCCTTGCTACAGCAATGTTTGCAGGAGCCCACATTACCCAAATTGTCCAGTTTTGTCAATGGGTTACGCGAGCTTCAAGTAATTTGAATTACAGCGGAATTCGCATGTCACGGTGTCGATACGGGGCAAACTGCCTCGCCGAGCATCCTCTCACGGATGCCCAGGCGCACGCTCCCGCCGGGAGCACGGAGTGTGGCCGAGTCGCGGGGGTGACCGAAGATCGTTTGAGCTCAAACGAGTTGAAGTCGGATCGGCCCGTCCACTAGCGTGCGCGAATGCGGCGCCTCTGCTTTGTCTGGATCATCTTCGCGCTCGCGTCCGTCGCGAACGCCGACACATCACAACCGGTCTCGACCGAGCCCTCGTCCGAGATCTCGACGCAGGTCCAGGGTACGTGCCGGACGCCGCGAGAGGCGATGCTCCAGCTCCTGTACTGGATCCAGGACGTTGAGGATCGCGTCGATCCGGCGCGAGCGGCGGCGTGCTTCGACACGAGCACCATCTCGCACTCGACCGCGGCGACCCGCGCGGAACAGCTCAAGCGCACGCTCGACGTGCGCGGCCTCTACATCGACATCGACGCGATTCCCGCGAGCCCCGACTACCAGGGGACGGATGGAATGCGGCGCTGGCGTCTGGCCGATCTTCCCGTCGTCGAGATCGTGAAGCTCGGAGAGACGTGGAAGTTCTCGGCGGGGACGATCAAGGCGATCCCCGGCCTCTACGAGGAGACGATGCCGCAGGCGCTCGAGCGTCTGCTCGAGCATCTGCCGAGCTGGTTCCACGCGCGCTTCCTCGGGATCACCGTGTGGCAGCTGTGCGGGATCCTGCTGTTCATCCTGCTCTCGCTCGCGCTGCAGAAGATCGTCGTGTTCGTGATCGGCACGTACGTGCGAAAGACCGCGGGGCGGCTCGCCGGGTGGATCGACAAGGCGATCGAGCGCATCGCGCGTCCGATCGGCGGGCTCGTGATGGCGGGCATCCTCTCGATCGTGATCCCGTGGCTCCAGCTCTCGGTCCGCGTGAGTCAGGTCGCGCGCGCCGCTACGATCGCACTCGCGGCGTACTCGGTCGGGTGGCTCGCCTATCGCCTGGTCGACGTCCTCACCGATTGGCTCGAGTTCAAGGCCTCGGCGACGTCGAGCAAGCTGGACGACCAGCTCGTGCCGCTGCTGCGCAAGACCCTCAAGGTCTTCATCGTCGTGATCAGCGTGATCTTCCTGCTCCAGAACCTCAGCGTCGATGTCGGGTCCCTGCTGGCCGGCCTCGGCCTCGGCGGACTCGCGTTCGCGCTCGCGGCGAAGGACACGGTCGCGAACTTCTTCGGCTCGCTCGTCGTGTTCATCGACAAGCCGTTCCAGATCGGAGACTGGGTGATGATCGACGGGATCGAAGGGACCGTCGAAGAGGTCGGGTTCCGCACGACGCGCGTCCGCACGTTCTACAACTCGCTCGTCACCATCCCCAACGCGAAGCTCACCGACACGTCGATCGACAACTACGGCGCTCGTCGCTGGCGCCGCTATGTCGCCAACCTCGGCCTCACGTACGACACGCCGCCCGAGCGGATCGAGGCGTTCTGCGAGGGCATTCGCGGCATCATCCAGCGCCTCGACAACATGCGACGCGACTACGCGATCGTCGAGTTCAACCAGTACGGGGAGTCGGGCCTCAACGTCATGGTGTATTGCTTCATGGACGCACCCGACTGGGGCATCGAGCTCCGCGTCCGGACCGCGCTCAACATCGAGATCCTGCGTCTCGCCGACGCGCTCGGAGTCTCGTTCGCGTTCCCGACGCGTACACTGCACCTCGAGACGCAGTCGCTGCCGGCTCAGCTCCCGGGCCGTCGCTCTCTCGATGCGACCCAGATCGCCGATGTCGTCCGGCGCTTCGGTCCGCCGGGCGCCGTCGACGAGAGGTCGTGACGATCGCGCTGTCACATCGGGCGTTAGGGTAGTCTATTTGGTATGCGCTCGATGTTCGCGATGGTGATCCTGTTGTCCGCGTGCGGAGAGGTCCGCGACACACCTGCTGACGGAGCCGTCGACGGCGGCGGGGATGCAGCCATCGAGATCGACGCGCCGCCCGCGGCGTGCGGCGACGGCCGGCGCGATCCGGGCGAGGCTTGCTATGCCGTGCCGGCAACGTTCGACGGCGGTGACGTCACGTACGACGCGCAGCTGGCGGACGTCGATGGCGACGGCGATCTCGACCTGCTGTTCCTGATCGGCGACGAGTACAAGTACGTCGTCCAGCAGGGAGGCCAGTTCGCGGCGGCGAACCAGAACGGACCGACGACCTTCGCGACGCGCATGCGCGCCGTCCAGCTCGCCGGGGATGCCCGGCTCGAGCTCGTCGACGCGGGGGAGACGATCACGACGTGGAGGACCAGCGGCACGAGCACCAGCTACACGAGCACGACCTCGGCCATGCAGACCGGCGTGCTCCGCGCGTTCGAGGTCGCGAGCGTCACCGGGGCCGCGGTGCCGAACGTCATCGCGCTGTACAACGACAGCGTCGTCATCGGCACCTACAATTCGACGACGCTCGCTCTGACTACAGTCGCCGAGCGAAGCGTGGTCCAGGCGCGCACGCTGGCCGTCGGCGACATCAACGGCGATGTCTACATGGACATCGTCGGCGCCGGCGCGAACGGGATCATCATCTATCGCGGCAAGAGCGGTGGCCTCGAGCAGGTCACCGACACGGGGCAGGACGTTCCGGTCGATGGCGTCGCGATCGGCGACATCGACGGCGACGACGTGCCGGACATCGCGTTCGTCGTGAAGGGCTCGAGCGGGCAGCTCGGCGTGATGCGCGGGCTCGGTGGAGCGGCGTTCGCGGCGCCCGTGACGATGTCCGCGGCCAGCCTCGGCCCGACGATCCAGATCGCCGACGTCGACGGAGACGGCCGCGACGACGTGATCGCGACCCGCGTCAAGACGGCGTCGAACGCGATCCTCGTCGCGCACGGCAAGCCCGACGGCACGCTCGCCGATCCGATCGAGCTCCCGATCGCGGTGACCGACATCGACTATCTGCACGCGGAGGCCGACTACAACGGCGATGGCGCGCCGGACATCGTCGCGACCGAGCTGAGCTCGGAGACGATCGCGGTGTTCGCGTCGACCCCGTGAGAGATCAGTCGTCGACCTCGGACGCCTTCTTCTCGAAGCGCTTGCGCACGTTGTGATCCAGCACCGCCTTGCGCAGGCGGATCGTCTTGGGCGTGACCTCGACGAGCTCGTCGTCGTTGATGAACTCGAGGGCGTACTCGAGCGTGAGCTGGCGCGGCGGCGCGAGGATCAGCTTCTCGTCGGCGGCCGTGGTGCGGATGTTCGTCAGCTTCTTGGCCTTGTTCGGATTCACGACGAGGTCGTTGTCGCGCTGATGAATGCCGACGATCATCCCGGAGTAGTTCTGCACGTTCGCACCGACGAACAGCTGTCCGCGCTCCTGCAGGTAGAACAGGCCGTACGCGTTGGTGACGCCCGTCTCGCTCGAGATCAGCACGCCGTTCTGGCGCGTGCGGATGTCGGGCCCCTGCGGGCCGTAGTCGGCGAACTGCGTGTACAAGACGCCGGTGCCGCGCGTGTCCGTCATGAACTGCGAGCGATAGCCGATGAGGCCGCGCGCCGGGATGCGGTACTCGAGCCGCGTGCGTCCCGGGGCCGACGGACGCATCTCGGTCATCTGACCGAGGCGGCGGTTGAGCTCGGCGACGACCGGGCCGGTGTACGCCTCGTCGAGGTCGATCACCGCGTCCTCGTACGGCTCGTACATCTTGCCGGTCGCCTCGTCGAGCTTGAGGATCACCTGCGGCTGGCTCACGCACAGCTCGTAGCCCTCGCGACGCATCGTCTCGATGAGCACGGTCAGGTGGAGCTCGCCGCGTCCCGACACGCGGAACACGCCGGCGTCGGCGGTGTCCTCCACGCGCAACGCGACGTTGGACTTCAGCTCGCGCTGGAGCCGCTCGGACAGGTTGCGCGAGGTGACGTACTTGCCTTCCTTGCCGGCGAACGGTCCGTCGTTCACGCGGAAGTTCATCGTGATCGTCGGCGCGTCGATCTTGAGCAGCGGGAGGATCGTCGGGTTCTGGATCGACGTGATCGTCTCGCCGACGTTGAGGTTCTGCATGCCGGTGAACGCGACGATGTCGCCGGCGACCGCCTCGGCCAGCTCGAAGCGCTTGAGGCCCTGGAAGCCGAGCACCTTCTGGACGCGGAACTCCTCGCGGCTGCCGTCGCGGTGCGCGAGAAGCACGCGATCGCCGACCTTGCTGCGGCCGGCGCGCATGCGGCCGATCGCCATGTAGCCGAGGTAGTCGTCGTAATCGAGCGTGGCGACCTGCATGAGCAGCGGCGCGTCGGGATCGCCGGCGGCGGGGGGCACCTTCTCGATGATGAGGTCGAGGATCGGGCTCAGATCCTTCGGCGTCTCGCCGAGCTCGCGGATCGCGTAGCCCTGGCGGCCCGACGCGTAGATGACGGGGAAGTCCAGCTGCTGATCGTTGGCGCCGAGCGAGTCGAACAGCGCGAACACCTGATCCATCACCTCGTGCGGGTCGACGCCCGGGCGATCGATCTTGTTGACGACGACGATCGGGTTGAGGCCCATCTCGAACGCCTTCTGCGTCACGAACCGCGTCTGCGGCATCGCGCCTTCGTACGCGTCGACGAGCAGGAGCACCGAGTCGACCATGCCGAGCACGCGCTCGACCTCGCCGCCGAAGTCCGCGTGTCCGGGCGTGTCGACGATGTTGATGCGCACGCCCTTCCACGTCACGGCGGTGCACTTCGAGAGGATCGTGATGCCACGCTCGCGCTCGAGGTCGTTGGAGTCCATCGCGCGCTCGGCGACGACCTCGCCGGTGCGGAACGTGCCGGCTTGCTTGAGTAGGCCATCGACGAGCGTGGTCTTGCCGTGATCGACGTGCGCGATGATCGCGACGTTGCGAATATTGGTGGCGGACATCTAGATCGCGGCTTTCTGCGAGGGCAACAGGCGGTGACACGCGGCGAGCGCGCGCACCTCGGTGCTCACCTCGGTCGCGGACAACACCGCGGCGAGGAGAAGGTCTTGCGTGCCGGTGACAACCGCGTCACCGGACGACATCTTGATCGCGATGCCGGCGGCGGTTCGCGACAGCTCGCGCGCGATCGACTGTCCGGAATCCCGGACGACGGCGGTGTCGCCGGTCGCGGTGGCGCGGATCAACGCGACGCCTTCGCGATCGAACACGTCGAGCGCGTCGTTCCCGATCGTGGCCGGGAAGATGCGCGCGAAGCTCTCCCCATCGCGCGTGATCACGGTCGAGCCGTCGATGTCGTCGCCCGCCCAGCGAGTCTCGCCGTGCATCATGACGAGCGGGTGCCCGCCGACGATCAGCTCGTCGCCGTCGATCGTCGCGCGGCACGGCCGGCCCTCGGTCACGCGGGCGAGCACCGCGCCCTTCGCGTCGCGTAGCTCGATCACCGTGCGTGAAGAGGGTTTCTCGCTCGTGGACGCACCGCCGCCCTGACACGCGACGACCGTCAGCAAGAGGAGCGGGAGTGCAGACACGGGCGGCGGTTTGTAACAGGATGCCCCTGTGTCGGCAATGGTGCCTGGCCGGGCGATAGCCCTCGCGCTCCTCGTGATCGTGGCGTGCGGTAAGAGCTCGTCATCCCCCGCGAAACGCGACGGAGCCGCGGAGGTCCCGCACGACGCCGCCAGCGAGGTCATCACGCTCGCGGACAGGCCGCTGGGTCTTGTCGACCTGAGCGCGTATCAGTGGCGCCAGCGCGCCGGCCACCCGATGTTTCGCGAGGCGCGCGTGGCGGAGGCTCGCGAGGACTGGCCGGCGGTCGTCGCCGCATGCCGCGCGGCGCTGAAGGCGGATCCGACGCACCTCGAGGCCTCGTGGCTGCTCGCGGCGGCGCTCGGTCGCCAGAACAAGAACGGCGAGCTCCTCGCGCCCCTCCACGAGGCGGTCGCGGGCGACTTCGCGAAGTGGGGCAACGCATCGCTCGAGCTGCCGGCGCTCGCGTCGTTTCGCGAGACGCCGACGGGCAAGGCGTGGGTGGAGCGCGTCGCGAGCGATCGCGCGGCGTTCGCGGCGGCGATCGGTCGCTCGACGATCGTCATCGCGGCGGGCGATCTGTTCGCGATCGATCCACAGACCAAGCGCTGGCTCCGGCTCACGCGCGCGGGCACCGTGATCGCGGGCCTGTACGTGCCGGCGGTGCGCAAGCTCGCGTACGTCGCTCGCGTGATCCCGCGGTACGGAAAGCCGACGAAGAAGCGCGAGCTCGCGATCGGCGGCGTCGATTTCTCGAGCGGCGTCATCACGCGCCCCGTCGAGCTCGGCACGAAGAAGGGCATCACCGTCGCGTACTCGACGAAGGCGCCCGCCGGCTTCTACATCTACAACAGCGCACCGAAGGCGCAGTGGCGCCGCCTCGAGGACGACTACAAGCTCGCCGCGCTGCCGCCGAAGACGACGCGCCCGCCGGGGCCGTACCTCGAGGTGACGGCGCGCAACGGCGCGCTCACCATGCTGCCGATCAAGGGCATCGTCGCGGACTGGGACGACAAGGGGCTCGCGAGCGCGATCCGCCTCTCGGCGTCGAACCGCGTGATCACCGTGCCGAGCCCCGGCCTCATCGACGGCAACACCGCGGCGCTCTCTCCGCAGAAGACGCACCTCGCGTTCGTCGCGCAGCTCGACGAGACGTGCGCACCGGGAACGGTGAGCGCGGCCGCCGTCGTCGCGGACGTGACCACCGGGAAGACGACGGAGCTCGTGCGCGCGACCAAGGGCCTCGCGATCGAGTGGATCTCCGATCGCCAGCTCGCCGTCGCGGCGGACGACGGGGTCATCGTCTACGATCTCGATGGCGCACCGCCTCGTACGATTGAAGGTGCTCAGAAGTTGGCGACGCCGAAGAAACGTACGAGATGTACCGAGGAGCCCGAGATCGAGACCGACGATCCCGCTCCGGACCCCGATGAGACAGCTTCTGACGGACCCGTCGAACGACCTGACGGTGGTGTGGTCGAACCAATGCCACCTGGTAAAAAATTGACACCTGAAAAGCGCTAGATGCGCGGAACCCCTACCAGGTTCGGCATGGCATAACGGGTGCTCATCCTCTTGGTCGTGACGAAGAAAAACGCTCGGGAGCTCGTGACCGCCGGATTCGGCGGAATCGCCGCGACCATTGTCGATGTCGCCGTCCTCGTCCTGCTGGTCGAGGTCATCGCGCTGTCGATTCCGGTCTCGGCGTTCCTCGCGAGCACCGCGGGCGCGGTGATGAACTTCGTGTTGAACAAGTACATCGCCTTCCGTGATCGGTCGCCGATCACGTTCCAGCAGGTCGCTCGCTTCGGCGCTGTTGCCGTGGCGACCGCGCTCCTGATGGCGCTCGCGATGAAGCTCGTCGCCGTGGAGCTCGGCGTCCCGTACGTGGTCGCGAAGCTGCTCTGCGCGGTGACGGTCTTCATTCTCTGGACGTATCCCGCGCAGCGAAAGCTCGTGTTCGCGCACGTGCGCGAGCCCGACGCAGCGTCGTCGATCGCGTAGTCGTCCGCGTCGTCGTCGTAGCTCGAACATTCATGTGGTGTGCAGCGTGCATGGGCACGCAAGGAGACTCGTATGTCCACTCTCGTCCCGTTCGTCGACCTCTCGATCATCGTTCCCGCATACAACGAGGAGCACCGCCTCCCGCCGACGCTCGATCGCCTGAACGCGTTCTTGTCGTCGCAGCCCCTTCGCTACGAGATCGTGGTCGTCGACGATGGCTCGAAGGACAACACGTGCGGCGTCGTCGAGGCGGCGATGGCTCGCATCCCGAACCTGCGCCTCGTCCGCCAGCTGCCCAACCGCGGCAAGGGCGCAGCGGTCCGTCGCGGCATGCTCGCGGCGCGCGGTCAGATCCGCGTGATGTGCGACGCGGACTGCTCGATGCCGCCCGAGCAGATGCCGCGCCTGCTCGCGCCGATCATCGCGTGCACCGCCGAGATCGCGATCGGCTCGCGCTACGCCGAGGGTGCGAAGACCGACGTGAAGCAGCCGTTCTATCGCGTGCTGTGGTCGCGCCTGTGCAACAAGGTGATCCAGCGGTCGCTGGTGCCGGGCATCCGCGACACGCAGTGCGGCTTCAAGGCGTTCACCGCGGAAGCGGCGCGCGACCTCTTCAAGCGCGGCAAGATCGACGGCTGGGCGTTCGACCTCGAGATCCTCGCGCTGGCGCGCCGCCGCGGCTTCGCGATCGAGGAGGTCGGCGTCGAGTGGAAGGACGACAACCGCTCGCGCGTGAATCCGCTCAAGGACATGTGGAAGGTCATCCGCGAGGCGCTGACCATCCGCAAGAACCTACGGACCGGCGTCTACAACCAGGTGAGCGCGGAGCTGCCGGCGGCGGCCTAGAACAGCATCCCGTTCGCGCGCTTGCCGGGCGAGTACGCACCGACGGCGCCGGGCACGGTGTCGTGGTTCACGAACGTCGCGCCGGAGATGTCCGGCGAGCGATTCGACGACACGTTCAGCGTCTGACCCGGATACGTCATCATCACGAGCGTCTCGTCGGACGCGTTCTTGATCGTGATCGTGTCGCCGAGGTCGTTGAGGCGCAGGCCTTGCGCCGGTCCCATGCCGTCGCCGTTCGCGATCACGCCGTTGACGTCGAGGCACATCGACGTGCCGCCCGCGTAGACGACGATCGCCTTGCCCGGCTGGAGCAGCGTGTTCGCCTCGAAGATGTGCGTCACGCCGATCGCGTCGGCGATCGACACGCCCTGGAGGTCGAGCACCTTCGACGAGACGTTCACGATCTCGATGAACTCGTCGTTGGTGCCGGTCGTCTGCGTGTCGCAGTTCGCGTCGGACATGTTGTCGGCGGCGAGGAACTCGTTGACGACGAGGTCGCCGGCGATCGGCGCGACCGGACCCGACGTCGAGATCTTGAGATCGATGATGTAGTAGGGGACCGCGTCACCGAGCCACTCGTTGACCTTGATGACGTAGGTGCCGGGCTGGAGCACGCCTTCGGTCGGGATGGTCATGCCGAGGTCGGCCGAGTCGTTCGGGCCGATGTAGCTGCACGAGCCATCGCCGTCCTGATCGTCGAAGGCGGTCGCCATGTCGTCCATCGTGTAGTCGGCGCCGACCGCGAACAACCGGACCTCGCTGTCGAACAGCGGGCAATCGAGCATGTCCTGCGAGCCCTGGCCGCTGTACAGCTGCGAGGCGTCGATCGCGTCGTATGTCTCGATCTCGACGGTGGACGGAGCGACGAGCGTGAACTGGTAGAGGTCGACGTCGTCGTCGAGGAGCGAGCCGCGGATCTGGCGATCCGTCGGAGCGATCGACTGCGGGGTCGTGTCGTTGGGCTCGGCCGCCTCGAGCACGTCGTACTCGAGCGTGCACGTCGCGGAGCAGCGATCGCCGCCGACGGTGTTGTCGTCGTCGCACTCTTCGCCTTCTTCGAGCGTGCCGCTGCCGCACGCGCTCGTGCACACGCTCGGCATCGCGGTGTCACAGACGTAGCCGGCTTCGGTGCTGCACGTGCCGTCGCACCCGTCGTTCGGTGCGGTGTTGCCGTCGTCGCACTCCTCGGTGCCGCTGACCATGCCGTTGCCGCACTGGGACATCGCAGCGGTGACGTAGAACTTGTACGTGCCGGCCTCGTCGGGGTCGTACGAGTCGACGACGACGTAGTACGTGCCGGCAGGGAGGCCGTTGTAGTGGAGGACATCGTCGGGGCCGAACTCGTCGGAGCAGCCGTCATCCCCGGGATGCTCGGGAATCTCGCTCGTGACGTCGCACGCGAGGCTCAGCATGCGCAGCGTCGAGTCGAACGCGGTCGCGCCGTCCATCCTGATGGTGATGTCGCGGCGCTCGCTGATCGTGAAGCGCCAGATGTGGTCCTTGCCGGCGCCGCTGTCGAACGAGTCGCACGAGGCTTCCATCACCTGGTCCGTGCTCGTCGAGGTGTCGCCGGACCCTTCGCCGACGAGCGCGCCGTTGCCGTTGTCCATCAGCGGGACGAGGTACGGATCGGCGCACGCGCCGGTCGGCTCGATGCACTCGCTCGGCTCGCCATCGCACGTGAAGCCGGGCTCGACCAGGCAGCGCAGATCGCAGCCATCGCCGGGGACCGTGTTGCCGTCGTCGCAGCGCTCGTCGCCATCGACCGAGCCGTTGCCGCACTCGCTGCGGCACGTCGCCGAGCAGCCATCGCCGCCGACCGCGTTGCCGTCGTCGCAGTCCTCGGTCGCGATGTCGACGTCGCCGTTGCCGCACAAGGACGGCATCTCGCACTCCGCGCCGACGCACGCGTCATCACCGCTGTTGCCACCACCATCGCTGCACGCCACGAGGAGCGCGCCCATCACGAGGACCAAGCCAGGCTTCATAGGGGCGGCGCCATAACACGCGAAACGCCGTCGACGACAGCAGAAAAAACATGGCGGTCCGCACCTCAACTCGTGGTAATCATTTGCCGCTCGTTCGACGGAGAGGTCGAGGTGATCGCCGGCGGAAGGCGCGAGCCTTTCGCGGGAGGAAAGTCCGAGCTTCACAGGGCAGGGTGCTGGTTAACGACCAGTCGAGGTGACTCGCAGGACAGTGCAACAGAAAGCAAACCGCCGGTCGCAAGGCCGGTAAGGGTGAAACGGTGCGGTAAGAGCGCACCGCTCCGCTGGTGACAGCGGAGGCACGGTAAACCCCACCCGAAGCAAGACCAGACAGGAGTCGTGCGGCCCGCACGATGACTCCGGGTTGGTCGCTCGAGCCCAGCAGCAATGATGGGCCTAGATGAATGATCGCCACGACACAGAACTCGGCTTACCGACCTCTCCGTCGAGCGGGCCTTTACCCCGGGCTTGCCCCGGGTGTGTTCACCTCCCGTGATACGTTCGATTGGTGGGGGATACGCGCTCGCCTGTTCACGAGATCGTGAATGCGCTGTGGCGCGCCCTGCACGAGCTGCACTCGCCCGCCGATACCAACGACATCGAGCGCTGGGGCTTCTCGATCCACGCGGCGCTCTCGGCGCCCGGCCGCGAGTTCCATAACCACGACCACGTCGCGTCGCTGTTGCGCGAGGGCGATCCGCTCGAGATCATCGCGGCGCTCTACCACGACGTCGTCTACATCCAGGTCGACCAGGGCTCGCCGCGCTCGATGCGCGCGGAGCTCTCGCCCGTGCTCGAGTCGAGCTCGTTCGGGTGGCGC
This sequence comes from uncultured Kofleriaceae bacterium, assembly GCA_964617845.1. Classification (GTDB taxonomy): domain Bacteria; phylum Myxococcota_A; class Polyangia; order Haliangiales; family Haliangiaceae; genus JABFXX01. The sequence goes on along the minus strand of CAZUAR010000005.1, from coordinate 106,314 downwards.
GTCTTGCCGCGCGCCGCGGGGCCGGTCACGGGCGACGTGCTCGCCGTGTTCGATCGCCAGGTCGGCGATGTCGTCACGCCGACGACCGGCCTCAACGAGTTCGCGAGCGCGCTCGTCTGCGCGGTGCAGCTCGCGGACGCGCTCACGCGCGAGCAGATCATCGGCGTGGCTGCGTGCATCGAGCAGACGATTCCGTTCCGCCAGGACCCGGTGCCGCCGCTGCGCACGCGCCTCGAGCAGCTCGGCCTCGCGGGCACCACGCTCGACGACTCCGTGCGCCGCGCCGTCCGCGTCGGCAACCGCGACGTCGAGAACTTCGCCGAGAACGATCCGGGCCGCTTCCTCGACAACACGTGGAAGCTGCTCCCCGAGTCGAACCCCGCGCTCCACTCGCCGATGGTCTACACCGTGCGCGACTACCGCGTGGCGCTGCAGAAGATGGAGTCGTTCCTCTCGCAGCTCCCCGCCGACCGCGTGTTCCACGCCTGGGGCGGCGAGCCCAAGGCCGAGATCCACGCGCGCCGCGTCGCTCGCACGACCGGCAACCTCGAGCTGGCGGTGCGGTACCTGCGCGCGAAGCTGTACTCGATCGCGCTCGTCGAAGCGATCGCCGAGTCGACCGGCGGTGACGTGCCGCTCGACTACTTCATGGGCGGCGTGAAGCGCGCGCATCAACCGCTCGCGTCGGACAGTGCGTTCAAGCGCATCGAGCACTTCCTGCCGACCCTCTCGCACGCGCGCGACCTCGACCCGCCGCTGCACAAGCTGCTCGCCGAGGGCCGCGCCTCCGAGTCGAGCTTCGACACCGGCCCGTCGCCGCTCGGTGCGTTCCTGCACGCCGTCGTCGGCGAGGGCGCGGTGATGAAGCAGGTCGACCTCGCGAAGAAGTGGTGGGCCGGCGGCGCGACGGCCGCGGACTTCCTCGCGTCGCAGCCGGTGGCGCCGGTCGCCGCGATCGCGCGCGCGGCGGGCAACATCATCGAGACGCGGCGCGATCGATTGTTCGCGCTCGCAGAACGCCTGGAACGCTCGGCCACGCTGTAGCGCTCGCAACCGCCAACAGGCTACCCGCGCTTCTTCTTGTGCTGGCCGTACTCGGCGAAGCGCGCGCGTACGCGTGCGAGCTCGTCGCGATCGAGCACGTGCGGCGCGCCGAGCTGCGCGGCGTGCCAGTACTGCGAGGCGAGCGTCTCGACCTCGGCGGCGAGGCGAAGCGCGCTGTCGAGCGATGACCCGAGCGCCACCATGCCGTGGTTCGCGAGGAGGCACGCGCTGCCGCCGCGGAGCGCGGTGACCGCGTTGAGCGCGAGCTGCGCGCTGCCGAACGTCGCGTACTCTGCGCACGGGATCTCGTCGGCGCCCGCGAGGACGACCATGTAGTGCACCGCGGGGATCGAGCGGCGCAGCATCGACAGCGTGGTGGAGAAGAGAGAGTGCGTGTGCACGATCGCGGAGACGTCGGCGCGCGACGCGAGGATGTCGCGGTGGAGCTGCCACTCGCTCGACGGCGTGCGCTGGCCCGGGCGGATCGTGCCGTCGAGCTGGACCGCGACCGCGTCGTCGGGGATCAGGTCCTCGTACGGCATCCCCGAGGGCGTGACGAGCATGCCGGACGACGTGCGGACGCTGACGTTGCCGGACATGCCCGGCGTGAGGCCGAGCGCGGACATCTTCTTCGCCGTGGAGACGAGCTTGTCGCGCAGGGCCATCGTCATGCGACGGACTCGGAGAAGAGCGCGGCGAGGCCCGCGCGTGATGCGTCGGTGATCCCGCGCTCGGTGACGAGCTTGGTGACGAGGCGGTGCGGGGTGACGTCGAACGCGGGGTTCGCGACGGCGGTCGTCGGCGCGATGATCTGCGTGGCGCCGATCCGGCGGACCTCGTCGCCGCTGCGCTCTTCGATCGGGATCGCCGCGCCGTCGGCGATCGTGAAGTCGATCGAGGACGAGGGAGCGGCGACGTAGAACGGGATGTTGCAGTCGCGCGCGGCGAGCGCTTTCAAGTACGTGCCGATCTTGTTGCACACGTCGCCGTTGGCGGTCGTGCGATCGGTGCCGACGATGACGAGGTCGACGTCGCCGCGTTGCATGAGGTGGCCGCCGGCGTTGTCGACGATGACCGTGTGCGGCACGCCGTGCTCGGCGAGCTCCCACGCGGTGAGCAGGCCCTGGTTGCGCGGGCGGGTCTCCTCGACCCACACGTGGATCGCGATGCCCGCGCCGTGCGCCTTGTAGATCGGTGCGAGCGCGGTGCCCCAGTCGACGGTCGCGAGCCACCCCGCGTTGCAGTGGGTCAACACGCGGAGGGGGCGGTCGCGCGGCTCGAGGAGCGCGAGGCCGTGCCCGCCGATCGCTTCGTTGCACGCGACGTCGGCGTCGCACAGCTCGCGCGCGACGAGGAGCGCGACCTCGGGGCTGGCGTCCGTCGCGAGGCGGCGCTTCATCATCGCGAGCGCCCACGCGAGGTTCACCGCGGTCGGGCGCGTGGCCGCGAGCTGTTCGCAGGCGCGGTCGAGGGAGACGCCGCCGCGCAGCGCGAGCGCGACGCCGGCCGCGGCGGTGGCGCCGATCAGAGGGGCGCCGCGTACGTGCATGTCGCGAATGGCGCGCGCCGCGTCGTCGAGGTCGCGCAGCGCGAGCCACTCGATCGCGGACGGGAGGCGCGCCTGGTCGAGGACGAGGACGTTGCCGCGCTCGTCGATCTCGATCGAGCGTCGCCACCGACCCTGCACTTTCATCGCTGCGGAAATACCATGCCTGCTACGATCGCGGCATGCGCGGAACCCTCGCGATCGTGGTGCTCCTCGCCGGATGTGACGACGAGCTGGACCTCTCGGGCATGTACGAGGTCACGTCCGAGGTGGAGTCCGCGCCGTGCGGTGCCGATGCGCCCGTCACCGGCGAGCCGTTCATCAAGTTCACGCGCAGCGAGCTGTTCGGAACGCCGATCTACAACTACGAGCGCTGCAACGACGCGGCCGGCACCGACTGCGCGGGCAGCGGCGGCCTCTTCGAGGCGCTCACCGAGCCGATCGACAACGGCTGGCTCGGGCACCTGACCTCGTCGTCGGGGACCGAGACCGGCGGCACGTGCCTCCTCGGCTTGCGCGAGACGCGCGCGACGCTCAACGGCAGCCACCTCGTGATCGAGGAGCAGACGAACGAGGAGGAGATTCCGTACGTCGAGGCGACGTGCAACACCGACGAGGCCGATCGGCGCGGCACGGACATGCCGTGCACCGAGCATCGCCGGATCGAAGCGTCGAAGCGCTAAGAGCGGATCCGAGAAATCACAATTCCCGGTTCTCGGTTCCGCAGTTTCAACCGGTCAACGCAACGGCCCGTCACGCTCGGATCCGCTCCACGTCAGCTCACGACTCGGGCTTCGGCGCTTCGGCGGGCGCGGCCGGAGCCGTCTCGAGCAGCTCCTTGCGGTACACGAGGCGCGCGCAGCGCGGGCACGTCTCGATCGACTCCATGCGCGCGAGGATGTTGTTGAGCTGCGGCGGCAGCGTCATGTGGCAGCCCTGGCACACGCCCTTCACGACGGGCGCGACCGCGTAGCCCTTCTTGCCGACGAGCGAGTCGTACGTCTTGAGCCACTGCTTGTCGACGTTGCCGCGCGCTGCATCGCGCTCGGTCTTCGCGGCCGCGAGCTTGCCCTGGATCTCGGCGAGCTGATCCGCCTGCGCGGCCTCGCTGTTCGCGAGCTCCGTGCGCACGCTCTCGACGTCCTTGTCGCGCGCGGCGAGCTGCGCCGTCGACGCCGACGCGGTCTCCGCCACCTTCTTCAGCTCGCTCTCGCGGTCGCTGATCGACTTGCGCTTGTTCTCGACCTCGCGCATCGCGGCCGCGTGCTCCTTGGTGTTCTTCACCTGCTGGAGCTTGCTCTGCGCGAGCTTGAGCGCCTCGCGCTCGCGGTCGAGCAGCTCCTGCTGGTTCTTGCGCCAGGCTTCGGTCTCCGAAAGCTTCGCGCGCTCCGCGTCCAGCATTCCCTGCAGCTTCGCGAGATCGCGACGGAGCGGATCGAGCTTCGCGGGGAGCTGGGTCGCGGCCTGCTCGAGCTCGCGGACTTTGGCGTCCGAGGTCTGGAGCTGCAGGAGAGAGACGAGCTGTTCGCGCACGGTGACTACCTTTCCGTTTCGTTCGCTGCTTTTCAGTGTGGGCCCACCAGGATTTGAACCTGGGACCCACCGGTTATGAGCCGGCCGCTCTAACCGATTGAGCTATGGGCCCTGCGGGCCGGCGGTGCCACCTGGTGTGGAAACCCGCACGGACAGCGACGCGCACACTATCACCTTGCCAGGAAACGACAACACCCGCCGCCAAGTTGCCCCGACGCCTCGCTTCGCGAGCGCTATACTAGCCGTCGATGAACGCTGGCAATGTCGTGCGAGTCGCGTTGGTTCTCGCCGCGGGACTCGCGGCTGCGGGTTCGGCCACCTCGAGCTCGAGCAGTCCTCCCCCGGCGCAGGCGCCGAGCGGTGGTGCCGCGCAGAACATCGGCTCGCCTCCGCCGCCGCAGCAGATGGAGCCGTCCGCCGCGCTCGGCCTGTGGCAGACAAACTTCGGCGCCGTGAAGATCGAAGCCGACAACTCCAAGGGCGGCCTGCAAGCCGGCTCGGTCCAGGGCGTCTGGGTCTATCAGCGACAGGGCGCCGAGGTGATCGGCTACTTCGCCGGCAACCTCCGCGGCAACGTGCTGCAGTTCCGCTGGCAGGAGCCGAACAACCCGCCGCTCACCGGCGAAGGCTTCCTCGTGTTCGATCCGCAGGGACGCCAGTACAACGGACGGTGGTGGAGCGATCGCAAGGATCGCGTCGGTGACTGGAACGGCTGGCGCAAGCCGCAGACGCAGCCGGCGTACGGCGCCACTCGCGATCCGTACGCGGGACAGTACGGCGGACAAGCGTATGGCTACGCACCGCCGACGCAGCGCGATCCGCAGCAGGATCCGTATCGTCGTCCCGAGCCCGCGCCGTATCAGCCGCCGCCGACGCCGCGCGGCTACTACTGACCGCCGCACGCGGCTAGGATGCCGCGCATGGCGAAGGTGACGAAGCCGGCGAAGAAGGCTTCTGCGAGGAAAGCGGCCACGGCGAAGAAGGCGGCCTCGGCGAAGAAGGCGGCCTCGGCGAAGAAGGCGGCGCCGGCGAAGAAGGCGGCCCCCGCGAAGAAGGCTGCGCCAGCGAAGGCTGCGCCGAAGCCAAAGAGCGCGCCCGCGAAGATGGCCAAGCCGATCGTCGCGAAGAACCTCGCGGAGGGGCTTCGCGCGTGGATCGCGCGGGGTGGTCGCCTCGATGACGTGTTCTCCAACGAGCTCCACGTCTCGACGAAGGACGATGTCGCGGCGCTCTGCGAGGCGCTCGACGCGCTCCGGAAGAAGCCGGAGCTCGGCGCGACGGATTTCGGGTCGCCGCTGTTCTCGCTCGTCGCGTACTTCCAGAGCGTCGCCAGCAAGGAGCGATTCGGCGACATGGTTCGCGACGGTCTGCCGCGGCTGCGATCCATCGTCGGTGACGTCCTCGACGAGAGGGGCACGTACCGCGACGAGGACGTGATGTTCATCCTGAAGATGTTCGCGGGCTACAAGCAGGAGGTCGACGCGCTGGCGATCGCCGAGGTCGCGCGGCGCGGGTTCGACGCCGACGGACACATGTGGTCCATCGTGCTCGGGATGTTCGATGCGGAGCACCCGCATGCGCTCGCGCTCGTCGAGGCGCTTCGTGCTCCGTTGCCAACGGAGTTCATCGGCATCGCGTTCCTCGACATGTGCAATCAGCTCGCGATCGCGGGCGTGCTCGACGACCACCCGTTCGACAGCAATGCGGGCCTCGGTCGACTCGCCGAGCTGCTGCGCGATCCGGATCCCGACCACGCGAGCTACGCGATCAGCGCGACCGCGGCGCTGCCGTTCGTGAAGCACGATCGCGCGACGCTCCTCGCGGTCGCGGCGAGGCACCCAAACGTCGACGTACAGATGGAGGCAGCGTGGGCCGCGGTCAAGTGTGGCGACGCGAAGGGCATCGATCGCCTCGCGAGATGGAGCATGGATCCGCTCCACGCATCGCGCGCGCAGCAGTACCTCACCGAGCTCGGCCACGCGGCGCGAATCCCATCGGGCACGAAGGAGCCGACGTTCCAGGCGCTCGCCGAGATGGCGCAATGGCTCGCGCACCCGATGGAGCTCGGCAAGCCGCCCAAGGCGCTCGAGGTCTACGACATGCGCGAGCTGTACTGGCCACCCACGAAGGACCGGCGGTCGGTCGCGCTCGTGAAATACACGACGAGCGAAGACGAGGTCGGCATCGGCATGGTCGGCTCCGTCACGTTCGTGCTGTTCGGCGAGTCGACAGCCAAGATGTCGCCCGAGGACGTGTACGCGCTGCACTGCTGCTGGGAGCTCGGCAAAGCGCGCGACGTGAAGGTCGGCCGCAAGCTGCTCGCGGCGAAGAACAGCGGCTTCTAGACCGCTTCTAGACCGGGCGCTTCGAGAGCTTCGCGAGATCGAGCTCGCCGTCGAACACGAGCTGCGCGGGGCCGTGCATCTTCACGTTCTGAAGCTCGGGCATGACGCGGATCGTGAGCGCGCCGCCCGGAAGGTTCACCTTGACCGCGATGCCCTCATCGCAACGTCCGGTGAGGATCGCGGCGACGACCGTCGCGCACGCGCCGGTGCCGCACGCGAGCGTGAGGCCCGCGCCGCGCTCCCACACGACGAGGTCGATCTCCTGGCGCGACCTCACGAACGCGAACTCCGCGTTGGTGCGCTGCGGGAAGTACGCGTGCCGCTCGACGGACGGACCGACCGTGGCGGCGAGGTGCTTCGCTTCCTCGTGCGAGTCGACGAACGTGACCGCGTGCGGGTTGCCCATCGACACGCAGGTCACGCGGCGCGTGGGCTGGCCGTGGACGTCGATCGGCTGATCGATGCAGCGCTCGTGGATCGGGCCGACCATCGGGATCTCGCCGCGGAGAAGGCGTGGGGCGCCCATCGAGACCGTGATGCCGTCCGGTGCGATCGCGCAGACGAGGCGGCCGGCGCCGGTGTCGATCGCCATCTCGTCCTTGGCGATACCGCCGCGGTCGTGCAGCTCCTGGACGACGCAGCGCAGTCCGTTGCCGCACATCTCGGCCTCGCTGCCGTCGCTGTTGAGCACGCGCATGCGCGCGTCGTCGCCCGTCGACGACGGAAGGATCGCGAGTACGCCGTCGCCACCGACGCCGAACTGGCGATCGCAGAGCGCGCGCACCGTCGCGGGATCCTGCACCGCGGCGGCCTGGGCCGCGTCGACGTTGCGAAGATCGACCACGAGGAAGTCGTTGCCGAGGCCGTGGTATTTCGCGAAGCGCATGGGAAGAACCCTAGCACCGCTGATGAGGCATCGTGGCGCTCTCGAACGCCAACGAACGTGAAGCGGCGTGCGGATCCGCGCGCTGTTCGAGCGTCAGTTCTGTCCGCCGCCCGAGGGCGTCGGATTCGTCGGCGTCGTCGTCGGTTGCGGATTCACCGGTGCGGCGGTGCCGGTCGCGGGCTTCTTGGTCTCGGGGGCGGGCGTCGTCGAGGGCGTCGTCGTCGGCTTGTTGCTACCCGCGGCCGGCTTGTCCGCAGCAGGCGCCGTCGAGCTCGCGGGCGGCGTCCCCATCGTCGGCTGCGTGCCCGTCGTTGGCTGCGTGCCCGTCGTTGGCTGCGTGCCCGTCGTTGGCTGCGTTCCGTCGGCCGGCTTCTCGGCGGGGACCGCCGGCTTCTCGGCGGGAACAGCGGCGGAGCCTGCAGAGCCCGTGGCGCCGTCGGCCGAGCCGGTCGCGGCCGAGCCGGTCGCGGCCGAGCCGGTCGCGGAGCCCGCGCCGGAGCCCGAGCCCGAGCCGAGATCGATCACGTGCGGCTGCATCGACGACGCGGAGCCCGAGCCCGCGCCAGGCGTGTTCTTCAGCGCGTCCTTGCGAGCCTGCTCTTTTTCCTTCGCGAGCTTTTGCTGCGACTCGCCGAACTTCTCGAGGGCATCGGCCGCGTTGTGGCTCGCGATGAACGCGAGGACCATCGACGTGGCCATGAACACCGTCGCGGCGCCCGCGGTCAGCTTGCGCAGGAACGTCGACGCCCCGGAGCCGCCGAACACCGTGCCGGCGTTGCTGCCGCCGAACGCGCCGCCCATGCCGCCGCCCTTGCCGCTCTGCAAGAGCACCGTGAGCATCAGGAACAGGCACACGATGACGTGCAGGACGGTGATCAGCGTCGACATTGCGAAGTGGGGTTTGTAATTCTTTTGGCCTGCTCGCGCAACCTGTTAGGACGGGCGGGCGGCCTTGACGATCGCAATAAAATCAGCGGCTTCGAGCGATGCCCCGCCGACGAGGGCGCCATCGATGTCCGGCTCGGACATCAGCTGCTCCGCGTTGGACGGTTTGACCGAGCCGCCGTACTGGATGCGGATCGTATCGGCGACGGCGGCACCGTAGCGATCCGCGAGCCGCTTGCGGATGTGCGCGTGGACCTCCTGCGCCTGCGCGGGCGTCGCGGTGCGGCCGGTGCCGATCGCCCACACGGGCTCGTACGCGATCACGAGCTTCGCGGCGCTGCTCGCGTCGATGCCGGCGAGCCCGCCCGCGAGCTGCTCGTCGACGACCGAGAGCGTGCGGCCGCCATCGCGATCCGCGAGCATCTCGCCGACGCAGACGATCGCGCCGAGGCCCGCGGCGATCGCGGCCTTCGCCTTCTTGCCGACGGACTCGTTGGTGTCGCCGAAGAACTGGCGCCGCTCGCTGTGGCCGACGATCACCCACGACGCGCCGGCGTCGGCGAGCATCGGTGCGCTGACCTCGCCGGTCCACGCGCCGGAGGCTTCCCAGTGGCAGTTCTGCCCGCACGTCGCGATCGCGGTGCCCTCGAGGCGCTTCGCGACCGCGCTGAGCGAGGTGAACACCGGCGCGACGCCGATCGCCACGCCCTTGGTCGCTCCGAGCTGATTCTTCAGCTCCGTGACCAGCGCGAGCGAATCGGCGATCGTCTTGTTGAGCTTCCAGTTACCGACGACAAATGGGGTGCGCGCCATGCGTCGTGAGTATCACGAAGCCGTCATCCAGCTCAGGCGGTAGTCGCACGTCTCTGCACCCTGGCACATGCACGCGGTGTGGATCGCGCCGACGCCGCTCGCACCCGTGAGCTCGACGATGCGCTCGAGCTCCGACGCGATCATCGTGCAGATGTCCGGAGAGCCCGAGTAGCCTGTGAGCTGCACGTCCGCGCTGCCCGGGTGCACGATCACGTCGACGCCGCTCCACGTGTGATAGCGGTCCCAGAACGAGGGCAGGGCGGCGAGCACGATCTCCGCGGGCAGCGTCGCGGGATCCGCGCCGAACAGGTGCGCGAACGTCGCCGACATCGTGCCGCGCCCGACCTTGCGCGGGACGAGCTGGCTCGGAATCTTCTCGTGCGCCTTGTCGAGCATCGCGATCAGATCCGCGAGCTCGACCCACGCGAGCGGGGCCAGCGTCGGCAAGAGCGCGTTACCCAGCGCCGGGGATTCGTTCACGAGCTTCGCGATGCCGCTCTCGCCGAGGTGGTGCTGGAGCAACTTCGACAGCACGCGCAGGTGCACCGCGCGCACCTGGCCGCTGACCGTGCGCACGCCGCGCTGCGGGATCGACGGCGGATCTTCCACTGCGACGATGCCCGACGTCGGCGCGAACAGCGACTCCGCGTGCTTCACCGGGTCCTCGGCCTGGACCACCGGCGCCGGGACGTGATCCGCGGGCAGGCGCTCGAGTGCGCGACCGAGCGCGATCGCGAACGTCGAGGCGGAGGCCCAGCGCTTCTTCGGCGACGGCGCGAGCGCCTTGAGCAGCACGGCGTCGACGGCGTCGGACAGCGTCGGGCGCAGCTGCGATGGCGGCGTGAGCGGATCGGCCAGCTGGCGCTGCACGACCTGCGGCGCGGGGCCCGAGCCGAACGGCGGGCGGCCCGTGAGCATGCAGTAGACCGTGGCGGCGAGACCGTAGACGTCGGTCGTCGGCCCGTCGGTCTGCTCGAGAAACGACTCGGGCGCCGCGAAGCCCGGCGTGCCGGCCGCGTCGCGCGCGTCGCCCGCCTTGACCGCGACGCCGACGTCGACGAGCACCGCGCGATCGCGCTCGCGATCGAGGAGGATGTTCGCCGGCTTCACGTCGCGGTGGATCAAGCCGAGCGCGTGCATCGCGTCGAGCGCGTCGCCGATCTCGAGCGTGATCTGCGCGACCGCCGCCGTGGGGAACCACTCCTTGCGCTCGAGCGACGCGCGGATCACCTCGGACAGCGGCTGGCCCTCGACGAGCTCCATCACGAAGTACACGTCGCGCTGATGCTCGCCGAGCGCGTACACCTGCACGAGGTTCGGGTGGTGGAGCGACGCGAGCATCGCGGCCTCTGCGCGGAAGCGCGAGACGAGGTCGCGATCGCTCGCGAGGTCGCTTCGCAGCACCTTGATCGCGACGGCGCGACCGAGCCCGAGATCCTCGCCGCGATAGACGACGCCCATCGCGCCGCGCGACAGCTCGTGCACCACGCGATACGTACCGCCGACGATCGTGCCCGCCGACAGCGAGCTCGACTCCGCGCCGCCATCGGTCTCGGTGGCGCGCTCGTCGGGCGCGACGATGCGGACGTCGGACGGCGGCGCGGTTCGCAGGGCCGCGTAGCACCGCGCGAGCGCCGCCTCGCCACTGCGCTCGCCGCCCGCGATCTCGCTCGCGACCGCGCGCACCTTGATCGAGATCTCCGTCGAGTCGTCGACCTTGATCACCTCGTGCTCGAGGCGATAGATGATCTTGCGGCACACGAGCGCGGCTTGATCGTCGTTCGCGCCGACGAGCAGCACGGCGATCTCGTCACCGCCGAGGCGGCCGAGCGGATCGTTGCCGCGAACCGTCGCGCGGATGCGTCCGGTCACCTGCGCGAGCACCTCGTCGCCGGCCTTGTGGCTGTACGACAAGTTGATGCGGCGCGTGCCGATCACGTCGAAGATCGCGAGCGTCACCTTCTCCTGCCGGCGCCCGGCCGCCGCGACCTCGTGCGCGATCGTCTGCTCGAACGCGCCACGCGTCATCGCGCCGGTCAGCGGATCGTGCAGGCTCGTCGCGAGCAGCCGCTCGCCCTCGGCAACGATGCGCCGGTGCGAGGACAGCCACGACAGCTCGCGGGTGAGCCGCGCGGCGATCGCCTTGAGGTCCGTGCGCTCCGCCGCCGAGAACCTCCGCCCGCTGTCGGACACGATCGCGACGAGCCCCGCGACCTCGGTCGGCCCCGAGCGCAGCGCGTCCGCGATCACCGAGCGCGGCTTCGGTCCGGACACGATCACGGTGCCCGCCGCCGCCGCCGCGATGCGCGCCGCCGCGGCGATCTGCGTGCGGTACTGCTCGTCGGGATGCGTGCGCGCCGCCGTCGGCACCATCTGCGCACCGTCGCGCCACCACACGATGCAGTCGTTCGCGGTGAAGCCCTCCGCGACCGCCAGCAAGGTCTCGGTCGCGCTGCCCGTCAGATCGACGAGCGAGGTCGCGATCAACCCGCGCGCGCGCGCGAGGTCGAAGTCGGGCGACGTGGGATCCGAGTGCGCGACCGCGTCGATCGCCTCGACCGAGGTCGGCGTCAGCAGCACCCCCGACGCGCCCGCCTGCGCGGCGGCGCCGGCGACGCGCGCGGCGTTGGACCCATCGCCGACGATCCAGCGCGGTGGGCTGTGCGCGGGCGCGGGCCCGAGGTCACCCGCGACGAGCGGCGCGACGAGCATCGCGGCACAGCCCGACGGGTTGTCCTTCGCGGTGACGCTGATCAGCTGCACGTCCGCGGCCTCGGCGAGCGGCCTGAGGTCCGCGATCAATCGACCGCTGGGGTCGAAGACCGCGAGGCGCTTCGCTGCCATCGACGCATCTTACTGCGTTCACGGTCCAGGCTGCGCTCACCAGGTGGCGAAGTTTCCGCCGATGTAGACGCCGACACCGAGAACCCAGACGCGCATCGTCAGTGACAGAGCGGCGCGCTCGCCATTCGTCGCATGAAAATCCACCTCACCACGTCGCGAAGTTGCCCCCGATGTAGACGCCGATGCCGAGCACGGCCAGCGACGCGGCGACTCCGATATCGAGGCTGCGAAACTGTGCACCGATCCCGAGCCGCGCCGCGTAGCCGAAGTCCCAGCGCGCGGGCGTCATGATGATCATGTCGTCGAACTTCGGGTAGTGGACGGCCGACGGTCCGAGCTCGCCGCAGATGTACCCGCGCGAGCTGACGTAGAGCCGGCCGCCTACCGTGAGCGACAACGCCTCGCGGTCCGGCTCCGGTCCCTCGACGAGGTTCGCCGCTCCGGCAGCCTCTACACGTACGATCGCGGTCGTCGTACCGACGTGGCCGCGCTCGTAGTGCACCGACGCCGCGAGCCCGACGAGTCGTCCGTACGAGAACCAACCTTCAGCGCCGATGCGGTTGACAGGCTCCGCGCTGGAAAGCGACGGCACGAGTAGCGACGCGAGGACGAGATGGCGCACGTCGACCCGGGGTACACACTCCGTGCCGCGGCCTAACGCCGCGTTCGCTCGCGACGGCGACGATCGCGGCGCGTCATGCCTGTCACGTCTCCTCGAAAAAGTGAGGACGTGGCAAGCGCCGGTAGTGGTTCGACCCGCTACGGACGCAGCGCGGCGATGCCCGGCAGGTCGAGGCCCTGCACGAACTCGAGCGACGCACCGCCGCCCGTCGACACGTGGCTGACCTTGTCGGCGAGGCCCGCCTGCGCGATCGCCGCCGCCGAGTCGCCGCCACCGACGACGGTGAGCGCGAGCTTGTTGTCCGCGAGCGCCCGCGCGATCGCGTTGGTGCCCGCGGCGAACTTCGGCTTCTCGAACACGCCCATCGGGCCGTTCCAGAACACGGTGCGCGCGGCGGTGAGCACCTTCTTGTAGTTCTCGACGGTGCCGGGGCCGATATCGAGCGCCATGCCCTCGGCGGGAATAGCCTCGATCGCGGCGACCTTCGCGCCCGCCTCGTCGTCGAGGCTCGTGGCCACGACGACATCGACGGGCAGGTACACCGTCTTCTTCTTCTCGCTCGCCTTGCGGAGGAAGTTGCGCGCGTTGGGGAGCTTGTCGGTCTCGACCTTGCTCTTGCCGACGTTTCTGCCCTGCGCCTCGAGGAACGTGTTGGCCATCGCGCCGCCGATCACGATCGAGTCGCAGCGATCGAGGAGCGCGTCGAGAACCTCGATCTTGTCGCTGACCTTCGCGCCGCCGAGCACGGCGACGTACGGGCGATCGACATCACCGAGGAGCTTCGAGAGGTACTCGATCTCCTTGGCCATCACGAAGCCCGCGCCCTTCTCGGCCACGAACTTCACCATGCCCGCGGTCGATGCGTGCGCGCGATGCGCGGTGCCGAACGCGTCGTTGACATAGACGTCCGCGTACGACGCGAGCTGGCGCGCGAACGCTTCGTCGTTGTCCTCCTCGCCGGCGTTCCAGCGCAGGTTCTCGAGCATCGCGATCTGGCCGTCGCGCAGATCGCTGACGACCTTGCGCGCGCCGTCGCCGACCGGCTCGTCTGCGAGCGCGACCTCCGTCGACAGCAGCTCCGCCAGGCGCGCGGCGACCGGCTCGAGCGAGAGCTCCGGCTTGACCTGTCCGTCGGGGCGACCGAGGTGCGAGCCGAGCACGATGCGCGCGCCGCGATCGATCAGGTGCTTGATCGTCGGCAGCGTCGCCGTGATGCGAGCGTCGTCGGTGATCTTCTTTGTCTTCTTGTCGAGCGGTACGTTGTAGTCGACGCGCACGAAGACGCGCTTGCCCTCGACCGCGAGCTCCTGCACGTGCTTGATGCCGGCCGGAAGCGCCATATCTACAGCTTCTCCGCGACGAACTTCGCGAGGTCGAACAGGCGCTGCGAGTAGCCCATCTCGTTGTCGTACCAGGCGAGCACCTTGACCTGGTCTCCGATCACGGTGGTCAGCGCCGAGTCGACGATCGCCGAGTGGCGGTTGTCGATGTAGTCGGTCGACACGAGCGGCTCGTCGCTGACCGCGAGGATGCCCTTGAGGGCGCCCTTCTCGGCGGCGCGGAACGCGTTGTTCACGTCGTCGACGCTCGCTTTCTTCGCGAGCTTCGCCGTGAGATCGACGATCGAGACGTCCGGCGTCGGCACGCGGATCGACATGCCGTCGAGCTTGCCGGCGAGCGCGGGGAGCACTTCCTTGAGCGCCTTCGCGGCGCCCGTCGTCGTCGGGATCATCGACAGGGCGGCGGCGCGCGCGCGGCGCAGATCCTTGTGCGGCAGATCGAGGACCTGCTGGTCGTTCGTGTAGCTGTGGATCGTGTTCATGATGCCCGACTCGATCCCGAACGTCTCGTGCAGGACCTTCGCGACGGGCGCGAGGCAGTTCGTGGTGCACGACGCGTTCGAGATGATGTGGTGCTCGGCCGGCTTGTACATCTCGAGGTTGATGCCCATGCACAGCGTGACGTCCGGCCCCTTCGCCGGCGCGCTGATCAGCACCTTCTTCGCGCCGCCCTTCATGTGGAGGCTCGCGCTCTCCTTGTCGACGAAGCGACCGGTCGACTCGATCACGACGTCGACGCCGGCGTCCTTCCAGCCGATCTTCGACGGATCCTTCTCGGCGCTGATCTTCACCATGTCGCCGTTGATGACGAGGCCGCCATCCTTGGTCTCGACCGTGCCCGGGAACTTGCGGTGCACGCTGTCGTACTTGAGCAAGTGACCGAGCGTCTTCACGTCGGTGAGGTCGTTGATGAGGACGAGATCGAATGCGTCGGGCGTCGCTGCCAGGCAGCGCACGAAGCCACGACCGATGCGACCGAAACCGTTGATGCCGATCCGAACCTTCGCCATATGCGGCGCAGGCTAGATCGGTTTTCTCGACGGTGCCAGGCTGCTACGCTGGGTTTCGTGCAACGCCGCGAGGCACTGAAGTGGATCGCTTTCGGGAGTCTGTCCCTCGGCTGTCAGGGACAGCGCTCCGACGGCGGATCGAGCCCGAGCGCGCACCCGCTCCGCGCGATCGCGGAGCTGCCGCCGTCGCCAAACCCGTGGCCGACTCCGGATCCATTTCTGTTCTGCGTGCATCACGACGACGCGTACCCCGTCGGCAACGAGGTCCAGGGCCCCGATCCGTCGACGTTCGCGGGTCGCGACATGGGTCAGGACTTCGCCGGCCGCGATGGCTGGCGCATGTATCACGGTCGCGCCGTGCCGGGCTTTCCGATGCACCCGCACCGCGGCTTCGAGACCGTCACCGTCGTGCGCCGCGGTCTCCTCGATCACTCCGACTCGCTCGGCGCGACGGCGCGCTACGGCCAGGGCGACGTGCAGTGGCTGACCGCCGGCGCGGGCATCCAGCACGCGGAGATGTTCCCGCTCGTCGACGCGCACGCGCCCAATCCGGTGGAGCTGTTCCAGATCTGGATGAACCTCCCGGCCGCGCGAAAGTTCGCGAACCCGTACTTCTCGATGCTGTGGGCCGACGCGATCCCGCGGCACACGCTGCGCGACGCCTCGGGCCGCGCGACCGAGGTCGTCACCATCGCGGGCTCGCTCGCCGGCGTCGCCGCCGCACCGCCGCCGCCCGAGTCGTGGGCCGCGGGCAACAACGACGTCGCGATCTGGACGATCAAGATGTCGCCGAACGCGACGTGGACGATGCCTCCCGCCCGCGCGGGCACGAACCGCTGGCTCTACTTCTTCCGCGGCGCGGCGCTGTCGATCGATGGGCGCGCGATCCCGCCGAGCCACGTCGCCGAGCTCCAGCCCGACGCGACGTGCATCCTCGCGAACGGCGCCGGCGAGACGGAGTGCTTGCTGCTGCAAGGCGCGCCGATCGGCGAGCCGGTCGTGAAGCACGGGCCGTTCGTGATGAACACGCGCGCCGAGATCAACCAGGCGATCCGCGACTACCAGCTGACGCAGTTCGGCGGCTGGTCGTGGGCCTCGCACGAGCCGGTGCACGCACGCGACGCGGGCCGCTTCGCGAAGCACGCCGACGGCCGCATCGACAAACCGAAGACGGCGTAGCCCCGAAACGGCGAAAGCACCCCGCAGGGTGCTCGCGTCTCGCTCCGATGGTTCGTGTCGAGCTAGGCGACTTGCTGCGCCGCCTGCTTGCTGGTCGAGATCTTCGTCGTGACCTCGCTGATGAGCTCGGTGGCCAGCGCGACGATCTGCTTCTCGTCGAACCCCTGCGCCTCGAGATCACGATAGATGGACTTGGCGAGAATCTTCACGGCGCGGGACTTGGCTTCACGATCAGTCATAGTGGTCGACTTCTGCGAGGAGCACCGTTTGTGCCAGCGATGCGACGCGGCAACTGCGTGGAAAGACACCGGGGATCGGTGCGAACTGGATCGTCTGAGAGCCAATCAGGTGTGTAGACCGTCACCGGGTGCGAACGTCGCTACGCACACGGTCCGACCAATCATCTCGCTGACATACAAGTCTATTCGCGGTCCGCGCCGGTGATCGACAGCTCGAGCTGGTCGGCGCGCTCGGCGAACGAGTCCGAGTAGCGATCGAGGAGGCGCGGCGTGAGGAGCGCGAGCGGCAAATGCTGCTCGAGCCAGCACGCGCCGTCCTCGCGGACGATGCGGCCGACCTCGCTCGCGGTGGCTTCGATGATCTGCGCATCGCTCATCGAGTCGGCGATCGCGGAGGCCCACGAGACCCAGACGTCGCCGTCGTGGACGAGCTTCGCGAACGTGACGTGCTGGCTGCGCTGATCGTCGCTCCACTCCCACACGATCTCGAACGTGTCGCCATCGGCGCTGACCGTCTGGAGCTCCCAGTTGGCCTTCACGTACGCGACGAGTGCGTCCCAGTTGGCGAACGGAACATCCGAGCTCGATCGGTTGCGCATGGGCCCACTCTATTTCAGTTCGAGCGATCGATGCCGAAGAAGCCGCGGATCTTGGACGCGAGATCCTGCCGCGCGGTCTCCATGCGCTTGCGACGGACCTCCTCGCGCTCGTTCTGCGCGGCGGACAGCGCCGTGCGGCGCGCGACGAGCACGTCGGCGATCTGTTCGGCGACGGCCGGCGTCGAGCGCAGCACCTTCTCGAACGCGGGCTTGTCGATGCGATACGTGATGAGGTCGGTCGCGGCGATCACGGAGGCCGTGCGCGCTTCGCCGGTCATCAGCGACATCTCGCCGAAGAACTGGCCGGCGGTGAGGCGCGCGACCTCGCGCTCGTCCGCGCCCTTGCCGATGCGCACGGCGGCGTCGCCCTTGACCAGCATGTAGAGACCGTCGTCGTGATCGCCTTCGCGCGTGACCGCTTCGCCGGCGGCGAACGGCTTGAACTGCAGCTCGAACGCGAGCTCTTCGTGCATCGCGGGCGGCAGGCCGCTGAACAGATCGACCGACGCGAGCGCGGCGAGGCGGCGCTCGCGCTCCTCGCGATCCTTGCGATCGTCGCGCTCCTTGGTCTCGTGCGTGAGGAAGACCGTCGACGCGGGGATCGAGAGCTGGATGCCCGCGCGGCGCAGCGCGAACCAGATCCGGATGCGGACCGCGCTGTCGGTTCCGTCGTCGAACGCGAGGTCCTCGAGCCAGTAGCGGCACGCGTACACGCCGTAGCTGTCCTTGACGCCGAAGAAGATGACGTTGGGCGCGGGCGATGCCGCCATGCGCGGGACGGGGTCGGCCTGGAGCGCGGCCTCGCACGCGGCGATCACGTCCGTCGGCGGCGTGCGGAAGTCGACGTAGAACTCGATGTGGCGGCGGAGCTGCGTCGGCTCGCCGGTGCGCCGACCGAGGATCATCACCTGGCTCTTCACGAGCTGGCTGTTCGGGATGATCACGGTCTCCCAGTTGCGCGTCTCGATCGCCGTGTACCGCCAGCGGATCTCGACGACGCGCCCGGTCGGCTGGCCGGGGCCGAGCGTGATCCAGTCGCCGACGGAGACGCTCTTGTCGAGCTGCAGCGACAGGCCGCCCATCACGCTGCCGAGCGTGTCTTGCAGCGAGAAGCCGATCACCGCGGTGAGCACGGCGCTCGTCGTGATGAGGCCGGCGACGGAGAAGCCCGCGCGCTTGCCGACGATGATGAACACCACGATCGTGCAGACGCCGGTGATGAGGTCGACCAGGATCCGCGGCAGCGTGATACCGACGCGCGGCAGCACCACGCGGAACACGAGCGTGACGCCGAGCGACACGATCGCGAGCAGCGAGAACGCGAGCCCGACGGTCTCGGCGATCGCGGAGTCGTAGTCGAGCGCCGACTGGGTCGCCGCGATCGTGATCGCGACGATGTGCAGGACGATCAGCGTCCCCGCGGCGCGCGTGTGGTAGCGCTCGACGTTCTTCGAGCTCTTGACGAGCGCGCGGATGACGAAGAAGGCGAGGATGACGAACGGCGTCCGCGCCGCCCAGAACATCTCGGCCATCTCCGAGGCGTGGTTCAAGCGCCGAACACCTTCGCGTGTCCGCACGACGACGCGAACAGCGTCCACAGCAGGGCAGGGACCGCCTGGTCGTGCGCGCGACACGCGGCGCGCCCGGTCAGCTTGCCGAGCTGGATCGGCTTGGCCTTCGCGTCGCCGGTCGGCTTCGCCTCGAGCGTGCCGTCGTCGGCCTCGGTGACCGTGTACGTGTCCGCGGCGAACGCCTTCTTCGTCGCGTCGTCATCGCGCTTGATCGCGACGATGTACTTCTTCGGTCCGTCGATCGCGACGTTGATCTTCATCGGATCCCACGCGGGCTTGTCACCGCCGAGGAGCGGCGCGGGATCCTGGCGCTGGCGCGACGCGAGCTTCGTGGTGCCCTCGGTGATCGTCCACGCGCGGAAGTCCGCGGCGCCGCCGATGTCCAGCGTCGCCTTGCCGTCGGGTGACGTCCACGCGATCGAGTGCTGCACCATCGGCGCCGCGGCGACGAACGCGCCGAACCACACCGCGGCCTCGTCGGTGTCGAGCCCCGTGACGGTGCCGAGCGGCTTCTTGTCGCCGTGCTGCTTCAGCACGACCTCGCCCGAGGGCTCGACCTCGATGACCCAGTCGAGCTTCGCGAGGCTGTACTTCTTGCCGTCGCGAAGGATCTTGTTCCACGCCTCGGGCTTCTGCGTGCCCATCGACACCTCGGTCGGCGTGAGCGTGCCGGTCATCCCGCACGGACCGGTCAGCGTCTTGCCGTCGTCGGTCGCGAGCAGGAGCTCGCCTTCTTGGTCCTTCCACACGAGCTTGGGCGCGGTGCCCGACGGCGGATCGATCGGCGTGGCGTTCGACGCCGCGGAGCCCGAGCCCGAGCCCGAGCCGGGCGTCCGCTCTTGCGGCTCGACCTCGCGCTTGGGTTCTTTGTCTTTGCAGGCGACGAGCGCGAGAAGCAGGAACCAGCGGCGCATGCCGCCATCATAACTAATGAAGGAGCGCGGGCGTCATCACGGCGCTACGACATTGCCAGTTGAAGCTGCGGACCTGGCCGACCTCGCCATGCGTGCGCATCCCGGCGACGAGCGCGTCCGCGGCGGCGCGGAGCTCGCCGTCGGTGCGCCCCGTCGACGCCCAGCCGAGCGCGACCACGTACGCGGACTCGCCCCAGTGCTCCTCGTAGTCGTCGATCTGGTCGGCGCTCGAGCCGACACCCATCCAGTACATCGGGCGGCCCTCGCCATCGCGGCCGTCGCGCGCGATCGCCCTCGCGAGCCTGCCGAGCGCGGCGCGGACCTCGGTCGCCCGCGTGCCGCCGGTGCGCCGCGCGTGCGCGTCGAGACCGTCGGCGAGGATCGCGCTCATCCACGGGCTGCAGCCGTTGCCGCCCCAGTCCTCGCCGTGCGCCGTCGCCGTGTGCGCGAAGCAGCGGACGTCCGGATCGGACTGGCCGAAGCGATTCGCGGCCTGCGCGGCGAGCGCGCCGGTCGCGACCTCGTCGGCGCGCGCGGTGATCGCGGCGGTCTGATCGTCGGTGACCGCGAGCGCCCACTCGTGCGCGAGCAGCGCGAAGCCCGCGTGTCGCTCGGTCCAGAACTCGTCGGTGCCGTCGTACGCCGGATCCCACATCGTGTCGATCTTCGCCGACACGGCCTCGGCCGCTTCGCGGAAGCGATCGTCGCCGGTCAGCAGGTAGTGCAGGGCCATGCCCTGGCTGTAGAAGTACTTGAGGTCCGTCGACGCGCTCGGCACCGCGATCGCCGTCGTCACGCCGTTCGCGATCACCATGCCCGCGCGGTAGATCGACGCCTCGCGATACGCGGAGCGCAGCGGATCCGCATCGCCCGTGATCGCGTAGCCGCGATACATCGCCGTCACGCGATCGTAGAGCCACACGTCGCGGCTCGCCGCTGCGTTCACGAGGAACGCGTCGGTGTCCCACGCGCTGTAGTCGCACAGCTCGCTCCACGCATCGAGCGCGGTCCCCGCGACCTCGGTCTCGGGGATCACCGGGCCGACGACGCCGCTCGCGGCGAGCACGTTCGCGGGCAACACCGCCCACACGCGCGGGTGCACGTCGTTGCCGCTCCCCGCGAGCGTGTCGGCGACCGGCACCATCGTCGCGCCGCCGATCGCCGCCGCGTCGAGCTCGATCGTGAGCAGCGCGCTCGCGTCCGCGTCGACCTGCACCTGCACGCTGCGCACGCTGCCGTCGCCGTGGGTGGCGAGCGAGCGCGTCGCCGCCGCCAGCTCGGTCGTCCCGGCGAGCACGCGCACGCGAGCGGCGTCCATCAGCGCGCCCGGCGCGAGCGGGATCGCGAAGTTCACCCGCGTCGTGCCGCTCGCACCATCGGCGACGAGCTGCACGTCGAAGCGCATCGGCGTCGGTTGCGGCGGCGTGACGTCGCCGCTTCCACTTCCACTTCCGCCCCCGCCGCCCATTCCACCGAAGGGATTGCCGGGGTCGTTCACATCATCCGAGGTCTCTGTCGCGCCGCACGCAGCGGCCGCGATCGCGATCGCGAGAATCCACCCGTTCATGGGGCGCACGGTAGTGGGCGTGGCAGGCGGGCGCATCGTATGAATTCGCCCACACGAAATTTCCTACGAGATGTTCCACGCTCGATCTTCTGATCGACGCGTTACCATCGCGACGTGACTCGCCGCTTTCCACCCGCACTCGGAATCATCGTGGTGATCGCGGCGGCGCACAGCCTGTATCAGCTGTCGCCGCTGATCGGCATGGTCGCGCGCGATGGCTTCGACCTCGACTGGATCGTCGCCTTGTTCGCGAGCGTGTCCGTCGCGCAGCTCCTCGCGGGCATCGCGATCGCGATCGGCTCGCCGCACGCACGTATCGCGGTGCTGGCGTGGACGCTCGTCTCGATCGCCTCCGCCACCTTCGGGCGCGAGGTGATGGCAGAGGACGTCTCGACGATCGGCCTCTCCGTCATGTACGTCGAGGCGCTCGCGGGGCCGCTGATCGCGTGGCTCGCGCTCGCGTTCGCCGGCGAGGCCTCGCCATCGCCCGTGATCCCTCGGGCTCGCGTCGTCTCCGCCGAGGAGCCGAGCGCGTCATCGTCCGATGTCCTCGACACGACCCGCGAGCGTCGGGCGCGTCGTCCGCGCATCGGCGTGCTGCTGATCGGCCTCGCGATCGTCGGTCTCGCCGGCACGTTGCTGTGGCACTTGCCGATGCTGTCGATGATCCTGCGCAGCAACAACGTCGCGAGCGGCCTCGTCAGCGAAGGCCTGTTCTTCGGTCACGCGATCGCGGTCGCTCTGTTGGCCCTGCGGGCCGGACGACGACTGCTCGATTCGCGCGTCGCCGGCCGTCTCGCCCGCAACGCCGTGCTGCTCTATCTGCTCGTCGACATCGGCGGCGATCTTCTCCGCATCGGCGCGCAGATCGTCTATCACCTCGTCGAGACCGGCCTCTCGAGCGACGTGATGACGATGCTCCTGGCTCAGTGGATCGCCGGGACGGTGTTCGGCCTCCTGATCCCCGCATTCGTCTGGTTCTACGTGAAGCCCGCGCTGGATGACGCGCCCGCGAGCGACGCCGACGACGAGACCACCGCGCGCGCCGATCTCGCCACGCTTCCTGCGTGGGCGATGCTCTGGTTCGCGCCGTATCTGGTGTCGCGCGTGCTGCTCGTGAAGGCGTTCGAGCACGGCGTCCTCGCACCGCAGATCGTGATGGTGATCGTGATCGTCTGCGCGACGCTCGGTGTGCTGCATGTCCTCGCAGGCCTGCGCGCCTTGCAGCGCACCGCGGACGACGCGTCGACACGCGCCGCACACATCGCATCCACGATCTCGCTCGTGATCGCGGTCCTCTTCGTCCTGGTCTGGTGCGTGGCGATGCTCGCGATGGACCCATTCGACCGCCTCCGCTCGCAGCTTCCCTCGATGCCCCTCGCGCAGCTCGTCGCGTGCAGCGCCATCATGGTGTGGGCGCTCGGCAAGCGTCGCTGATCCGCGCCGGTCCGACCATCGCGAGCTACCCCAACCTCGGTGCGACTCGGGTGGCGACCCCTCCTCTCGTTCTTCACAGGGAGGTTCGATGGGAGAGCTCGCGCAACGGGATGACCAGTCGGTCGTCGACCACATCGGTACGCTGAACGACCTCAACGGGGGTGCTCAGATCCTCACGGCCGACGTCGGGACGCCGATCGTTCCCGCACCGGCACCGATCGCGACACCGACGAGGTGGAGCGCAGGCGAGGGGGCGTCCGGGCTCTCCAACGACGGGGGCCCACTCTCGTTCATCGACGAGGACTCGGGACTCGTCCACGGGATGTCGCCGGCGGATCTCGTGCCGCCGCGGGTCGAAGCGCCGACCTCCATGTTGGAGAACTTCTCGTTCGGTAACGTGCTCGGCGCGGCCGGCAACCTCTTCGGCATGGTGACGGCGGCGCAGGACATCGGTGAGGCAGAGAACGGTGGCCAGCTCGCCCTCGCCACGGCCGACGCTCTCAGCAGCGGTGTCGGCGCGATCGGATCGCTCGCGCAGCTACTGCCGGGGACGTCGTCCTTGTCGGGGCTCGCGGGACCGACCGCGAACATGCTCGCGAGCAACGTCGGCAGCAGCGCGGCGTGGGTCGGCGAGGCAGGTGGTCTCGCGGCCGGCGGTGCAGCGCTCGGAACGGCAGCGCAGCTCGTCGGAGCGTTCACCGCGGGCTATGGCATCGGCACCTCCGCCGACTCGGCGAGTGCGAGCCTCGGCATGTTTCACAACGACGTCACCGGCGAGGACGACAGCTACACCGACTGGATCTCCGATCACGCGCGCCAGGCGTGGGACAAGGACACGGTCGGCGGAAGGCTGCAGGGAGCCGCGATCCTCGGCGGCGGAACGATCGCGGGCGCGATGGCCGCGCCGTTTGTCGCCGCGGCGGGATCGACCGTGGGGCTCGGCAAGGCGGCGCTCAGTGCGTTCGGCTACGTCTCCGACTGAGTGGCACCGCGGTCTTGCTCGCGTTCGCCGCGAGGACCTAACGGCGCGACTTCGCCGCTGCGACGAGGACCGCGTGCACGTCGGCGAGCTTCGGGTCGCGACCGACCCACGCGACGAGCGACATGCCGCGATATCCCTTGCTGTTCGGATCGGCACCGGCATCGAGCAGCATCTGCACCATCTCGAGCGTGCGCTTGCTGCCGCTCTGCACCGCATGGAGCAGCGGTGTGCTGCCATCGGGGGCCAGGTTTGGATCGGCGCCCGCGGCGAGGAGCTGCTTCACGATCGCCGGCTTTCGGTGAAAGCAGGCCATGCTCAGCGCGGTCGTGCTGAGGCCGAGCACGGTGTCGAGCGTGTCGGCGGGCCAGCCGGCGTCGAGGAACAGCTGGACGTCGGCGGTGCTTCCGAACTGCGCGGCGTCGCGGATCCCGCGGTGCTTCGTGCCGCGCGGCTTCTTCAGCGCGCTCGCTTGCACGGGCTTCGTGGCCTGCGTGGCCTTCGAGGGCTTCGAGAGCTTCGAGAGCTTCGAGAGCTTCGAGAGCGTCGGGGCCTTCGGCGTTCGTGCCGTGGCTGTCGGCTTCGCAGCCTTCGGCGCCGGCGTCGCCTTGGCCACGCTCAGTTCTCGACGAACGCCTTGAGGCGCTTGCTACGCGACGGGTGGCGCAGCTTGCGGAGCGCCTTCGCCTCGATCTGGCGGATGCGCTCGCGCGTGACCTCGAAGTCCTGACCCACCTCTTCGAGCGTGTGGTCCGACTTCTCGCCGATGCCAAAGCGCATGCGCAGCACCTTCTCCTCGCGCGGCGTGAGCGTCGCGAGCACCTTGCGGGTCTGATCCGCGAGGTTGACGCTGATGACGCTCTCGCTCGGCGAGACGATCGACTTGTCCTCGATGAAGTCGCCGAGGTGGCTGTCTTCCTCCTCGCCGATCGGAGTCTCGAGCGAGATGGGCTCCTTCGCGATCTTCAAGACCTTGCGGACCTTGTCGAGCGGCAGCTCCATGCGCTCCGCGATCTCCTCGGGCGTCGGCTCGCGGCCGAGCTCCTGCACGAGGTAGCGCGTCGTGCGGACGAGCTTGTTGATCGTCTCGATCATGTGGACCGGGATGCGGATCGTGCGCGCCTGGTCGGCGATCGCGCGGGTGATCGCCTGGCGGATCCACCACGTCGCGTACGTCGAGAACTTGTAGCCGCGCTTGTACTCGAACTTGTCGACCGCCTTCATCAGGCCGATGTTGCCCTCCTGGATCAGATCCAGGAACTGCAGGCCGCGGTTCGTGTACTTCTTCGCGATCGAGACGACGAGGCGAAGGTTGGCTTCGACCAGCTCGCTCTTCGCGCGGTCGGCCATGCGCTCGCCCTCGTGCAGATCACGGAACGTCGAGCGGAGCTCCGTCGCGTTGCCGCGCGCCTCCTCCTCGATGATGGCAACCTTGCGCATCGCCTGCTTGATCTGCTCCTCCATCTCCTCGAAGTCGGCGACCGTCATCATGGTCTTCTTGCCGACCGCGCGAGCGCGCGCGGGGTTCGCGCGCATCTCGCGGAGCGTCTTGCGGATCTCGTTGGCCGGCATGCCGGCCTTGCGCTCGCACTCGCGGACCTCGGTCTCCGCCTTGTCGAGCTTGATGATGATGTTCTTCAGCTGCGCGACGATGCGATCGACCGTCGGCTTGTTGAGGCGGAGGTCCGAGAGCTCCTCGAACATCTGCGCGCGGTTGTCGCGCATCGCCTCCTTGGTCTTCTTCTTCTTGCCCTCGGTGTCCTGCTCGCCGAGCTTCTCCTCGAGCTTCTCGGTGTCGCGCTGCAGGCGCTTGACCTTGTCGATGATCTTGCAGACCCGGTCGACGTAGAACTGCTCGTTGAACTCGGCCTCGTCCTCGTCGATGTCCTTGACGACATCCTTCACGCGGACCTTGCCGTGGCGCAGGCGCTCGCCGATCGCGATCAGCTCCTCGACGGCGACCGTCGAGTTGAGCACCGCTTGCAGCATCTTGCGCTCGCCGTCCTCGATGCGCTTCGCGATCTCGACCTCGCCCTCGCGGGTGAGCAGCGAGACCGAGCCCATCTTGCGCAGGTACATGCGAACCGGGTCGCTCGTGCGCGAGTAGGCGTACTCCTCGTCCTCGTCGACCTCGCCTTCCTCCTTCTCCTTCTCGATCCCGAGGCCTTCGCCCTTGGGTTGATCGATCAGGTCCGGGCGGCGTCCACCCGATCCGTCGACGACCTCGATGCCGTGCTCGCCGAGCGCCGACAACCAGCCGTCGATCTGATCCGTGGAGACCACATCCTCGGGCATGTGATCGTTGACCTCGTCGTACGTGACGAAGCCCTTGGTCTTGCCGAGCTCGATCAGCTTGTCGCGCATCGAGTTGCCGTCACGGCTTCCCGACGCAGCAGCGGCGCGGCCGCCCTTGCCCTTGCGCGTCTCGGCTTCCATCGCGGCGGCATCGGCCTCGGTCGACGCGCTCGGACGCTTCACGGGCGGGACGCTGAAGTCTTCTTCGTCGTCATCGCCGCCGCCAAAGCCGAGCACCTCGGCATCGTCGTCGCCGAGATCGATCTCCGTCGGACCGGTCTTCGCCTTCGCGCCGGCCTTGCCGGGAGCCTTCGCGGGGCCCTTCGCCTTCGGCACCGGAGCGAAGTCGTCGTCCTCCTCGTCGTCGCCGTCGAAGTCGCCGTCCTCGTCGCGCGCCTTTGCGGGCTTCGCGCTGCCCTTCGCCGCCTTGCCCGCCGCCTTCGGCGCGACCGCCGCTGCCGGCTTCTTCTCCTTCGCGTCCTTCTCCTTCGTGTCCTTCGCGTCCGCCTTCTTCTTTTCCGGCTTCGGCTCGGGCTTCTTCGCCTTCGGAGCGGGCTTCTTGGCTTGGGCTTTCGTGGCCATGACTAATCGACCTTCTTTTCTGCTGACGTCGTATCCGACTGAGCCAACAAATCTTTGAGACGAACGATCTCTTCGCGATCGCTCTTGCGCTCCGCTTGGAGCAGTTGCGCGAACAAGCTCGCGCGCTTTCGATCGCCGCGTCGCTCTGCGTCCTTCATGCGGGCGAGCGTGTCTTGCAGCGAAGCGCCCAGGCTTCCCGGGTTCGCGATCGACGATCGCAAGCCGAGATTGGTCACCATCTTCAGAAGCTCCGCGCGCGGATCTTTGGTCTCGGCATACTTGCCGGACAACACGTACTCCGCAGAGGGCTTTGGCAACTGCACAGGGGCGGACTCCAGGAGGGGCTGTCCATCCCGAGCCGCGGAATACATGTCGCGAAGGCGCGCGTCCGTCAAGAGCCAAAAAGCCTTGTCTGCTTCGGCGGTTGCTATCAAAGACGGGTGGTCCGCGAGCAGGGTGATCACCTCCAGCTCGTCGATCGGTGGCACGGTCTGTGCGCGAGGTGCTCCCGCGTCGTTCTGCCCCGGGCGAGACCCCTGTGAAGCTCGCGAGTTCGATGGGTCGTTCGGGTGTGACGCCCCGTAGCGCCCGTGGCCATCGCGTCCGTGGCCGTCGCGGCCGTCGCGTCCGTGACTATCGCGCGCGTTGTGTCCGTACCCACCGTGGCCCGCGTGGCTCTGGGAGTGCGCGCGCGCGATCGCGTTTGCGACCACGGCGATGTCCACTCCCATCGCGGTCGCCAAGGTGTGGACGAGTAGATCACGTTTGACCGGGTTCGCAACTTTCGCGAGCAGTCGCCCGGCATCCTCGAGCGCGCGCGCACGGGCATCGGAGTTGTTTCGAGCCCGCCCCCACACGTCGAACGCGAAGAACTCGATGCCGCCGAGCGCGCGATCGATCGACTCGCGCAACACCTGCGCGCCGCCTCCGGATACGAGGCTGTCGGGGTCGCTTCCGGCATCGACCTCCCCGAGCGTGCCCGCCCCGCGCGACGCCGCGTTCCCCGGGCGGCGGGCGACCTGCACCTCCACGTCGGCTTCCACGCACAGCTGGAGCGCGTGCATCGTCGCCTTGTAGCCCGCCTTGTCGCCGTCGTAGAGGAGCACGATCCGCTCCGCGAGCTTCTTCAGCTTGTTCACCTGCTCGGGCGTGATCGCGGTGCCGAGCGGCGCGACCACCTCGCCAAACCCCGCCTGGTGGAGCGTGATCACGTCGAAGTTACCTTCGACCAGGACGACCCGTTTTGAAGCCTGGATGGACTCGCGCGCCTGCGCGAGCCCGAACAAGAGCTGCGACTTCTTGTACAGGCGGCTCTCGGGGCTGTTGATGTACTTCGGCGGCTCGCTGCCGTCGGGCGCCTTCTGCCCGCCGATCGTCCGTGACGAGAACCCCCACACCTCGCCACCCGGCATCACGACCGGGCAGACCAGGCGATCGCGGTTGAGATCGTAGTAGCCACCCTGCTGCGTGCGCGCGCGCACGAGCCCGAGCTCCATCGCCAGGTTCATGTCGACGCGCTTGGCCTTGAGGTGATCTGCGAGCAACCCCCACTCGGGCGGTGCGTACCCGAGCAGGAACTTGTCCGCGATCTCCGTCGAGACACCGCGCTTGGCGAGGTACGCGCGCCCGGGCTCGCCGCGCGGCGACGCGAGCATCTCGCGATAGAACGCCGTCGCGATCTTGTTGATGTCGAGCATCGCCAGCTTCTCGCCGCGCCGCCGCCGCTCGTCGGGGTTCTCCTCGTACTTGGGCAGCTCCACGCCCGTCATCGCGGCGAGCTGCTCGGCCGCCTCGAGGAAGCCCTTGCCCTCGATCTCCATGACGAACGTGAACACGTCGCCCTTCTTCTGGCAGCCGAAGCAGTAGAACGTGCCGCGATCGGGATGCACGTTGAACGAGGGCGTCTTCTCGCCGTGAAACGGACACAGACCCTTCCAGTTCCGCCCAGCCTTCTTCAGCTGGACGTGTTGGCCGATGACAGCGACGATGTCCGCCTTGTCACGGATCTGGTCTTTCACCTCGTCCGGAATCACTGATGTCCCCCACACCGCTCGACGAGCGGCAAGCCACGAACCATGACCTATTCGCCTCGAAAACGCGAGGCTAGTCGGCCGGTGTGACGCTGGTCGCCGCCGAGGGGCGAGGGCGTGCACCGTCGACCAGGACGTACACGACCAGCGCGAGGGTCAGCGCGATCCACAGACCGAGGATGATCTGGATCGCCTTCGTCGTGCCCGCCGCCACCTTCGGTCCGTGATCCTCGTGCCCGAGGTCATGACGATGCTTCTTGCGCTGTGTCCCGGGGATCTCGGACTCGGCGGTGGCGGTCATCGACGGGAACGTGCCCGACGCCGCCCACGACGTCAACCGTTGCAGGTCCGCGTGCTCGATGCGGGTTCAGGCCTTCGCGCCGGCCTGCCGCATCAAGCGGGCGAACGCGGCGCCGGTCGCCATCGTGATCTGCTCGAGCCCGTCGAGGAGGCCGCGCGTGCCGGTCGCCAGGCCGATCACGCAGATCACCTGGTCGCCGATCATGATCGGAGCGCACGCGAGCTCGCCGTGCCGCGCGCCGAGCGAGGCGAGCAGCAGGTAATCGATCGTCCCGAGATCGCCCGACGGGATGCGCGCGACCGACTTGCGCTTGATCACCGCGGGCACGAGGCCAGGGTGATCGAGCGGCACCGCGATCGGCGGGAGCTTGGTGCCGTCGCGACAGAAGCTCGTCCAGCTCACGGCCGCCTGTCCGCGCACGACGAGGAAGATCGCGGCGCGCGCGGCCGGAATGAACTTCTCGATCGCGTCGATCACGCGCTGCGCGACCTGCTCGCGATCCGCGCCGCGAAAGATCGCCTGCGCGGCGGCGTCGAGCGTCTTGGGCGCGGCGAGAGGGGCGCGCGCGTTCGCGGCGAGGTGCTCGACATGCGCGACGACCGAGTGCTGCTCGTCGGGGCGATCGGCGAGCATGTCGGCGAGCGTCTTCAAGTAGCTGCGGCGCTCGCGGTCGAGCGGATCGAACGGCTGCGGAGGTTGCCGCGCGTCGGACAGCGGGCTCTTCGGTGCCGGGCGGTCGTCGTCGTCGCCCGCCATGTTGTGGCCGGTGACCGACGACACCGGCTGCGGGATGCCGTCGACGACGCTGATCTCGTCCTCGTCGCGGCCGAACTTCTTCTCGTGCGCCGGGTCGACGGGCGGCGGGAGCTGGAACACCTGGCTGTCCTCGGAGCGCGTACCCGCGGCGCGGATGAAGCGCTGATCGCGCGGGACTCCGTAGACCTTCTCGAGCTGGTAGTGGATGCGCAGCTCGGCGGTGATCGACGGCACGAGCTTGTCGACCGACACGCCGAGGTGCGTGGCGATCACGTCCATCTCGACGTTCGACAGCGGCTTGCCGATCGCGACGACCGCGTACTGGTTCGCGAGGACGAGCGGGATGCAGTGCAGGTGCATCGCGACGTCCTTGGGCAGCTTCTTCTGCAGCGCGGGATCCGCGCGCTCGAAGTGCGACGCGAGCGCCGAGGGCATCTTCAGCTGGCGTCCGAGCGTGCGCGACAGGTCGTCGATCTCGAGGTGGCCGAGCTCGACGAGGTTCGTGCCGATGCGCGCGCCCCACACGACCTGCGCGCGCAGCGCTTCGGCGAGCTGCTCGCGCTTGATCAACCCGGCCTGGACCAGGTGCTCACCGAGACGGCGCACGGACGAAGTGTACGCCCACGCGTCGGCGCGTCGCCAAAAACCTCGCTCGTTACCCGGTCGTTACCGGGAGGCGTCGCGCATGAGGCGGGCGAAGGCCGCACCCGCGCCCGCGGCGACCGACTCGGCGGTCGCGATCGGCGCGTCGGTGTCCGTGACGAGCGCGATCACGCACATCACCTGCTTCGCGATCGAGATCGGGACGATCACCATGTCGCCGGTCTTCTGCGCGAGCGACACCATCAGCAGCTGATCGATCGGCCCGAGGTCCGTCGACGGCGCGCGCACCGTCGTGTTGCGATGGACGGCCTTGGGGATCAAGCCCGGTTGATCGAGCGGGACCGCGATCTCGGGCGGCGTCGAGCCGTCGCGGATGAAGCCCTTCCACGTCGTCGCGACCTGACCGCGCACGACCATCAGGCTCGCCGCCGCGCACGACGGTGCGAAGCGGAACAGCGTGTCGACGCACAGCTCGGCGACGCGATCGCGGTTCGTCGCGCGGCGGATCGCGCGGGTCGCCTGGCCGAGCGTGTTCCCATCGGCCTCGGACGGTGCCGCTGCGATCGCCAGGCGCCGGATCGCGATGCGGCCGAGCGAGTGCGACCGCTCGGACTCCGACGGTATGTCCGTGATCGTGCGAACGTAGCGGCGTCGCTCGCGCCCCGACGATCGATCGTCGTCGACGGCTTCGGGGATCGACAGCGCGTCGTCGACCTCCGCGCTCAGCGCATCGAGGTCGGCGAGGTTGTGCACCGGGATCGCGATCGCGCCCGAGTCCTCGGTCGGCGCGCGCGGGGGCCGCGGGATGGCGTCGCTCGTCGCGCCGTCGGGTGCGCCCGCATCGTGCCCCGCGAACAGCGCGCTCTTCGGATCCTCGGTGCCCCACGCGGCGTCGACCTCGGTCGACTTCGACGCGCGCTTGCCGGCGGCCGGCGTCGCCGGCTCTGGCTTCGCGACGACCGGCTCGACCTTCGCCGGCGGACGCGGCACGACGACGCCGGGCGTCGTCTGGTTCTTCTTGGGGACGATGCTCGGAATCGCGCTCGCCGGCCGGGGGACGCTCGGCACCGGCACCGGCGCAGGCGCGGGCGCGGGTGGCGGCGTCGCGGGCTTGGTCTCGTCGTCGCGCTTGGGCGCGTCGGCCTTCGGCGCGATCACCAGCGGCTTCGCGATGCTCGGCACCGAGGCGGGGCGGGTCTGCGCGTCGGTGACCGCCTCGGGGATCGCGGCCTCGAGCGCGCTGTCCTCGGCGGCGATCGCGTCGAACTTCGCGACCGACGCCCACTTCGTCTTCGGCGGCTCCGGTTTGGGCTTCGCCGACGGCACGGGCTTCACGAAGCCGGGCTCGGCCTTCACGATCGGCGCGCTCGGACGCACGGGCGCCTCGCCCTCGAGCGAGACCTCGCGCTCGTCGAGCTTGGACACCGGCACCGTCGCGATCTCGTTCTCGCTCGAGGGAATCCTCGTCGGGATCGGCGTCGACGGCGGCGTGGGCACCGCGACGCCCGTCTTCACGTCGGCCGTGCGCGGCTTGAGCACCACCGGCTCGACGCCCGGCACCGGTAGCGACGGCGTGGTGTACGGCAGGTTGCCGATCGGCGACGCGGGCTTCGCGGCCGGCACGCGCGCCGAGCTGTCGTCCATGTCGATGTCGACGCCCGCCATCTCGTCGACGGTGGGCACCGGCTTCTTGTGCTCGAGCGTCGGCGGCGGGATCGACGGCGTGCGCGCCGGCGGCGCGGTGTACGTGGCGAGGAACGGCTCGGTGGACTTCACGTCGCCGGTCCCCGCGGGCGCCTCGACCTCGACCTCGAGCAGATCCTCGTCGATGCTCTCCGCCTCGTCGACGTCGAACACGGGGAACGGCGGGATCGTCTTTCCCGGCGAGCGCATGAAGCGCGCGGGGCGCTGGATGTTGTAGACGCGCTCGAGCTGGTAGCGCATGCGCAGCTCGGCCGCGATCGCCGAGATGATGTGCTCGGGCTCGACGGCGAGCTCGTCGGCGATGCGCGCCTGCGCCTTCTTCGTCAGCGGCGAGCTCGACGCGAGCACGATGTCGCGATCGCGCACGCGCACGAGCGGCAGCACCGTGTACATCTCGGCGACGTCCGCGTGCAGCGAGCGCTGCAGGTCACGATCGACGCGCTCGAAGTGACGCGCGAGCGCCGCGGGGAGTCCGTGTTGCTGCGCCAGCACCGTCGACAGCGTGTCGAGATCGATGAAGCCGAGCTCGATCAAGTTCGTGCCGAGCCGCGCGCCCCACATGACCTGCGCACGGAGGGCGCGATCGACCTGATCGGTCGTGAGCAGCCCTGCTGCGACGAGCAGCTCCCCGAGCCTGGCCATTTGCGCGGGCCATCCTATCAACAACCGCGCAGTGATCGGCGATGCCCAACGTTAGAGAAACGTGGGACGATCGTAGGACAATCGCCGACGCGTCAGGCGATCGTGATGTCCTTGGACAGGTAGACGTCCTGCACCGCGTGGAGCAGCTCGACGCCGTCCTTGAACGGCTTCTGGAACGCCTTTCGCCCGAGGATGAGCCCCATGCCGCCCGCGCGCTTGTTGATGACCGCGGTCATGACCGAGTCGCGCAGGTCGTTGTCGCCCGAGGCGCCGCCCGAGTTGATGAGCCCGATCTTGCCCATGTAGCAGTTCGCGAGCTGATACCGGGTCAGGTCGATCGGGTTGTCCGTCGTCAGGTCCGAGTAGACCTTCTTGCTCGTCTTGCCCCAGCCCTTGAGCTCGGGCGCGTTGTAGCCGCCGTTCAGCTCCGGCAGCTTCTGCTTGATGATGTCGGCCTGGATCGTGACGCCCAGGTGGTTCGCCTGACCGGTGAGGTCCGCGGCGAGGC
Source organism: uncultured Kofleriaceae bacterium (assembly GCA_964617845.1). Classification (GTDB taxonomy): domain Bacteria; phylum Myxococcota_A; class Polyangia; order Haliangiales; family Haliangiaceae; genus JABFXX01. The sequence continues at coordinate 73,540 of CAZUAR010000005.1, read as the reverse complement.
TCATGTCGCCTTCCTTCACCTTGAACGCGCCGTTGCGCACGTAGCACCACAGCACCGTGAACATGCCGAGGCGGTGCGCTTCCGCGAACGCCTCCGCCGTCTCGTGCAGCTGGCGGCGCGACTCCGCGCTACCCCAGTACACCGTCGCGCCCACGCCGAGCGCACCCATGTCGAACGCCTGGCGAACGGTGCCGAACATCGTCTGGTCGTACGTGTTCGGGTAGCTCAGGAACTCGTTGTGGTTGAGCTTCACCATGAACGGGATCTTGTGGGCGTATTTGCGCGCGACCACGCCGAGCACGCCGAACGTCGAGGTGACGCACGAGCAGCCACCCTCGATCGCGAGCTTCACGATGTTCTCGGGGTCGAACATCATCGGGTTCGGGGCGAACGACGCACCGGCCGAGTGCTCGATGCCCTGGTCGACCGGGAGGATCGAGATGTACCCCGTGTTGGCGAGCCGGCCGTGCGAGAACATCTGCTGCATCGCCCCCAGCACGCGGGGCGACCGGTCGGTATGGCTGAAAACATCGTCGATGTACGTCGGCGACGGCAGCGTCAGCTGGCTCTGCGGGATGGTCTTGCACTGATGCTCGAGGAGGCTGGCTTTGTCGCCGAGCAAGTCACGGATCTGGCGGGCGTCCATGCGGGGTTTGTACACCGCGCGAGCGATCGATCACACCCCGGGGTCACCACACCGCCACCGCGTTACGTCGTGAGGTCTAGAAATGGTTGATTCCGCTGCGCAGGGTGGCTAAAAACCTGAATCTTTCGACGGGAGCCTCGCCATGCGTTTGTCCTCGACTCTGCCCCTACTCACCCTCCTCCTCGGCGCCTGCGGCGATGACGGCGGCTCGATGCCGATGGTCGACGCCAAGGTCGACGATCGCGGCTTCAACAAGCCGACCGCGCCGCTGATGGCCAACGACGAGGAAGGCGAGAACAACTGGGTCGAGAAGGGCCCCGCCGATCTGTCGTGCCTCGGCACGCCGAGCGACGACGCCCCGACCACGCAGGAGATCACGATCAACACGCAGGTCACCGACTTCCAGAGCGGCAACGCGAACCCCGGCGTGATGGTGACCGCGTACGCGAACCAGGACGCGGGCACGCCGTTCGGTCCCGCCGCGACCTCGGATGACGCGGGCAACCTCACGATGACGATCCCCGCCGGCACGAAGCGCTTCGGCTACAAGATGGTCGACACGTCCGACTCGCTCGACACGCTCCTCCTGAACCAGGTGCTCGAGGATGGAACGACGACGCCGCAGACGGTCTCGGACATCCAGATCGTCTCCAAGGCGACCGCCGCGACGCTGCCGGCGCTGATCGGCGTCTCGCGCACCGAAGGCACGGGCGTCCTCGCCGGCGCCGTCCGCGACTGCGCGGGCTTCGAGATCTCGAACTTCATCGCGACGGTGTCGTCGACGTCGGGCGCGAACAACACGCCGCCGACGTTCCTCGAAGGCGTCGACACCTACTACTTCTCGGCCTCGGTCGGCCTCCCGGTCCGCCACTCGCAGCAAGCCGCGTCGTCGAAGGACGGCCTGTTCATGGCGATCGAGATGCAGCCGAACCCGACCGCGTACGTGCAGGTCTGGGGCTACAAGACGGCCGCGGATGTCACCGCGGACAACCTGACGCTCATCGCCGAGCTGAAGACCCAGGTCATCGCCGAGACGGTGATCACGGGCTCGTACGAGCCGCTACGCACCGGTAACTGATCGAGTACGATCGCGCGCAGTGACCGACGACCCGGACACTGCACGCGCCCGCGACGAAGCCGCGCGCAGGCTCGAGGCGGCCACCCCGCTGGATCCCGCGGCGCAGGCGCGTCAGGCCAAGCGCGACGCGCTGGTCACCTACGCCGTCGTCGCGATCCTCGTCGCGGGCCTCGTCCAGATCAACGTCACGCTGCCCGCGATCGGCCACCTCGGCTCGGCCCTCGTCGCGGTGCTCTTCCTCTACGCGCCGGTCTTCGTCGCGTGGCGCCGAAAGGAAGACCTCGACGACTACGGCTTCCACGCCGAGCCGCTCAAGAAGGGGCTCGCGTTCGCCGCCGCGGGCTTCTTCATCGTGTTCCCGCTCTTCGTGATCGGGTACATCGCGTTCTACTCGATCGCCTGTGACACCTCGCTCGCCAAGCTCCTGCCCAAGGGCACGTGCATGCACTTCGGTGGGCTCGAGTCGCTTCACGCGCCCAAGATCACGCGCGAGCTCGTCGAGTTCTGCGCGGTGCAGCTGATCGTCGTCGCGCTCCCCGAGGAGCTGTTCTTCCGCGGCTTCCTCCTCGCGAAGCTCGAGCGCGCGTTCCCGCCCAAGCGCCGCATCCTCGGCGGCGGTATCGGCTGGGCGCTGATCATCTCCTCGGCCCTGTTCGCGCTGATCCACATCCCCAAGGACGGCGACCCGCGCGCCCTCGCGACGTTCGCGCCCGCGCTGTTGTTCGGCTGGATGCGCTCCGCGACCGGCTCGATCCTCGCGTCGACGCTGGTTCACGCCGGATCGAACATCCTGATCCGATTTCTCGGGCTCGTGCTCATGCGCTAGCTTGCTCGCGTGAGCATCCGTGCCGCGTTCTTCGACATGGACAACACGCTCCTGCGCGTGGACACCGGCATGTCGTGGACGCGCTTCCTCTTCCAGCGCGGCGAGCTGCCGCCGTCGATGATGGCGAAGGCCGTCTACTGGTCGACGCTGTACAAGCTCGCGGTCCTCGACATGGAGACCGTGTTCACGAAGCTGTGCCTCGATCTGCGCGGGGACCTCGAGGACGAGATGATCGCTAAGTGCGATGTCTGGTATCGCGCGCACGTCGCCGACGCGGTCGCGCCCGCCGCGCGCATCGCCGTCGAGCACCACCGGCAAGCGGGCCACGTCGTCGTGCTCGCGACCGGCTCGACCTGCTACGCGGCGCGCCCTGTCGCCAAGGGCGTCGGCATCGAGCACGTGCTGTCGAGCGAGCTCGAGGTCGATCACACGGGCGCGTTCACCGGCAGGGCGAGCGCGCTGTGCTTCGGGCGTCACAAGGTGACGCTCGCGGAGGCATGGGCGACGAAGCACGGCGTCGACCTCGCGCAGAGCTACTTCTACTCGGACAGCTACAACGACCTGCCGATGCTCTCCCGTGTCGGGACCGCGATCGCGGTGAACCCGGACGCCCGCCTGCTACGCCACGCGCGCAAGAACGGCTGGGCCGTCCAGCAGTGGAAGCGGTAGAGCGGCTCAGAAGTCGCGCCCGCGAACGAGCCGCGCACCCAGCGTCGTCGAGTGAGTGTCGATCATCGCGTTCGCGGCGTCCTCGAGCTCCTGGTTCCGCTTCGCGAGGTCGGCTTCGACGCGTCGACGATTGTCCTCCATCACGCAGATGCAGCAGCGGATGTACGTGCGGTCGAAGCGAAGGCTGCGCCGGTCCTCGGTGATGCGCAGCGGCGGTGGGGGCGCGATCGATCGCTGGCTGAACGCGCCGCCCTCGACCTCGATGCGGTACGTGCCCGCAGGCAGGCCGCGGACCTCGATCGCGCCCCACGCGTTCGCGCGCACCGTCGTCACCGTCGCGTCGCCGACGATCCGGACCGTCGCGCCGGGCAACGGCTCGAAGACGCCATCGACGGCGACGCCCTCGATCGTGCCCGTCTCGGTCGCGACGTCATCGGCGAGGGCGCGCATCGGCGCGAGAACGAGCAGCAGCACGAGCAAACAGCGCATGCGTCGAGCATCGTCGGTCGGGCAGGCGGGGAGGGCACGGGCGCGCTGAGACGCGATGACCGGCGGCTCGCGCGCCTCGCACGTAGTGTCGCAGCGAGCTAGCCGAGCAGCCGGGGCTCGACGTAGCCGATCGCGTCGGGCGGGATGTCCAGGACGGCGAGGATCGCCGCGGGCGTCGTCGCGCCGAGCACGTCGTCGACGCGCGGATAGCCCGGGCTCGTACCGGGCCGATTGTCCCAGCGCTGCGTGTTCTGCAGGCCGCGAAAGATGGTCACGCTGAACCATCGGGTTTGCGCGTTGTACATGACGTCGTAGACCGGACCCGTCAGCTCGGCGGCGTAGTCGATTACGAGGTCACCGGGGCGACCGGTGACGAGGACTCCGAGCTTGTTGGCGCGAACGGCGATGCGTTCGTTCAACCCGATGTTCGTGACCTCGTCGAGCGTCGCGCCGGCGATCACGCACGCGGTGCGCGTCGTGACCTGCGGGTTGGGCTCGTCTTCCATGGTGGCAGCGTACCCATGGATCGCGGTTTGTCGACGAGCCGAACGGCTTGGCACACGTTGCGAAACATGGTTCGCCGGTGTCGAAATAGCGACAGTCTGTTCGAGCGCGTGCGCGCGAGCGCGCAGAACGAGCGCGAGGCGAGATCGGATCCGGCGCGCGCGATGCAATTGAACGATCGCTTGTCGGTCGCTTCTTGTATGCTGCGCCCGACGTGTCAGGGTCGGCACCGATGACGGGAACATCGAGCGGGCTCGCCGCCATTCCAGCGGTGCGTCGATTGATCGAGCTCGCGCTCGACGAGGATCTCGGACGCGGCGACGTCACGTCGAGCGTCACGCTGGGGCCGGATGGGCCGCACGTGATCGCCGATATGAATGCGCGCGAACCGATCGTCGCGTTCGGCATCGAGGTCGCCGCGGCGGTCTTCGCGATGGTCGATCCTCGGATCGAGATCGAGGTCCACGCACCCGACGGCGCGCGCGTCGACCGCCGAGCGCTCCTGCTCACCGCGAGCGGTCCGGCACACCGCGTGTTGGCGGCGGAGCGGACCGCGCTGAACTTCGCGCAGCGGCTCAGCGGCGTCGCCACGCTCTCGCGGCGCTACGCGGACGCCGTGGCGGGGACCAAGGCGCGCGTGGTGGACACGCGAAAGACGACGCCCGGGTTTCGCGTGCTCGAGAAGGCCGCGGTGCTCGCGGGCGGGTGTGGCAACCATCGCTTCGACCTCGGCAGCGGCATCCTGATCAAGGACAACCACATCGCCGCGTGCGGATCGGTGCGCGCCGCGGTCGAGGCGGCGAAGCAGAAGGCGCCGCATCCCCTGCGCGTGGAGGTCGAGGTCACCAACGTCGGCCAGCTCGACGAGGCGCTCGCGGCGGGTGCGGAGGTCGTGCTGCTCGACAACATGACGCCCGCGCAGGTCGAGGTCTGCGCGGCGCGCGCCCACGCGAAGAGCGTGCTCGTCGAGGTGTCGGGCGGCATCACGCTCGCGACGATCGCGGACTACGCGCGCGCGGGAGCAGACCTGATCAGCGTCGGAGCGCTCACGCACTCCGCGCCGGCCGTGGACATCGGACTGGATGTGAGGACCTGACCCTCCGAGGGGAGTCGCACTATGTCGAGCAAGCGGTCGTCGTCGTTTCTGGTCATTCCACCTCTCGCGCGCTGGCTCGGCTTGCAGCGCATCGATCTCGAGGCCTGCGCGTCGACGAACGATGAAGCCGCCCGCATGGCGCGAGCAGGTGCGAAGCACGGGACCGTCGTGATCGCCGAGCAGCAGTCCGCGGGGCGCGGTCGCGACGGCCGCCCGTGGGCGAGCCCGCGCGGTCGCGGTCTCTACATGTCGTGCGTGTTGCGCCCGCCGCTGCCGCTGGCCGACGTGCCGCCGATGACGCTCGCGATCGGCGTTGGCGTTTGCGACGCGGTCCGCGCCGCCGGCGTCCCAGGCGCGCTGAAGTGGCCGAACGACGTACTCGTCGGGACGCGCAAGCTCGCCGGCGTGCTCGTCGAAGCGCAGAGCCAGGGCAGCCGACTCGAGGCGGTGATCGTCGGCATCGGCATCAACCTGTCGCCGGCCCAGGAGGGCGAGCTGCCCGCGGACATCGCGGCGCGGGCCGTGTCGCTCGAAGAGGCCGCGGGGACGCCGATCGATCGCGAGGCGTTCATCGAGACGCTGCTCGCGCACGTCGAGCACTGGGTCGATCACTACACGGCGGTCGGCCTCGAGGACGTCATCCCCGCGTGGATCGATCGCATGGCGCACGGGCTGTCCGCGCGCGCGATCGTCGATGGAGCGCCGGTCACCGGCATGATGATCGGCATCGACGGCGACGGCTCTCTGCTGCTGCGCGACGCGGACGGCATGATCCACCGCGTTCGGTCGGGCGATGTGGAGGCGATCACGTCGGTGGCGCCCGCGATCGAGCCAGAACATCGTCACGCGTCGTGCTAGATCCCCAGTAGATGACCGCCGGACGCTCGAACGGGCTCGTGCTCGTGATCATCGCGGGCCTCGTCGTGATCGGAGCGGGCGCGGCGGGGTGGTTCCTCTTCAACAAGAGCGAGCCCGCCGTCGCCGAACCGGTGGCCGAGAAGCCGGCCGAGGCGCCGCACATCACGCCGAGCGCGACGTCGCCGGCACCGAAGCTCGATCCCACCGCAGAGGTGAAGGACACGCAGGAGCCGCCGCCGAAGAAGGAGCTGCCGACGCGCGAGTACTACGTCGACGGAAAGCTCATCCGCGATCACCGTCCCGAGGGCACGCCTCCGATCGATCTGCCGCCGGCGATCCATCCACCGGACTCACGCAAGATGCAGCCGCAGTCGACCGGCATGATCACCAAGGCCGTGAAGCTCGTGATGCGGGAGTGCGTCGCGTCGATCCCGCCCGAAGAGCGCATCGGCGAGAAGCCGAAGATGGAGGCGGTCATCAACATCGCGGTGAAGGACAAGACCGCGACGGTCAACAAGGCGACGATCCAGCTGCGAGATGTTCGTGGATCTGCGAGTGATGCCGCGAAGTCCTGCATCGAGAACAAGGTTCTCGCGGTCACAGAAGGTGTCGACGAGGCGGACCTCGAGAGCTACGACATCACCACGTCATTTCTCTTCTAGTGCAAACCCTGCGACGCGGTCGCGGCTCGATCGCTACGCACTGCCATCACGTGTCACGTGACCGCCATGATCGCGAGTGCGAAGCCGTAGTACACGCAGGGGAAGTAGGCGGTTGATGCACCCCACCCAGCTATGTATAGTCGCGCGCCCTATGAGCCGGCCCGTGCGCGCGAACCCGATCCTCGTCGGGATCTTGCTGGTCTTCGTGATCGGCGGATCACTCGGATGCGAGGAGCTCGACGGTCGCAACCGCACGCGCCAGGGCAATCGCCTGTTCCGCGAGACCGCGTTCATCGACGCGGCCGCGGAGTACGAGAAGGCGCTCAAGACCGTGAATGATCCGATCATTCACTACAACGCCGGCCTCGCGTACTCGAAGATCTTCAAGCCGCAGGACAAGCCGATCCGCCTGGGCATCAAGGGCTCGTTCGTCTGCGATCAGCTGCCGAACGCCAAGACCGAGTCCGCGCGCGTCTGCGTGAAGGACGGTGATCGCCGCTTCGATGACTGCGACGACAAGGCGGTCTGCGCGTCGAGCTATCAATGTCTGCAGAGCGAGCTGTGCGTCTACGAGCCCTCGCAGGTCGCCGAGCTCGCCGCCGATCACTTCCAGAAGTGGCTCGCCGCGAACCCCAAGGACGACGAGACCCGCAAGCTGATGACGCAGGTCTGGATCGATGGCGAGCAGTTCCAGCTCGCGATCGACTACTGGGAAGGCCTCCTCGCGAAGAAGCCCGGTGACTCCGAGATCATGGGAAACCTCGCCGGCATCAACCTCAAGTCCGGCGACTGGCGTAAGTCGATCGAGTGGTACTTGAAGGTGGCCGCCGCCGCGACGGACCAGGCTCAGAAGATCTCGGCCTTCCAGTTCATCGGCAACGTGGCCTGGTCCAAGCTCAACTCGAAGTCGCTCACGGGCCCCGACACCATGGAGCTCGCGGACTTCGGCATCGGCGCTCTCCAGAAGGCCGCCGAGCTAAACCCCAAGAACCCGAAACTCTTCGGTCTCCAGGCCTCGATCTACAACTTCCGCGCGATGGCGCAGGGAGCGTCGTGGGCCGCGGCGCTCGACCGCGCAAGTGCGCAAGATCTGCTGCGCGTCTCGCGCGTTCTAACCGAAGAGGCGAAGAAGGCCGCGGGCGCAGCCATGCCCGGAATGCCAACCCAAACCCCGGCGCCCAAGGCCGGCGGCTGATCGCCTCGAAGGAGCAGCCGAGATGTCTATCGAAGACGACGACGAATCGAAGACCACGCCCTTCTTGAAGGACGAGCCCGCGGGCAAGCGCCCCGAGCTCGATCCCTATCGATCGGCCGGAACCCCGTCGGCGCAAAAAGCGGGCGGGCCGATGTTCGGCAACTTCAAGGATGCGAAGTCGCGCAAGGCGCCGCCGTGGGCCGCGCCGCTCTTGATCGCGGTCGCCGCGTTCCACGTCGTCCTCTTCGTCTCGATGTGGATGAAGTCGATCTGGGAGATCGAGATGCTCGATCGGCCCAAGAGCAGCGTCGATCTCGCGGTCGCGCCGCCACCGCCGCCACCGCCTCCGCCGCCGCCCGGTGGCGCGAAGCCGCAGACACCGCAGATCACGCCGAAGAAGATCAAGGTCAAGGACATCGTCCAGCCCGTCAAGATCGAGAAGCAGGAGCAGAAGGTCGTCGAGGAATCCGGCGATCCGAACGGCGAAGAGGGTGGTGAAGAGGGTGGCGTCGCCGGCGGTGTCGTCGGTGGTGACATCAACGGCGTGATGGGCGCTCCGCCTCCGCCGCCGCCTCCTCCTCCGCCGCCCGCGCCTCCGCAGAACGTCCCGCCGACGCTGCTCGAGGGCTCGCGCATCGCGGGCGAGAAGCAGATCATCCCCGACGACGTGACCAAGACCGAGATCATGCGCTCGGGCAAGGACAAGATCATCGGCAGCTTCAAGCTGTGCCTCAACGCGAGCGGCGTGATCACGTCGGTGACGCAGCTCAAGTCGACGGGCTTCCCGGCCTACGACAACAAGATCCTCGGAAAGATGCGTGGGGAGTGGAAGTACAAGCCCTACGCCGTCAATGGACGCGCAGTGCCCGTGTGCACCGCCGTCACGTTCATCTACTCGCAGAAGTGACCGGTCGACAGATTTGCAATCGAACGAAGGGAACGTGTCATGGGAATCGACCTACTAGAGCTCTGGCACCACATGTCCATCATCGTGAAGATCATCACGATTGGCATGATCGGTATGTCGGTGTTCATGTTCTACGTGATCACCGAGCGTCTGCTCACGTATAGCTCTGCGAGCCAGCAGAGCATTCGCTACGTGCAAGCGCTCGGCGAGTTCCTTCGCCAGCACAAGGTGAACGACGCGCTCAACGCGGCGCGCTCGATGCCGAAGAGCCCGGTCGCCAAGGTGATGGAGTCGGGCCTCGGCGCGCTGCTCCAGGGGCGCGAGGCGCTCAAGACCGAAGGCCCCGACGACGTCGGCGACTTCGATCTCGTCGACAGCGTGAACCGCGCCCTCGAGCGCGTGAAGGAGCGCGAGACCTCGAACCTGCGCAAGGGCCTCGCGTACCTCGGCACCGTCGCCTCGGCGACGCCGTTCATCGGCCTCCTCGGTACCGTCATCGGTATTCTCGGAACGTTCCAGCTCCTCAAGGGCGGAACGGTCACCATCAACGAGATCGGCCCGAAGATCTCCGAAGCTCTCGTGTCGACGGCGCTCGGCCTCGGCGTCGCGATCATCGCGGCGATGGCGTTCAACTTCTTCACGTCGCGCGTCGAGCAGTTCGTGATCGACATGAACGACGTGTCGAGCGAGTTCATCGACTACGTCCTCCGCGAGGGCCGGGGCTAAGCAGTCATGTCGGTTCCCAGCGAATCGCTGCGGATGGGGCGGCGGCCCCAGAACTCGAAGAGCAAGCGGCGCAACCGCCTGTCTCATTCGAAGGGGCCGCAACTCGACCACGTGCGTAACGACATCAACGTCACCCCGTTGGTGGACGTCATGCTCGTGCTGCTCATCATCTTCATGCTGATGACGCTGATCATGGGCCGCGGTCAGGACGTGAGCCTGCCGAAGGCCTCGAACTACTCGACGGAGAAGGACAAGATGCAGCCGGTCGTCACCATCGACGCCAGCGGCCAGTTGTTCGTCGAGAAGAACAAGCTCGGCCCGATCAGCCCGTCGACGCTCAAGGAGATGGAGCTGCAGGTCAAGGCCGCGTGGGCCGCGCCGAAGAACCCCGAGGGTGTCGGCCGCATCTACCTCAAGGCCGACAACATGATCGACTACGGCACCGTCTACCCGGTGCTCGTGTACATGAACAAGGAGATGGCCGTGGAAGCCGTCGACCTGGCCATTTCTAAAGAGGACAAGAAATAGCCATGGGGATGTCAACCGGCGGCAACAAGGGTGGTCTCCAGTCGGAGATCAACGTCACGCCTCTCATCGACGTGCTCCTGGTGCTCCTCATCATCTTCCTCGTGGTCATGCCGATCATGATGAAGATGGAGACGCTGCAGATTCCGCGAAAGCTCGACGAGATCAACGAGACCGTCGACACGAACCTCGGCATGCTCACGATCTTCGTGAAGCCCGATCTCTCGATCGACTTCTCGGATGGCCTGTCGGAGAACCCCACGCCGATCGCGGCGTCGGACATGGTCCGCACCCTCAAGCCCAAGCTCGAGGCGATGGCCAACGCAGGTCAGATCAAGGTCGTGTTCGTCGACTTCGACAAGAGCGTCCCGTGGCGCGAGGTCGTGAACACGATGGACACGATCCGCAGCATGGCCTCGGACATCAATCACGACGAAGTGAAGGTCGCGCTCAAGGTCAAGGAAGACGAAGGCACGCCGCAGTAGCGGTGTCGCAGTCGCTGCGCTCCCTCGCGCGCTGCCACGAGCCCTCACGAGCGATCGCTTCGGCGGAACGCACGGTCACCACCGACGCATCCGCGCAGCCGATCGCGATCACCGCGGCCGACCTCGCGACGGCGCTGCGGCCCGAGCTCGCGAAGCTGACCGGGACCAAGGTCGTGTTCGTCGACTTCGATCCATCGTTCCCGTGGCGCGAGGCCATCGACGCCGTGGACCGAATCCGCAGCGTGGCCACCGATCGCGAGCACGACGAGATCAAGGTCGCGCTGAAGGTCCGACCCGAGGCGGCGCCATGAGGTGTGATCCGGACGCATCGATCGGTGTCGCAGGCGGCGCGTGCAAGGCAGGCTGCGACAGCACTGCTGACTGCGCCTCGCCGTCGCGATCCCGTCTGTCACGTCGGGTGATCAGGTCGGCGTATCTGCGTCGGATCCGACGGTGATACGTAGCCTGGAACGTCTTGACAACTTTGACGCTCGGTTAGTACAAGCGGGCGAATTTTCGTCCGCGGGTTCGTTCTCGACGAGGGAGCAAGTTTGACTATGCAAAGGGTTCAGAAGGTTGTCTGTGTCGTCGCAGCGACTTTGGGCGTCGCCGCATGCACGGATTACGAAAGCTCGACCAACCTCAATCCTGAAGGGCCCGCGATGATCACGCAGGTCCGCCTCAAGGAGACGTACACGACCAGCGGGTCGATGTTCGTGTCCACGCGCCGCGTGTTCGGCTTCGGCACGCACCCGCAGGCGACGGAGGTCGACGCGCACCCGGTAAACGCCGCGTCCGCCGTCGGCAACGCGTTCCGCATCATCATGGACGAGCTGCTCGTCGGCAATAACCTCGAAGAGATCGCCTGCCGTGCGCCGGTCAACGCCGCCGGCTCGTACGCGCGCGTGCCGATCGGCTCGACGCCCGACGACGTCGCGAAGTGCGCCGCCGCGCAGGACATCCTGCCGTCGACGTGCCGCGGCGAGCACGCCGTGTGTCTGTGCGAGCTCGAGACGGGCTGCACCGTCGGCACCGCGATGATCCCGATGGGTGGTCCCGTCGGCATCCTCGACATCAACCAGGACGGCGCCGCCGACGACACGCGCTTCATCCAGGGCGCGGTCGGCATCCAGTGCGGCAACATCGACGTGCCGATCGATCTCGACATGAGCTACTGGAACCCGTCGGGCAACCAGCAGGTGCCCGCGATGGGCGGCTTCGAGGCGCTCGGCCCGGCGATCGTGCTGGTGCCGCAGGCGCGCGGCCTGCCCACGAACCTCCGCTGCACGCTCAAGTTCGCACCCGACGTCGTCGACAAGCAGGGCGAGGGCATCTGCGCTCCTCCGGGCGGCGATGTCGACGCGGGTTGCACCGCGGGCGAGGTCGGCGAGTTCGCGACCACCGTCGAGCCGCTCACCGTTTCGGGCGCGTCGTTCAACGACGGCGCGACGGGCGTCAGCATCACGTCGCCGGCGATCTTCCTCGGCAACGCGCAGTTCGACCCCGCGTCGATCAACACGACCACCGTCACCATCACGCCGGCGCCGCCCGCCGGTACGACGGTCGCGATCGATACGATGCCGACGCGCATCAAGATCACGTACGGCGGCGCGACGCCCGCGCCGCTCACGCCGATGACGGAATACACCATCACGTTCACGACGGGCGTGACGGACACGTTCGGGCAGCCGCTTCCGCAGCCCGTCACCTTCACCTTCACCACGGGCTCGTGATCGGAGAGATGTCCATGAAGACCAAGAATCTGATCATCGCAGCGACGCTCGGCGCGTCGGTGCTCGTCCCGTCGCTCGTCACCGACCTGACGCCCGCGCAGGCGCAGGGCCTCACGACGGGCGCCATCCAAGGCACCGTCACCGACTCCAAGACCGGCGAGAAGCTGCCGGGCGTGACGGTCATCGCGACCTCGGCCTCGCTGCCGCAGGCGCAGACCGCCATCACCGACGAGGGTGGCCAGTACAAGATCTCCGACCTTCCTCCGGGCGACTACCTTGTCACCTTCTACTTCGCGGACATCACCCTCGAGCGCGCCGGCATCAACGTCGGCGTCAACAAGGTGACCCCGGTGTTCCAGAAGCTGAACCAGGCGCAGGCCGGCGGCGAGGTCGTGAAGATCACCGACACGGCGCCGACGATCGACCCGACGTCGACGACGCAGGGCATCACGATCGACAAGAACTACATCAAGAACATCCCGGTCCCGGGCCGCACGTTCGAGTCCACGCTCGGCGCCGCCGCCGGTTCGCAGGGCGACGCGCTCGGCGTTTCGTTCTCCGGTTCGTCGTCGCTCGAGAACCAGTACTTCGTCGACGGCGTGAACACGACGGGCCTCACGTTCGGCACCGTCGGCTCGCCGATCATCAACGACTTCATCGAGGAGATCGAGGTCATCACCGGCGGCTACAACGCCGAGTACGGTCGCGCGACCGGTGGCGTCGTCAACGTCGTCACCAAGTCCGGCTCGAACGACTTCAAGGGCTCCGTGTTCGGCTACTACCAGCCGGGCCAGCTCACCGCGGGCGTCGAGAGCACGCCGAACAACGCGTCCTCGATCGACATCACCGGCGACCTCGCGTACGACGCCGACTTCGGCTTCGAGCTCGGCGGTCCGATCATCAAGGACAAGCTGTGGTTCTACGTCGGCTTCGCCCCGCAGTTCGCGAAGGTCGACTACACGCGCGAGACCAAGCGTCAGACCGACTGCCGTCGCCTCGAGGCGAGCGGCAACCTGTCGGCCTGTAACCCGGCGCTCCCCGCGAGCGGCGGCTTCGCCGACGGCGCGCCCGACACGGATCCCTCGACGGGCTTCTTCATCACCGACACGCTCGACAGCGAGGTCCGCAGCGATCAGAGCCGCGGCTACAACATGCTCGCGAAGATCAACTACGCGGCGTCGCCCGAGCATCAGGGCCAGGTCGCGTTCCAGGGACTTCCGGGCTCCCGCGAGGCACCGGGCCTCTACGGCCCGCCGACCAGCGGCTTCAAGCTCTCGCAGCTGACGACCGACGTCTCCGCGAAGTGGACCTCGAAGTTCAACGACAACAAGACCGAGGTCGAGGCCGTCCTCGGCTGGCACCGCGACCAGTTCGACTCGGACGCGTACGATCCGACCCAGGCCGCCTCGCCGCGCCAGGTGCTGATCGACGGCTCGCTCGGCGTGTGGGGCCCCGGCTTCGGCGCCGAGTCGCAGAAGACCAACGCCGGCTGCATCGACGGCGTTCCGGGCTCCTCGGATCCGTATCCGTTCCTCTCGAACAACTGCCCGATGGACGTCACGCCGTACGTCATCGGCGGACCGGGCTCGATCCTGAAGGACACCGAGCAGCGCCGCTCCGCGAAGCTCTCGGTCACCCAGCGCGTCAAGGCGGGTGGTAGCCACGAGATCAAGGCCGGCATCGACGTCGAGGACAACATCTCCGACAAGACCCGCCTCTACTCGGGCGGCGCGTTCATCCAGAACTCCGTCGGCGGCGGCGTGATCGTCGTCGACCGCTGGGTGCAGCTGCTCGGCCGCATGGGCTCGCCCGCGGTCGACGCGAACACGGACCCGCGCTTCGACAACCTCTGCCGCACGCCGTCGGCGACGGTCGGCGGTGTCATGGGCTCGACCGACACGTTCGTCTGCGACTACATCTCCGGCGAGGTTGGCGCACCGGGCACGCGCGTCACGGGCAACACGCTCAACTGGGGCGCGTACCTCCGTGACTCGTGGCAGATCCAGCCGAACCTGACGCTCAACGCGGGCATTCGCTACGAAGAGCAGCGCATGCGCTACGCGGACTTCCTCCAGAACACGATCGACCCGCTCACGTCGGAGCGCCTCGGCACGAACGCGATGTCGCTCAACGGCATGTTCGCGCCGCGCGTCGGCCTCCTCTACGACTGGACGAAGGAAGGTCGCTCGAAGGTCTACGGCCACTGGGGCCGCTTCTACGAGTCGATCCCGATGGACATCAACGACCGCTCGTTCGGCGGCGAGGTCAACTACGAGCAGCAGTTCACCCCGATGCAGTGCGGCGTGACCGACATGCGCATCGGCGCTCCGAACGGCACCGGCTGCCTCATGGATCCGAACGCGACGGCGGGCGGCTCCGAGCAGCTGATCGGCGCGTCCGGCGTCCTCGTGGCTCCCGGCATCAAGCCGCAGTACATGGACGAGGTCATCGGTGGCTTCGAGTACGAGATCCTCGACGATCTGAAGATCGGCGTCGCGTACCAGAACCGCCGCATGGGCCGCGTGATCGAGGACGTGTCGACCGACAACGCGAACACGTACATCATCGCGAACCCGGGTGAGTGGTCGACGGAAGAGGAGCAGAAGCTCCAGGACCGCGTCGATCGCACCGAGGACATGGTCGAGAAGGGCCGCCTCCAGCACCAGCTCGACCTCTACAAGGGCATCCGCGTGTTCGATAAGCCGCGCCGCGATTACAACGCGCTGCAGTTCACGATGACGCGCCGGTTCTCGAAGCGCCTCTACGTGCAGGGCTCGTACACGTTCTCGCGCACCACGGGTAACTACCCGGGCCTCATCTCGTACGACAACGGCCAGGTCGACCCGAACATCTCGTCGCAGTACGACCTCATCGAGCTGCTGTCGAACCGCGTCGGTCCGCTGCCGCAGGATCGCCCGCACTACATCAAGCTCGACGGCTACTACACCTTCGACTTCAAGAAGGCGGGCCAGGCCACCGTCGGTATCCGCCTCCGCGCGCTGTCGGGCATCCCGCAGAACGCGCTCGCGGGTCACTACCTGTACGGCGCCAACGAGGCGTTCCTCCTGCCGCGTGGTCAGCTGGGCCGCACGGACTTCGAGCACGGCCTCGACGTCCACCTCGGCTACCAGAAGAACCTGCGCAAGAACTACAACCTCGAGATCTTCCTCGACATCTACAACGTGTACAACCGCCAGGGCGAAGCCGGCATCGACGACAACTACGCTCCGCAGTACAAGCTGTCGGCGCCGAACGCGACGACGGGCAGCGAGCAGAACGCGAACCCGGTCTCCGGCGGCACGTACGAGGACCTCGTCTGGGTGAAGACGATCGACTCGCGCGGCAACGAGACGGGCGTGCCGATCGGCAAGAACCCGAACTTCGGCAACACCACGGGCCGCTACGCGCCGCTCAACGCGCGCGTCGGTCTGCGCCTGTCGTTCTAGTGTCAGCGGCGCGTGCTACCCCTCGGGGGTGGCAACGCCGCTCAACGAACAACAGCGCGCCGCTGTAGAGCATGGCGACGGACCGTTGATGGTCCTCGCCGGCGCGGGGACCGGCAAGACGCGGGTCCTCGTGCATCGTATTGCGCGGCTCGTCGAGACGGGCACGCCGCCGTGGGAGATCCTCGCGGTGACGTTCACCAACAAGGCGGCCGGCGAGATGCGCCACCGCCTGCGCGAGCTCCTCGGCGAGGCCGCGGACGCGATGTGGATCGGAACGTTCCACGCGACGTGCGCGCGCATCCTGCGCCGCTGGGGCAGCTACGTCGGGTTGCGCAAGGGCTTCGTGATCTTCGACGACGACGATCAGATGAAGCTCGTCGACAGGCTCCTCAAGGACACCGGGCTCGACGAGCAGGTATCCACGCGCACCATCCTGTCGCGCTTCGACCGGGCCAAGAACCGCGGCATCGTGCCCACGGCGCACAAGACCGGCGTGTTCGACGAGATCGTGGACCAGATCTATCCGCTGTACGAAGCACAGCTCGCGAAGGAGAACGCGGTCGACTTCAACGACTTGCTCCTGAAGGTGCTGAAGCTGTTCGACATCGACGAGGTCAAGAACCTGCTCGGCGTGAGGTTCCGCCAGGTCCTCGTCGACGAGTTCCAGGACACCAACAAGGTCCAGTACGACCTCGTCACGAAGTTCGCCGAGGCCACGCGCAACCTCACCGTCGTCGGCGATGACGACCAGTCGATCTACGCGTGGCGCGGCGCCGAACCGCGCAACCTCCTCGACTTCGATCGCGACTTCCCGGACGCCAAGGTCATCAAGCTCGAGCAGAACTACCGCTCCACGCAGACGATCCTCGACGCGGCCAACGGCATCATCCGCAAGAACCGCGATCGCCACGAGAAGTCGTTGTGGACGGACAAGGGCGGCGGCGAGCTCCTCGAGGTCTACCAGGCGGGTGACGAGCGCGGCGAGGCGTACTTCATCGCGAGCTCGATCCGCCGCGCGCTCGACGACGGACCGATGTCGCCCAACGACATCGCGATCCTCTACCGCACCAACGCGCAGTCGCGCGTGCTCGAGGAGCACCTCCGCGCGATGCGCGTGCCGGCCAAGGTCGTCGGCGCGGTCTCGTTCTTCGAGCGCAAGGAGATCAAGGACGTCATCGCGTACCTCCGCCTCCTCGCCAACCCGGCCGCCGACTCCGCCTTCGAGCGCGTGGTCAACGTGCCGGCGCGCGGCATCGGCGACACCACCGTCGAGCGCCTCCGCGCCGCCACGCGGGTCAACGGCGGCAACCTCCTCGACGCCGCGCGCCTCGCCGCCCGTGGCGAGGTCGCCGGCCTCAACGCCGGCACGCGCAAGAAGCTGCACACGTTCGTCGAGCTCGTCGACGGCCTGATCGACGTCGTCGAGCAGGGGGCCTCCGTCGCCGAGACCATCATCCAGGTCGTCGATCGCTCCGGCCTGCGTCAGAAGCTCGAGGCGGATGGCTCCACCGAGTCGCGCGATCGCCTCGACAACCTCGCCGAGCTCGTCTCCACCGCGTCCGACTTCGACGACGAGTACGAGGCCGAGTCGTCCGACACCAGCGCCGCCGTCTCCGGCCGCTGGATGCAGGCGCCGTCCGACGATCCGGATCCGGCCGCTGCCGGCGCCTTCCGCGCGGTCAGCGACTTCCTCGAGCGCATCGCGCTCTCCAGCTCCGCGGACCAGACCGCCGCCGAGCAGGTCGTGCTGATGACGATCCACATCGCCAAGGGGCTCGAGTGGCCGCTCGTCTTCATCTCGGGCATGGAGGACGGCCTGTTCCCCTCGCTGCGCGAGCGCGAGGGCGTCTCGGAGGACGCGGCCCTCGAAGAAGAGCGCCGCCTCGCCTACGTCGCCATCACGCGCGCCCGCGAGAAGCTCGTGCTCACCCACGCGCGCACCCGCCGCGTGTGGGGCGAGATCCGCATCCAGGGCCCCTCGCGGTTCCTCGACGATCTGCCGCCCTCGTCGCTGGCCGCGCCCGTGCGCTCGCGCTCCACCACGATGCCCACGGGGCCGCGCATCGTCGACGGCAACTTCACCAAGCGCAGCGGCTGGGCCCAGCGCCGCGCACGCGACGAGCTCGATCAGTCGACGTCGTACGACGATGAGCCGGTCTACCGCGTCGACGACGACCTCACGGGCCGCTCGGGCGGCTTCACCGTCGGCGGCACCGTCGTGCACGGCACGCTCGGCATGGGCCGCGTCGTCTCGATTTCGGGCCAGGGCAAGGACCAGAAGGTGGTCGTCGACTTCGGCGCGATCGGTCAGAAGACCGTGTTCGCGCGCTACCTGCAGCCGAGCGACTACGACCTGAACTGACCACCTCGTCGACGACTTGTCGCGCCGGGCGCCCCCCGCCCCGCAGCCCTCGGGGATTCTTCCTCGGAGAACCTGATCGCGGACGTTCGGGTTGCAGAGCGCGTGCGTTCGATCGCTCGCGTGAGTCGGTGCTCGACCGTCGTGGCCATGCGGCTTCGCTCATCCTGTCGGAGGTGAATGTGATCGAGTCCGAGGGTTCGTGTTCCTCTCGGTCAGAAGCGACACTCTGGGGAGAGTTCTTGCGAGCTGCGCCCGCGCGGGCGCGAAGACTCTTCATTCGCTTCTTGCGTCGTCGCGATCGAGGCTCCTCGCCAAGACTCAAGGGTCAGCACTGTCGGCAGCTTCAGCAGGTCTACACTACTGCGTAAGCTGGATCGAACCGTCTGAAGCTCGCACCCATCACCTGAAGCCCGGACGGATGTGCCCCGTTCTTCCGATCCAGAAAAATCTCTGCGGTTGGTGGCAGTAGTAATCGCGTTCTCGTCACGCGGTCAGATATGTGGGCAGGCGCGACGCATGAACGTTCGCGTTCGCGTCGAGGTTCGCCGCGGCTGTCCACACAGGTGACGGCGAGCTTCGCGTTCTCCTGAACGCGGTCACACGTCTCGCCAGCACGAGCGGGTCTGTGGTCAGCCACTCGTGCTCCTGTCCGCGTCCCCCGTCCTCGATGAGGAAGGGCTGTCCACAGATCCGGTCGTGCGTACGCGTTCTTCACGCACGGTCAGCTCCGTCGCGCCCGCGCGGGCGCGAGGATCGTTCATGCGCGCTCGATGTCCGCCACCGATGTGGAGCGCGCGCGGCTACCGGGATCGACGGGTCCGTCGCGAGTCGACTCGCGCCTCGAACTCCGTGTGCGCGGGAGGCTCGGAGTACTCGTTGCGATACCGGCGGCGATGAACATCGCGTCCAGTCGAGTGCCGTGGGTGGACTTGCCAAAGTCGCGAGTGCGTGGCCCGAATGCACCACGCACTCGCGGTTGTCTTCGTTCAACTGTTCAATTGTCATTCGCGTCGACGCACGAGCGCGTCAGCGTGTTCGTGCGGCCGCGCGATGCGGTTCGCGCCCGCGCGGGCGCGAAGGTTCTTCATCGTCGTGCACTCGCCGGAACGTCAGCTCGGTGGGCGCGCGGCCCGTGATGTCGAGCAGACCCGCGTGATGAAGACGGTGGTGGCCACCGCACAGCGTCACGAGGTTCGCGTCCGAGTCATCGCCATCGTGCTCGCGGTGAACGAGATGGTGCACGTCGAGGTGATGACGCGCGCGGCAGCCCGGCACGCGGCACTGGTGCATGTCGCGCGCGAGGATGCGCCGGCGCTTCTTGGCGGATAGCGTGTGGTGCGGACGTGCATCGGCGTCGTCGACGTGACCCATGATCGTCGCGTCGCAGGTGAGTGTCGCTAGCTCCGCATCGTCGAGCTCGACGCCGTTCGCGAACGCGTGGCCGTCGGTCGTGATCCAGACCTGTGCCGGCGTGCTCGCGGAATCGGAGGTCGCGCCCGCGCGCGACGTGGCTTCCGCGCGATCGCAGAGTGCGTTGACTCGATCGTCGTCGGCGACGAACCTGTCGCCGCGCTCGGCTTCAAGGCTGCGGAGCACGGCGAAGAGGCGAGCGGCCGTCGATGGCTTGATGTGAAAGCCGATGAACCGGCGGCGCTCGTCGGGCTGGGTCGGATCCGTGGGGCGGTCGCCACGCACGTGGCCGGCGATCGCGCGCTGGACTTCGCGGTAGGTCATCCCGCGCGTGTGGTCGACCCATTCCTCTTCGGTGTCGGCGACCGCGATCCGGGTCAGCTCCTTGACGTGCGAGAACTGGAACGTGCCGGATTCGAGCTCGGCTTCGAGCAGCGGGAGGTCGGCGAGCGCGAGCGAGACGCGCAGGCGCTCGAGCGCGGTCCGCGGCTCGATGCCGCAGTAGACCTCGAGGTACTCGACGATCGTCACGCAGCCGTAGTGCGTCCAGTGCTGTAGCGACTCCGCGATGCGGAGGTCGCGTGCTTCCTCCGCGTCCCACGCGGACTGCTCTCGCTTGCGCCGGAGGAACCGCGCGTGAAGTGCGTCGCGCGACAGCGGCGGCTCGACAAACGAGTCCGCGCGATCGAAGTGCGTCGAGGTCGAATCATCCAGCATGACGAACCACCTGTAACACGCACTTTTTCGGATCGATCGGATGCGCTCTCGTCGACGAGTCGCCAGGTTTTGCGCGCGAAGCGGTTCGCGATCGAAAACGCGCGCAGACGCGATCCTACGAGCGCTGGCGCGACAGATCGCGCGTGATCGAGCACGCATGCGCGCGGGTGTGTGGAGATCTGTCAAGAACAATCGACACGAATCGTGAGATTTGTATTTCTCCGATATTTGCGGGGGGGCAGTCCACGCGGCAAATGTGGTTGCCATGTGTCCGGTAACCGGACACGAGTGTGGTGGGCGTGAACGTGCCCGCTGCCGGCATCGGCGGCGAGCTGGTGAACGTGGCGACTCTGGCGGCGTTCCGGCATCGCGTCACCGCCGCACCCGCCCGAGTCTCCCGGCGCGGTCGGGGGCGGGCTGCGCAGCGTGCTCGAGGTTGCCGTCGGGATGTGGCCGCGCACCGCGACGATGTTCCTCCCGATGGCGCTGCTCCATCTGACCGCGCTGTTCGGCTCGGCCTGCGCCGGCTCGGGAGTTTCGAGCCGCTGCCGACAGCGTTCCCGAGACGTGGCCGGCGAGGTTGATGAACGTGCCCGCTACTGGCATCGGTCTGGCGAGCTGGTGAACATGCCGACGGCGGCATCGGTCCGGCGAGTTGGTGAACGTGCACACGCACAGGGATCGCGGAGCCAACGACGGCGCATCCTCGTGCACGAGCGCGACCGCACTCCCAGCGGTGCGCGACTCACACCGCCGGCGTCGGGTACGATGCCGGCATGAAGAAGCTGATCGTCGTGATCGCTATGGTCGGGGCCGTGGTCGGAGGATGGCGGTGGATGCGAAGCGAGCCGGCGCAGGAGGCGGCGGCGGACATCGTTCGCAATCGCATCTGGATCGATCACATGCCCGTGGGCGAGAAGGACACGCACGCGGTGTTCGCGTTGTGGCAGCCCGAGGCGTTCGGCGTGTTCGCCAATCGGAACCGGTGGCGCGTCGAGCTCGAGCGCTTTCGCTACGAGATGACGGGCGGCGAGGTGCAGGCGGTGTGGCCGTTGTCGGGCATGCGGCGGACGCTGACGATCAAGGCGGAGAAGTGTCGCGTCGACGACTGGGACTTCTGCCTGGAGATCGAGGGCGCGCCGAGCGGCGTCAGGCGCTACTACTCGCGCGTCGGGTGGGAGCGCAAGGATCGGCGCAGCGTCGACGAGGCGATCGCGGACGTGCTCGGCGAGGAATGACTACTTGGGCATTCGCGCGGGGCGGACGCGCGTCGCCATCTTCGCGCGATTGCGCCAGAGGGTGACCGTGACCTCGGTGCCGGGCGCGCTGGCCGAGACGAGCCAGGGCAGCGAGCGCTGATCGACCGGCTTGCCATTCCACTCGAGGATCACGTCGCCGACGCGGAGCGGGTTGCCGTTGGAGGAGGCGGTCGCGGGCGAGCCGGGGACGATCTCGCTGACGTAGGCGCCCGTGCCGGCGGCGAGGCCGATGGTCGCGCCGACGTCGCTGGTGACCGGCTTGACCTTGATGCCGAGCCAGCTGCGCGAGACCTGTCCGCGATCGCGCAGGTCAGGGACGATCTCGCGGATGCGATCGATGGGCAGGACGAACGAGAGCTCGCCCGGGTGATCGCCCGTGGCGATCGCCATGCCGACGACCTGGCCCGCGGTGTCGAGGACCGGGCCGCCCGAGTTGCCGCGGTGGATGCGCGCGTCGGTCTGGATGAACATGCGGAACGTGCGGTAGCCCATGCCGCGGTCCTGCATCAGCGAGCCGGCGGCCTCGCGGCCCGTCGAGGAGACGATGCCGGCGGCGGCGGTGACCTCTTCGCCGAACGGATTGCCGAGGACGACGAGCCACTCGCCGATCTTGAGGTCGCTGGACGAGCCCATCGGGATCGGCTCGAGGCGCGCGCGATCGATCTGGAGCAACGCGACGTCGAGCTCGACCTCGCGGCCGATGACCTTCGCGGGGACGGAGGTGGTGTCGTCGAGGACGACGAGCAGGTTCTGGCCCGCGGCGGCGGAGGCGATCTTGTCGGTCGTGACGACGAACACGCCGCCCGACTCGATCAGAAAGCCGGAGCCGAGCGCGGTGTCGGCGGTGGTCTCGGGCGCGCCCGGGAACATCGCGGCGGGGCCGGACTTCACGGGGAGCGAGGAGCGGATCGAGACGACGCCGCGCCGCGCTTCGCGGACCAGATCGACGAAGCCCGTGGGGGCGCTGCCGTAGAGGTGCGTGGACTCGTCGACGATGGGATCGGGCGCCTTGGGCGTCATCAGCGCGACGGGGTCATAGCTGTGCTCGCCGGCGTGATCCTCGCGCGGGCGGCACGCGCTCGCGATGACGATCGGTGCGATCGCGATCGTGAGGGCGCGCTTCATGACTTCGTTTTTTGCGCGTCGACGTACGCTACGCGAAGGTCGTAGATGAGGCTCGCGAGCAGCTTGCTCTCGGTCTCGTCGAGGTTGCCCTTCGTCTTCTGCTCGAGCATCGCTAGCACGTCGATCAGGTGCTTGCCCGTCTCGAGATCGATCGGGTGAGGCTGCCCATCCGGTGCAGGCATCTTCCCGATCGCGATGAGCGCGGTGGATGCGAGCGAGAGGACGTGCGTGGAAAAATCGACGGGGCCGAGCGCGACGGGTTGGTCCGCCATGTCGCGAACATATACCGGTGAAGGGTCGACCACCCTCGAAGCGGTCGGAATACGTCGGGACGCTGATCGGTTCGCGATCCGTGGGGACCACCGATGCGTCTGGCGTGCGTAATGGCACCGGTAATGGTGCCGGCACGAGCCCGGGTTTCGTGCCATCGTCAGGGTTGGGCATGGACACCCTGCGCGACCAACCCTCTGTTTCGCCGGGGGAAGCCCCGGCGGATGTGGCCTCGCCGGAGGCGATGAGCAGCCCCGCTCCGGCGGCGCGTGCCCCGCTGGACGTGACGCTGTTGACCGAGGAGGTCAAGCAGTCGAGCGCGTTCATCGACAACGTGTTCGCGCAGGTCGGGCGCGTGGTCGTCGGGCAGCGCGAGATGGTCGAGCGCGTGATGATCGGCCTGCTCACGGGCGGCCACTGCTTGATCGAGGGCGTGCCCGGGCTCGCGAAGACGCTGCTCGTGAAGACGCTGTCGCAGACGCTCGACGCGAGCTTCCAGCGCATCCAGTTCACGCCGGATCTGCTGCCGGCCGACATCACCGGCACCATCATCTACAACATGCACACCGGCGAGTTCACGCAGAAGCGTGGACCGCTGTTCGCGAACCTCGTGCTCGCCGACGAGGTGAACCGCGCGCCCGCGAAGGTGCAGTCGGCGCTGCTCGAGGCGATGCAGGAGCGCCAGGTCACCATCGGCGACACGACGCACAAGCTGCCGGATCCGTTCCTCGTGCTCGCGACGCAGAACCCGATCGAGCAGGAGGGCACGTTCCCGCTGCCCGAAGCGCAGCTCGATCGCTTCATGCTGCTGATCAAGGTCAGCTACCCGGGCGCCGCCGACGAGCGCGCGATGCTCGATCGCATGACGACGCTCGAGCCGCCGAAGGCCGAGACCGTGACGACGATCGAGGCGATCAAGAACGCGCGCCGCGTCGTCGGATCGATCTACATCGACGACCGCGTTCGCGACTACATCGTGCACATCGTCCAGGCCACGCGCCGCCCGCGCGACTATGGCCTCGGCGAGCTCGCGCCGCTGATCGAGTACGGCGGCTCGCCGCGCGCGACGCTGTGCCTCGCGACCGCCGCGCGTGCCCACGCGTTCATTCGCCACCGCGCCTATGTCACGCCCGACGACATCAAGGCCGTCTCGATGGACGTCATGCGGCACCGCGTGACCGTCACGTACGAGGCCGAAGCAGAGGAGGTCAGCTCGGAGGACGTCGTCAGGCGGATCTTCGAGTACCTGCCGGTGCCGTAGGTGGAGGGCGCATGGCGCTGACCACCGCCGAGCTGTTCAAGAAGGCTCGCAAGATCGAGATCGCGTCGCGTCGCCTGGTCGACGAGCTCGTCGCGGGCCAGTACCACTCCGTGTTCAAGGGCCGCGGCCTGATCTTCAGCGACGTGCGCCCGTACATGCCCGGCGATGACGTCCGCGCGATCGACTGGAACATCACCGCGCGCATGAACGCGCCGCACGTGAAGCAGTTCGTCGAGGAGCGCGATCGCACGGTCAACCTCGTGATCGACATGAGCGCGTCGTCGCTGTTCGGCACGCGCGGCGCCGCGAAGCGCGAGCTCGCCGCGGAGCTCGCCGCCGTGGTCGCGTTCTCCGCGATCAAGAACAACGATCGCGTCGGGCTCTACATCGTCACCGACTCCGTCGAGAAGTTCGTGCCGCCGAAGAAGGGCCGCCGACACGTGCTGCGCATCATCGGCGAGATCCTCACGTTCAAGCCCGAGTCGCGCCTGACCAACCTCGAGGCGGGGCTCGACTTCCTCGGCAAGGTCGCGCGCCGCCGCTCGGTCGTGTTCCTCGTCAGCGACTTCCTCGCCCCCGGTGGCTGGGAGCGCGCGATGCAGATCGTCAAGCAGCGGCACGAGCTGGTGCCCGTGATCGTCGCGGATCCGATGGAGATGGTGCTCCCGCCGGTCGGCCTCGTGATCCTCGAGGACCTCGAGACCGGCGAGCTCGTCGAGGTCGACACGCACAGCCGCGCCGCGCGCGACTTCGCGAAGCGCGCCCGCCTCGCCGCCGAGCAACGCGATCAATCGCTGCGCCGCTTGAACCTCGATCTCGTCGAGGTCCGCACGGACAAGCCGTACGTCGACGCGCTGGTCGCGTTCTTCAAGGCTCGCGCGAAGAGGATCGCGCACGGATGACGCGCGCACCGGCCAGCAAGCGGAGGGTGCGTGCGCTCGGCGCGATCGTCATCGCGCTGGTCGCGATCTCGACGGCCTGGGCGCAATCGGGCGATCCGCCGAAGCCCAACCCGTATCGAGATGACGATGTCGTCGAGGATCTACCGGCACCGGCACCGATCGACGATCCGCCTCCCGCGTCGGGCTCCGCCGGCTCGTCCGCCTCGGGGGCTGATTCTGCGACGGGTTCGGGGACAGGTTCCGGTCCTGCAACCGGCGCTGGCTCTGCGACCGGCGCCGGTTCCGCGACGGGTGCTGGCTCCGCGACCGGCTCGGGTTCCGCGACCGGCGCTGGCTCCGCGACGGGCGCTGGATCGGCGACCGGCTCGGGTTCTGCGACCGGCTCGGGTTCTGCGACCGGCTCGGGTTCTGCGACCGGCTCGGGTTCTGCGACCGGCTCCGGTTCGGGACCCACGATCATTCAACTGCCGACCGATGTGGCGGCGCCGGAGGTCAACGCGTCAGCGTTTCCGACCGCGGTGCGGCTCGGCGGGCGCTTCACGCTGATCGTCACCGCGACGTTCGGCGCGGGGGTCGAGGTGAACCTCCAGGAGCCGTTCGACCTCGGCCCGGCGTTCGAGGTGCGCAAGCGCGTCAGCGAGGATCGCCCGCGCGGCGATGGCAAGACGACGCGCGAGTGGCAGATCGACGTGCTCGCGTGGGAGCTCGGCGATCTGCGCGTGTCCGGAATCACCGTGACGTACACGGTCAACGGTGCGGTCGGGCAGGTCGACACCAACGCGGTGCGCATTCGCGTCGATGGCGTGCTCGGCGATCAGGTCGACGATCCCAAAGCGCTGCGCGACTTGCAGCCACCGACGGAGCTGATCGTCGACGATTGGTTCTGGCTGCTCGTCGGCGGTGGAGCGCTGTGGCTCGTCGCGATCGTCGCGCTGTACTGGTTCCTCGAGGGCCGGCGCCGCAAGCGGTACCTCCTGCTGACCGGCGGCGTCGTGGCGCGGCCGCGCAAGATGGACATGACGAGCGAGAAGGCGCTCGCGGCGCTGCTCGAGATCGAGAGGTCCGGCGTGCTGCGTGAGGCCGGCACGCGGCGCGAGGGCTACGCGAAGATGGTCGAGGTGATCCGCGAGTACCTCGGCGCGCGATATCGCGTCGCGACGCTCGACCTCACGTCGAGCGAGCTGGTGCGCAGCCTCGCGAAGGTCGCGCCCGCGGAGGAGCGGCGGCTCGTCGAGACGTGGCTCGACGCGTGCGACCTCGTGAAGTACGGCGGGTTCCCGACGACGCCCGACGACGCGAAGGCGGTGCTCGACGACGCGCGTGCGCTCGTGGTGACGACATCGCAGCCGAGGCCCGCGATCGTGCCGCTCGACAAGGACGGAACACCGCGGCCGGAGGCGGCCGCGTGATGCTCGCGTTCGCACAGGCGGCGGCGCCGAAGGTCGCGCGGGTCGTGCAGGCCGTGGAGGCCGATACGACGCGGATGTTCCACTGGACGTTCGCGCACACGCTCGGTGCGATCGTGATCGGCGCCGTCATCGCGGCGATCATCGCGATCGACGTCGCCTCGGCGCCCAAGGAGCGGCGGACGGCGACGCTCGTCGCGCGGCTGTTGCCGTGGGCGCTCGTCGGCGTGCTCGGCGCCGTGCTCGCGGTGGGGCTACGCGACTACGTCAAGCGGCAGGTCGCGGGCGAGATGCTGGAGTGGGCGGCTCCGAACGCCGCGTGGCTCGTGTGCGGTGCGGTGCTCGTCGGGCTGATCGCGTTTCATCTGCAGCGGCGGCGCGTCGCAGCGATCGGGTTCTCGCAGGTCGGGCTCGTGCGCGGGCGCGGACTCGCGGCGTGGCTGTCGGATCTTCCCGGCGTGATGCGCGTGCTCGCGGTCGCGGCGCTGGCGATCGCGCTGATGCGGCCCGAGACGTACAAGGTCGTGACGAAGGAAGAGGACTCGATCGACATCATGATCGTGTTCGACATGTCGAAGTCGATGGAGGAGACCGACATGCCGCGCGATCGCATGGACGCCGCGCAGCGCGTGGTCCGGCGGTTCCTGCGCCGCACGAAGAGCGACCGCGTGGGCCTCGTCATCTTCGGCCAGCAGGCGATGCTGCAGTGCCCGCTGACGCAGGACGCGAAGCTCGTCGAGGGCATCGTGCGCGACCTCGTGATCGGTGACGTGCCGGCGCTCGGCACCGCGATCGGCGATGGCCTCGCGCTGGCGCTCGCACAGCTCCGCCGCAGCGACGGGACGTGCGACGCATCGCCGGGCGCGCTGCCGACGTGCCCGAAGGAGACGACGTGCTCCAAGGAGGGCTACTGCACGCGGCCCAAGGACAAGCAGAACAAGGTCGTGATCCTCCTCTCCGACGGTGACTCGAACTGGACGACGCGCTTCGAGCCCGAGGAGGCCGCGCGGACCGCCGCGGAGATGGGCGTCAAGGTGTACACGGTGCTCGTCGGTCACGAGGGTGGCGACTTCCTCGGCTTCGGCGGGTCGGTCAACCCGAGGACGATGCGCGATATCGCGCGCGTCACCGGCGGTGAGTTCTTCCGCGCGACGGACTACGAGTCGTTCGACCGTGGCTTCCAGGCCGTGCGCAACAAGCTCGACAAGACCAAGCGCGTCAGCGAGGAGAAGATTCCGGGCAAGCAGCTGTTCGTGCCGTTCGCGATCCTCGCGGCGATCTTGCTCGCGCTCGATCTCCTGCTGAGCCACACGTGGCTGCGGAGGCTGCCGTGAAGGTCACCGCCGCACTCGAGACGCTGTGGACGTGGATCACGTCGATCACGTTCCACACCGAGTGGCTCGCGTGGGCGTCGCTCGGCGTCCCCGTCATCGTCACGTTGCTCCACGCGTACGATCGCGCCCGCCGGCGGCAGCTCGCGATCCGCCTCGGCGAGCTGCCGGTGCTCGGCCGCGTGATGGCGACGATGTCGCCGGGGCGCAGGATCGCGAAGGACGCGATCGTCGGCCTCGGCGCGATGCTGATCGTGCTCGCGATCGCGCGGCCGCAGATCGAAGGCAAGCGCAACGTCGAGGTCCACGGCCTCGACCTCGTCGTCGCCGTCGACGTGTCGAAGTCGATGCTCGTCGACGATGTCGGCCCGACCGATCTCATGCGGCAGAAGAGCAAGCCGTCGAACCGGCTCGAGCGCGCGCGAGAGATGGCGACGTGGATGATCGACCTCCTCCCCGGCGATCGCATCGGCCCCGTCGTGTTCGCGGGCGCCGCGTCGCACTTCCCGCTGACCGAGGATCACGAGGTGGCCGTGCGCTTCCTCAACGACCTCGGCCCGGCCGACCTCCCGCAGGGCTCGAACCTCGACGAGGTGATTCGCGTCTCGCGCTGCCTGTTGCGCCCCGATCTCTACAACGAGCTCGACTGCTCCAGCATCGGCCGCCGCGGGCACGGCGGCGATCCGCTCAACGGCGAGTCGCTCGATCCGGATCCGAAGAGCGCGGCGGCGCGCGCGAAGGACGAAGCCGACGAGCGCCTCGACACCAAGGTCGAGCGCGGCAAGGCGATCGTCCTGTTCACCGACGGTGGTGACGTCGATCAGAAGACGCTCGTCGGCGTCCAGAAGGCGAGCGAGCTCGGCATCGCCGTGTTCATCGTCGGCGTCGGCACCGCGCAGGGCGGCGTCGTCTACGACATCGATCCGTGGACGGGCAAGCGGAACACCAACGCGAAGAAGCTTCCCGACGGATCGACCGTGATCTCGAAGCGCGACGACGCGAGCATGCAGCTCCTCGCGAAGGCGGGCGGCGACGAGAAGCGCTACTTCATCGCGTCGGAGCGCGGCGAGCTCGATCCCACGCCCGTCGTGAACGCGCTCAAGGCCGTGAACCGCGGCCTCGCGACCAAGAAGATCAAGGCGATGAAGGACGTGTACCAGCCGTTCTTGTTCGCGGGCCTCATGCTGCTGCTCCTCGAGGCCGCGATCAGCACCCGCCGCCGCCTGAAGCATCCGGAGGCTGCATGACGCCCGCCTCGTGTCATCATTCCCGCATGCCCCGTCGCAGCCTCGCGATCGTGCTCCTCCTCGCGCTCGGCGCGTGGGAGCCGTTCCGCGCGGCGGACCCCGACGTGGAGGCGGGCAACAAGGCGTACGCCGAGGGGCGCTACGACGAAGCGATCGCCGCCTACGATCGCGCCGCGGGCAACTCGTCGATCGACAAGGCGGGCCTCGCATTCGACAAGGGCACCGCGCTGCTCAAGAAGGCCGAGGGCGCGACGGGCGCCGACAAGAAGGCGCTGATCGATCGCGGGCTCGAGGAGCTCGCGAAGGCAGGGATGTCGAAGGACGCGCGTATTCGCGGCGCCGCGCAGCACAACCGCGGCAACGCGATGATGCAGCAGGACAAGCTCGAGGATGCGATCGAGGCGTACAAGCAAGCGCTGCGCGAAGATCCGCAGCTCGAGGACGCGCGCCTGAACCTCGAGCTCGCGCTGCGCCGTCGCGAGAAGAAGGAGCAGCGCCAGCGGCAGCAGCAAGGTCAGCAGGGCCAGCAAGGTCAGCAGGGACAGCAGGGCCAGCAAGGTCAGCAGGGCCAGCAGGGCCAACAAGGGCAACAGGGCCAGCAGGGACAACAAGGCCAGCAGGGACAACAGGGCCAGCAGGGACAACAAGGTCAGCAGGGACAACAAGGTCAGCAGGGCCAACAAGGCCAGCAGGGACAACAAGGCCAGCAGGGACAACAAGGCCAGCAGGGACAACAAGGCCAGCAGGGTCAGCAACAAGGTCAGGGCTCGAACCAGCAGGGCTCGAACGGACAGGGCTCGAACCAGCAAGGCTCGAACGGACAGGGCTCGAACCAGCAAGGCCAGCAAGGCCAGCAAGGATCGAACGGCCAGGGCCAAGGCTCGAACCAGCAGGGCAGTGGTAACGGCAACGGATCCGCGCAGCCGCAGAACGGCTCGAACGGCCAGGGATCGAATCAGGGATCGAATCAGAACCAGGGTTCGAACCAGGGCCAGCAAGGCAACCCGGGCAACAACGCGAACGGCTCGCCGCAGCAGGGCAACCCGCGCGGTCGGCCCCAGCACGGCAGCGGCAACACGCAGTCGCCGAAGTCGCCGACGAACCGCAAGCTCGACGATCTCGAGGACTACTCGCGCCGCCTGCAGCGCGATGAAGCGCGCCGCCGCGCGACCGGCCGCGCCGACGACCCGACCAAGGACTGGTGATGCACGCCGTCTCGGGCCGCGTGATCGATCCGCGCATCACGCTGATCACGGGTCCGCGTCACGATGGACCGAACGAGCTGATCGGCGTGCTCGAGGTGCGCATCGACGGTACGTGCCGCGCCGCGATCGCCGAGCGCGTCGAGGTCGACGGCCGCTGTCACATTCGCCTCGCGCGGCAGGCGTGGAACGGCAAGGATGCGATCGACACCAAGTGGTGGAGCATGGTCCTCGACGGGCGCGGCAAAGCGAACACGATCCGCAACGGGTCGTGTGGTGACTCGCTCACCAAGGCAGACGTTCCGCGCGTGATCGCGGCGCTCGAGTCGCTGCGTCTCGCGACATCCTCGACGATGCTCGCGCTCGACGACGCGCCCGCAGTGTTCCCGTGGCGCGCGCCGTCGTGAGCGTCGGCGCTCAGCGCGCGCGGCCCACGCGGAGATCACCGAGCGCGGTCTTCGCGTTGACCTTGATCGGACCGCGCTTCGTCGACGCGGGCTTCGCGCGCTTCTTCGCGACGTGCTTCGCGGGGCGCTGCATCGGCACGGCGTCCATCTCGATCTCGTCGGGCTCGGCGGCGACGATGGTCCCGGTGGTCGCGGCTTCCTCGATGTCGACCATCTCGGTCGGTGCGGCGGCGCCCGAGCGCGCCATCGCGATCGCGTGGCGAACCGCGGCGTCGCGATCGGTCGGCGCGGGGCCGTCGACGCGCATGACGACCGCGGAGCTCGTGGTGGTGGCGGCCGCGGCGACCGCGCGGTTCTCGCCGCCGAGCGCGAGGTAGCTGATCGCCAGGATCAGGCCGGCAACGGCGCCGCAGAACGGGACCGCGTAGCGCGCCCAGGTGGCGGACAGCCAGATCTGCCAGTCGGGGCGAAGCTCGGACATCGGCAGAGGCGCGACACACTCGGTGTCGAGCGCGAGCGCGGATTGCTCCTCGGCGTACGAGTAGAACGTGCGCGGCAGGACGTACGGCTCCGCGGCGGGGCGCACGATCGGCTGCGCCGAGGACTTCTGTACCGGACGCGGCAGCGTGGTCAGCGGACGGGCGGACCAGTGAGGTCCGTGGTCGATCTGGGTCGCTTCGTCGTCGGTGAAGGGGAGGTACATCGTCTTCTCGCGGCTTCGGGGGATGGCGAGGTGGCGTGCTGCAGGCGGTGGGCCACCGCGAATCGGCGCATTCGAGGAGGTTGCGCGGGGAAGCGTGGACCCCGGCAGACGTAGTGGCCGGGTCCGCGGGCCGCGTGTTCGAGCGGCGCACCGGTGCGCACGCGAGTCCTCGCGGAGGTGGCGCGGTAAGCTCTCGCGGTGGCACCGAGGGTCCTCGTCGCCGATAAGAGTCACGCCGCACGCGATGCGGTGGCCGAGCTCCTCGGCGACGGCGCGAGCGAGGTGGCGTGGTGCGCGCGGGACGGCGCGGGGGCGACGCTGCGCGCGGCGATCGCGGCGAACCAGCCGTTCGACGTGGTGATCCTCGAGGCGGATCCGCCGCCGACGCCGGCGGTGATCCGCGAGCTGGTCACGGCGGGCGGTGGCGTGCGCGTGCTGCTGTCGGCGGCGGGCCCCGATGGCGCGGCGATGGCGACGCGGTCGGGCGCGGTCGACGTGGTGACCAAGCCGTTCAACGCGGCCGAGCTGCAGTTCCGCGTCGGGCGCGCGGCGGCGGGCGAGGTGCGCGGCGACAAGCGGCGCCCGCGCAAGAGCGACGTGCTGATCGGGACGGGACCGTGGATCAAGGAGCTCTACGATCGGATCGCGATGGTCGCGGCGACGGACGTGACCGTCGCGATCTTCGGCGAGAGCGGGACCGGCAAGGAGCTGGTCGCGCGGACGATCCACAACTCGTCGCCGCGGCACGACGCGCCGTTCGTCGTGGTGAACTGCGCGGCGATTCCGGAATCGCTGCTCGAGGACGAGCTGTTCGGCCACGTGCGTGGTGCGTTCACCGACGCGACGCGCGATCGCGATGGTCTACTCGCGGCGGCCGACACGGGCACGCTGTTCCTCGACGAGATCGGCGAGCTGCCGATGCCGCTCCAGGCAAAGCTGCTGCGCGTGCTGCAGTCGCAGGAGTTTCGCCGCATCGGCGACGATCAGGATCGCCGCGTCGACGTGCGGATCGTCACCGCGACGAACCGCGATCTCGATCAGCTCGTCGCGCGCGGCAACTTTCGTCAGGACCTCTACTACCGCATCAACGTGTTCCCGATGCACCTCCCGCCGCTGCGCGAGCGGCCGGAGGACATCGCCATCCTCGTGCACCACTTCCTGTTCAAGTACCGCAACAAGCTCGGCAAGCCGATCGACGCGATCGCGCCCGACGCGCTCGCGAAGTTCTCGGCGTACGACTATCCGGGGAACGTGCGCGAGCTCGAGAACAAGGTGCACCAGGCGATGGTCGTCGCCGCGGGGCCCGTCATCGAAGCGAGCGATGTCGCGATCCGCATGAGCCGCGCGAACACGGCGCGCCCGATCGATATCGAGCGTCCGTTTCGCGAGCTCAAGCAGGAGATGATCGATGGCTTCGAGAGAGCGTACTTGACCGAGCTACTGCGCGTTCATCAAGGCAACCTCGCCGCAGCGGCGCGGGCGGCCGGGATGGATCGCAAGAACCTGTGGGCGCTCGTGGAGCGTCACGGGCTCGATCGCGAGCAGTTCAAGAAGCCGTGATCCTCTCGTCGAGGATCGCCTCGATCACTTCTGCAGGTGGAGGTGCGGACCGCTCCACGCCGAGTTGCCGCCGCGGCGCTCGTCGATCACCGTGATGCCCGCACCGCGCGCGGCGCGGATGAACGAGTTGACCTCCGAGGAGCTGTGGTCGCGCGTGCGAACGTCGACGGCGCGACCCGCGCGATGCGCCCAGCCGAGATGGCGACCGCCGGTGCTCGAGGTGACCACGAAGCCGTGGTCATTCGCGAAGCGCGTGAGCTCGCGATACGTCTGCGCTCCACCGCTGGCGGTGACAAGTTGCTCGTCCGGGATCGTCTCGAAGTTCGACATGGCTGTTGTCCTTTCGAGATTCGCGATGTGCAGCTGCGGTGCCACGCGCGTCGCGAGCACGCACTGCATTCTCGAGTGTACGAAGCGTCGCCTCGAGGACTCGGTCGAGCGCGCGGTCGGCGCCGAACTCTGCAATTCCTCGTCGAGGATCGGCGAAACAGCGTGCGCGAATTGCGAACTGTTCACCGCGAGAGACAGGCGCTCGGGGGCAATGCCCCGGTCGGTGCGGGCGATTCGATCTTCCATCACACGAAGTGAACGCGCGTGTCGAAAGCGTGAGCCTGCCCGCAAGTAGGATGCGAATCGCGAACGCGCGTGCGCAGCGTGCGAAAGCGAGCTCGTGGCATTCGCGCTGCACATCGCAAATGACATGAGCCATTCATTCGAAAGCATCTCTCTCGATCAACTCTCTTCGATCAACGGCGGCCAGGCGCAAGCGCCGGAAGAAGGACCGCCGCAACGCACGTGGGGCCAGGTCGGCCGCGAGTACGCGGCGGCGTGCGTGTCCGGTGCGGGACAGTCGTTCCTGTACGGCGGTCGCCCGCGCAACTGGCGCGACGGCCTCACGCAGGCCGCGATCGGGTGCGGTATGGGCGTCGGCATGCGCGCGCTCGAGGATCTCTCGGGTGCGATCAGCGGCAACGGGAACCAGGGCTACTGATGCTGACGCTCGATCGCGAGCTGCTCGCCGGCGTCACCGGCGGTGCGCTTCGAACGTGGGGCCGCGTCGCGCGCGACTACACGCTCGCGTGCGCCGACGGTGCGCTGCAGGCAACGCTGATGACGGGCGGTACGGTCGCGCCATACACGCTGGGCGTCGGGTGCTTCGCGGGGGTAGCGGGGCAAGGGCTCGCCGACGGGATCGACGCGTATCGCAATCGTCGTCGCTGACCCGACCGGGCGGCGATCGCGTCAGCGAAGTCGACCCGAGAGCGCTGCGAGCAGATCGTGATCGGTCGCGATCTTCTTCACGACCTGCGATGACACGGCACCGCTGTCGATCAACCGCGCGAGCGACTTCTCGAGCGGGATCATGCCGGCATCGCGGCCGGTGTTGATCGCGGTCGGCAGCGTGTGCAGGTCGCCCTTGCGCATGATGTTCGCGACCGCCGGCGTGACGGGCACGAGCTCGATCGCGGGCGCGCGGCCGCCGTCGCGGCGTGGGAGCAAGAACTGCGTCACCACGGTGCGCAACACCGACGCGAGCTGCCAGCGGATCTGCCGCTGCTGCGTGTCGGGGAACACGTCGATCACGCGATCGATCGCCCCCGCGGCGCTCGATGCGTGCATCGTCGCGAGCACGAGGTGCCCGGTCTCGGCCGCGGTGAGCGCGGCGGCGATCGTCTCGCGATCGCGAAGCTCCCCGAGGAGGATCACGTCCGGCGCCTCGCGCAGCGCGGCCTTGAGGCCCGCGGCGAACGACGGGACGTGCGTGCCGAGCTCGCGCTGGTGGATCAAGCAACGGCGCGGATGGAAGCGGTACTCGATCGGATCCTCGAGGGTGATCACGTGCGCGGAGCGCTTCTGATCGAGCAGGTCGATCAGCGCGGCGAGTGTGGTCGACTTGCCCGAGCCCGTCGGACCGCACACGAGCACGAGGCCGTCGCGCAGCTCGACGATCGATGCGAGCTCGGGCGGCAGCGCGAGGTCCGAGATGCTCGGAACGCGATCGCGGATCAAGCGCGCGGCGATCGCGGCGCCGCCGAGGTGCTCGAACGCGTTGATGCGCACGCGGATGCCATCGATCTCGATGCTCGCGTCCGTGTTGTTGCCGAGCGCTTGCACGCACGCGACGAGCTCGGCGTCGTCGAGCGTGATGTCCGTCGGCTCCATGTAGCCCCCGACGCGCATGCGCACCGGCTGGCCGGTCGATGCGATCACGTCCGACGCCTCGCGCACGCTCGCGGCCGCGATCGCGGTGTGGAGCAGGTGGGAGACACGCGCGATCGCGTCGCTGCGCGATCCGGTCGCTTCGATCGAGGGTGCCGGCGCCGGCGCGGTCGCGACCGGCGGTGGCTTCGCCCACCACGCCGCACTCGGTGCCGCTTTCGGTGCGTCCGCGGGTGGGCTCGGCGCGGGCGGCGTCGCGAGGGGGATCGCGGGCGCCGCCGGCTTGCCCTTGCGAACGAGGATGCGAAGCCCCGCGCTGACCTTCTCGATCGTGACCTGGTAGCTCGTGCCGTCCGTGTCGACGAACGGGACGTTCGCGGGCCAGTCGTCGAGCGCGCGATCCTTGGTCAGCGGCGCCGCGAAGTCGGCGAGGAGCTTTGCCTCGAGCGCCGGCATCGCGAGCGCCTCGACCTGACCGCGGCGGCGCAGGCTCGGCACCTTGTTCGCCTCGAGGATGATCGCCTCGGCGTCGCGCAGGATCATCACGCGGAGGAGCGACTGGATGGCGGACATGCTGCCTCTGTCACGAGCAACGAGCGCGCCACGCCAAGCTGGCGAAACTGCGTGAACGGCGCAGCCTCGGCTTGCCAGGAAGTCACGCTGGACTCACGGTCGCGGCCAGTCCGGCACGGTCGTCGCCACCCTAGACTCTGCCCACTCGATGCGCGTCCTCGGAATCGGCTCGTACTGCGATCTCGGCTCCATCTATCTCCGGCTCGCTCGCGAGGGACACGAGGTCCGCGTGCACACGTCCGACGAGGATGCGCAGGACGTGCTCGCGAACCTCGTCGAGCGCGTCGACGACGTGGCCGACGCGCTGTCGTGGATCCGCGAGGCCGGCGACGAACACCTCGTGCTGTTCGAGGACATGGGCTGGGGCGCGCAACAGGACGAGCTGCGTCGCGACGGGCTGCACGTCCTCGGCGGCAGCGCGCTCGGCGACTCGCTGGAGCAGGATCGCGAATTCGGACAGCGCGTGCTCCGCGACGCGGGGATGCGCACGGCGCCGACGCACAGGTTCGAGAGTTTCGACGACGGAGCCCGGTTCCTGGGCGCGCATCCCGGCCGCTACGTCCTCAAGTTCAACGGCTCCGATCTGCCATCGAGCCTGAGCTACGTCGGCGCGCGTCGGGACGGTGCGGATGTCGCCGCGATGCTGGCGCGTCACGCGCGGACCTGGGAGCGAGACTGGAGCGTCGCGCCGAGCTTCGTGCTCATGGAGCACGTCGAGGGCATCGAGACCGGCTTCGGTGCGTTCTTCGACGGCACGGAGTTCGTCGGTCCGGTCAACCTCGACTGGGAGCACAAGCGGCTCTTCCCAGGTGACCTCGGCGAGCTCACGGGCGAGATGGGCACCGTGGTCACGTATCGCGGCGGCGAGCGCTTGTTCGACGCCACCCTCGGCCGCCTCGCGCCGCTCTTGCGCGAGGCGAACCACGTCGGTTACGTGAACCTCAACACGATCATCAACAAGGACGGCGTGTGGCCGCTCGAGCTCACCTGTCGCTTCGGCTATCCCGGCTTCGCGATCCTCTCGGCGCTGTTCGACGAGCCGTGCGGCGACATCCTCGCGGGCGTCGCGCGGGGCACGAAGAAGCAGATCGCGACGCATCCCGGGTTCGCCGTCGGCATCGTGCTCACGCTGCCGCCGTTCCCCAACGCCGAGGGCTACGAGGAGCTGTCGAAGGGCACGCCGATCGGCATCCCGGACGACCTCACGGACGCGGAGCGCGAGCACCTTCACGCCGGCGAGATGGGGCTCGTCGACGGCCAGCTCGTCGCGACGGGCATCATCGGTTACACGATGGTCGTCACCGGTCGCGGCCCGACGATCGAGGACGCGCGCACGAGCGCGTACCGGCTCGCAGAGAAGATCGTGATCCCGAACGTCCGCTACCGGAACGACATCGGCACCAAGCTGCGCGACCGCGACTACGCGGCGCTCGCGGCGCTCGGCTGGGTGCCGAGCTCTCGGCGATAGCGCACGAAGCAGCGGCGTCCTGCTTCGAGGCGGAGCAGCGCGCCCTCGGCGATCGCACGCGCGGCGCGGGGCTCGCGAGCCACGATCGGATGAAGCACCTCGGCGTTCCACGCGATCGAGTGCTTGATGTCGAGCGTCGCGTGCAGCGCGAAGTAGTGGCGCGCGTTGGGCGCGAGGCCGAGGCGGACGAGGCCCGCGTCGACGTGCTTCGCGCGCCACGGTGCCGTCAGCTCGATGACGCCCAGCGCGCCGAGCGATTGATACGCGTAGCGGCGATTGCTCGCGAGTCCGAGCATGATGTTGCCGAGCGCGAGCGACTCCCACACGATCGGCACGCGATCGGCGAGCGCCGCCAGATCGAGCGCGTCCGCGAGGTGCGTCAGCATCGGTCCGTGCATGCCGCCTTCGCTGCCGCGGCCCATCTCGTCCCAGAAGTTCCGCGCGAGCTCGAGCTTGGGCCGCGCGTCGAGGCGCAGCTGCGTGAGCGCGAGGAGGTCATCGAAGCCCGCCTCGCCGGCGACCTCCTGGTGGAGGAACCACTTCATCTCGTCGGCGGTCGCGTGCTCGGCGAGCCACGGGAACAGCGGATCGTTCTGACCGGGGCCCGTCTCCTTCAGGCCCTCGTACCACGCGATGAACGCGTCGGCGTCGGTCGGCGCGGTCGCGACGCGGTCCGCGATCCGCGCGCGCTCGAGCTCGAGCACGTTGCCCTCGAGGATCCGCCGGGCATGGTCGCGCTCGACCTCGGCCCGCCAGCTCGTGTCGTCGAGCAGCGGTAGGAGGCGTCCTCGATTCGCGTCGGCAAGTTGCACGTGAAGTTGTTCGAGCATCGGCTCACCTCCTGAGTGCAATCGTCGCGCCCACCGCGGCGATGCGATCGACATGGCGGTACGCGGGGGTGTCGAGCTCCTCGCCGAACACGTCGGGATCGATCTCCTCGTAGACGAGCTCCGCGTCGGCCGCCGCGGCGACCTCGACGAGCGCTTCGCGAACGCGATCGACGCCGTCGACGATCGGCGCACCGGTGTAGAGCAGGAACCGACCGCGCGGCGCGAGGCGCGCGAGCCCGCGGGTGACCATGCGCAGGCCGAGGTCGATGCCGAGTGCGCCGCCGCCGTCCCGGTACGTGCGATGCGCTTCGTCGACGAGGTACGGAGGGTTCGCGATGATGACGTCCGGATCGCCGGATACGTTCGCGAACAGATCGCCTCCGACGACGTCGACGCGCTGCTGGATGCCGGCGAGGTGCGCGTTCACGCGGGCGTACGACACCGCGCGCGGGTTGATATCGGCGAGGATGATTCGCTCGGTCGCGCGCGCGATCGAGATCGCGCCCGCGCCGCTGCCGGCACCGATGTCGACGAGGAGGCGCGCGCTACCGATGCGCGACGCGAGGAACCGGGCGAAGCGATAGGTGTCGGGTCCGAAGAACACGGATGCGTCGTCGACGGTCGGGTACGCGGAGTGGACGAACAGGTTTCGGCCGAGCGTCGCGAACCGCACCGCGGAGACCAGCTGGTCCTCGCGCCGCACGAGGACGTCCGCACGCGCGAGCGCCGCGAGGATGCGATCGGGCAGGAGCCCGGCGGCGAAGGGGCGGCTCCATCCGAACACGTCGCGCGCGGTGCGGGCCGCCTCGCCCCGGGCGTTCACGCGCCGGTGAGACTCGGGGGTGATCGCGGTGAACTCGTAGCCCTGATCGCGGAGCCACTCCCCGACCTCGAAGAGAGCACATTCGGGATCCGTCAACGGTTGCACGCCGAGCCTGCGTGCAAGCGCCTCACCCGTCCGCGAGCGGCTACCTCCGCGGGTGGTCGTACGGAGGTCGTGCGAAGGCGCTCGCGTGCTCTGGCGCGCGTGGCTGGATTGCGTGGCGCTACGGGTTTGCGAGAGGCGGCGGATCCTGATCGAACACGTGGCGAAGCACGCTTCGCGCCGCCCAGTACCCGCACATGCCGTGGACCCCGCCACCGGGCGGCGTCGACGAGGAGCAGAGGAAGATGTCGCGCGCGGGCGTCGCGTACGGATCGATGCGCGGGGCAGGGCGGAAGAACAACTGGCGCAGATCGGACACGCCGCCGTTGATGTCGCCACCGACGTAGTTCGCGTTGTACGCCTCCATCTGCGCGGGCCCCATCGACGACCGCGCTACGATCGTCTCGCGAAAGCCCGGCGCGAACGCTTCGACGTGCGCCTCGATCGCGCTGGCCGCATCGCCTCGCCACCCCGGCGGTACGTGGCAGTAGGCCCACCCGATGTGACGACCCGCGGGCGCGCGCGACGGATCGAACAGCGTGGGCTGCACGAACAGGATGAACGGGCGCTCCGCCACGGCGCCGGCGTGCGACGTGGCCTCGGCGCGTGACACCTGATCGATCGTGCCCGAGAGGTGCACGGTCGCGGCGCGCGCGCAGCGCGGATCGCGCCACGGCACCGGCTCGCGCAGCGCCCAGTCCATCTTGAACACGCCGAGGCCGTAGCGATAGTCGGCGAGCGTCTCGCGGTACGACGCCGGCAACCGATCGCCGGCGATCGCGAGGAGCTGGCGCGGCGTGACGTCGAACAGGTACGCGCGCGCGGCGGGGAGCTGTTCGATCGACGTGACGCGTTCGCCGAGGACGATCTCGCCGCCCATCGCGCGCAGCTTCGCGAGCATCGCGGCGGTGATCGCCATCGATCCGCCGCGCGCGATCGGCCAACCGCTGGCGTGACCCGCCGCGGCGAGCACGAGGCCGAACGATGCGCTCGCGAGATGATCGAGCGGCACCATCGCGTGCGCGGCGATGCCGGCGAGCAGCGCGGGCGCCGCCGGGTCGACGAAGCGGCCCGCGAGGCCGTGCAGCGATCGCAGCGCGTGAATGCCGAACCGCGCCACGAGCAGCGGCGACGCGGGCGGGCGCAGCGGCGCGAGGATGTCGACGAGCAGCTCCGCGAAGCGCTCGCTGTACGGCGCGAGCAGGTCGCGATACGCGCGGCCATCGCGCCCGAGCTGCGCGGCGGTGTCGTCGATCGATCGCTCCAGCGTGATCGCGCGATCGCCCAGGACGTGCGCGAGCGGCGCCTTTGGATGGATCCACTGCAGGCCGTGCTTCTCGAGCTCGAGCGCGCGAAACCACGGCGACGCGATGCCGAGCGGATGCACCGTCGAGCACACGTCGTGATGGAACCCCGGCGCCGTCATCTCGAGCGTACGCGTGCCGCCGCCCGGCTCCGCGTGCGCCTCGACGACGAGCGTGGACAGGCCCTCCGCCGCGAGGGCGAGCGCGGCCGCCAGTCCGTTGGGACCGGAGCCGACGATCACGGCGTCGTACGCGCGCTGCACTACCGCTTCACCGTCCCGAACATACAGGTTTCCATCACTGCGCCTCTCGTCCTGACATGACTGGCACGCGGCGAGCAATTCCGGTCGTCATGAGCGACGACAAGACCAAGCAAGGAGCTGATCGAAAGCGTATCTCCCTCGACGAGGACTACGAGGTGCAATACTGGACCAAGGAGCTCGGTGTCTCGCGCGAGGAGCTCGAGCGCGCCGTGGCGGCCGTCGGCAACATGACCGACAAGGTCCGCGAGCACCTCGGTGGGCGCTCGAAGCCGTCGAAGGACAGGGAGTGATCGGGGACGTTCAGGGCCGATACGGAAGGGGGTCGACCTCGGCGATGCCGACGATGACGACCTCGGCATCCGGGATGCTGTCGGCGTCCAGCTCGCTTTCGTCAGAGGGGCGCCGCGAGAGGCTGCGAACGACTCGGGTGCCGACGTAGATGAGGCCGCCGACGATGGCTACTTTGGTGAGAAAACGCATGGGGTGATGCGAAGCAATTCCCCCGCCACGCATCACGGTTCTGTCGGATCATCGAGCGCCGTACGGCGCATGGCTTGCACCTCTTCGGGCATGGCCGGCGGCGGAACGAAGTCGATCAGCGCGCGAATTCGGGAGCGGAAGCAGATCATCAGCGACACCTGGGAGACCCGGGTACGCGACGAGATTCCGGGCCTTCGCTCCCTCGACAGCCACGCACTGTGCGATCACCTCCCGGAGCTCCTCGAAGCGCTCGCGCGC
Organism: uncultured Kofleriaceae bacterium; assembly: GCA_964617845.1. Classification (GTDB taxonomy): domain Bacteria; phylum Myxococcota_A; class Polyangia; order Haliangiales; family Haliangiaceae; genus JABFXX01. The sequence continues at coordinate 32,272 of CAZUAR010000005.1, read as the reverse complement.
TGGGTCGAGGGTGATCACGCGGGAGCACAGCCCGGCTTCGATGCGCTCGCCGAGGGACACGCGATCCAGCGCCTGGGATACGGGGTCGACCTCCAGACGCTGACGCACGAGTACGCCCTGCTGCGGAGCGTCCTGGTGCGCGATTGCCTCGACGTCGCGCTCGACGGCGCGTCTCGCGACGCGTTCGCGCGCCTCGACGAGGGGCTCGACGAGGCCATCCTCCAGTCGGTGCGCCGGTACGCGCGCGGCCGCGACGACGTCCGCGATCGGTTCATCAGCATCCTCGCGCACGATCTGCGCAACCCGCTGAACACGATCGCGATCGCGGCGAGCCGGCTGCTCGTGGGCTCCGAGGATGTCGACGGGCGGGTGAACCGCTCGGCGAGCGTGATCGTCCGAGCCACGGACCGCATGGTGCGGATGATCGAGCAGGTCATCCAGGTCGCGCGCGAGCATCTCGGAGGCGGCATCCCGCTGACGCTCAGCGCCACCAACCTCGGCGACATCTGTCAGGAGGCGCTCGACGAGCTCGTCGCCGGGCACCCGGGGCGCGACCTCTCGATCGAGACGTCGGGCGATCTCGAGGGCTTCTTCGACCGAGATCGCGTGCTGCAGGCGATGTCGAACGTCATCGGAAATGCCGTCCAGCACGGAGTGGATCCGATCCGCGTCATCGTTCGGGAGGCCTCGGATCGGCAGAGCATCGAGACCACGGTGTCCAACGCGGGCACGCCTCCGACGAAGGACGCGCTCGCGGCGATGTTCGATCCGTTTCGTGCGAGCTCGGCGCGACGGGGTGGTCTGGGCCTGGGGTTGTACATCGTGCGCGCGATCGCACGCGCACATGGAGCGCGCGTTCACACGGACGCGGACCCGATGGGGCAGGGATTCCGGTTCACGATCGTCTGGCCGCGCACGCCGGTGGACGAGACGCCCGATCGCGGGACTTCTCCGTCGGAACGCGGCGGAACCACCTGATGGCACGTCGGTCGCAGCTGCACGTCGTCAGGAGGTTACTCGTATGCATATTCTCTGGATGCTCATCGTTGGTCTCGTCGTCGGTGCGATCGCCAAGGCGCTGATGCCCGGCCGCGATCCCGGCGGCATTGTCATCACCATGGTGATCGGTGTCGTCGGCGCGTTGCTCGCCGGCTTCCTCGGTCGCTCTCTGGGCTGGTACGGCGAGAACGAAGGCGCCGGCATCATCGCGTCGATCCTCGGCTCGGTCATCCTGCTCGCAGGCTACCGGATGGTCGTGGGACGGCGCGGCGAGGTACTCCGCTAGTCGCGCGTGCCGACGAGCTGGTGGATCGTCGCCACCAGCTCGAACGGCTTGATCGGTTTTCCGAGGTGAGCCTGGAAGCCCGCGAGCAACGCGCGGGTGTGGGCGGTCGCGCCGGTATGCGCCGTCACCGCGATCGCGGGTGTCGTGCCTCCGTCGGCCGCGGTCCGAGCGCGAACGCGCCGGATCAGCTGATAGCCGTCGCCGTCGGGCATCGAGATGTCGCTGACGATCACGTCGGGCTTGTGCTCGGCGAACGCCGTCATCGCTTCATCCGCGCTTCGCGCCGTGATCAACCGAGCGCCGGTCGCGCTCAAGAAGTCTTCGAGGACGCACAACGCGTCTGCGTCGTCGTCGACGAGGAGAACGGTGGCGCCTCGGAGTGCGCTGGAAACCTCGCGCACCGTGGGCGGAACTTCGATCGCCGTCATGTCACCTCGCGCGCGAACATTGCACGCGAGGTGCCGCCACGCCCGCCTCGCTCTGCGCAATTGCTCGCCGCCGAGTGGCGTGCGAACCGGCACGGTAGAGCCGAGCGCCAGAGCACGCTCGCCGATGCCACCGAGATCCTGGTCGTTCGGCGAGCACGCTCGCCTCGTGGAGCGAGCCGGTGCGCACGGTTGCTCGATCGCGTTGCGCGAAGCTGCGCGTGCAGTCGCGGTGCGTGTTCTCCACGTGCACGGTCGCTGCGTTTCGATCGGCATGCTCGTCGCACCGCACCGCTGCGGAGGCTCAAGATGTTCGAGAAGACGCTCCTGTGTGCCGTCGCCTTGTGCGTCGCCGCAGCGTGCAGCCGCAATCCCCGTTCGGAACAAGGCATCGAGGGCACGGGCCAGACCGGAAACGTCCGTACGGATCCCGACGGAGAAGGCCCGGATCGCGACGTTCCGCCGAGCCATATCACGGGCACGATCGAGCCCGCGCAGCCCGTCCCGATGGCCGATGCGGGAGTCGCCGATGCCGGCTCGGCGGGCGATGGCGGCGCGGGATCCGGAAGCGGTGCTGGCTCCCAGATCGCACCGCACCGTTGATGATGAGGAGCGCGCCCGAACTGGTTACGCTGACCCCCGTGACGAACGACGCCTGTGTCCGGTTGTGGGCGCCGCGCGCGACGCGGGTCGAGCTCGTGCGTGGTGATCGACGGGAACCGATGGTCGCCGAGGACGGCGGATGGTTTCGCGGACCGGTGCTCGCGGATGGCGAGGACTACGCGTTCAGCGTCGATGGTGGCGACCCGCGACCGGATCCGCGATCGCGCTGGCAGCCGAACGGCGTGCACGGTCCCTCGCGCTGGATGGCCTTGCCGCCGCGACCGGCGCGATGCACGCGCACCATCCCGCTTCGCGACGCCGTGATCTACGAGCTGCACCTCGGGACCTTCAGCGAGGCCGGGACGTATCGCGGCGCGATCGAGCACCTCGACCACCTCGTCGATCTCGGGATCACGCACGTCGAGGTGATGCCGATCGCGCAGTTCCCGGGCACCCATGGCTGGGGCTACGACGGCGTCGATCTCTTCGCGCCGCACGCGGGCTACGGGACGCCGGCCGACTTCGTCGCGCTCGTCGAGGCCTGCCACCTGCGCGGGCTCGCGGTGATCGTCGATGTCGTGCACAACCACTTCGGCCCCGAGGGCGACTACACGTACGCGCTCGGGCCCTATCGCACCTCCGCGGCGCAGACGCCGTGGGGCGACGCGATCAACCTCGACGACGGCGGGAGCGCCGAGGTGCGGCGGTTCCTGATCGACAGCGCGCTCGCGTGGCTGCGCGACTACGGCTGCGACGGGTTGCGCCTCGACGCGGTGCACTCCCTCGTCGATCGCAGCGAGCGGCACTTCGTCGCCCAGCTCGTCGACGAGATCCGCGCGCTGGAGACCGAGCTCGATCGGCCGCTCGTGGTGATCGGCGAGTACGACTCGCACGATCCGATCGCGATCGAGGAGCGACCGGTGGGGTGGGGCCTCGACGCGCACTGGAACGACGACTTTCACCACGCGGTCCACGTCCTCGTGACCGGGGAGACGGCCGGCTACTACATCGACTTCGCGGGGCCCGATACGCTCGCGCGCGTGCTCGAGCGTGGCTACGCACTCGATGGGCGCGAGTCGGTGTTTCGCAGAAGGCCGCACGGCCAGCCGCTCGGCGATCTGCCGCGCGATCGGCTCGTCGCGTACGTGCAGTCGCACGATCAGGTCGGCAATCGCGCCGCCGGCGAGCGGTTGCACCAGCTCGCGGGCCTCGAGCGCGCGAAGATCGCGGCGGCGCTGCTGTTCGTGTCGCCGTTCGTGCCGATGGTGTTTCAGGGCGAGGAGTGGGCCGCCTCGGCGCCGTTCTGCTTCTTCTGCGACTTCTCCTCGCGCGAGCTCCAGACCGCGGTGCGCGAGGGTCGTAAGCGAGAACACGAGCATGCCGTCGATGGTGATCTGCCCGATCCGTGCTCGCCCCAGACCCGCGATCGCTGCGTGCTCGCGTGGGACGAGCGAGCGCGCGCGCCGCACTCCGAAATGCTCGCCTGGTACCGAGCGCTGATCGCACTGCGCCGCGATCACCGCGCGTTTCGCGATCCCTCGCCGGTCGCGACGCGCGTGACGATGGATGGCCCGGTGTTGCTCGTCGAGCGCTGCCAGGTCGTCCTGGCAGTCAACCTCGGCGCCGAGACGGCACGCGTGCCCGCGGGACAGCTCCTCCTGTCGTCGACCGCGATCCGCGACGGCGCACTCCCGCCCGACGCGTGCGCGATCGTGCTCCGGACATAGAAGAGCCTCGCGATCGATCCGATCGCGAGGCTCGCTGACCTACGCCCGACCCCTACGGCTTGTCGAGATCGCGGTCCATCTCGCCGCCCTGCTTGCGCTGCGGGTCGCGCGGGTTGCCCTGCTCGCCCTGCTGCGGGTTGCGCTGGGGCTGGCGCTGCTGCTCCTGTCCCTCGTTCTGACCACCGCGCTGGTTCGGGTTCGCGTTCGGATTCTTCTGGCCCTGGTTCTGATTTTCGTTCGGCATTTCTTCTCCCTTTCTGAGGGAGAGCAGTGCAGATGTCGGGCCTGTTACGCGCGCGTTGCGGTCGCGACCGCGCCATGCGTGATCGCTCCGTGCGTGTACGTGGGCGACAGCCCGGGTGCCAGCGGATGGCCTACGAGCTCCGACGACGGGAAATGCTGCGGGTACTCGGGATGATCCGGAACGGCGTCGGCGATCGTCTTCTCGAGGATCATCGACGTGTATTGATCGAGCGATCCTTCGCGCGTGTTCGCGTTGAGGATCACCTCGGCGCCCGAGTCGCGCGCGTGACGTGCGAGCCCGCGGATCTTGCTCAGCCCGGGTACGTAGGCGTCGACGCAGATGCCGTTCTCGCTGATCGTCCACGCGCCGCTGTCCGTGACGAGGACCGGCGTGTGGTTGCCCGCGGTGTGACCGGGCGTCCGCACGAGCGCGAACCCGTTGCCGAGCAGGTAGTCGCCGTCGAGCGCGACGATCTTGTCCGCGGGGACGCCGGCGAGCGCGTCGGGGATGTACCAGTACGTCTGGAGCGGATGCAGGTTCGCGAGCGTGTCGAGCTCGCCTCGCTGCACGAGCAGCTTCGCGTTCGGCAGGAACGTGCGCCCGTTGGTGCCCGGCGCGAGCAGCCCGCGGACATCCTGCACGTGCAGGTGATCGAACGTGATGTAGTCGACCGCCTCGGGCGCCACGCCCCACGCGGACAGCGCGGCCGGGATCGCGGTGTGGAGGCGCGACAAGAGCCTTCGCGCGAGCGGGCCGTACTTCTGCTCCATGTGCGCGAAGAACGGCGCGGCGGCCGAACGCGCGGAGTCGGTCGGGTTGACGAGGATCGTGATCGTCCGGCCACCGGACAGCACCTGGACGAGCTGCATGCGGTTGCGCATGAACACGAACGGCGCCGGCGACGACGCGGTGTTCTGCAGGCCGAAGCTCGTCGGGTATGGAAACGTCGCGATGTCCGCGGTCCGTACGCAACGCGCGGCCCCGCCCGCGAGGATGCGATCGCGCAGGCGACGACCGCCCTCGCGGATCGCATCGAGGCGCGCACCCGCGCTGCGGATCGACCACGCGTCGTCGAGATCCGGAAGGCGGACGAGCTCCGGTGGGATCATGCGGCGACGGTACTACGTGTCGCGACGTCTACGCCTTCGGTTTGGCCGACCCCGGCTCCGTCTGCTTGCCCACCTGCGCGGCCTTCACCGTCTCGGGGAGGACCTCGTTCATCATGCCTTCCATCCGCGACTTGATGCCGCCGCCGAGCACGGAGCTCTTGCCGTCCATCATGGCCTCGAAGCCCTGCTTCGCGACCAGCGCCGGATCGTCCTTCTCGGCCTGACCGACCTTGGTGTCCATTAGCTCCGCGCGCTCGAAGAACTCGGTGTCGGTCGCGCCGGGCTGCAGGACGGTCACGGTCACGCCGGTGTCCTTCAGCTCGTAGCGCAGCGCCTCGCCGAACGACATCACGAACGCCTTCGTCGCCCCGTACACCGCCTGGAACGGATTGGGTGCCGTGCTGACGACGGAGCCCGTCATGAGCACGCGGCCCTCTCCGCGCTTCACCATCAGCGGGAGGACGAGCTTCGCGAGATGGACGGTGTGGTTACAGTTGAGCGCGATCATGCGGAGCTCGCGCTCGAGATCGGTCTCGACGAAGTTGCCGCCGAGCCCGACACCCGCGTTGAGGATCAGCGCGTCGACCGGACGGTGCATCGACTGGATCGCGGCGAACAGCTGCTCGACGCCCTCTCGGGTCGCGAGGTCCGCGGTCACCGCTTGCGCGATGGTTCCCTTCGCGTGCGCTTGCAGGCGCGTGGCCGCCTCCGTGATGGCCGAGTCCTCCGCGCACACGAGGACGTCGAAGTTGTTCTCGATGCACTGTTTGGCGAGCTCGTATCCGATGCCCGACGATGCGCCCGTGATGACGGCGAACTTCCGATTCGATTGAGTACCCATGCGCTCTCGCCGTGCAGGAATCGTGTCCGCGACGCCGAGCGCATACGCACAGCTGCGGACGATTTCGCGAGCAGTTAAGCTCTGGCCACGAGCCTGTATCGCGGCTCGGCTCATGGCTTCGGATCGTCCCCCTCCCGCCGAGACCACGCTCCAGCTGGTCATCGACAGCATTCGCGACTACGCGATCTTTCGCCTCGACGCCACGGGGCGCATCGCGAGCTGGAACCTCGGGGCGCAGCTGATCAAGGGCTACACCGCGGACGAGATCATCGGAAAGACGCTCGCGACGTTCTACACGCCCGAGGACGTCGCCGACGGTCGACCGTTTCGCTTGCTGGGGCGCGCGAAGACCGAGGGCCGCGTCGAGGATGAAGGATGGCGCGTCCGCAAGGACGGGACGCGGTTCTGGGCCGACGTGATCATCAGCGCGATCCGGAACGCGCAGGGCGATCTCGTCGGATTCTCCAAGGTCACGCGCGATCTCTCGGAGCGACGCGCGCAGGAAGAAGCGCGCATGCAGGACGCTGCGCGCTTCCGCGCGATCGTGGAGAGCACGCGCGACTACGCGATCTTCGCGCTCGATCCAACCGGGCACGTCGCGACCTGGAACCCCGGCGCCGAACGCGCGAAGGGCTATCGCGCCGACGAGATCATCGGAAAGCACTTCTCGGTCTTCTATCCCGAGGAGCTCTCCGCGCGGGGCTACTGCGAGCGCGAGCTCGAGATGGCGCTCGCAGAGGGGCGCTTCGAGGACGAGGGCTTCCGCGTGCGCAAGGACGGAACGCGGTTCTGGGCCAACGTCGTGATCACGCCGCTGTTCGATCGCGACGGTACGCACACGGGCTTCTCGAAGATCACGCGCGATCTGACCGAGCGCCGCAAGTGGGAGGCAGATCGCATCCAGCTCGCGCAGGCGAACGAAGCGGTGCGCCTGCGCGACGAGTTCCTCTCGATCGCATCGCACGAGCTGCGCACGCCGCTGATGGCGTTGCAGCTCCAGCTCGATCTCGCGCTGTCGAATCGCGACGCGCTCGAGCCGAAGGTCCTGAGCAAGCTCGATCGCGCGAGCCGCAACGCGATGCGACTGTCCGAGCTGATCACGGCGCTGCTCGACGTCGGGCGCATCTCCGCCGGCAAGTTGACGCTGACCCCGATCTCGACCGACCTCAGCGCGCTCGTCCGCGAGGTGCTCGACCGTCTCTCGGATGCGGCGCACGCCGCGAAGTGCGAGGTGGCGGCGGCGATCGAGCCATCGATCGTGGGCCCCTGGGATCCGATGCGGATCGGTCAGGTCGTGAGCAACCTCCTCGCGAACGCGTTCAAGTACGCCGCGGGCACGAGGATCGAGGTCGCGGTCGAGCGTGCGGGAGACGGCGCGGTGATTCGCGTGCGCGATCACGGCCCCGGGATCCCGATCGCGGACCGCGAGCGCGTGTTCGCTCGCTTCGAGCGCGCCGCGTCGAGGAGCCTCGGCGGGCTCGGGCTCGGGCTCTACGTGGCCCACCAGATCGTCTCGGCGCACGGTGGCTCGATCCGCGTCGACGACGCAGAGGGCGGAGGCGCGATGTTCATCGTCGAGCTTCCGCTGACGTCACGAACCGTCCCTGTGGAGGCCGCATGAAGCATCACATCCTTGTCGTCGACGATGACTCCGAGATCCGCGAGACCATCGTGGAGGCTCTGCGCGATCGTGGATACGAAGCCCTGGGCGCCGGTGATGGGGTGGAGGCGCTGGACACGCTGCGCAGTCGCTCGCCGTGGTGCCTGATCCTTCTCGATCTGATGATGCCGATCATGGACGGCTGGCAGATGCGCAAGGAGCAGCTCGCCGATCCGAACCTGTCCACGATCCCCGTCGTCGTCGTGTCGGCGACGACCGATGTCACGCAGGCCGCCACCACGCTGCACGCGGTCGACTACGTCACCAAGCCCGCCCGCCTCAACCAGCTCCTCGAGGCCGTCGAGCGCTACTGCAGCAACTAGGCTGGCGATCTCCGAAAACGGCCCTTCTCGACGAGGAAGCGAGGGTCCGGCCGGTTTCGCTACGAGTGTGGTAGTGTGCCGCCAGCATGCCGGTCGACGACCTGCGTTCGGGTACATGGGTCACGTACATCGGAGGTCGCGCGACCTCTGCCCGGTTGCGTCGTTGCCGCGTCGAGGTGGTGAGTGGAGCGGACGCGGGGCTCGTACGCGACATCGAAGCGTCGGTGATCCGGATCGGCGCGCGCCGTGGAAACGACGTGCAGCTCACGGACTCCAAGGTGTCCGGGCTGCACTGCGAGATCCGTCTCGACGATCGCGGCTATCGCCTGCGCGACCTCGACTCCACGAACGGAACGTTCGTGTCCGGTCTGCGGATCAACGACGTGTACATCCAGCCGGGCACGCAGATCGCGATCGGCGGGACGCGCATGAAGTTCGAGCCGCTCGGCGACTCCGTCGAGGTCGAGCTGTCGGACACGGATCGCTTCGGCTCGATGATCGGCCGCTCGGTCAAGATGCGCGAGCTGTTCGCGCGCCTGGAGAAGCTCGCGAAGTCGGACGCGACGGTGCTCGTGACCGGCGAGACCGGCGCGGGCAAGGAGCTCGTCGCGGAGGCGCTGCACGACCACTCACCGCGCAAGGACGGACCGTTCGTCGTCCTCGACTGCGGCTCGATCCCACCGAACCTGATCGAGAGCGAGCTGTTCGGGCACGAGCGCGGCGCGTTCACCGGCGCCACGTCGTCGTACGCGGGCGCGTTCGAGCGCGCGCATCGCGGCACCGTGTTCCTCGACGAGATCGGCGAGCTGCCGCTCGCGATGCAGCCCAAGCTGCTGCGGGTCCTCGAGCGCAAGGAGGTGCGGCGCGTCGGTGGATCCAACACCATCGAGGTCGACCTGCGCATCGTCGCGGCGACGAACCGCGACCTCGGCGTCGAGGTCAACCGCGGACGGTTCCGCGAGGACCTGTACTACCGGCTCGCCGTCGCGCGCGTCCACGTGCCGCCGCTGCGCGAGCGCAAGGATGATCTGCCGCTGCTGATCGAGCACATCCTCGAGACGACGCCGGGCGGCGAGAGCGCGTCGATCGCGCAAGAGACGATCGACCTGATGATGAAGCACGACTGGCCGGGCAACGTGCGCGAGCTGCGCAACGTCATCGAGCGCGCCGTGCTGCTCGCCGAGTCGCCCGACAGCGAGGACTCGCTGCGCCGCGCACCGGCGTCCGCGCCGAAGCAAGAGCCGTCGATCACCGTGACGCCGTCGCAGACCGCGACGTCATCGGAGGCGTCGATGACGGTCCCCGTCGACGTCAGCGTCCCGTTCAAGAACGCGAAGCAGACCGTGATCAGCGAGTTCGAGAAGCGCTACATCTCGCGCTTGCTCGCCCAGCACGACGGCAACATCTCCGCGGCCGCGCGCGCCGCGGGCATCGACCGCATGTCGATCCACAAGATGTTGCACCGGCTCGGCCTGGCCAATCCGGGCCGCGATTAGTAGCGACCGCGACCCCGCCCGCGGCGGTCTTCCTCGTAGCCACCGCCGGTCCAGCGACGGTCGGTGTCGTCGTCGTTGCGGTCGCGACCCCAGCGATCGCCCACGACGCTGCCGCCGTAGCCGCGCTGCTCGTCGAAGCGGCGCTCGCCGCGACCGGAGCCGCCGCGATCGTAGCCGCCGCGATCGGAGCCGCCGCGATCGTAGCCGCCGCGATCGGAGCCGCCGCGATCGTAGCCTCGGTTCTCGTAGCCATAGCCGGGGTGGCCATAGCGACGGCTGTCGTCGGACGAGAAGCGGTTGCGGCCGTCGCGGTCATCGCGGTCCATGCGATAGCGATCGTCGCCGCGGTAGTCGTTGCGACCTTCGCCGGTGTCGTTGAAGCGGCCGCGTTCGTCGCGGTCCTGATAGCCGTACACGCCGCTCCGGCTCCGGTTGTACATCCCATGCGACTGGTAGCCGCTACGCTGGAACTCGGCCTCGCGACGGCGATGACGATCATCGTCATCGATCATTCCGCCCTCGTACCGATGGCCGCCGCGATCGCTGTAGTCCTGGCCCCAGCGACCGCGCTCGTGCTCGTCATGCGGATGACGCTCGTAGCCGCCGGAGAAGCCGCGATCGTCGTAGCCGTAGCTGCGATGCGAGCGGTCGTCGGTGCCGCGGTAGCCCGAGTACTGCGACCCGCCGTAGCCCGGCTCGTCGTCGCGGTAGTTGCTCATCGAGCGCTCGTTGCCGCGATAGCCGCTCATCGAGCGGTCGCGCCCGATCGCGTGCTGGTTGTCGTCGTAGCCCCCGAAGCTCCGGTTCGATCCGTAGCGATCGTCATCCTGCGAGTTGCGCTGCTGGTCGTTCTCGTACCCGCGGTTCATCTGGCGATAGCCGTTCGAGCCGATGCGATCGTTGTCCTGGTTCATCGAATTGCGTTGCATGTCTCCATCCCCTGCATGTGTGGTGCGCCAGGCCTCGCAAGGTGCGCGCCGCCGGCAACGGCGCGAGACGTGCGATCGGGGCGTTCGTGAGGCGCGCGTTGCTGGGCGGCGCACGGCACGATTTCAACGCGTGTAGCGAGCCCGCTCGGATCGCCACCCGTGAGAGGCCCTTGCGCGCGGCGCGATCGTTGCTGCGCGTGGCGGCATGAAATCCATCGACGAATTCCGGAGCGAGCTCCGATCGGAAGAAATGCCACCGTCGACAGCGCTCGCGCGCGGACTCGGATGGTTCAGCCTTGCCCTCGGCGCCGCCGAGATCGCGGCTCCGCGGACGCTCTCGCAGCTGATCGGCATCCAGCCGAGCACGACGACCTCGCTCCTCATGCGGTTCATGGGGGCGCGTGAGATCGCCTCTGGCATCAACGTGCTGCTCCAGCCCCGCCGCCCGTGGCCGCTGTGGGCACGCGTCGCCGGTGACGCGGTCGATCTCGCGTTGCTCGGGCTCGGAGCGGCGCGCCGCACGAGCGCGCTCAAGCTCGCCGGAGCGGTGGCCGCCGTCGGTGGCGTGACCGCGCTCGACGTGATCGCGAGCATCAAGGCGCAGAAGGCCCACGCGCACGCGAACCGTCCGATCATCTACTCGGTCACGATCAACAAGCCGCCGAGCGAGGTCTACGCGTTCTATCGCGACTTCGCCCGCTTGCCGCGGTTCATGGACTACCTCGAGGACGTCGAGGTCCACGACCATCGCCGCTCGCGATGGATCGCGAAGCCACTCGGCCTCGGGAAGACCGTGGCGTGGGAGGCGGAGATCGTCGAGGACATCCCCGGCGAGGTCATCGCGTGGCAGTCGAGCGAGGGCTCGGCGATCAAGACGCGCGGCCGCGTGACGTTCGCGAAGGCACCGGGTCGCGACGCGACCGAGGTCCGCGTCGAGATGCAGCTCGGGTTCACGGGCATCGGCCCGTCCGCGGCACTCGCGAAGTTCTTCTCGAAGCCGCAGATCAAGGGCGACCTCCGGCGCCTCAAGCAGGTCCTCGAGACCGGCGAGGTGCTGATGTCGGACGCGACGGTCACGCGCCGCCCGCATCCGGCCCAGCCGAGCGAGCCGGAGACCGTGCAGGCGAATGCCAAGCACGAGTACCCCGTGTTCGTTCCGAACCCACCGACCGCGACGAAGGGAGTGACGCGATGAGGGCGGCCTGCTGGATGGGCAAGAAGAACGTCTCGGTCGAGCGGGTTCCGGATCCGCAGATCCTGAACGCGCGCGACGCGATCGTGAAGGTCACGGCCACGACCATCTGCGGCTCGGACCTGCACCTCTACAACGGTTTCGTCCCGACGATGCAGAAGGGCGACGTCCTCGGCCACGAGTTCATGGGCGAGGTCGTCGAGGTCGGTCGCGGCGTGAAGAACCTGAAACCGGGCGACCGCGTCGTCGTTCCGTTCGCGATCGCGTGCGGCAACTGCGAGTCGTGCGAGATGGGCCTGTTCTCGTGCTGCGAGAACGGTAGCCCCACGCCGTGGCTGCCGGAGAAGATGATGGGGCACCCGGCGTGCGGTGCGTTCGGCTACTCGCACCTGACGGGCGGCTTCGCCGGAGGGCAGGCGGAGTACGTCCGCGTGCCGTACGCCGACTTCGGTCCGCTCAAGGTCCCCAAGGAGCTCTCCGACGAGAAGGTGCTGTTCCTCTCGGACATCTTCCCGACGGGATACATGGGAGCGGAGATGTGCGAGATCACGCCGCGCAAGGTGGTCGCCGTGTGGGGCGCAGGGCCGGTCGGGCAGTTCGCGATCGCGAGCGCCAAGATGCTCGGCGCCGAGCGCATCATCGCGATCGATCGTTTCCCGTATCGCCTGAAGATGGCGCTCGAGCACGCCGGCGCGACCGACGTGATCAACTACGAGGAGCAGCCGGTGCAGGAGGTCCTGCGCGACCTCACCGCGGGGCGCGGCCCGGACGCGTGCATCGACGCGGTCGGCCTCGAGGCGCACGGCAATGGCGTGCAGTACGCGCACGACGCGGTGAAGCAGAAGCTGAAGATCCAGATGGATCGTCCGCTCGCGGTACGCGAAGCGATCATGGCGTGCCGCAGCGGCGGCATCATCTCCGTCATGGGCGTCTACGCGGGCTTCGTCGACAAGTTCCCACTCGGTGCGCTGATGAACCGCGGCCTGACCATCCGCACCGGTCAGTGCCACGTGCATCGCTACATGAAGCCGCTGCTCGAGCGCATCGAGAAGGGCGAGATCGATCCGAGCTTCGTCGTCTCGCACCACATGAACCTCGACGACGCCGCGAAGGGCTACGACATGTTCATGCACAAGCAGGACGACGTCATGAAGATCGTCCTCCGGTCGTAGGCGCGTCGCCGCGCGCGGACGAGCGGAGGCTCATCGAGGGCGAGGGTAGACTCGCTTCCGGGAGGGCTGGCGGATGTCGTCGAGCTCCCGGAACTCCTCCTGGTACTTGTCCAGGACCTCGTCGGCCTTGTCCTCGATGTCGACCAGCTCGTTGCGCGCGCGCTTCATCACGCGGATCAGCTCGTCGAGCTTCAGGTGCAAGGCCTTGGAGTCGCGGTTCTGCGTGTTCTGGATCATGAACACCACGAGGAACGTGATGATCGTGGTCCCGGTGTTGATGACCAGCTGCCACGTCTCGGAGAACCCGAAGAACGGGCCGCTGATCGCCCAGGCGAGCACGACCGCGACGGCGCCGACGAACGCGTACGGCGAGCCAATGCCGCTCGCGGTCGCCCTCGCGAACCTGCGAAACACGTTGTGGAGCGACATGCGACGATCTCGAGCACGCCGCCTGCCAAGGATCGCGAGACGAGCGTTAGAGCGACGGTAGCGCCGCGGCTTCCGCGGTCTCGGCCGGCACGTTCCGGCGCGGCTCGCTCTCGATCAATGTCTCGAACATCGCGAGGCACTCGTTGCCCAGCGCGGCGCGCTCGTCCGCGGACAGGCTCTTGCGCAGCTTCGCGAACAGCTTCTTCTCCTCTTCCTCGTGGGCGTGGTGAGAGACCTGCTCCTTCAGGACGGAGATCTTCGCGTCGAACTCGTCCGCGTCGGCCTGGGGATCGAGCGCCATCAGATCCGCGAGCAGACGCTTCACGGAGAGATGCTCTTCGACGGACTCGTGGAGGATCTCCTCGGTGTCCTTCGCCATCACCGACGGATAGAAGATCTTCTCTTCGATCGCGGCGTGGGCCGCGAGCTTGTCGGCGAGCTCGCGAAACAACGAGAGCTTGTCGCCGTTGCCATTCTCGATGGCCTCGAATAGCTCGTCTACTTCTGCGTGCTGCTCGGTCAAGAGCTCGAGCACGTCGATCGTGTTGGTCTTCATGCCGCTGGTCGAGTGCAACGCCAGGGCCACCACCTCGCGGCATATGGAGTGCAGTGCCTGTGCGCATGAGCAACGAGCTTCGACGTTTGCGCGAGAAGTTGTGTCGCGAGCTCGCACAGAGCGAGCACGATGCCGTCATCCAGAGCACGCGCGAGGCCGCACGGTTGCGCGCGTGCCCACCCGCGGAGAAGCTGCGCGCGATCGCGGCGCACGCGGAGCACCTGCGCCCGCGACTCGACGCCTTGATGATTCCATCGCAGCCCATCGGAATTCGCCTCGGCCGGCTCGTCGGTGAGGTCTTCTCCGGGGTCCGTCACTTCTGGGTCGATCGATGGTGGAGCGCCGAGCGCTCGTACCGGGCGACCTTGCTCGGCCTGCGCCACGGGCTCGATACCGCGTGGCTCCTCCGCGACGTGGCGCGCCGCGAGGAGCTGATCCGGCTGTTCCGGTTCTGCGACGATCTGATCGCGGAGCGCGAGGTGCTGCTTCGCGAGGCGGAGCGCGCGCTTGCCTGGTTCGCCGACCACCCGGCCGTCGCCCTGGCGAGCGGTGCGCGAATCGCCCTCGGGTCCGGAGCCGCCACGCCGTCGATGGCCACGTCATGACCACCCCGTGCGAACGCGCTCGCCCGCGCGAGAGCGCGCGCTCCCGCGTGTACGTAAAGCGCACTAGTCGCGTTCAACTCGTGTGGACGCCCCGTGTGCGGAGCAAGAGCGAGTCCTGGGCGCACGGCATGAACCTCGCATTTCGAGCGCTGCCCCTATGAGCGACGCGACGGCATTGCGCACTTCATCTTCGGAACCGATCGAGAGCGCAGACACGCAGCTCGACTGGACGCTGGCCCTCGCAGGCGGCGAGGGAGTCCGGCTCTCGGACTACGTGACGAGACGCTTTGGACAGTGGATCCCGAAGCAGTACTGTCGATTGCTCGGCAATCGCTCGATGCTGCAGCACACGCTCGAACGGCTGAACAAGCTGACGCCGCCGTCGCGCACGTTCACGGTGATCGGCACGCATCACGGCGAGCACGCCTATCCGCAGCTCGACGGCCTGTGCGACCACGTGCTGCGGCAGCCATCGTCGCGCGACACCGGCCTCGCGCTGTACGTGGCGCTCGCGTGGATCAAGCGCTGGACGCCGAACGCGATCGTCACGATCACGCCGACCGATCACTACGTCGCCCCGTCGGCGAAGTACGTCGAGAACGTCCGCACCGCGCGCTCGATCGCGCGCCGGCTCTCCGACACCGTGGTGATCCTCGGCGCGACGCCGACCGAGCCGGATCCCGAGCTCGGCTATCTGGCGCTCGGCGACAACCTGACCGATGTCCCCGAGGTCCGCCGCCTCACGCGCTTCGTCGAGAAGCCGAGCGTCTCGTCGGCGCAGGCGATGATCGCGAAGGGCGCGCTGTGGAACACGATGGTCACGTGCGGGTCGATCGACGCGCTGTGGGAGCTCGGTCGCGCGACCGAGCCGCAGCTCCTCGACATCCTCGACTCGTTCGTGCCGCTCGTCGGGACCAAGGACGAGGACGACGCGATCGACTACATCTATCGCGCGTATCTCCCGGTCAGCTTCTCGCGTGACATCCTCGAGCGCGCGCCCGAGCGGCTCGCGGCGCTGGAGCTCTCGGGGGTCGAGTGGTCCGACTGGGGCAGGCCCGAGCGCATCGAGACGGTGCTCGCGCTGCGGCGTTCGCGGGCCCTCGTTCCGCCGCGGGCGTACGCACCACAATGACGGCGCGACGTCGAGCCTGGCCGGGCAAGCCATACCCTCTCGGCGCGACGTTCAACGGCCACGGGACGAACTTCGCGGTCTTCTCGAGCGTCGCCGAGCGCGTCGAGCTGTGCTTGTTCGACGTGGTCACCGGTGCGGAGTCGCGCATCGATCTCGAGTGCGGGACGGGTCAGATCTGGCACGCGTTCCTCCCCGACGTCGGTCCCGGCACGCGCTACGGGTATCGCGTCCACGGTCC
Organism: uncultured Kofleriaceae bacterium; assembly: GCA_964617845.1. Classification (GTDB taxonomy): domain Bacteria; phylum Myxococcota_A; class Polyangia; order Haliangiales; family Haliangiaceae; genus JABFXX01. The sequence continues at coordinate 16,306 of CAZUAR010000005.1, read as the reverse complement.
GTGGGATCTGTCGCGCGGGCTGCGCTGCAATCCGAACAAGCTGCTCGTCGATCCCTACGCGCGCGCGATCAGCGAGGGCCTCGAGTGGGGGCCCGCGCTCCGCGGACAGCGCGACGATGACGGACCCTCGCAGGAAGACAGCGCGCCGCACACGTTCCGCTCGGTCGTGGTGCAGCCGTTCTTCGACTGGGGCAACGATCGCCGCCTCGAGATCCCGTGGAACGAGACCGTCATCTACGAGACGCACGTCCGCGGCTTCACGATGCAGCACCCCGAGATCCCCGAGCACCTGCGGGGGACCTACGCGGGGCTCGCGCATCCCGCGGCGATCCATCACCTGAAGTCGCTCGGCGTCACGGCGGTCGAGCTTCTGCCGATCCACGCCTTCATTCACGATGGCCACCTTCTCGAGAAGGGGCTGTCGAACTACTGGGGCTATCACTCGATCGGCTACTTCGCGCCGCAGCCGACGTACGCGAGCGTGCGCGATCCGAGCGGAGCGGTCGCCGAGGTGAAGCGCATGGTTCGCGTGCTTCACCAGCACGGCATCGAGGTGATCCTCGACGTCGTCTACAACCACACCGGCGAAGGCAACCACGAGGGCCCGCAGCTCTCGATGAAGGGCCTCGACAACGCGGCGTACTACCGGCTCGTCAACGACGACCCGCGCTACTACATGGACTACACGGGCACGGGCAACACGCTCAACATGCGGCATCCGCACGTGCTGCAGCTCGTGATGGACTCGCTGCGCTACTGGATCGAGGAGGTCCACGTCGACGGGTTCCGCTTCGATCTCGCGGCCGCGCTCGCGCGCGGGCTGCACGAGGTCGATCGCCTCGGCGCGTTCTTCGATCTGATCCAGCAAGATCCGGTGGTCTCGCGCGTGAAGCTGATCGCGGAGCCGTGGGACGTCGGTGAAGGCGGCTATCACGTCGGCAACTTCCCGCCGCTGTGGTCGGAGTGGAACGGCAAGTACCGCGACTGGATCCGCGACTACTGGCGCGGCGAGCCGAACTCGCTGCCCGAGCTCGGCGCGCGACTCACCGGCTCGAGCGACCTCTACCAGCAAGGCGGCCGCTTCCCGCACGCGAGCGTGAACTTCGTCACCGCGCACGACGGCTTCACGCTGCGCGACCTCGTCTCGTACAACGAGAAGCACAACGATGCGAACGGCGAGGAGAACCGCGACGGCGAGAGCCACAACCGCTCGTGGAACTGCGGTGCAGAGGGCGAGACCGACGACGAGCGCGTGCTCGCGCTGCGCCGCCGCCAGCAGCGAAATCTCTTGTCGACGCTGTTCCTCTCGCAGGGCGTGCCGATGCTGCTCGGCGGCGACGAGCTCGGCCGCACGCAGCGCGGGAACAACAACGCGTACTGCCAGGACAACGAGGTGTCGTGGTTCGACTGGGCGCACGCGGATCGCGAACTGCTGGCGTTCACGCGCTCGCTCGCGGAGCTGCGCCGCAACCACCCGGTGTTTCGCCGGCGCGGGTGGTTTCAAGGCAAGCCGATCCGTCACATCAAGGGGCAGCCCGTGCTCCCCGACATCGCGTGGTTCACGCCGGAGGGCGAGGAGATGTCCGACGAGCACTGGAACGAGTCGCACGCGCGCTCGCTCCAGGTGTTCCTGAACGGCCACGGCATCCTCGTGCCGGACGAGCGTGGCGAGCCGATCCTCGACGAGACGTTCCTGATCGTGTTTCACGCCGAGCCGGAGGATCGCCAGTTCACGCTCCCGTCCGGCTTCGGCACCACGTGGCGCCGCGTGATGGATACGGAGCGAGGGTTCGCGACGACGAAGGAGGAGAGTGCGGCGGGGGCGACGATCGAGGTGCTCGGTCGATCGCTCTGGGTGTTCCAGCGCGTATGAGTCGTCCCGAAGACCCTCGCTCGTCCGACGGCGCGTTGGCGCCGCGCGCGAGCTATCGCCTGCAGTTGACGCCGGGCTTCGGCTTTCGCGAGGCCGCGCGGGTCGTGCCGTACCTCGCCGAGCTCGGGATCTCTCACCTCTATCTGTCGCCGGTGCTGCAAGCCGCGGAGGGCTCGACGCACGGCTACGACGTCGTCGATCCGTCGCGCGTGAGCGCGGACCTCGGCGGCGAGGACGCGTTCGCGGCGCTCGTGACCGCGGCGCGCGACGCCGGCCTCGCGATCCTCCTCGACATCGTGCCGAATCACATGAGCATCGCGGGGGCGCGCAACGGCTGGTGGCTCGACGTGCTGGAGAACGGGCCGGCGAGCTACTACGCGACGTTCTTCGATGTCGACTGGTCGGCGACGTCTGATGATCGCGTGCTGCTGCCGATCCTCGGAGAGCGCTATGGCCGCGCGCTCGCGAACGGGCAGCTGTCGATCGTCTGGGCGCAGGCCCCGGTCGTCGCGGACGCCGCGTATCCGACGACGTTCTGGGTGCACGCCGGCGAGCACCGCATCCCCGTCTCGCCGCGCTCGGTCGGCACGATCGTGCGCTGCGCCGGTGAGCGCATCGAGCACGCAGAGCTCGCGTACGTCGGTGAAGCGCTCGCGTCGTTGCCCTCGTCGCACGAACGCGCGGCACAGGCGCGGCTGCGTCGCCATCGCCACCGCGGCGTGTTACTGCGCCGGCTCGACGAGCTCGCCCGCGCGACCTCGATCCGCGAGGCGATCGAGGCCGAGCTCGCGGCGATCAACAAGGATCCGATCGCGCTCGACGCGATCCTCGAGGCGCAGAACTACCGCCTGGCGCACTGGAGCGTCGCGGGAAACCAGCTGACCTATCGCCGCTTCTTCGACGTGACATCGCTCGTCGGCGTGCGCGTCGAGGATCCCGACGTGTTCACCGCGAGACACGCCCGCGTCCTCCAGTGGCTCGCGGACGGGACGATCGACGGCATTCGCGTGGACCATGTCGACGGCCTCCGCGATCCGGCGGGCTACCTCGAGCGGCTGCGCACCGCGGCGGGGACCGATCGCTGGATCGTCGTCGAGAAGATCCTCGCGCCCCACGAGGACCTGCCGGCGTCGTGGCCCGTCGACGGGACGACCGGCTACGACTTCATGGATCTCGTCGGCCGGCTGTTCGTCGATCCCGCGGGCGAAGCGGCCCTGACGCACACGTTCACCGCGTACACGGGCGACGCCTGGGATCCAGAGGCGGCTCGGCGCGCGGCGCGTCGCGAGGTGATGACCGACGCGCTGCACTCCGAGCTCGCGCGTCTGACCGAGCTGGCGATCCGCGCGTGCGCGACGAGCCCCGCGTGTCGCGACTACACGCGCAGCGAGATCGAAGACGCGCTCGCCGAGATCCTCGCCCACTACCCGGTGTATCGCACGTACCTCGGCACGCGCGCGATCGACACGACCGTTCGGGTCACGCGCCTCGATGGACCGCCCGCGGCGCGCACGCCGTCGCGATCGAAGCTCGAGGAGTTCATCGAGTCGCGCCGCGCGACCGAAAAGGTCGTGAAGCTGGAGCGCGACGATCTGCGCCCGTGGCCGCAGGCCGAGGACTCCGCCGCTCCGGTCGAGGCGAACCCTCGCTCCGAGGAGACGACGGCGCCGATGCGCCCGTGGCGCGAGGACGCTCCGTCGGCGCCGGTCGCGTCCGCGCGCGGAGCTAGCGACGTGCCACGTAGCGATCTGTTCGGCGCGATCCCGGAATCTCCGGCGGAGAAGCGCCGCTCGCGCGATCGCATGCGCGTCGCCGAGATCGTTCGCGAATCGGCACGCGCCCACGGGACCCCGCCGGGCGGATCGCCGGCGCTATCTCGCGCGCCCACGGTCGAGGCCGGGGCCGAGACGCCGCGCGTCCGACCGCGCGCCAGCGACGCGATGCCGATGCAGGCGCCGGCGCGAGCCGACGTGAACGCCTCCGAGTCGCGCACGCGAACCGACGAGGCGGTGCTCGAGCCGCGCACGCGCACGCGGATCGACGAGCAGTTGCCCGGGGACGCCCTCACTCGAGCGGAGGACGCGGTCTCGCAAGAGGCTCGCGCTCCCTCGAGAGACGCCACTCCATCGGTTGCCCGTGCTCGCACGGACGCATCTCCCTACGAGATCGATCGCGCGCGGATCGCCGAGGCGTTCGCCGGTGCGCGCCGCGCCCGTCCGGACCTCGACCCGGATCTGCTCGCGTTCCTCGAGGCGGCGCTCGCGTTCGAGCTGCCGAGCCCCGAGGCGCAAGAGCTCGCCGTCGTCGCGCAGCAGTCGACGGGGCCGATCGTCGCGAAGGGCGACGAGGACACGCTCGGCTATCGCGCGGTGCGACTCCTCGCGCGATGCGAGGTCGGCGCGGACGTCGCGCAGCTCGCGACGGCACCGGAGGATGTGCACGCGCGCCTCGCGATCCGGCGCACGCGCGACATGAACGCGACGTCGACGCACGACACCAAGCGCGGCGAGGATGTTCGCGCGCGGATCGCCGTGCTGTCCGAGATCCCCGCGGTGTGGGACGCGGCGGTGTCGTCGTGGGGCGAGCGCGCGGCGGCGTGGTGGGGCGACGTCGAGCGCGATCGCGTGTTCGAGCTCGCGATGTGGCAGACGCTCGTCGGGGCGTGGCCGCTCTCCGTCGAACGCGCACAGCGCTTCGCGGAGAAAGCGACGCGAGAAGCCCGCACGCGAACGAGCTGGCGAAAACCCGACGAGCGCTACGAAACCGCGCGCCGTGCGTGGATCGATCGCATCTACAAGGATCGCGCGCTCCTCGACGAGATCGCGCAGCTCGCTGCCCGCATCGAGCCGCACGGGGATCGCAACTCGCTCGCCATGCTCGTCGTGAAGCTGGTCGCGCCGGGCGTGCCGGACTTCTATCAGGGCAGCGAGCTTCGCGTCGCGACGCTCGTCGATCCCGACAATCGCGATCGCTACGAGCCGCGCGCCCCGACGAGCGAGCTCGATCGCGCGAAGCTCGACGTCACGCGGCGCGTGCTGGCGCTTCGTCGGCAGAGCCCGCAGCTGTTCGACGGGGCGTATCGCGCGCTCGCAGCGCGCGGCCCTCACGCCGATCGCGTGTTCGCGTTCGCGCGCGGCGACGACCTCGTCGCCGTCGTTCCGCGGCTCGGTGTCGGCGCCCCCGGATGGCCGGACACGACGCTCTCGCTCGAAGGCACCTGGACCGACGTGCTGTCGGAGCGCCACTTCACGGGCGGGGCGCAGCCGCTCGCCGAGATCTGGTCGCGACGATCGGTCGCGTTGCTCCTGCGATCAACGACCTAGACGATCGGCGTGTGCCCGCCTCGCGCGTGGGCGGGGGCGCTCGGCTCGATCCGCGCGCGACCGCCACGCCGGGTTCGACGGACGGTCGCGGAACCATCGGGAATCCGTGGTCGGGCCGGCTTGGCATCGTTGATGAAGAACATCGAGTCATGATGCAGCCGAACATCGAACACAGCCGACACACGGTGACGGACCAGGATCTCCGCCCCCGCGCCCGCACCCTGTCCTGGATGGCCTCGATGTCGGTCGCGGCCGGCGAGATCCGCGCGGCCGAGGGATACCTTCTCGAGCTCCTCGCGTGGTGTGCGTTTGCGGATCGCGAGGAAGCTACCGCTGACGCGGCGACCGACGAAGGTGCGTAGCAACGCGGTGCGGCGTGGGTCACAACCTCGCCACGATTCCATACGGAGCGTGGAAGGTTCTTGACCGGAGTGCCGCACTAGCGCGACGTTCCCCGCGATGGGGATCAACCGCGCGATCGGTGCGTTTGCTTGCGCAATTCTTTCGTCGGTCGCCGCGTGCGGCCCGGGCAACCGAGACACCGGACCTGATTGCACGAGCGTGTGTAGCGCTCTCGGGTTCGCGCAGTGCCACGAGGACGGAACCTTCGATCCACCCGTCCTCTGTCGCCCCGAAGAGGTCTGCGACGTGGAGCACGGCTGCATCACGTGCGTCCCCGACGAGCTGTACTGCGGTGGTGCGTCGGCGAACGACGTGTACCGCTGCAACAGCGAGGGAACCGACGGCACGTTCGTCGAGGCGTGTCCCAACGACAACGTCTGCTCGAACGGCCAGTGCAAGACGCCGTGCGAAGCCGCCGAGGACAACCCGTCCAACGTCGGCTGCGAGTTCTGGGCGGCCGACCTCGACAACGAGGTCTCGAACATCCTCGGCCTGAACAACGACGCCGCGGCCGCGCAGTTCGCGATCGTCGTCGCGAACAACAACGACTTCCCGGTGATGGTGACGGTCTCGACGAACATGGCCAACATCGGCCAGCCCGTCAACGAGCAGCCGGTGCTCCAGCTCTCGGTGCCGCCGCGCTCGCCGCAGCGCTTGAACCTCCCGCAGCGCGAGGTCGACGGCTGCAACGGGCAGAACAGCTCGTACACGGCGAACTGCGCGGGCTCGGGCACGTTCGTCGCGCCGCACGCCTATCACATCAAGACGAGCGGTCCGGTCGTCATCTACCAGTTCAACCCGATCATACAGCAGTACTCGAACGACGCGTCGACGCTGATCCCGAGGCAAGCGCTCGGCCGCGACTACATCGTCGTCGGCTACGAGACCGCGAACCCGTGCTCGATCGCGCTCGGTCCGACGCCCGGCATCCAGGGCGTCCCCGACCACGGCGCGGTGACGATCATCCCGATCGAGGACAACACCACCGTGAACGTCGAGCTCTCGCACGCGGTCAAGGCGAGCATGACGGGCTCCGGGATCGCGATCCCGATGACCGAGAAGGGCCAGACGCTGACGCTGAACCTGTCGCGCTTCATGACCGCGAACCTCGAGAGCGATCAGCCCGAGAACGCCGGCATCTTCGATTGCCAGTCGGCGGTGATGGGCGGCCGCGACGGCGACTTCACCGGCACGTACATCCGCGCCGACAAGCCGATCGTCGTGTTCACCTCGAACGAGCGCGGCGCGGGCTTCGGCGGCGCCGAGGTCGAGTACCCGCCCGGCTGGGACGACTCGCAGGGCGGCGACGACACGTGCTGTACGGATCACCTCGAGGAGCAGCTGTTCCCGGTGACCGCGCTCGGCAAGGAGTTCGCGGTGGCGCGCAGCCCGCTCCGCTCGACGCACGCGACGTGGAAGGAGCCCGACATCATCCGCGTCGTCGGCACCGTCGATGGCACCATGGTCACGACGACGCTGCCCGCACCGAACAACCAGTTCGTGCTGAACGCGCGGCAGGACAAGACGTTCGCGTCGACGGTCGGCTTCGCGCTGTCCGCGAGCGCGCCGGTGCAGGTCGCGAGCTACCTCGTGTCGCAGCACTTCGTGAAGTACGGCTACGTCGGAGACCCGGCGCAGATCCTGATCCCCGCCGCGGAGCAGCATCGCAAGGAGTACGTGTTCCTCGTCCCCGACACGTTCCAGTCCAACTACGCCGTGTTCTCGCGGCCGGTCGGCAGCACGGTGTCGATGGACGGCAACTCCCTCGACGGCGCGGAGTTCTCGAACTGCGTGAAGGCGCCGATCGGCATCGTCGCCGGTACGATGTACGAGCAGCTCACGTGCCCGATCGCGGCGGGCAAGCACAACACGACCTCGACGACGCCGTTCGGCCTGTCGGTGTACGGCTACTACAACGTCGGCTCGTACGCGTTCGTCGGCGGTAGCGACGTGAAGATCATCAACCCGATCTACTAGACCGTGTAGTCTTCTGGGCCCACGTGGCCGACGACGTTCCTCACGCCATCCGCGATGCCTACGACCCCGAGCGGTTTCGCGCCGACGGACATCGCCTGATCGACGCGCTCGCCGATCAGCTCGGCAGGTGGCAGGCGCGCGAGGGCGTCGTCTTGCCGTGGCTCGCGCCCGCCGAGGCGCGCGACGCGTGGGCGGCGAAGGGGCTCTCGGGCGGCGAGCTCGTCGACGACCTCGCGCGGATCGCGCGCGCATCCACGGCGATCGCGCACCCGCGCTGCATGGCGCACCAGGTGCCGCCGCCGCTGCCGGGTGCCACGCTCGCCGAGCTCGTGAGCGCGATGCTCAACAACGGCATGGCGGTCCTCGAGATGGGCCCGGCGAGCGTGCCGATCGAGATCGCGGTGATCGACTGGATGCGCGGCAAGCTCGGCATGCCCGCGGGCGCGGGCGGCGTGCTGACGTCGGGCGGCTCGCTCGGCAACCTGACCGCGCTCCTCGCGATGCGGCAGGCGAAGGCGGGGTTCGACGCGTGGGGCGCGGGCGCGCACGCCGGGCCGCCGCTCGCCGTCATCGCGTCGCGCGACGCGCACTACTCCGTCTCGCGAACGCTGCACATCATGGGCTGGGGCGATGGCGGCGCGATCCCCGCGAACATCGGCGAAACGCATCAGCTGACCGCGCGCGCGGTCGAGGATGCCCTCGCGACGGCGGGCGATCGCCGCGTGATCGGCATCGTCTGTGCGGCCGGCTCGACCGCGGTCGGCGCGTTCGACCCGCTGCACGAGCTCGCCGACGTGGCCGACAAGCACGGCCTGTGGCTCCACGTCGACGCCGCGCACGGCGGAGGCGCCGCGCTGTCGAAGACCGAGCGCGCGAAGCTCGCGGGCATCGAGCGCGCGGACTCCGTCGTCTGGGACGCGCACAAGCTGCTGATGATGCCGGCGATGATCACCGCGGTGCTGTTCAAGGACGGCGACCGCGCCTACGACGCGTTCGCGCAGCACGCCTCGTACCTGTTCGCCGGCGGCGATCCCGGCTCCGATCCGCGCAGCGACGCGAAGCGGATGTGGTGGGACCTCGGCACGCGGACGCTCGAGTGCACGAAGCGCGCGATGTCGATCGATGTGTGGACCGCGCTGCGCGCGCACGGCGAGGAGCTGTTCGGGGCGATCGTCGACCGCCAGTGCCACCTCGCGCGTCTGCTCGCGGACAAGGTGGCCGCCGCGCCGGACTTCGAGCTCGCGCTCGCGCCGGCGTCGAACATCGTCTGCTACCGCTACACCGGCGGCGCGGGCGATCTCGACGCGACCAACCGCGCGCTGCGGCAGAAGGTCGTCGAGGACGGCCGGTTCTACATCGTCGGCACCCAGCTGCCGCGCGGCTACTTCCTGCGCTCGGCCCTGATGAACCCGCTGATCGAGCCGGGCGATCTCGACGCGCTGCTCGTCCACCTTCGCGCGCTCGCGAGCTCCTGATGCCGACGATCACGATCCTTCGCGACGACGGCCCGATCACGTCGGAGATCCGCGAGGGCGAGTCGCTGTTCGACGCGGGCGCGAAGGTCACCGCCGGCATCGACACCGCCTGCGTCGGCAAGGGCACGTGCGGGCTGTGCCGCGTGAAGATCATCGCGGGCGCGGAGCACACGAACCCGTTCACCGACGAGGAGCGCAAGCACCTCGGCAACGTCTATCACATCACGAAGGTGCGCCTCGCATGCCGGACGCGTCCGACGGGCGACGTGACGATCCAGGTCGTACGCAAGAAGAAGTGACTACTGCTCGGTGCCGGGGTTCGACAGATCGAGCACGACCACGGTGACCTTGTTCTGGATACGACCGCCGATCTTGGATGCGGTCACGCCGAGCTTGTTCGTCGTGAACAGCGTGCCGAACGGTGCATCTCGCGACACGAACACGCTGCCGTTCGGGCCGCCCGAGGTCATCGTTCCGCCGACGGTCGCGCGATTGGCGCTGAGGTACTCGATCGTGCCTTCCGACGGAGTCACGACCTGACCCGATGCCGGCGCGCCGCTCTCGATCACCACGCCGACGGTGAGCCCGTCCGCTGGAAACTGCGAGAGCGAGAGCGCGGCGAGGATCTGATCGAGGGTCGCCTTGTTGAGCCGCACGCCGGAGCTCGCACCGTTGAGCTCGATCGTGGTGTCGGTGATCTTCGCGCGCTTGCACGCGACGCTCGTCGTGCTCTGCGGCGTGTCGTCGCGAACCGTCAGACACGCGTAGGTGGTGAACAGCTCGCCGACCGTTCCGGACCACGCCGGCGCCGCGGCCGGCGTATCCATCAGCTCGGTGAGATCGCTCGTCTCGAGGACGAAGCCCACGCCCTGTGCGCGCGGCTGTCCGACCCGCACATCGAGGCTGCGCGCCTCGTCGCGATCGACGCTGAGGTGCGTGTCGAAGTCGTCGACCGTCGCGTTCACGCCGACCGACGCGACGCCCTCGCACTGGTCGGTCGCGAGCGCTTCCACGTCCGAGCAGCCGAGCGTCACCTCGATCACGTCGTCGCCCGGCCGGTAGTACCCGCGACCGCCGAGCGCCGGCGTGACTTGATCCGGAAGGGAGACGGGGAACCCGTTCACGGCGTCGTACATCGTGCCGGTCGGGCACTGGTAGAACGGGTTCTCGTCGCTCGGCGGGATCACGGCCTCCTCGGGGAAGATCGCGACCTGCACCTCGAGATCGCGATACGGCAGCGTGTGCGGCTGCAGCTCCAGGCCGCCGATCGGGCACAGCGTGCCGGCGATCGTCATCGGGATCTCGAGGCACTCCGAGTGGAGCGGGGCCATCGCATCGCCCGGGTCGAGGATGCGCACGCTCATGAACATCCGGCACGACATCGGGATGTCACTGCAGTCCGTCGACGGACACTCCTGCGCCGGGCCCGACGACAGCTGCAGATCCAGCGCGGGCTGCGGTGGATCGCAGGCGGCGACGAGGAGCGCGACGACGACCGCGAGCTTCATCGCAGGACGCGATCCTCGGGGCGGCTGAGGCCGATGTCGCCCGGGCCCTGCACGGTGTCGGGCAACAGCGACGTGATCAAGAAGTACGCGCCCACGGCGACGAGCGAGGTGCCGAACGCGATGCCGGCCCAGTACGACGGCTTCTGGTACCAGCGCGTGTCGTCGATCGGGATCGGGAACACGACGCCCGGTGGATCCTCTTCGACCGGCGGAGGCAAGAGGTCGTCGAACACCTTCACGATCGGATCCCGCGGGTTGCGCTCGTGCTTGGGCGAGAAGCCCGGCGCGCGATCCGCGTCGTCGGAGCGCCACGTCTGATAGACGATCTTTCCGTTCGCGAGCGAGAGCACGACGGCGTCCTTCACGACGGTGACCTCGGCGACGCGCTTCATCGCGATGATCTTCGCGCCGTCGTCCGGTGCCCGCGCGACGGCCTGCCGCGCGCGCTGGAGCTTCTCGCTCGGCGACGCCGACAGCTCGGGCACGTTCGCCTTCGTCGCCTCTGTCTGCCCCGGCTTCACGTCGATCTCGACGCCGCTCGTCGCGCGATCCGGGTGCGTGACCCACACGACGTGAAGCCCCGATGCGATCACGTACTGGTTCGGGGCGAAGCCCTTCTCGGAGCCGTCGATCCACACGGTCCCCTTGGTCTCGATCTCGATCTTGCCGATCGGGGCCGCGGCCGAGGAGGCCGCATCGTAGGCCGCGACCACGTCCGGGGGCTCTCGCTTGCGATCGAGCGGGCGCGCCGGGTCGAGCCGCTGCGACAGCGAGAACTGCTCGCGCGCTTCCTTGATCTGGTTGGTGCCGAGGAGCGCCTTGCCGCGGACGAACGCGAGCTGCGCGTAGAGCTGCACGGCCTGCGACGGGGTCACGAGCAACAGCTCCTCCTGACCGCGCCTCGCGATCTCGTCCGCGTCGGGAAAGCGGCCGTTGTCGAGCTCGGCCATCGCCTCGCGCTCGGCCTTGCGCGCCTTCCGCAGGTGATCCTCGTCGGGATCGACGATCGTCTCGAACAAGCTCCCCGCGAGGTCGAGCGGCCGGAGCGCGGAGTGAACCTCGAGCGCCTTCGTGATCGCGCGGGAGAGGTCGACGAGGTCTCGGTTGCCGGTGAGGTCGAGGTTCACGACGGCGACCGGTCGCCGGACCCGGGGGCCGACCACGCCGCTCTCCGGCGGCGTCACCGGCGCAGGCTGCGCGAGCGCCGGCGCGGCCACCTGCAGGGTGGCCACGAGGACGCAGACGAATAGCCGTGGGGCCGCCAAGCCGGGCGACATTCCACTACTATATGGCACCTTTCGGGGGGCGGCCTCGATCTCGACGTCCAGGGCATGGAAGAGCCAGTCCAGAAATCGCTCGAGCGCTACGACGTCCTCGATCGCATCGCGGTCGGAGGGATGGCCGAGGTGTTCCTGGCGAAGGCCTACGGCGCCCACGGGTTCGAGAAAACCCTCGCGATCAAACGCATCTTGCCCGAGCTCGCGAAGGACCCCGAGTTCGCCGCGCGGTTCATCGCCGAGGCAAAGGTCGCCGTGCGTTTGTCACACGCGAACATCGTCCAGGTCTTCGACTTCGGCCGCATCGGCGAGTCGCTGTTCATCGCGATGGAGTACGTCGACGGCCTCGACCTCGCGGCGATGCTCCGCAAGTTCAAGGACGAGGGCCGCCAGGTGCCGCTGCCGGCGGCGTTCCACATCGCGATCGAGATCGTTCGCGCGCTCGACTTCGCGCACGGGCACAACGTCGTCCATCGCGACGTCTCGCCGTCGAACATCCTCGTGTCGCGCGCCGGCGAGGTGAAGATCGCCGACTTCGGCATCGCCGTCGCGGCGCGGCCGCACGCGAAGGGCGGGGCGGGGCCGCGCAAGGTGATGGGCAAGTGGCGGTACATGTCGCCCGAGCAAGCGCGCGGCGACACGCTCGACACGCGCAGTGATCTGTTCTCCGCGGCGAGCGTGATCTTCGAGCTGTTCACGGGGACGAAGCTGTTCCCCGGCGACGAGGCGGAGGACATCGCGAAGAACATCGAGTCGATGCCGATCCCCAAGATGTCGTCGCTGCGGCCCGGCTTGCCCTCGCGCCTCGACGACGTGCTCGCGGGGCCCCTGTCGAGAAAGCCGATCGATCGCCCGAGCCGGCCCGCGACCGTGCTGCGCTCGCTGATCGAGCTGTCGTACGAGTCGTCGATCATGGCGACGGCGCTCGACGTCGCCGAGGCGCTCGCCACCGTGATCCCTGCGAAGCGCCTGTCGGGCGGCGCGGCGTCGCTCGACGATGTCATTCGCAAGCAGCTCAACGACAACCCAACGGCCGCGCGCCAGACCGCGGTGACGAACAACAAGCCGAGCGAGACCCAGACGGGCACCGAGCCCGCGACGTCGACGGGGCTGTTCCGCAAGCTCGGCGCGGACGGCCTCTCGCAGCTCGAGGAGGTCGACGTCAACACCAAGGTCGCGGCGCCGCGCGCGCGGAGAAACTCGTCGCAGGGTGAGGCGATGCCGGGCGACACCGACATGCACGCGCTGTTCGAGGCGTCGATGGATCGCGACCGGCGCACCGAGGTCGGCGGACCGCCGACGGGCCAGGTGCCGCGGGACGAACCGATGCCCGACGAGCCGCATCCGTCGGCGTCGGGCTCGCACAAGTCGATCGTCACCGGCACGAAGTCGGTGACCGCCGACGTGACCCCGCCGGCGAAGACCGGGCGCTGGATCGCGCTCGCGGCGCTGATCGCGGCGGGTAGTGGCATCGCGGTGTTCGCGATGACCCGCGGCGACAACGCGGGACAGACGTCGACGAAGGTCGTCGACGCCGCGGTGATCGTCGAAGCACCGAAGACCGGCAACATCGAGATTCGCACCACGCCCCCGGGGGCGAAGGGAACGATCAACGGACGGCCGCTCGACGGCGTCACGCCGGGTCGCACCGGGGACCTCGCGGTCGGCGTTCAGAAGATCCATCTCGAGCTCGACGGCTACCTACCGATCGACTACGAGGTGACGCTCGAAGCAGGGCAGACACTCGTCGTCGATCGCAGCTTCGTCGCCGCGCCGGCGACGCTCGAGGTGAAGACCGATCCGGTCGGCGTGTCCGTCACCCTCGATGGTCGATCGCTCGGCGTCACGCCCCTGGTCCGAGAGAACCTCGCCGCGGCGAAGGGGCAGCGCCTCTCGCTGTCCAAGTCGGGGTTCGAGACGCTGTCGTTCGCGATCGACCTCGAGGCCGGCAAGACCGTCACGGTCGATCGCACGCTGAAGGAGATCACGAGGACCGGCTCGGTCGTGATCCGCATCAGCCCGGGGTTCGCGGACGTCTACTTCCAGGGGCGCAAGCTCGGTTACAGCGATTATCGCGGGCTCTCGGCCCGGCTGCCGGTCGGCAAGCACAAGCTCCAGGCGAAGAACCCGTCGGTCACGTGGGACATCACCTGCGTGGTGACCGAGGGACCGAACAAGGACTGCAGGTCCTCGCAGCCCTGACGGACCCGACCGTGCGGGCGTGCGCGCACAACGGGCGTTCATCGCGACCAGCCCGACGGCGACGACGCGGCCAGCGGCGGTGCGACAGGCACGTCTGTCGGCACATCCGATGCTCGTCGAAGTGGCAGGAGGAACTCTCATGCTTAGTCTCGCCAAAGTGCTTCGCGGTCTCGCGACCGTAGGGCTCGGTCTAGCCATCACGGCCGGTGCTGCCGCCGCGCAGGGCACGCCCGATCAGCCAAGCACCGATCCCATCACCCCGACGGATCCCACCACCCCGATCGATCCGGCCAACCCGACGACGCAACCGGCCCCTGTCCCGCCGCCGGTCGTCACCGATCCGGTCGTCGTCGATCCGATGCCGCAACAGACAACCACCACGACGACGTACACGCCCGTCTACACCGAGACGGTCGTGGTCGCGAACGAGGAGCCGTTCCTCGAGCGGTACGGCGTCGCGTTCGTGCTCGGTGGCGGTGTCGACGGCTTCACCAACGACTCGCTGCGCTCGAGCACCGATGACGGCGGCGCGTGGAACGCGCGCGCGATCTTCGGAACGCGCGACTGGGTCGGCTTCGAGGCCGCCTACATCGGCTCCGCGCAGTCGATCAACGCGCTCGGACTCGACGGCGACGCGCTGCTCGTCGGTAACGGCGTGCAGGGCAACCTGCGCCTGAACCTGACAAAGGACTCGATGGTGCAGCCGTTCGCGTTCGCCGGTGCCGCGTGGCGCCACTACAACCTGCAGAACCAGGGCGTGAACACGAGCGACGTCCGCGACGCGGACGACGTGCTCGAGATCCCGATGGGCGTCGGCCTCGCCTACAAGTACGAGGGCTTCATGCTCGACGCGCGCGGCGAGTTCCGCGCGGCGACCGGTGAAGATCTGATGCCGTCGCTGTCGGGCCTCGACGGCAACTCGCGCGCCGAGATGCACCGCTGGGGCGTCAACGCGAACATCGGCTACGCGTTCTAGAGGAACCTCGCAGTCGAATTTCACGTTGAAGTCGCGCGAGCTGGCTTGCTACTGTCATCGCCTTGCCGCGGTGGTGGTACGCAAGCCTGCTCGCGTTGGCGCTTTCGGCGTGCGGCGCGGAGCCGGACACCACGATCGACATCACGTTCGATCCGTGCGAACCGATCGCGATCGCGATGCCGGCCGACGAGCTCCGCGCGTCCGGCGTGCGCGCGGCGTTCGCGTCGTGGGGCATGGAGCCGAGCGCGACCGGCGCGCAGGGCGCCGAGATCCGGCTCGTGTTCGAGGACGCGGCCGAGGCGTTTCACGGCCTCTACGATGACGAGAACGCCGTCATCTACATCAACGCGAAGATCACGGACCCCGTGCCGCTCGCGATCGTGATCGCGCACGAGCTCGGCCACGCGATGGGCCTGCCGCACATCGACGCGCCGTCGGTGATGCGCTCCGGGAACGTCACGATCGCGCCGACCGCCGACGACGAGGCGCGCATCGCCGCGCTGTGGGGCGCCTGCGAGCGAGAACGGCCGTAGAACGACCCAGAACGGCCGAGCCTGTCAGGCGAACGCTCGTGCCCGCGCTCGCGCCCGAACCGCTCGTCGAGCCGGCGTCGAGACGCTTCGGCGAAGTCGTGAGCGCGGAGTCCTCGACGCAACCCTTCAGCTGCCGGCGAGCGCGCCGGAGGCCCTTCGAGAAAGCTCTGCCGAATCGAATGACGCTCGCGCTCGCGCCAGTGGTCAAGAGTCCCTCTTCTTGTGTGAATGCGTGAACGGTGATCATCGCGAGTTGCGTCGGGGCTTCTGATTTTGGCCGATGGCCGGACTTGTGGAGCGCTGCATTCGCGCGAAAGCGATGCGCGCGCAGCGGTTTCGCACCTCATCGGGGGCATCGTCGGCGCAAGACCACTGGCGAGAGAGCCATTCGGTCAGCGACATCAAGCCCGAGCGCAACACGCCCAGCAGCAGGTTCTTGTAGCGGGTCCGTCTCTACACACCGATGAGGACACGACCTCTCGCGCAGTCCGCTCGTCGAGCCGGCGTCGAGACGCTCGGCGAAGTCCGTAGCGAGGCGCCCTCAACACAACCCCTCTGGAGGCGGCGAGCTCGCCGGATGCCCTTGGAGAAAGCTCTGCCGAATCGAGCCGGCGTGCGCAGTCGTGCCGCTGAGGGTTCGTCGTCTCGGCGCGCGCAGTGGCCCCGTCGTGCGCGGGTTCGTCGGCGCCCGTGTCGTGCGCGTTCTGCTCGAGCTCCTCGCGGACGCTGCGACCGCGGGCGTCGTGCTCTCACGACCGAC
>CAZUAR010000004.1:85941-369614 GCA_964617845.1 uncultured Kofleriaceae bacterium | reverse complement strand
GGCCTCGGATTCGCGATCGAAGCGCGACCGACGACCGCCTTTGTTTCAATCTAGGTCCGCCGCGTCTTGGTGAGCGCGAGCACCTCGTCGCGGCTCGGCATGCCCGACCACGCGCCGAGCTCGCGGATCGACAGCGACGCCGCCGCGGCGGCGAGCTCCATGCAGCGATGAAACGGCAGCTCGCTGAGCAGCGCCGCCGCGAACGCTCCGTGAAACACCGAGCCCGCGCCGTAGCTGTCGAGCGCGTCCTCGGCCGGAAACGCGGGGCAGCGCACGATGCGATCGCCGTGGCGACCGATCGCGCCGTCGGCGCCCAGCGTGATCACGACCGCGCGCGGCCCCAGCTGCAACAGCTCCTCGAGCGCGTCGCTCAGCTCGCCGCGCGGCGCGAGCTCGGAGGCCTCGCGCTCGGACGCGATCAAGATGTCGCACGAGCTGATCAAGTCCGACGTGCCCTCGCGCATCTCGCTGACGTCGAAGATCACCGGCAGCTTGTTGTTCTTCGCGATCTCCGCCGCGATCAGCTGATCCTTGGGCTCGCTGCCGTCGATCAGCAGCGCGTGCGCACCGTCGAGCGCGGCGCGCGAGTCGACCGTGATCGGCTCGCCGCGCTCGCCCTTGAAGTGTCCGCGCGCGGTCCCGTCGCTGGCCACGGTCACGAGGTCGCAGGCGCTCGTGCCGACGGCTCGGAGAAGCTCGGTGTCGATGCCCGCCTCGCGCAGCGCCGTGCGGGCGAGCTGGCCGAGCAGGTCCGCGCCGTGGGTGCCGACCGCCCGCGCCCGGCACCCGAGCCGGAGGGCGGCGCGGAGGGCGACCGCGATCCCGGGGGCGGGAGTCGTGGCCAGCGCCGCCAGCTCGGTCGCGGCGTCCCCGGTCGGCAGGTTGGGGGCCAGGCCCGAGATCGCGACCCCGATACGTCCGAGGCCAACCACCAGGGGCGCGTTCACCGGCCCATCATACACACACCGCTACCGCGGATGGAGGGATCGAGGCTGCCACTGGATGCCACGGGCCCGACCGAAAGCGCTTGCGACATCAGGCGTTCTGGACGCTAGAGTGCCTGCCATCGTGCCACCACGGAACCAGCCACCAGCCGGGCAACGCTCGGGCGAGGACGCTGGTCCTACCAACGATCCGCCCACGTCCGACTCCCGGCGGATCAGCGGGGAGCTCGTGAGTGATCTAGCCGAATCCGTTCCAGTCCCAACGCTCGCCGACCCTCGCCCTCGCGTGGCCGCACAGCTCGCCGACGATGCTCAGTTGATCGCCGCGTGCCGGCGCGGTGAAGCGCGCGCGATGGAGATGCTCTATCACCAGTTCAAGCGCCGCGTGTTCGGCATGGCGCACCGGATCGTCGGTGCGAGCGATGCCGAGGAGGTCGCGCAGGAGGTGTTCGTCCGCGTGTTCCGCGGGCTCGCGAACTTCCGCGGCGACTCGCAGCTATCGACGTGGATCTACCGCCTGACCGTCAACGCGGCGCTCTCGCACCTCGCGAAGCGCGGCCGCCGCCACGAAGTCGGCGATGATGGTCTGAGCGACATGCCCGCACCGCCGGTGACCGAGCGCGATCCAGGCCTGGCCGCGCGCATCGAAGGCGCGCTCGCGCTGTTGCCCGCGGGCTATCGCGCGATCCTCGTCTTGCACGACGTCGAGGGCCTCTCGCACGAAGAGTGCGCCGCGATCCTCGAGTGCCGCGTCGGCACCTGCAAGTCGCAGCTCCACAAGGCGCGTGCGCGCATGCGCGAGCTGCTCGGGCCGCAGCTCGTCGGGCATCGGGAGACCACCGCATGAACTGTCGCGAGACCCAGGAGCAGCTGACCGCGTACCTCGACGGCGAGCTCGCCGACGATCGCGGCAGTGCGATCCGCGGGCACCTGCGATCGTGCGCGGCCTGCCGGCAGGTCGCCGCCGACGAGGGCGCACTGCGCGACGGGCTGCGCGATCTGCCGCCCGTCGATCCGCCGCCATCGCTGTGGGCGAACGTGCAAGCGGCGCTCGCGAACGAGGAGGTCGCCGATGCGCAGAAGCCCGCGTGGAAGCGCACGCTCGCTCGCTGGTCGCGGATGCTCGCACCGACGTGGCCACAGCTGGCACTCGGTGGCGTCGCCGCCGCGGCGGTCGTGACGTTCGTCGTGTGGCGCTCGAACGGCGGCGATTCGAGCGAACCCGATCCGGCGCCGAGCCCGTCTGAATCGCCGATGATCGCCACGCCATCGCAACCCGAGGTCGCGCCGCCCGCGCCGAGCTACGGCGACGTCACCGAAGATCTCGCCGGTGAAGCCGCGCGCGTCACCGACAGCTACGCCGACGCCGCCGAGGAGCTGCTCGCGCTCGCCAACGAGCAGCGCCCGCGGTGGAGCGACGTCGACCGCACCACGTTCGACGCGCACGTCGCCGATCTGCGCGCGACGATCGAGAACGCGGAAGCCGGCCGCCCCAAGCAGAAGGCGTGGCGCACCCTGATCCGCTACCTGCAGGCCGCCGCGGTCCGCGACGAGGTAGCGCTCGCCTCGGGAGCCGCTCCGTGAGAGCCGCGCTGCTCGTCGCGTTTGCGGCGCTGACCGCGCCCGCGTTCGCCGACGGCTCGGGCTCGGCGAACGGCAAGCTCGTCGAGCGCGCGCGCCTCGAGGTCAAGCCGGTCGCCGGCTCGCCGATCAAGCAGCTCGCGATCGACAACCCGCTCGGCGACGTGAAGGTCGAAGGCTACGACGGCGAGTCGATCCTGATCGAGACGCGCAAGACCGCGCCCGACGAGGAAGGCCTGGATCGTCTGCGCGTCTCGCTCGTGCCGAACCCGGACGGCAGCGTTCGCATCGCGACGACCGCGGACCGCGACAAGGAGAGCAAGCCGCTGTCGCGCGGCAACGTGCGCATCGATCTGATCATCCGCGCGCCGCACAACGCGCGCGTCGACGCGGCGGTCAGCTCCGGCAAGCTCGAGGTCACGAAGATGGACGCGGGCGGCGAGCTCGACTCGGCGACCGGGCCGATCGCCGTGTCGAACGTCGCGGGCGATCTCTCGACGCACACGATCAGCGGCTCGACGAAGATGTCCGTGGTGTTCGGATCCGTGGACGCGCAGAGCCTGTCGTCGGATCTCGACTTCGACTCGATCAACGGCGAGCGCCTGATCGCGTCGGCGAACAGCGGGCGCATCGCGGGTCGCCGCGTGCGCGCCCGCGACATCGAGCTGACGACCACCACCGGCCGGATCGTCCTCGAAGCGGAGGTCTCGCTGCGCGGGCGGATCGTGGTGTCGAGCCTCAAGGGCGATCTCGACGTCAAGCTTCGCCGCAACAACACGCCGCTCGTGGTCCGGGCGCAGGGCACGCGTGTGAACCTCGGATCCGCGCATGCGTCCGCCCGAACCTCGACGGACGGGTGGGTCGAAGCACAGCTCGGTGAAGCCGCGAAGAACGAAGTGCCGGCGTTCGTGATGCTGCGATCGCGCAGCACGATCGTGCAGTTCACGGTCGTCGACTAAGCCCGAACACGCTAGGCTGGGGGGCATGGACGATCCCGTGCCACCGCGCGTACGCGAGTACGCCGATCAGGTGGTGACGTACGTCCGCAACGCGCTCGGCGTCACCCTCGAGTACGACAGCGACACGCTGCCGGTGCTCGATCACTACCTGCGCACCGTCGAGGGCACGCAGATCGCGACCCTCCAGCTGATCATCACGACGTCGGGGGCGTACTTCGGCGAGGTCGTGCGGCGCCGCCTCGGCGGTCGCTGGGAGCTGAGCGGCGGCCCCGATCCAGACGAGGGCAACAAGGAGGTCGAGTGGCGCATGGTGCTGCCGACCGGGCTCAACTTCCAGCCGGCGGGCTTCGTCGCCGCGGCGATCGCGCAGGCCGACCTCGATGACCTCGACTCCGAGCTCGACGCGCCGCCCCGGATGCGGCCGTACGTCCAGCAAGCCCTGGCGCGCATGGGCGAGGTCTCGATCGAGGACTACTACTCGCTGTGTGGCCGCCTCGACACCCTGGAGCACGTCCACGAGGTGCTGGTGGCGGTCGCGGCGCAGATGATGGGCAACGTCGACGACGACGTCCCCGAGCAGATCAGCGACGAGCCGTCCGGCAGCGTCAATTAAGAGCGGATCCGAGGGATCACAATTCACGGTTCTCGGTTCCTCGGTTCCCTATTGTCAGTCGCCGATTCGCTTCGAAGCACATCCTCGTGCAATTGGTGCGGCAACGGCGGACGACCACGCCTCGGGCCATCCGGTAGCGCAGGTAGCAACGGCTCCATCACATGCGCTGTGCTCGAACAATCGGCCGTCGTCGAATCTCTAAGGCGCGCGACGTCACCCTGATCAGGCCACTTCTCGATTGAGCTGTGCGGCATCGTCGCGATATGCCTACGCGATGGCCAGGGGGACCGCCCGCACACCCGCACCCGCGACACCTGCGTATCGTGGAGCGCTCGGGCGCACGCAAACCACGACGGTCCACGTCACCGGTCCTCGCGGGGATCTGATCGCGGCGCAGGTCTACACGACGATCGACGCGTCGACGGATCCGGAGCTGGTCGACCGCCTCCACACCGACGATCCGGTGATGGCGCTCAACGTCGTCCGCGCGGAGAGCGGCGAGTCGATCCGCGTCGCGGTGCCGGTCGTCTACCACGATCCCGCGAACGAGCTGCTCGTGCTGATCCTCGCGGACTCGCACCGCCACCGCGAGCTCGACGAGCGGATCGCGCTCTTGCAGCGCATGCGCTCGGACGACGCCGCGATCCCGCCGTACGCGAAGGAGTTCACCGTCGTCTACGGCGCCGCCGGGCTTCGTGCGCTGCTCGAGAAGCGCGCGAGTGACGCGCTCGAGAAGGTGCACCACGACAGCGCGTCGAGCGAGCTCGTGCGCTTGCGTGCCGAGCTCGATGGTCGCGCGGCCGAGCTGGAGAAGGTCCGCGAGTCGAACGAGAAGCGCGCGCGCGAGCTGGAGCGGCGCGCCCTCGATCTCGACACCAAGGCCAACGCCGTCGAGCGCGCCCGCGCCGAGCTCGAGAAAGCGCGCGGCGAGATCGATCGCCTGCGTAGCGACGCGCGCAAGACGATGATCGCGGCGGCGGCGTCGCAAGCTGCCGCGCAAGCCGCGCAGGATGCGGCGAAGACGACGATCGCGCGCGCCCCGCAGGCTCCCGCGCCGCTCGCGCCCCCACCGGACGATGACGAGATCCAGGGCGATCGCACGACGATCGGCATGGCGCCGACGGCCGAGGCGCCGATGGCGCAGCCGATCGCGGCGGGCTTCGGTGCTATGCCACCGGTCACCGGCAACACCGAGCCGACGCCGCTCCCACTGCCGATGCCGGGCCTGCTGGTCGATGGCCTCGAGACCAAGCCGGTGCCGCTCGACGAGCTCGACGAGATCGAGACGAGCCTCGCCAACGTGGCGATCGAAGAGGAGCGCATCCGGCGCGAGAGCCAGAAGTCGATCGGCGCCGACGAGTCGGGCTTCGAGGACCAGATCATCACCGGCGTCGAGTCGCCCAAGCCGACGGCGAGCAACGGCGCGCACGCGAAGCACGCCGAGCTCCCGATCGAACTGCCGCTCGACGAGGAGATCACGGGCGGCGCCTCGATCGTTCCCGCCGGCGCCGATCCGCTGACCACCGAGACGCAGGAGCTACCGGACTCTGCGGCCGACGCGTGGCTCGACAAGGCCGCGAGCCGCGACACGTCGTCGATCACCGTCGGCCCCGATGGTGTACGCCTCGCGCTCGTCGCGGGCGACCAGCTCGCGCGCGGCCTCGGCGGCAAGCTCGACGTGCGCGTCCTCTTGCACCGCACGTCGTACTACCCGGTGATCGCGCTCGTCATCGGCCCGCCCGCGGCGCTGCGCGTCCCGTCGACGACGCAGCTCGCGACGATCACGCTCGACATCGCGCTCGACACGCACCGCGCCGTGCTCGCCGTCCTCGCCAAGAAGTTCGAGCTGACGATCGAGCTGGTCGTGCGCGGCCGCCGCATTCGCCGCGTGAAGCTCGTCGCGCCGCTCGCGGAGAACGTCGGCTACATCGTTCGCGCCGCCGAGGATCACCTGCGCGGGTTGTCGTCGGGCGGGCTCGGCGATGGAACGCCGTCGTACGACCGCGCGCGCGACCTCGTGACCGGGGCCGGCTTCGATCTGCTCGGCGTCGAGCACACGGATGCGAACGAGTTCCGCGACGACAAGCTCGCGCAGCTCGACAGCGCGCAGAGCCTGCGCCGGGCGATCGCGATGGCGCGCCGCTTCGCGCGGCCGATCCGCGAGGACTACCTCGTCTGCACGCGCGGATTCCCGCTGCCGCGGTGGCGCGAGCTGCGCCGTCACGTGCTCGAGAGCGCGGTCCAGTGGGGTCTATGGATGGGCCCCGAGCTCGCGCAGGTCGCCGTCAGCGAGGGCCTCGCGCGCTCGCGCCGCGATCTCGTCGTGCGGCTCGATCACGGCTTCGAGAAGCTCAAGCGCCATACGACGGCGTTCGACATCGACGCCGACGCGACCGCCGACAACGCGAAGGCGCTCGCCGAGGAGGCGCGCGCGCTGGGCGTCGAGCTGACGAAGAAGGACGGCGCCGCCGTCGCGACCGCACCCGCACCCGCGCCGTCGGCCACGACGGGCGTCACGAACCAGGTGCCGCGCACGAACGGCTCGCCGGTCACGAGCGAGGAGGCGCCAGCGGTCTCGGGCTCGATCGGTGGCACGCCGCCCAAGGGGCGCGAGCGTCCCAAGGCATCCGTCGACGAGCTGCTCGCGATGCTCGACGATCGCGAGAAGCGCGTCTCGGCGGCGATCGAGCTCTGCGAGCGCGGAGAGGCGAGGGCGGCCGTGCCGGTCATCGCCGCCGTCGCGAAGATGTCGCGCGCCGAGGCCGTGCGCGTGCTCGGCATGAGCGTGAAGTTCGGCGACGCCGCCGCGGCGCCGCTGATCCAGGGGCTCTCGTCGAGCAAGGGCTTCTTGCGCCACGGGTGCGCGCTCGCGCTCGCGCTGCTTCGCACCGAGGACGGCACGCAGGCGGTGATCGACCTCCTGCTCAACGAGCCGACCGAGATCTGGCGCGAGGTCGCGCGCGCGATCGGTCAGGTCGGTCCGACCGGCCTCATGCCGCTGGCCTCGAACTTCGGGCGCCTCGGCGAGCGCGCCACGCCCCAGGCCTCCGAGCGCGTGGCGTGGGCGATGGCCCACATCGCGGTGCGTGGCGGCAAGGCGGCCATCGAGATGATGGCCAACGGCCAGAGCGCCGTGGCGCCCGTGGCCAAGCACGCGCTCGAGCTGCACGCGTCCGCGGCGCGCGATCAGGTTCGGGTGCGGCCCGGCGCCGACGGGTCCCAGGCGGGCCGCGACGTGACGGTCAATCGCGCGTTCTCCCGGCGCTTCTTCGAGGCGCTCGAGCAGGGCCTCCCCGACGCCGCGCAGGCCGGTCTCGAAGCCCTCGACGCGTCGAGCCCCATGGAGCTGCTCGACGATGCCGACCTGATCGAGGAAGACGACGAGGGCGAGCAGCTCGACGAGTCGGATCTGATCCAGACCTAGGCGCCGCCGAGGGTGTCATTGTGACAGCGGTTTCAGGTATCATCGGACGGCCGTAGATGAGGATCGGGATTTTCTCTGACGTCCACGCGAACATCGAAGCGATGAACGCTGTGGTCGATGCGTTCCGTTCCGAGCGGATCGATAAGTACGTCTGTATCGGTGACGTCGTCGGATACGGCGCGTCCCCGAACGAGTGCTGCGATCTGATCCGGAAGCTCGCGTCGTTCACGATCCTCGGGAACCACGACGCCGCCGTCGCGGGTCGCATGGATTACTCGTACTACTACGACGCTGCTCGCCAGGCGCTCGATCTGCACGCGCGGCAGATCAGCCAGGAGAACATGCAGTGGCTCCGGAACCTCCCGTACGAGGTTCGCGAGGGTGACATCACCTTCTGCCACGGCTCGCCGATCAACCTCGAGGAGTTCGAGTACATCTTCTCCGTCGAGCAAGCGACGCGCTGCCTCGAGATCTGGGACGACCTCGGCGCCGTCACGTTCATCGGGCACTCGCACCTGTGCAAGTCGTTCGCGCTGACCCGCGACGAGGTGTTCGAGGTCGTCGCGACAAAGTTCGTCATCCGCCCCGAGCACCGCTACATCATCTCGGTCGGCTCGGTCGGTCAGCCGCGCGACTACGACAACCGCGCGAGCTACACCATCTACGACACGGACGAGCGCGTGTTCGAGTTCAAGCGCGTGGCGTACGACATCGACACGGCCGCGCAGAAGATCTTCGCGGCCGAGCTCGAGCGGAACTTCGGCAATCGATTGTTCCTCGGAGTGTGACCGGTGATGTCCAGGACGCTGGAGCCGATCAACACCTACGATGTTCAAGCGGCGCTCCGGCGCGAACACTTCCTGGCCCAGCATCCGTACCCGTTCCTGGTTCACGCGCTCGGGACGCTGCAGAACCTCGACCCCGCGAAGCTCGACGAGCTGACCACGGATCGCCTGCTGCTCGAGCGCCCGCGCCAGGCGCTGGGGGACTCGATGCTCGTCGCGGAGCTCGCGCCCAAGGACGTGGACCAGGACATCGTCACCATCGGGGTGGCGCCGAGCTGCGACGTGATCCTCGACGACGCGAGCGTGTCGAAGCGGCACGCGTGGTTCGAGTGCGTCGACGAGATCTGGCGCTTGTGGGACGACGATTCGTCGGCGGGCACGCAGGTCAACAGCGAGCCGCTCCAGCCGCGCACGCCGCGCCCGCTGTCCTCGGGTGACCAGATCACGCTCGGCTACGTGGAGCTGATGTTCTTCACGAACGACGCGTTCTACGACCTGATCCACGGCCTCTACGCGAGTGCGCCGTCGCAGGTCGTGCGCTGATCGCTCAGACCTTCTGGACGTAGATGCCGCGCGCCGGATCGTCGACACGCACGACGATGCGCGGCGGCGTCTTCCACTCGCGATGCAGCGCGATCGCGCCACCGCCGCACGGCAGCGTCCATTGCTGGGTGCCACGCACCTCCTCCGGCTCCACGCTGCGCTTCGCGTCCTGATCGAACAGCACGCCGGTGCGCACGTCGAGGTGGTAGAGCACCGACGGCGTGCGATCCATCGTGCGATACGGATCGCCCGCGACCGGCAGCTGCCCCGTGCGCAGGTACAGCGCATCCTCGACGGTCAGCGCGGTGACGAGGTGCGGCAGCGCGACGACGCCGCCATTCTTGAACGTCGGCCCGAGCTCGAACGGTCCGGTCCAGGTCAGCGCGAGGTCCCACGCGGCCGCGGTCTCTGCGTCGAGCGGGCCGATCGCGTCGCGCAGCACGCGCAAAAACGTCGACCACAGGCCGGGCAGCGCGTGCGGCGCCATGTGGTTGACCGCGCCGATCAGCGAGAAGCTGTGCGACGGACCGCGCGCGTGATCCACGCGGATGCGAAACGTGGTGATCAGCCGCGACAGCGCGGTGTCGATGCCGGGCTCCTGCTGCTCGCTGCGCGCGAGCGTGACCGCGTCGAGCAGCGTGCTCGCCGCGCGCGAGGACAGCGGGCGCACGATCCGACCGTACGGGGTCAGCGACACGATGCGGTTCGCGTGCGCGACCGCGACGAGCTCGGGGCCCTGGTAGTCGGCGGGCAGGAACGCGAGGTCGTCCGGATGCCACGACTGATCGACGCGCAGCTCGATCGCGGTCGCTTCGGCCACCAGGCTGTCGCGCTGCACCCCTCGACGGTATCAGCGATCGTCGCGGATCGCGGCAGGCGCGAAGTTCATCGCCTGTGTGCGTGCAGCGTCGTGCTCCGCACTCGAGATCACACCGTCGCGCCTCATCGCGCGCAGGATCGTCGCCACGCGCTCCGCGCTGACCTCGTCGAGCCCGCCGCGCCGCCTCACGCGCCGCGACATCGACGTCGGCTCGCTGGTGATCGCGGCGAGGAACGCCGCCTGCTTGGTCGTGAGCCCCTTCGGCGTGGTCGCGAACCAGAACTTCGACGCGGCCCCGATCCCGCGAACGCTCGGCCCCAGCTCGATGATGTTCAGGTAGCGCTCGAGGATCTGTCGCTTGTCGAGGCGCGCTTCGAGCCGCCACGTCAGCACGGCCTCCTGGATCTTGCGATCGAGCGTGCGGCGATGCGTGAGGAACGAGTTCTTGATCAGTTGCTGGCTGATCGTCGATCCGCCGCGCGCCAGGCGCCGCTCGCGCAGATCGATCTCTAGCGACCGCGCGATCTGCTGCAGATCGAAGCCATCGTGATCCCAGAACCGACCATCTTCGGCGGACACGAACGCGCCCTGGACGCGCGCCGGGATCTTGTCCATCGCGACGAACGAGTCGTCGTCGAGCGGGGCCGCGAGCGAGGTGACATCGGCGCTCGGAGGCTCCGCGAGCGTCTTGCAGCGACCGGTGAAGTCGGCGACGAGCGCGGCGCCATCACCAGCGGGTGCACCGAGATCGATCGTGAGCCGGCTCGCGAGGCCGAGCTCTCCCTCGAGGACGATGCCATCGAGCGGGCCGCGCACCTCGGCGGGCAGCGAGGCGAGCATGTCGGCGCACGGCGCCTTGTCGATCGCGACATCGAGCTGCGCCGACAGCGGTGTGGCCGCGCCACCGCGATGAACGTGGCCGCTCGCGCGCGCGTGGATCGCACCCATGTCGAGCTCGAAGCGCTCGAGGGCGAGGCCGTCGCTGCCGATGCGAGCGGTCGTGCGGACCGCGGCCGCGACGGGGATCGGGACCTCGGCGAGCGTCTTGTGCTGGAGGCGAAGACCGTCGATGGATCCGTCGGCCTCGACGGCGAGGGCGGCGCGCTCGCGGGAGACACGCAGGGTGCCACTCGCATGCGCGCCGTCGAGGACGATGGACTTCGGCGCGATCGCGACGAGTCCCACGAGAGGGATGTGCTCGCCCGCGACGAGGAGGAGGGTGGGCGTGGCCTCGATCGTGATGTCTCGGGCAACGCCGGCGTCATCGATCGTGGCGCGAATGTCGATGGGAACGACCGTCGGGATCGATGTCGATGCCGCGATGATCGACGAGTCATCCCTCTCTTCTTCGTGACCTTCGTGCGTCCGCCGGAGGCGGCCGGCCGCGATGTCGCGCAACTGCGTTGTCTTGCCACCCGCGCTCACGGAGCCCGTGCCGCCAACGGCGAGGACGCGCCCGAGCTTCATCTCGGGCAGCGAGATCTCGGCCGCGCTGCGCGTGAACGCCAGCTCGATGTCGAGGTTGGCAAGCGCGGGGAGTGGGCCGCCGTGGGAGGTCACGCGGAGCGGGCCGGTGATCACGCGAGCGCCGAGCGTGTCGGGCACGATCTCGACGCCATCCGCGCTGATCTCGCCGACGCCGGCGATGCGGGCGGTCAGCGTCCCCTCACTGACGACGATACGGCGCACGCGCGGTGAGCGAGCGTGCGTGCTCGATGACGCGGACGAAGGTGACGGGCGCGACGAGTCGGGGCGCTTCGCGAGGCGACGCGCGAGGCGCGCGAGGTTCGAGTCACCGTCGGCGTCGATCTCGATCGCCACGCGTGGGGATGCGATCTGGACCTCGTCGGCGCGCAGGTCGCCCGAGAGGAGGGACTCGAGCGCGACCGAGGCTTCGATCGTCTCGGCGGAGAGCAGCGAGCCGAAGGCGACGTCCGAGAGGCGAACGCTGCCGGTGAGGTCGGCGTCGACGGAGCCGATCGTCGCGGGGACGCCGCTCGCGTCGGTCAGGTGATCGGAGAGCGCGGCGGTTCGGTCGCGTACGATCGCGAGTGCGCCGACCGGTGCGCCGATCGCGAGGATCGCGGTGGCGACGAGGATGCGGCGTTCGCGTGTGGTCATGCGGTCAGGAGGCGGTGACGGCGATCAGTGGTGCCCGACGACGGCCTCGCGGCGATCGTCGCCGACGAACTGGCGCTGGAGGATGCGGCGCTCGCCCCGGCCGCGGGCGGTGGCCAGCGTCGCGCCGGCGAGCATCAGCTCGCAGAGCTCGCCGAACGAGATGCCGGCGGCGTCGGCGATCTTGGGGAGCAGGCTCGTCGGGGTGAGGCCCGGGACGGTGTTGACCTCGAGGATGAACTCGTTGCCCGAGTCGGAGACCATCATGTCGACGCGCGTCGCGCCGCGGCAGCCGAGGGCAGCGTTGGCGCGCTGCGCCTGGGCGAGGACCCCACGGTATCGCTCCGGAGAGAGGCGAGGCGGCACGAAGTACTCGGTCGCGCCTTTGGTGTACTTGTTCGCGTAGTCGTAGAAGCCGTCGCGCGGCGCGATCTCGCACGCGCCGATCGCGCGGTCGTCGACGATGGCGACCGAGATCTCCTTGCCGACGATGAAGCGCTCGACGAGGATCTCGCTGTCGAACGAGAGCGCGATCTCGACCGCGGGGACGAGGTCGGCGAGCGAGTGACAGATCGTGACGCCGACGGAGGAGCCCTCGTTGACCGGCTTCACGATGCACGGGAAGCCGAAATCGCCGTGCATCCCGGGGATGTCGCCGGCGTCCGCGGCGGTCATCGTGTAGTACGCGGGAGTCGGCAGGTTGTGGAGGCGGAACAGCTCCTTGGACTTGGACTTGTTCATCGCGAGGGCCGAGGCGAGGACGTCCGAGCCCGTGTACGGGATGCCGAGCATCTCGAGCAGGCCCTGGACGCAACCGTCCTCGCCGTAGCGGCCGTGGAGCGCGATGAACGCGAGATCGATCCGCTCCTGGCGCAGGGCGACGTCGACATCGCGATCCACATAGATCGGGATGGCGTCGTGGCCACGCGCGCGCAGGGCAGCGAGGACGGCCTCGCCGGTACGCAGGGACACCTCGCGCTCGCTGGACTGGCCACCGAGCAGGACTCCGATCTTCCGGGACTGCATGACGTGCTCCTTGAACCTTCTAGGAACGTAAACGCCGGTGATTCCGCCGTCATTCCGACGCTACGGGCGCCTCGACGGGTGGGCCAGTTTTTGGTAGGAAGGCCGCGATGACGAATACCGACGACGGCGAGCCCACGGGCGAGGCCAAGAAGAAGAAGGCCCCCGCGAAGAAGGCGCCGGCGAAGGCAAAAGCGGCGAAGAAGCCCGCGGCCAAGAAGCCGGCCGCGAAGAAGCCCGCGCGGAAGAAGACGCAGCCGATCCAGGTCGTCGACGTGGCCGAGGCGCCCGAGTTGATCGAGGCGCAGGTCGACGTCGTCGATGTGCCGAACGACGATGATATCGAGGACGCCGAGGTCATCGCGGAGACTCCGCTCGAAGCATCGGAGGCGGCGGGGCTCGACGAAGAGGATCTGCCCGAACTCACGCCCGAGGAGCAGGAGCTCCAGGCGATCTACGGCGAGGACCTCGCCAAGCCCGCGCAGGCGCACGGCGAGTATCGCGACAGCAAGACCGCCGACGAGGACCGGCCGATGATGCCGGAGATCAACGCGCGCGCGGAGCGCAAGCAGCAGTGGCAGGATCGCCGCGATCGCCGCAAGAACCGCCGCGAGGAGCGCGATCGCGCGCGTCAGGAGCGCCGCGAGAGCCGCGATCGCGGCCCCGCCAACGGCCAGCCGCACGGCGGCGGCGAGCAGCGCCCGCACGGCGACCGCCCGCATGGTGATCGCCCGCAGCACGCGCAGAGCCAGCCGTATCAGGCGCAGCAGCAGCACCGCCCGATGCAGCCGCCCGTGCAGATCGAAGCGGTCGACAACGATCCGCTCGCGCGCGTGGGCACGCCGCTGGGCGACGCCGCGGCGACGGTGTTCGCGCAGCTGCGCAACGGACAGCCGCTGCCGGTGCGCCAGCTCGCGGCGATGATGCGCAAGCGCAACCTCGTCGAGGCGGATCCCGAGCAGCTCGCGCCGCAGCTCAAGGCCGAGCTCCTCGGCGACGAGCGGAGCTATCGCACGCTCGGGCTGCGCCCGCGCATCGTGTATCGCGGGCGCGACCTGTTCGCGCCGGGTCCGGTCGCGATGAGCCAGACGGCCGACGCGGAGGCCGGCATCGCCACGGCGCTGTCGCGGCTCGCGGGCGCCACGCATCGCGCGCTCGCGGTGCGCATGGCGAAGGCGTCGCCGGCGGGCTTCGAGCGGCTGATCCACGCGTACCTCGTCGCGGCGGGGTATCGCGAGATCACGTGGGTGAAGCGCATCGGCGGCATCTCGTACGCGCAGGCGACCGCGCCGGGCATCGAGCGATCGGTGCTGATCAGCGCGCGCTCGGGCAACGAGCCGATCGATCGCCGCGGCATCGGCGAGCTTCGCGTCGGCGTCGAGGCGAAGAACCTCGTCGCGGGCTTCCTCTTCTCCGTCGCGGATCTGTCCGAGGACGCCGAGAAGGAGCTCGAGCGGGCAGGGCGATCGATCGCGGTCATCTGCGGCGACCAGCTCGTGGCGACGTTGATCAACGCGGGTGTCGGCGTCGTGAGCGCAGCCGCGCCGCTGCACTACGTCGACGATCAGCTGCTCGACGAGCTGCTCGCGGGCTGATGCTCTCCGCTCGCTGGCTCGGCCGCGCGGCGTATCGCGAGGTGCTCGCGATGCAGCTCGCGGCGCGCGAGCGCGTGTGGGCCGGCGAGGACGGGGTGGTGCTGCTGTGCGAGCACGAGCCGACGATCACGCTCGGTCGCAGCGCGAAGCGCGAGAACATCCTCGCGAGCGATGACGACCTCGCGCGCGCGGGCGTAGCCGTCGAGCAGATCGAGCGCGGCGGCGACGTGACGTATCACGGGCCCGGCCAGCTGATGATCTATCCGATCGTGAAGCTCCGGGCGGGCGTCGTCGAGTTTCTCGAGCGCGTCGCGAGCGCGATCGGCGATGCGTGTCGCGAGGTCGGCGTGCGCGGCGCCGCGTGGCAACGCGATCCTGCGGGCGTGTGGATCGCTGGCGCGAAGATCGCGGCGTGCGGCATTCACGTCGCGCGCGGCGTCAGCGTGCATGGCTTCGCGCTCGACGTGGCGACGCCCGCGGACGCGTGGGCGCGCATTCGCCCGTGCGGGCTCGCGGTGCCGCAGACCAGCGTGTGCGCGCAGCGAGGACGCGAGATCGACGTCGAGACGCTCGCGGCCATCGTTGGACCATTGGTGGTGACAGCGCTCGCACGCTAGTGGTACGCCCGGGTATGGCGTCGCCGTCGAAGATCACGGTTCTTCACAATACGGACTACGACGAGGAGCTGACCGGTCCCGACATCGATGTCAGCTCGGTCGAGATCTCGGCGAGGGCGGTCGCGCATGCCTTGAAACAAAGCGGCTTCACCACCGAGCTCGTGGGGCTCGCCGGCCGCGAGGTGTTCGACGTGCTCGCGAAGCTGCGCGCCGACAAGGTCGAGCTGGTGTTCAACCTGTGCGAGTCGATGGCGGGCGATCCGCGCAACGAGCCGACGTTCGCGGGGCTGCTCGATCTGTTCGAGATCCCGTACACGGGCGCGGATCTGCCGGCGCTCGCGGCGTGCCTGCACAAGCGACGCAGCAAGGACATCCTGCTCGGCCGCGGCATCCCGACGCCGGCGCATCGCTTCCTGACCTCCGCGTCGCTCGACGACGCGAGCCTCGACGCGCTCGACTATCCGTGGTTCCTCAAGCTCGCACACGAGGACGCCTCCGTGGGGATCACCGAGGAGAACCTCGTGCGATCGCCGGCCGCGCTGCGCGCCCGTGCGCGCGACATGATGCGCGAGTTCTCGCAGCCCGTGCTCGCGGAGCGCTACATCGAGGGCCGCGAGATCAACGTGACGCTGATCGGCAACGGCGACGAGCTTCGCGTGCTGCCGCTGCACGAGATCGACTTCGCGAAGATGCCGGCGGATCGCCCGCGCATCGTGTCCTACGCGGCGAAGTGGGAGGAGACGCACGTCGACTACGTGGGCACGAAGCCCGTGCTGCTGCGCGACGCGACGCCGGCGCTCGTGGCGAGGTGCGAGCAGGTCGCGCGCGACGCGTGGGATGCGCACGGGCTGCGCGACTACGCGCGCGTGGATCTGCGCGTCGACCGCGAAGGGCAGCCGTGGGTGATCGACGTGAACCCGAACCCCGACATCTCGCCGGATGCGGGCGTGGCGCGCGCCGCGGCCGTCGCCGGCATGGACTACGTCGCGATGATTCGCGAGATCGCGACGATCGCGTGGAAGCGCGTTGCAGCCACTCGTGCGCAGTGATCGGGGGCGTCGTCCCCGCTGCAACATGTGCGCAATGGATCGGGGACCGCACGCCCCGCACGTGTACGTGACATCACACAGTTAACGCCGGCACGCGTCGTGTACTCGATCGCTCGCCATGCGCCCCCTGTTGTTCTGCGTCGCGATCGCCCAGGCAGCGTGCATGGTGGGCGAGCCGACGATCGATGACCTCGTCGACGACGCGCTCGCGCGAAACGTCAACCCGTGCGACGACAAGAACATTCGCGACCGCGCGAACGTTCGAAAGGTGAACGGCCAGCTCACGGGGACGAACGGAGCCGACGTCATCGTCGGAACGAAGGGCGCCGACAGGATCTTCGGCAACGGCGGCGACGACCTGATCTGTGGCCTCGACGGGGATGACTACATCGACGGCGGCGACGGGCGCGATCGGATCTGGGCCGGCGCGGGCGCGGACATCGTCCACGGCCGCGGCGGCAGCGACAAGATCTGGGGCGAGGCCGGCCCCGACGTGCTGTTCGGCGACATCCTCGACGACGACATCTACGGCGGCGATGGCAACGACGTGATGATCGGCGGCCACGGCACCGACATCCTCGAGGGCGCCGGTGGCAACGACGTCATGCGCGGCGACACGGGCAACGACTCGTTCGACGGCGGCGCGGGCAACGACACCGTCAGCTTCGCGACCGCGCTGCCGCCGGGGCAGCCGGACAACGAGACGAACGGCGTGCACATCAGGGGCAACCTGTCGGACGGTGACGGTGGCGACGAGCGGCTCGCCGACGTCGAGAACATCGTCGGTAGCTCGTTCCAGGACGACATCCGCAGCGTGATCACGCCGGCCAAGACGCTCGGTCAGGTGTTCATGCAGGTGACGCGCAACCCGGCGGGCGATCCGATCGACGTCGGTGTCGTCGTGCTCGGGACGCCGAACGACGACACGATCGAGATCCGCTACGCGCCGCAGCTCGTGATCGTCACGGGCGACGACCTCACCGTCGGCTACGGCTGCGATGGCGTCCGCGGGCGCGTCACGTGTCCCGTCGGCGGCAACTTCCACTTCGTGACCGCGTGGGGCGACGACGGCAAGGACACGATCACGTTCAGCGGTGACTGGCCGCGCGAATTCGAAGCGCACGCGAGCGGCGGCACCGCCGCCGACCACCTGATCGGCGGCGAGGAGCAGGACGTGTTCTTCACCGGCACGACGGGGACCGATCGCCTCGAGGGTCGCGGCGGCGACGACGCGCTCCTCTCGGAGAGCCGCATCACCGAGGCATTCAAGAACGGCAACCGTCCCCGGCCCGCCGACTACGACGGCGGCGGCGACATCCTCGACGGTGGCAACGGCAACGATCAGCTCGTCGCCGACTATGTCTGCGGCGGGCACACGTTCATCGGAGGTAACGGTCGCGACATCGCCGGCTTCGCGCGCAGCGGCAGGTTCGGCATCCACGCACAGCTCGCGGGCCCGGCGAGCTTTCACTCGGACTGGTGGGGCTTCGCCGCGAACATGGACCTCTGCCCGAACCGCGCGAACTGGACCGAGTTCAAGAACAAGAACGGCGAGGCCGACCTCGAGGTCCTCGAGGCGTCCGACGGCCCCGACCGGTTGTGGGGCGACGATCGCAACAACGTGCTGTGGGGCCGCGGCGGCGGCGACCACCTCTACGGGCTCGGTGGCGACGACGAGCTGCTCGGCGCGGACGGACGCGACGTCCTCGACGGCGGCGGGGGCCGCAACGTCGAGTCACAGGGCAACAAGATCTGACTATTCGTCGTCGTCGGTGTCCTCGCCCGACAGCCGGCGCAGCTTCTTCTGCAAGCCGAACCGCGACAGACCCAGGAGGCGCGCGGCGACCGTCTGGTTGCCCTTCGCGCGCGCCATCGCCGCGGTGATGTACGCCTGCTCCGTCGACGCGAGCGCGGGCTTGAGACGCAGATCTTCGCCGACCGCGGGCTTCGCCGGCTCGGGCCGCGCCGCCGCGTTCGCGATCACCTCGGGCAAGTCGCCGACGTCGATCACGTCGCCGCCCATCGCCACGCCGCGCGCGAGCGCGTTCTCGAGCTCGCGCACGTTGCCCGGCCACCGGTGCTGTCCGAGCGCGCGCATCGCCGCCCGCGTCAGCTTCGGCGCGCGCCCGCTCGCCAACCTCGCGAGCAGGCTCTCGACGAGCAGCGGCACGTCGCCGTCGCGATCGCGCAGCGGCGGCACCGGCACCTGGATCACCTCGAGCCGGAACCGCAGGTCCTCGCGGAACCGCCCCGCCGCCGCGAGATCCGCGAGCGTGCGCTGCGACGCGGTGATCACGCGGACGTCGACCTTGTGCGTGGCGGTGTCGCCGACGCGGCGGATCACGCCGTCCTGCAGCACGCGCAGGAGCTTGGCCTGCATCGCGACGCTCGTGTCCGCGATCTCGTCGAGGAACAGCGTCCCGCCATCGGCGACCTCGAACAGCCCGCGGCGATCGCGCTCCGCTCCGGTGAACGCGCCGCGCACGTGGCCGAACAGCTCGCTCTCGAGCAGCGGCTCGGGGACCGCGCTGCAGTTGATCGCGACGAACGCTCCGTCCCTGCGCGGTCCGTTGTCGTGCAGCGCCCGCGCGACCAGCTCCTTGCCGGTGCCGCTCTCGCCGACGATCACGACCGGCAAGCTCGTCGCCGCGGCGCGATCCACGATCTCCAGCATGCGCAGCATCGCGGGCGAGCGGCCGACGATCTTGTCGTAGCGATGCCGCAGCCGATCGCGATCGGGCAGATCCGCCTTCACGCGGACCAGCTCCGCATCGCGATCCGCGAGCTCTGCCGAGAGCCGCGAGTTCAGCTCGTCGACCGCCTTCGTGGTCGCGCGCAGATCCGTCGTCAACCGCGCGTTTTCGATCGCGATCGCGGCGATGTCCGCGAGCTCGCCGAGCATGCTCGCCGCGCCGTCATCGAACGCGCCGCCGCGCAGGCGATGGTCGACGTAGATGCACCCGGTGATCGTTCCTCGCTGGCGCAGCGGCACCGCCAGCACGGACCGCAGCCGCAGCGCCGCCACGCTCGCGGCCATCCCGAAGCGCTCGTCGATCCCCGCGTCCACCGTGACGACCGGCTCGCCCGTCTGCGCGGCGCGCTCGGCGATCGAGCGGCTCACGCTCGCGCCGCCCATCGCCAGATCGCCGCTCGTGAAGTTTCGCGACACGACGCTCGCGAGCTCGCCGTCCGCCTGCCGCAGCAGGAGGAACCCGCGCTCGGCATCGGTCAGCTCGATCGCCGTGTCGATCACGTCGTCGAGGATGCGCTCGACGCTCGCCTCGGTGTTCAGCCGGCGCGACAGCGTCAGCAGGCGACGGAGGTGGCCTTGCTCCGCGCGCGCCGGAGGCGCTGCCGCCCGCGCGACGCCGGGCAGCCGCGCGAGATCCGGATCCGCCTCGAGCGCGGCGCGAAACGCCGGCGCCGCCGCGGCGACGAGCGTCGCGTGATTCGCTCGCGCGCGCTCCGCCTGCGCGCCGGCGAGCGCGGGATCGCGCGCGCGTTGCGCCAGTCCCGACGCGACCGCGTGCGCACGGAACGCGCGCTCCAGACGATCCGCCGCGGCCGCGCGCTCCCCGACGTCCGCGCACGCATGCGCGAGCTCGAGGTAGTCGACCTGAAAGCCCTCGGGTGGATCGATCGCGCGCAGCGATCGAGAGCCGCGTCCATGGTCCGACGCGTGCTTCGCGCCCGTCGCGCGATCGGCGGCGGTATTGGCGCGCGTCGACGCATCGAGAGCGCGCTGCGCGCCGGACGCGCGACCATCGCCATCGTGCAGCGCGAGCTTGCCGCGCGCGATCGTCCAGCGATCGCGGTCGTCGGCGGATGCGCAGAGCGCGTCGACATCGATGCCGTCCGCGTCGTGGTGCCCCGCCTCGGCGAGCGCGATGTACGCGCTGATCTGCGCGTGCGCGTCGTTGCGCTCGTTCGCGATGCCGAGCGCTTCGCGATAGCTGCGCGCGGCGCCACCCGCGTCGCCGAGACGTGCGCGCGCGTCGCCGAGGACGAGCAGCGCGAACGCGCGGAGGTGCGGCGCACCCTCCGATCGCGCGAGCGCAGTCTCGGCGGCGCGCCGACCCTCGTCGAGCTGTCCGACGGCGAGGAGCGCGTTGCCGCGATTGAGCTCGGCGGCGCACAGCTCGGTCGTCGCGCCGAGCTCCGCGAACACGCGGCCCGCGGCGGCGAGGCGAGGCAGCGCTTCGCTCGCGCGGCCGCGCTCCGAGAGGACCGTACCGAGGTTGAGCTCGGCGACCGCGGCGGCGTGCAGCTCGCCGACCTCGTCGAGCCGCTGCGCTGCCTCGCGATACCGCTCGGACGCGAGCGTGAGCTGGCCGCGTTGCTGCGCGACCATGCCGCGAAGCGACAGCGCGCGCCCCACGGTGGCCGCATCGCCCGACGCGACCGCGCCGACCTCGAGGGCCGCGAACGCGGCATCGGCGTCGTCGAGATCGCCGACATAAAACGCGGCGAGCCCCGCCGCCTCCGCGCGCAATCCCGTCAGCTCGCCCGCGAAGGATGGGCCGGCGCTCGTCCGCGCGGTGTCGCCTGCATCGTCGCGAACGCCCGCATCGCTGCGCGCATCGCCGCGGCCATGCACGTCGCCGGCATCGCCGCGTGTGTCGCCAGCATCGCCGCGGCCATGCACGTCGCCGGCGTTGTTGCGTGTGTCGCCGGCGTCGCCGCGGCCACGTGCGTCGGTGCGCGCGTCGCCACGCGCGTCGGTGCGTGGCTGACTCGGCACGTCGATGCCGAGCGCGACGGCGCGGGCGTCGGCGTAGCGCGACCGTGTGACCAGCAGACGTGCGTACGTGCCGGCGACCTCGGCGTGCGTCGGGTGCGCCGCGTGCAGCGAGGCGAGCGTCGACTCGGCGGTCGCGAGATCGCCGCCACGCTGCGCGGCGCGCGCGAGCGCGAGCTGGGCTTCGATCGCGTCGGCGCCGGCGGACTGCGCGGCGCGGGCGAACGCCGTCGCGTCCTTGTAGGCGCCGGTCGCCGACGCGGCGCGCGTGGCGATCAGGTTCGCGCGCGCGGGCGCGATGGGGATGGCCCGTTTCGCGAGGACGAGCGCCCGGTCGGCGCGGCCGCGCGCGAGTAGCTGATCGGCCACGTCGCACGCGAGGTCGGCGCGCGATCGGTCGAGTGGCGCGCGCTCGAGGAGCGGCGCGAGCCACGCGGCGCTCGCCGCGAGGAAACGCTCTCTCGCTGCGGGACGAGGTTCGTCGCGACGGTCGCGCTCCCCGGCGTCGAGCGACTGCGCGATCCACACCGGCACGAGCGAGAGCGCGGCGGCGGCGTGGGCGGC
The DNA here is from genome assembly GCA_964617845.1 of uncultured Kofleriaceae bacterium. GTDB lineage: Bacteria > Myxococcota_A > Polyangia > Haliangiales > Haliangiaceae > JABFXX01. Next base: position 348,241 of record CAZUAR010000004.1, on the reverse strand, counting down.
GAGGGCCTCGGCGCCGACCGCGGCCTCGATGGCGTCGGCGGTGGCGCGGTCGATCGCGAGGTCATCGCCACGGCGGCGCGCGAGGCCGGCACGCTCGAGCTCGGTCGCGTCGGCGAGCAACGCGGGCTTGTTCTCCGCGCGAAGGCCGGCGAGCACGCGATCGATGCGCGCCCGACCGCCCCACGCCGCGAGCGCGGCGGCGACGCGGCGCCCGGAGGCCGCGAGCGCCTTGAGTTGCTTCGCGCGGAGCTCGGCGGCGCCGGCCGACGTTCGTGCGGACCAGTCGACCTTGAACGGATCCTTCTCGTCGGTGATCGAGCGGACCAGCTCGATGGCGGTGAGCGCGAGGCCACCCGACGCGGCGAGGAGGCCGTGCGACCACGCCGCGGGTGGGGTCGCGCCGAGCATGCGGTGCGCGAGCTGCGCGATACCGTCGACGTCGAGGAGCGGCGCGGTGTGGATCGCGAGGCCGGCGCGGGGGGCGGGCGCTCGCTCGACGAGGATCACGACCGGCCGATCGCCCGGCGAGCGCGAGAGCGCGGTGACGAGGTCGGTGCCGCGCGGATCGTCGGAGGCGTCGACGAGGATCAGGTCCGCGCGCTCGGTCGCGCCGACGCCCGTGGCGCGAGCACGGCGCGCGATGCGCTCGAGCCAGCCCGAGGGTGTGCGATCGGTCGGCGCGGCGGCGACGCCGAGCGCGGTGGCGACCTCGTCGATGCTGCCGGCGAGGAGGATCGCGGGAGAGCGCGTGCGTGCGACGCGATCGAGCTGCCAGCGCTGGAGCGCGGCGTCGGCGATGGTGCGGCCGCCCGCGGATGGGGGGCCGGCGATCGCGACGACGAGGTCTCCCGCGAGCTGCTTCGCGATCGCGTCGACGATCGGTCGCGCGCCGAGCCACGTGGCGCCCGCGGGCGGAGCGCCGACCTTGGGGCGCGCGCGGCGGGCGAGGGCGGGAGCGATCGCGGGTGCCAGCTGGTCGAGCTCGTCGAGGACGGCGAGGGCGGACGGAGGGCGCGCGTCGGGATCGCGCTCGACGAGGCGGGCGATCAGGTTCGCGAGCGGCGCGGGGATGCCGGGCAACGCGCGGGCGGGTGCGCCGGCGACGATGCGCTGGACGAGCTCGCCGAGCGTCGCGGCCTCGAACGGCGGCCGGTTGGTGATCAGACGGATCGTCGAAGCGCCGAGGCTGTACAGGTCGCTCCGCGGATCGATGCGGTTCGCGAACGCCTCGGGCGCCATGTACGCGGGCGTGCCGCGCGCGGTGGGATCGGCGGCGGACGCGAGGCCCAGATCGACGAGCACGGTGCGCGTGGCGTCGACGAGGAGGTTCTGCGGCGCGACGTCGGCGTGGACGAGGCCGGCGGCGTGGATCGTCGCGAGCGCGCCGGCGACGTCGGCGAGGAACGACCAGATCGTCGACGCGTCGAGCGGCGCGTCGGCCGAGGCGACGATCGCGTCGCTGCGGGTGCCGGCGATCCACTCGGCGAGGAAGAACGGCGCGCCGGCGGGGATGTCCTCGATCGGATCGGTCGTGCGCCCGACCTCGAACACGCGCGGCAGCGAAGGATGGCGGAGCTTCGCGAGCTGCTCGAACTCGTCGAGGAGCATCGCTTCGTGGGGACCGGGCGGGACGACCTTGAGCGCGCGGTACTCGCCCGACGCGTCCGCGACCCGGAGCACGCGGCCAAACGATCCGCGTCCGACGACCTCGAGGATCTCGAAGCGATCGAGGATGCGCGTGCTCGCGACGGCCACGACGCCCATGTCACCGAAGTTGGCGCGCAGTGTCAACGGAATTGGCAGCGGGGCCAAATCCCGTCGAGAAGGAGGACGAGGAAAGGGGACATGTTATCGTTTCGCCGTGCCGGACGACGAACGGAACCGCCGTCGCGTCTCGGACGAGACGAAGGGCCGGATCGCGGATCTGGCGTCCGGGTGGACCGTGGATCCCGAGCCGGACGAGGCCGCTCCGGAGCCCGCGCCGCCGCCGGTCCGCCGCAAGCAGAAGACGATTCCGCCACCGCCGCCGGGATCGGAGGCGCGTCGAGAGCTCGAGGGCGAGATCGTTCGGGCGAAGCCTCCGACGCAACCGCCGCCGGTGCCTCCGCGCAAGGCGGGCACGACCCAGCCACCGCCGTTGCCACCGCAGGCGAGCAACAAGAGCGGGAGCGTCCCCGCGGTGAGCCGGAGCCAGAGCGTTCCGGTGACCAACCGCAGCGGCAGCCTCCCCGCGATGCCGCCGGGCGCGCCGAGCGCGGCGCCGTACACGTCGCAGCAGAAGGCGGTCCCGCGCGGGGAGTTCGATCATGCAGAGCCGAGTGGCGAGCTGATCACCCCCACAAAGCCGCCGACGACGCTCAAGGAGGCGCCGCTCGAGGTGCTGGTGCCCGAGGGCGTCCAGCGCGACGACGCGACGAGCATCGATCCGGGGACGACGAAGTTCGAGCGCGGCGATCCCACCGCGCTCGGCCAGAGCGATCCGGCGCTGCCGGCAGCGCGGCCCAAGGTCGGACGCCTGCGCACGATCGCGGCGCTGCGCCGGCAGCGTGGCTGGTTCGGCGACGTTCGCTACGTCGCGACGGTGCTGTTCGGCGTGCGGCGATCGCGGCGAGAGCTCGCGGAGCTCGAGCTGAAGCAGCAGTCGCGGCAGGCGGAGCGCGAGCGCTACCTCGTCACGCTCGGGCGCACCGCGGTGATCACGGACAGCTTCGATCATCCCGCGCTCGGACCGGCGCGCGAGAAGCTCGCCGAGGTCGAGGACGAGCGATCGCGCCACCGCAGCCAGGTCGGCGCGGCCGACGACGAGCTGCAGCGGGTGACGCGCGAGCGCGAGGCGAAGGCGAAGCAGTACACGACGGACCTCGCGTCGATCGACGCGGAGCTGGCCGAGCTCGCGAAGCGCCTCGAGCCGCTGCAGAAGGAGCAGGCGTCGGCGACGCGGCGCGCGGCGGATCTGCGCGAGCAGCTGCGGCGGATCGACATGCAGATCCAGGAGACGACCGCGAGCCTCGTCGCGGTGCGCAGCAAGAAGGATCCGGCCGCGATCCAGGCCGAGCTCGCGACGCTCAAGGCGGATCGCGAGGCGACCAAGCGCGACGAGCCCAAGCTCGCGCAGGAGCTCGACTCGCTGAGCCCGCGCATCGCCGCGATCGAAGCGAAGCGCGCCGAGTCGACGAAGAAGCGCGCCGAGATGATCAAGGCGGAGGAGGACGACAAGGGCCGCACCGAGGAGCTGCTCGCCGCGATCGGGGCGAAGCGCAAGGTGATGGACCGCGCCGCGAACGACGCCGAAGCGCTGCGCGACAAGATCCTGTTCGAGCTCGCCGAGCGGCTCTACGTGGATCGCCCGAGCGAGCTCGGCCCGCAGCTCGCGCCGATCGACGCGATCGATGTCGAGCTCGGCAGCGCGGATCGCCGCGTGATGGAGCTGCGCGAGATCATGGACTCGATCGATCGCCGCAAGCTGTTCCGCGGTATCGCGATGATCGTGCTCGCCGTGCTGCTCGTCGGCGGCTTCACGGCGTGGATCCTCTACATGGCGCTCTGAGCGCTACAGCATCTGGTCGACGTGACCGATCGCGAGGAGCACCAGCACCACGCGCACCGCGCCGAGGGCGAAGCCGAGCCCGCCCAGCGTGATCGCGGCGGCGGCGGCGAGTCGAACAGCCCCGGGGGCCTCGCGGCGCGAGAAGCCGACCCAGCCCACACCGATCGCGGCGAGGCCGAGCCCGATCGCGACGAAGAGCCCCGGCGAGGGGAGCCACGCGGCCACGAGGCTGCCGAGGGCGCAGGCGAGCGCGAGGCGCGGCATGGCTCCGACGCTACCCGAGCCTGGCGCGAGGGGGCCAGTTTCGTGCTACATGGCGACCCCCATGACCGAGCCGACGACAGAGCCGATCCGCGCCGGGTTTTGCGCGATCGTCGGGCTGCCAAACGTCGGGAAGTCCACGCTGCTAAACCGCATCCTCGGCCGACACCTGGTGGCGGTGTCGTCCAAGCCGCAGACGACGCGGGATCGCATCCTCGGCGTGCACACGCTCGAGCTGCCGGGGCAGTCGCCGGCGCGCGCGCAGATCGCCTACGTCGACACGCCGGGCGTCCAGGATGGCAAGGGCCCGCTGCGCCGCTACATGCGCGACGCGGCGACCGCGGCTGCGAGCGATTCGGATCTGACGCTGCTGCTCCTCGACGGCCTCGACCGCCGAGGCCGCGTGCCCGAGCGGTTCGCCGAGCCGGACTCCGCGTCGCTCGCCGAGGCGCTCGCGTCGACCAAGCCGCTCGTCGTCGCGATCAACAAGGTCGACCGCGTACCCAAGCCCGACCTGTTGCCGGTGATCGAGGCGTGGGCGAAGTGGCGCCACGGGCTCGACGTCGTGCCGATCAGCGCGCAGACCGGCGACGGCGTCGACGAGCTCGAGCGCGTGATCGCCGAGAAGCTGCCCGTCGGCCCGCCGCTGTTTCCCGAGGAGATGGTCACCGACCGCACGCCGAAGTTCATCGCGCAGGAGATCATCCGCGAGCAGCTGTATCACCAGCTCGGCAAGGAGCTGCCGTACGCGTGCGCGGTGCAGATCGAGACGTGGAGCGAGACGCAGAAGAAGGAGCTCTCGATCGGCGCGGTGATCATCGTCGAGCGCGAGTCGCAGAAGCCGATCGTGATCGGCAAGGGCGGCTCGCGGATCCGCGAGCTCGGCATCGCGGCGCGCGAGGCGCTGACGTCCGCGCTCGGCAAGACCGTGCACCTGACGCTGTTCGTGAAGGTGCTCGCCGAGTGGAGCCGCGCCGAGTCTGACCTCCGCCGTCTCGGCTACGGCGGCGAAGGAGAGTCGACGTGACGCCACCATTGCTCGCTGTCGTCGGCCGGCCGAACGTCGGCAAGTCGACGCTGTTCAACCGCCTCGTCGGCGGCCGCCCCGCGCTCGTGCACGACACGCCCGGTCTGACGCGCGATCGCCGCTACGGCGAGACCGACTACTTCGGCACGCAGCTGCGCGTCGTCGACACGGGCGGCCTCGATCCCGACGCCGCCACCGAGGTGATCGGCGCGGGCATCCATCGCCAGGCGATGCGCGCGATCGACGAGGCGGACGCCGTGCTGCTCGTCGTCGACGGGCGCGCGGGCCTGTCCGCCGTGGATCGCGAGCTCGCGGCGAAGCTGCGCACGACCGGCAAGCCACTGTTCCTCGCGGTCAACAAGATCGACCACCAGGTCGTCGATGACCTCGTCCACGACTTCCACTCGCTCGGCCTCGGGGACCCGTTCCCGATCAGCGCCGCGCACGGCCGCGGCATCGACGCGCTGCTCGACGCGATCACGCAGAAGATCGCCCCGCGCGCCGCCGCGGATCGCGACGAGGAGCAGCCCGCCGACACGGGCGACATCTTCGATGTCCTGGAGGACTCGGCAACCGCGCCGGATCCCGAGGTGGAGGTCGCCGAGGACGACGTCGACGCCGAAGAGCGCGAGGAAGCGCAGAAGCCACTGCGCGTCGCGTTCGTCGGGCGTCCCAACGCGGGCAAGTCGTCGCTGACGAACCGCCTGCTCGGCGAGGAGCGCTCGCTGGTGCACGACGTCGCGGGCACCACCACGGATCCCGTCGACACGCCGTTCTCGATCGGCGGTCGCGACTACGTGCTGATCGACACCGCCGGCATCCGGCGCAAGGCGCGCATCGACGTCGAGATCGAGAAGATCGCGGTGTCGATGGCGATCGGCCAGGTCGATCGCGCGGACGTCGTCGTGCTCGTCATCGACGCGGAGCTCGGTCCCGCCGAGCAGGACGCGCGCATCGCCGGCATGGTCGAGGAGGCGGGCCGCGCGCTCGTGATCGCGCTCAACAAGAGCGATCGCATCACCGGCGACGCCCGGAAGGCCGCGCTCAAGGAGCAGACGACCGACACGTTCCACTTCCTCACGTGGGCGCCGACGGTGCTCCTCAGCGCGCAGCGCGGTGACGGGGTCGACAGGCTCCTCGATGTCGTCGATCAGGTCGCGAAGCAGCACCGCAAGCGCATCCCGACGGCGCAGCTCAATCGCTTCTTCAAGGAAGTGATCGAGGAGATGCCGCCGCCGCTGCACAACGGCCGCTCGATCAAGATCAACTACATCACGCAGGCGCGCGCGCGCCCGCCGACGTTCGTGCTGTGGGCGAACAAGCCGGATGGCCTATCGCCGTCGTACAAGCGCTTCCTGTCGAACCGCCTGCGCGAATCGTACGGGTTCAAAGGAACGCCGATCCGGATCGCGACCAAAGAGAAGAAAGACCGCCACGACCGCGAGTAGTCACTGCAGCGTGATCGCGCCCTGTGCGGGATCGAACGTGTTGTCGAGCTCGCCGTTGACCGCGCGCATCGGATCGTAGCCGCTCTCCCACGGCAGGTTGACCGCCATGCCGCCGAGCACCTGGCGCCACGACTGCGTGCCGGACAGCACGCCCGCGAGGTAGCGCGCCGACGCCTGGCCCATGCCGTACCAGTACGCGGGCAAGCCGTTGACGACGACGTCGAGCTTCTCGCTGCCGCGCGGATGCATCACGAGGAAGTCCTCGTCGTAGTAGTTGAACGACAGGCACGAGTTGAACAGCAGCACCTGATAACGATCCGGGAAGTTCGCGCCGCTGTACTCCCACGGCTCGAGCGGCCCGTGACCGAAGTGGCTGTGCCCCGTGTACGCGAACACGTCGGAGTGCCAGAACGCTTCGAGGTAACGCCACCGCGCGCGCTGCCGGATCTCGGGGCTGCCGTCCTCGAGGCCCCACCACGTGCGGACCTCGACGGTCATCGTGCGCGTGACGCCGTTGCGCGTCGCCGTCATCGGCGCGGACCACACGATCCAGCGATCGCGGAAGTTCGCGATCACCTGGCGCATCAGCTCGGCGCGCTTCTGCGCGTTCGTGCCGACCTGCGCGGGGAAGCCGGTGCCGTCGACGACCCAGCGCTCGACGTCCGCCCAGCTCACGTTCGGCAGCTTCTGACCGTCGATGTAGAAGTCGAGGAGCCACGCCGACGGCACCGTCTCGGTCACGCGCAGCGCGGGCAGCTTTGCACGCAGCTCGCGCTCGAAGCGCATGTACTCGACGATGCCGGCGTCGCTCGGGTTGTCCTGGTTGGAGTCGACGCCGAAGAAGGCGTACGCGACGATCTTCGTGCGAGCCGGATCGCCGGCGAAGCCCCACAGCTGATCGTGCTCGGGCCACTCGGTCGGCGCGGCCGCCGCGCGCACGAGCGTCGCGCGCGCCTGCAGGAACTTGCGGTTCGCGTCGGCGGCGCTGATCTGCGTCGCGGGATCGAGGCCCGCGCGCGCGGCGTCGATCGCCTGCTGCTCGGCGAGGATCAGCGCGCGGCACGCGCTGCGGCGGGGCTGGTAGTGGTACCAGAGCGAGTCCGCGTCGGTGGGCTCGTCGACGCACGCCGGCTGGATCGACGGCGCCCACGCGCGGTAGTCGCCGAACAGGAGCACGAGATCGATCGGGCCGGTCACGAGCTGCGTCTTCTCGACGAGCGCCTGATCCTTGTAGTGATAGCGAACGCGCTCGACGGTCTGCGCACCGGGCACCGAGAGACGCGTGCGCACGAGCTGCATCGCGGCGAGGTTGCGCTGCGCATCGCGATCGGCGACGCCGATGCCTTGCTCGCGCAGCGCACCGAGCGCGCTCTTGAGCTGGCGATGGATCGCACCGCGCGCCTCGTCATCCGACGCACCGGGCGCGACATCGACGAACGCGTCGAACTCGATCACGTGCTCCACGCCATCGACCGAGGTGAGATCGGTATCCGAGGCACCTTCGTCGGTCGGGAGCACGCAGCCTCCGAGCACCACCGCCGCCAGCACGAATCCACGCTTCATATGGCCCGGGCGCCTAGCAGCTGTCGGACCACGCGCCGCCCGAGCGGGCGCGCGGACTTGCGCGCGATCGAGCGCGGCCGTGTTGCGGACCGCAACGAGTGGGTGGCAACGCCGCCAGCTAGTCGATTCTAGAAATAACCCCAGCGACACGTGCCGCGCACGCCGAGCGTGAACACGGTCGTGTCGCCGCCGAAGCTCGCGAGCCGCGCCTCGAAGCCGTAGCTCCGCGAGCGCGACAGGAGGACGTCGAGGCCGCCGCCGATCGCGACGACGAAGTCGACCCCGCCGTCGATCGGCCCGCCGGTCGTCGCGACCGCGCCGAGGCCGCCGAACAGGTACGGCACGTACTTCAGGACGTCGAACCGGAACACCGCGCCGGCGTCGGCGAGCCCGGCGTAGCTGCCCTTGGACTGCTTCTCCGTGCCGCCGCCGTAGAACGCGCCGAACGCGCCGTCGACCCGGAGCGAGAAGTCCGTGCTGATCGAGTGCTCGTACGTGACCGAGACGGCGCCGCCGACGTCGGGCGTGATCGTCGGGGGGGCCATGTTGTTGACCGCCTCGCCGGGCACGCTGAACGTGGCCCAACCGAGGCCGATCGAGAGCGCGCGTTCGCCCTCGGCCGCCGCCGGCGCGGCCCACAGCGAGAGGACCAACAGGGGCAGGGCGGGGCGGGGCATCGCAGGTCATTCTACGGGCAACCGCCGGCCGCGATCCGCAGTCCAAGGGTGCGAATTGACGGCGCACCGATCGCGGTGCTACATCCCTGCGACCATGGCGGCCGACGAGAAAGACGACGACAAAGAGGACGCGAAGGCCGGCTTCTCGCCCAAGGCAGTGAACGTCGGCGGCGAGTCGCTCGCCGACCGCATCCTGCCGCACGTGAAGAAGATCCTCGTGATGTTCATCCTCGTCGCGGTGGTGGTCTCGGTCGTGCTGGTGATCCGCTGGCGCAAGAACGTCAAGGAGGAGCGCGCGACGGCGCTGCTCGGCGAGGTGCTCGACACCGCCCGCAAGCAGATCGATCCCGACGCGAAGCCCGAACAGACGGACGTCTACAAGTCGTCCAAGGACCGCGCCGAGGCGGTGCTCGCGACGATGGCAAAGACCGGCGCGAAGGGCTCGCCCAGCTATCACGGCGGCGTCCTCTTCGACGCGGGCAAGTTCGACGAGGCGATCACCACGTTCCGCGTGAACGAGGGCAAGCCGGGGATCGAAGGCGTGCTGTGCCGCGAGGGCATCGGCCTCGCGCTCGAGGCCAAGGCGATGGCCGAGAAGGACGCGACGGCGCGCCAGAAGGGCCTCGAGGAGGCGCTCGCCGCGTTCAGCATCATGCAGCCCGACGAGGCCGGCCCCCGCCGCGCGTACGCGCTGTATCACATGGGCCGCGTCCAGCAGACCCTCGGCAAGACGGCCGAGGCGAAGGCGTCGTTCGAGAAGGCCAAGCCGCTCGCCGCGACGGCGGAGCCGCCGAGCCCGGAGCCGCAGATCAACCACTTCCAGCTCTCGCAGCTGATCGAGCGTCGCCTCGCGACGATGTGATGCGTCGTCTCTCGCTCCTCCTCTTGCTCCTCGGCGCGTGCGTTCGCGTGCCGTACCAGCGCGCGGATGCGATGAACGCGGAGCCCGTCGAGCCGCTCGGCGAAGATCGCCTCTCGCTGCACTGGAAGTTCATCACCGCGGACCGCCTCACCGAGGTCGAGCCGCAGGAGTTCGCCAGCCCCGCGGTCTGGGCGGACTCGCTCTACACCGGCAGCGCGAGCGGGTGGTTCTTCGCACTGCGCGCATCGAACGGCGCGGTGCGCTGGCGCAAGAAGCTCGGCGCGGTGAACTGCGCGCCGCTCGTCCTCGGCACCAACCTCTACGTCGGCACGTCCGATGGCTCGCTGATCGCGATGGATGCGCAGACGGGCCAGGAGAGGTGGCGCTATCAGAGCCGCGGCCCGATCGACCAGACGCCCGTCGCGACGAGCGAGCTGATCGTGTTCTCGAACGAGGCCGATCAGGTCGTCGCCGTCGACGCGATCACCGGCAAGTTCAAGTGGCAGTACAAGACCGAGACCCCCGAGGAGTACACGCTCCGCGGTCACGCGGGCGTCGCGGTCGATAACGATCTCATCTACACGGGCTTCTCCAACGGCACGCTGGCCGCGCTCCGCCGCGACACCGGCTCGGTCGCGTGGTCCACGTCGCTCAAGGCCGAGGCCGATCGCTTCATGGATGTCGACGCGACGCCGATCGTCATCGAGAACCTCGTGTTCGCGTCGTCCTCGTCGGGCGGCGTCTACGCGCTCGACAAGTCGACGGGCCTCGTTCGCTGGCGCATGCCGTTCTACGACGTCGCGATGCCCTCGGCGACGGGCAACGTCGGTGGCCTCGCGTCCGACGGCAAGACGCTCTACGTGTCCGTCGCGGACCTCGGGACGTACGCGCTCGATCTGTCCGGCAACATCATCTGGCGCGTCGGCGCGCGCGGCGGCGGCGAGCCGGCCACGCCGGTCGTGTTCCAGGACATGCTCGTCTACTCGCTCGCGAAGGACGGCATGTTCGTCGCGGACCGCAAGACCGGCGCGACGCTCGAGTACTTCGATCCCGGCGACGGCATCTCCGCCGAGCCGACGATCACCGGCGACGGCCGGCTGTTCGTGATGTCGAACCGCGGCATCCTGTACGCGTTCGATCTCGAGTACTAATCGACGAACGGCAGCGCGGGCTTCGCGATCAGGTAGCCCTGGAGCAAGTCGCAGTCGAGATCGACGAGCACCTTCGCCTCGGCCTCCGTCTCGACGCCCTCGCCGATCAGCGTGATGCCCTCGTGCTTGCACAGCTCGGTGACGCTCTTGATCAGCCGCTGCTTCATCGGGTGCTTGTCGACATCGCGTACGAGCGACATGTCGAGCTTGACGAAGTCGCAGTCGAGCAGCGTGAACGTGCCCATGCGCGCGTGGCCACCGCCGAGATCGTCGATGGCGATGCGGAAGCCGAGCTCGCGCAGCTCGGCGACGCGATAGCGCAGATCGATCTGGCCCTCGAGCGAGGTGCGCTCGGTGATCTCGAGGACGACGCGCGACGCGATCTTCGACAGCGGTGCGAACGCGCTCGTGAGCTGCTTGTCCATCAGGTCGAGCAGGTGGAGGTTGATGAACACCACGCCGCGATCCGCGGGCGCCTGCGAGAACACCTTCGCGGTCTGCGCCCGGACTGCGCGGCCGATCGTCGTGATGCGTTCGAGGCGCTCGGCGGCGTCGAGGATCGCGCCCGGGTGCGGCAGCGACTTGTCGGTCGAGCGCAGCAGCGCCTCGTAGCCGAAACGCTGGCGCGTCTTCGCGTGAACGATCGGCTGGTAGTGCATCGTCATCGCGGCGATGCAGCGATCGAGCTTCTCTTCGAGCTCGCGCAGGTGATACGCGGCGTCGCTCGCGCTGTAGAGCGCGTTCGGATTCGTTCCGTTCGCGACGAGATCGGGCACCAGCGTCGGCGTGACGGCGACCTTTCCATCGGGCTTGGGCACCGACGGAAGACCGGGAATCTTCACGTCGGTGCGGCGTTCCGAGGACACACGACCACTGTACAGCCCGACGAGAATCGGTGGAAAGATTCGCTCCCCCTCACGTACCCGACATCGCCACGAATCGGTGGAGGTGCCGCAACTTGCGGCGGCTTCGAGGCGGTGTGTGCGTCTAGCAGAGACGGCGTAGGTGCTCGCGGAACTCGGCGACGACGAGCGACGCGGGGTGCTTGTCGAGCTCGCTGTTGATCAGATCGTCGACGATCGGGAGGTCGAGGACCAGCCGGTAGAGCATCATGCAGGCGCGCGGCGAGAGCGACACGAAGCGAGCCTCGCCGTAGAGCGTGACGTTCGACGAGGCGGGAGTCGCCCAGCCGATCGAGAACGTCGTCGGATCGTACGTGTAGTCGAGCGTGTACCCGAGGGAGCCGCGCTCGAGCTTGCGGGTGAAGGCGACCTTCTCCGGGCGGCCTTCGGGCGTCCGGCGTAGCACCCGCGAGGTCTGGACGATGGGGAGCCAGCGCGGGATCTCCACCGCGTCCGCGAATACCTCGTACGCCACCCCGGCATTGACGCTGAGGGTCGTCGAGACCTCCGACGAGAGGGGCGAAACCTGGGGGTAAGCGAGTGCGGTGGCCATGGGGATACGTCCTTTCGAGCTGACGAACCCATGAGCAACGGCGATACCAGCGCGCGGCGACGACATTCCAGCGAGTTGAACGCGAATTGGCTTCGCGGGACCCGACCACCCGAGTTGCCGCGGGCGAGATCGGTGGCCGCTAACTGGCGTTCCCAGTGTCGCGCCCAGTCGGCAGCCGCTGGCAGGTCGCGCACGACCATGTCCATCGTGGCGGCTCCCCGAGCGCGTAGCAGGCGATCGCCGTGCCGCAGGCGCGGCAGGGCTTCCCGCTCCGGCTGTACACGAAGTAGCGGTCGTCGCCGGGCGCATCTCCCGCGAGGCGATCGCGGGTCGTTCGCGGCCCGGGCCCGAGGTTCGCGAGCATCTGATCGCGCGCGACCTCGTAGAGCCGGGCGAGGTCATCCTCGGTGAGCTCGCCCACCGGCGTGCGCGGATCGACGCCGCACGCGAACAGCACCTCGCTCTTGTAGACGTTGCCGATGCCGGAGGCGACGCGCTGATCGAGCAGCGCCTCCGCGATCGTGCGGCGCGCGAACGTACGCGCACGCGCGGCAACAGCGCGCGCGTCGAACGTCTCGCCCAGGACATCCGGACCGAGCTGCGCGACGGCCATGCCGTGCATCGGTGCGCGGCGATCCGAGACCTCGATCGTCCGCGCTCCGAGCCAGAGGTCGACGGTGTCCTGGGTGATCACCGCGAGCGAGACGCGTCCCGGCGATGTCCGCGCGAGACGCTCCTCGCCGCGCGCGCGATCGAAGCTCTGCTGGCGCCCGTACATGCCGAGGTGCGCCCGAAGGACGGTGCCGCTCGCGAGCTCGATCACGAGGTGCTTGCCGTGCGCTTCGACGCGCGTGACGGTCTGGCCCGCGAGGCCGCGCTCGAGGCCCTGCGTCGTGACTCGCACGAGCGACTTGCCGACGAGGCGCGGCGCGAGGCGCGCGGCGATCTTGTGAATCGTGTCGCCCTCGGGCACGGCGGCACTATGGATCACAACGTGAGGATCAGCGAGACGACGAGCTGGGTGTCGATGCGCTCGATCTGATCGGGCGGGGTGCGGTCGTACGCGAACGTCAGCGCATCGCTGAGCGCGAGCCGCTTCGACAGCTTGCTCGTGACCGCGATCTCCGCGAACAAGCGGATGTCGCTCGGATGGCGAAGCCGCGGCTGGGCGTAGATGGTCTCGGTGATCGAGACGCCCTCGCCGAGCTTGTGCGTGCCGGTGACATAGAACGAGGCGCGGTGATAGACGCTGCGATCGCCGGCGTCGGTGGTGCCGTCGCGCTTGTCGAGCTCCTCGTACTCGAACATGTACGCGGCGCCGACGAGCACCGTGGCCGGCTTGCTCTCGACGAGCTGGAACGCGGGGCCCGATCCGGCGAGCCCGCGGATCACGAGGCGGCGGAACGCGTCGTACTCGTGCTGCACGAACACCTCCCACCGCCAGCGGCAGTCGATCGCGTAGCGCACGCGAACGTGCTCGAACGTTCGCTTCGTCAGCGTGAGCCCGCGGCTCGTGCCGTACCCGCCGCGCGCGACGACGAGGCCGAGCAGGTCGCCGCGCTTGACGAGCAAGCTCGCGCCACCCCCGATGTCGAGCAGCGGGTTATTGCCCGTGCGCCAGTCGACCTTGAGCTCGAGCTTGCCGATGACGCCGTCCTCCTCGGGCGGCGTGGCGAGCTGGGTCTGGACGTTCACGATCTGCGCGTAGGCTGGACCGACTCCGAGGAGCATGGCGACGAGACAGACGACGAAGCGCATACAACGGCGCGAGTGTGCCTTGCTCCGCCGATCGATCACATCCCCGAGCGTCGCTCACGTCTCGTCGGCAGCCGCCGCGAACACGCCGCGCGCCATCAATGAACGCTCCTTGGCGGCGCGCGTCTTGTAGATCGCGCCACGCGCTGTCGTGATCGCCGCCTCGGTGGGTGCCGCGGTGTGAGCGAGCTCGATCAGGTGACACGCGAGCGCGAGGTCGCCGCTCGCCGCCACTGCTTCTGCGCGAGCCGCGAGCACCTTCGCGCCGCCGGCGAGCGTCGCCAGCTCCGTCGCGAGCTGCGCGTCGCGCGCGGGCTTGAGGTGCGCGGGGTTGCCGTCCCACCAGCCGCCGTAGAGGCGATAGAGGTTGCGCACGATGAACTCGGGCTCGTCGTACACCGGCGACAGATACGGGCGCGCCACGAGGTGCGGCGGCGCCTTCACCGCGCCGAGGATCTGATCGAGCCGCGCGCCGCCGTTCATCATCGCGATCACCTGCTCGGTCAGCGACTCGAGGAACGACGCCGTCTCGTCGAGCGCGCGATGCACCTCGGCGGCGCCCCAGATCGGCACGCCGTGACCGGGGCACAACACCTCCGCGCCGAGCGCATCCATCGCGCGAAGCGCGGCGGCCCACTCGCGCGGGAAGCGCTGCACCTTCTGCGGATTGCCGCAGTTCGGCGACGCCCAGATGAACAGATCGCCGGGACAGATCACGCCGGCGTCGGGGACCCACACCCACGCGTGGTCGTCGGTCTCGCCGAGCGCGTGATGCACCTCGAAGCGCCGACCGCCGACGTCGAGCGACGTGCGATCGCGAAACGTCTCGTCGGGCGCGCGGAACTCGCCGGGAAACTCCGCGTGCGTGCGGAACTGGCGCTGGTTGATACGGTGGTTCCAGCCGCGCGTCAGCTTGTAGCGCTCGAAGCGCCGCGCGACGCCCTCGTGGGCGAGCACGTGCACCTTGGTGTTCGCTTCGCGCTCGTAGAGCTCGACGCCGAAGCAGTGGTCGACGTGACCGTGCGTCCACACGGCGGTGTGCACCGGCGCCTTGGTCGCGGAGCGCAGCACGCCGCGCGTCGGCTCGGCGAGCAGGAAGCTACCGGTGTCGACGAGGACGAGACCGGCGTCGGTCGTGAGCGCCGTGACGTTCGCGAAGCTCGACACGAAGTGCGTCCCCGCCGCGACCTCCTCGACGACCATGCGCGGGGCCATCGGTTGCGCGGCGTCGACCGACACCGCTCCGCTCAATAGATCCGTGGACAGCTCGCGCAGCGAGGGCATGCGAAGTCATACCAACGAGCGAGCTACTGGAGGAAGATCTCGAGCTTCAACGATCCACTGTTGTCGCCGTACGCGTTGTTCGCCTTGTCGTGGTAGCGCGCGGTGACGGGCACGTTGAAGCCGGGCCCCGTGACCTCGTAGACGTGCGCCTGCGTGTAGTTGCCCCAGTGCGGCTCCTTGTTGCCGCCGAGCGTCGTGTCGTAGAGCGCGATGCCGGTGTCGACGCCGTTGTCCCGGTCGCGCGGGACGATCGTGCCCTGGTACTCGGCGTCGGCGAGGATGTCGCTGCCGAAGACCTCGTCGACCTTGCACTGGCCGGATGCGCGAACGCGGTAGGTCAGCGACGACGAGTACGTCAGCTGCGAGACCACGACCTGGCCATTGCACGGCACCATCAGCGTCTCGAGCAGCGTCGGCGGCACCGGCGCGTCCGGCGTCGCGGCGTCCGGCGGGAAGATGACGATGTCGGGCGGGACGATGACGATGTCGGGCGGCACGAACGCGTCGAACGGCGGGATCAGGCTGTCGATCGAGGCGTCGGCGAGCGGCGGGTTGATCGCATCGTCGGCTCCGTCGACCACGACGCTCGTATCGGGCTGGAGCGTGTCGGGCTGCGCGGCATCCGAGCCGCTGCCGCCGGCATCTCCGGATCCGCCGGAGATGTAGAACGTACAACCCGTGAGGGCTGTCACGAGCAGCGGTACGGCGCGCCTCACGCGTGGAGAATACAAAAACGCCGCGCGGGTGGGATCCCTATTTGCGGCCTCGCGAGGGCGTCACTGGAAGGCGTCGATGTAGAGCTGCAACTGGCCGCTGTTATTGTCGTAGTTCGGGTCGTGATACTTGACCAGGACCCGCGCGCCGAGGCCCATGAACATCGCCGTATAGGCGTGCGTGTTCGTGTACGAGCCCCACCGCGGCGACCGATTTCCGTCGACGGTGGTGTCGTTGACCCCGATCCCCATGTCGACGCCCGACGAGGTGTCGGTGACCGAGAAGTCGTTCCAGATGTACTCGGCATCGCCGCCCACGTCGCCTCCGGCGGCCTGGTCGTTCGCGATGCACGTACCCGCGGCGCGAAGACGGTACGTCGTCCCCGCCGCGAGCATGACGCTCGACATCACCTCGGTGCCGACGCACGGGACGACGACCATATCGATCTGCACCCACATCGGCATCGCGTCTGGCCCCGCGTCGATCGGCGGCGCGGCGTCGAACATCGGTGCGTCGATCGTCGTCGTGTCCGCGCGCATGTCCGCGGGAGCCGCGTCGTCGACGTTGTTCTCGAGCTTGATCGAGAACGTGCACCCGGAAGCGAGGAGCGCGAACATCGCGGCCGACTTCACGCGACCATCGTAGCGCAACACGCGATGTGCGCGCTGGCGCTTCAGGAGACTCTAGTTGGCGTCATCCTCGTCGATATCTTCGGCCTCAACCTCACTCGGGTCTGGCGGTGGGGTGACGTGGACGGGCGCCTGACCGCGCACGACGAGGCCGCGGTAGTCGATCCGCGCACCTGCAGCCACGAGCGCGCGCGCGTGCGGCGATTCGCCCGCGGCGACGCCATCGATCGTCTCCACGAGGAGCTCGCGGCGGCGTGCCTTGGCGGCGACGCGAGGAAGGCCGACCGACAGCGCGAGCGTGATGGTCTCGTCGGGGAGCGGCGCCGTCGCGATGCGCTTGCCCTTGGGCTCGAGCCACACGGCGAGCTCGCCGTCGACGAGGATCGCGGTCGCACCGACGCGGCGCGCGGGCCGCGCGGCCGGATCGCGCAGCGCGGGCCAGTCGAGCGCGCCGCCCCACGCGTTCGCGGGATCGACGGCGGCGAGGACATCGACGCGCGGCGCGCCGCCTCGATCGCGCGGTGCTTCGCGCAGGCGATCGATCGCGCCGGGCCACGCGAACTGCGCACCCTCGAGGCTCTCGATGAAGAAGCCGCGGCGTACCGTCCCGGCGTCCTCCATCGCGCGCAGCACGTCACCGATGGAGGCGAAGCCACCGGGCAGATCGTCGGCCTTCGCGGTCGCGCGCCCCGCGAAGCCCCACCGCTCGAGGAGCGAGGTCGCCGTCGCGATCGCACGCTGCGTGGCGGACGGGGCAGGGCCGAGCGAGCTCACGAGCGACCATCGCCCGCCGAACACCGCGTGCGTCGGTGCGCGGCGCGCCGACGGTGAGGCGAGCGATCGCAGCGGGCTGAACGTGTCGTTGGTGACCTCGCCCGCCCACACGAGATCCCACAGCGCGGCGGTGACCTCGTTGCGATCCTTCGCGCCCGCGGCCTTCGCGGCGGTCTCGATACCGACGAGGAACGACGCGCCGGACGCGAGGAGGTGCTGGACGATCGCATCGTGGATCGCGGAGCGATTCGCGACCTCGGCCGGCGCTGGAGCGAGGGCGAGCGCGCGATCGCGGCGCAACAGGATCACGCGACCGTCCTTGACGCCGAGGGCGCCCGCGCCGACCCACACGATCTCGCCGGCGGCGCCGAGCTCGTCGAGCATGCGCGGGTGATAGTCGAGGATGCGCGCCGGCAAGATGCGCTGCTCGAGCTCGGAGAACGGCAGCGCGACGCCTTCGAGGCGGCCGATCGCATCGCGCAGGGCGCCGATGCCGCGGCGCGGCTGGTCGAGCCCGTGCCAGCGCGGGAGGAACGCGGCGAACGTCTTCGCGTCGACGGGCGCGACCTGCGCGCGCAGCTTCGCGAGGGTCCGGCGCCGCAGCTGGCGCAACACCTCCGGATCGCACGCATCGACGTGCGTGCCGCCGGGTCGGAGCTCGCCGCGCACGAGCTGGTTGCGTGCCTCGAGCAAGACGAGGATCGGCTCGATCTGGCCGACCGGCAGGCCCCAGCGCGCCGCGGGTCCGTCGACGGTGAACGGCGCGTGCGTGCGCGCGTAGCGCGCGACGAGCGTCTCGAGCGGTTGGGCGACGGGCTCGAGGAGCGCGGCCGGCAAGCCCGGCGGCAGCTGCACGCCGAGACCATCGCGGTAGCGCGCGGCGTCCTCGGCGGCGATGTAGCGCGCCTGGCCCGCGATCCGCACCGCGGCGATGCGGCGCGCGTCGACGAGCTGCGCGATCACGGCGTCGATCTCGCCCGGCGCGATCGTCGAGCGCGCTGCGATCTCGTCGCGGGACAGGTCGCCGATGCGCGCGAGCAGATCGCGGATCTCGTCGATGTTGCGCGCCTTGCGCTCGTGCTCGTCGACGAGCTGCTGCAGCTCGGCCTCGACCTCCGCGAGCACGTCGAGATCGAGCAGATCGCGCAGCTCGCCGCCGCCGATCAGCTCGCGCAACAGGCCGCGATCGAGCGTGAGCGCCTGCGCCTTGCGCTCCGCGAGCGGCGCGTCGCCCTCGTAGAGGAACGCGGCGACGTAGTCGAACACGAGGCCGCGCGAGAACGGCGACGCCGCGTCGGTGACCGCCGGCTCGACACGGATCACGCGCGCGCGGATCTTGCCGAGCACGTCGACGAGCGCGGGCAGGTCGAACACGTCGCGCAGCACCTCGCGGTAGGTCTCGAGGGTGATCGGGAACGCGGGGAACCGCAGCGCGACGCCCATCAGCTGCTGCGCGCGCAGGCGCTGCGCCCACAGCGGCGTGCGCTGACCGGGCCGGCGCCGCGGCAGGAGCAGGGCGCGCGCGGCATTCTCGCGGAAGTGTGTCGCGAACACGCTCGACCGCGCGAGCTCGTCGACGAGCTCGTTCTCGATGTCGTCGGGATCGGGGATCAGCTGATCGTCGGTCGGCAGCACGTCGCCGTCGGCGAACCGCAGCGCGATGCCGTCGTCGGTCCACAGCGGATGGATCGGATAGCCGAGCTCCGCCTCGAGGCGCTTGGCGAGCACGAGCGACCACGGCGCGTGGATGCGGCTGCCGAACGGCGTGAGGATGCACACGCGCACGTCGCCGAGCTCGTCGCGAAACCGCTCGATCGTGATCGCGCGATCCGTCGGGATGCTGCCGGTCTGCGTGCGCTGCTCGACGAGGTAGTCGATCAGGTTGTCCGCGGCGAACCCATCGAGGTGGTAGTCGGTGGTGAGCCACTCGCGCGCGGCGCCGGCATCGCCGACGAGCTTCTGATCGAGCTCGCGACAGAACGCGCCGAGCGCGAGGCCGAGCTCGATCGGGCGTCCCGGGCCCTCGCCGCGCCAGAACGGCATCTTGCCGGGCTCGCCGGGCGCGGGCGTGACGATCACGCGATCGCGCGTGATGTCCTCGATGCGCCACGTCGTCGCGCCGAGGATGAACGTCTCGCCCTTGCGGCTCTCGGCGACCATCTCCTCGTCGAGCTCGCCGACGCGCGGCCCACCGACGCCGGCGTGTACCGCGTAGGTGCCGCGATCGGGAATCGTCCCGCCACTGACCACGCTGAGCAGGCGCGCACCCTTGCGCCCGACGAGCGTGTCGGCCTGGCGATCCCACGTGAGGCGAGGGCGCAGCTCGGCGAACTCGTCGCTCGGATAGCGCCCGGCGAGCATGTCGAGCACGCCGACCAGCGCCGCGTGCGACAGATCGCGATAGCTCGCGGCGCGCCGGATCACGCGCTCGAGCTCCGCGACGCTCCACGGATCCGCCGCGACCATCGCGACGATCTGCTGCGCGAGCACGTCGAGCGCGCTGTCCGGAACACGGATCGCTTCGACCTGGCCCTCGAGCATCTTCTTCGCGACCACGGTCGCTTCGAGGAGGTCGCCGCGGAACTTCGGGATCATCCGGCCGCGGCTCGTGCCGCCGACCTGGTGGTTCGCGCGCCCGATGCGCTGCAACCCGCGCGACACCGCGCCGGGCGACTCGACCTGCACCACGAGATCGACGGTGCCCATGTCGATGCCGAGCTCGAGCGAGCTCGTCGCGACGATCGCCTTGAGCCGTCCCGCCTTGAGCGCTTCCTCGATCTCGAGCCGCTGGTGTCGCGCGACCGAGCCGTGATGCGCGCGCACGAGGTCGGCGCCATCGGCGGGCGCCGACCCGGTCGACACCGCCAGCTCGGTCAGCTGCTGACTCACGCGCTCGGCCAGCCGGCGCGAGTTGACGAAGACGATCGTCGTGCGATGCGCGAGGATCATCTCCAGCAGCCGCGGATAGATCAGCGGCCACATGCCGCCGCCGTCGCGACCCTCCGTCCCCGGATTGTCCATCTCGCGCGCCGGGACCACGATCTCGAGATCGATCGCGGGCTTCGCGCTCGCGTCCACGATCTCGACCGGGCGGTCCCCTCCCAGATATTTGGCTACTTCCGTAAGTGGACGCTGGGTCGCGGACAGGCCGATGCGCTGCGGCTCGCGATTGCCCGCGCTCGTCACGAGGTGGCTCAGGCGCTCGAGCGTCAGCGCGAGGTGAATGCCGCGCTTGGTCGGCGCGAGCGCGTGGATCTCGTCGACGATGACGGTGTCGACGCCGAGGAGCCGCTCGCGCTGGCGGCCCGCGAGCATCAGGTACAGCGACTCCGGCGTCGTGATCAGGATCTGCCCCGGCGACTTCCGCTGGCGCTCGCGCTCCTTGGCCGGCGTATCTCCCGTGCGAACGTCGACGGTGATGCCGGCCGCGGCGCCCATGCGCACGAGGCCGGCGAGCGGCGCCCGCAGGTTGCGCTCGACGTCGTACGCGAGCGCCTTGATCGGCGAGACGTAGACCACGCGCGTCGGGTGCGCGGGATCCTGCGGCGTCTTCGACAACCGATCGAGACACCACAGGAACGCCGCGAGCGTCTTGCCGCTGCCCGTCGGCGCGAGCATCAGCGTGTGCTTGCCGCTCGCGATCGACGCCCAGCCGCGCGCCTGCACGGGCGTCGCCTGCGGAAAGCTCTGACGGAACCACTGCTGGGTCGTCGGCGCGAACGGGGCGAGCGGATCCATCGACACGCTGGACCTTAGCGCGCGCGGCGCGGGGCGCGGCAGGGCAGTCACCCGCGCAACTGACAGCGATTTGTCAGGTTCCGCCGGCGCTCGGGACGAGCTTCTCGAGCCCGCGATCGATGCCGTACTGGAGGACGTTCCAGAACCGCTGGAACCGAGACACGCCCGGGATCCAGCTCGTGCCCGGGATGATCACCATGTTGTCGTTGGTTGCGGGCGGGCGGATCACCATGCCGCCCTCGGCGTACTCGCGCATGTCGTTGTGCCACGGCGGGCGCTGGACCATGCCGAGCGCGGTGCCGCCGCCGAACGCGGGCGCGCGCGTCGTGTCGTTCTGGTACTCGATCGATGGCGTGAGCTCGACGCCGCGCTGCGCCTCGGACATGCCCTTGACGTGCGGGATCGTCTTCGTGGGCTTCTCGGGTTTCGTGTCGGGCTTCGGCGCGGGCTTCGTGCCGGGCTGCGCATGCGCCGACGCGCCAACCAACAGGACCGCGAGCACGAGTCGCATGAACGAGATACCGGGTCGGGGTAGGGTCGCATTCCTCGTGCAATTCCCACCCAGGACCGGTTGTCACGGAGCCATGCGTCTCGCGCTCGTGTGGATCCTTGTCTGTGGTTGCGGCGCCGAGTACGGCGATCGCTGCCAGACCGACGACGACTGCGCCGAGCCGCTCGAGTGCTATCGCTCCTCGACAGGCCCCGGCTACTGCATGCCGATCTGTCGGGTCGAGAACAACTTCACGTGCCCGGCGCAGCACGTCTGCTCGGGGCCGCGCGACCTGTTTCCCAAGCCCTGCGTGAGGACCTGCGAAGACGACGCAGACTGTCCAGACACGACACCGGAGTGTCGTCGGTCTGTGCACGATCCCGTAAGTGGGCGTCGGGCCTGCCTCGGGCATATGTCCGAGTTGACATAATGCCGATTCTGCGACGCGACCCGTATGTCCAAGGAAGGCCCGCCCCCGGGGCTCGGCATGCGATTCGCTCGGAACCCCGGCATGGCTCGGCTCCGGGTCCTGACCTACAACATCCACGGCGGTCTCGGCATGGATCGCCGGCTCGATCTCGCGCGGATCGCCGGCGTGATCGCCGCGGCGGATCCGGACATCGTGGCGCTGCAGGAGGTCGATGCGCGACGCCCGCGCTCGGGCGGTGTCGATCAGGCGGCGTGGATCGCACAGCAGCTCGGCATGCAGGTCCGGTTCGGGCCCACGATCGAGGCCGGTGACGAGGCCTACGGGATCGCGACGCTCACACGGCTCCCGATCCACGAGTCGCGTCAGGTGTGTCTGCCATGGCGCGAGGCGGATCCGCGGTCGGAGCCGCGTTGTGCGCTGCTGACACGGATCGCCTGGCCCGTGCCCGAGCGCTCGGTCGACATGGTCAACACGCACCTGTCGGTCCGGTTCGGCGAGCGCGGCGATCAGGTCGCGAAGCTGATCGAGGATCTCGTGCACGACGAGATCGACGCGCCGATCATCGTCGCCGGCGACTTCAACTGCACCCCGTGGTCGCGGCCGTACCGAACGCTGCGCGGACAGCTGCGCTGCGCGGCGTCCCCGCGAAGCTGGCCGGCGGCCCTGCCCGTCGTCCCGCTCGATCACATCCTGTTTCGCGGCTCGCTTCGAGTCGTTCGTTCCGGCGTGTGGCGCGCCGCCGGGACGCGGACCGCATCGGACCACGCGCCTGTCCTGGCAGAGCTCGAAGAGCTCGCATCGGAGGCTGCTGCGTGACCGCGATCCTCGTTCCCGGACTGACCTGCGCGACGCTCCACGACGACGGCCACGCCGGCGTGCTCGTCGACGGCCGCGACTTCTACAAGCAGTTATTCGAGGCGTGCTGCGCGGCCGAGCGCTCGATCTTCATGCTCGGCTGGCAGTTCGATAGCAAGGTCGCCCTGCTTCGCGGCGACGACGCGAAGGACTGCGAGCATCCGACCGAGCTCGTCGAGTTCTTGCGCGACCTCTGCGAGCAGAAGCCGAACCTCGAGATCTACATGCTCGCGTGGGATGCGTCGGCGGTGTTCGCGTTCGAGCGCGAGCCGCTACAGAAGCTGCGGTTCCGCGCGCGCGGACACAAGCGGCTCAAGTACCGCATGGACAACGCGCATCCACCCGGCGCGAGCCATCACCAGAAGCTGATCGTCGTCGATCGCTCCGTCGCGTTCCTCGGGGGCATGGACGTGTGCAACTCGCGCTGGGACGATCGCGATCACGCGGCGACCGCGCCCGATCGGTGCTCGGGCCACCGGTCGTACGCGCCCTATCACGACGTGCAGGCGTACGTGACCGGCGACGCGGTCGACGTGCTTCGCGAGTGGTTCTGCACGCGCTGGCTCCTCGCCACCGAAGAGGACATCTGCATCGAGGACGCGCCGCGCCGCGACCTCCCGATCACGCCGAGCATCGACGTGGACGCCCCGGTGGTCGCGCTCGCGCGCACGCTGCCGCGCATGGAAGAACCGGTGTCGCCGCCGGTGTCCGAGCTGTACGACCTGCACGCGCGCGCGATCATGGAGGCCGAGCGCGTCATCTACGTCGAGAACCAGTACTTCTCGTGCGACGAGATCGCGGACTGGTTCGTGCGGCGCATGGAGCGCGGCGGACCACCGCTCGACATCGTCGTCGTCCTCCCCGAGAAGAGCGCCGGCTTCAAGGAGCGGATCTCGATCGGCGTGTACCAGCAGCGCATCCTCGAGAAGCTCGGACGCGTCGCGGCGCGCACCGGTCATCGCTTCGGCGTCTACTACACCGCGGCGCGAGGCCCCGACGGCGACGTGCCCGTGTTCATCCACGCGAAGGTGCTCTGCGTCGACGATCGCTTCCTGCTGGTCAGCTCCGCGAACCTGTCGAACCGCAGCATGGGCTTCGACAGCGAGCTCGGCCTCGCGTGGGAGACGATCGAGCCGACACCGTCGATCGCGAACGCGCGCATCGATCTGCTCGCGGAGCACTGCGGGCTCGACGGCGACGAGGCGCGCCCCCTGCTCGCCGATTCGCACGGCCTCGTCGACCGGCTCGACACGCTCGCGCGCGCGAAGACGCACCGCCTGCGCCTCCATCGCCGCAACGTCGACGAGAAGGCCGGCTGGCTACTGTCGAAGATCTTGCCGCGCGACACGCCGCTCGATCCGGACAACCCGCGCGTGATCGAGGAGATCCTGCCCGAGCCCGGTGCGTGGCTCGATCGCATCTTCCGCGATCCGTTCGTGTTCGCGGATCGCGCGGTGCGGCGGCCGCTGCGGTCGGCGCGGCGGCGACTCGGCCGGCGCACGCAGCGGTCGTTGCCGAGGTGAGCGTGACCGCGCTCCGCGCAGCCTCCGGCGCCGTCAACCGTGTGCGCCGAGGCGGCGCCCGAGGCGCGCGATCTCCTCGGCCGTGAGCCCGCTCGATGCCTCGATCGTCACGCTCGCCGCGCGGCCGGTCCCGATCTCGGCGGCCGTGATCTCGAGGATGCCGTCGGCGTCCATCGTGAAGCTGACCTCGACCTTGGTCTGTCCGCGCGGCGCGGGACGCAGATCGCCGAGCACGAACCGACCGAGGCGCCGGTTCTTCGACGCGAGCTCGTTCTCGCCCTGATAGATCTCGATCGCGACGAAGTTCTGGCCGTCCTCGGTCGTGGCGAACACCTTCTTCGCGCGCGTCGGGATGCTCGTGTTCGCGCTGATCACGACCGACATGCGATCGCCCGCGACCTTGACGCCCATGTCGTGCGGCGTGACGTCGAGGAGCACGACCTCCTGCAGCTCGCCGCCCATGATGCCGGAGTGCACGGCGGCCCCCATCGCGACGATCTCGTCGGGGTTGACGCCCTTGCTCGCGGGGCGGCCGAAGATCGACACCGCGCGCTCCTGCACCGCGGGCATGCGCGTCATGCCGCCGACGAGCAGCACCTGGTCGATGTCCTGCGGCGTGCAGTGCGCGTCGGCGAGCGCCTTCTGGCACGGACCGTCGAGCCGATCGAGGAGGCCCTTGCACGCGCGCTCGAGCTGACCGCGATCGATCTCGCGCATCAGGTGGAGCGGCCCCGTCGAGCCGGCGGCGATGAACGGCAGGTTCACGTCGGTGGTCATCGCGCTCGACAGCTCGATCTTCGCGCGCTCGGCGGCTTCCTTGAGGCGCTGCAGCGCGACGGAGTCCTTGCGCAGGTCCATGCCGTGCTCGGCCTGGAAGTCGTCGGCGAGCAGATCGATGATCACGCGATCGAAGTCGTCGCCGCCGAGCGTGGTGTCGCCGTGCGTGGCGAGCACCTCGAACACGCCGTTCTCGATCGCGAGGATCGAGATATCGAAGGTGCCGCCGCCGAGGTCGAACACCGCGAGCCGCTGGTTGTGCTGGTGCTGCACGCCGTACGCGAGCGCGGCGGCGGTCGGCTCGTTGAGGATCGCGCGCACCGTCAGGCCGGCGATCGCGCCCGCGTCCTTGGTCGCCTGGCGCTGCACGTCGTCGAAGTACGCGGGCACGGTGACGACCGCCTCGGTGACCGGCTGACCGAGGTAGTCCTCGGCGACGCGCTTCATCTTCGCGAGCACGTGCGCGGAGATCTCCTGCGGCGAGCGCGGCGTCCCCGCGATGTCGATCCACGCGTCGCCGTTCTTGGCCGCGACGATCTGGTAGGGCAACCGCTTCGCGATCTCGACGACCTCGCGATCGTTCGCCTTGCGTCCGATCAGCCGCTTCGCGCCGAACACGGTGCGCTGCGGGTTGGTCACCATCTGCCGCTTGCTCGCGGCGCCGACGACGACATCCCCGTCCGCGTTCCACGACACCATGGATGGCGTCGTCCGGCCGCCCTCCTGGTTGTGGATGACCGTCGCTTCTCCCCCTTCGAGCACGGCCACACACGAGTTCGTGGTGCCGAGATCGATACCGATAACCCTACCCATCTACGCGGCCAGTATACCTATTTGCGCCGAGTGAACAGCTCCGCGAGCGCCGACTTGGCGAGCGCGAGGTCGGGGTCGATCTGCAGCGCGTCCTGCAGCTCGACACGCGCCTCGTCCACGCGCCTCGCGAGCTGCGCCTCGCGCCCGCGCGCGTAGTGAAGCAGCGCCTGGTAGCGCGGGACGCTCGGCGACCGGGCGGTCAACGTCTCCAGGGCGACGCGCGCCGCGGCGAGCTGACCGAGCTTGATGAGCTCGAGGATCGGTGCGAGCTCGCGATCGGGGCTTCCACCTGCCGTGGGCGTCGACGGCGCGGCCGGGCGCGCGGGTTGCGCTGGTGCCGCGGGCCGCACCTGGCCGGGCGGCGGCGATGGTTGTGCCAGCCTCGTCGGCGGACGCGGATCTGCGTCGGGCGTGCGACCGCTCGGCGTCCCCGGTCGCGGGTTGGCGAACGGACGCATCGGCTGCGTGACCTGCGCCGTCGGCGGCGACGATGGTGGACGCGAGCGCGCGATGACCGGGTTCTGCCCGGTCGGCGGACGCGGTGGGAGCGGCGGGTTCTGTCCGGTCACGCGCATCGCGGACTGTAGCGTCGGGAGCTGGCCGCTCTTGCGCGTCGGCGCCACCGACGGACGGCTCAGGTTGTCGTGCGCGGCGCGCAGCGAGAGGAACACCTCGTTCGCGAGCCGCTGGATGTCCGGCGCCATGCGCGCGAACTTTGCCGGATGGAACCGCTTCGTCAGCGTGAGGAACGCGTTCCGGACATCGCCCGGCGATGGCGCGCCCGCGAGCCCCAGCGCCTCGTACGGATCGCGCCCGAGGCGCGCCTGCATCTCGACGAGGAGGTCACGTGCACCGGCTTCGTCTGCCACCAAAACGGATCGTACTGAGTTCGGGCCGATCGCGCCATCCCGCGATCGAGGAGCTAGCGAGGAGCTAACGATCGACGGCCTACCGGACCCTACTTCTTCTGCTTCAGCTGCTCTTGGAGCGGCGGGCCGACCTGAGCGTCCCCGCGGGGTTGGACTTGCTGCTGCGGCGCATTCGCCTGCGGGGGCGGCGGATCGGCCGCCTGGCGCGGCGCCTGCTGTCCGAGGTCCGGAGGTGGGGCGACCTTCTGCTGCTGCTGAACTTCTACGTTGTTCTTCGGCTCCGCGTTGGCCTGGCCGATGTTATCGGGCACCTTGTCGAGCTGCTTGGGCGACGGCGGCGGCGCCTTCACTTGCTTCGGCGCGGGCCGCTTCTTGCCGCCCTTGCCTTCCAGCAGATCGTCGACGACGCCGTCCTTCGCATTGCCCTTCTCGTTCGGCATCGTCACCGTGTCGATGAACGTGGGCTTGCCGACCGGCGCGAGCGACTCGCGCTCCGTCGACGACGGGCGATCCGCGCGCACGAGCTGCTCGGGCTCGGTCATCCTCGACGACTTCTGCACGCACTTGCCGTCGATCACGTCGGACGTGATGTGCTCGCGGCGCACCGTCAGGTGATCCGTCGTCGGGTCGTAGTGGTACTCGGTCGTGTACGGGAAGTAGCAGCTCGGGTGCTCGGGGCGCCCCGGCTCGTGGATGTTCTCGGTCGTCGCGAACGACGTACCCGCCGCCGCGGCGACGAGGTCGTACTGGCGGAAGAACTCGCGCGGACCGTCGACGCTCGACAGCTTCGACGCCGTCACGCGCTCGCCGTCGCGACGGAAGTGGCGCAGCGATCCGTCGGGCAGCATCCACACGCCCTCGAAGCCGCTGATCATCGCGAGCGGAATCGCGGCGACCTTCACGCCGGGATGGGCGACGACCTCGTGATGCACGGTCGTGTAGCCGGGCTTCGACACGTCGAAGGCGACGGTCTCGCCGTCCTTCGCCTCGAGCCTCGTCGGCGTGGTCGTCGACGTCGCCATCGATCCACGCGTCACCGTCGCGCCGCGCGGGACCGAGTCGATCTCGAGGACGATCACGCCCTCGGTCGGCGACGGCGGCGTCGGATCGACCGCGGGCTGGTTGGTCTCGCGATCACCGTCGCCATCGCCCTGGCGCAGCGACAGCACCGCACCGACGGAGAGCCCGAGCACGCCGATGCCGATCGCGGCCGGCATCCATAGCTTCTTCGGCGCGTCCGTTGGCCTCGCGCGCCCCTTGCTCCCCGCGGCCGCACGGAGCGCGTCGACCATCTCGCGCGCGCTCGCGTATCGCGCGTCGGGATCCTTGGCCATCGCGCGGGCGACGATCGGATCGAACGCGGCCGGCAGCGCGATCGCGCCGCGCTGCGAGAGCGCCGGCACCTTCGCGCGGAAGTGCTGCTCCATCATCTGCGGGAGGCTCTTCGCCTCGAACGGCAGCGCACCCGCGAGCAGCTCGAACGCCATCACGCCGAGCGCGTAACGATCGCTCGCGGGGACCGCGCCGTCGGCGCTCCACTGCTCCGGCGCCATGTAGCCCGGCGTGCCGAGCCACGTGCCCTGCCCCGTCAGCATCGACGCCTTCGGATCGACTCCGTCGGGCGTCAGGAGCTTCGCGAGGCCGAAGTCGAGGACGTAGACCTTCTGCACGCTACTGTCCGGCCCGCCGGACAGCATGACGTTGTCCGGCTTGAGGTCGCGGTGCACGACACCCTTCGCGTGCGCGGCGTCGAGCGCGTCCGCGATCTGACCGAGCAGGTCGAGCGCGACGGGAAGCGGCAACGGCCCCGCCGTGATCGCCTTGCGCAGCGAGCGCCCCTCGACGAGATCCATGACGAGATACAGCCGCCCGTCGTCGAGGCGGCCGAACGAGAACACGTCGATCACGTTCGGGTGGTCGATCTGGTTGACCGCCCTCGCCTCGCGCTTGAACCGCTCGGCGCCGTCCGCGGTCGCCGCGACCTCGCGCTTGAGGACCTTGATCGCGACCTTCTTGCCGATCACGGGCTGCGCGCCGGCGTAGACCTCGCCCATCGCGCCGGCCCCGAGGAACCGCTCGACGACGTACTCGCCGACGCTGGTGCCGGGCGCGAGCTCGCTGTCGGGGTCGCCCCCGGCGGTCCCGTCCCTCCCCGTTCCCTGAACGAGGGTCGGGCTATGCGCGAGCGGGCTCGACTCCGCCATGGGCCCTCATCCTAGCAGCGAGACACGCCCACGCTCGCACGGTTTCGGCGACAATGCCGGACGCATGTCCGCCATAGCGTCGCTCCCCGACCGCGCCGGATCCATCCCCCACCGGGTGGAGGTCCATCGCGACTCGATGGTGATCGAGGGACACGCGCTCGATCACGTCGTGCTCGGCGGGTACGTGATGGGTGCGCCGCTCGGTACGGCGCCCGTCGTCATCGTCGTCGGTGGCATCACCGCGTCGCCGTTTCCGTTCGGCAATGGCCTCGAGGGCGACGCCGCCGTCGACGCGTGGTGGCCGTCGCTGTCGGCCACGGATCTCATCGATCCGGTTCGCATGACGATCCTGTGCCCGTGCTGGCCCGGCAACGGCTCGACGTGGCGCGGCTTCGACGACGGACCGATCCCACCGCTGTCCGCGCTCGGCCTCGCCGACCTGATCGCCGCGTGGCTCGACGGCATCGGCTGCACGCAGCCCGCGATCTACATCGGCGCGTCGCTCGGCGGGCTCGTCGGCATCGCGTTCGCGGTCCGCCACCCGACGCGCTGCGCGCGGCTCGTCACGATCAGCGCGGGCCTGCGCCCCGACGGCTGGGGCACCGCCACGCGCCACCTGCAGCGCGAGCTCGTTCGCGACGGCCTGCGCACCGGCGATGTCGCCACCGGCATGGCGCGCGCGCGCCAGCTCGGCATGCTCACGTACCGCGGGCGCGACGAGCTCGACACGCGCTTCGGCGTCCTCGTGCCCGGCCTCGATCACCCGCCGGTCGCCGCCTACCTCGATCATCACGGCCAGCGGTTCGCGCAGCGCTTTCCCGTGCGCACGTTCCTCCTGCTCAGCGAAGCGATCGATCGCGCGCGGTTCGGCACCGATCAGGTCTCCGTCCGCGAGGAGCTCGCGCGCGTGACCGCCGAGGTCATCGTCATCGGCGTGCCCGGCGACCTGCTGTTCCCGTTCGCGCTCCAGCACGAGCTGTATCGCGAGCTGCAGGCCGTCGGCGCGACGTGCTCGCTGTGGAAGCTCGACTCCGAGTACGGCCACGACGCCTTCCTCGCCGAGCAAGCCGCCCTCGCCGAGCTGCTCCGCGGCGCCGGCGCCTTCGTCCCGCCCACCGGCACCACGCGCGCACGCTTCGACGGCGTCGGCGCGCGACCGATCCGCGAGATCCGGATCGGCATGATCGGCTGCGGCGTCGTCGGTGGCGGCGTCCTCGAGCTGCTCGCGCGCCAGGCCGCCGACGTCGCCGAGCGCTACGCCGTGCGCTTCCGCGTCACCAAGATCGCCGTCCGCGATCCGGCCAAGCAGCGGCATCCGCTCGCGGCGGGTATTCCGATCACGACGCATCCGATCGAGCTCGTCGCAGATCCGGACGTCGACGTCCTCGTCGAAGTCGCAGGCGGCGCCGCCGTCGAGCCCGCCGTCACCGCCGCGCTCGCCGCCGGCAAGCCGGTCGTGACCGCGAACAAGGCGCTGCTCGCGAAGAAGCTCGCCGAGCTCGGCGTCCTCGCGCAGCGCACCGAGACGCCGCTCCTCTGCGAGGCCGCCGCGGCCGCCGCGCTGCCGATCATCCGCCACCTCTCGCACCGCGCCGACGACGTCGATCGCTTGATGGCGATCGTCAACGGCACGTGCAACTACATCATCACGCGCCTCGAGCAGGACGAGCTGCCGATCGATCGCGCGATCGCCGAGGCGCAGGCCAAGGGCTTCGCCGAGGCCGATCCATCCGCCGACCTCCTCGGTCACGACGCCGCTGCGAAGCTCTCGATCCTCGCGTACCGCGCGTTCGGCGCGTGGGTCCCCCCCGACGCCCTCCCCGTCCGCGGCATCACGGACCTCACGCCGGCCGACTGCGATCTCGCGGAGGCGATGGGCTTTCGCATCCGCTTGATCGCGCACGCCGCACGCCAGCCGGGCGGTGGTCTCGCCGCCGCCGTCGAGCCGGTCCTGCTCCCCGAGTGGCACCTGCTCGCCTCCGTCGAGGAGGAGTACAACGCGGTCTATCTCCAGTGCGCCGCGTCCGGCGATCTCTCGCTGTTCGGCAAGGGCGCCGGCGCGCTTCCCACCGCGACCGCGGTCCTCGGCGATCTGATCGATCTCGCGCAGGGCAACTCGGTCCAGTGGCCCGAGCCGCGCCAGCTCTCGCCGTCGCCCGCGGCGCCTCGTCGCCACTATCTTCGCGTGCAGGGCGAAGCGCACCCGGGGCTGCAGCGGCGCATCGACTCGCTCGTGCGGCGCGCGGGGCTGTCGGTGCTGTCGCACGCCTCGCGCGGGCACGCCGACGGCGTCTCGCACGCGGTGGTGATCAGCGCGTCGGACGACGTGCAGATCGCGTCGCTCCTCGAGCAGCTCGAGTCGCTCGGTCGCGTCGACAAGGCGCTGTGGCTCGGTGTGCTGGAGTAGTCGTGCTCGCGGGCGCTAGCGGTCGGTGCT
Organism: uncultured Kofleriaceae bacterium; assembly: GCA_964617845.1. Lineage (GTDB taxonomy): Bacteria > Myxococcota_A > Polyangia > Haliangiales > Haliangiaceae > JABFXX01. The sequence continues at coordinate 316,958 of CAZUAR010000004.1, read as the reverse complement.
CGTGGTCGTCGGGATCCCGTTCGTCGGGGTCACATGCATCGGGCTCACGTGCCTCGGGCTCACGTGCCTCGGGCTCACGTGCCTCGGGCTTGCGTGCATCGAGGCTGCCGCTAGTCGGTCATCCAGCTCCACGCGTCGGCCGCGGCACCGGCCACTCGACTCGCTGCATGGGTGGCGCGATTCGTCGCCCAGTTGATCGGACGCTCGACGGCATCGCCCGCCCATTGCGCACCGGCGGCCGCGTGGTCGATGACGGTCGGGAGCGCGCCCGCCACCCCGCGCTCGACGGCGTCGATGCCGTACTGGGCCGTATTACCGGCGATGTCGACGCCGGCATCGACGATCGAGCTCGCGGTGCCCACGGCGTCGCGAGCGTCGTTGTACGCATCGCGGCCGTAGCCGTACACGTCTGCCGCCGCGTCGACACCCGTCCGAGTCGCCCACAGCGCCCCCTGCTCCAAGTAGTCCATCCCGGTATTGTCCCGATCGGGCGCGAGGGCTCAACCCCAAATCGCACGGCCCCTCCATGACGATCAGCGAGTACCTCGACCCCACGCGCGCCCCGTCCGAACGCCCCTCGCGGGATGCCATGAGCGCCGCCACGCGCGAGCTGCACGACGCGCTCGATGCACGCGCGCGCGCGGAGGGCATCGCGTGGCTCCACCCGGAGCGCCGGACGATCCAGCGCGACCTGCTCGGCTCGCCCGAGGTGGTCGCGTGGCAGGAGGCCAAGGCCGCCTTCCTGATCGCGGGCGGCGGCGCGTGGAGCGAGCTGCCTCACCTCTACGCGCGCTACGGAACGCCCGGTGGCGCCGCCTTGATCGCGCGGCTGCGCGAGCTCGAGGGCGCGCGCGCCGTCATGGTCACGGACTCGGGCATGCAAGCGCTCGCGCTGATCGCCGACGTGATCATTCGAGCCGGCACGCACGGCATCGTGATGCGCCAGATCTACAACAAGACGAAGACGTTCTTCGAGTGGAGCGCGAAGCGCGCGGGCGCGACGCTGACGTTCGTCGACGACGGTGACCTCGACGCGATCCGCGCGGCGGTCACGCCGCAGACGACGTGGCTGTTCGCGGAGACGTTCACGAACCCGCTGATGCGCGCGCAGGACGTTCGCGCGTTGCGGTCGGCGATCCCGGCGAGCGCACACCTGATCATCGACGGGACGATCGCGACCCCGTGGGCGTTCCGCGAGCCCCTGCTCGCGCAGGGCGCGACGATCGTCAGCGGCTCGCTCACCAAGGCGCTCGGCGGCCAGGACGTCGCGCTCGGCGGGTACGTCGCCACCAACGATGACGAGGTCGGCAACGCGATCATGGACCTGATCGCCATGCGCGGCGGCATCCTCGACGAGGAACGCGCGCGCTTCGTCGCCGCGCAGCTCGCGCCGATCGCGAACGTGGAGGGTACGGCCACGAGCGCAGGATCGACGAGCGCAGGATCGACGAGCGCAGGATCGGCGAGCGCAGGATCGGCACCCGAGAGCATCGCGTCGCGCGCGCACGCACGCCGCTGTGCGACGGCGTCTCGCATCGCCGCGTTCCTCGCGAACCACCCTCGCGTCGAGCACGTGTTCCATCCGTCGCTGGCGGACCATCCCGATGCAGAGGTGATCGCGCGCGAGTACGTTCGCCACGGATCGATCGTCTCGTTCCGTGTCCGAGGTGCGGACGAGAAGGCGCATCGCCACATCGCGGACGTGCTCGTGTCGTGTGGCGTCCTTCGCTACGCGCTCTCGTTCGACGGACTCGCGACGAAGGTGAACCACCACCGCACGGTGAGCGAGTACTTCACGCCCGCGGATGTCGTCGCGCGTGCCGGCATCGACCGCCTGATCCGCCTCGGGGTCGGCATCGAGGACGCCGATGACCTCGTCGCGTGCCTGAACTGGACGCTGCACCACGCGGAGCGCGTCACGACGGCGGAGCTCGATGCCTGGCGCGCGAGCCGCGCCGGCGACCTCGGGCTTCGCAGGTAGCGCTCGCCCCGCGAACGCGAGCTACTCGTCTGTCGGCGGCGCGAGGCGCGCGAGCGCCTTCTTCGCCTTCTTGGCGCGCGGCGACTTCGGGAACTTCTCGACGAGCAGCTCGTAGCGCTGCCGGGCGCCGGCGGGGTCGTTGTTGCGCTCGGAGGCGATCGCGCCCCAGTAGAGCGCGTCCTCGGCGACCATCGGATCGACCGCGAGATCGAACGCGGCGATCGCGTCCGCGTTGCGACCCTCGCGGAGCGCGGCCCAGCCTTCCTGGAACACGCTCGACGAGTCGGCGGGCGTCGCCGGGCGCTCCCACACCATGCCGGCCTCGATGATGGTCTTGGTCCCGTTGACCGTGATCTCGGCGGTGCCGGAGAACACGCTGACCTGCGCGATCGCGCCCTTGGTCGCGACCACCTTCACGCGAGCGCGCTTGAACGCGAGCGTCCCGTCACCGGTGACCACCTGCACCGGCCGCGTGGCGCCGTGATCGGTGTCGACGGTGAGCTCGCCGCTCGCGAGCTTCACGATCTCGTGGTTCGCGGTCAGCTTGCGCGTGAAGTCCGCGGTGCCCTCGAGCTTCGCGCTGCGGTCGACGCGAGCGGGCCGCTGCGCGACGACGACGTCGTCAGTGCGCGTCGGCGCGGGCGGCGTCACGATCGGCGTCACGATCGGAGCTGGCGGTGCGATCGGCGGGTCCGGCTCGTGGATCGTCGCGACCTCGATCGGCTCGTCGCGCGTGCGATCGAACGCGCCGAGACCGAACGCGATCGCGATGGCCGCGGCGACGGCGAGGCTCGCGCCGACGAGCGGCACCATCCGGCGGCGCTGCACGGGCATCCAGTCCGCGCGCGCCAGGACCTCCGCGGCCAGCTCTTCGCGGTGCACAACCGAGAGGCGCGGCGCCGGCGTCTGCGCGACGAGCACGCGCATCGCGTTCTGCTCCTCGAGGATCTGCTGGCACGCGGCGCAGTCCTCGATGTGCACGAGGACATCGTCGTCCTCGCCCGAGACCGCGGCGGCGAGCCGCTCGACCGGCGGGCAGATCACGAGTCACCTCCGAGCGCCTCGCGAAGGGCCTTGCGCGCGTGGAACACGCGGCGCCACAGCGTGCCGACGGGAACACCGAGGGACGCCGCGGCGTCGCTGCCCTTCTGCCCCTCGAGATCGACGAGGACGAGCGCGGCGCGCAGGTCATGCGGCAGCTCGGCGATCGCGGTGGGCAGGCGCGCGAGCGTCGCGGGATCGCCGGGGCCACGCGAGGTCGGGACGATATCGGCGACGATCTTCAGCGCCGACTTGCGGCGGATCTCCTTGCGCGCGTAGTTGCGCACGAGGTTGGCCGCGATGCCGTACAGCCAGCCGCGCACGTTGCCGCCGCGGAAGTTGCCCGCGCACTGGAACGCCGACAAGAACGTCTGCTGGACGAGGTCATCGATCGCGTCGTGGTCGCTGCCGCGCATGCGGCTGATGAAGCGATGCACCGAGCTCACGTGGCGCTCGAACAGCAGCGAGCGCGCGGCGCGGTCGGCGATCGCGCACGCGGCGACGAGGCCTTCGTCGGAGACCTCGTCCACGCTCACCTCGGGATGGAGGCGAACCAGCTGACCGTGCTCGGGCGTGGGCACGCGCGCTCAGATCCTCCGCCGCAGGCTGCCGACGAGCACGGACTGTACGCGCTCGGCGGCGACGTCCATCCGGTCGTACCAGAGATCCGTCTCCTTGCCGTGCCACGTCTGGGTGAAGTACATCGAGCCCGCCGTCACGGCGAGGCCCCAGCGATCGCCGATGTCGCGATGGATCGTCAGCGAGAGCTCGTACGCCGCCGCCGGATCGATATCCCACGTCCACGTCGTGGTGCCCGTGTACTGGTAGAAGTCCTCGGCGTGCAGCTTCGACGTCACCGCGTAGATGCCGGCGGCGCCGCGCACCTCCCAGCTGCCCCAGCGGATCGTGCGCGAGAGGAGCGCACCCGCGGACCAGTCATTGACCTGTCCTTGCTGGATGCCGCCCCCGTGGTCGATGGTGACCGTGTCCTGGAGCTTCTGCACCGCGACGCCGAGCTTCCAGCCGCCGTACACGATCACGTCGGACTCGAGCCGGAAGCCCAGGTCCGCGCCCTCGGCTCCCGCGACGAGCGTGCCGCCGAGCGAGAGCCAGCGCTTTCGCTCCGAGAGCGGGCGCCCGATCTCGACCGTCGTCTCGACCTCGGTCGGCTGCTCGTCGACGGCGACGGCGCGCACCTCGATCTCGCGGCGCTTGGTGCGCTTCTTCTTGCGCGGGCGATCGACACGCCACGAGTCGGACACCCAGCTCGCGACGAGCACGCCCGCCGCGGTCAGATCCGGAACCAGGCGCTCGTGCACCGTTCCGTCGGGCCGCTCGGCGAACAGGAACAGCCCGTCGGCCGTCGGGATCACGCGCAGCGCGATCCGGCCCTGACAGTGCGGCTCGTCGGCCACCCAGCGATCGATGACGTCTTTGACGCCGTCGGGAACCGTGACGTACGTGACCTCGCACGGCGCCGCGTCGTCCGCGTGCGCGAGGGAGGGCACGAGGCACGAGAGGATCGCGATCGCGGCCCTCACAGTCGGTACCTCGCGCCGAACAGGAACATCATGTCGAGCGTGTTTCGAGAGACCAGGACGTCGGCGCTGCTGTCGAGATCCTGCGCGATGAACGAGGCGTCGAAGCCGGCCGTGACCGCCCAGCGGTGATCGAACAGCTCGCGCGCGAGGGTCAGCGTGGTCTCGTACGCGAGGCTCACGCCGTCGGCGACGATGTACTCCATGTAGTCGGGACCGACGCCGCCGCTCACGTGCGCCTGCGCGTCCGTGTACATCGGGCCCAGACCGACCGACCAGCGGATGTTCCAGTTGTCGCCGATGCGCCACGTGCGAGCCGCGACGAGCAGCGCGCGCAGGTCCATCGAGTCCAACGTGCCGAACCCGTCCGTGGTCGCCAGGTGCATCAGCGACGACACGCCGACGAGCGCCGCGCCGATCGTCCACTTGCTCGTGCGCCCGCCGAACAGGTCCATCTCGAAGCGCCCGCCGAACCCGCCCATGCCTTCGATCATCGTCATGCCCGCGAGCGAGAACCAGCGCCCCGTCGATCGCGGCGCGCTCGGCGGCGGCAACGCGTCGGTGACGCCGGGCGCGCCCACGAGCGGGTTCACCGTGATCGGCTCGACTGGCGGCGGCGCGTCTTCGTTCTCGGGTTCCTCGGGCGGCGAGCTCGTCCAGTCGTCGGCGACCCAGCTCGCGACGAGCACGCCCGCGCTCTGCGCGTCGGGAACCTCGCGCTCGTGGATGCGTCCGTCGGGGCGCTGCGCGATCAGGTAGAGGCTGCCGTTCTCCGTCTCGACGACGCGCAGCTCGATCGTGCCGCTGCACCGCGGCTCCGCCTTGAGCCAGCTCTCGATCACGAGACGAACCTCGTCCGGCGCTCGAACGAACACGACCTCGCAGTCGCGCCCTTCGGCGCGCGCATCGGTCGCCGTCAGAGCGGCGAGCGCGATGGCCAGTGAAGCTGCAATGCGCATAGCTCTCCGGTGGTACCCGGAGCTGCGGCTTTCATCGCACGATCGCTACTTCGCGAGGCGATTTTTCGTCGCGTCCCGATCCCGCGGGTTGCGCTTCGAGAGCACCCCGTTTAGCCGAACCAGCGCGGTGGTTTGCGCCAGGCCCTCGTCCTCGCGAAACCGCACGCCCAGCTCGACCGAGCCCCACCAGACCGCCTGGTAGCGAACCCCGAGGCCGCCCATGTACTTCATCCGGATGGCGTCGGGTTGCATCATCGGCGTCCACACGAAGTCTCCGATCAGCGTGCTGCGCGGATAGATCGGCGGCGTCCACTCGAAGCCGATGATCGGGCGCAGCGTCGGATCGAGATGCACTTCACGTGCACCGTACGCGGCCTCGGTCACCTGCGCGCCGACGTGCAGGCGGACCTGCCCCAGCGATCGACTCGCGACGACGTACGCGTCCGTCGAGCGCGCCGCGCCGAACGTGTGCCCGTGCGTCGCGAACGTGTTGCGCAGGCCGATCACGAGCGCCGGCATCCCGCGGAACCACGCGTCCTGCCGCGCGCCCATGCGAAACGCCGCGCGCCCCATCCACAGCGGCGCCGAGTCGCCGTCGCTCGGATCGCACACGCTGCATCCCCGCACGTCCGTGTCCAGGCCGACGTCGATGCTCGCGATCCCGCCGAGGCCGATGCCGACATCGAACGTCCCCGCGCCGCGGTGATCCGACCCGATGGTGCCGACGATCGCGCCCGATGGCGGAAGCCACGCGGTCGGCGCCGTGAGCACGCGGCCCATGACGGGATCCGCGCCGGCACCGCGCGCGGATCCGAGGAGGATCGCGAGAGCGAATATGAGCGCTGTGCGCATGAGGAGTTGGTTGGGCCGACTACTTCAGGCTGTCGACGGCGCGGCGAAGCGCCCACGAGGTGAACGTGACCTGCCCGAAGATCTGCGCGTCGAGCAGGTTCGCCGACGCGATGTCCGGCACGCGGACACCGGCTTCGAGGTTCATGAAGTCCGCGACGCCGTAGCGAACGCCCCACGACAGCGTCGGGCGCAACTTGATCTTGTCGGAGTCTTCGCACTTGTAGCAAAACTCCGGCGACCACCCGAGGTCGACGAGGATCTGCGAGCGCGGGAGGGGCCGCACCTCGAGACCACCGAACGCGCGAACCTGGTCCTGCCAGCGACCGTCGTGGAACAACGCCTCCGTGATCTCGTCGCTGCCATCGGTCAGGCGACCGCGCACCGACGCGTCCCAGAACGCGCCGCCGACGTGGATCGCCGCGTTCTTGCCGAGGTGCTTGCTCGCGACGAGCGTGAGCTCCGCGATCCGCGTCGTGTAGTTGTCGTGGTTGCGCTCGAACGACTTGCGGAAGCCGAGCGTGAAGCCGGGCTGTCCTTCGAACAAGCGGTTCTCCGACACGCCGAGCCGGAACGAGGCGAGCACGTATGGCTGGATGCGATCGACCGTCTTGTCATCGTCGTCGACGCGCTCGCGCACGCTGTCGATCGTCGCGACGCCGAACTCGGCGACGTCGCCGAGACCGACGCGCGTGTCGTTCGTGACGCCGCCGCCGGTGTCGATCGACGTGCGCGAGTACAGCACCGCCGCCGGCAACAGCCAGCCGGTCTGCGTCGTCAGCACCTCCGGCATGTTGATCGGCCCGCGCGGCAGCGCCTTGCGCTTGGGCAGCTCCGGCGTCGTCGCGTACGGATCGGCCGGCGGAGTATCCGGCATGATCTCGCCGCCGCTGATCGGCGGGTCGACCGGCGTTCCGTCGGGGTTCGGCGGCGGCACCGGCGTTCCGTCGGTGCCGATCGTGTTCCCCGCGTCGGGCGGCGGTGGATCCACCGGCGGAGGCGGTTGTGCATGCGCCGCCTGAGCGGCGAACAGCACCGTCGTCAGGATCAGTCCTCGTGATGTCTTCATGGCTGGTTGTCTCCTCGCTCTCGCCTGGTGCACCTGCGCGCTAGTCACAGAAAGCTCCGGCGGCGCGGCAGGCCAGCGCGCCCCAGGGCACGAACACCTCGGCACCGAGCCGGATGTCCCAGTGCGCGACGTCGTCTAGCCCCGTGGCTACACGCGCGTGCGCGACTTCGAGCTGATATCCGATGCTGCCGTCGATGATCACCGACGGGAACAGCGCCCACCGCATCCCCAGCCGGCCCAGGAGGCCGTACGTGATCGTCGGGTCATCCTGCGTTCCGCGCATCCAGCGGAACTGCGGCGCGAGCGCGATCTCGCCGACGATCGACGCTTCCTTGTTCATGCGAATCTCGTAGCCGGCGGTCGGCAGCCACATCGTGCGCTGCACCTTCCCGCTCTCGATCGCGCCCGAGAGCTGGACCTCCGCGCTCGACACGCGCGTCCCGCCGTGCAGCGTGAGCCAGTCGATCTGGTCGATGTGCAACCGGCCGACGAGGTAGAGATCGCTGACGCGCTCCTCGACGTTGACGCCGTCGAACACCTCGACGCGCGGGACGCCGAGGCGGAACGCGATGCCGAACGCGGGAACCGCGTTGAACTCCGGAATCGGCAGCTTGATCTGCACGCCGACGCCGGGCAGTGGTGCGTTGACGCCGCTCACGCTGATCGCCGCCGAGTGGCGATACTCGAGCTGCGCGATGTCGCCAAAGCCGATCGCCGCGACGCCCGCCGACGTGAGCAGCCCGGTCTCCTGCAACAGCGAGCCGTCGCCCGAGAGCGAGAACATGTACGCGCCGATCACGTCGGTCGTCGGCATCGAGAACAGCCGCGACGAACGGAACGGCCCCTTGAACACCTGGCGCAGCGACGCGTCGCGACGGCGCGGCGGGCCCGAGCGCTTCTCCTCGTCGGTCTTCGCCGGTTGCTTCTCGTTGATCGTCCCGTCGGTCTTCGCCTCGCCGGTGCGCGGCGCGTCGAGCGCCTTCGTGCCCTCGCCGTCGGTCTCGGTCGGCGGAGTGCTCTGCGCGTGTGCCGTCCCCGCCGTTGCCGCGGCGAGAATCGCGATGACCAATGGTCGGACCATGCGCACTCGTTGTGCGGCTGATCGACGTGAACTGCCCACCTCCGTGCCGTGAGATCCGCGTGATCGCCGAACGCTGCCGCATGGATCCCGGCAGATCCTGGCGCCCTCCGGTAGGGTTCGCGTGGTGCTCGACCCAACGTCCAGCCGCAAGCTGATCGCGCAGGCCGCGCGTCGCCGGCGATGGGGTCCGCTCGCCACCGACGAGGAATCACGCGCGGGACTGCAGTCGCGACTCAATCAGTACGCGAAGACGATGTTCTGGTCGTACATCGCGCTGCTCGCGTTTCTGTGGCTCGCGTATCGATTCGTCCTCGGTGATCACAAGCCGAAGCTGACGTCGTACGTGTTCGGCGGCTCCGCGATCATGCTCGGCGTGATGGCGTTTCTGTGGCGCAGCGTGCTCGCCCGAAACAACCGCCTCAGCTTCGAGTGGCTCTATCGGCTCGACCTCGTGTTCGCGATCGCGATCGGCCTGACGTTCGGCGCGGCGGCGGCGATGCAGTACGAGCTGCAGCTCGCGAGCTTCACGTCGCTCCTGTTCACGAGCTTCACGATCTTCACGCGCGCCCTGCTCGTTCCGTCGAGCCCGCGCCGCACCACGGTGACGTCGATCATCACGTTCGCGCCGGTCGTCGCCGGAGGCGCGTACACCGCGTTTACGACGAACATCGAGGTCCCCGCGGCGATGTGGATCGGCGGCGGGCTCACGTTCGCCGCGATCGCCGTGCTGATCGCCGCGAACGGATCCGGAATCATCTACGGCCTGCGCGCCGAGGTTCGCGAGGCGATGCAGCTCGGCAGCTACAAGCTCGGCGCGAAGATCGGATCCGGAGGCATCGGCGACGTGTACCTCGCGCAGCACGCGCTGCTCCGCCGGCCGACGGCGATCAAGCTGCTCAAGCCCGAGCGCGTCGGCCAGGAGAACCTCGTGCGCTTCGAGCGCGAGGTCCAGCAGACGAGCCGGCTCACGCATCCCAACACCGTCACGATCTTCGACTACGGTCCGTCGTCGGAGGGCCACTTCTACTACGCGATGGAGTTCCTCGACGGCATCAACCTCGATCAGCTCGTCAAGAAGTACGGCAAGCAACCCGCGGGTCGTGTCGTGCACATCCTCAAGCAGGTGTGCGGCGCGCTCCAGGAAGCGCACGGCCACGGCCTGATCCATCGCGACATCAAGCCGGCGAACATCATCCTCTGCCAGCGCGGTGGCCTGCCCGACGTCGCGAAGGTCGTCGACTTCGGGCTCGTCAAGGAGATCGCGCGCGACGACGGCGACTCGACGCACGCGCAGACCGTGCTCGGCACGCCCGCGTACCTCGCGCCGGAGATGGTCGATCCCAGCGCACCGACGACGCCCGCGGTGGATCTCTACGCGCTCGGCTGCGTCGGCTACGAGCTCCTCACCGGGCGGCGCCTGTTCGAGGCGAAGGGATCGATCGAGCTGATGATCGCGCACGCGACGAAGGTCCCGCCGCGACCGATGGACGTCGCCGACATCCTGATCCCGAACGAGCTCGAAGCGCTGATCATGCAGTGCCTCGAGAAGTCGCCGGCCGCGCGTCCGGCGTCCGCCGCCGTCTTGCTCGAGATGCTCGAGGCACTCCCTCGCATGCTCGACTGGACACCCAGCGACGCCGAGACGTTCTGGCGCGAGTTCCGCGCCACGCAGGTCGCGACCCCGCGCACGGATACGCCGACCGAGACCATCACGGTGGAGCTCGGCGGACGCGACAAGCGCGACGTCACGTGAACTGCGCGTGATCGCCCTGGCGGTCCGACCTTTCGGGGAGTACATCCAGCACATCGCTCCCCGATGTCCCGACGCAAAGATATCGTATTGAAACTGCTCGCGTTCGCCGTCCTGCTCGGTGCCGGAGTCGCCGGCATCGTGCTGTTGTCCGGCATGGTCGTCGCGCTGATCATCGGCGGGTTCACGGTGATCGCGGTCCTGTACGACTCGCTGACGTTTGGCGCGGACCGCCCGCGCGGCGTGATCGTCGGCGAGATCGACCACGACTTCGGATCGACGACCCAGAACCTGCCGCGCGAGCGCTGACTAACGACGATCCGGACCCGACGTGACCGGCGACGCGAGGTAGTAGCCGCGCCCCGGCGCGACCGCGAGGATCCCGTCGGCGCCGACCTCGCCGAGCTGACCGCGCAAGCGGCGCACGACCTGGCGCACGTTCTCCTCGTTCGCGTACTTCGACTGAAACGGAAGATCGCGCGCGAGCTGCTTCGTCGCGACGCAGCCCTTCACCGCCGACGGCGAGTTGGCTTCCTCGACCGCGCGCGCACACAGCGCTCGCAGCAGCTGGAACTCGAGCGACGAGAGCCCGGTCTCCGTCCACGACTCGGTGCCGGTCTCGCGCGTGAGCAACGAGCCGCCGGTGGTGGGATCGCTCGCGCCGACGACGCACAGGTCCTTGCCGCCGAACGAGGTCACGAACCGCACGAGGCCACCGGCGATGCTGCCGGTCGCCATCGACGGCGCGACGATCGGCTCGTGCGCGACCTCGGCGAGGAACCAGAACGCGACGTCGCCGATCTTGAGCACGGCCCGCGCGGGAAGCGGCACGCGCCCGTTGACGCGATTTCCGTCGACGAACGTGCCGTTGCGGCTCCCGAGATCGCGCACGTTCCAGCCCGTGTCGCTGTTCTCGAGGCGCGCATGCTCGCGCGACACCGACGCCGCGAGGACCACGAGCTCGCCCTCCTGGTTGCGCCCGGCGACCGTCCTCGTCGCGAGCGCGTGCGCGAAGCCGAACCCGTCGACGACCCACGCCTCCGCGTCGGTCGCCTCGACGTTCGAGCGCAGGTGATCCGGGATGAGCCCGTCGCACGGCGGCACGTCCGCGGCGCACGTTCGACACAACGCACCGATCTCCGTCGCTGCGCCACAGCACAGGCAACCCATCGCTCCGATCGAACCATCGACCACGGTGGCGATCAAGCCTCCGATCCAGCTCGATCCAACCTACTCGGTCAGTTGACGCGCCTCTACCAGCGCGGGTACCCACGAGAGATGCGGCGGGTTCTGGTCTTGTTCGCGCATCCGGTGCTGGAGCGGTCGCGCGTGAACAGGCGCCTCGTCGCCGAGATCGACGGGATGGAGAACGTCTTCATCCACGACCTCTACGAGGTCTACCCGACGCTCGACATCGACGTGCGGCGCGAGCAGCAGCTGCTGCTGGATCACGATGTCATCGTGTTCCAGCACCCGTTCTACTGGTACTCCGCGCCCGCCGTGATGAAGGAGTGGCAGGACCTGGTGCTCGAGCACGGCTGGGCCTACGGCAAGGGCGGCCACAAGCTGAAGGGCAAGATCACGTTCAACGCGATCACCACGGGCGGTCCCGAGTCCGCGTACACGAAGGGCGGCTACAACCGCTTCACGGTCCGCGAGCTCCTCACGCCGTTCGATCAGACCGCGCACCTGTGCGGGATGCGCTACCTCGCTCCGTTCGTGGTCCACGCCGCGCTCCGGATCGCGAGCGACACCGATCTCACGCCGCAGAAGGCGACGTACCGCGCGTTGATCGAAGCGCTGCGCGACGAGCGCCTCGATCTCGATCGCGCCGCCGCCGCCGAAAACCTCGCGGTGGATCTCCCTCACTGCCTCGCTCCCCGAGGTGCCGCATGACCGACTCCGTCCTCGCGCAAGCGCTCGTCTATCTCGCCGCCGCCGTCGTGTTCGTTCCGATCGCGAAGCGGCTCGGGCTCGGCGCCGTGCTCGGCTACCTCATCGGGGGCGTGATCATCGGCCCGCACGTCATCGGTGTCGTCGGGCACGAAGGCCAGCACGTGATGCACTTCGCCGAGTTCGGCGTGGTGATGATGCTGTTCATCGTCGGGCTCGAGCTGCGCCCCGCCCTGCTCTGGCAGATGCGCCGTCCGATCTTCGGCCTCGGCGGCCTGCAGGTCCTGGCGTGTGCCGTGATGCTGGGGCTCGCCGCGCTCGCGTTCGGCCTGTCGTGGAAGCCCGCCCTCGCGGTCGGGCTCACGCTCGCCGGATCGTCGACGGCGATCGTGCTGTCGACGCTGACCGAGCGGGGGATGATCAAGACGCACGGCGGCCAGTCCGCGTTCTCCGTCCTGCTCATGCAGGACATCTCGGTGGTCCCGATCCTCGCCGCGATCCCCGCGCTCGGCGTGGTCGTCACGACGCAGATCACCGACGTCACCTCCGCGTCGGGTCGTCCGGCGTGGCTGTCGGCGCTGTTCGTGTTCGGTGCGGTCATCGGCGTGGTCGCGTCCGGACGCTTCATCATCCGCCCGCTGTTCCAGTTCCTCGCCGCCGCGAAGCTGCGCGAGTCGTTCACCGCAGCGGCGCTGCTGATCGTCGTCGGCATCGCGTTCCTCATGACGCAGGTGGGCCTGCCGACGACGCTCGGGACGTTCCTCGCCGGCGTCGTGCTCGCGGACTCGGAGTATCGCCACGAGCTCGAGACCGACATCGAGCCGTTCAAGGGGCTGCTCCTCGGCCTGTTCTTCATCTCGGTCGGCGCGCAGATCGACTTCGGGCTGATCGCCCGCGAGCCGCTGCTGATCGCCGGCATCGTCGCCGGCACGATGGCGATCAAGTTCGTGGTGCTGTACGTCCTCGGCCATCTGTTCGGGCTCGATCGCTCCGCGCGCTGGTTGTTCTCGCTGTCGCTGGCGCAGATCGGCGAGTTCGCGTTCGTCCTGATCGGCGTCGCCGCCGGTGCCCACGTGTTCGGCGAGGAGGTCGCCGGCCCGCTCGTCGCGGCGACCGCGCTATCGATGGTGCTGACGCCGCCGATCTTCATCCTGCTCGAGCGCGTGGTCCTCCCGCGCGTCGCCGACAAGGCCGAGGAGCGCAAGCATGACGAGATCGAGGATCACGACGCCCCCGTCGTCATCGCGGGCTACGGCCGCTTCGGCCAGATGGTCGGCCGCGTGCTGCGCGCCAATCGCATCAAGGTCACGATCCTCGATCTCGATCCCGAGATGATCGACGTGCTCGGCCGCCTCGGCGTGAAGGCCTACTACGGCGACGCGTCGCGCATGGACCTGCTCCACGCCGCCGGCCTCCACCACGCGAAGCTGTTCGTGCTCGCCGTCGACGGCAAGGACGAAGCGACGAAGATCGCGGAGGCGGTGCGCCACAACTTCCCGGACGTCCCGATCCTCGCGCGCGCTCGCGATCGCCAGCACTACTGGGACCTGCGCAGCCTCGGGGTTCACAAGGTGTTCCGCGAGACGTTCGCCGCCGCCTGGGAGACCTCGATCGAAGCGCTCAAGGTGCTCGGCTATCGCGCGCACACCGCCCATCGCATCGCGCGCAAGTGGCGCGATCACGAGGAGCAGGTGCTCGAGGAACTGGGCGCGCTGTGGAACGTCGATCAGAAGGAGTACTTCAACCGCGTCAAGCAAGGCATGGACGAGGCCGAGCGCCTGATGCGCGACGTCGATCCGACCGTGTTCGACAGCCGGGACGCGGGCTGGGACAACGAGTCGCTGCGCGCGGATCGCCAGGTCGACGAAGCCGCGCGGCCCGTCGAGCCGAGCTGATCACGACCGCTGTGACAGCGTCGCCTTCGGCGGCTCGGCCGGGATGTCGTCGCCGTACCCGTGTCGCCGCGCGACGATGCCGAGGTGGATGCCGAAGGCACCGATCGCGAGCGTGCTCAGCGAGTACGCCGTGATGATCATCGGCGACTGGATGTAGAGCTCGCCGAAGCCGAAGTTCGTCACGCCGAGGATCTGGATCGTCGCGAGGATCGGCACGACGCCGAGCGCGACCAGCGACACCACGGCGATCCGCCGCGGCGTCGGTGCGCGCAGCGCGCGGAGCACGATGACGAGCAACAGCGCCATCAGCGCCGGCACGAACCCCTGACTGAGCGCGCCGTCATGGCCGGCGTTGTGGATCGACGTGGCGGTCGCGAAGATCACGCACGCGCCCGCGACCGCGCCGAGCACGACGAGCTCGACCGCGAGCCGCGCGTGGCCCGAGCGGATCGGCTCGGTCTGATGACGGAGCGCGACGAAGTCCTGCGCCGTCCAGATCACGCCGCCCGCGAACGCGAGCAGCAGCAGCGGCCACCCGAACAGCGCGACGGCCGGCTCGTACAGCATGAGCGCGACGAGCGCCCATAGAACCATCAGCGACCATCGAACGATCGGCCGATCCGGATCCATGCCCCATGGTACCGCTTCTAGAAGAAGACGCTCAGGTGCATATCGAAGCGATTGGCCACACCCGCCGACATCCCCTTGTAGACGGTCTTCCAGTAGAGGTACTCGACGCCTAGCTGCAGGGACTGCTTGGGCTTGTAGCGGATCACACCATAGACAGTGCCGTTCGCCGTGCGATCGCCCATGTCGACGTCCGCGGACCGGGCGAAGTCCCCGCTGCCGCCGACCGCGATCATGTGCTTCTTCGTGGGGACCATCGCCGCCTCGAACCAGCCGCCGACCGACCGGATGGTCTTTCCCGTCCTCGCGTTCACGCCCTGCCCGATGCCTCCGCCGATGTCGGTCGTGTTCGAGCCGCCGTAGATCTCCGCGATCCACACCATCATCGGGGCCGCCGGAAGGAAGATGTGGCCACCGATCGAGCGCGCCGGATATCGCGTGCCGTTCGCGAGCTCGTCGCGTGCGATGTGGCCCCAGAGCCCCACGCGCACCGCGGCGTCTCCGCGCATGCGCTTGCGAAACTCGATCAGTGCCTGCAGCGATGGGCGCGCCGCGCCGATGCCATCGAGCTGGCCGTCGTTGTCCATGTCGCGCTGATCGAGCGTGCCGGTCGCCGCCGCGGCGATCGCGATGCGGAGCTTGTCGCTCGGCAGCGCGGTGAGCCGCAGCTGCGGGCGCCGATCGCCGGTGTTTCCCGCGAACAGCAGCTGCGTGTCGTTCTGCGCCGACGGGAATAGCGGCGAGACGAGGTCCCACGTCTGCCCGGCGAGGACCTCGATCTTCTTCTCGAACGAGATCTGCGCGTAGGCGTGCCGCAAGCGCAGCGCGTTGACGCCATCGCCGCCGCCGAAGTCGATCTCGAGCTTGCCCTCGCCCTTCACGTCGCCGTCGTCATCGAGGTCCCACTCGTCGATCGACAGACCGAAGCGCGACATGCGCGGCGTCATCGTCAGCTCGCCGTCGAACGCGCCGGTCGCGGGCTCCGGCATCACGTACAGCGGTTGATGGATATCGGACATCCGCGAGTCGTCCGCGAGCACGTCGAGTCGCGCGAACCCGTAGATCGACAGCGGCGGTGACTCGTCCTCCGCGTGCGCGATGACCGGGAACGATAGGTACAGGCCGAGAGCGCCGACGAGCCAACGGGTTCGCATGAGCCGCTAGACGCGCGGGTTCGCGATTCGATCGATTTTCGCCAAGGTTTTCAGATCGACGGTGTCGGCCGCGCGTTGAGGGGAAGACCAGCTTCCCGTTCGGAGGAACCCATGCGTCTCGTCTCCACCGTAGGGGCGACGCTGGCGGCGTGTGCGGCCATCTCGTGCCGCGCGCAGTCGTCGACGTCGCCTTCGTTCTCCAATGGTCCCGTCGTCCTCGTCAGCATGGAGACGCAGACCGAGCTCCAGCGCTATCTCTCCGCTCAGGAGCCCGCGTCCGCCGCGGATCCGACATCGGCGTCGAGGCAGCTCGACGTCGCCCTCGATGCCTTCAACGATCGCGCGAAGGCGCGGCGCGGCTACATCGCGGTCGACAAACCGCTGTACAAGCCGGGCGAGACCGTCTGGTTCCGCGCGTTCGATCTCGCGAGCGCGACCCTCGTCGGTGCCGAGCGCGACATCATCACGTTCAAGCTCGTGAGCCCGCGTGGCTCGACGGTGCAAGAGAAGCGCGTGCTCGTCCAGAAGGGCGCGGCCGCGAACGACTTCGACCTTCCCGCGGGCATGCCCGGCGGCGAGTACACGCTCGTCGCGAGCACCGAGACCGGCCTGATGAAGGCCGAGCGCAAGGTGATCGTGTCGTCGTATCAGCCGCCGCGGATCAAGAAGAAGCTCGAGTTCCTGCGCAAGGCATACGGACCGGGCGACACCGTCACCGCGACGGTCGAGCTGCATCGCGCCACCGGTGAGGCGATGGCGACCAAGGTCGTCACCGGCCTCGCCACGCTCGACGGCGCGGACCTCACGCGCATCCCGGTCGCCACCGACGCTGCGGGTAATGCGGTCGTGCAGTTCACGCTGCCGTCGTCGATCGCGAAGGGCGATGGCCTGCTCACGATCCTCGTCGACGACGGCGGGGTCACCGAGTCGGTGCAGAAGCGCATCCCGATCACGCTCGCGGACATCTCGCTCGCGGTCTACCCCGAGGGCGGCGATCTGATCGCGGGGCTGCCGTCGCGCGTGTACTTCGCGGCGAAGAACGCGATGGACAAGCCCGCCGACATCGACGCGAAGGTGACCGACGACCGCGGTACCACCGTCGCGCTGTTGCAGAGCTACCACGACGGCATGGGCCGCTTCGAGCTCGTCCCCGATCCCGCGCGCTCGTACAAGATCGAGATCACGCGGCCGAGCGGCATCGCGAAGACGTATCCACTGCCGGCGACCAAGCCCGAGGGCTGCACGCTGCAATCGATCGACGACTTCGCGTCCAAGCGCGACGACCTTCGCGTCGCCGTGTGGTGTACGCGCGATCAAGATGTCGTCGCGAGCGCGTCGTTGCGCGACAAGCGCGTGGCGACGCTGGCGACGCGCGTGACCGCACAGCGACCGAGCGTCCTCGCGTTCCCGATGACCGCGGGCGCGCAAGGTGCGGTCCGCGTGACGCTGTTCGACGAGCGCCTGAACGCGCGCGCGGAGCGGCTCGTGTATCGCAACCGCGGCGCGGACCTGAAGCTCGAGCTCGCGGCGGACAAGCCGACGTACAACCCGCGCGATCGCGTGACGCTGTCGATCCTGGCGAAGCTGCCCGACGGCACCCCGGTGCCCGGCGCGGACGTCGCGCTGTCCGTGGTCGACGACACCGTGCTCTCGTTCGCCGACGACAAGCAGGCGACCATGCTGGCGCGCCTCTACCTCGAGGCGGAGATGCCCGGGCAGAAGATCGAGGAGCCCAACTTCTACTTCGGCAGTGATCCGAAGGCGCCCGCCGCGATCGATCTGGTGCTCGGCACGCACGGCTGGCGCCGCTTCGAGTGGAAGAAGGTGCTGAGCGCGCCCCCGGAGAAGCCGATCGAGGACACCTGGGCGTACACCGGCGATCTGCTCGCACCGAAGAAGAGGCCCGCATCGCTCCGCGCCAAGGGTGCCGTCGCGAAGAACGACCCGGCCGCCGTCGAGGAGCCGGGTGGTGTCGCGGAGCCCGAGGAAGGTGCGGTCGTCGCGATCGACGCGAACCTCGTGCAGCCGCGCGCGAACGTGAAGCGCGCCGAAGAGAAGAAGAAGGTCGCCCGCGACGCCGAGGAGGACAACGACGGCGCCGAGGACTTCGAGGACGAGCCTCGCGCGATGGCGCTCGCGCCCGAGCCGATGGCCGACGAGATGGCGGAGCTCGGCGGAGACGTTGACGTCCGAGAGGTCTACGCGGCCGAGGCGCCGCGCCGCGCGCTCGCGTTCGACAACCGCGGCTTCGACGTGGGCGTCGAGGCGGGACGGCATCGCATCGTGGTCCGCCAGAAGGTGGAAATGGAGGCAACGGGAGAGCAGGATCCTTACGGGAACCTGGTCCAGGAGCGGCAGTTCCCGGTCGCGAGCTACGCCGAGGGCTACACCGGTCCGCGCACCGACTTCCGCGAGACGCTGCTGTGGGCGCCGCACGTCGCGACGGACGCGACCGGCAAGGCGACCGTGACGTTCTCGCTGTCCGACGAGGTGACCTCGTTCAAGGCGATCGCCGAGGGCGTCGCGGCGGGACGCCTCGGTCGCGGCGAGGCGCTCGTACAGTCGAAGAAGCCGGTGTCGCTCGCGGTGAAGCTGCCGCTCGAGGTGACCGCCGGCGACCACATCCGCCTCCCGGTCACGATCGCGAACGAGACCGACCGGCCGTACGAGGCGAACCTGTCCGCGACGTTCGGCAAGGCGTTCAAGGTCACCGGCGGCGCGCTGCCGGCGACGATCTCGCTCGCGCCGAACGAGCGCCGCTCCACGTTCTACGAGCTGGACGTCGTCGGCGACGGCAAGACGGCCGAGGACGGCAAGATCGCGCTCGGCGTCGAGGCCGCGAACCTGAAGGACGATATCGAGAAGACGATCGTCGTCGCTCCCGTCGGCTTCCCGCAGCAGGTGTCGATCTCCGGAACGCTGCAGGGGACGGTCAAGCGCGAGGTGTTCATCGGTGACGTGATGCCGGGGACGATGAACGGCATGGTCACGCTTTATCCATCGCCGCTCGCCACGATGGTCGAAGGCACCGAGGCGATGATCGCCGAGCCGGGTGGCTGCTTCGAGCAAGCGTCGAGCACGAACTATCCGAACATCATGATCCTCGGCTATCTCGAGGAGAACAAGGCGGCGTCGCCGCAGATCGCGGAGAAGGCCAACCGCGCGCTCGATCGCGGCTACAAGCTGCTCACCGGCTACGAGACCAAGACGAAGGGCTACGAGTGGTTCGGCGGCGATCCGGGGCACGAAGCGCTCAGCGCCTACGGCCTCATGGAGTTCGCCGACATGAAGAAGGTGTACGGCGACGTCGACAACGCGATGATCCAGCGGACCCGCGCGTGGCTGCGCGGACGCCGCGATGGCGCCGGCGGCTACAAGCGAAACGGGCGTGCGCTCGACTCGTTCGGGCGCGCGAGCGCGGAGGTCACCGATGGCTACATCACCTACGCGCTGACCGAGGCCGGCGAGAAGGATCTCGGGATGGAGCTCGCGCGCCAGGCAGAGGTCGCGACGACCACGAAGGATCCGTACCTGATGGCGATGGCGACGAAGTCCCTCGTCAACGCGCAGCCCAAAAGCCCGATCACGGCCGCGGCCGTGAAGCGCCTCGCGTCGATGCAGTCGGCCGACGGCTCGTTCGAGGGCGCGCTGCAGTCGATCACGATGTCCGGCGGCGAGGCGCTCGAGATCGAGTCGACCGCGATCGCCGCGATGGCGATGATGTCGCACGGGCGCGAGCTGATGCCGCAGGTGCGCAAGTCGATCGAGTGGCTGAACGCGCACCGCAACGGTATGGGCGGCTATGGCTCGACGCAGTCGACGGTGCTCGCGCTCAAGGCGATGACCCAATACGCGAAGGAGTCGCGGGTGACCGAAGCGTCGGGGACGGTGATCCTCCGCATCGACGGCAAGGAGGTGAAGCGCGTCAGCTACGCGAAGGGTCACCAGGGCGCGATCGAGCTCTTGGTCGGCGAGTATCTCCACGCGGGGAAGAACACGATCGAGATCACGCTCGAGTCCAAGGAGCCGCTGCCCTACTCCGGCCTCGTCACGTGGGGCAGCAAGGTCCCCGCGTCCAACCCGGCGACGAAGGTCGCGCTCGAGACGAAGCTCGCGACGCAGAGCGCGAAGCTCGGCGAAGGTGTCCGGATGGACGTGCGCGTGACGAACACGACGAACGTCGGCATCCCGATGACGCTCGCGCGCGTCGGCTTGCCGGGCGGCCTCACGTTCCAGACGTGGCAGCTCCAGGAGCTCCGCGACAAGGGCATCATCGACTTCTACGAAACGCGGCCGCGCGAGGTGATCCTGTACTTCCGCTCGCTCGCGCCCAAGGCGTCGAAGGACGTGCCGCTCGAGCTGCTCGCGAGCGTGCCGGGCTCGTTCACCGCGCCCGCGTCGCGCGCGTACCTGTACTACACGAACGAGCACAAGGCATGGGTCGCACCGACGACGATCAGGGTCGCGCCGTGACGTAGACTCGCCCCATGTGCTGCTTCTCGGGTCGCGTGGAGAGAGTCGAGTCGACGAAGATCTTCGCGCGCATGACCGCGCCTGGCCGTCAGGTGCTCGCGTATCAGATGAAGCTCGCGGCACAGGCCGAGGTCGCGATGATCCTCCCGATCCCGGTGCCGCCCGGATCGCCCGAGGACTCCGTGCGGTTCATCTCGCTCGAAGCGTATCCGCGATTGTTCGACGATATGGACAAAGCGTTCCCGGTCAGCGGCTTTGCTCCGCCGGCCAGGCTGGCTCCGCAAGCACGGCAGCTCGCGGTGCACGAGGTCGGTGCGTTCGTCGCGTCGTTTCTATGCCGACTGGGGCTTCGCGGTGTTCCAGCTCGCATCGACGGGAGGGACCACCGCGAACGTCCACCCGATGGCGTTCGACATGCCTACGCGCTTCGACCAGCTGTTCTTCCCGACGGTGCACGTGCACGACGGAAGCCTGCCCACACAGGCGGAGTTCTCGCATCAACTGTACGCCCAGCACGTGGTGACCGGACCGGGATCGACGTGGTGGCCGGCCGGACCCGCGTTGCGAACCGTGGTCGATGTCTCGCGTGCCGCGGGCGTAATAGACCCGGATGCCACGGTGGCGAAATTGTCACTCTACGGGTCGCTCCAGAACGTCGACACCTGGGCCTCCGTCGTACACACGCCCTGAGCTTTGTGGCCGGGAATACCGATCTAAGGTGCCTTGCGCCACGCCCGATTACGGGGGAGCGTGGAGATGATGTTGCTCGCGCGCGGATCGGTCACCGATCGACCCTGGGGGCAGACCCTCGGCGCGCTCGGCATCAAGCGACTGACCGGGCAACTCACCGTTGTTGCGGAGGGCAAGGAGTACTCCATCGTCTTCGATGACGGAGCGATCATCGGCGCGTCCTCGCCGACCGTCGCCGATGCCGCGATTCGCGTCGCGCTCACGAACCACTTGATCTCCAAGGCGCAGGTCAACGACCTCACGCGCCGAGTCGCCGCCGCACCCGAGCGCGATGACATCGACGTGATCGCCGAGGCGACGCACCTGTCGCCGGAGCATGTCGAGCGACTGCGGCGCAAAGCGATCGCGCAGCGCGCCGCGCGCACGTTCTCGCTCGAGAGCGGCGAGTTCACCGTCCACGACGAGGTCCGGCTACCGGTCACCCCCGGCGTCGCGATCGATGTCCGCGCCGTGATCTATCTGGGCGCGCGGCTCAACATGACCGCGCCGGCGATGGCCGAGGCGCTCCGCACGTTCGGCGACGCGTTCATCCTCAAGAAGGAGGCGGAGTCGACGCTGTCGCTGTTCGAGTTCAGCGATCCCGTCGAGACGACGATCCTCACGGAGCTCCGCGCCGGCACGAGCCTGCCCGAGATCGAAGCAGCGCATCGCGACATCGATCCGCGCACCGCCGAGGCGATGATCTACGCGTTGATGTCGGTCGGTGGATGTCAGGCGCAGGCGGCGCCCGCGATCCCGCGCGCCGGCACCGCGACGATCTCGACGAAGCAACCCGCGTTGCGGCGACCGACAACACCGCCGGCCGCGTCGCGCCCCGCGAGCCGCGAGTCGTCGAGCTCGTTCGCGCCGCCCGTCTCCCGCACGCAGTCGGTCAATCCGTTGCCGGCGGTGGGGCGCACGCCGACGCCGGCGTCGACGATCCGCCGCGAGTTCGACGACGGCAGCGCCACACCTGCCGCGATGCGCGCGAGCCGGGGCCACACCGACGCACCACCGTCGACGGGGCGCGTGTCGACGCCGCCTCCCATGGCCGCGGGTACGAAGACGGGCTCGACCCCGGCGCTGGCCTCGGGCACGCAGAGCCGCCAGACGCCGCGCCTCGGTACGAACGCTCCGACGAACAACCCGCAGTTCGGTCGCGCCTCGACGAGCAACCCGACCATCGATCGTGCCCCGACGGATCCGGCGGTCGGCCGCGCTCCGACGCCGGCGCGAACGACGACGCCACCGAACGTGGGCCGCGCACCGACGCTCGGCTCTCCCGCGATCGGGCGCTCGCCGACGAACAACCCGCACATCTCCCGCACGACGACGCTGCGCAAGACGAAGGCGCTGATCGCCGCGCGCTCGATCCTGATCGAGCAGGGAGCGGATCACTTCGCGCTG
The DNA here is from genome assembly GCA_964617845.1 of uncultured Kofleriaceae bacterium. Lineage (GTDB taxonomy): Bacteria > Myxococcota_A > Polyangia > Haliangiales > Haliangiaceae > JABFXX01. The sequence continues at coordinate 294,512 of CAZUAR010000004.1, read as the reverse complement.
CTCGGCGTGCCGTTCGATGCGCCGCAGGATGTCGTGCGCACGACGTATCTGAACCTCAGCCGCCAGCTCCACCCCGACAAGCTCGCGGAGCTCGGCGTCGACGACACGGGCGGCGTCGCGAGCAAGCTGTTCGCGCAGATGGGCCTCGCCTTCGCCGTGCTGACCGACGCGAACCGGCGCGTCGAGTACATGGCGAGCCTGCTCCGCCCCGATGTCGCGCTGCCCCCGGCGGCGCCACCACCGCCGGTCGCGCGCACCAAGACGTCCGAGGAGCTGATCAACGAGGCCGCGGAAGCGTTCAAGCGCGGCGAGGCTGCGCTGCGGCGCGACGAACCGATCGAGGCGTGCCTCGCGTTCGCGAAGGCGGTGGAGCTCCAGCCGAACAACGTCGACTACGCCGGCCTCCTCGGCTGGGCGCAGTTCTGCGCGGCGACCGACAAGGCCGCGGCCGCGCCCAAGACACGGCAGGCGCTCGACAAGATGATCCAGAAGTCCGACAAGCCGGTGCGCGGGAGATTCCTCCTCGGTCGCGTCGAGCGCATGCTCGGGCGCGATCGCGAAGCGAGGTATCACTTCGAGCAAGTGATCGAGCTGCAGGCGAACCACGCCGAAGCGCAGAGCGAGATCCGCGCGATCGACCTGCGCGCGAAGACCAAGCGCTAGCTCGTCAGCGTCGCAGTCGCTGCGCGACCAACGCGGCCGCGAACCCGGCGCTGTGGATCATGATGATCGTCGCGCTGGTCGGCGTGTCGAGGTGAAAGCTCGCGACGAGACCGGCGAACGAACCGACGACACCGATGGCGAGGGCGAGGATGGTCGTGCGCGCGAGGCTGTGGCCGACCAGCCGCGCGGTCGCCGCAGGGATGATCACGAAGCTCGAGACCAGCACGACGCCGACGGTCTTCACCGCGACCACCACGACGACCGCGGTCTCGACGAGCAACAGGTACTCGAGCACCGCGACCGGGATCCCCGAGAGGCGCGCCAGCTCGGGATCGAAGATCGCGTACGCGAGGCGCGACCACAGCGCCGCGGTCACGACGAGCCCGACGACCGCGACGAGCACGACGACCTTCAGCACCTCCGGCGTGACGGCGAGCATGCTGCCGAACAGCAGGCTCTCGACGTCGACCTGCCGGTCCTGCGCGGTGCGCAGCCCGAGGAACAGCACCCCGAGCGCGAAGCTGAACGAGAAGAACACGCCGGTCGCCACGTCGCCGCGCAGCTGGGTACGCCGCAGCACGAAGCCGATGCCGAGCGCGATCACGGCGGTGAACGGGATGGCGATCCACACCGCGTGCTCGACGGACGCGCCGAGGTAGAGCCCGATCGCGATGCCGCCGAACGCCGCGTGAGCGAGGCCGTCGCCGAGGAAGGCGAGACCGCGCTGCACGATGAACACGCCGATCACCGCGCACACGGCGGAGACCGCGAGCGCGGCGATCAGCGCGCGCTGCATGAACTCGAAGTGGAACGGGTCGAAGAGGCCCATCACTCGTCGTCCGGTGCGTGGGCGTGGTGGTCGCGCGCCTGGAATGCGAGCGCGGTGAGCGACGATTGACCGAGCAGCTCGCCGGGCAGCCCCCAGCAGAGGAGCTTGCCCGCCTCGATGTACACGATGCGCTCGGCCGTCTGCGCGACCGCGGCGAGGTTGTGCGTCACGAGGATCGCCGCGAGCTCGTCGGAGCGCGAGATCGTCGTCATCAGCTCGAGCAGCTCCGCGCGGCCGCGAGCGTCGACACCCGCGGTCGGCTCGTCGAGGATCACGAGCGAGGGATCGGTGATCAGCGCGCGAGCGAGGAACACGCGCTGCGTCTCGCCGCCGGACAGCCCGGCGAGCGGCTTGTCGAGCAGGCGCCTGCCACCGATCTTGTCGAGGACGGCCTTGGCCTTCTCGCGCTCGTCCTCGCGGATCCGCACGGGCCACTTGCCGCGCAACGCGGCGACGATCAGGTCCACGGCACGTGCGGGGAAGTCGCGATCGAAGCCCTTCCGCTGCGGCACGTAGCCGATCTTGTGGTGCGCCTCGTCGACGGTCTGGCCGCCGATGCGGATCCGCCCCGCGGCCACCGGCAGAAGGCCGAGGATCGCCTTGAGCAGCGTGCTCTTCCCCGCCCCGTTCGGTCCGCACAGGCAGACGAACTCGCCCTTGGGGATCCAGAAGCTGACGTCGTCGATGATCGTGCGTCCGCGGATCTCGATCGACACACCCTCGACGTCGAGCACGTGGACGAGCGAGGGATCCGGACGCGTCTGTCGCAGCTGCTGCGCGTTCGCTCGGCGCTCGACCGACACGACCGGCGGCATCGATTCGACCGGGTCGCTCACTTCAGGACTTTCTCCAGCTGGTCCGCGTTCCACGTCAGCAGCGACTCGTACGTGTCACGCCCGGCGACGCCGCCCACCGGATCGAGCTCCCCGAGCGGGATGCCCGCTTCCTTCGCGATCATCTCCCCCGGCCCCTTGTCGAGCTGCGGCTCGGTGAACAGCGCGGCCGCCTTCGCCGCCTTCACCGCGCCGATCACCTCGGCGATGTACGCCGCCGTCGGCTCCTTGCCGGCGATCGGCTCGACGACCGCCGCGATGCGGATGCCGTAGCGCTTCGCGAAGTACGACATCGATCCGTGGAACGTGACGATCGTGTGCTTGGTCCACGCGCTCGAGCGCTTCTGCAGTCCCGCGTCGAGCTCGCCGAGCGACTTCTTGAGCGCGTCGCCGTTCTTCTGGAACGTGTCCTTGCCCGCGGGATCGATCGCCGCCAGCTCCTCGGAGATCAGGTCGACCGCCTGGACCATGCGCTGCGGATCCATCCACACGTGCGGATCGGGCGCGCCCTTCGCGTGCTCGTGGCCATGCTCGTCGTGGTCTGAGTGCTCCTCGTGCGGCTTCTCGCCGGCGTGCTCGCCCTCGTGCGCGCCCTCTTCGTGATGCTCGCCCTCGTGCTCGCCTTCCTCGTGATGATCGCCTTCGTGGTCGTGGCCTTCTTCTTCGCCGATCGGCTCGACGTCGATCGGCATCGTCGGCACCTTGTCCCCGATGCGGACGATCTTCGCGCCGCCCGCGGACTTCATGATGTTCTCGACCCAGCCGTCCATGTCGAGGCCGACCGCGAGGCCGAGCTTCGCGCCCTCGAGGCGAGCGATCTCCTTCGGCGTCGGATCGTAGCCGTGCTCCGACTTGCCGGGCGGCAGCACGAGCATCACCTCGACGCGGTCGCCGCCGATGCGGCGCGTGAGGTCGTAGAGCGGGAAGATCGACGCGGCGACCTTCGGCTTGCCGCTGCTCGCCGCCTTCTTGCCGCAGCCGCCGACAAGCGCGAGCCCGATCGCCGCCACGAGAACGCTCGTTCTGACCATGGCGACGACACTAACCCAAGGTTCGCGTCGCGGTTACGTCGCGGGCTACGCCTTCTTCGCGACGTGCAGCCGGCGGTGGGTCGCGCCGATGCACGCATCCATCACGACCTGGAGGCCGGCCGCCTTCGCGCGCGCCGCGGCGTCCTCGTTCGTGACGCCGAGCTGGAGCCACAGCACCTTCGCGCCGATCGCGATCGCTTCATCGGCGATCGCGGGTGTGTCCTCGCTCTTGCGGAACACGTCGACGACATCGACCTTCTCGGGGATGTCCGCGAGCGAAGCGTAGGCCTTCTGCCCGAGGATCTCGGTCTCCTTCGGGTTGACCGGGATGACGTGATAGCCGGCGGCCAGCAGCTGCTTCATGATGCCGTGCGATGCGCGCTCGGCATTGCTCGAGGCGCCGACCATCGCGATCGTCTTGGTCTCGACGAGGATGGCGCGGAGCTCGTCATCGGTGGGGTTCGCGTGCATACGGTCCTTATCCCACGCGCGCGCTGCGCGTGATCTCGCCCATGCGCCCGGATTGAAAGTCCCGCACCGCCTGCACGAGCTCGAGCTCCGTGTTCATCACGAACGGTCCATAGCGGGCGACCGGCTCCTTCAGGGGCACCCCCGCGAGGAGCAACAGCCGCGCCTTCGTGCTCGCGGACAGGCGAACGGCGTCTCCCGCGCCGAGGATCGCGAGCTGCCCGTCGCGCACGTTGCGCGTTCCGACATCCGCGATGCCCTCGAACACGTAGGCGAGCACCTGATGATCGGCGGCGATCGGCACGGTCACGTCGCCGCCGGGCTCGAGCATCCAGTCCTGGTAGACGATCGGCGTCAGCGTCTCGATCACCGCCTTCGCACCGAGCGCTTCGCCGGCGATGACGTTCACGCGCGCCTTGCCGTCGGGCGAGACGCCCTGCGGGATGCGCGCCGCGGGCACCTCCTGGTAGCGCGGCTGCGTCATCTTGAGCCTCGCCGGGAGGTTCACCCAGATCTGGAAGCCGTGGACGCGCCCGCCCTTCTTCATCAGCGCGCGCGACGGCATCTCGGAGTGCACGATGCCCGCGCCCGCCGTCATCCACTGGACGTCACCGGCCGCGAGCCTGCCTTTGTGACCGGCGGAGTCCTCGTGCTCCATCTCTCCTTCGAGGATGTAGCTGACCGTCTCGAATCCGCGATGCGGATGATCGGGAGCGCCGATCGCCTCTCCGGGTGGGTAGTCGATCGGGCCCATCTCGTCGATCAACAGGAACGGATCGATCTGCTCGAGGCCTGCCGTCGGAACGGGGCGGCGCACGATGAAGCCGGCGCCCTCTTCCTGGCGATGAGCCGTGATCACGCGGGTGGCGTCTCGGATCTGCATGGGCGGCACCATAGCCACGCGGTCCCGGCGTGCCACTGACCGGACGGGGGAACAGTCTATGCCACCGCCTGCTCGAGCTCGCTCATCGACTCGCCGCAGTAGACCGCGAGGCGCTGGAGGTGGGGCACCGAGTCGCGGCACCCCGTGAAGCCGAAGCACACGCGCCCCGCGTAGCTGTTGCACGTGATGTTGAGCGCCTGGCCGTGGACCGGGATCGACATCGGATAGCTCGCCTCGAGCTTCGCGCCGCGGAAGTAGCGCGGCTCCTCGGGCCCGGGCACGTTGGAGATGACGACGTTGAACGTCGGCTTGAGCGCGCCGGCCGCCCACGGGATCATGTTGATCATCGCGGGCGCGCACAGCAGCGCGCTGTACTGGAGGATCGCCGCCTTCGTCATGCCCTGGAGCTGGCGCTTCGCGTTCGTCGTCGACGCGATGATCGTCGCGAGGCGCTCGCCCGGGTCGTGCACGTCGGTGGCGAGCGACGCGAGGATCGCGCCGACGGAGTTGCCGCCGCCCTCGTCGTCCTTGGCGCGCACGCTGACGGGCAACATCGCGATGAGCGGCTGCGAAGGCAGCGCGTCGAGCTCGACGAGGTAGCGGCGCAGGCTGCCCGCGCACAGCGCGAGGATCACGTCGTTGATCGTGCCGTTCGCCTTGCGCGCGATCTCCTTGACCCGCGAGAACGCGAAGTTCTGCGTCGCGAAGCGGCGCGAGCGGCCGATCTTCGCGTTGAGGATGCACTTGGGTGCCGAGCGCGGCGTGACGAGCTCGTTGTCCTTCGCGCGCGAGCTGCGCACCACGTTCATCACGGCGCGCCCGACGACCTTGCTCGCGCCGTACTGCGAGCGGAACGCGTCGAGGAACTCCTGGAACTGGATGCCGACCACCTCGACCTTCTCGCCGTCGGTGCGCGGCGCGCGCGCGGGCTTCTCCTGCGAGAAGAACAGCGGGCGCGAGCGATCCTCGGGATCCTTGGACAGCGAGTTGGAAAGGACGCGCATCGCGGAGAAGCCGTCGACGAGCGAGTGGTGCACCTTGACGTAGAGCGCGAAGCGCCCGCCCTCGAGCCCTTCGATCAGGTGCACCTCCCACGGCGGACGATGGAAGTCGATCGGATACGAGTGCAACCGCGAGACGAGGATGCCGAGCTCGCGCTCGTCGCCCGGCGTCGGCAGCGCGGAGCGGCGGACGTGGTACTCGCGATCGACGTCGTCGACCTCGATCCACGCCGCGAGCGGGTTGCGCAGCGTGTCGGGCGTCTTCAGCTTGCGATTCCACGGGGAGCAGACCGGCGACTCGCGGATCTCGTCCATCAGGTCGCGCAGGTGATCGGGCGGTGTCCCCGGCGCCGGCGTGAACGGCATCATCCCGGCGACGTGGAACATCGTCTCCCGCGTCTCGCCATAGAGGAACATCGCGTCACTCGGCGACAAGCGCTTCGTACCCACGAACCGAGCGTACCGTGACATCGCATCACGGGTCGCCTGGCGGACACGCTATCGTCGCGACGCGGTCAGTCGTAGAGGCGCACGAGCGGCTCGCCGAACATCTCGGCCCACAGCTCCGCGGCGGCGCGGCGCAGCTCGGCGGTCGTGCGCTGCGCGAGCGGGGACGCGAGGAGCGCCAGCCGATCGCGATCGACCTCGCCGTTGCGGATCACGGCGCCGACCGGCGCGATGCCGAGCTTGCGCGCGAGGCCCTCGATCACCACCACGGCGACGAACGTCTCCTCGCGCCGCTGGCCCTTGTGGAAGCCGTGGCGCGCGAGGTTCCACAGCGTGAGCTGCGGCAGCCACGTGTCGCTCGCGATCTGCGAGAGGTACGCGGACAGCTCGTAGCGCGTGCGCACCGCGAACGGGTCGTTCTTCTTGTCGCCCAGGCGCGTCGACAGCTCCGGCGGATACGGCAGCGCGACGTCGTGATCGAGCTTGTGCTGCGCCTCGTGGTGGCGCACCGACGCGGTGATCAGCTCGCGCGTCTTGATCGCGGCCTGCTCGGGATCCTGGGCGGCGGTGTAGAGCGCGGCGAGGAGCTCTGTGCGGATGCCGTAGGCGGCCGACGCCGCGACATCGCGCCCGCGCGTCGTGTACACCCAGCCGTCATCGCCGACGGGGAACGTCGCGCCCGCGAGCACCGGCAGGATCTGGTTCTGGACCTTCGCCTCGACGGTGTCGAGCAGCACGATCGGATCGTCGAGCTCGTCCTGCTTCATGCCGAGCATCGCGGCGCCGCCGTCCGCGGGATCGAGGCGGCGGGCGTCGAACACGCGGATCGGCTCGCGATCGTTGGCGCGCACGAACGCGACGCGCTCGATGCGGTACGAGTAGATGCCCGCGCGGCGCCGCGGATGCGGATCGCTGACGATCTCGGGATCGATGTAGTAGCCGAGCTCGGCCGCCGCCATCTGATCGGACACGACGTCGAAGCGCGCGCGTAGCTCGCGCGACACGTCGCCGTACCCGCGGTCACCGGGGACCATCACCATCCAGCGCTCGTACGTGTCGATCATGCGGCGCCACGCGATCGCGAGCGCCGGTCCGTGCGCCGCGAACGCGGTGTCCGCGCGCAGCAGCTGCACCATCTGGTCGCGCGCGCCGTTGTCGACGGGCCCCTTGCGCGACAGCTCGGACATCGCGACGAGCTTGGGTAGCTGCACGCCGAGGACGATCTCGATCTCCTTGTCGCGGCGGGGGACGCCACCGGTCGCGAACACGCCGGCGGGCGGTGGTGGTGTCGGGCGGCGGTACGCCTCGCCGCCGACCGGCGCCTTGATCGCCATCACGGTCGCCGCGCCGAACGCGGTCGCGCTGCCGACGGCGAGCATCGCGGCGATCACCGTCGCGAGCGGGAACCGCATCGGCGCGCGCACCGCGGCCCGCCCGTACGCCGCGGCCACTCGCGCGCGGTCGGCCAGCGCCTCGCCCTCGGCGCGCACGATCAACGCCGCCGCGCGCAGCCAGTGGCGAACGGCCTCCGTGTCGTCGAAGTCGGTGGTGCCGGTCGCGATCGCCGCTTCGAGCAGCGCCTTCTCGAGTCGCCGCCGCGCGGGCCGGCGCAGCACCCACTCGATGTTCTCGAGAGACGATCGCGCGGCCTCGTCGTCGCCGGCCTCCACACCAATCGCGAGTGCGGTCAGCACGTGGCGGCGAATCACGAGGCTACGACACCCGCTCCGGCGTTCGGTTCCGTCTTTGTCATGCTAGGTTCCGGCCGCTATGGGCCGCGCCTTCGAGAAACGGAAGTCCACGATCTTCGCGCGCATGGACCGTGTCGGTAAGCAGTTTGCCAAGATCGGCAAGGACATCGCGATCGCAGTCAAAGCCGGCGGGTCGAGCCCGGATGGCAACCCTGCCCTGCGCCGGGCCATCCAGAACGCCCGCGCGGTCAACATGCCCAAGGACAAGGTCGAGGCCGCGATCAAGAAGGCCAGCGGCCAGGGTGCGGCGAACTACGACACGGTCATCTACGAGGGCTACGGCCCGCACGGCATCATGATCATGGTCGAGACCGCGACCGACAACGTCACGCGCACGGTCGCGAACGTCCGCAACATCTTCAAGTCCAACGGCGGCAACATGGGCACGTCGGGCTCGGTCGCCTTCAACTTCCAGAAGCAGGCGGCGTTTCGCATCTCGCCCGAAGGCATCGATCGCGACGCGCTCGAGCTCGAGCTGATCGATCACGGCCTCGTCGCTCTCGAGGATGCCGAGAGCGACAAGGGCGAGAAGCAGTTCGTCGTGCGCTGCGCGTTCACCGACTTCGGGGCGATGCAGACCGCGCTCGAGTCGAAGAAGGTGCAGATCATCTCGAGCGGATCGGAGTACGTCGCGCAGACGCTGACCGAGCTCCCCGACGAGAAGACCGATGACGTCCTCAAGCTCGTCGCCGCGATGGAAGAAGACGACGACGTGCAGAACGTCTACACGGCGCTCGCCTAGGATCGCGCCTGCACCGGATCCAGCCAGCTCTCAGCGCTGGGTCGTCAGCGCCTTGACGCGCAGCTCGTCGATCGCGGCCTGGCAGGTCTCGCGGACCGGGTAGCTGACCCACACCTCGGTGCCACGGCGGCGCGACGGATCGACGTCCTTCGCCGGATCGCTCGCGGCGAGCACCTTCATCTGCGGCAACAGCGACGTGTTGCCCATGAGCGACATCAGCGAGCACGCGCGGCTGCGCAGCTCCGGCGCCTTCGCCGTCACCAGCGCGCGCGCGGCGCGCACGCCCTCCTCGGAGCAGCCCTTGCGCGCGTAGAAGCCGAGCAGGAACGAGCGCACGTCGTTGTTGTTCGCGGCCGCTTCCTCGAACGACGCGCAGTCGGTCGCGGTCTTCGACGCGATCAGCCAGTTGTAGGTCGCGCGCGCCTCGAAGTCGGTGAAGTCGCCCGCCGTGAGCGCGACGCGGAACGCCTCGTACAGCGGGCGTCCCTTCTTCTCGAGCGCGACGAGCCGGCGCCCCCACTGCTCCTCGTCATCGCGCGTCAGCTTGCGAAACCGCGTGCTGAACACCTTCGCGCTCGTGCAGTCCGCGGCCTTCGCGAGCAGCGCCTGCGCGATCGTCTCCTTCTTGTCGGCGGGCGCGACGTTCCCGAAGTTCACCATCGTGCTCGGCTGCCACTCCTCGCCCTTCATGTTGGTCGCGGTCACGGGGCGCGGCTGGAACGCGGCCTCGAACGCGCCGCACTCGGCGGTCGCGAGCAGCTGGAGCCGCAGATCGACGAACAGGTTCGTGGCCATCTCGCGGTTCCGCAGGAACGTCGCCGCCGTGGTCCACTCCTCGAGCGCGATGGCGTCCTTGGCCCGGTAGGCCGCGTTGATCTGGTCCTGCTCGGACTGGTTCTGCCGCTGGCTCTCGCGAAGGGTCGCGCATCCAGCGGCCGCCACGATGAGCCCTAACATCACGTACTTGCGCAACATGCGCAGCCTCTTAACAAACGGGGATTGGTCCGTCCACACAAAACTAGGCCGGTTCATGACACTTCCGGACGTATCGACACACGCGACCGTCGCACCGGCCGGATCACGGCTTGTGCAGCGCGACGCCATCGCCGGTCACCCAGATCGCGCTCGCGTTTCCGGTGATGTTCGACAGCGTCTTCGTCGTACCCGACGCCGAGGGCGTCCACGCGGTGCCATCGAAGTGAACGATGCGGCCCTGTTTGCCGACGAGCCAGATGTCGTTCGCGGAGCGTCCCCATACCCCGAGGATCTGCGTCACGTCGGAGTCCGAGATCGGTGTCCACGCGCTGCCATCGAAGTGCACGACGCGCGTCGTGCTGTTCAGCGTGACCACGACGTACACGTCGCTCGTGCTCGCGGCCCACAGCGCGATCACTTCGCCGTCCCCCGGAACGATCGTGCGCGTCCATGTCGTGCCGTCGAAGTGATCGATCGCCGGCTTGTACAGCGTGTTGACGACGGTCTCGCCGAATCCCCACACGTCCGTCGACGACGTTCCCCACGCGCCGTTGTAACGAACCTCCGACGTCGGCTTGCCGGACAGCGTCGCGCCATCCCAGTGATAGCGAAGCCCGCTGTCGTAGAGGACCCAGACGTCGTCGGTCGCCGCGCCCCAGATGCCCTGCGGCCACGGCGCCGCCGGGCGAAACTCCTGCCACGCCCCGCCGTCGAAGTGCCCGACGTATCCCTGGCGTCCGCCGACCCACACGTCGATCGGACCGACCGCGTGCACGGTGTACAGCTCGTTGTGCCGGATGAAGGGATCGACAAGATCACTCCAGCCGATATCGAAGACCTGCCATCCGCTCGCGACCGTTCTCGTCGCGCCGTAGGCGACCGACCAGAGCTGACCATTGGGCGCGAGCGAGGTCGCCCACGAGTAGCTCGGGCTCGTGTTGGTGGCGCACCATCCGGCCGCCGTACAGCTCTCGCTCGGCGGTGCATCGGGCATCGCATCGCGAGGTGCGTCGCTCGCGTTCGATGCGTCGTCGAGCATCATCGCACCATCGGGCGCATTGCCTCCTTCACTCGAGCACGCGGCGAGAACAACGATCGCAGTGCAGATTCGCATGCCCGGCAAGACGCACGACTCGTCGATACGAGACGTTTTTGTTCGATCTGCATGTCGATGTCGCGGTGGTCGAGAACCGCCGTTCACACATCGCCGCTCATCGACTCGCGGACACGCTCGTCAGCTTCAGGCCGACGATGCCGACCATCACCAGCGCGAGGCAGATCACGCGGGGCGCGGTCACCGGTTCCCGAAACACGATGATTCCGAGGATCGCGGTGCCGACCGCCCCGATGCCGACCCACACCGCATACGCGGTCCCGATCGGCAGCGTGCGCACGGCGATGCTGAGCAGCGCGAAGCTCGCGAGCATGCCCGCGATCGTCAGTGCCGTCGGCCATGGTCGCGTGAGGCCATGCGAGGCCTTGAGACCGATCGCCCAGCCGACTTCGAGCAGACCTGAAACCACCACGAGGAGCCACGTCATGAGAAACGTCCTTTCTCGCGGCGTCTTGTCCTCACCGGGTACGTCGCTGTTCGTCCGGGCCCCGAAGGAGCCCTCGCATCCTAGCGCGCAGCCGACGAGTTGGACACGGATCCGCGATCGATGTACTGACCGCAGATGGTGCGTTGGAAAGCGCGGCGAAGGAGGAAGCGTGTTGAAGTTGACCTCCACTGTCGAAAGCGAACCTCGGAGAGGCGGCGCGGCAGCTAATCGCTGCCCGACTGATGCTCGCCGGGCTCTCGGTCTTCCGGCCGATGAGCGAAGACACACCCATCGATCTGCTGGTTCTGCGTCGTGATGGTGCCGCATTGAAATGTCAGTGCAAGATCATGTTCGTCGACGAACGATCCGGGGTCCACGTGATGCCACTTTGCACGGTCAGAAAATGGGGGCCGGCCGCAAAGGCGGTGGTTCACCGGTACCGCCGCGACGAAGTCGACTTCTTTCTCGGCTACGTCCCGGAGGATGACTCGATCTTCGTATTTCCATTCGGGGCAACCGAGCGGTTCAAGGCGAAGCTCTCGGTGTGGATCCTTCGCGAGCCAACAAACCGCAACGGCACGCCACGGTTCGATGCGGTTCCCTACAAGAACGCCTTCCATCTCCTGACGTAGACGGTTGCTTCTGTGGCCTTGCGAGGGTCGCTTCGGTCGGGCAGAGTTCGGTCCCCGGTCCCATAGCTCAGGCGGATTAGAGCAATTGTTTCCTAAACAATAGGCCGCAGGTTCGAGTCCTGCTGGGATCACCGTCAGAACACGCCGGTGTGCACGAGCATCACGGTGCGTGGCGCGTCCGAGCCGAGGCTCGACTGTGCGGCGCCAGCGTCCGCGAGCGCGTCGCGGTACTCGTGCGCGCGCGCCGCGGCCGTGACATCGAACGCGAGCGTCGCGCCCATCTCGATCGCGAGCGCGAGGCCGGCGCCTTTGAGCCGCGGGCGATCCGTCTTGTGGCCGACGGCGACCATCGTGAGGCCGCCCGCGATCAGCACGCACTCGACGACCTTCAGCACGGTGAACTGCGTGGACACGCCACGCATGCGCTTGCTCTCGGCGGCGACGAACGCGCTCGGGTCCTTGTCGATCTCCGCGGTGAAGTCCTCGATGCGACCGTTCGACGCGATGTTGATGTAGATGCCGGCCGCGACGTGAAGCAGGCCGATGCCCAGCAGCGGGTACGACGCGCCCCTCATCGTCGCGCTCGACTGGCGAAGCAACAGGCCGCCGGTCGCGAGGCCCGCCGCACCCATGCCGATCAGGATGTAGCCGCCGGTCTTCTCGCCGGCGAAGTAGCTCTCCATCGCGGACTGCGGGCTCAAAGGACGCGGCTCGTCGGCGAATGCGATCGATCCGGAGGCAAGACACGCGATCACCACGAGCCAACGCACCATGCCGCGAGACTATCGCGAGAAAGGTCCGACCCCGACTGTGCGGAGTTCGCACACGCGATCGCGTCTGGAATCGACCGAAACTATCTTCGCGCGCATGGGGAGTAAGGCAGCTGTTGTCTTACTCTGGGGGTGATGGGAGACAGCGCCACGATCGGAGGGCGATACGCTCTCGATGGGCGACTCGGGGAAGGCGGAATGGGTCAGGTGTATCGAGCGCGCCACCTCCAGCTCGGGAAGGCGTTCGCGCTCAAGATCATCTCGCCCGCATTCGCGCTCGACACCGTCGCGCGGCAGCGGTTCAACGAGGAAGCAAAGCTCGCGAGCGAGATCACGCACCCGAACATCGTGTCCGTCGTCGACTTCGGCGAGGACGACACGTACGGCGCGTACATGGTCATGGAGCTCGTCGAGGGCGAGCCGCTGATCAACGAGCACGGCGGCGCGCCGATGTCCGTGCGCCGGGCGTGCGACATCCTCGGCCAGATCGCGGACGCGCTCGATCACATCCACCGGCGCGGCATCGTCCACGGCGACGTGAAGGCGGACAACATCATGTTGACCGCGGAGACGGCGCAGACGACGAACCAGGGCGCGCGGCGGCGGCGGATCGCGCGGCTCCTCGATTTCGGGCTCGCGCGACGGCCGGGCGGCGACGAAGAGGAAGAGATCAGTGGAAGCCCGCACTACCTCGCGCCCGAGCGCGCCGCCGGTGGACCACCGAGCGTGGCCGCCGACATCTACGCGCTCGGCGTGCTCGGCTACCTGCTGTTCACGGGCACCCTGCCCTTCGACGGAAACGTCGTCGAGATCCTGATGGCGCACATCAACCAGCCGCCGGAGCCGCTGGCCAAGCGCCGCAAGATCGACGAGCTCGACGAGTCGGTCGAGGCGCTGGTCCTGCGCGCGATGGCGAAGGATCCGGCGCATCGCCATGGATCCGCGGCGGCGTTTCGCTACGAGCTCAACACGGTGATGGACATGCTCGACATGGGCCGGCGCCGTCGAGCGAGTGGCACGATCAAGCCCGAGTCGCCGCGCGAGCAGACGATCATCGCGGCGTACGAACGATCGCGCGTGCCGCAGGCGCTGCTCTCGCTCGAGGGGCGCATCGAGTTCGCGAACAAGGCGTTCGCGCGATTGCTCGGCCAGGACGACGGCGTCGAGGGGCTCGTGATCACCGATACGTCGCTCAACGCGGTGATGCCGGGCTTCATGCGCGCGCTGCGTTCGGCGCACGTCAACGGCAAGCCATGCGAGCGGCGCGCGCGCGTGTATCGCGGCGCCGAGAAGCCGGCGCTCGAGCTCACCCTGTGGTTCTGTCCGCTGCCGTTGCCCGGCACCGAGATCCACCTGATGGTGCGCGTCGAGGAAGAGGATCCGAAGCGACGCGCGCGCGACCTGGCCGAGTAGCTACGGCTTGTTCATGTTCTCGAGACAATCGAGGAGCGGCGCGCACTCGGTCTCGGATTGCTTGCACACCTCGAGCACGCGGATCTGTCGCGACGAGCGCTTCGTCGGCTGATAGCACTTCTCTCGCCACTCGTCGTCGAGCTTCGCGATGACCTCGGGCTTCGTGATCTCGTCGAACTGCTTCTGCGTGATCTCCTTGGCGCGCAGCTTCTCGTTCGCGTCGGAGACGGCGCACGTCGTCAGCGTCGGGCCGAGCGCGTTGCACGCGGCGTCGAGGCGCTTCTCGAACTCCGTGCGGGTGTCCGCCATCGGGGCGGGCGGCTCGCTCGACCCCGACGGCGTCGTGGACTCTTGGGACTTGGAGCTGCCGCACGCGGCGACAAGCAGGATCGCGACCAGGCTCGTCTTCATAGACCTCCGAGACACTCAGTGCTGGATGACGTTGCCTGCCGGGTCGAGGCGCTCCAGGCAGTTCTTCTCTATATCGGCGACCGTCTCCGCAGCTTGCACGCACGCGGCGACTTTCTGCGGCGCCTTCGCGCAATCGCCCATCACCATCGCGGTGTTATCCGCGGTCGCTTCGTCGACGCGCTTGGGCTCCTGCGCCTGCGCCTCGGCGCGGTACAGCTGCTCGACCTTGGGCCGTACCGCGGCGCACGCGTCGCCGTTCGGCGGCACCTCGACGACACCGCTCCCCGTCCCTGTTCCGCCCGCCTTCTTGTTGGGGCACGCGCACGCGGCGAGCGCGAGGAACAAGAGACCGGCCTTCTTCATCGTGCGGAGGAGCCTATCACCACGCGAAAGCCCTCGATCGCCCACGGCGGCGCCGCGATGCGCGGACGGTCCGTCAGATCGAGGTGCATCGGCGTGATGCTGTTGACGCCCTTCGCGACGGCGACGCAGTCGGAGTCCGGGATGTCGTCGTGGCCCGTCGGTCCGCCGCCGACCCAGAAGTAGCTGCGGCCGCGTGGATCCTTTCGCTCCTCGACGTCGTCGGCGTAGAGGCGCCGTCCGAGCTGGGTCCATTGATACTCGTCGCTGCCGTTGCCCGGCATGTTCACGTTCAGCACGGTGCCGCGCGGCATCGGCTCGTTGATCGCCGCGCGGACGACGGCGGCCGCGAAGTCGAGCGCGTGCTCGGGCTCGGTCGCGCGCGTCGACAGCGAGAACGCGATCCCCGCGGCGCCGCGCAGCGCGCCCTCGACAGCGGCGGCGACGGTGCCCGAATAGAAGACATCGCTGCCGAGGTTCGAGCCATCGTTGACGCCGCTGACCACGACGTCCGGCACGCGATCGACGAGCTTCAGGATGCCGAGGTACACGCAGTCGACGGGCGTGCCCGACAGCGAGTAGCGGCGCGGGCGCACCTCGGTCAGGCGCAGCGGCTTGTGCAGCGTGATCGCGTGCGAGGCCGCGCTGCGCTGCCGCTCGGGCGCGACCACGACCACGTCCGCGAACGCCTCGAGGCGCGTCGCGAGCCCGTCGAGGTGCGGGGACTCGATGCCGTCGTCGTTGGAGCAGAGAACGAGGGGGCGCATGAAACTAAAGAGGCCGATCGCTGGGGGCGATCGGCCGGTTCGTCGAGGCGACAGGATTTGAACCTGCGACCCCCAGACCCCCAGTCTGGTGCGCTACCAGGCTGCGCTACGCCTCGATGGAAATCACTCGGACTGGGGCTTAGTACTCGATCACTAGACCGGCGGCAACCCGTTGAGGATGTTCTTGAGGACCTGGCTGGGCTTGAACGTCAGAACGCGGCGTGCCGGGATCAGGATCGGCACCGCGCGCTGCGGATCGCGACCCATGCGGTCCTTCTTGTCGCGCACCACGAAGTTGCCGAACCCGGAGATCTTGATCTTCTCGCCGCGCTCGAGGGTCTCCTTGACCACGTTGAACACGGTCTCGACGATTTCGGCCGCTTCCTTCTTCGAGAAGCCACCGACCTTCTCGTAGACGGCCTCGATGATGTCCGCTTTGGTCATTCGCGCCATACCTCGACACTATCGCTAACGCCCTGGATTCGCTAGAGATCCCCTGCGACTCCCCGTAACTCCAATGGACGCTTGGGCCTGGCGGAGATCGTAGTATCGCCACGTGCGCACCTGGCGGCGGTTGATCGAAGCACTCGGACCCGACGCCGCCCGGCTCGGCCTGCGCAAGGGAGCCACGGAGACCTCGATCGTCGCGGCCGAGACGTTCCTCAACACACGGTTCCCCGCGGACTACCGGGCGTGGTTGTCGATCGCGGATGGGCAGGAGATCGAGAGCCTCTCGATTCTCCCGACCGGCGGCTGGCTGATCTCGCTCGATCGCCTGCTCGAGAAGTGGACCGACGAACGCAAGCACGACCTCGAGGACTACGACGACCCCGAGACGCACGGCGGCGGAGCGATCCGGCCGTTCGTCTATCACCCGCGACGGATCACCATCGGCGGCGCGCGGTTCCTCGACTACGACAACACGCTGCTCGATCTCGTCCCGGGCCCCGACGGCGTCGAGGGCCAGGTGATCAACTTCGTCACCGAGTGCGACTTCGTGGTGCTCGCCGAGAGCTTCGATGCCTACCTCGATCGCGTCGCGGAGCTGATCGAGACCCAGCAGCTCGTCGTCGGTGAAGACGAGTATGGAGCCGCATGCCTCGTCGCGGATCAGGACGAGCGCTGGGACAACCTCCTCGTGAAGAAGCAGCGCCGGCGCACCAAGGCGAAGAAGCCCTGAGCCCGCGCTCTCGCGTACGCGCGCTCAGTCCAAGAGCTTCAGCTCCTGCATGCCGCCGCAGTGCGAGCAGATCGACGTGAACGCCTGGATCACCGCATCCGGCGGCGCGTTCGGGAAGCGGACCTTCGCCATCACGCTCGGCGGATCGAACGTCTCGGTCGCGCCGCACTTATCGCACGGCGTGATCTGCCACTGCGTTCGCTCCTGGAGGTACGCGTCGGTCACGTGCAGCGGGTGCGGCATGCCGCCGACGGACAACAGCTTCAGGCGATCGCCGCGCTTCACCGACTGCAGCGTGTGCGGCTGGTTGAGCAGCTCGCCGATGTAGACCGCGCGCGACTTCTCGTGATCGGCGATCACGTCGGTCACCGGTCGCGTCGCCGCGCGATCGACGCGCAGGATGCGCACCCAGCACAGCTCGGGGCCGCGCCGCATCACGCGCGGATCGCCGTCGTGGACGAGCGCCTGGATGTCGTCGGGGAAGTCCTTGTGGAACCGGCCGCGCATGTGCGGATCGTGGCGCCACGGCGCGTCCGCCAGCGGTTGCGGCCCGTAGTGCGAGAGCCACGCGGGCTGCGCCGGCAACTTGCGCGCCGCGCACTCCGCGTCGTCGAGCTCGCTGAGCCGGGTCTGCGGCGTGAGGCGCACGGTGCGCGACGGCATCGTCGCGAGGTTCATCTCGCTCGCGAGCCCGCCCTTGGCGGACGGACCCGCGTGCGCGTCGAGATACACGAACGCGATCACCGGCTCCTCCGGCATGCGATCGATCAACACCCAGCGCCCGAACGGATAGGCCATGCCCCTCCAGCGTACGCTACTTCTTCTTCGGCTTCTTCGGCCTGGGCGGCGGAGCCGCCGGCAGCGCTTGCTGGTACAGCGCGATCAGCTTCTGCTGCAGCGGCGGCGGCGCGTACTGGTAGCAGTTGCCCGGGTACTGCGTCTTCACGCAGTCACCCACCTCGAGCGTCCAGCGATCCTTCTTGCACGACGCCTCGTACGCCTTCGCGCGCGGCGTCCACCACGTCTTCTCCCACGACTGCGGGCCCTGCTTGTCGATGCGCTCCTTGACCGCCTTCATGATGCCCGCGCACGCGCGCGCGCTCACGATGTCGACCTTCACCTTCGGAAACTTCTTCGGCTCCGCGTACGCCTGCGCCCACACCTGCTGGCGCTCCGCTTCCTTCTTGTTCGCCTCGACGAGCATCGCGTCGATCTTGGTCTGCAGCGGGCGCACCGCCTGATACGAGCAGTACTGCGCCTGGCCGTTGCGAACGCAGTCGCCGAGCTGCTTGGTCCAGCGATCCTTCTTGCACGAGGCGAGATACGAGCTCGCGCGCGGCGACCACCACTTCTTCTCCCAGTCGAACGCAGGCCGCGCGGCGAGCCGATCGTTCGCGGCCTTGATCACCGCATCGCACTCGGTCGCCGAGACGATCTCGACCGTGGTGTCGGGCACCATCTCCGGCGAGCAGTACGCGATCGACGCCTTGTCGGCCTGCTCCGCGATGCACGTCCGCGTCGCCTGATCGAGACGGAGCGCGTCACAGCTCGCGGTGTACTTCGCGACGACCGGCGCGCGCGCCTCGGGCTCGGCATAGTTACCGACCTCCGTCGACGCGACCACCTCGCCGACCGTCGCGCAGTCCGCGGACTCCGCGGGCGTGGCGACCACCTCGTCGGGACGAAACTCGTCGGGGTTCGGTGGCTCGAACCGCGGCTCCTTCTCGAGCGGCGCCGAGCACTCGTCACCCGAGCACATCGGCGTGATGGGCTCCGGCGCGGCCATGGTCTTCGTTGTCGTTGTCGTTGTCGCCGTGCCCGAACAGCCGACGAGCGCGACCACCAATGCCCAGCGCATCCCCGTAGAAACGCGCGACCCCGCGAATGGATCCATGGACCCATCATCGCCGATCCGGGGCCTTCGGCGAGCCCCACTCGGACGCCGTCAGCGACGCTGCGCGGGCAGCGCGCTGACGAGGCGCGCGACGATCGCCTCGTGCGCGGTGTCGACCTCGACGTCGGTGAGCGTCCGCTCGGGCGAGCGGTACTCGATCGACCACAGCATGCTCTTCATGCCCTCGCCGAGCTTCGCGTCGCGATAGTCCTCGAGCAGCCGCACCTTGTGCACGAGCGGCTCGCGCGTCTGCGCGATCACGTCCGCGATGCGGCCCGCGGTGATCGTCGACTGCAGGAGCAGCGAGACATCGCGCGCGGAGCCGGGGAACTTCGGGATCGGCGTCATCTGGGCGGGCTTGGCGAGCGGGACGCGATCGAGCTCGAGATCGAACACGAATGCGGGCCCGGTCACGCCGAGTCGCTTGCGCACCTCGGGGTGCACCTCGCCGAACACGCCGATCGGCACCTCGATGCCCTCGAGGAACAGCTCGCCGCCGATGCCGGGGTGCAAGAACGGCACGTGCGTCGTCGGCCGCGACGTGATCGTGATGTTGCCCGCGACGGAGCGGATCGCGCGCTCGGCGAACGCCTTCGCGTCGTAGACGTCCCACGGTGCGCCGTCGCCGATCTGCGCGGCGCGTCGTCCGGCGAACACGCCCGCGGCCCACAGCGGCTCGTCGGCGAGCTCGTGCAGCGGGCGCTCGGTGATGCCACCGCCGCGGCGGAGGAACACGCTCCCGACCTCGAATAGCGCGACGTCGGGGCGACCGTACGACTGGTTGCGCGCGACCGCTGCAAGGAGGTTCGGCACGAGCGACGTGCGCATCACCGCCTGGTCGGCGCTCATCGGGTTGCGCAGCGCGATCGGCTGCGTGCGGCGATCCGTCGGTGCGAGGCCGAGCGACTGGCAGCGCTCGACGGACTGGAAGCCGAACGTGATCGCCTCGGACAGGCCGGCGGCCGCGAGCGCGTTGCGGCACGTGTCGCCGCGGTCGATCGGGCGCACGCCGGGCGCCTGGCGCAGGATCGGCAGCGTCGAGGGCACCTGCTCGTAGCCGACGACACGGAGCACCTCCTCGATGACGTCGACCTCGCGCGCGACGTCGACGCGCGCGCTCGGCGGCGTCACGTCGAACACCTGATCCACCGCGTTCGCGTTGGCCGCGGTGCTCGTCACCGTGAAGCCGAGGCGCTCGAGCGCGTCCCTGCACGTCGTCGCTTGCAGCGCGACGCCACTGACCATGCGCACGCGCGCGAGGCGGACCGGGATGGTCGCGACCGTCTTCTTGCCCGGATAGCTGTCGACGAGCGCGCCGGCGACCTTGCCGCCCGCGACATCGCCGAACAGCTTCGCGGCGCGCGCCGATGCGATCGCGGCGAGCTCGGGATCGACGTTGCGCTCGAAGCGATGCGACGCCTCGCTGTGCAGGCCGAGGCGACGCGCGGTCCGACGAACGGACAGCGGGCGGAAGCTCGCGCTCTCGAGGAGCACGTTCGTCGTCTTGTCGGTGACCTCGGAGTCGAGGCCGCCCATCACGCCGGCGAGCGCGATGCCCTTCTCGCCGTCGCGGATCATCAGGTCGCCCACCATCAACGTCCGGTCGACGTTGTCGAGCGTCTTGAACTTCTCGCCGTCCTTCGCCGGCGAGACCCCGATCACGCCCGCCTTCAGCGTGTCCGCGTCGAACGCGTGGAGCGGCTGACCGAGCTCGAACATCACGTAGTTCGTCACGTCGACGACGTTCGAGATCGAGCGCACGCCGACGCCGCGCAGCCGCTGCGCGATGCGACGCGCCGCATGGTTGGTCCCGGCGCCGACGCGAACGCCCTCGATCCGCAGCGCGGTATAGCGAGGACACAGCGCTGGATCGGCGATCGCGATCGCTACGCCGGCGTCACCGTCGGAGAGCGTGGCGACGTCGGGCCACACGACGCGACCGCGCAGCATGGCGACGAGCTCCTGCGCGACGCCGATATGGCCGAGCACGTCGCCGCGGTTCGCGGGTGCGTTGATCTCGAGCATCCAGTCGTCGAGCCCGAGCGCCTTCTGCGCCGGCAACCCGAGCGCGGTCCGATCGTCCTCGTCGAGCACGATGATGCCCGCGTGCGACTCGCCGAGCCCGAGCTCGTCCTCCGCGCACAGCATGCCGGGCGACTCGACGCCCTTGACCGGCTTGATGCCGAGCGTGATCGGTCCGTTCTTGCCGGGCAGCACCGCGCCGGGCTGTGCCCACAGCACGCGGCGCCCCGGATCCGGAACGTTGGGCGCGCCGCAGACGACCTGCGTCGCCGCACCGCCGCGCTCGGTGATCACGTCGACGAGCGTGAGCTTGTCCGCCTGCGGATGCGGTCGCTTGCCGACGACCTCGGCGACGACGACGCCCGAGAACCCCGCGCCGAGGTTCGTCATGCCTTCGATCTCGAGGCCGCCGCGCGTGAGCGCCTTCGCGCCCTCCTCGACGGTCGGCAGCTTGTCGAGATCGACGAGCTCGAGGATCCAACCCCACAGCACCTTCATTAGAACTGCTCCAGGAAGCGCAGATCGCCTTCGTAGTAGTACTTGATGTCGTTCACGCCGTGCCGAAGCATGGCCATGCGCTCGAGGCCCATGCCGAACGCGAAGCCCGTGTACTTCTCGCTGTCGATCTTGCAGTGCGCGAACACCTCGGGATCGACGACACCCGAGCCGCCGATCTCGACCCAGCCCGTGTGCTTGCACAGGCGACACCCGGGGCCGCCGCAGAAGCTGCACTGCATGTCGATCTCCGCGCCCGGCTCGACGAACGGGAAGTAGCTCGGGCGCAGCCGCACCGTCAGGTCCTTCTTGAAGAACCTCGACACGAAGTGGATCAGCACGCCCTTGAGGTCCGCGAACGAGATGCCCTCGTCGACGGCGAGGCCCTCGATCTGCGTGAACATCGGCGAGTGCGTCGGGTCGTCGTCCCGGCGATAGACCTGCCCCGGCGCCACGATGCGGATCGGCGGCGCTTGCGTGAGCATCGTCCGCACCTGCACCGGCGACGTATGCGTGCGCAGCACGATCTCCTCGGAGACGTAGAACGTGTCCTGCATGTCGCGCGCGGGGTGATCCTTGGGGATCGCGAGCGCCTCGAACGTGTGCCAGTCGGTCTCGATCTGCGGACCGTCGGCGACGACGAAGCCGAGCTCGGAGAAGATCTGCACCGCCTCCTGCCGCACCTGCGTGAGCAGATGCAGGTGGCCGCTCGCGATCGGCCGCGCCGGCAGCGTCACGTCGAGGGTGCGCGAGAGATCGATCCGCGCCGCTTCTTCGGCGTTCTTCGCCAGCCGCTCGGCGACCGCCGCCTCGATGAACTGCTTCAGCTTGTTGAAGCGCGCGCCCGCCTTGGGCTTGTCCGCGTTGCCGAGCTTGGGCAGCTCCGCCTGGAGCGCGGACATCGCGCCCTTCTTGCCGAGGTACTCGGCCTGCTTCTTTCGCAGCTCCTGCTCGTCGCGGATCGTTTCGATCTCCGCCGCGAAGCGAGACTCGAGCTCTTCAGCCTTCGTGATCAGGTCGGACAGTTCCATGGCAAACCCCGAAACGCAAAACGGCGACTCTTGCGAGCCGCCGCGATTCAAACAGATCGCCGAGACAGCTACGCGGAGGCGAGCTGCTTAAACGCCACCGGGTCGCTGATCGCGATCTCGGCGAGCATCTTGCGGTTGAGCTCGATGCCCGACGTGGACAGCTTGCCCATCAGCTTCGAGTAGCTCATGCCGACCGACCGAGCGGCGGCGTTGATGCGCTGGATCCACAGCGAGCGGAAGTCCCGTTTGCGAACCTTGCGCGACCGGTACATGTGCATCCACGCGTGCTGCACGGCCTCGTTGGCGATGGCGTGGCAGCTCGAGCGCTTGCCGCGAAAGCCGGACGCGGCCTTCAGGATGCGGTTACGACGACGGCGAGCTTTGAATCCTCGTTTAGCGCGGGGCATGACTAGTCCTTGTACGGCAGCAGAACTTCGATCTGGTGGTGGTGCGCATCGGGCACGTAGGCGCCGTTGCGAGCCTGGCGCTTGCGCTTCTTGCTCCGACCGGTGAGCAGGTGGCGCTTGAACACGTGACCGAACTTGAACTTGCCGGATGCGGTCCGCTTGAAGCGCTTCTTCGCACCGGAGTGAGTCTTGACCTTGGGCATAGCTACGTCCGCGGAACGGAAGGGTGGTTCTTATGCCCTAACCGTTCGGATCCGACAAGTCCTTTTGTCGGTTTCTCCTCGGTGCCTGCAGATCCTGGGACCTGCGAGCAAACCCGAGGAGAGTCGGCAGCCTAGACGCGCTCGGCCTCGTTGACCGGCTCGTCGTCGTCGTCATCGTCCTCGACGTCCGCGTTGATCGCGTCCTCGTCGAGGTCGTCGTCATCCTCGGGCGGCGGCGGCGCCTGCTTGCCCGGCTCCTTCTTGCTCTGGTTGGCAGCAGCGGCCTGAGCGGCCTGGGCCTGCGCGGCCTGGGCCTTCTTGGCCTCCTGCGCCTTGCGGACGACACCGGGCTTGGGCGCGATGACCATGATCATGCGACGGCCTTCCATGTTCGGCGTCGCTTCGACGGTCGCGATGTCGTTGCACAGCTCGACCACGCGCTCGAGCACGTTCATGCCGGTCTTGGGGTGCGTGATCTCGCGACCACGGAACACGACGGCGAGGCGCACCTTGTTGCCCGCTTCGAGGAAGCGGCGGATGTGCTTCACCTTGAAGTCCATGTCGTGACCTTCCGTCTTGGGACGGAACTTGATCTCCTTGGTCTCGACGGTGGAGGCGCGCTTGCGAGCTTGCTGCTTCTTCTTCGCTTCCTCGTACTTGTACTTGCCGTAGTCCATGATCCGGCACACCGGCGGGAACGCGCGCGGGGAGATCTCGACGAGGTCGAGCCCCTTCTCCTCGGCGAGGCGAAGCGCCTCGTGCGTCGGCATGATGCCGAGCTGCTCTTCGTCGAGAATGACCCGGATCTCCGGGACGCGAATGCGGTGGTTGATGCGAAGTCCGGCCTCGGGGCGGCGGCGATCGAAACGTCCAGGCGGTCGACCGTTCATCGTGCGTGACTCATGTGCATGTGGCTCTGCGTTCTCCTCAGGTGCGTGTGCAGGCGCCGGTTTTAGCCCACTACCTCGCTCCATGGGAGCGGATTTCAGAAAATCGTTGTGTCGCCGGTCGGGCCGCGCTACCGCACCGCGCATGCGACGCCTTGCGTTCTCCTTGATGTTCGTGGCGGTTGGTTGTGCGAGCGATGGCAGCAGCGACCCGGATCTCGACAGCTACGACGCGCGCTGCGTGGCGGCGTGCACCGACGAGCCGCCATCGCTCGACGGCGCGGGCGACGTCTGCAACGGGGCCAGTCGCACGCAGTGCCTCGAGACGTGCGAAGCGCGCATCACGGGCGTGAGCTCGGTGTGTGCGAGCTGCCTGACCGAGGAGGTCTGCTTCGATCCGGGCGGCTGCGACGGCGACGTCAGCATCGGCGATCAGTGCAGCAACAACACGTGCACGCGCATGGGCCGCAACGGCAGCTGCACGTATCCCGCGAACGACACGGCCGCCCGCGACAACTGCGAGCGCCAGGTCAACCCGCGCCGGGAGGTGGTTTGCACAGCTGAGTTCCCGTCGGTTCAGAGCTGCGCGTCCGTCTGCGCGATGTAGCGAAACCCTGGTCACATCGACCGGATGGTGGAACTACCTCGCATGCGTAGATTCACCTTGTTCCTGGTCGTGCTGACGGCGTGCAACGGCGACGGCGGCGTTCACCTCGGAAGCGCCGACGAGCGATGCGTGGCCACCTGCGATCCCGACACGTGGGACGAAGGCGAGATGAAGAAGAAGGTGTGCAACTCGGCGAGCGTGAACCGTTGCATCGATGAATGCGAGGCGCGAATCGCGGGGTTGCCGACGCTGTGTCAGACCTGCCTCGCCGAGGGCGGATACCTGTATCCGACGAGCACGGGGACCCCGGAGGTGGAGTGCGACGCGCGGTGGCGCTCCGTGTCGGAGTGCTCCACGAGCTGCCAGATGTGATCGGCTCGTGGTAACTCCTGCCTCGACATGAGCGCAGCGATCACGGTCACCCTCCCCGACGGTTCCCAGAAGCAAGCACCTGCGGGGACGACGATCGGCGAGTTCGTCGCCACCGCGATCGGCCCCGGCCTCGCGAAGGCCGCGGTGCTCGCGAAGGCCAACGGCGAGCTCGTCGACCTCGCGCGCCCGCTCGACGCGGACACCAAGCTCGAGATCCTGACGAACAAGGCGCCCGAGGCGCTCGAGACGATCCGCCACGACGCGGCGCACATCGTGGCGGACGCGGTGCAGCGGCTGTTCCCCGGCACGCAGGTCACGATCGGCCCCGCGATCGAGAACGGCTTCTACTACGACTTCGATCGCGGCCAGCCGTTCACCGAGGCGGAGCTCGTGCAGATCGAGGAGCTCGCGAACAAGATCATCGCCGACGACGCGAAGTTCGTGCGGACCGAGGTCGGCGCCGAGGAAGCGAAGCGCCTGTTCGAGGGCAAGGGCGAGAAGTTCAAGGTCGAGATCATCGACGACATCATCGCGAAGGGCGCGAAGACGCTGACGCTCTACTCGCACGGCGAGTGGGTCGACTTCTGCCTCGGGCCGCACGGCCCGTCGACGGGCAAGGTCGGCGTGATCAAGATCCTGTCGTCGAGCGCCGCGTACTGGCGCGGCGATCACCGCAACAAGACGCTGCAGCGCATCTACGGCACCGCGTTCTTCGACAAGAAGGGCCTCGATGCGTGGCTCAAGCAGCGCGAGGAGGCGGAGAAGCGCGATCACCGCCGGCTCGGCAAAGAGCTCGACCTGTTCCACTTCCATCCCTACTCCCCCGGCGCCGCGTTCTGGACGCCGAAGGGCACCGCGCTCTACACGACGCTGTCGGCGTACATGCGGCAGCTCGCGCTCGGCTCGGGCTACGTCGAGATCAAGACCCCGCTCCTCTACAACAAGGGGCTGTGGGAGACCTCGGGGCACTGGGGCAAGTACAAGGAGAACATGTTCCTCGTCGAGGACTCGGAGCTCCGCGCGGCCGGCGATCCCGAGCCGTACAGCTTCTCGCTCAAGCCGATGAACTGCCCGAGCCACCACCTCTACTACGGCTTCAAGAAGCAGTCGTATCGCGACCTGCCGATGCGCCTGCACACGCAGGACGTGCTGCATCGCAACGAGGCCGCCGGATCGCTGGGCGGCCTCACGCGCGTGCGCCAGTTCGCGCAGGACGACGCGCACATCTACGCGCGCGAGGATCAGATCGCCGACGAGGTGCAGCGCTTCGTGAAGCTCCTCGACCACGTCTATAACGCGGTCGGGCTGAACTACACGGCGAAGTTCGCGACGCGCCCGCCGCAGCGCATCGGCGACGACGCGATGTGGGATCGCGCCGAGACCGCGCTCAAGGCGGCGCTCGACGCGCTCGGCCTCGCGTACGAGCTCAAGCCCGGCGACGGCGCGTTCTACGGCCCCAAGATCGACTTCGATGTCTCCGACTCGATCGGACGCAAGTGGCAGCTCGGCACGATCCAGCTCGACTACGCGGCGCCCGAGCGCTTCGACCTCACGTACATCGGCGAGGACGGCAAGGAGCATCGCCCGGTCGTGCTCCACCGCGCGATCTACGGATCGTTCGAGCGGTTCATCGCGATCCTGATCGAGCACTTCGCGGGCGCGTTCCCGGTGTGGCTCGCGCCGGTCCAGGTCGCAGTCGTGCCGGTGACCGACAAGGTCAACGCCTACGCCCAGAGCGTTCGCGATCGCCTCGAGGCGAAGGGCGTGCGCGTCGTCTGCGATACGTCGAACTGGACGATGCAGGCGAAGATCCGCGACGCGTCGCTGCAGAAGATCCCGTACACGATCGTCGTCGGCGAGAAGGAAGCCGCCGCCGATCAGGTCACGGTCCGCACGTTCGGCAACGAGAAGGCGAAGGCGGACACGATGACGTTCGACGCGTTCGCCGACAGGCTCGCGACCGAGTCGCGCTTCCCCTGATCGCGTTCGCGACGTCAGGTCCGATAGATCGCCCACGCGATGCACGGCTCGCTCGCGCCGTCGACGGTGAGCGTCGCGCCGTGGCCGGCCCCGCCCTTGTCGACCTGCAGGCCGGGCGGGGTCACGCGCATCTCGAGCGTCGCGCTCGCGGGCGGCTTCGTCGCCGGCGAGGCAGTGCTCCGCGCGTCACCCGCGAAGCGGAACGTCCACACCGCGGCGTCGCGGCTCGCGGGTTCGAGCGCGCCCCGCATGCGAACGTTGGGCGCCTCGACGTCGAGGTCGAACGTCCGCGCCAGCGACGCGTCGTGGAGGCCGAGGTGCAGCTCGCCGTCGCAGCCGAGCTCGACGTAGGCCATGCGCGTCTTCGTCGAGCACACCGCGATCGTGTCGTCGGGCAGCGCGCGGCAGATGTCGTCCATGCCGTGCACCCAGCCGCTCGTGTGGATCCACTGCTCGCGCAGCATCTCGATCTTCGTGATCGCGGGTGACGCGGTGCGGAGCTCGCACGCGAGCTCGCCCTGCCGGCAGCCCGGCGACGACGGCGCGATGTCGATCACCGGCGGCAGCGCGCGCGCCGACGCGACGCGCGGCACCGCGTGGATGGCGCCGGACACGATGCGCCTGCCGCTATCGACGGTCTGCGTGACCTCGAGGCCGAGGATCTGATCCGGCAGATCGCACAAGAAGCTCACGGGCACCTGGGCACCGCCGACGAGCATGCTCATCTCGGCGGGATGCGAGAGCCGATACGGATCGGCGAGCAAGCGCGCCGGCAGCACCGGCATCGCCGTCGGCGCGGTGCAGCTCTCCTCGGCGACCAGGCGCGGCGGCTCGGTCACCGACGGAGGAGGCGGCGGCTTCGGACAGCCGGCGAGCACGATGATCGCGAGAGCCCGACGCATCTCCGGGCATCGTAGCCGGATATGATGGCGGCATGCGGTGGGGTGTCATCGTCCTCTCGCTCGTCGGCGCATGCGGCCGCATCGGCTTCGATCCGAGCGGTGGCACCGGCGGCGACGACGCCGCCAGCGGCGACGGGGGCAACGGCGACGGAGGCACGATCGTCGAGGATGACTGCATCGAGCCGGGCCTCGTGCTGTACCTCGCGTTCGACGAGACCGACGGCACGCTCGCCGTCGACTCGTCGGGCAACGCCCACGCGGGCACCCTCGTCGGGTTCGACGCGACGACGCGCCTCGTCGGTCGCAAGGGCAAGGCGCTGCGCTTCGACGGCGTCGACGATCGCATCGATCTCGGATCGCCCGCCGGTCTCGACGACATCCGTCCGCTGACCGCGTGCGCGTGGATCAAGAGTGAAGGCGTGCCCGCGATGTACGGCACGATCGTCGACAAGTCGCTCGACGGGTTCTCCGAGGGGTGGAACTTCTATCTGCGCACGACTGGCTCGATGGGGATCTTCGTGCACACCGAAGCCTATATCGAGGGCGGCAATGTCCCGACGGGTGCGTGGCACCACGTCTGTGCGACGTGGGACAACACGCCGAACTCGCCCGGGCTCGATCTCTACCGCGACGGCAGCCGCGCCTCGGCGGACGCGGCGGGTGGCGGTACGATGTTCTCGAGCGACGCGCCGCACGCGATGACGATCGGCGGGTCGTCGAGCGGCATGTACCCGTTCCAGGGGTTGATGGACGAGCTGCGGATCTACGACCACGCGCTGGACGGAGCCGCCGTCGACGACATCACGACCTGCTCGGCGCTGCCGCCCGATCCGTCGTGAGCGGCCGGCCCCACGGCTCAGGGCGCGTCGGCTTCCGCGATCAGTTGATCGATGACGTCGAGCTTGTAGTCTCGACAGCGTGCGCGAATGACCTCGCGGTCGGCGAGCGGATTCTGGCGCAGAAGCTCGACAACGTCTGCGAGGTCGCTACGCCCACCCGCATCGCATTTCAACGCGATGAGGTCCGGCAAGCGCACGCAGCGTAGCGACGTGGCGGCGATCGACTCGGCATCGCGGATCGCAGCCGTGGCCGGGCTTCGTCGCGGGCGCAATGGGTTCCAGAAGTTCACGAGCTCGACGGGGAAGATGGGTTCGCCATCTTCGTCCTCTCTCTCCCAGATGCGGGCGACACCGCCGAGCGAGTCCTCGTGGTCCGGAAGGGACACGCGAATTCTGAGCCCGCTTGCGAGGACGAGCCGTTCGAGCTCTTGGAATGCCTTGAACGGATCGCGAATGCTCGCACCGAGGTCGATGTCTTCCGTTGCGCGAACGTACCGGTGGAACGCGAGAGCCGTCGCCCCGATCAACGCCGTCTCGATTCCTGCACTACTCGCAAGATCTGCGACGCGCTCAGCGAGACGGAGTTCCTCGATCATCCACTCCAACCTTCGCCATCGTTCTGCCAAGGCGGCCGAGCCGCAGCGCAGCCGCGATTCGCTCGATGGGATCCTTTGCCACCGTCACACGAAACGCCGACGCACTCTTGCTCGGTCTCCGGACCAGCAATGCTTCCATCAGCTTCGTGTCCATGAAGGCAGCGTGCCGGCTGGCTCGGACTGGGTCAAGTCGCGGCACTCGACCCACAGGAAACCTGAATTTTCGTAGGCACATGCGGGATTGAACCGCAGACCCCCACCGTGTCAAGGTGATGCTCTCCCACTGAGCTATGTGCCTTTAGGGGCTCTTTAAGTACGGGATGAGCTGGCAGTCGTCAAGACTCGGGCGATGAACATCGTGGCCATCGGCGACCACAAAGGATGGAACCGGCCGCGCGTGCGGCACTGATCGAACCTTGCGCTCGGGTGAGTGACCGGCGCGTCAGACCAGGATCGTCCCTGTTGGTTGGTTTGCCGCCCAGAAGCGGCGTAGACTTGGACCCTTAGACAACCTTATCGGACCTCGTCGAGGTCTGATGGATGTACGGGTGAGGCCCTGACATCACTGTCATGGATATCCAGGTCGGACAGACCCTCGACAAGTACGAGCTGCTCGAACGAGTCGGGCAAGGCGGGATGGCGATCGTCTATCGCGGGCTCGATCGATCGCTGAAGCGCGTGGTCGCGATCAAGGTCCTGCACAAGCACCTCGCGGACTACCAGGAAGCGCGCGATCGCTTCGAGCGCGAGGCGCAAGCGGTCGCGAAGCTGCGTCACGAGAACATCCTCGAGATCTTCGACTTCAGCGCGAAGCCCGAGTCCGAGGCGTACATCGTCACGGAGTTCATCGACGGCCAGACGCTCAAGCAGGTGATCACGTCGCGGCCGATCGCGTATCCGGAGATCGGCGCGATGCTGATCCTCCAGGTCGGCCGCGCGCTCGCGCACGCGCACGCGGGCGGCATCCTGCATCGCGACGTGAAGCCCGAGAACATCATGATCCGCTCCGACGGGGTCGTGAAGCTCATGGACTTCGGCATCTCGCACATGGTCGACCTCGAGCGGCTCACGGTGACCGGGCAGCTGCTCGGCTCGCCGGCGTACATGGCGCCCGAGCACGTCGAGGGTCGGCCGCTCGACTTCCGCACCGACGTGTTCGCGCTCGGCATCGTGCTGTACCAGCTCTGCGTCGGCAAGCTGCCGTTCGAGGGCAAGAACCCGCACGAGGTGCTCAAGCGCATCGCCGAGTGCCGCTTCACCGATCCGCGCGTCGCGAACCCGCGCATCGGCAACCGGCTCGGCCGCATCATCCTGCGCGCGATGGCGCGCGAGCCCGCGGATCGCTACGCGGCGATCGGCGAGATGGTGACCGCGCTCGACGGCTACCTCGAGGAGAGCGGCATCGCGAGCGACAAGCTGGCGGGCGAGCTGTCGCGCTACTTCGCGGCTCCCGCGGCGTACGAGCAGGCGCTGAACGCGCGGCTCGTCGATCACCTCACGCGCCGCGGCCAGGAGCTGCTCGCGAAGGACGAGCGCGCACCGGCGCTCGACGTGTTCGATCGCGTGCTCACGCTCGATCCGAAGAACGAGAAGGTGCTCGCCATCCTCGACGGGCTCAACCGGCGCCAGCTGTGGACGCGCCTCGGGCTCGTCGCGGTGGCCGCTCTCGTGATCGGCGGCGGTGCGTTCATGATCCACAAGAAGTCGGAGCCGCCGGGCGCCGACGCGCCACCTCCGCCGCCCGGCACGACGACATGGGTGAATCGCGTCGCGCAGGTGGTGCCGGATGATCAGCCGCCGCCGATCCCGGCGGAGGTCGACGCGCAGGTGGAGGAGCCGGCGCCGGACGCGACGCAGGTGGCCCTCGGATCGAACAGCCGCCCGGCGCCGGCGATCCCCGATGCCGGCGTCGTCGAGCCCAAGCCGCAGACGTTCGAGACGAAGATCACCGCGAGCTTCAAGGGCACCGAGATCCAGATCGACGGCGGCCTCAAGATGCCGCTCGGGGTCAACGGTCGCGTCGTGACCAACACGAAGGAGGTCAAGGTCCTCGCGACCAACCCGTGTTGCGAGCCCGTCGAGGAGACGATCCGCGTCGGCCAAGGAGAGCTCGCGATCACGCTTCGCCTGAAGCCGGCGAGCGTCGTCGCCAAGTGCGCGGACTCGACCGTGGGCGTGCTCATCGACGGCGTCAGCTATCCGCTGGGTCAGGCGAAGTCGGTCCTGTTCGACAACTCCACCGTCGACACGCTGCCCGCGACGGTCGAGTTCATCGGCGGGAAGACGAAGACCGTTCGCGTGAAGTCGGGAACGACGGAAGTGGTGACGTGCGACTAGCGATCGTCATCTGTGCGCTCGTGGCTTTCACCGCGCCCGCGGGCGCGACGCCGTCCCAGGATCTCGATCGCGGTCGCACGAGCTTTCAGCGCCGCGACTGGCAGAGCGCGATCCCCGTGCTGAACGCCCTGCTCTACCCGCCTCCGCCGAGGCTGTCGCAGACGCGCGACGTGATCGAGGCGTACTTGCTTCTCGGTGGTGCGCTGTTCGAGTCCGGCGATCGCCAGCGCGCGCGCACCGAGTTCGAGAACGCGCTACGGATCGATCCGGACACGTCGCTGTCGCGACTCACGTACGGCGAGGACGCGATCAAGCTGTTCGAGGACGTGCGCGCCGACATCGCCGCGAAGCGTGCAAAGGACGCGGAAGCCAAGCGCATCGCCGACGCGAAGGCCGCGATCGAGGCGTACAAGAAGTCGCTCGTGGTCTACGAGGCCACGCCGTTCGGCTACAACTTCTTGCCGTTCGGCATCGCGCAGTTCAGCCAGAAGCGCTACGTGCCCGGCACGCTGTTCGCCGCGGGCCAGGTCGCGACGCTCGCGGCGAACGTGTCGATCTACGTCTACCTGGTCGGCACGTACGGCTTCTCCAACGACGGCCTCACGATCTCCGAGGGGCGCCGCGCGCTGCGGTTGCAGCAGCTGCAGATCGGCACCGGCATCGCGTTCCTCGGGCTGTACGGGTTCTCGATCTTCGACGCGATTCGCCACCACAAGCCGCGGCTTCGCGTCGAGGGCGATGACTCGCTCATCCCCGAGGAGCTGCGCGATCGCGACAACGCACCGCCGCCCGCGAAGGGCGAGCGCAAGCTGAAGAAGGTCTCGCTCTGGCAGCGCTTACAAGTCGCTCCGATGGTCACCGACGAGAGCGTCGGCATCGGGATCGGTTGGGAGAACGACTAATGCCGTCACTTCGCCTCGCTTCACCGGGCCATCCGCCGATGGTCTACAGCCTCCACCCCGACAAGAAGCTGACGTCGATCGGCAGCTCGCCGGAGAACGACATCGTGCTGCCCGATCCGCTGGTGCAGGACGGCTTCGCGATCCGCTTCGACGGCCAGATCTACACGGTGCTCGCGCTGAAGAAGACGGACTTCGTCGTCAACGGCAAGAAGCGCGGCAAGCACAAGCTCAGCCACGACGACCGGATCGTGATCGGCAGCTGCGAGCTGCGCTTCGTGATGATCGACGAGAGCGCGCCCCGCGAGGATGAGGCCGGCGAGACGATCGCCGACATCGACGCGTACACGAAGCTCTACGAGTTCTCCGAGCGCCTGATCCACCAGCGCGATCTGGGCGAGCTGCTCGACGCGCTGATGGACGCGATCGTCGAGATCACGAACGCGGACAAGGGATTCCTCGTGCTGCTCGAGGGCGACACCGTCGACGTGAAGGTCGCGCGCAACCTCAACAAGGAGAACATCGCGGACGCGGTCGGGCAGCTCAGCGACTCGATCGTCGCCAAGGTGATCCGCACGCGAAAGCCGGTGATCGTCAGCGATGCGATGCGCGACGACGAGTTCGCCGCCGCCAAGAGCGTGATGCAGCTGAAGGTCAGCTCGGTCATCTGCGTGCCGCTGCTCGACCGCGGGCGGCTGATCGGGCTCATCTACGTCGGCAACGACTCGATCCGCGATCTGTTCCAGCAGGACACGCTGCGCGTGCTCTCCGTGTTCAGCGCGCAGGCGTCGCTGATCGTCGCGAACGCGCTGCTCCTCAACGAGATGCGGGTCGACAACAAGCGGCTGCACGAGCGGCTCGAGCAGTACCGGTTCGGCGAGATCGTGGGCACGAGCCCGCCGATGCAGCAGGTGTTTCGCAAGGTCGAGAAGATCAGCGCGACCGACATCAGCGTCTTGATCACCGGCGAGACCGGCACCGGCAAGGAGCTGATCGCGCGCGAGATCCACAATCGCTCGCCGAGGACGGGGAAGCCGTTCATCACGATCAACTGCGGCGCGATCCCCGAGAACCTGCTCGAGAGCGAGCTGTTCGGTCACGTCAAGGGGGCGTTCACGGGCGCGGTCGCGAACAAGCAGGGCAAGTTCCAGGCGGCCGACGGCGGCACGCTGTTCCTCGACGAGATCGGCGAGATGCCGATCGAGCTCCAGGTGAAGCTCTTGCGCGCGCTCCAGGAGAAGGTCGTGTTCCGTGTCGGCGATACGCGGCCCGAGACGGTCGACATTCGCATCGTCGCGGCGACCAACCGCGAGCTCGAGAAGGAGATCGCGAACGGCAGGTTCCGCGAGGACCTCTACTACCGGCTCAACGTGGTCAACGTCGAGCTGCCGCCGCTGCGCGCGCGCGGCGACGACGTGCTCGTGATCGCGCGCTACCTCTTGTCACGCTACTCGCGCGAGTACGACGCGAAGGTCAAGGGTCTGTCGCCCAACGCCGCCGTCGCGATCCGCAAGCACAACTGGCCGGGCAACATCCGCGAGCTCGAGAACCGCATCAAGAAGGCGATCGTGCTGTGCGAGTCGACGGTGATCGGCCCCGATGACCTCGGGCTGACCGGCGATGCGCTGCCGCAGATCCTCACGCTCGCCGAAGCGAAGGACAAGTTCCAGCGCGACTACATCAACGAAGTGCTCGCGCTCAACAACGGCAACCGTACGAAGACCGCGCGCGACCTCGGCGTCGATCCGCGCACCGTGTTCCGTCACCTCGAGAAGGAAGGCGAGCCCGGCGACAGCCCGGAGAGCGCCTGAGCGCGACCGTGACGGAAGCCCTATCACCCCGACTCACCCCATGACAGCCATGTCCGATCCACGCCGCCTCGCACCTCGCGATTTCCGGGATAACCCCGCGACATCACGGGGAGGATCCACGGTGGTGCATCGCGTGCATGGTGGTGGGTCGCTCGTGCGTATGCTCGGCCTCTCCCTCCTCACCGCATCCGGTTGCGTGTTGCCGCCGTCGCTGTCGGTCGACACGTCCGACGGTGGCGTGAACTCGCCGCCCGCGATCACCGCGGTGCGCTCCGACGATCAGGAGCTGCCCGAGCCGGGCCCCGTGAACTTCGAGACCGGCATCAACGCCGGCACGATGTCGATCTCGCTGATCGACACCGACGTCGAGGACAACCTGATCGTGCGGTTGTTCGTGAACTACACGGTCGCCAAGCCGACGTCGCCGCGCTCCGAGTGCGAGAGCGCACCGACGGGCACTACGATGCGCACGGCGACGTGCACGTTGCGCGCGCTGTGCCTCGAGAGCGAGGTCGACAACACGACGCCGCTGTTCCTGACGGTGCAGGTGTTCGATCGCAAGCCCGACGATCTCCAGACGCCCGCGTTCAAGGCGATGCCCGAGGGCGGGCTGACGACGAGCCGCAGCTACCTCCTCAACTGCCAGAGGCCGTCGTGACGCAGCTGCGCGCGCTCCTTCTCGTGATCGCCGCGCTGCCGGCGTGCCTCGAGGTGCCCGAAGCGCCGGCGCCCGAGTGCGCCACGACCGACGACTGCAGCGGCAACGAGATCTGCGACGACGGCACGTGCTGGGGCGATCCGCCGATGGGCGAGTTCGCGTTCGTGATCTCGCCGCCCGTGGAGCGCAGCGACCTCGTCTCGCGCGAGGTGATGCGCGGGATGATCACGCTCCAGGGCGACATCGAGGGGCTCGAGCTCGAGAATCCCGTCGAGCTCGACGCGCGGATCGGAACGATGTGCACGCCGCCGCTCGTGTGCGCGAGAGAGATGCTCACCGCGTCGGTGACGATCACGCGACCGTCGCTGTTCGACGGCGGCCCGGGGTTCAAGCTCGTGACGATGACGGACACGTCGACGTCGGGCGAGCCGGCGTTCGTCGTCAAGGTGCCGCCCGGCGATCCGGACCTCCCGTACGTCGTCACGATCGTGCCGACGCCGCGCGGCGACATGCCGGCGAGCTCGTCCAACCTCGCGGAGGTCGTGCCCCCGATGCGCTTCGAGATGCCGCTGACCGCGGACACGACGAAGACGCTCACGCTCGGCGGGCTGAGCTTGCCGACGGTCGAGGGCACGCTGCTCGCGGCCGCGGGTGGCGGGCTCGAGGACTATCGCGTCGTCGCGATGGGGCGCTGGCAGCAAGGCGGCCCGCCGACGGAGGTGTCGACGGTGTCGTACACGGGGTCGAACGGCGCGTTCCACCTGACGCTCTCGCCCAACCTCGTCGGGACCGTCGAGATCGTCGCGCGTCCATCCGATCCGCTGCTCGGCAAGCCGACGCTGCACCTGCTCGACGTTCCCACGGCGGTCGGCGTCCAGCGCACGCTCAAGGAGCCCGCGGAGCTCGGCACGCTCGTCGACAAGCCGATCACGATCAAGATGCGCGAAGGCGGCGGCGCTCCAAAGCCGGTGGTCGGCGCGCGCGTGCGCGTGACGGCGCTGATCGGATCGGCCGCGGAGGGCACCGCGACGTTTGTCGCCGAGGAGACGACCGACGAGAGCGGCACGGCGAGGCTGAAGGTGCTCGGTGGCAACGCGATCCTCGGCGAGTACAAGCTCGAGGTCGTCCCGCCGGCGAGCTCGCGAGCGAGGGCGATCTACAACGAGCCGTTCGCGATGACGTCGAGCGAGATCCAGCTCGTCGAGCGAACGCGCCTGGCGGGCAAGGTCCTCGACGCGAACGGCGATGCGCTGCCCGGCGTGACCGTCACGGCGCGGCCGGCGCTGCGCTTCTTGTGGTCGCTCGACGACAAGCCGCAGACGTTCTTGAACTCCGTGCCGGTCGCGACGGCCGTCACCGACAACGACGGCGCGTTCGTCATCTGGGTCGATCCGCTGATCGACGAGACCTGGGGCTACTACGATCTCGCGCTGGATCCCGCGCGCTCGACCGGCTTCCTCGAGCGACTCCCGACGTTCGTGAAGACCGAGGTCGAGATTCCGCGCGACTCGCAGCTCGACCAGGTCAACCTCGAGCCGATCCGGCTCCCCGACGCCGCGTTCGTGCGCGGCGAGGTCGTCGACAGCACCGCGAGGCCGGTCCCGGGCGCGGAAGTGAAGATCTTCCGCATGAATAGCTCGATCGAGGCGATCTGCAGCAGCGTGCGGAACGCGCCCAAGCCCTGCCCCGCGTCGTCGACGCTCCTGGGCCGCGGGGCCGCGAACAGCAGCGGAAACGTCGAGTTGACGTTGCCTCGCTAGGCGACTAAGGTCTGCGCCAACACAAGGTTTGGCGTAGAAGCTTCTCGACTGCATTCGAAGACCACCCCCTGGGGCAGCCACCGCCGACGTCGGCCGTGCCTGTGAATCCCCAGGACCCGTGAGTCCCGACCAGTGCTCCGACTGGGTGTTCGGAGTGACAACCAAAGGTTTTTTCCGAAAATGACGAACGAGACTGCGTCGCACGAGAATGGTGCGACCGACGATTTGGCCGCGATCGCGGCTGTGACTGCTCACGATTCTCCCGCCGAAGGCGTTGCCGACGCGGCCCCCGCCGAGCCGGCCGAGCCTGCCGAGCCGAAGCCACCGAGCTTCGACGACTTCGCGCTGCACCCGGACATCAAGCAGGCGATCGATGACATGGGTTACTTCGCGCCGACCGCCGTGCAGACGGCCGTGTTCGGCCCGGTCAGCGAGGGCAAGGACCTCATGGTCCAGTCGCGCACCGGCACCGGCAAGACGACGGCGTTCGGCCTGCCGATCCTGTCCAAGCTGGTCCCGACGCATCGCCAGCCGCAGGCGCTGATCCTCGCGCCGACGCGCGAGCTCGCGCTGCAGGTCGCTCGCGAGCTGACGCTGATCGGCAAGCACCGCGGCATCATCGTCGAGGCCATCTACGGTGGCGCGCCGATCGGCAAGCAGATCACGGCGCTGCGCAACGGCGTCCACGTCGTCGTCGGAACGCCCGGCCGCGTGCTCGATCACATCGGTCGCCGCACGCTCGACACCAAGACGATCAACACGTTCGTCCTCGACGAGTGCGACGAGATGCTCTCGATGGGCTTCCTCGAGGACATCGAGCGCGTCGTCTCGGCGCTGCCCGAGAAGAAGCAGACGCTCCTGTTCTCGGCGACGATGCCCGAGGAGGTCGCGCGCTACGCCCGCCGCCACATGGTGGCGCCCGAGACGCTGTCCCTCTCGCGCGACGGCCAGACGGTCTCCGAGATCCACCACGCGTACTACATCGTCAGCGGCATCGCGCGCAGCCGCGACCTCCTCAAGGTGATCTTCGCCGAGGAGCCCGAGAGCGCGATCATCTTCTGCAACATGCGCGACGAGACGACGATGGTCGCCAAGTTCCTGCAGAAGCAGGGCCTCGACGCGGAGCCGCTGTCGAGCGACCTCTCGCAGAGCGATCGCGAGCGCGTGATGGGGCGGATGAAGCAGAAGAACCTGCGCTTCCTCTGCGCGACCGACGTCGCCGCGCGCGGCATCGACATCTCGAACCTCACGCACGTGATCAACTACTCGGTGCCCGAGTCGCCCGAGGTCTACGTGCACCGCACCGGCCGCACCGGCCGCGCGGGCAAGAAGGGCACGGCGATCTCGCTCGTCGGTCCGCGCGAGCTCGGCAACTTCCGGCTCGTGCGCCTGACGTTCGGCCTCAAGCCCGAAGAGCGCGTGCTCCCCAAGGACGACATCTTCACCGGCAAGCTCAAGGTGGCGCTGCCGCCCGTCGGCGTGCCGCAGCCGCCGGACCCGATCCAGATCCTGATCCGCGGCGTGACCGGAACGCCGACCGAGCTCGAGACCAAGATCTTCGAGAAGCTCTACGCGTCGGCGAGCGGCAAGCGCGTCCTCGCGGCGCTCGTCGCCGAGAAGCTCGACAAGCTGTCGACGAAGGCGCGCCCCAAGCGCGAGCGCCCCGCGCCGACCGAAGGCGATGTCCCCGAGGAGCGCGCGTTCGATCGCGGCGGTGAGGACCGCCCGCGTCGCTTCGATCGCGATGGCGAGCGCCCGCGCCGCTTCGAGGGTGGCGAGGATCGCCCGCGCCGCTTCGATCGCGAGGGCGGCGAAGACCGTCCGCGCCGCTTCGACCGCGAGGGCGGCGAAGACCGTCCGCGTCGCTTCGACCGCGATGGCGAGCGCCCGCGTCGCTTCGATGGCGAGCGCAACGGCGAGGATCGCCCGCGTCGCTTCGATCGCGATGGCGAGCGCCCGCGTCGCTTCGACCGCGATGACCGCGGCGAGCGCCCGCGTCGCGAGCGCGAGGAGCGCCCGGCCGCCGAGGGTGCCGAGGTGACCGCCGAGGCCCGCCCCGAGGGCGAGCGTCCGCGCGAGGCGCGCGAGGATCGCCCGCGTCGCGACGGCGGCGAGCGCGGCGAGCGCGGTGATCGCGAACGTCGCCCGTGGGGCGACCGCGGTGACCGCGGTGAACGCAACCGCGAGCACGGCCAGACCCTGCGCTTCGAGCGCCGGGACGGCGGCCTCGTCGAGGCACCCGCTCCGATGGACGCGGTGACCGAGGCGCCCGCCGACGCTGTCGACATGCAGCCGGCGCAACGCCCCGAGGGCGAGCGCGAGCGTGGCCGCGATCGTGACCGCGGCGACCGCCGCGATCGCTTCGAAGGCCGCGAGCGCGGCGAGCGCCACCGTGATCGCGACCGCGATCGCGACCGCGACCGCCCGCGCCGCGAGCAGACCGAGACGATCGCCGAGATCCGCACGGAGGAGGCGCCCGTCTCGACGGAGCCCGCGGCCGAGCCGGCCAAGGTCGACGACGTCGCGGCCCGCGCGCTCGAGCGCGCCGAGCGTGGCGATCGCAGCGACCGCGGCGACCGAGGCGAGAAGAAGGGCAAGAAGAAGGAAGTCACGGCCGAGACGCGCGAGTTCTGGGAGACCTGGGCCGAGGAGAAGTCCTCGCGCCCGGCCGAGCCCGCCGCCGCGCCCGCGGACGCCGACGCCCCCGCCGAAGCGGCCGCGGAGTCGACCGAGACCACCGAAGAGCGCCCGCGCCGTGACCGCGGTCGTGGCCGCGATCGGGATCGCGGTGGCCGCAGCGAGAAGCGCCGCGAGAAGGCCGAGGTCCTCGACAAGGAGAAGACCGAGCGTCGCACCAAGCGCGACACGGCCGTCTCCGCGCCCCCGGTCGCGGCGACCGACGCGCAAGCGCGCCTGTTCATCAGCCTCGGCAAGAAGCACGGCGTGAGCGCCGACGATCTCCGCGCGCTGCTCGCGGGCCCGATCGGTGGCGACACCGCTCGCATCGGCTCGGTCAGCCTGCGTGACTCGCACGCGCATGTCCGCGTCCCCGAGGACACGGTCGACTCGATCATCGAGGCGCTCAACGGCACGCAGCACAACGAGCACGAGGTCACGGTCGAGCGCGCACGCGCCTGAGCTGACCCGAGCGTCGCGACCCGAGTCGCGAACCACCCGAGAGCCCGGCTGCCCGCCGGGCTCTCGTCGTTTCGGCAGATCGTCGATCTCGCGAATGGACGGTGCGCTACAGTGGATCGATGGGTGCGATCCTGCTGCTCTTCATGACGGTGTGGCTCTGCTCGGGCTACCTCGGCGTGAAGGTGCTGATCCCCGTTCTCCGCCCGCAGCTCGATCCGCAGGTCCCCGACGCGCGCATCGCGAACACCACGGGCGCCGAGCTCGCGTATCAGCGCACGACCGACCTCGCCTCGCGCGGATCTCGCAAGCTCGGCCGCGCGATCGCGTTCGGGCTCGGCGTGTTCCTGCTGTTGTGGCCGATCGCCGTCGTCTACTGGTTCTTCACGACTGACTTCGGCTTCGGCGCGTTCTGACGATCAGCGTCCTTGTCCGCCGGCCGGACAAAGTCCAACTCGTTGGACAAAAGTGGTGGATTTGACCAATTCGGCAGCGATTTGGGGTCGGACCCCATTACATTTCAAAAATGGTGGTTTTGACCAATGTCGGACCGACCGTGTAGACGGTTCGTGTCGAACATCGCCTGTGGGAGGGCGGGCTCAACTCGAACCAGGAGTCTCTCGTGCCTCGTCCTCTCCGCGTCACACGCCCGAACACCGTCTATCACCTCATCTCGCGATTCGTCGCGCGCGAATGGTTCATCAAGACCGATCGCGATCGACGGACCTATCTGCAGCTTCTCGGACGCGCACTGGCCGAGACCGACTGGCGGTGCTTCAGCTACGCCGTCATGAGCAGTCACATCCACCTCGGGCTCTTGTCCGGCGAGATGCCGCTGGCGGACTGGCTACGCGACGCGCACTCGCCGTTTGCAGAATGGATCAACCATCGACACGCCCGGATCGGCGCGGTGTTCGCGCGGGGACCGAACCTGAAAGAAGTGCGTGAAGACGGCGTTGCACGCGTCATCGCGTACGTTCATCGCAACCCAGTCCGAGCAGGCGTAGTCACGGTTCCAGGCGAGAGCGACTGGACGAGTCATCGCGCCTATGCCGGGCTTGCTCGGGCACCTGCGTGGCTCGACGTGGAGTTGGGGGCGCGACTCGCCGGCTTCCACGATCCGAAGGACCTCGCTGCGTGGATCGACACGGCGGCGATCGAACGGGCAGACGTCGAGGCCGTCGTCGTGCGCGAGCTGGAGATGTACGAAGTCAGTCCCGACGAAGACGTGGATGACGTCGACGACGAAGCAAGGCTCGACTTCGAAGCGGCAGTCGAGACAGCAGCCTGACCGCCTGACCACTTGTCCGCCGGCCGGACAACGTCCAACTCGTTGGACAAAAGTGGTGGATTTGACCAATTCGGCGACGAGTTGGGGTCGGACCCCATTACATTTCGAAAATGGTGGTTTTCACCAGGGGGCTATCGGCCTCAGTTTCGCATCGCTTCGATCGGTGACACGAGCGCGGCGCGGATCGCGGGCACGATGCCGCCGAGGAGGCCCATCACCATCGAGAAGATCAACGCGTTGATCACGATGCTCGGCGCGGGTTTGAACCGGATCACGATCTCGGAGAACGTCTGGAAGTTCATCGTGTGGAACGACACGAGGCCGAGGAGCTGCACGAAGATGATGCCGATCGCACCGCCGATCAGCGACAGCAGGATCGCCTCGAACACGAACGACGTGAGGATCGCGAGCTTGGAGAACCCGAGCGCGCGCAGCGTTCCGATCTCCTTGGTGCGGTTGGCGACGGCGCCGTTCATGGTGATGGCGGCGCCGAGCATCGCGGCGATGGAGAACAGGACCGCGATGCCGTAGCCGAGGCCCGAGAGGAAGCCCTTGGTCTGACCCGACTGCTTCTCGAAGTACTCGTCCTCGCGCATCACCTTGAGCGGGATGCGCTTGTCGGACTCGATCGCGGCGCGATAGCCGTCGAACGCGGACGGGTTGGTGAGGCGAACGCGCGCCGACGAGAAGGCGGACTTGCGGCCCGCGGCGGTGGAGACGGCGTCGATGTCGCCCCACACCTCGGACTCGTAGGTGGAGCCGCCGGCCTCGAACACGCCGACGACGACGAGCGGGCGATTGCGGCGAACGTCGAACGACTTGCCGGGCTCGATGCCCTTGAAGCGGCCGGTGATGCCGCGGCCGACGACGACCTCGTTGGTGCCGGGCGTGGGTGCGCGGCCCGAGATGATCTTGAACTCGGGACGGAACTTGTAGCCGTCGGCGGGCATGCCGCGGATCGCGACGTTCGACAGACCGCCCGAGCCGTCGGCGAGCTCGGGCGTGATGATGAGCACGACCTCGCCGATCACGCCGCCGCCGGCCGCGCCCGTCGCGACGGCCGAGTGGCCGCGCAGGAGGTTGAGCTGGTCGGCGGTCAGGCT
This sequence comes from uncultured Kofleriaceae bacterium, assembly GCA_964617845.1. Taxonomy (GTDB): domain Bacteria; phylum Myxococcota_A; class Polyangia; order Haliangiales; family Haliangiaceae; genus JABFXX01. The sequence goes on along the minus strand of CAZUAR010000004.1, from coordinate 252,586 downwards.
CGAGGCGAGCTCGGCGTCGGAGCCCTTGCGCAGCACGATGACCGTGTCCTTGCGCGCGGTGCTCACCATCGCGTCGTCGATGCCGGCGGCGAGCATGCCGGCGGCCGCGAAGACGAAAACGACGAGCGCGATGCCGAATGCGGTCGCGAAGGTCGTGACCTTGCGAACGAGGAGGCTGCGGACGTTGTAGCGAAGAGGCACCATCAGTCGACCCTCCGGAGGGCGTCGGTCACCTTGAGGCGCGACGCGGTGCGGGCGGGAACGATCGCCGCCAACAGACCCAGCGTGATCGCGAGGCCGAGCGCCAGCAGCATGATCGATGTCGGCGTGCGGAACGCGATGAACATCGCGGCCATGTTCTCCTCGAGGAACGGCCCGAGGGCCATGTTGATGAGGAGCTGCACGAGCCCGAGGCCGATCAGGCCGCCGACGAGGGCGAGCAGGAGCGCCTCGCCCAGGATGAATCCGCGCACGTAGTTCGGCGAGAAGCCGATCGCGCGCAGCACGCCGTACTCGTGCGTGCGCTCGCGGACGCTCATCGCGATCGTGTTCGCGAGGATCAGCATCATGATCAGGAGGATCACGATCGACACGATGTCGAACGCGCTCAGGATCGCGGCGAACGCGCCCATGAACGACAGGTTGAACGCGCGCTCGCTCATGGTGACCGTCTGGTCGTCCTTCTCGTCGAAGACCTTGTCGATCGCCTGCGAGACCTGCGCGCTCTGGCCGCCGTTCTGGATGCGCGACATCACCCAGCCGATCGTGTCCTTGGACAGCTCCGATCGCGGATCGTTGTTGAGGAAGTCCCAGCGCATGATCAGCGACGTGCGGTCGACGTTCTTGCGCTGCGGGTAATAGATGCCGACGACCTTGAACTCCCAGTCGCCCGGATAGATGTCGCTCGTGATGGTCAGGCGATCACCGACCTTCACGTCGAACGAGGCAGCGAGGCGGTCGCCGATGATCACGCCGTTGGGCGTGGACTTCCAATCGGCGAGCTCCTTCTCGGTCACCTTCATGTCGTCGAACACCTCGAACCACGACTCGTGATCCGCGGCGAAGCCCGCGAAGAACGGCACGCGCTCCTTGGGATCCTTGGCGCCGAACCAGTTCGCCCACGTCGCCTTGGTGACGCCGGGCACGGCGCGCACGTCGTCGATGTAGCGCTTGGGCAGCTGCATCGTGATCGACACCTTGTGGCGGGTCGCGAGCCGATCCTGCATCGCCTCCTCGGCGCTGACCTTGAACGACCAGTCGACGGTGCGGATCAGGCAGAAGATCAGCACCGTGACCGCGACGACGATCAGCGTCAGGATCGTGCGCCCTTTGCGACGGAACAGGTTCCGTCTGGCATAGGTCGCGATGTTCACTGGAGCGCTCCCTTGTCGAGCTTGCGCTGGATCTTCGCCTTCTCGGCCGCCGCCGGATCGTGCGTCACCATGAAGATCGTCTTGCCGAGCTCCTTGTTGAGCTTGTCGAGCAGCACGAGGACATCGTCCGCGCTCTTGCGGTCGAGGTCACCCGTCGGCTCGTCGGCGACGATGATCTTCGGATCGTTCACGATCGCGCGCGCGATCGCGACGCGCTGCTCCTGACCGCCGGAGAGCTGACGCGGGTAGTGCTCCATGCGGTCCTCGAGGCCGACCACGCGGAGCGCGGTGGCGACGCGCTGCTTGCGGTCGGAGCCCGACAGGCCCGTGAGGAGCAGCGGTAGCTCGACGTTCTGCGCCGCGGTGAGCACCGGGATCAGGTTGAACGACTGGAACACGAAGCCGATGTTCTGCGACCGCCACTTCGCGAGCTGTCCGTCGGACATGCGCGTCAGGTCGGCGCCCGCGACGCGGACCTCGCCGCTCGTCGGGCGATCGAGGCCGGCGATCAGGTTCAGCAGCGTCGACTTGCCCGAGCCCGACGGACCCATCAGCGCCTCGAACGAGCCCGTGGGGACATCGAGATCGAGCTTCTCGAGGACGCGGATCTCTTCCTTGCCGCGATAGAACACCTTGGACACGCCCTTGATCGTGACGATCTGCTCGGGCATGTCGGCCGCCTTGCGGTACGGCGTCTCCTTCGTCGGAGATTCCTTGGAGTCGGTCTTGGCCTCGGTGGCGTCAGCTTCGCTCATGTCTTCTCCTTGACCTTCTTGCCATCGGTGAGATCCGCGGGCGGATCCAGCACGACCTTGGTTCCTACGGGCAACGGCGTCTCGAGCTCGCGGCCGCCGGCGAACGGCGGGCCGACCTTGACGGTGGTCATGCGCACGCGATCCTCGTCGACGATGAAGATGACGTCGGCGCCCGCGCGCTGCACGATGGCGTTCGCCGGCACGACGAGCTTGGGCGGCGCCTTGCGCTCCTCGGCGGACACCGCCTTCTCGAGGAAGCTCACGCGCGCGGCCATCTCGGGGAGCACCCGGCGCTTCTTTACGGGCTCGGCCGACCCCGCGCCGGATCCAGCGCCCGTCTCGGGTGCGATCGATCCACCGCCGCCGGCCTCGCTGAGATCGTCGAACGCGATCTTCACGGGCACGGTCGCCTTCGCGCGGTTCACGCGGCGCCCGATCTCCTTCACGTGGCCGCCGAAGCGCGTCGACGGATACGCGTCGAGGATGATCTCGGCGGGGTTGCCCTCGCCGACCTGGTCGAGCTTGCCTTCGGGGACATCGACCTCGACGACGAGCGACTCCATGTCGACGACCTCGACGACGCCGGGCGTCCCGAAACCGGGCGCGACGCCCTCGCCCACCTCGACGAGCTTGTCGACGACGGTGCCCGCGATCGGCGACACGATCACGTAGCTGCCGAGCTGCACCTCGAGGCTCCTCGCCTCGGCGTCGGCCGCGGCGGCCTCGGCTTCGGCCGCGCGCACGCTGGCCTTCAGGGACGCGATGCGCGCCTCCATGTCATCCACGCCGGAGCGCGCGATCACCCCGCGCTCGGCGAGCGGCTTGTCGCGCTTGATCTGCACGTCGAGCTCCGCGACGTTGGCGCGCGCGATCTGCACGCGAGCTCGCGCGGACGCGGCCCGTGCGCGCGCGGAGGCGATCGCGCTCTTGTGGTCGACGTCCTCGAGGCGCGCGACCTTGTCGCCCTTCGCGATCACGCTGCCTTCGTCGACAAAGATCTCCGCGATGCGGCCGGGCACCTTCGCGGCGACCTTCGCGGACACGAGCGCCGTGACGTAGCCCGTCGCGGTCAGCTTCATCTGTCCCTGCGCGGGGGAGACCAGCGAAATCTCGCCGGTCTTGACCTCGTCGGTCACGAACCGTGACTTGAGCTTCGGAATGGCGACGAAGTAGATGGCCGCACCGGCACCCGCGAGGAGTGCGATAGTCAGCACGAGCGCCAGAGGGGACTTCGACCGTCGCTTGGGCGAGCGATCGATCTTCAAGGACGCGAGATCTTGAGAGAGCTGGTCGCTCACAGCGGGGCCAACCATGCCTGCACTCCGGTAACGAGTAAAGCGACGGTTTGCGAAGAAGCCTTGCAGATCTGCGACGGTGTTGGGATTCCTGACACACGTCGATCGCGCCAGCTGTCGCGCGCTGGATCACACGTATTCACGCAGGTTTCACGGCCCATCACGAGTCGCTCACTTGCTGCGCGCCGTCGGTCCACCGACAATGGTCGTCGTGGTGGCCGTACGATCGAGGGCGCAGTACGAGGTCTCTCCGGCACGCGCGCCGGCCGATGCGAACGACGCGCCATCGACCCAACCGTGGCGTCGCGTACTCGATCGCTGGGGGGGGAACCCGATCGCGGCGTCGATCGATCAACCGAGCATCGAGCACCTGACGGCGCGAGACGCCGGACTGCTCGCGTATCGGCGGGCCGGGCGATTCGCGGTCTCGCTGGGCGGCGCGCTCGGGACCGAGACCACGCGCCGCGCGCTGTGGACGCGCTTCGTCGCGCTCCACCCGCACCCGATGGGCGCCTACCTGACGCGCGAGGAAGCGGAGATGGTGCGCGCGGTCGATCCGCGCTCGCACGTCGTCCCGTTCGGCGTCGAGTACATCGTGTCGCCCCACGCGATCATGCGCGCGCAGTCGATCTCGAAGGAGGCCGCGAGCGCCGCCCGCAAGGCGCCGCGCAAGGGGCTGTCGCTTCACGAGGTCGACTCCTTCGCACCGTGGGCCGCGGAGCTCGCCGCGATCAACCACCGGTTCTGCACGCGCAGCGAGATCGGCGAGGAGCTGCAGTTCCTCAACCGCCCCGCGCTCGCCGGCGGAGTGCGACCGCGTCGCTTCCTGATCCGACATCGCGCGACGCTGCTCGGCTTCGTCGAGCTCGATCGCGCACCGGCAGCGCCCGAGCGATCGCTGCTCAACATCATTCGCTTCGATCGCTGCAGCGTGTGGGGCGTGTACCACTGGGTCGTCGATCACCTCGTTCGCGACCTCGCGCACGATCCGGACGCGGAGCTCTCGCTCGGCTTCTCTCCGCTGTCACCGCACGCGCTGTCGCACGGCGTGTTCCATGCGAGCGCGCTCGTGCGGGCGCAGGTCGAGTGGCTCGTCGGATCGCGCCAGCGCTTCTACTCGCTCGAGGCCGTCGAGCAGATGAAGGCGCTGTGGCCGCATCGGGTCGAGCCGCGCTACCTGACGTTCCGCACGCCGAACGTGATCGCCGCCGGCAACGCGCTGTGCGTCGCGCACGGCCTCGCGTGGACTCGCATCGCGATGCGCCGGCTCGCGGAGCAGTGGCGCGGATGATCCGCACGCTGAGCTGGCCGCTCGTCATGACCGCGTGCTTCGCCGCCGTGGTGGTCTCGCCCACGCCGCTCGTCGCCGCCGCCGTCGTCGGCGGATCGGGCCTCGTCGTCCTCGCGCTCGAGCGCGCGATCCCGTTCCGCCGCGAGTGGTGGCCGACGCGGCGCGATTGGCTTCAGGGCGTCGCCTACCTCGCACTGTCGACCGCGATCGCCGCGCTCTTGCAGTGGCTGCTCGCTCGTCACGCGCCGACGCCGCGGCCGTACGCGGAGCGCGCGCTGTGGATCGCCGGCGGCCTCCTCGCGATGGACCTCGGCGCGTACGTCGCGCACCGCGCGCTGCATCGCCTGCGCTTCTTGTGGCCGATCCACGCCGTCCATCACGGCCTGCCGCGCGTGTTCTTCCTCAACGCGCTCCACAACCACGCGCTCGACATCGCGGTGTCGACCCTCGCGGGCCTCGCGCCGCTCGTCGCGCTGGGCGTCCCCGCGGAGCTCGTGGGCGCGATCGGCGCCGTCGGCGTGGCGCACTTCTGGTTCCAGCACGCGAACGCGGACCTGCGCCTGGGCTGGCTCAATCGCATCGTGTCGGGGCCCGAGCTGCACCGGTGGCACCACGCGCTCGACAAGCGCGAAGCCGATGTGAACTACGGCATGGTGTTCGCGATCTGGGACGTGCTGCTCGGCACGTGGCGCGCGCCGGGCGCGCCGTCCGCGATCGGCGTCGAGCACGCGCCACCGATGAGCACGCTCGTCGAGCAAGCGCTCGCGCCGTTTCGCCGCTAACCTAGCGCTCGACGAATCGCGCGAGCAGCTCGACGGCCTCGAGCGCCACGCGCATCGCGTCGACGTCCTGCGGGCGCTCGCTCACCGCTTCGATCAGTCCCTCGGAGGCGTGCACGAGCACGAACGCGGTCGCGCGCGGGTCAGGCACGTTGACATCGGGGTGCCTCGCGAGGAAGTCCGCGATCAGATCGACGTGCTGATCGAGCGAGCTGCGATAGCGCTCCATCGCCCCCGCCGCGGTGCGCGCATCGATCAGCCAGCGATGGATCGGGCGCTGATGCTGTTTCGCCGCCAGCACCGCCTCGCCGATCCGCATGATCACGGTGCGAATCGGTTCGTTCTGGGAGGTCTCGATCGCCGTCCGGACACGCGTCAACGTGTCCTGCGCGTAGCGATCCTGGAGAGCACCGATCAGCGACTCCTTGTTCGGGAAGTATTGATAGAGGCTCCCGATGCTCACGCCGGCGAGCTCGGCGACGTGGTTCGTGGTCAGCCGATCGAGGCCATCGCGCTCGAGGATGCGCTCGACCGCGACCAGGATCGCGTCGACCGTGGCGGCTCCGAGCGGGCTGCGTGGGAGTCGGCGGGGAGCCGTGGTGGTTCGTTTGCGTGCTTGCATGGCCGGCTGCCTTCGGAGCGTGTGAGCAGCGGTTGCGTACGAAGGTGGGCTCCGTCGGGAACGAGCGTGATGTCGTCGGGTTGCGCCGCGCGATCGGCGCGAGCTGACCTAGTACGGCAAACCCGTTAGATCCGTGCCCATTGCGAGAGGCCGTTTGTTTCGTCGCGCTCCTGACGTTCGCTGCATCGTGTGTCACGACCAGCGACGCGGACAGCAGCGTCGAGGCTCGCGAATCTCCGGCCGATCCATTCACGCTCGACGCCTGCACGCCGATGGGGTTCACGGACCTCATCGCCACGTTCCCGCCCGGCGAGATAACCGCCCCGCTCGCGACGCCCTTCTCCGTCGCGACCCGGCGTCGAGCGCGCTGCAACGCGATCACCGGCTGCACCCCGTGGACGAACGGCAACGTCCTGCTCCAGAACAGCTGGGCCACCGTCGATCCACCGCGGTCTGGATTCGCCGCGCTGGTGCTGGATCCGGTCACGCCGGCCATCTCGCTCGATCTCCTCGCCCGCGATCCCAGCGCCAGCATTCGTGCGCACGCGTGGGCGCATGTCCCGCCGCGGTTGCGGCTCGTCTGTGGCCCGATCGCCGCGGGCAACGCCGCCGGCGCGCTCGACTGCACCGTCGCGCTCGAAGCGTACGAGCTCGATCCGTTCGCGTTCCCCACGACGCGCGACGACTCCGGGTTCTTCACGTGGGACGGCCACGTCTGCACCGACGGCACCTATCACCTCGTGACGCGGCTCGACGCGAGCGACGTCGACGATGCGGCGAACCGCAACCAGATGGCGGTCTGGGGTCGCCTGTAGTGTTCTCCGATTCGTAACATCGAGCCACGCGTGCTCGTGCGACGGTGACCCATGCGCTGGCTCGCCATCGCAGCGATCGCTCTCGCAGGCTGCGGAGCACCTCCGGATCCCGTGGCGATCACGCCGGCGATCGCCTCGTCGCCCGGACCGCTGATCGCGAGCCACGCCAACCTCGCGTGCACCGAGTGTCACCTCGACAGCTCGCCGCTCCTCGCCGCCGGCGCGTGCGTGCGCTGTCACGACGCGACGCTCGCGCCACCCGCGGGCGGCCGTCGCCTGCACGCGCAGCCGGCGGTGCGCGACCAGGCGTGCATCGACTGTCACAAGGATCATCGTGGCCCGCGCTTCGACACGCGATGGAGCGCGTTCGGCGGGCCCGCGCGCTTCGATCACGCGCTGACGGGAATGAAGCTCGAGCGCGGGCATCGCGTCGCGTGCGCACGATGCCACCCGGCAGCGACGGAGGCTTCGCGCTCGCCCTCGCAGGCAGCATCGTCCTCACACGACGCATCGTCCTCGCAGACAGCATCGTCCGCGTCGACGCAGGACGCATCGTCCTCGCAGACAACATCGTCCGCGTCCCCACAGGACGCATCGTCCTCGCAGACAGGATCGTCCGCATCCCCACAGGACGCATCGTCCTCGCAGACAGCATCGTCCTCGTGGACGCAGGACGCATCGTCTTCGCAGACAGCATCGTCCTCGTCGACGCAGGACGCATCGTCTTCGCAGAGAACGTCGGCCTCGTCGATCGCACGCTCTCCCTACGTCGGCGCCTCCCGCGCGTGCGCCTCGTGCCACGCGCCTCCACATGCGGGCACGCCGTACGCGACGCTCGCGTGCGAGAGCTGCCACCCCACCGCCGATACGTGGACTGCGATCGCGTTCGATCACGACGAGAACACCCGCTGGACGATCGGCGCGTCGCACACGAAGCTCGCGTGCGCGACGTGCCACACGCCACCGCTCGGCGCGAGACCGCCGCCGCGTGCGTGCGCGAGCTGTCATGCGTCGCGCGATCCGCACGCGGGGCGCTTCGCGAAGTTCGCGTGCGAGACGTGTCACGCACCGTCGATGTCCTTCGTGCCCGGGCAGGCGCCACCCGCGTGGAAGCCGAACGCGTTCGATCACCGCAAGGGAACAGGGTGGGCGCTCGTCGGCACGCACGCCGAGGTCACGTGCCGCACGTGTCACCGCGCACCCGGCAGCGATGTGTTCGTGCCCCTCGGCAAGGGCACCGACTGCACGGGGTGCCACGAGCACCGCAACGTCCACGACAAGAAGTACACGAACGGCCAGTGCCTCCGGTGTCACTTCTACCCGGGCTAGAGAGTCCCTCGCGAATCGATGCCGAATTCCTCGCGGTCGATGCCGAAGTTCTCGCAGATCGATCACGAAGCCCTCGCGGGTCGATCACGAAACCCTCGCGAATTGATCACGAAGCGCTCGTGGGTCGATCACGAAGCCCTCGCGAATCGATGTCGAATCCATCCTTCGTCGAACGTCGGTCAAAGCGCGGATCGCGCCGCCGTCGAACGTAGGGTCGAGGATGCAGCTGTGGACACCGCCGCCGGATCGACCGCTGTGACACCTCGCATCGAGGATCAGCTCTCGAGCGAGACAGCTCGGGAGTGCGATCGTCGCGCCAGGTCCCGGTCTCGCCTGGTTTGGCGAACGACGTGTGGGGGCGCGCGTCGTACCGGCGAGCGCTTCGACCCGATTAGCGCTTCCGACCGACGATCCAGCCCGAGCCACCGCCGATCGCGATCTGGTGCCCGAGCTCGTCGAGGCCCGCGCCGCGCATCTCGTCGCGCAGCTGGTCGTGCTCGAAGCGATCCTCTTGCGGATGGTCCATCACGCGGCGCCAGATCGGATGCGTGATGAAGCGCGCGTACGACTCCTCGGCGAACATCACGCCGCCCGGGCGAAGGACACGCACGCACTCCGCGAGCCCCGCCCGCCAGTCGGGCAGATGATGGAGCACGCCGAACGCGAACACGCTGTCGTAGGCCTCGTCGGGCGCGGCGATCGCGGTCGCGGATCCCACCCACAATCGAACGCGTCCGCTCGCTGTCGCATCGCCGTCCACGCGCTGGCCGCGAGCACTCGCGTTCGCGATGCCGGCGCGCTCGACGCGACTGCGCGCTTGCTCCACCAGCTCGGGGTCGAGATCGAACGCGTCGACGCTCGTCGCGCCGAAGTGCTCGAAGATGATCTCGATGCCCGCGCCGATGCCGCACCCGATCTCGAGCGCCCTGCCCGCCTTCGCGCCATGCGAGATGCGCTGGAACACCGGCGTCGCGTAGTAGCGCTGGATCGCCCAGCGCACCGGGTTGTCCATGATCAGCTTCTCGAGCCGGTTCATCTTCACGGTGCACGCTCCGCGAGCCCGCCCTCGGCGAGCCAGCGCAGCGTGGTGCGCTGCGCGACGTCGAGCGAGGTGCCCATCTCGCCGACGATCGTCTTCTCGATCCGCCCTCCGATCAGCGGCGCCTCGACGCTGACGCTGCCCGCATAGATCCGTCGCGCGCCCGCGGGGTCGGCCACCACGCGGCACGTGATGAGGATGCGCGAGCGCCCGCCCATGATCGCGGGCAGCATCTCGATCTCGAGCGCGTCGGTCGCCTTGTCCCACGTGACGATCTCGTGGAGCTCGAGGCCCTTCTTGACGAACGGTCGGATGAACGCGGGCAGCTGGCGCCGCGGGAACACCCAGCTGTCGCAGCGGTACCGCGTCGCCTCGTCGATTCGCTCGATGATGTCGCGTCGCTCCACGTCGTTCGCGGCGTCCTGCGCCGCCTGGTGCCCCGGGTGCGAGAACGCGCGCAGGAGATCTTTCGGGGCCACGCCCGGGAACACGTGCTCGAACGAAAACGGAGTCACCCGCTCCCGAGCTTCCCACGGGACGGCGGCGGGGCCCGCCGGGCAAAGTTGACGATCCGCTGTCAGGATTTCCCGCCCTGCCTGATCGAGCGCGACGCCATGGCTTGACGCCTGAACACTTGCTCCGTAGGGTGCGGTCCCTATGGCTCGTAGCTCGTTGGGTCCCGGTCGTCACGTACCCGAACGCGAGCCTGATGAAATCGTTATCGAAGGCGCGAGGGAGCACAACCTCGTCGTCGACCGGCTCGAGCTGCCCAAGCACCGCCTCGTGGTGATCACGGGGCCCTCGGGATCGGGCAAGTCGAGCCTCGCGTTCGACACGCTCTACGCGGAGGGGCAGCGCCGGTATGTCGAGTCGCTGTCGGCGTACGCGCGGCAGTTCCTCGGGCAGATGGAGAAGCCCAAGTACGAGCGCATCCGCGGCCTGTCGCCGACCATCGCGATCCAGCAGAAGAGCGCCTCGAGCAATCCGCGCTCGACGGTCGGCACCATCACCGAGATCTACGACTACCTCCGCGTGCTGTACGCGCGCGCGGGCGAGCAGCGCTGCTACCAGTGCGGCGGTCCGGTCGGTGCGCGCACCGCGGGCGAGATCGTCGACGAGCTGGCCGCGCTGCCCGACAAGACGCAGGTCACGCTGATGGCGCCCAAGGCGGAGAACCGCAAGGGCGAGTTCCGCGAGCTGTTCGCCGAGCTGCGCAAGGCGGGCTTCGTCCGCGTGCGCATCGACGGGATGATCGTGCGCCTCGAGGACGTCGACGCGCTCGAGAAACAGAAGAAGCACTCGATCGAGCTCGTGATCGATCGCGTGACGATCAGCGCGAAGGACAAGGGCCGGCTCACCGACAGCGTCGAGACCGCGCTGCGCGAGGGCAAGGGCAAGCTGATCGTCGACGTCGCGGGCGAGAAGACGCCGCGCGTGTTCAGCGAGGCGAACGCGTGCCCGAAGTGCGGCATCGGCTTCCCCGAGCTGAGCCCGCAGAGCTTCTCGTTCAACTCGCCGCTCGGCATGTGCGTCGACTGCAATGGCCTCGGCGATCGGCTCGCGGCCGACCCCGACCTCGTCATTCCCGACGCCACGCGTTCGATCCGCGAGGGAGCGGTCGCGGTGTGGGGCGAGGCGATCGCGAAGGACTCGGGCTGGACGAGCAACATCGTCAAGTCGCTCGCGAAGGCGTTCAAGATCGATCTCGACAAGCCGTGGAACAAGCTCGCCGAGAAGCAGCGCGACGTGCTGCTCAACGGCACCGGCGACAAGCGGGTCACCGTGGCGTGGGAGGGCAAGCACTCGACCGGCGAGTGGGCGATGCGCTACGAGGGCATCCTCGCGCAGCTCGAGCGGCGACACCGCGAGTCCTCGTCGGAGCGGACGCGCGCGCACTACGAGCAGTTCTTCGCGTCGATCCCGTGCGCCTCGTGCCACGGCACGCGCCTGCGGCCCGAGTCGCGCGCGGTGTTCGTCAACCAAAAGCCGATCGTCGACGTCACGGGCATGACGGTGAAGCAAGCGTTCGAGTTCATCTCGACGATGAAGCTCACCGGCTCGCGCGCGCAGATCGCCGGCGAGGTGCTCAAGGAGATCAAGAACCGCCTGACGTTCCTCCTCGACGTCGGCCTCGACTATCTGACGCTGCACCGCAGCGCGGGCACGCTCTCCGGCGGCGAGGCCCAGCGCATCCGCCTCGCATCGCAGCTCGGCAGCGAGCTCTCCGGCGTGCTCTACGTGCTCGACGAGCCGTCGATCGGGTTGCACCAGCGCGACAACGAGCGGCTAATCCGCACGCTGCATCGGCTTCGCGATCTCGGCAACACGGTGCTCGTCGTCGAGCACGACGAAGCCACGATCGAAGCGGCGGACTGGGTCGTCGATTTCGGCCCGGGCGCCGGACGCCACGGCGGGCGCGTCGTCGCCGAGGGCACGCCCGAGGACGTGAAGAAGGTCGCGCAGTCGATCACCGGGCGCTACCTCGCCGGCGTCGAGCGCATCGAGGTGCCGGCGCAGCGTCGCGAGCCGTCGAGCTGGGTCAAGCTCACCGGCGCTCGCGAGCACAACCTGAAGAACGTCAGCGTCGAGATTCCGCTCGGCGTGATGGTCGCGGTCACCGGCGTATCGGGCGCGGGCAAGTCATCGCTGATCAACGCGACGCTGCATCCGGCGCTGAACCGCATGCTGCATCGCTCGCTCGATCGCGTCGGGCCGTACGACTCGCTCACCGGTCTCGGCAAGGTCGACAAGTGCATCGTGATCGATCAGCAGCCGATCGGCCGCACGCCGCGCTCGAACCCGGCGACGTACACCAAGGCGTTCGATCTCATCCGCGAGCTGTTCGCGCAGATGCCGATCGCGAAGACGTACGGCTACGAGGCCGGCCGGTTCTCGTTCAACGTCAGCGCGAAGCAAGGCGGCGGGCGCTGCGAGGCGTGCGAGGGCGCCGGCGTGCGCGAGGTCGAGATGCACTTCCTGCCCAACGTGTTCGTCACGTGCGAGGTGTGCAAGGGCAAGCGCTACAACGACGCGACGCTCCGCGTGACCTACAAGGACAAGAACATCGCCCAGATGCTCGACACGCCGATCGAGGAAGCCGCGGAGATGTTCCAGCACCACAAGCAGCTGTCGCGGATCATGACGACGCTCGTCGACGTCGGGCTCGGCTATCTGTCGCTCGGTCAACCGGCGACGACGCTGTCGGGTGGCGAAGCGCAGCGCGTGAAGCTCGCGCGCGAGCTCGCCCGCGTGCAGACGGGCCGCACGCTGTACCTGCTCGACGAGCCGACGACGGGCCTCCACTTCGGCGACGTGAAGAAGCTGCTCGAGGTGCTCGGCCGCCTCGTCGACGGCGGCAACACCGTCCTCGTGATCGAGCACAACCTCGACGTCATCAAGACCGCGGACTGGATCATCGACCTCGGCCCCGAGGGCGGCGCGGCGGGCGGCGAGATCATCGCGGTCGGGACGCCGGAGACGGTGGCCAAGAACCCGAAGTCGTACACCGGCCAGTTCGTGAAGCCGCTCCTCGAGCGAGCGCGCGCCGAGCGCAAGGCGAGCGGCGGCAACGGCGGCGGACGTCGCGCGTCGCGCGCCGACGACGAGGCCCGCGACAGCGCCTCGCCTTGATCGACGACCGCGCGCGTCGAGCCGCGTGATACCGTGGTCGTGTGGGTCGTCTCGTCGCACTGCTGTGCGTGGTGCTCGGCGCGTGTATCGAGGACCGCACCGTCCCGTGTGGCGACCTGGTCTGCCCGGTCGACAACGTGTGCGTGGAGTCGAAGACGTGCGCGTATCCCGAGCAGATCGCCGCGTGCGAGGGCAAGGCCGATCGCGAGGCATGCAGCGCGCTGATGTTCGAGGCCGCGGCCTGTGAAGAGGGCATCTGCCAGCCGATCGTGTGCGGCGACGGACTGCGCGTCGGCCCCGAGGTCTGCGACGACGAGAACCAACGATCGGGCGATGGCTGCGCGGCGGACTGCCTGTCGAACGAGACGTGCGGCAACGACGCCGTCGATCCGCTCGCCGGCGAGGACTGCGACGCCGGCATCGCGGGGCTCTCGAACGACGGTTGCTCGTCGGTGTGCACGCTCGAGGCGCTGACCTGGCGCACGCGCGAGCAGCAGCTCCCCGGCGAGCGCTACCAGCACGTGCTCGCGTACGACGGCGAGACCGGCCAGGTGTTGATGTTCGGCGGCCTCGCGCTGTTCGCGCCGCTCGACAAGACCTGGCTCTACGACGGCGAGCACTGGCGGATGCGGCCGTCGTCGACGGAGCCGCCGGGCCGGTCGGGCGCCTCGATCGCGCGCGACGAGGCGCGACGACAGCTCGTCATGTTCGGCGGCCAGCGCGAGGATCTGTTCGACACCACGTGGCTGTGGGACGGCGTGACGTGGACGAGCGCGATGCCGCCGACGTCGCCATCGGCGCGGCGGCAAGCAGCGATGGCGTACGATCCGGTGCATCAGGAGGTCGTGCTGTTCGGCGGCCTCGCGAGTCCCGCGATGCTCGGGGACACGTGGGTATGGGACGGCGCGACGTGGACGCAGCGCACGCCTGCCGCGTCGCCACCGGCGGGCGCGTGGGTGATGGCGTGGGACGAGACGACCGAGCGGATCGTCCTCGTCGAGGAAGCGGAGACGCTCGCGCCGCGCGCGTGGACCTGGGATGGCGCGACGTGGACCGACGCGGGCGCCGTCCCCGGCGCGTTCGCGCAGCCGCTCCAGCCGCAGGCGGTGTCGGCCGGCGCGCGGGGCGTCGTCGTCCTCGGCCAGTTCGTGTCGACGCTGATCTATGCGAAGGGCGCGTGGAGCACGGCGGCCGGCTTCCCCGAGCCGACCCAGGAGCACGCGCTCGCCTACGACCCGGTGCGCGATCGCGTCGTGCTGTTCGGCGGACGCGTGTCGCGGTTCGCATCGCCGCGCGCGGCGACGTACGAGTGGGACGGCGCGGCCTGGGAGAACACGACCCCGACGATCGGCACGCCCAACCCGACCGCCGTGCTCGCGTACCTGCCGACCCGCGGCGCGACGCTCGCCTACGACTCCAGCACGTGGATGTGGGACGGCGTGCTGTGGGATCCGCTCCCCGCGCCGCACCCGCCCGCGCGCAACGACAGCGCGCTGGCGAGGACGCGCGAAGGAGCGCTGTTGTTCGGAGGGAGCGCGATCCTCGCGGGCGTGCTCGGCGATACGTGGGAGTGGAACGGCGCGTGGACTCAGCGATCCGCGGCGACCTCGCCGCCCGCCCGTCGCCAGCACGCGATGGTGTACGACGAGAAGCGCGATCGCGTGATCCTGTTCGGCGGCTTCACCAATGCTGCGTCTCTCGACGACACGTGGGCGTGGGACGGAACCGCCTGGACCGAGATCCTCACGACGACGAGGCCGCCTGCCCGCTCCGGTCACGCGCTGATCTATGACCCCGTGCACGATCGCGTGATCGCGTATGGAGGCTCGGCGAACGGCACGCGGTTCGGCGACACCTGGGCGTTCGACGGAACGGACTGGACGGAGGTGGCGACGATCGACACGCCGCCGCCGCGCGCGAGCACCGCCGGTGTCTTCCATCCACTGCGCGGCACGCCGATCATCATCGGCGGCGTCCTGGTCTCCGGCGCGACCACCGACGTCCTCGAGCTCGACGGGACGCGATGGCGCGAGCTCGCACCGGTCACCGCGGCGCCGCCGTACTCGAACCACGCGCTGGTGTACGACGCGCTTCGCGCGGAGATCCTCGCGTATGCCGGCGATGGCCCCGGATCCGCGAACACGCTGTCGGCGTTGCGCATCGGATCGCAGGTCGCGCCGGCGGATGCCTGCATCGATGCCGACACCGATGCCGACGGTCTGGCGAGCTGCGCCGATCCCGACTGCTGGGCGCGATGCACGCCGCTCTGCCCGCCGGCGACGACGTGCGATCCGATGCCGCCGCGATGCGGCGACGGCGCGTGCTCGCCGCTCGAAGACCGTCGCTTGTGTCCCAGCGATTGTCCATGAGGGCTCTCGCCCGTGCGGCTCGGCCACGCCGTGCGGACTCGCTCGGCACCCTTCGTCGTCGGCTGGGGTAACCGCCGGTGTGCGCGCTCGCCACGCCGCTACCCGTGCGGATTCTGCTCACGTTGTCATCACCGTCGGAGAGCCCGCACTCACACGACAATTGCATATCGTGTCCACACCGTGCTGGCAGCTGCGACCGACTCGAACGCGATCCTCGAGCTCTTGCCCCACGGTGTCGTGCTGGTCGCGAGCGACTGGCGCGTGATCTTCGCGAACCCGGAGGCGACGCGCTTGCTCGGCGCGACCGGTGCGACGCTGTGGGAGCGCTGCCCCGATCTCGAGCACACGGCGTTCGCGTCCGGGTTTCGCTACGCCATGTCCGATCGCTCGGAGCTGCTCACCGAGAGCGCGATCCCGTCGGTGGGCTGGTGCCAGGCGCGCGCGTTGCCGACGCAGGACGGCGGCCTGCTGCTCAGCTTGCGCCAGATGCACGGGCACACGATCGAGAGCGGCCAGGCGAAGCAAGCGCTGCTGATCGGCGAGATCGGCGACGCGCTCACGCGCGAAGACTCGCTGTCCGCGTCGCTGCAGCGCTGCGCGGTGTCGATGACGCGTCACCTCGACGCTGCGGTCGCGCGCATCTGGGTCGCGGATGCCGGGGGCGACTACCTCGAGCTCGCGGCGCACGCGGGCCTCGACGTGCCCGACCTGCAAGCGCGCATCGCGTTCGGGCACGGAAAGATCGGTGACATCGCCGAGTCAGCCGAGCCGTACCTGACGAACGAGGTCACCACGGATCCGAAGCTCGACGCATCGGAGTGGGCGCGCGTCGCGCGGATCCATTCGTTCGCCGGCTACCCGCTGCGCGTCGAGGACCGGATCGTCGGTGTGATGGCGATGTTCTCGCGGCGCTCGCTCGACCACGACATGCTCAACTCGCTGTCGACGATCGCCGACGCGATCTCGCTCGGCGTCGCGCGCAAGACCGCGGATGCCGCCCGGCGTCGCGCCGAGCACAAGCTGAGGACGCAAGCCGAGCGCCTCGAGCGGCTCTACGAGCTGAGCCAGCAGGTCGCCGGCGAGCTCGACGTGAAGGCGCTCGCGGAGAAGGTCACCGCGACCGCGAGCGCACTCACCGGCGCGCGCGCGGGCGCATTCGTGTGGCGCCCGCCGGGCTCCGCCGCCGACGACGCGCCGGCGCTCGGCGTCGTCACGGGCGCGGCGCTCGGTGCGCCACGGCGACTGCCGCGCTTCGAGGGTGTGCTGCGCGTCGATGACCTCCACGCGCATCCGCGCGCCGAGGAGCTCGCGAGCATGTTGCCGCTCACGCCCGACAGCGGTCCTCTCGCGAGCTTCCTCGCGATCCCCGTACCGGGCCGCAACGGCGTCCAGCTGGGCGCGCTCCTGCTCGGTCACGATCACACCGGCGTGTTCACCGTCGAGACCGAGCGCCTGCTCGCCAGCGTCGCGAACACCGCCGCGATCGCGATGGACAACGCGCGGCTGTTCGCCGAGGCACGAGAGCTGATCGCGGCGCTCGAGAAGTCGAACTCCGAGCTCGACCAGTTCGCGTACGTCGCGAGCCACGACCTCAAGGCGCCGCTGCGCGGCATCGCGAACCTCTCGCAGTGGATCGAGGACGATCTCGGCGAGGTCATGAGCCCGCAGACCCGCGAGCACATGCAGCTCCTCCGCGGTCGCGTCCTCCGCCTCGAGAACCTGATCGGCGGCATCCTCGCGTACAGCCGCGCGGGTCGCGAGCGCGATCCGAAGGCGGTCGATGTCGACATGACGAGCCTCGCCCGCGAGGTGTGGGAGCTGCTCGCGCCGCCCCAGACCGCCACGATCGAGATCGGCGAGCTACCACACGTCTCCGGCGTTCGCGCGCAGCTCCAGCAGGTGCTGCTGAACCTGATGAGCAACGCGATCAAGTACAACCCCGACCGCGCGCTGCACGTCCGCGTGTCCGCCGAGCGCGACAAGGATCGGTGGGTGTTCGCGATCGAGGACGACGGCGTCGGAATCGCCCCGGAGTTCCACGAGCGGATCTGGGGGCTGTTCCAGACGCTCGAGCGTCGCGACAAGGTGGAGAGCACGGGCATCGGGCTCTCGGTCGTCCGCAAGATCGTCCAGTCTCATCGAGGGAACGCGTGGGTCGAATCGCAGCCCGGCAGCGGCGCGACCTTCTACTTCACGTGGCCTGCCGAGGTGGAAGGAGCGAAGCGTCATGGATGATCGCGCACTGAACATCCTCCTGGTCGAGGACGACGAGGTCGACGTCATGACCGTCCGTCGAGCCTTCGCGAAGGCCAGGATCACGAACCCGATCTTCGTCGCGAGCGACGGGATCCAGGCGCTCGAGATGCTGCGCAACGAGACGGTGCCGCCGAGCCGGCGCGTCGTCCTCCTCGACATCAACATGCCGCGCATGAACGGCATCGAGTGCCTGCGCGAGATCCGGAAGGATCCGACGCTCGCCGCGCTGACCGTCGTCGTGCTCACGACGTCGAATGAAGATCGCGATCGCGTCGAGGCGTACCAGCTCAACGTCGCGGGCTACCTCCTCAAGCCCGTGACGTTCACGGAGTTCGCCGAGGTGATGGCGACGCTGAACAAGTACTGGACGCTGATGGAGATGCCGAGCTGATCAGAACTTCAGCTCGAGCCCCATGACGCTCGCCTGGCGATCCATGGTGCGCGCCGAGTACAGGCCCCAGCGCGGCGGCGCGTAGCCGTTCACGCGCAGCTGCAGATCCTTGTAGCGACGGTTGTGCGACGCGGGCCCCGCCAACGCATCGACGACCTCCCAGATGCGGAAGCCCGCGAGGCCGAGGAGCCCGACGACGAACGGCGTCGCGCTCGCATCGTTGTCGCAGTAGTCGTCGCCGTCGAAGCAGTCGTCGAACAAGCTACCGACGCCGTAGATGACGAGCGCGATCGAGGCACCCTCGCCGACGGTGAAGATCCAGCCGGTGTCGCCGTAGCGGCCCTGCACCGCCTGCCCGACGCCGAACCCGAAGAACAGCGAGATGAGCCCGCCGCCGATGTGCGCGCCATCGCTGATCGGTCCGCGGTTGAGCAGCTCCGCTTCCTCGGCGGTGAGCTGCACCGGCGGCGGTTGATACGCGTACGGCTGCGGTGCGTACGGCTGCGGCTGGCCATACGGCTGCGGCTGGCCATACGGCTGCGGCTGGCCATACGGCTGCGGCTGACCATACGGCTGCGGTTGTGGCGGCGGCGGCGCGTACGTTCCCGAGGGAGCCTGCGCCATCGCGGTACCCGCGACCATCATCACCACGAGCAACGAACCCACGACGCGCTTCATGCGTCGGACCTTCTCACAGCTCGGCGGCGGAGAAGGTCAAGACTTCGTCGATATGTGCGGCGCCTGTGGCGAGCATCACCAACCGGTCGAAGCCGAGCGCGATCCCGGCAGAAGGTGGCAATCCCTCGGCGAGCGCGGCGAGGAGCTTCTCGTCGATCGGATACACCTCGCGTCCGCGCTCACGCCGGATGCGCTGGTCGTCGAGGAACCGCGCGCGCTGCTCGCTCGGATCCGTGAGCTCGCCGAACGCGTTCGCCAGCTCGATGCCGCCGACGTACGCCTCGAACCGCAGCGCGACGCGCGGATCGCTCGCGCTCCGCTTCGCGAGGGCGGCGAGCGGCGCGGGCCAGTCGTGGAGGATCAACGGGCGATCCATCGCGGCGATCGCCGGCTCGACGCGCGCGAGGAACGCCGCGAAGAACGCGTCGTCCCACGCGGTGCCATCCGCAACGTCGATGCCAGCGGCGCGAACCTTGGCGACGAGCGCGCCGGCTGGCTCGTCGCCATCGACATCGATGCCGGCGAAGCGAGTCATCGCGTGGCGCACGGTCATGCGCGGCCACGGTGGAGTCACATCGATCTCGCGCACGCGCGCATCGCCCGACGCTCCACGCGCCGACGTTCCATGCGCCGACGTTCCATGCGCCGACGTTCCATGCGCCGACGTCCCATGCGCCGACGTCCCATGCGCCGACGTTCCATGTGCCGACGTCCCACTCGCGTCGATCACCCGCGCGATCGGCGAGCCCGCGAGCGCGGTCACGACGGCGCACACGAGCTCCTCGGTGTCGCGGATGATCGACTCGAGCTCGTCGTACCCGCGGTACCACTCGATCATCGAGAACTCGCTCGCGTGGTGCGCGCCCTCCTCGTTCCCGCGGAAGCACTTGCACACCTGGTAGATGCGCTCGAAGCCCGCGGCGAGCAGGCGCTTCATCTGATACTCGGGCGACGTGATGAGGTAGCCGGATCCCGCCGGCACCGCGTCGAGGTGAATCTCGAGGCCCGGGCTCGGTACGAGCAGCGGCGTCTCGACCTCGAGGAAGTCGCGCGTCGCGAAGAAGGCGCGCACGGCCGAGAGCGCCGTCGCGCGTGCGTGGAGCATGGCGATCCGCGCGGGTGGCATCCGCGCCACTTCGGTCGACGGCTCGGGGTAGGCGTCACCCGCGAAGCGATGGACGACGCGATCGCCGTCGATGATGTCGCCCGGCCGCCACGCCGGATCGGCGGGCATCACGCGGTCGGTCGCGCCGCGCGCGCCGCGGACGACGGCGATGTCGCCATCGACCGCGATCACCCGACCGCGCGTCATCCGAGCTAGGTCTTGTTCACGCGCTCGACGTACTCGTGCGTGCGCGTGTCGATCTTGATCGTGTCACCGACGCGGATGAACAGCGGCACCATGATCTCGGCGCCGGTCTCGACGGTGGCGGGCTTCTGGACGTTGCCGCTCGTGTCGCCGCGCACGCCCGGCTCCGATGCCGTGACCTCGAGGAAGACGAACGTCGGGAGCGACACGTCGATCGCGCGCTCGTTGAAGAACAGGACCGTGCACGGCAGGTTGTCCTTCATGAGATCCGCGGCCTTGCCGACCATCTCGGCGCTGACCGAGACCTGCTCGTAGTTCGACTGATCCATCAGTACGAGATCGCCCGCCTCCTTGTAGAGGAACTGCATCTCCCGCTGGTCCACGTTCGCGGGCTCGAGCTTCTCGCCCGACCGGATGTTCATCTCCTTCGTCTTTCCATTCAGGAGGTTCTTGAACACCGTGCGGGTGAACGCCGCACCCTTGCCGGGCTTGACGAACTGGAACTCGACGACGGTCCAAGGGTTCCCGTCCATGAGTACCTTGAGGCCCTTGCGGATATCGGACGTGTCGTACATGGCGGGCACGTTTACCCCGCCCCCCGTCGACGATCAAGAGGCAAACCAACCGCTTGCCGACGCGTTGGCGGTAAGGGATAAGGACCACGGCGTGGACGCGACCGAGCACTACAAGCACCTAGTCTCGTTGGGGCGGGAGGAGTTCCTCGCGTCCGCAGCGGCGGCGGCGCTCGTGCGATTTCGGCCGGGAGCGGCGGCGATCGAAGGTGCGGCCACGATGACGCTCGATCAGGACGGCGAGACCGTCGAGGAGACGCTGCCCCTCGGCAAGGACTTCCTCTACAGCGAGTCCCCCGAGATCGAGGTCTACCCGCTCGCGAAGAAGCCCGGAGCCTCGTTCCCGGATCGCATCACGATCGGGCGCACGCCGAACAACGACATCGTGATCACCGACGCGTCGATCTCGCGGTTGCACGCGTACGTGAAGGGCGACGGGCGGAGCTGGTTCGTCGCCGACGCGGGCTCCAAGAACGGCAGCTGGCTCGATCGGCTGGCGCTCGAGGCACGCAAGGAGAAGAAGCTCGGGACGCGCATGGTGCTGCGGCTCGGCGATGTCGACATGACGTTCTATCTCGCCGAGGATCTGTTCGTGCTGCTCGGAGGTGCGTGATGGCCGTCGAGGAATGGGATCGTCGCCAGCTGTGCCCCGACGGCGCGTGCACGGGCGTGATCAACGCGACCGGTGTGTGCACCGTGTGCGGTCGCGCGGCGCCGAACTGGGGCGACGAGCGCAAGCGCGGCCTTCGCAACCCGACGGATGCGCCGCCGATCGTCAAGGACGAGGACGACATCCTCCCGTCGGCGCCCGCGGCGCTCGGCGCGATGGCGGACTGGGGCACGCGCCGCCTGTGCAGCGACGGCGGTTGCATCGGCGTGATCGGCCCCAACAACAAGTGCAAGGTGTGCGGCAAGCCGGGGCCGGCGAAGCCCAAGGCGAAGCCCGCGGACAGCACCGACCTCGAGCGCGTCGCCGCCGAGATGGCAGGGACGGCGACCGCCGGCGATCTCGCGTCGATCGGCGAGCCGGCCGAGAGCGACGAGGAGTACGAGGACGACGACGAGGGCGACGACGAGTACGAGGACGACGAGGGCGACGAGGGCGACGAGGAAGAAGTCGCCGACGCGGAGCACGACCACGGCGACGAGAACGACGCCGACGAGGACGACGAGTCCGACGATGCATCCGACGAGGACGACGACTCCGACGACGAGGATGACGACGAAGCCGACGAGGGCGAGGACGAGGACGACGATGACTCGCCGGACGAAGGCGACGACGACGGCGCCATCTCGGCCGCGGGCGAACGCGAGCTGTGTCCCGACGGCGCCTGCGTCGGCGTGATCGGCGCGAACGGACGCTGCAAGGTCTGCGACAAGCCGCGCGACTGGAGCGAGGAGAGCGCATGACCCGCGTGACGCTCGTCGGTGCGGGCGGGCTCGGAGGTCCGATCGCGCTCTCGCTCGCGCCCGCGGGAATCGAGCTCGCGATCGTCGATCACGACGACGTCGAGCTGTCGAACCTGCATCGCCAGCTGCAGTTCACGACCGCCGACCTCGGCAAGCACAAGGCGGAGCGGCTCGCCGCTTCGATCGTCGCGAGCGGCGGCTCCGCGAAGGCGCACGTCGCGAAGTGGACCACCGCGCAGGCCGACGAGCTCGGCGGCGACTGCGATCTCATCGTCGACGCGAGCGACGATCCCGCGACGAAGTTCGCGATCTCCGACTGGGCGGTCGCGAACGGGCGGCAGTACGTGATCGCGAGCGCGCTGCGCTACGGCGGCAACGTGATGGCCGGCGCGCCGGGCGTCGGCTGCTATCGCTGCCTGTTCGAAGAGCCGGTGGACGCACCGAGCTGCGCCGAGGCGGGCGTGCTCGGTCCCGTCGTCGGCGCGATCGGCGGTGTCGCCGCCGCGATCGCGCTCGGCCTCGTGCGCGGCGATCGCACGTACGCGGGCGCGCTGCTCGTGTTCGACGACCTGCGCCGCGTGCCCGAACCTCGCATCGTTCGCTTCGCCGCGCGGCCGGATTGTCCGGCGTGTGCGCGCGCTCCGATCTCCCCGTTTGCGCCGCCCCCCGAGCGCGTCGCGAAAGGCACCTGACATGGCGAGCATCCGCGTTCCCAGTGCACTGCGCAGCTTCACCGGCGGCGCGTCCGACGTCGAGATCACCGCGAGCACCGTCCGCGACGCGCTCGCCGAGCTCGAGAAGAAGCACCCCGGCATCGGCGCCAAGCTGCTGCACGACGGCAACGTGAAGCCGTTCATCCGCATCTTCGTCGGTCCCGACGACATCGGCGAGCTCGGCGGCCTCGACGCGAAGGTGTCCGACCGGGATGAAATCTCGATCGTCCCCGCGATCGCCGGTGGCGCGGGCCATGCGTGACGAGCAGGTCCGCCGCTACGCGCGGCACATCCTGTTGCCCGACGTCGGTGGCCTCGGCCAGACCGCGCTGATGGTGTCGGCCGCGCGCGTCCACATCGACGGCGAGCCGAGCGCGTCGCTGATCGCCGCGAGCTACCTCGCCGCGGGTGGCGTCGGCGGCCTCGTCGTCGAGGGCGCGTCCGACGCGCAGCTCGCGACGCTGGCCTCGCACGGCACCGACACCAAGCTGATCCAGTCCAAGGTGAGCCACGCCGAGCCGACGAGCGAGCGCGCCGCCGCCCTCGCCCGCCCGCGTGACCTCGCGGTGCCGTCGAGTCCGGCGTGGTGGCCGGCCAGCGCCGGCGACGCGACCGCCCTCGCCTACTGGCGCGGCGGCGTCGCGGCGACCCGCTGGATGGCCGAGGTCGTGAACCGCTGAGGCGCGTGCGCCTCGAACCCGGTACGCTGTGGGCATGACGCCGATCGCGATCCCCGAGCCGATCCGCAAGGAGCTGTACGCGCACGCGCTCGCCGTGTTCCCGGCCGAGTGCTGCGGGTACCTCGTCGGCGGCGCGCCCGACTCCGTCGACGAAGCGGTCGCGTGCAACAACGCGCAGGCGAGCGGCGAGCACCCGCTGACGCCGGAGCGCACCGAGGAGACCGGCTTCGTGATCACGGGCCGCGAGCTGTTCGAGTTCGCGCGCTCGTTCGACACCGACCGGCCCGCGCGCATCGTCTATCACTCGCACACCAACGGCGCGGCGTACTTCTCCGACATCGATCGCGCGATGGCCGAAGGCCCGACGTACCCGGTCCAGCACGTCGTGATCGGCGTCGGCGCCGGCGAGGTCACCGAGGTCGCGCAGTACGCGTGGTCCGACGAGACCAAGGACTTCGTCGAGGTCGCGCGCTGGCATCCGTGATCGCCGGACCATGAGCGAGCCGAGATGAAGATCGGGATCATCCTCGCGACGCGCGCGGACATCGCGTCCGCGTTCGCCATCGCGCGCGCGGCACGCGCCGCCCGCCACGAGGTGGCGATGTTCGCGATGGACGCCGGCGTGCACGCGCTCGCCGCCGATCCCGAGGGCGCCCTCTCGCTGATCGAGGAGGATTGCGCGATCACGGTGTGCTCGAACTCGGCGGTCGGCATCGAGCTCCCCGACGGCGTCGAGCGCGGAAGCCAGGACGATCACGCGGCGGTGCTCGGCACGAGCGACCGCGTGGTGGCGCTGACGTGAGCCCGCAGCCCCGGCGGACCTTCGCATGATCCTCGTGATTATTCGGACGCGGGATCCGCATCGCCAGGCCGAGGCGATGCGGGCGGCGCTGGGTGTCACGCTTCGCGGGAAGCGCGTCGAGGTCGCGGTCGACGAGCCACTCTTGACCCCGCTGGCGCAGCGCTCGGCCGCGACCCTGCGATCGTTCGGACATCCGGTCGGCGTCGATCTCGTCGACGCGATGCCCCGGGCGGACGTCGTCGAGGTGTGGACATGAGTGCGAAGCGCACGCTGCACCTCGTGC
This sequence comes from uncultured Kofleriaceae bacterium, assembly GCA_964617845.1. Taxonomy (GTDB): domain Bacteria; phylum Myxococcota_A; class Polyangia; order Haliangiales; family Haliangiaceae; genus JABFXX01. The sequence goes on along the minus strand of CAZUAR010000004.1, from coordinate 228,195 downwards.
GCGAGCCCCCGGGCGTATCCGAGCCTCCGGCGGAGGTGGTAGCCGAACGCGACTGGGTGGTGTATCTCCGGACGATGGACCTCGCCCCCCGCGGCGAGCCGCCGCTGGCCCCCGGCCGTATCGATCATGACCAGCTCGTCGACCTCATCACCCGCGCCGATCGCGTCATCACCTGGTGAGCCCCCGATCTCGCGCGAGGCGGCCACCGATGCGGTGCTCGACCTCGCCGGCGAGGTGTGTCCCTTCACGTTCGTGCGGACCAAGCTCGCGATGGAGGCGCTGCCGATGGGCGGCACGCTGCGCGTGATCGTCGATCACGAGCCCGCGATCCGGAACATCCCGCGCAGCGCGCGCGAGTGGGGTCAAGAGGTCCTCGGCGTCGGCGAGCACGGTGTCGGTCGTTGGCGCATCGATCTGCGGAGGCTCGCCCGATGACCCGCGCGCTCGATCGCACCGACGCGGAGGCCGTCCTCGACGGCAAGCTCGCGTTCCTCGAGAGCCAGCTCGCCGGCTACGGCCGCGTCCTCGTGACGTTCTCGGGCGGCGTCGATTCGGCGTTCCTGCTCGCGGCCGCGGTCCGCGCGCTCGGCGATCAGTGCCACGCGGTGACCGCCGTGTCGCAGACGATGGCGCGCTCGGAGGTCACCGATGCGATCGCGCTCGCGAAGGAGCTCGGCCTCGGCGAGCGCCATCACGTCGTGCAGTCGAACGAGCTCGACGTCCCGGGCTTCGCCGACAACCCGACGCACCGCTGCGCGCTGTGCAAGACCGAGCTGATGGACGTCGCGGCGCCGATCGCGGCGCGACTCGGCGGCGCACCGATCGCGCTCGGCACCAACCTCGACGACCTCGGCGACGTACGCCCGGGCATCGCGGCGGCCAAGGAGCACGGCGCGCGGATGCCGCTCGTCGACGCACAGATGACCAAGGCCGAGGTCCGCGCGCTGTCGCGACAGCTCGGCCTGCGCACGTGGGACAAGCCGCAGCTCGCGTGCCTGTCGTCGCGGTTTCCGTACGGCACGCAGATCACGCCGGAGCGCCTGCGCCGCGTCGACGACTTCGAGGACGGCCTGCGCGACCTCGGCTTCCGGCAGGTGCGCGTGCGCTTTCACGACACGATCGCGCGGCTCGAGGTCCCGACCGACGAGCTCGCGGCGATCGCCGCGGTCGGCGTGCGCGAGCGCGTGGTCGCGCTCGGCAAGCGGCTCGGCTTCGCGTACGTCGCGCTCGATCTCGCCGGGTTTCGCTCGGGCTCGCTCAACGAAGTGCTGCCGGCGGAGACGCTCGTGCAGCTGCGCGGGCGGTCGTGATCCGGGCGCTCGCCGTCATCGCCCTGCTGCTGCCGTCGATCGCCTTCGCCGATCACGAGCAGCAGCCCAAGAAGGATCGCGAGCGCGCCGCGAAGACGCAGAACACGCGGCGCATCCCGGCGCCGGGCACCAAGCCCGAGAAGCTCGTCAATCTGTTCAACACGTGGACCGACGAGTGGCTCGCGCTCGCGCCCGGCGAGAAGATCTCCGAGGACACGGCCGCGCGGTTCTTGCGCGATCACTACACGAACTCGCCGACGAAGATGGAGCCGCGCTTGCTCGCGATCGTCCTCGATGCGGCCAAGACCTTCCGCAGCGATCGGGCGATGATCGTGTCGGCGTTTCGCCACCCGAAGTACAACCTGATCCTGCGCAAGAAGGGCCACCAGGTCGCGCGGGACAGCCAGCACACGCACGGCAACGCGATCGACTTCTTCATCCCGCGCGTGGCGACCAAGACGTTGCACGGATGGGCGAAGGAGCAGCAGATCGGCGGCGTCGGCCTGTACCTCGACAGCGGCTTCATCCACATGGATACGGGCAAGGTCAGGTACTGGAACGGCGAGTGACGCGTGGCCGGCGACAACCCCGACGAGAGCTCACCGATCGGCTTCGATCGCACGATCCAGGGACACGGTAAGGAGGCCGGCACCGAGGAGACCGTCGCGGCACCGGCGCGGATGCCGCCCAAGGCAGCGAAGTCGCCGTTTGGCAAGACGATCACCGCGCCGCCGATCGCGAGCGCCCAGACCGTCGCGTCGGACTCGTTGCCGCCGTCGGCGTCGACGTCGACGAGCCGATCCGTGTCGACCTCGAAGTCCGCGGGCGCGCGCTCGACCGTCGGCAACGAGATGAAGGGCGCGAGCGTCGAGCGGTTCACGCCCGTCGAGGCGGGACGCTTCGAGCTCCTCGACGAGCTCGCGCGCGGCGGCCTCGGCCGCGTGTTCCGCGCGCGCGATCCGCGAACCGGCCGCATCGTCGCGATCAAGGAGGTGCTTCGCCCGCAGCAGGAGATCATCCTGCGCTTCGCGCGCGAGGCGCTCGTCACCGCGAACCTGCAGCACCCGTCGATCGTCCCGGTCTACGAGGTCGGGCGCTGGCCGAGCGGCGAGCCGTTCTACGCGATGAAGCTCGTCGAGGGCCGCACGCTCGATGCGCTGATCACCGAGTCGACGTCGCAAGCCGAGCGGCTCGCCCTGCTACCGCACGTGATCGACGTGGCCGAGGCGCTCGCGTACGCGCACAGCGAGCGCGTCATCCATCGCGACCTGAAGCCCGCGAACGTCCTCGTCGGCGCCTACGGCGAAACGGTCGTGATCGACTGGGGACTCGCGAAGAACCTCGCGACCGAGGAGGCCGCCGACGAGGAGCTCGACGTGCTGCCGATCGCGAGCACGATCCCACCCGAGGCCGGCGAGACGGTCGCCGGCTCGGTCCTCGGCACGCCCGCGTACATGCCGCCCGAGCAAGCGACGGGCGGCACACTCGACGAGCGCACGGACGTCTATGCGATCGGCGCGATCCTCTATCACGCGCTCTCGGGGCAGCGGCCGTTCGCGAAGGCGAAGTCGCTTGACGAGCTGCTCGAGCTCGTCGCGTACAAGTCGCCGACGCCCCTCGCGCAGCTCGCGCCCGAGCTACCGGCCGAGCTGATCGCGATCGTCGAGCACGCGATGGCGCGCGATCCGGCGCAGCGCTACGCGACCGCGCAAGGCGTGGCGAAGGACCTGCGCGCCTTCCAGGCCGGCAAGCTCGTCGGCGCGCACGAGTACACGACCTGGCAGCTGATCCGGCGCTGGATCAGCCGCCACAAGGCAGTGGTCGCCACGGCGATGATCGCGCTCGGCGTGCTGATCGTCGTCGGGGCCATCGGCGTGTCGCGCATCGCGAACGAGCGCGACGAGGCCAACCGCCAGCGCGCGATCGCGGAGACCGAGCGCGAGGACGCACGCGATGCGCGCGGGCTCGCCGAGCGGCGCTTCGCGGACAGCTTGCAGGAGCTCGCGCGCCAGTCACTGCTCGCGGGTGATGTCGCGAAGGCGCTGGCGCTCGCGGTCGGCGCGCTCGACAACCGCGACGCGGTACCGCCCGCGCTCGCGGTGATCGCGGCGCAAGCGCGCGCGCCGTATGCAGCGCTCGTGTCGGTGATCCCGTCGCCGCCGTTCGGCGTCAACGCGGGCATGCCCTCGCCGTCCGGCGATCGCTTCTACACCGCGAGCGGCGGCGACGAGACGATCCGCGCGTGGGACGTCGCGAAGGAGACCGAAGCCTGGCGCAAGAAGGGCGGCTACATGGTCGCGGTCTCGCGCGACGGCGTGCACCTGCTCGCCGCGACGAACGCCGGCGAGCTCGTCGTGTTCGCCGCCGCGGACGGCAAGGAGCTCGCGCGGTGGAAGGTGACGAGCGGCGATCGTGCGGAGCTACCGACGGGCATCGTGTGGGCGCCGGATCACGTGCACTTCGCCGCGTCGAACGAGGCGGGCGCGATCTGGCTCGGCGCGATCGGCGGCACGCCGCGCACGATCGACGGCTTCACGACGAAGATCTCGTCGCTCGACTTCTCGCCCGACGGCGCGCTCCTCGCGGCCGCGAGCACCGACGCGGACCTCGTGCTGCTCGTCGACGGGCGCACCGGCGATCCGCGCATGCGCATCACCGCGACCAAGGGCGGCGTCTGGGGCTTCGCGTGGCTCGACGACGACCACGTGCTGCTCGGCGACGAGCGCTTCGCACGCAGCTACAACGTTCGCACCCGCGCGACCGAGATGTCGCTCGATCACGGGACGTGGGTGTACGGGTTCGTCGCGGGCGGGCCACCTACAAAGCGCTGGATGCTCACGTACGGCGATGGCTCGACCGCGCAACTGTGGGACGTCGGGACGCGCACGAAGATCGCGGATCTCGCCGGACACAACGTCGCGATCCAGAAGGCGGTCATCGCGGGGGAGTGGCTCGTGACCGGCGACGAGCTCGGCAACGGCTTCGTGTGGGATCCGCGCACCGGCGAGCGCGTGCAGATGCTGCCGCGCGACAGCGTCCTCATCGACATGGCCGTCGTCGGCGATCGGCTCTACCTGTTTCGCGAGACGCGCCAGGAGATCTGGAAGCTGCCGCCGAGGAGCGGCGCGATCGCGTCCATGCGACGCCTCGATGTCCACACCGCGCGTATCCGCGCCCTGCGGCTCGAGGGCAACGACGTCGTGTGGACCGCGTCGAACGACGGCACGGTCGCGCGCACGCCGCTCGACGGCACGCCCGCGCGCGCGTACGGCACCCCGGGCTACACCGAGGTGATCCGCACGATGACCGACCCGGACGCGAGGAAGCCGCCGTATCCGCGCGGCGTTCGCTCGCTCTACCTCTCGGCCGATCGCGGCATCGCGATCTCGGCGAGCGAGGACGGCACGCTCGTCGCGTGGGACGTCGCGACCGCGAAGCCGCGCGTGACGTTCACGGGCCACACCGGACGCGCGCGCGCCGCGACGCTGACCGCCGACCACAAGACGATGTACTCGGTCGGCGACTCCACCGTGCGCCGGTGGGATCTCGCCTCGGGCACGCAGACCGCGAGCGCGGACCTCGGCGCCCCCGGTTGGGACGTCGCCGTGTTCCCCGATGGAACCGTCGCCACGCTCACCGACGGCAGCCCCGCGTCCGAGGTCGCGCTGTGGAGCCCTGCGCTGACGAAGAAGCCGTTCGACTTCGACACCGTGTACACGCACGAGCTGCCGATCGTCGACGGCAAGCTGGTCGTCGGCACGTTCTCGCAGGTCTACCTGCTCGACTCCGCCGGCAAGGTCGTCGCGAACGCGCCGCAGCCCAAGGTGTTCACCACCTCGGTCGGCGCGGGACCGAACGGTCCGCGCTGGTTCGTCGCGGGCGATCCGCGCGGCGACATCGCGCTGCACGACTGGGCGACCGGCGCGACGGTGCGGTCGTGGACCGCCAGCGACGGCATCGTCGTCGCGGTCGCGTTCAGCCCCGACGGCGAGCTCGTCGCCTCGATCAGCGGCGACCGCGTGCGCATCTGGGATCCGCACACGGGCGCGCTCCTCGCCGCGACCGCGCAGCTGCCGGCGGTGCTGTCCCAGCTCGCGTGGTCGGCCGACGGCACGCGCCTCGCGATCGCGGGCAGCGTCGGCACCGTATGGGTGTGGGACGTGCGCCCGCCGTCCGCGCTCGCGGGCATCGACGCGTTCGCGCGGTGCGCGTCGTCTCGGACATTGTCCGATGCGAGCGTCGTGCGAACGACCCTCGATGCGAGCTGCCGCGTTCTCGCGCCATAGCGGCAATGGGCATATGCTGGCCGCATGTCCGTCTGGGCATGGATCGGGATCGGCTTCGGCGCGTTTCTCGTGATCGTCGCGATTCACGACCTCACGCAGAAGAAGCACGCGGTGCTTCGCAACTTCCCCATCGTCGGCCACTTCCGCTACTGGCTCGAGGCGATCGGCCCCGAGCTCCGCCAGTACATCGTCACCGACAACGACGAGGAGCGGCCGTTCTCGCGCGACCAGCGGCGGTGGGTGTACGCGTCGGCGAAGCGCGAGAACAACTACTTCGGCTTTGGCACCGACAACGACATCGAGCGCGCGGGCTACATCCTCGTGCGTCACTCGGCGTTCCCGCTACACACGCCGCACGAGGGCGAGCCCGACTTCGATCCCGCGCACAAGCTCCCCGCGCTGCGCGCGCTCGGCGGCTGGCGCAAGCGAAAGCACGCGTTCGTCCCCGCGTCGATCGTCAACACGAGCGCGATGTCGTTCGGCTCGCTGTCCTCCGCCGCGGTCGAGGCGATCAACAAGGGCGTCGCGATCGCGGGCGCGCTGCAGAACACCGGCGAGGGCGGCATCTCCGACTATCACCGCCACGGCGGCGAGCTGATCTGGCAGATCGGCACGGGCTACTTCGGCGCGCGCGACATGAAGACCGGCGCGTTCTCGATGGAGAAGCTCCTCGAGAGCGTCGCGTCCGCGAAGGTCAAGGCGATCGAGATCAAGCTGTCGCAAGGTGCGAAGCCCGGGCTCGGCGGCGTGTTGCCGAGGGCGAAGATCACGCCCGAGATCTCGCGCATCCGCGGCATCTCGATGGACATCGACTGCATCAGCCCGGCGAACCACACCGCGTTCTCCGACGTCTCGAGCATGCTCGACTTCATCGAGCGCATCGCGGACGCGACCGGGCTCCCGGTCGGCATCAAGTCCGCGGTCGGCGACATGCAGTTCTGGGCCGACCTCGCCGATCAGATCGATCGCACCAAGCGCGCCCCCGACTGGATCGCGATCGACGGCGGCGAAGGCGGAACGGGCGCCGCGCCGCTCGTGTTTAGCGATCACGTCGCGCTGCCGTTCAAGCTCGGGTTCACGCAGGTGTACCGGACGTTTGCCGAGCGCGGCGTCCACCACAACGTGATGTTCATCGGCTCGGGCAAGCTCGGCTTCCCCGAGACCGCGCTGCTCGCGCTCGCGTTCGGCTGCGACATGATCAACGTCGGCCGCGAGGCGATGATGGCCGTCGGCTGCATCCAGGCCCAGCGCTGTCACACGGGCCACTGCCCCACCGGCGTCGCCACGCAGAACCGCTGGCTGATGCGCGGGCTCGATCCGACGCTGAAGGCGGTCCGCCTCGCGAACTACCTCGCGACGCTGCGCATGGATCTCTTGTCGCTCTCGCACGCGACGGGCCGCCCGCATCCTTCGCTCGTCCCGCTCGACGCGATCGACCTCGTCGACAGCAATACGCACACGCGCAGCGCGCGCGACGCCTTCGGCTACCAGCCCGGCTGGGGCCTGCCTCCCGAGGAGGACATGATCGCCGCGCTGTCGTCGCACGCAGCGCGCACCGCGAAGGGCCACGGCTCGTCGCGAGAGTCCGTGCGCGAGGCCGCGCCTTGAGTGAAGTTCGGCGATGCCAAGCGCTTCGGCTCCCTCTGGTTCCAGAGGCTGTGCTCGAACAATCCGTCGTCGAATAGGGAACGGTGAACCGAGAACCGCGAAGGAGAACGGCGTGTTGCCATTTCTCGGATCCGCGCTACGTCGACGGCGTCGCGATCGGAGCGAACACGTTGTTGCGGTAGTAGCGCAGCTCCTCGATCGACTCGCGGATGTCGTCGAGCGCGCGATGCGTCTCTTGCTTCGACGGCTGCTTCGCGGCGACCTGCGGATACCAGCGGCGCGCGAGCTCCTTCACCGTCGAGACGTCGACCATGCGGTAGTGCAGCCGCGCGTCGAGCGCCGGCATGTACCGGCGGATGAAGCGGCGATCCTGATGGATCGAGTTGCCCGCGAGCACGGGGCGCTCCTTCGCGCCGCAGTGCGCGTTGATGAACGCGAGCGTCTGCGCTTCGGCGTCCGCGTCCGAGATCGTCGACGCCTTCACGCGCTCGACGAGCCCCGACCCGCCGTGGTGCTTCTTGTTCCAGTCGTCCATCGCCGCGAGGACGGCGTCGTCCTGGTGCACCACGATGCTCGGGCCGATCGCGATCTCCGCGAGCTGTCCGTCCGTGATGATCGTGGCGATCTCGATGATCCGCTCCTTGGCGGGATCGAGGCCGGTCATCTCCATGTCGAGCCAGACGAGGAGGTCACTACCTGCCATGGGCTCCCTATACCGGACACCGGTCGCCACTACCAGCGCGGCAAGCCGGCTAGTCGAGTTGCCGCCGGCTGGAACTGCGCGCAATGCCGCGGGTGCCGGTGGGCACATCGGTTGCTCGATGCCAGGGCCATGCGCCGCACAGCCAGCCTCGCACTGACCGCCCTCGCCTCCGCCTCGCTCCTGGGTGCCTGCGCCGACGTCGGGGACTCGGAAGATCCCGAGGACAGCGTGTTCGTGGACGACGGCAAGGCCGACGACTTCTTCAGCTTGACCGCGCAGGAGTACATCCTGTCGGGCAAGAGCACGGTCGTCCTCGACGCGAGCATGGCCAGCCGGCCGGCCGCCGAGCGCCTCGCCGCCGCGAAGAAGCTCGTGGGCTACAAGCAGATCGCGATCGCGTGGTTCATCACGCAGTACCTCGTCGACAAGGAGCACGACGATCCGAACGCGTCGTTCGGCGGCTTCGGCGGCATGGCAAAGGCCGGCGCGTACGAGGACCTCGAGATCCGCGAGCGCGCGGACAAGATCACGTTCGACTTCACGTTCAAGCAGCTCGCCGCGGGCGGCAAGAACCTCATGTCGAGCCTGCCGATCCGCCTCTCCGGCGGCAAGCAGGTGTTCGACCTCGAGGTCGGCAAGCCGTCGAACACCGAGCTCGCGCAGCTCGAGACGAACGACGAGTGGTACCGCAAGGCGCCGTGGTCGGGCTGGAACCCGGCCAACGTCAGCGCGGACAAGAAGGAGACGATCACGTTCGAGATCAAGCGCGAGCGCGCGTCGACCGACGGCTTCTTCGATCTCGAGCGCCTCACCGCCGACGGCAAGCTCGACATCGACGTGTACTTCGGCTGGGACTACCACTCGGAGTACCACCTCAAGCACTCCAAGGCGTTCTTCACGTGGCTCAAGAGCGAAGGCTTCTCCGCGCCCGTCACGTCGTGGGATCGCCTGACGACCACGACCGCGCCATTCAAGAAGACGGTCAAGGCCGACGGCCGCTCGGTGAAGGTCGAGGTCCGCATGTTCTTCGGCAAGCCGGGCACGAACACCGATCCGGACACCGACGCGGGCGGCATCGTCCTCGAGAACCTCGCCGCCGACTCGCTCGCGACCAAGGACGTCATCGTCTACTCGGGCCACTCCGGCCCGTTCTACGGGTTCGCGCTCGCGAACTGGAAGAAGACGTCCGAGGGCGACCTCGACGACGCCGACATGCGCGTCGCGCAGATGCCGCGCGATCGCTACCAGGTCGTCCTCGCGGAGGGCTGCGACACGTACCAGATCGGCGAGGCGTTCAAGGAGAACCCGAACAAGCAGGGCAAGAACATCGACGTCATCACGACCACGTCGTTCTCCGACGCGTCCTCGCCCGCCGCCGTGCAGGACTTCATCGCCGCCCTGATCGCCCGCGACTCGGCGAACCACCTTCGCCCGCAGCCGGTGTCGACGCTCCTGACCAAGCTCGACTCGGCGTCGTGGAGCTTCACGACCATGTACGGAATGCACGGGATCGATGACAACCCCAAGGTCGTGCCGTTCGCGAAGCTCTCGAGCTTCGGCAAGGCCTGCTCGAGGAACGCCGACTGCGGCGGCCCCGGCAATCTGTGCGTGAGCACGGGAGCGGGCGGCAAGAAGTGCACGGCCGCGTGCGCCGGCGAGTCGGCGTGCGGTACGGGCTACACCTGCAAGGCGGTCGCGAGCGCGTCGAGCAGCACGATCTACGGGCGCGCCTGCGCCAAGACGAACTGATTCGACGGTCGCGCACGGCGATGCGCGGCGCGTAGCTTGCTACATTCGTCCAGCGAGGTTTCCTGCATGAAGGACACGCTGGTCATGATCATGGCGGGCGGCAAAGGCTCGCGCCTCGGCCCGCTCACGGTGCACCGTTCGAAGCCGGGCGTGCCGTTCGCGGGTCGCTACCGGATCATCGACTTCGTCCTCTCGAACTTCATCAACAGCGGCTACCGGCGCATCTACGTGCTCACGCAGTACATGTCGTCGAGCCTGATCAAGCACCTGTCGCGCAACTGGCGGCTCTCGGGCTTCGGCGAGTACATCGAGGTCGTCCCCGCGCAGATGCGCCTCGGCGAGTTCTGGTACCGCGGCACCGCCGACGCGATCTACCAGAACCTGAACCTCATCCGCGACGCGCGCGCGAACTACGTCGCGGTGTTCGGCGGCGATCACATCTACAAGTTCGACGTCGAGCAGATGGAGGTCGCGCATCGCGACCGCAACGCCGATCTCACCGTCGCGGCGTTCCCCGTCCCGGTCTCCGAGGCGAGCGCGTTCGGCATCATCGACGTCGACCCCAACGGCCGCATCATCGGCTTCATCGAGAAGCCGAAGAACCCGCCCGAGATGCCGGATCGCCCGGGCTGGTCGCTGGTCTCGATGGGCAACTACATCTTCAAGCGCGAGGTCCTCGAGCGCGTCCTCGTCGACGACGGCGGCCGCCCCTCCTCGCGCCACGATTTCGGCCGCGACATCATCCCGCAGCTCGTCGCCGAGGGTGCGCGCGTCGACGTCTACGACTTCGCGCAGAACTCCATCCCCGGCGAGCCCGAGGGTGCCAGGCCGTACTGGCGCGACGTCGGCACCATCGACTCGTACTTCACGTCGAACATGGAGCTGCGCGCGCGCGTCCCCGCGCTCGATCTGTACAACCGCAAGTGGCGCATTCGCAGCGCCCAGCGCGACTACCCGCCCGCTCGCTTCGTGCGCGCCGGTGAGGGGTTCGGCCCCGCCGAGGTCGACGACTCGCTGATCTGCGAGGGCTCGATCATCGCGAGCGCGACCGTTCGCGAGACGGTGCTGTCGTACGACTGCTTCGTGCACGCGGGCGCCGACGTGTGCGACTCCGTGATCCTCTCCGGCTGCGATATCGGCCGCGGCGCGAAGCTGCGCCGGGTGCTGCTCGACAAGAACTGCAAGATCGAGCCGGGCTGCGTGATCGGCGAGGACGCCGCGGCGGATCGCGAGCGATTCCCGTTCGTGACCGACTCGGGGATCGTGGTGGTGCCGAAGGGGACGCTCGTTCCTGCGAAGGGACCGATCGTGCTCGCGAACGACGTCGCCGAGCTGATGGGCAACGAGCCCGAGCTGCTCTCGCAGCTGCGTCCGGGCACGTTCGTGGTCTCCGGCCAGACGCGCCACAGCTATGACTCGGCGGGGCCGCGGTTCAAGAAGTACTCCGGCGAAGTCGCCTGACCACGAATGATGCGCGTTCTCCACGTCGCCAGCGAGGTGGCACCGTTCGCGATGTCCGGCGGGCTGGCCGACGTCGTGGCCGGTCTGCCCGCAGCGCAGGCGGATATCTCCGATGTTCGCGTGGGCGTGCTCGTCCCGCTCTATCGAGGCGTCGAGGGCAAGATCGCCGGCGCCGGCCTGACGCTGTCATCGGCGGTGCCGCTGCCGCTGAGCGTCGGCCCCAACGCGTTCGGCGCCGGGTTGCGCACGGTCGACATCGGCCGCGTCCGCTATGGCCTCCTCGACTGCCCGCAGCTGTTCGATCGCATCGGCACGCTGTACGGACCGGGTGGCGCCGGTGAGTGGGGCGACAACCACGTTCGCTTCGGTGCGCTCGGCGCGGCCGCGCTCGACGCCGCGCAGATCATGCTCGGCGGGCTCGACGTGCTGCACGTGCACGACTGGCAGGGCGGCCCCGCGGCGATCTACGCGCGCGTCGCGCATCCCGAGCTGACGATCGTCGCGACGATTCACAACCTCGCCTACCGCGGCATCTTCCCGAAGACCGCGATGACGGATCTCGGCTTCCCGTGGTCGTACTTCAACCAGCACCAGATCGAGTTCTGGGATCAGGTCAGCTTCCTCAAGGGCGCGCTCGCGCTCGCCGACGTCGCGACCACCGTGAGCCCGACGTACGCGAAGGAGATCCTGACGCCCGCGTTCGGCGAGGCGCTCGACGGGTTCTTGGTGCACGACGTGAAGCGCATCGCCGGCATCGCGAACGGCATCGATACGAACGCGTGGGATCCGATGACGGACGCGGCGCTGCCCGCGCACTTCTCGCTCGAGAACCTCGACGGGAAAGCGGTGTGCAGGAGCGCGCTCGCGAAGGAAGCGGGTCTCGAGCTCGCCGAGGGCGACCTGCTCGCGGGCGTGGTCGCACGCATGACCGGCCAGAAGGGCCTCGATCTCGTCGCGGACATCGTCCCCGAGCTCCACGCGCTCGGCGTGAAGCTCGTCGTGCTCGGCGCCGGCGAGCCCGAGCTCGAGGCGCGGTTTCGCTACCTCGCGGATACGTTCGCCGACACGATCAGCGTGCGCGTCGGCTTCGACCTCGCGTACGCGCGCCGCATCTACGCGGGGAGCGACGTGTTCCTGATGCCGTCGCGGTTCGAGCCGTGCGGGCTCGGCCAGCTCTATGCGATGCGCTACGGAACGATCCCGATCGTCCACGCGGTCGGCGGCCTCGTGGACACTGTCCGGGATGCGGACAGCGACGCCGGTACGGGATTTCCGTTCAACGAGCCGACGTCATCCGCGCTGCTCGCGGCGATCGAGCGCGCCGTGACAACCGCCCGCGATCACCGTGCGTGGAGTGCGCTCCGTCGACGAGCGATGTCGCGCGACTCGTCGTGGACCGCGTCCGCCGACGAGTACGTGGCGCTGTATCGATCGCTTCGATGACGTGTTCATCGCAGTGACTTGTATACGCAGTCACAGAACGGCTTCGCGAACCGCGTGACGGTGCCTTCGCAGGGATGCCGCGAAATGCGGCATTGCTGTCATTTGGCGAGGAAACTGTCCGCACGGCGGACGTCAGCGTCCGCCCCACGGACGGTTTGGTCCGGCCGGCGGACGGCTCGAAACGTGTGGGTTGGCCCACATCGCCCGGGCGCTGACGCACAGTCCGGAGGGCCGGACTGTGACGCGCCGCGCTGTGAGCACCCCTGTCGATAACCCACAAGATCCCCCGACTTGTTCACAAGCGTTTTTGACCCTAAACGTCCGAATCTCAAGCACTGGTCAGCGTTGTGGCCGCCCCTGTGGACAAGCTGTGATCCCGGCTCTGGAGACCCTCGCGGGAGCGACCGCAGACTCGATAGTTACGCTCCGTGTCACGACAGATGAGCGTTCTGCCTACATTGTCACCAGCACGCGCAATCCGGACCGGCGAGGTCACTTCGGTGGCGTGGCGGAACCGGTCCCCGAACCCGATCCAGCGCTCGCGTCGATCGCCGCGAGCGCGGTGCACGCTTCGGTGTCTTTTCGATCGCACGCGCGCTTCAGCATCGCGATGCCCGCGGCGACATCCTTCTGCACGCCGACGCCCTGCACCGTCATCGCGCCGAGCACGCGACACGCGATCGGTTCGTCGAGTCGACACGCGCGCGTGAGCCACACGCTCGCGGCCGTCGTGCTCGTCGGCAGCGCCTTGCCTTCGAGGTACGCGATGCCGAGGTTTCGACACGACGTCGGATCGCCGTCGTCGCAGCCGCGCTTGTAGTGGGCGATCATGTCCTTGTAGAGCTGCGCGCGCGTCGCGTCGTCGGGCGCGCTGGCGGCGCGCTGTCCGTCGAGATCGCCGGCGTTCGTGCACGCGTACGCCGTCGCGGCGACGCATGCAGCGTCGAGCAGCGTCGCGGCCCGCGCGAGATCGACGGCGACGCCCCGACCGTCGCGCACCATGAGGCCGAGGTTGCGACACGCGAGCTTGTAGCCGGCATCGCACGTGCGTTGATAGAGCTCGACGGCCACGACCGGATTCTTCGGCACGCCGATGCCCTCGGCGATCGCGAGCGCGAGCTGGTTGCACGCCGCGAGGTTCTTGCCGTCGCACGCCTTGCGGAACAGGAGCGTCGCCTTCGTCGGGTCCTGCGTCGCGCCGGCGAGTCCCTCCTGGTGGACGATCGCGAGGTTCCGGCACGCCTCGTAGTCGTTCGCGTTGCACGCGGCGTCGAGCTTGGCGACGTCGGACTTCGCGTCGCCGCTGCCGGCGCTGCCACTGCCGGCGCTGCCGCTGCCCGACCCGGCCTCGTCGCGCGCCGGCTTCTTCGAGCTGCACGCGATCAGAAGGACCAGCAGGAGCGCTCGCTTCACGGAGGCGTTGGTAGCACGGCGTGATATGACGTGGATCGTGGCTTTCGGCGTGTATCGCAGCGTCCGCGACGCCGCGCGCGCTGACGTCGGCCGCGCGATCGCGATGGCCACCGGCGGTGCCCTCGCGTTCGCGCCCGTCGAGTATGTCGTCACGCTCGGCGCGTACGCGGGCAGCACCACGATGTGGAGCAAGCTGCGGCTCGCCGCGCTGATCGCGGTGCTGTCCCTCGTGCTGTGGCTGCTCGCGACGATCGCGCTGTCGCTCGTCATGGTCATCGCGCGCTACGTGCGCGCGCAGCTCGACCCCGAGCGCGGGCGTGGTCCGGGCTGGTTCGCGCCCTCCCCGCTCGATGACGGCCTGCGCCGCGGCGTGCCGCGCATGTGGGCGGCGATCTTCCTCGCGGGCATCGTCGCGTTCGCCATCCAGCGCGGCGCCGCGTACGCGATCACGAACTTCAAGGAGCCCCAGCTCACCGCGAGCGTGATCGCGGCGCTCGCCATCGTCACGCTGTTCGTCGCGAGCTGGCTGCGCCCGACGATCGTCCTCGCGGCCGAGTCCGGCGCCCGCGCTCTCGCGCCGATCCTTCGCGTCGCGAATCCGCTCGGGCGGTGGCGCGCCGCGGGCATCGCGATCGCCGCGCTCGTCGGCGGCGCGCTCGTCGCGTGCTGGTTCGCGTTGCCGCAGAGCCGCTCGGTGCTGCCGCTCCGCATGATCGAGTCCGCCGTCGTGTTCGCGATCGGCATGGGCGTCGGCGCGCAGGTCCACGCGCGGATCCGGCCGGTCATCCCGCCGTCGCCCCTGCTCGCCATCCTGATCCTCGCGTTCCTCGGAGGCGTGTGGTTCGTGCTGCCATGGGCCTCGTGGGCGATCCCCGCGCGTATCGCGATCGGCCTCGCCGCGCTGATCACCGGCATCCGCCTCGGCTCGTGCGCGATGCCGCGGCCGCGCGGCAAGCGCCCCGCGCTGATCGCCGCCGGCGCGACGCTCGTGCTCACCACGGGCACGTTCGCGTTCTGGGGCGCGGACCTCGAGACGAAGTACGTCGCGATCACGGCGTCGCCCGCGCTCGAGAAGCTGATCACCGTCGTCCGCATCGCGAACGATCTCGATCGCGATGGCTACGGCACCGTGCTCGGCGAAGCGGACTGCGCGCCCTTCGACAAGCGCATCCACCGCGGCGCGACCGACATCCCCGACGACGGCATCGACCAGAACTGCGACGGCCGCGACTTCTCCGTCGCCGAGCTGCTCGCACCGACGGGGCCGACGGTCGCGGTGCCCGAGGTGTTCAAGAAGCCGTGGAACGTCCTCTTGATCACGATCGACACCGTTCGCTACGACCGCACGAGCTTCGGCGGGTACGCGACGAGCCCGAAGAAGCGCGACACGACGCCTCGCCTCGCGGAGCTCGTGAACCGGTCGACGTCGTTCACGTTCGCGAACGCGCCGTCGGCCGGGACGATGGCGTCGATCCCCGCGATCCTGACGTCGAAGTTCTTCCACTCGGGCATCGCGATCGACGACAAGGTGCCGCCGGGCACGCCGCCGAAGATCCTGCCCGAGAACACCACGCTGCCCGAGATCATGAAGCGCAAGGGTTACACGACCGGCGTGATCGGCTCGCACGAGTGGTGGAACGACTGGGGCCTCGAGCAAGGCGTGGACGACTACGACAACTCGATCGGCAAGAACCCGGACGCGTATCGCGTCGCGGCCGACAAGGTCACCGATCACGCGCTCGCGTGGATCTCGCGCCAGCAGACCAAGAAGTGGTTCTTGTGGGCGCACTATATCGATCCGCACGGCCGCTACGTCGCGCACCCGAACGTCGTCGACTACGGCAGCACCGAGTCCGACCTCTACGACAGCGAGCTGCGCTGGACCGATCAGGAGCTCGGCCGGCTGTTCGACGAGCTCAAGCGGCTACCGTCGAACGACAACACGATCATCATCATCACGAGCGACCACGGCGACAGCATGGCCGAGCACGGCATCCCGCTCGGCACGCACGGCACCGCGCTGTTCCGCGAGATGCTCCACGTTCCGCTCATCATCTACATCCCGAACAACCCCGCGCGGAAGATCGGCGGTGCGGTCACGCCGCTCGACATCGTCCCGACGGTCGCCGCCCTGTGCGACATCGACGTGAAGGATCTGTCGTTCGAAGGCCGCAGCCTCGTGCCACAGCTGTTCGCGGGACGCGAGGATCTCGATCGCATCGTGTTCGCCGAGACGAACGCGCCCAACAAGCAGCGCGCGGCGATCTCGGCCGCGTACAAGCTGATCTTCCGCCTCGCGTCCAACGTCGAGGAGCTCTACGACCTCGCGGCCGATCCGTGGGAGCACACGAACATCGCGCCGAAGAACCCGCCCGCGCTCGCGCACATGCGGCAAGCGCTGCAGCTGTGGCTCGATCGCGCGTTCTACTCGCGCGATCCGTTGTTCAACCAGGCGTTCCGCCAGATGTCGGACGTGCTGTCGACCGACCCTCCCGCGGTCGTCACCGAGGGCACGACGCTCGCGGGCGGCGCGATCGAGGTGCGCGGCATCGGCGCTCCCGAGAACGCGACCTACCGGCCCGGCGAGAAGATCGAGGTGTTCGTCTACTTCAAGGCGATACGGGCTCCCAGCATCACCTATCGCTTCCAGGTGGTCGCCTACCCTGCCACCGGCGATCCGACGGACCGCGTCCCGAACAACGCCCTCCGCTCCCAGCTCCGCGCCACCGCCGACGGCGCCTACGCGACCCAGCGCTGGAAGCCCGGCGAGCTGATCCGCGACCGCTTCGACCTGACGATCCCCGCCGACTGGAAGGCCGACCAGATGCGGATCGGCCTCCTGGCGGTCGCCGGGGGCACCGACCGCGCTCGTCCGACAGGTGTCACACCTACCGGCGAGCCGAGCCTGGCCGTCCTCGGCGTCCTGCCGGTGCTCGTTCCGGGAAGCCCGACCGCGCCGCCCCCGTAGTAAGCTAGCTTCCTATGCGCCCGGTCTACGTCTATGACCTCCCCTCGGTGTTCGCGGCGCAGATCCGCATCGCCGAGATGGAGTCGAGCCGGGTCTACGAGCCGGTCATCGGCATCGTCACGGACAACAAGGATCCGCAGAAGCTCGGGCGCGTGAAGGTCAAGATCCCCGTCCTCAACAAGGACGAGACGACCTGGTGGTGCCCGATCATCATGCTCGGCGCGGGCAAGAACCGCGGCTGGTTCTTCATCCCGGAGAAGGATGACGAGGTGCTCGTGATGTTCGAGCACGGCGA
This sequence comes from uncultured Kofleriaceae bacterium, assembly GCA_964617845.1. Lineage (GTDB taxonomy): Bacteria > Myxococcota_A > Polyangia > Haliangiales > Haliangiaceae > JABFXX01. Next base: position 210,959 of record CAZUAR010000004.1, on the reverse strand, counting down.
CCTCGACTACCCGCTCGTCGTCGGCGCGTTCTGGAACGGCAAGGACAAGCCGCCCGACAAGAACGACGACAAGAAGAACACGCGCCGGGTGATCAAGTCGCGCTCCGGCTCGCGCATCGTCTTCGACGACGACAAGGAGACGCTGACCATCGTGGACGGCAAGGACGTCGGTCAGATCGTCCTCGACGCGAAGAACAAGAAGATCACGATCGAGGCCAAGCAAGGCGACGTCTGCTTCCAATCGCCGGAAGGCGACACCGTCATCTTCGCGAAGGAAGTGGAGATGAAGGCCGAGAAGGAGAACGTCGAGGTCCACGCCGGCGCCAACATGTCGTGGGGCTCGGGCGGCAAGACCGACCTCGGCGGCGGTCAATCGATGACGATGTCGGGCAGCAAGGCGAACGGCAACTGCGGCAACGCGCAGATGCCCGAGGCGCCCCAGCCGGATCCCAAGGAAGTCCCCGACCCGTACGGCTCGTAGATCGTCGAGACGATCGGTCCCGAAACGACGAACGCCCCGACGAACATCGGGGCGTTTCTCGTTGGAGCTCGGTGACGCTACTGCGCCATCGAGTACTTCTCCGACTTCGGCGGCTTGGGGCCGTGCGGCTCCTTCACCTCGGGCGGCTCGAGGTTCGGATCCGGGTTGGTTCCGCGACGGATGTACTCGGTGACCGGCTTGTACGTGACGGTCCACTTGTTCGACTTCACGAGCTTGCCCTTCGAGTAGAAGCGGCGGAAGCGCTCGAGCTTGTAGCCGTTGAAGCCCGCCTGATCGATCGACGTGAAGTCGAGCGGCATCTCCTCGTCGAGGCGCTCCTCGGTGCTGTACGGCGTCTCCTCGATGACCTCGCGCTCGAACACGATCTTGTCCCACGGACGCGCCTTGCCGAGCACCTCGACCTTGGCCTCGCCGCTCGCCACGACGTAGCGCAGCGCGACGGGGAAGTCGTACGGGTTCCTCAGCTTGAGATCCGTGTTCGGCCACACGACGGTCGCGTCGAAGCCGAGCGGCGTGTACGTCGACGGGCGCGAGTGGTTCGTGGTCTTGACGATGTCGAGGCCCGCGAAGAACGCGGCGCCGAACAGCGTCGTCGAGATCTGGCAGGTGCCACCCGCGAGGCCATCGACCATCTCGCCGGCGGTGATGACGTGCGCGATCTTGTAGCCCTGCTTCTGCGAGCGCTCGCCGACCGTGTCGTTGAACGACCACTCCTCGCCGGGCTTCATCACGTAGCCGTTCACCTTGGAGGCGGCGAGCTTGAGGTTGTAGTTGCGATCGCGATCGGTGACCGGGAACTTCGTCTCGTAGTGACCGAGGACGTGCGAGATGTCATCGATGCCGAGCGCCGCCGTGGTGACCGAGGCCGGCATCGCGACGGAGAGCAGCTCGAGCTTCGGCGCGGCCTGGCGCGCGGCGCCCGCGATGCGCGTCACCGAGCCGAACACGTCGAGGCCGAGGCCCGGCTTGTCCTCGTTGATCACGCGCGCCTCGAGATCGAGGTACGCGTTGACGGGCGCGCGATCGAACTTCGCCTTGAGCGTCATCAGCGCGTTGATCGCCTTCTCGCGATCGACGCGCACGGGCAGCGAGCCCTTCGCACCGAGCGTGGCGATGTCCGCCTCGCTGCGCACCGGCGACAGCTTCGCCTCGTCGGGATCGAGCTCGACACCGAGCTCGGCCCACGTCAGGTGCGTGACGCCGCTCGCGGTGACGATGTCGACGCGCGTGCCGAGGAACGCGGTGAGCGCATCGCTGCTCGTCGCGCCTGGTGCGGGCGCTTCCTTGGCCGCGGGCATCGACGCCGCGCGCGCCTCGCTCTTGTTGCCGAGGACGTAGTAGCCGCCGGTGAAACCCGCTGCGACGACGAGCATGCCGCCGGCGAGACCGAGGAGAACCGCGCCGTGGTTGGGCTGACGTGAACGAGTACCGCCTGGAGACATCGAAGTTCTTTTTATCACGTGAAGTGCCAGGGGGTTAAATCACGAGATCCGGCTGTTTGGAGCGGGGCGTGTCCAGCCAGCCGCACTTGGTGTGTCTGGTGGGACGCGGGTTTGACAGGGTGCATCTCATGGTGCAGCCTGCAGACGTGACGTCGATCGTCCAGCGCAACAAGGTGGTCGCCAAGCGGAAAGGTGCGATTGCGGCGCTGGCGGGAGCCGGTGCCGTGGCCCTCGGCGTCGCGACCGCGCCGGTCGTGGGAGTGATCGCCGCCGTCGGAGCCGCCTACCTCGGGTGGGACTGGTTCAGCTTTCGCGTGAAGAACGGCATGCGATTCTAGCCACCGCCCCGCATGTCGACGGGTAGTGGCGATTCGAGCTTTGGCGCGGGCTTGGTCGGGGTCGTCCTCGACGGGCGCTATCGCCTCGACGCGTTGCTCGGCGAGGGCGGCATGGGCTCGGTGTTTCGCGCCCAGCACCTCGCGATGGACCGCCGCGTCGCGGTCAAGCTGCTCAAGCCGCACCTGACGCAGGACGGGACCGCCGCGCAGCGCTTCCTCCGCGAGGCGCGCGCGACGCTCAAGGTCGACTCGCCGCACGCGGTCAAGGTCCTCGACTTCGGCATCACGCCGCACGGCGACTACTACATGGCGCTCGAGTACCTCGACGGGCGCACGGTCCAGCGCGAGCTCGAGGTCGATGGTCCATTCGCACCCGCGCGCGTGCTCCACATCGCGCGACAGGCGCTGAACGCGCTCGGCGCGGCGCACCGCATCGGCCTCGTCCATCGCGACATCAAGCCCGACAACATCTTGCTGCTGAAGGTCGGCGACGATCCCGACTACGCGAAGCTCCTCGACTTCGGCGTCGCGAAGCTGATGGAGGGCACCGCGGTCTCGAGCCAGAGCGCGCTGCAGCTCACGCAGGCGGGCATGGTGTTCGGCACGCCCGAGTTCATGTCGCCGGAGCAAGCGTGCGGTCATCCGCTCGACGGCCGCAGCGATCTGTACTCGCTCGCCGCGACGATGTTCGCGATGCTGACCGGCTGCGCGATGTTCGAGGGCAAGTCGCCGATCGAGCTGCTCACGCATCACGTCCGCACGCCACCGCCGAACCTCGAGATCCTCCAGCCCGAGCTCGCGCAGTACCCCAAGCTCGACGAGCTGCTGCAGAAGTGTTTATCGAAGCGGCGTGAGGACCGGCCGAGCAGCGCCGAGGAGCTCGATCAGCTGATCGCGCAGCTGGAGACGTACGTGAAGCGCGGCGGCGCGGCGGCCGCCTCCTCGAACCGCGCCCTGCGGGCGCCGATGACCGCGTCGGCGTACTTCCAGGCGTTGCCGGCCGAGCTCGTCGAGCCCGGCCAGACGCTGCTGCCCGCGCAACCGCCCTCGCCCGCGTCGTCGCCGACGATGGAGCCGCAGCCATCACCGAGCCAACCAGCGACGACCGCATCGCTCGCGCGCTCCGCCGGCGGAACCGATGCGGTGCCCGTCGCGTCCCGGGGACGCGGGATGATCCTCGCCATCGTCGCGATCGGCGTGCTCGCGATGATCGCGGTCGCGATCGTCCTCGTCACGCGCAAGAAGGAGCCCGCGGACTCGCGCGGATCGAACGTCGCGCTCGCGGCGGGATCGGATGTCGCCGGCTCGAATGCAGCCGGCTCGAGCTCCAGTGTCGATGCAGCGATCGCGGTCGAGCCCGACGCCGCGATCGCGACCAACGTCGACGCCGGTGTCGCGGTCGATGCGCCGGTGGCCGCGAAGGCCGTCGATGCCGCGATCGTGCCGGCGCGCGATGCGCGCGTGCGCGATCCGAAGCCCACCGGAAAGGCCGACAACGTGCACCTGAAGAACGCCGAAGCGGCGCTGCGCGAGGGCAATCGCTTGCGCCAGCTCGCCGAGGCGGACCTCGCGCTCAAGGACGATCCGAAGAACGTCCGCGCGAGGTACCTGCTCGCCGACGCGCTGATCAAAGGCGGCGACATGGAGCGCGGATGCAGCACGCTGCGTGCGCTCGGCCGGTACCCGCTGGCGATCGCGCGCGCGAAGGCTGCGAACTGCCCGTAGCGCAAGCCGATTCCGCCGGCGCGGACCGATTGATTCCCGGGGGGCGGACCCCTATTCTTAGCGCTTCCATGGGGGCTGCTCCGCGATGACCGCGCTTGGAACCACGTCCGGAAGCCACGCGTCGATGTCGGGATCGCGGCTCGCGCCGGGGTTCGCGCTCGGCGAGTACCGATTGGGAGCGTCGCTCTTTCCGCTGCGCATCGCGGATGCGTACAAGGCCGAGGGGCCGAAGGGGCCCGCGACGATCTACGTCGTGCACGCGAACATCGCGGCGAACGTCGCGGTTCGCGATCAGATCATCGCGGGCACGCGCGCCGCGGCGGCGATGCCCGAGCACAAGCACCTCGTGAAGACGCTCGCGGCCGGCCTGACCGGCGACAAGCTGTGGATCGCCACCGAGGAGGTCGACGGCTCGCTCGTGCGCGACCTGCTGATGAAAAAGCGCATGAGCGGGCGCGCCGGCAACGCCGGGCTCGGCACGCGCGCGACCGGCAACCTGATCGTCGGCATCTCCGCGGCGCTCGGCGATGCCGTGCACGGCGCGCTCGCCGATGAATCGATCGTGGTGAGCCGCACGGGCCGCGTGCGCGTGATCGACCTCGCGCTCGGCGCGGGGACCGCGGCGGCGATCGTGGCCGGCATGGTTCCGGGCGGCGCGACGATCGCGCCCGAGGTGCTCGCCGGCGGCGCGCCGAACGGGGCGTCGGACGTGTACTCGATCGGCGCGCTGCTCTACGAGTGCCTCGTCGGACAACCGCTCGAGCGCGGTGGCCCGAGGCCGAGCGAGATCGTCGCCGGCTTGAACACGCAGATCGACGAGCTCGTCGGTCGGTCGTGCCATCAGAACCCCGAGAAGCGCTTCGGGCGACCCGACGTTCTCGGCGAGGTCGTCGGCGAGGCGCTCAACAAGGGCGGCGCCGTCACGACGTCGTCGGTGCCCAAGATCGATCACGCGCCATCGCTCGCGGATCAACAGGTCAGCCTCGCGACCTCGCTCGCGCCGGGCGGCTCGGGGATGTCGGGGCAGATCGACGTCGCGCTCGCGACCGCGCTCGCCGACTCGAACGAGAAGTGGCTCATCTCGAAGGGCAAGCTCGACTACGGGCCGTTCTCGCTCGCGGACGTCATCGCGCAGATCGAGAAGGGCGACATCGTCGCGGGCAACGTGATCATGGACAAGGACTCGGGTGCGCGCGCGCAGGTCGAGACCCACCCGCTGCTCGGACCGATGGTCGAGACGGCGCGCCAGAAGCGCGACGACGCGCGGCGCGCGCAGGCGGAGGTCCAGGTCCAGAAGAGCGACAAGAAGCGCGGCGCGCTCCTGTACAGCGTGATCGGGCTCGGCGTGATCGGCGCGGCGCTCGGCGTGATGTTGATCATCCGCGCCGCGTCGAGCGACAAGGAGAAGAAGGTCGAAGGCATCGACAAGCTCGAGGGGGCGGAGCTCAAGGTCACGGTCACGATGCCCAAGGCGCCGCCGAAGAAGGCGCGGCACTCCGGCGGCGGCGGCGGTGGTGGCGGCGGAGGCAACTACACGAAGGGCAGCGAGGACCTCTCGCTCGACATGTCCGACGAGGGCGATGACGGCGGCGGAGGACCGCTCGACATGGGCACCGTCTACAACGTGTACTCGAAGTACGGCGGCAGGCTCGGTGGCTGCCTCGCGAAGACCGGCGCGAGCAGCGCGAACATCGGCATCATCATCGACGGCAAGAGCGGTCGCGTGTCGCTCGTGAAGGTCGACGGCAAGCAGCAGGGTGGGACGTGGGCGTGCATCAACGGAGTGATGCGAGGCATGCAGTTCCCATCGACCGGTGGCGCCCGCACGCGCGCCGAGTTCGACATCGGGATCTGAATGCCCACGGAGTCCGAGATACCTCCCGTCCCGGGAACCCAACCCGTCCCCCAACGCTCGCTCGCATCCCTTCGGTCACCGCGCGGCGAGCTCGCGAAGACGATTCCGCGCCGGCCGCGCGTATCGCTCGGGCTCGGCCTCGCGATGGCGTTCGTGTTCGCGCTGCTCGTGATGCCGACGCTGACGCTGGATCGGCTGCTCGCGAAGGCCGGCATGGCCGAGGTCGAGCTCGGCAAGCCGGCGCCGATCACGGTGCGCGTTCCGTCGCTCGCGGGCTTCGAGACCGTCGAGAAGCGGTTCGGGAGCGGCGGCATCGTCATCGCGCGCGGCCAGGTCGCGAGCCAGGCCGACGTCGAGAACGTGCAGGCGGTCGTGGCGGCCGCGCCGACGGGCGCCCTGCCCTACGTCGCGCTGTTCCTGTTGCCGCTCGTGCTCGCGGCGATCTTCACGCACCACATGCGGCGCTCGACGCGCGGCCGACTGGTACGCGTACAGCTCGTCAGCCTCGCGACGATCGTCGCCGTCGCGATCGCCATCAAGATCGCGATGCTGTTCACCGCCGTCAGCGCGCTCGTCGTGCCGGTCGCGCTGATCGCGTTCGTCGCGACGATGGCGCTCGATCGCATCGTCGGTCTCGCGAGCGGCGTGCTCCTCGCGCTCGTCGTCGGGCTGCTCGGTCCGTTCGACGTCGGCGTCGCGGTCGTGTTGCTCGTGCAAGCCGCGGTCGCGGGCCTCGTCGTCGCGGAGCAGCCCAAGGATCGCGTGCGCGCCGTCCTCGTCGCCGGCGGCATCACCACGTTGTGTACGGTCGGCACGTTCGTGCTGCTGTCGTACCTGACGACCGGCGCGCTACCGACGCTTTCCGACCCGCTGCACTCGCCGTGGTTCGCGGCGCTGCTCGGGCCGGTGCTCGCGAGCGTGCTCGCCGTGCCGCTCGTGCCGGTCTATCAGCTGCTCGTCGGCGAGATCACGCGCGCGAAGCTCGTCGAGCTGGAGGACCACTCGAACCCGCTGCTCAAGCAGATCGCGACGCGCGCGCCGGGCACGTGGCAGCACTCGCTGATGATGGCGAACATGGCCGAGATCGCCGCGTCGGCGATCGGCGCGAACGCTCGCCTCGTCCGCGTCGGCGCGCTGTTCCACGATCTCGGCAAGTCGCTCCAGCCGAAGTACTTCATCGAGAACCTCGAGCCCGGCGAGACGAGCCCGCACGACAAGCTGCCGCCCGAGGTCTCGACGGACGCGATCTTCGCGCACGTGACGGAGGGCATCGTCACCGCGCGCAAGGCGGGGCTCCACGAGCGCATCGTCGACTTCATGCACATGCACCACGGCAACGGGGTGCTCGAGTACTTCTGGGGCAAGGCGCAGGAGCAAGGCAACCCGAACGGGTTCACCATCGAGGACTTCCGGTACCCGGGGCATCCGCCGCAGTCGCGCGAGACGGCGATCCTCGCGATCTGCGACGCGGTCGAAGCCGCCTCGCGCACGCTGAAGAAGCCCGACGCCAAGGCGATCGACGCGCTCGTCCAGCGCATCGTCTACGGCAAGCTGCACCTCGGGCAGCTCGACGAGTCTGGACTGTCGATGTCCGATCTTCGCATCCTGTCCAACTCGCTGAAAGACACCATCCGTCACGCGAACCACGGCCGCATCGAGTACCCGTGGCAAAAGGCGCAGCAGGACGCGAGCGCGAGCGAGCAAGCGCCGACCGGCACGCAGCCGCGACTCGACTCGCTCGACCGCGCGCCGGACTCCTCGGTGTCGGCGGCGCGACCGAAGCCGCAGGTCGAGGTCGTCGACTCGCGCGAGATCACCGCCCCGCGCGCGCCCGACGACAGCGATGCGCTCGTCGCGACCGCCCCGATCCCCGCGTCCGAGCGCGCGAAGAGCGTGAGCGCGCCGCCCGCGAAGGCAGCGCCGTCGTCGAGCGAGGTGCTCTCGAACGCACCGCCCGCGAAGGCGCAGTCGACGATGATCGGGCACCAGGGTGCGCCGCTCGAGCGCGACTCCGAGCCCGAGGTCGAGATCAGCAGCGAGCCGTCCAAGCCGATCGCGGTCGCGCGCGACACCTCGCAGCCGAACGTGATCGCGCGCGAGCCATCGGGACCGATCGCGGCCGCGCGCACGCGATCCGGCGAGCAGGCCGCGGTGCGCCGCACCGGCGAGCAGCCCGCACTGCGACGAACGGGCGAGCAGCCCGCCGTGAGACGAACGGGCGAGCAGCCCATCATCGACCCGATCTCGGCTCGCACGCGATCGAGCGAGATCGATCCGGCAACGGGCCGCACGCGATCGAGCGAGCAACCCGCCGTGCGACGAACGGGCGAGCAGCCCATCATCGACCCGATGGCGGCTCGCACGAGATCGAGCGAGATCGATCCGGGCACCGGTCGCACGCGGTCGAGCGAGATCGATCCGATCACCGGCCGTACGCGATCGAGCGACTTCGCGCCGGTGCCGAGCGGCCTCGCGAGGCCCGGACGCGCCGCGAGCCAGGGCCCGGCGAGCGAATCGGGGCGCCACGCGACCGCGTCCTCGTCGGGGGACGCGAGCCCTCCGGCACCCGCGAGCGAGGCGCGGAAGCCACCGAGCGCGCCACCCGCCACGCGGCCCGCGCAGGACAACGTCTATCCGCCCGCCGAGCTGCGCGCGTTCGCGCCCGACGACCCGCGCTACGCACGCGGCCCGTCGACGATGGAGCGCCGCGCGGCGTCCGCGGACGTCGACGCGAACGAGTGGTCGGATCGCGCGGCGCAGACGCCGAGCAAGCCGAGCGACCGCGTCGATCCCGCGGCGCTGCAGACCCAGAAGGGCCATGCACCGGCGGCGCAGTCGTGGACCGAGAAGGGCGCGCAGGACGCGCCATGGCCCGAGATCGCGGGCGAGCCCAGCGAGTCGACGGAAGCGCCCGGCATGACCACGCTGCGCGGCCAGGGCAAGGTGCGCACGCCGGTGGTGGCGAAGCACGACACGATCCCGCCGCCGATCGTCGAGCCGCGAAGGCGCGCCGCGACGTTGCCGCCGATGCCGCCGCGTCGCGCGCCGACGGTGCCGCCGACTCCGATCCCGCGCAAGTCGTCGCCGACGATCCCGCCGACGACGCCGCTCGACGCGCGCAAGAGCGGGCCGCCCTTCCCCGTCGACCTCGAGAACGCGACGACGAACCCGCCGCCGATGCGGTTCAACACGACGCTCGTGCCCGCCGCTGCACCGCGACCGCCCGCGCGACCCGCGGACATGTTCCACGAGCAAGCGCCGGCGCACGTGCACACGGACGCGACCGCGACGGGCATCCCCAAGGCGTCGGAGAGCGACCTCGAGGAGCGCGTCACGCTGCCGCCGATCGACGAGAACCTGCGGACGACGATCCCGCCGGATCTCGCGGGACGCACGACGCCGTCGATGCCGGCGATGGACGAAGCGTTCGCGGAGGCGAGCCTGTCGGTCGGCGACGACACGAGCCCGTCGCTCGATATCCAGAGCATCGACACGCTCGACATTCACCCGGGCGAGCCGCGCAGGTTCGTCGAGCGCGAGGAGGCCGCGACGAACCCCGCGATGCCGCGCTTCGTCGACGCAGCCGACCGTGGCCATGCGCCGCGCGAGATGCCGCTCCGGGCGCCGCCGACCAACCCGCCGGCGACCCGACCGAGCAAGCCGCCACCCGCGTCGAGGCCCTCGCTCGCCGCGCGCGTGGACGCCGCGATGGCGGCCGACGAGTGGAGCCCCGAGACGCCGGTCAAGGCACCGACGAGCGCGGAGCTGCGCAGCTTGCTCGGCAAGCCCGATCCGACGCGGCAGCAGTCGATCGAGGAGATCGAGCGTCTCCATCAGGCGAGCCGCGACGTCGAGACGCCGGATCCGGAGATCCTGAATCGTCCGCGGCGTGCGCATCACCCGACCAACGAGGTCGGCGACGACGACATCGAGGCGGCGATCGAGATCGTTCCGCCCGCGCGGCGGCCTGCGTCGATCGGCGTCGCGAAGCCGAAGAAGCCGCACGAATGAAGCGCGTGCTCGTGGCCCTCGCGCTCGTGGCGTGCGGTGGGCGCGCGAAGCCGAGCGCGCCGGTGCGCGCCGAGGTCGAAAAGGCGGAGACGGCCGAGAAGGCGCGCAAGCACGACGAGGCGCGCAGGCACTACCAGGCGGCGATCGCGAGCGCGAAGGATCCGGCGAGCATCGCGTTCGCGCGCCGCGAGTTCGCCGACACGCTGATCAGCTGGGGCGAGTACCCCGAGGCGACGGCGCAGCTCGAGGGCGTCACGCGGGCGCGCCCCGACGATCCGTCGGCCTGGCACGACCTCGGGATGCTGTACTTCAATCGGGGCGACGCCGCGCGCGCGATCGCGTCCCTCGAGAAGGCGCGCTCGCTCGCACCCGGGGACGAGCGCCCGCGCAAGGTGCTCGCGGTGATCCGCTGGAAGCGCGGTGACTACGAGGGCGCACGCGCCGAGTACCGCGGAATGCTCGAGCTCGACCTGCCGGAGAAGACGCGCGCGAGCGTCGAGTGGGCGATCGCGGATCTGACCAAGCGGATCGAGGCGCGGCAGGCACCGCAGCCGTCCGCGCCCTGACGTCCGCGACGAGCGCACTCGCATTTCGATGGCATACTCGCCGCTGGTCATGAAGCGTCTCGCCCTCGGGATTGTTCTGTTGGCTGCGCTCGGTCGCGAGCCCGCCGGTGCGTGGACGTTCGACTGGGCGGGGCGCGTCGAGGTCGATGCAGAAGGCCTGTCGTCGGACGATCCGAGCAAGCGCCACGAGGCGGTGATCGAGCTCGCGAAGTACGACATCGCGTTGACGCAGGCGCACCTGCTCAAGGCGCTCCGCGATCCGGAGGAGAAGGTCCGCCACGCGGCGGCCAAGGCGCTCGGCGCGGGCGGCTCGATCGCGGCGGTGCCGATCCTGATCGAGTGGCTCGCCGACATCGATCCGAAAACCGCGGGCATCGCGGCGGAGGCGCTCGGCGAGATCGGCGGCACCGACGCGACGCAGGCGCTGACGCGCACGCTCGGCGACGCGGATCCCACGGTGCGCGCGAAGGCGGTCAAGGCGCTCGGCACGATCGGCAAGAAGGGCAACCCGAGCGTCGTGGTCGCGCTGATCCCGCGGCTCGACGACGACAAGCCCGACGTGAAGAACGCGACGATCGTCCAGCTCGAGGAGCTCGGTGACAAGCGCGCCGTGATCCCGCTCGTCGCGAAGTTCTCCGAGACGGCGCGCGAGACGCGGCGGCTCGCGGTGCGCGCCGTCGGCAAGCTCGGCGATCCGTCGGCGGTACCGGCGCTGATCCGCCTGCTCAACGACCCCGACGACGAGGTGAAGACCGCCGCGGTCGCGGCCCTCGGAACGCTCGGCGCCGTCGATGCGATCGACGCGCTGACCGAGCAGCTGAACGTGCAGAACGACGCATACCGCGCGAAGGTCGCGTACTCGCTGGGTCAGATCGCGGCGACGCCCGGCGCGGGCAAGGCCGGCGAGGACGCGATGCGGACCCTCGTCACGAACCTCGCGCAGCCACAGACGCGCAACGGAGCGCGCGAAGCGCTCCGCGTCGCCGGCAAGGCGGCGGTGCCCGCGCTCGTGCTGCACCTCCAGGGCAAGATCTCGGGAGATCCACCGAGCGCGGTCGCGCTGCTCGCCGAGTCGGGCGATCCGCGCGCGACCTCGACGCTCGCCGCCGAGCTGTCGCGCGGGCGCGTCGCGATGCCGATGGTGCTCAAGGCGCTCGGCGCGACCGAGGATCCCGCCGCGCTCGTGCCGGTGCTCGGCGCGCTCGCGAGCAAGGACGCCGCGATCCGCGTCGCCGCGATGGAGGCGTTGCGCCCGCTGATCGGCGGCGATGCCCGCGCGGGAGACGTCCTCGTCGAGTACCTCGCCGACGACGACCTCGAGGTCCGCGTGCTCGCGGCCGAGTACCTCGGCATCCTGCGCGTCGCCGCGGCCACGCAGAAGCTCGCCTCGCTCGCGGGCCCCGGCAACCCGAGCCGCCTGCGTCGCGCGGCGATCGACGCGCTCGGCGAGATCGGCCGCCCCGAGGCGACCAAGCCGCTGCTCGACGTCTTGCGCGAAGGGCCGACAGAGCTGCATCGCTCGGCGGCGACCGCGCTCGCGTACATCGCGGATCCGACCGCGCTCGCGGCCCTGTCGTCGCAGGCGACCACGGATCGCGGACCGACGCGCCACGAGGTGGTGCGCGCGCTCGGCGCGACGCTACGCGGCCGACCGGATGCGAACGCACGAAAGCTCCTGCGCACGCTCGCGCAGGAGGCGAACGTCAAGACGAGCCTCGCGGCGATCGGCGGCCTCGCCGCCGCGAGCGATCCGTCGGACGCGCCGTTCTTGCGCCAGATGGTCGAGCACGCCGCGTCCGATCGCCGTCGCGCCGCCGCGTGGGCCCTCGGCGAGATGCGCGACGCGGGCTCGATCGATACGCTCGCGGTCGCGCTGTCGGGCAAGGACGACCGCCTCGTGGGCGATGCCGCGTGGGCGCTCGGCGAGATCCTCGCCGCGCATCCGACGGACAAGCGCGCGGGATCGATCGTCGAGCGCTGGCTGTTCGTCGCCAAGCACGGCGGCTGGGCGGGCGCGATCGACGCGACTGGTGGGCTCGCGCGTCTCTTGTGGGCGCTGCCCAAGGAGCAACGCGGTCCGCTCCTCGCGGGCGCCAAGCGCAAGGCGCTGCAGGCGCTCGTGTTCCACAAGTCGCGGCTCGTCCGCATCAACGCGGCGCACGCGCTCGCCAGCCTCGCCGGCGACGACGATGCCGCCAAGGCGCTCGCGCAGCTGTTGCGCGACGACGCGAGCGCGAAGGTCCGCGTCGCCGCCGCGCGCGGCCTCGCGCGCCTCGGTGGAGCCCGCGCCACGGCCGCGCTGAACAACGCCGCCGCGACGGACGCCGATGCGGAGGTGATCGCCGCCGCGCGCGCGACGACGCCGCCGCCGCCGATTCCCGCGCGCAACGAGTGGCGCACGTTCTACGTCGTCGATCCGAGCGCGGACGACGCGCCGGTGCGGCAGGAGCAGTACTTCGTGCACACGTCCGACGGACTCGTGTGGGCGAGCTACACCGACGCGCGCGGCGAGCTGTCGAGCGAGCACGTCCCGGCGGGCGACGCCGACGTCTGGCCCGCGAGCCGCGAAGCCGAGTACTGACTTCGCGTGATCAGGCGGCGCGCTTGATGCCGTAGTCCTTCGCGGCGAAGTCGGCGAGCTCGGTCTCGAGCACGCGGCGCGCGCGGAACAGTCGCGACATCACCGTGCCGATCGGGACGTGCAGCGCGTCGGCGATGTCCTTGTACTTCTCGCCGCGCAGGTCCGCGCGCTCGACGACGTCGCGATACTCGGGTCCGAGGCGATCGAGCGCCGTCTTCACCTCGTCGCACAGCTCGCCCGCGGACAGCGTGTCCTCGAGGTCGTCGGTGCGATCCTGGTCGCGACCGTACAGCGCGTTCAGCGCGTCGCCCGGTCGCTCGGTCGCGAAGCGCTGGTGGCGGCGGCGCTTGCGATAGCCGTTGATGAACGCGTTCGTGAGGATGCGGAACAGCCACGCGCGCAGGTTCGAGCCCGGCTGGAACGAGTCCCACGCGCACATCGCGCGGAGCAGCGTCTCCTGCACGAGGTCCTTCGCCGTGTCGGGATCGCGCGCGATGCGCATCGCGACGCCGAACAGCTCCGCCTGGTGCGGCATGCACGCCAGCTCGAACTCCGAGTGGGCGCTCGGCACGCTCAGCGCCGGGTTCGAGCCCTCTGCCACCACGCGCAGCTGACGGGCGGGGGCGTCCGTCTTGCGGAGCAGACGCGAGGAGGCCGGAACGTCGGAGGGCGAGGTGTTGTTCTTCGAACGCGACATGCTGCTGGTAAAAGCAGCCGATGTGCCACGTCTAACCGTGAGTAAGTCCAGGTGGTTTTTCTTCACGAGGGCGTGGAGACACACGGCGCGTCTCAAGGCAGACGCGAGATCGCTCCCGGCGAGGTTGAGTGGGATGCTGTCCGACATCACCCAACCTCCACGGGAGCGATCCCGTCCGCGAAGGGGACGGCCCCCTTCGAGCCAACGGTGCTAGGTCCGTCGTCGCGGTCGGAGGGCGCGATGTTGGCGGTGGTTTCCTCGCGGCGGCACGCGGCTTCCCGCGACAGTGTTGCCGCGAACGTCGCTGGTAGCGCGAGCTCGGGTCCCATGCAGATCGGGCGCATCACCGGTCCGGACGGGAGCACCGGCGTCCAGTCGCACGGGGCGATCGGCGTGGCCGTCGGTATCGGCGTGGCCGTCGGTATCGGTCCCGGTCGACGGGGACGGTGCCCCTGGAGCGGCGTTGTTGTCGTTGGACGCGAGGAGGGTCTGTCGAGCGAGGAGTTGCTTGAGCGAAGGCATGGAAGTCTCCCTTCGAGCACCGCGGGCGCGGGCTCGTGCGATCCGCAGCGCGGATCGAATGCGTGATGTGTTCGCGCATTCGCGACGGCGTCTCGCTGTGCGAGATCGATCGCGCCGATCGAGACCGTGCGCACGCGCACGACCGACCACGCGATCGACGTCACCGACCCGAACACGCAGGACGTGCCGAGAGCCCGCGATGCGGACTTCTCGACGACGAACGGGTTCGTGGATCGGCTCAGTTCATAGGAGACGCCAAAGACGCGTCGAGAACCACTCTACGCACCGAGCGTGATTTGTCCAGCGCTGAATGCCCGCACGATCATCGGGCGTCACGCGCCGCTCTGGATCTGCTTGGACGCGAAGGCGAACGCGAGCGGAAGATCCGACGACACCGCACCGCGACCGTGCGTCGCGAACAGCGCTTCGCCGGCGCGGCCGTGGATGAACACCGCGGCGCACGCGGCCTCGGCCGGGGCGCAGCCCTGCGCGATCAGCGCCGCGATCGCGCCCGCGAGCACGTCGCCGGCTCCACCGGTCGCGAGCGCCGGCGAGCCTGTCGGGTTGATCGCGCAGAAGTCATCGCCGAGCGTGCCGTCGCAGACGATCGTGCGCGCGCCCTTGAGCACGACCACCGCGCTCGTCTTCTTCGCGAGTGTCCGGGCGGCGGACAGTCGGTCCGCCTCGATCTCCCCCGTCGCCATGCCCAGCAGTCGCGCGGCTTCGCCGGGGTGCGGCGTGATCACGATCGGGCCCGCGGCCTTCGCGATCACGGATGGATCGCGCGCGAGCACGTTGAGCGCGTCCGCGTCGAGCACCGCCGGGATGCCGAGCGCGAGCACTTCACGGACGCGCGCCTCGGCCGGATCGCGCTGTCCGAGGCCCGGACCGATCACGACCGCCTGCTTGCCGACGAGCAGCGAATCGAGTTGCACCAGGGCGGCGCTGGCGTCCGTCCCCGTGGTCGAGGCGCCGCTGCCGTCGATCGCGCGGGTCATGATCGAGTCATCCGCGTCGACCTCGCCGTCGCCCGCCAGCGTCACGAGCCCCGCGCCGGCGCGGAGCGCCGCGTTCGCGGCGAGGCGCCCTGCCCCGCGCATCTCGTGCGCGCCGCCGACGACGACGACGTGCCCGCGCGTGCCCTTGTGATCGAGCGGCCGGATCTCGGGCAGCCAGCCGCGCACGTCGCGCTCCTCGATCAGGCCCGCGCGCACGTTCGCGGTCGCCATCACGACCGCCGGCACGCCGATATCGCAGACCTCGACGACGCCCGCGTGCGCGAAGCCCGGCGCCCCGACGAGCGCGATCTTCGCGGCCCCCATCGTCACGGTGCGCGTCGCCTCGACGCAGGCGCCGCTCGCGCGTCCCGTGTCGCTGTCGAGGCCGCTCGGCACGTCGACCGCGAGTCGCTGTCGCGCGGCGTTGATGGCGGCGACCACGTTCGCGAGGTGCCCCTCGATCGGCCGCACCGGCCCGATGCCGAACAGCGCGTCGATCGCGATCGCCGCGCGCTCCATCGTCACGCGCTGCTCGTCGAGGCCGGCGGGCGTGTCGATCGCGAGCACGACGCCGCCCGCGGCCTCGTAGATGTCGAAGTGCGACTTCGCGTCGCCCGCGATCCTCTCGCGCGGGACCGCGAGGTAGACGACCGCGTCGACGCCGCGATCGCGTAGCACGCGCGCACAGACAAAGCCGTCGCCGCCGTTGTTGCCCGGACCGCAGACCACCGCGACGTGGTCCCCGTCGCGCCCCCGTTGCCGCCGCGCGCCGCCGTCGGCACGGCCGTGGCTCAGCATGCGCAGCGCCGCCTCCGCGACCCCGCGCCCGGCGGTCTCCATCAGCGTCATCGCGGGCAGACCGATGACGTCGATCGTCGCGCGATCGAGCGCGCGCATTTCTTCGGCGGTGACGACCGGCTGCACGCGCGCAGCCTACCGCGAACGGCGCTGCGGATCAGGCGCGCGACCGTCGCGATCAGGCGCGGCAGGACTTCGCGAGCGCGTCGGCGACCTCTTGCGCCCACGTCTGGATGCGCGCCTGGTCGCTTCCCTCGATCATCACGCGCACCTTGCTCTCGGTCCCCGAGTAGCGGACGAGGACGCGTCCCTCGTCGCCCAGCTCCCGCTCGATCGACGCGATCATCTTCTGCACGTCGGGCAGCTGATCGAGCGGCACCTTCTTCTCGACCGACGTGTTGATCAGCACCTGCGGCGTTCGCGTCATCACCTGCGCGAGCTCGGACAGCGGCTTCTGCTCGCGCGCCATGATCGCGAGGACGCGCAGGGCGGCGACGATGCCGTCGCCCGTGGTCGCGTGATCGAGGAACACGAGGTGCCCGGACTGCTCGCCGCCGAGGTTGTAGCCGTTCTTGCGCATCTCCTCGACGACGTAGCGATCGCCGACCTGCGTGCGCACGACCTGGCCGCCCGCGGTGCGCAGGGCGCGCTCGAGGCCGATGTTCGACATCACCGTCGCCACGAGCGTCTGCTTCGCGAGGCGGTTCTCCTTGATCATCCGCGTCGCGCACAGCGCCATCACCGCGTCGCCGTCGACGACGTTGCCATGCTCGTCGCACACGATCAGGCGATCCGCGTCGCCGTCGAACGCCACGCCGAGGTGCGCGCCGTGGTTGCGGACCGTCTCGCACATGATCTCGGGATGCAGCGCGCCGGCGTTCGCGTTGATGTTCTTGCCGTTGGGGTTCGTGTGGATCGCGATGACCTTCGCGCCGAGCTCCTCGAACACCGCCGGGCCCACGCGGTAGGCGGCGCCGTGCGCGCCATCGACGACGATGGTCAGCCCGTCGAGCGTGAGCTCGCTCGGGAACGTCGCCTTGCAGTACACGACGTAGCGGCCGCGCGAGTCCTCGAGCTTGCGGTTGTAGCCGACCTCGACGGGCGCGGCGCGCTGCGCGTCGAGCTCCGGCGATTGCATCAGCGCTTCGATCTCCGCCTCGACGTGATCCGGCAGCTTGTAGCCGTCGCGCGCGAACACCTTGATGCCGTTGTCCTGGAACGGGTTGTGCGACGCGCTGATCACCACGCCCGCGTCGCAGCGCATCGACGACGTGATGAACGCGATGCCCGGCGTCGGCAGCGGACCGAGGAGCCACACGTCGGCTCCCATCGCGACGATGCCCGCGGCGAGCGCGGACTCGAACATGTAGCCCGACAGACGCGTGTCCTTGCCGATCGCGATCCGCGTGTGGCGACCGGGCTGTCGCAGCCTGGCGGCGATCGCCATGCCGAGCCGCATCACCGTATGGCTCGTCATGGGCTCGGTGTTCGCGACCCCGCGCATGCCGTCCGTTCCGAACAAGGACCGTTTGCTCACGCTCGGTTCGTAGCACGGGCGGCCTGCCCGGGGGCCGCTCCGACGTGAGGACCTGGCGAGGCTAGCGGACGGGCGCCAGCTTGACGCGCTCGGGTGACACGCGAACACCGATGCCGCTCGGCACACCGTCGACGACGACGTCGGCGGCGCGTGCCGTCTTGTCGGTGGGCAGCACCTTGATCGAGAGGGACAGCGTCTCCTTGGCCTTCTCGACCGTCAGCAGCGGGCCGGTCAGCATGACCTCGACCTGCGCGGGCGTGACGCGCCACTTCGAAGCGTCGATGCCCTCGCCGGCGAGGTGGACGGGGATGTCGACGAGCTTCTTGGCGACCAGCTCCTGGTCGAGCTTGACCTCGACGGTGACGAGGTCCGAGCCGATGATCTGAATCCCCTCCGGCGGCTCGAGCACGACCTGCGTCGCGAACGACTCCGTGCGATCGTCGAGCGCGATCTCGCGCGTCCGCACGCTCGACAGCGCCGACACGAGCCGCTGCGCGCCGCGGACGTTGACCGTCGCCGGCGTCGCCTTGAGCTCGGTCACGTGATAGCCGTGCTGCGGCCGGCCGACGACGGCGGGCGCGACCTCGACGAGTCGTTCGCTTCGCTTGTCGAACATCACGCGCATCGACCGCGGCGTGATCGACGCGACCGTCAGCCCCGCGGGCACCTGGATCATGTCGGGGGTGAACGTGATCTCGCCGCTCGGCGCGTTGCGGAGGTCGACCGAGATGCGATCGAGCTCGCGCTCGTCGAAGTGGCGCAGGCGCCGCCACGGTCCGCGCAGCGTGACGCGCACCTCGTCGAGGCGATCGGAGACGAGCACCTGATCCTCGGGCAGCACGTAGCCGACGCCGACGCGCACCGTGATCTCGCGATCCTTGTCGTCGTTGACGAGCAGGAACACGGTGACGGCGAGGACCATCGACAGGAACTTGAGCCCGACGTTGTCGAAGAACGCGCCGTGCAGCCAGCGCCGGATCGCGCCCTTGTCGCCGGGCGGCGGATCCACGGGAGCCGACGGCAGCTGGGGGCCCTTGGGGAGCTGCTGCGACTGCCGCGCCGGCGCGCGACCGAGCGTGCCGATCGTCTCGGACCGCCCTCTCATGACAGCTCCGCGGGCGTCGGGGTTTGCACCGGTGGCTCGGGGCGCTCCTCGGTCTTGGGCTCCTCGGCGGGCAGCGCGTCCGCGATGCTCGCGAGCGCCTTGCCGACCTCGGCCGCCGCGGCGGCTTCCACGGCCATCGTGTTGCCGTCGTCGGTCGGACGGCCGCTCGCGAACAGACCGATCAGCGCGCGGCGCAGGACCAGCGGCTCGAGGTCGCGCGCGATCGAGCCCTTGAAGCACAGCGAGATCTCGCCGCGCTCCTCGGAGACGACCACGGTGACCGCGTCGGTGTCCTCGGTGATGCCCAGGGCCGCGCGATGGCGCGTGCCGAACTCGGGTCCGAGGTCCGCCGCCTTGGACAGCGGGAGCAGCGCGCGGGCGAGCTCGATGCGGCCGATCTTGCCGATCACGACCGCGCCGTCGTGCAGCTCGTTGTTGCTGTTCGGGATGAACAACGACACGAGCAGCTGCCGGGACAGCACGGCGTCGACGCGGGTGGCGTCATCGACGAACTCCTCGAGCGCCGCGTCACGCTCGAACACCACGAGCGCACCGATCTTGGACCGCGCGAGCTGCTCGACCGCGGCGACCACCTCGTCGACGATGTGCGTCGTCTCCTGCTTGCGCCCGAAGCCGATCACGTTCTGACCGATGCGGCCGAGCGCGCGCCGGATGTCCTGCTGGAACACGACGATGATCAGGATGATGAAGTACGAGATGAAGTTGTCGAGCAGCCACGACACCGTCGAAAGCTCGATGCGCTCGGCGATGAAGAACGCCGCGCCGACGAGCACGATGCCGACGACCATCTGGGCCGCGCGCGTGCCGCGGATCGTCAGCAGCAGGCGGTAGATGAGGTAATAGACGAGCGCTACGTCGACCACCGTCGTGAGGACGGTGCCGATCGTCAGTCCGTCGAACAGCTCTCGAAGCGCGCCCATGGCTTGGGAGCCCGCGCTGGAGACGATCCGCGCGCGCTCTATATTTTGGTGTACACCGCGAGTGCCGCCCGGAGCAACGCAACGTTGTGGGACCGGACGACGAGTGCGCCGTGCCGCACGGCACCGAGACACGCTGCGATGGACGCGACATCGAGCGCCATCGGATCGGCGTCGAGCCCCGGACCGAGCAATCGCCGGAGGAACCGCTTGCGACTCGGACCGACGACGACGGGACGGCCCACCTCGCGACCGATGTCTCCCGCGTGACGGAGCAGCTCGAGGTTGCCCTCGGGGTCCGCGCCCTTTCCACAGCCGACGCCGGGGTCGACCCAGCTGTTCTCGCGCACCGCGGGCGATAATTGCGCGAGGCGGTCCGCGAGCTCGGCGGCTACCCGACGCCAGCCGATCGGGCCCTCGGCGTGGAACACCTCGGCGAGCGTCTTCCCGCGAAGGTGCCCCGCGATGTAGGTGACGTTCCGCGTGGCCACGAGGTCGCCCATCGTCCGCGCCATGTCGGGGTCGAATTGCCCCGCGCTGACATCGTTGACGATCGTCGCGCCGGCGTTCACCGCCGCTCGCGCGACCGCGGCCTTCGTCGTGTCGATCGAGACGCGAACGCCCTCCGTGGCGAGCGCGGTGACCACGGGGAGGACGCGCTCGAGCTCGACCTCGGTCGACACCGGCTCGGCGCGAGGGTTCGTCGCTTCACCTCCGACATCGAGGATGTCCGCCCCCTCGGCGCGGAGCTGGCGTCCGTGCGCGATGGCCGCCTCGGCGGTCGCGAACTGCCCGCCATCGGAGAACGAGTCGGGCGTGACGTTCACCACGCCCATGATGAGGACCAGCCGCCCGGAGCCAGAAGGGGTCGTGATCGCCATCGAGGACCCAGCCTAATCAAGGTCCATGTCGGCGGGGTGGGACACCGCGCGTGCGCTCGCGTCCTCACCAACCGTGCGCGAACGCGCAGCTCTCATCTCGACCACTTCGCGAGGGCCGCTGTGGGGGGATCGCATACGGATCCCGCCAGCCGTCACGCGGGCTCGGGCGAGGGCTTCTTGCCGAGCGGCGGCAGGATCGACGGACGCTTCGCGCGATCCTCGTCCTTCTCCGCTTCGTCGGCCTTCGCCTTCTTCCTCGCCGCCGGGAGGGGACGGTCGATCTTCTCGCCGCGCAGCAGCGTGTCGATGTCGTTGCCGTCGAGGGTCTCGTGCTCCAGCAGCGCCTCCGCGACGAGCTCGAGCTCCTTGCGGTGCGCGGTCAGGATCTCGGTGGCGCGCGTGTACTGCTCGGTCACGAGGCGGCGGATCTCGGCGTCGATGCGCTTCGACGTGTCCTCGGACAGCTGCGCGCTGCTCGAGAAGTCACGGCCGAGGAACACCTCCTGCTTGCCGCTCGAGAAGTTCAGCGGGCCGAACTCGTCGCTCATGCCCCACTCGGTGACCATGCTGCGCGCGAGCTCGGTCGCGCGCTCGATGTCGTTTCCGGCGCCCGTCGTCTTGTGGTTGAAGACGATCTCCTCGGCGACGCGGCCGCCCATCATGATCGCGATCTGGTTCGTCGCGAACTCCGCGGTGATGTTCAGGCGATCCTCGGGCGGCAGCTGGTGGGTGACACCGAGCGCGCGGCCGCGCGGGATGATCGTCACCTTGTGGACCGGGTCCGCCTCGGCGCCGACGAACCGCGCGACGAGCGCGTGCCCCGCCTCGTGGACCGCCGTCGTGCGCTTCTCCTTGTCCGAGATGATCATCGAGCGACGCTCGGCGCCCATGAGCACCTTGTCCTTCGCGTCCTCGAAGTCCTCCATCTCGACCTTGTCCTTGTCGCGGCGCGCGGCGATCAGCGCCGCCTCGTTGACCAGGAACTCGAGGTCGGCGCCCGAGAAGCCAGGCGTGGCGCGAGCGAGGACCTCGAGGTCCACGCCCTGGATCGGCACCTTGCGCGTGTGCACCGCGAGGATGCCCATGCGTCCGCGCACGTCCGGCCGCGGCACGACGATGCGGCGATCGAAGCGACCCGGGCGCAGGAGCGCGGGGTCGAGCACGTCGGGGCGGTTGGTCGCCGCGATGATGATGACGCCGTCGTTCGACTCGAAGCCGTCCATCTCGACGAGGAGCTGGTTCAGCGTCTGCTCGCGCTCGTCGTGACCGCCGCCGAGGCCGGCGCCGCGATGGCGACCGACCGCGTCGATCTCGTCGATGAAGATGATGCACGGCGCGTTCTTCTTGCCCTGCTCGAAGAGGTCGCGGACGCGGCTCGCGCCGACGCCGACGAACATCTCGACGAAGTCCGAGCCGCTGATCGAGAAGAACGGCACGCCCGCCTCGCCCGCGATCGCGCGCGCGAGCAGCGTCTTGCCGGTGCCCGGCGGGCCCATCATCAGCACGCCCTTGGGGATGCGTCCGCCGAGGCGGGTGAACTTCTTCGGGTCCTTGAGGAACGCGATGATCTCCTCGACCTCGTCCTTTGCCTCTTCGACACCCGCGACGTCCTTGAACGTCACGCGGTTCTGGTGGTCGCTGAGCAGCTTCGCCTTCGACTTGCCGAACGACATCGCCTTGCCGCCGCCGCTCTGCAGCTGGCGCATGAACAAGAAGAAGATGCCGACGAGGAGCAGCATCGGGAGCCACCACACGAGCACCTGCGGCCAGATGCTCGACTCGTCCTTCGACTTGACCGTGTACTCGATGTTCGCGTCGTAGATGTCCTTCGTGATCGTGCCGGGGAACTCGGCGAACGCGACGCGCTTGGTGTCATCGCCCGCCTTCATCGTGATGACGTAGCGAGCGTCGTCGTGACCGCGCGGCTCGATCCGGATCTTCTGGATCTTCTGCGCGAGCTCCGGCTTGGCGAGCATCCCGCGGAACTCGGTGACGTCGATCTCCTTCTCCTTGCTCGAGTCGCCCGTCATCATCGAATAGATGCTGACGAACATGAGGATCAGGATCGCCCAGATCAGGATCGTCTTATGAGATTGACGCAACGGCAGACCCACTCTTCGTCGAAGGACTTGTCGACAACCTTCGCACTCCCTCCGGGAGTGCTACGCGTCCGACGTTCGTCGGACTTGTCGGTAGCATGGAGCCTTTGTGCTCGGTTGCAAAGGCGAATGTTCCTGAAAAATCCCGCCTATTCGGACGGCCTCGGGACCACGTTTTCCGCTTCTCCATACGCAAGTCCGAGATGTTCTGCCCACACGATCACGCCATCTGCACGCACGACGACGCGAGCCTGCGCCCGCGCGTCGCGTGGGACCTTCGCGTCGATGAATAGGTCCGACAATTTGCGCGAGCGGCCCGACAATCGCGCCGGGCGCATGCGATCCCCGGGTTGCCACCGCCGCAGCAGGTAGCCCGCGGGCGCGACGAGCTGCGGAGGGGGGCCGTCCTCGCTCTCGGTCGGGCGATCCGTCGCGCCGGCGGTCTCGCGATGCGCGAGGTCGAGCCGGTCGTACGTCCGTACCACGCGCGCATCGGGCAGATCGATCGCGACCTGCCCCGCGCTCGCGCGCATCACGAGCTCGTCGAGGGCGTCGAGGTGCACGGCGTCGTACCCCACGCCGGCTCGCTCCAGGGCGATCGCGACCGCTCGCTTGCGAATCGCAGGCGCGTGCGTCGCGAGCACGGCGCACGCGATCGGCCACCGCGCGAGCGGCGCGGCGATCCCATCGATCACGTCGAGCCACTCGCTCGCGCTCGCGGCCAGGCGAACGAGCGCGCGATCGATCTGTGGGTTCTCTCGCCGGAGCGCGGGCAGAAGTTGATGGCGCACTCGCACGCGAAAGATCGCGGGATCCTCGTTCATCGGATCGGCCCACGTGGGCAGCGCATGGTTCGCCACGTAGGCGTCGATCGCGTCGCGCGTCACGTCGAGTAGCGGTCGAAGGATCCGCGGAGCATCGCCCGCGGCGTGCCCATCGACGGCGGCGTGCCCACCATCGGCGACGACGGCGGCGTGCCCGTCGACGGCGGCGTGCCCAACGACGGCGGCGTGCCCATCGTCGGTGGCGTCGGCGGCGTGCCCATCGACAGCGGCGTGCCCATGATCGGCGCGATCGTCGTCGCGCAACGATCCGCATCGCGGATCGCGGGCGATGCGCGCGCGTGGAATTCCCCCGAGGCCCGCGGGGCCGGTGCCACGCACGATACGCATGAGCACCGTCTCCGCCTGATCGCGGGCCGTGTGGCCGACGAGGATCGTGTCGAGAGCGAGCTCGCCGGCGAGATCGGCCAGCGCGCCGTATCGAGCGTCGCGCGCGGCGGCTTCGATCGACGCACGCGCCTCGACCTTCACGCGCCGGACGACGGCGGTCGCGCCCTGCCCCCTGGCCCAGCTCGCGACACCGTCGGCGACGCCGCTGCTGCCCGGCGAGAGCTGGTGGTCGATATGGATCACGACGACGCGCTCCGCGCCGAGCGCGGCCATCGTCGCGTGAGCGAGCGCGATCGAGTCCGCGCCGCCGGAGCACGCGACGCCGACGCGACGCACCCACCCGATCGCCTCGTTGACCGCGGCGGTAACCGGATCCACACCGGCGGGTCGCGTGATAGTCATGACCGCCCCCGACCATAGCTCGCATCCACCCGGTTCCGATTCTTCGTCGAGCCTCGCCTCCGATACCTCTATGCCCGAACGCGACCCTCCCCCGAGTGGCCCTCTCGCCCGGCTGCGCGCGCAGCTCGCGGCCCCGCGTGGCTATCGCAAGATCGACGCGCTGCTCTCGGCCGATGACGCGCAGGCCGCCGTGGCCTCGCTCTCGCCCAACGAGGTGTTCGAGCTCGTCCACGAGGTCGGCTTCGAGGACGCGCAGCCGCTCTTGGAGCTGGCGACGTCCGCGCAGATCCAGGGCTGCATCGACCTCGACGGCTGGGCCAAGGACGAGGTCGAGATCGCGCCGATCAAGCCGTGGCTCGCGGCGCTGATCGAGGTCGGCTTCGAGAAGCTCGGCGAGGTGTGGGCGACGCTCGATGCCGAGCTGCGCGCGCTGATCCTCCAGAAGCAGTGTCGGATCTGGGACGTGTCGCTGGGCGAGGAGCCCGAGGAAGACAACGAGCGGGCGATCCTGGCGACGCCGGATCGCTTCTTCATGCTCGAGCTGCCCGAGGACGAGGACAGCGCGCGGCTGGTGCAACAGCTCGTCGAGGATCTGTATCGCGCCGACGCGAACCTGGCGCGCCACACGATCATGGCCGCGCGATCCGAGCCGCCGGCCGAGCTCGAGGAGCTGAGCTACCGGTGGCGCGCGGGCCGGCTCGCGGATCTCGGCTACGTCGACTTCTACGATGCGCTCGATCTGTTCCGGCAGCTCGATGCGGACAGCGTCGTGATCGGCGAGGGCACGCAGGACAAGATCCTCGACGAGGACTCGGCGCGGATGCCGCTCGTGATCGCCGAGGAGGTGATCGGGCGGAACTTCCTCGCGCGCGCGATCGGCGCGATCGATGACCCGGCCGAGAGCGAGCGGATCGAGTCCGCGCTGGCGGTGCTCGTCAACAAGGTGCTCGCGGCCGCGCGCGCGAAGCCCGGCCAGACCGAGGTCATGCGGCGCGGAGCGCTCTACGCGACGGCGACGCTCTCGCTGGGCCTCGAGACGGTAGCGCGCGGTGACCTCGGGCGAGCGAAGCAGGCGCTGCTGTCGATCGGCCTGCAGCGGCTGTTCCGCGTGGGCTACACGGTGACGCTCAAGCTCGCGCGGCTGGCGCAGGCGCTCGCGGCGCGATCGGTGACCGCGGGGTCGCCCGTGAAGGAGCTGGTCGCGGGCCTGTGCTCGCCGAGGCCGCTGTTCGCGCGCGTCGCGGACGAGCCGCCGGCGGCGGGGCTGCGGCCGTTCGAGTCGCAGGCGGATCTGCGCCGCGTCGGCGAGCTGCTCACCGCGCTGACGCTGCGGGTCGCCCTCGTCGAGGGCCTGGGCGTCGACGTGGTCGCCATGGGCCAGGCGCCGGAGCCGCGTCCCGCGCTCGACGATCACATCCGTACGGCGCTCGCGCGCGCGGTGGTCGGCGGGCCGTTGCGCGGGGAAGCGCTGTCGCAGTCGGAGCTGACCGAGCTGCGCGACAAGGGCATGGTCAACGGCAAGCTGACCAAGGCCGCGCGCATCGCCGGCGATGACGCGATCCGCGCGCGGCTCGGCGCGGCGCAGTTGCAGGCGTCGGGCGCGATCCTCGGCGCGCTGGTCGACGCGTGGCTCGATGACCTCGAGAACATCCTCGGCGGGATCACGGATGCGTCGATCGATCCGCGGTTCGTCGAGGGCGTGCTGGTCGAAGTCCGCCGCAGCTAGCGTCGAGCGCGCCGCGGGGATTTGGGGTCGGCGAGATCGCGTAGTTCGTACACGATTGACGTCGTCGATCGCAGACGCGGGGCGCGTGTGGTAACCCCATTCGCACCGATGTCTTCCTCACAGACTCCCTATCGCAACGGCATGGCGACGGGCGTGGGAGTGGTGCTCTCGGCGGCGCTCGTCGTCGCGATCGCGGACGTGGTCCACACCGGCGGCGCGGCGCTCGCGGTGATGGGCCTGTGGGCGGTGATCGCCCTGCCGGTCGCCGTCGGCGTCGGCATCGTGCTCGGCGCCGGCAACGCGACGTGGGGCGAGGGCTGGGTGCGCGGCGCGTTTCGCTCGCTGCGCGAGGACGCGGCGCTCGACAAGCGGCTCGCCGCGATCCTGCTGGCGGCGGCGGCGCTCGGCGGCGTGCTCGCGATCGTGATCGGCAAGCTCGCGGTCGTGCTGGTCGGCGGTGTCGAGCGCAAGGCGATCGGCGGCCTGCTGCTCGGCGTGGTCGTCGTCGGTATCGTGCCGATCATCGCGCTCGGGGCGGTGCCGCTCTATCGGATCACGCATCGCGTGACGGGCGTTCTGCCCGCGGTGGGGCCGCTGTCGCGCACCGTCGCGCTCGTCGTCGCCGGTGCGGGGCTCGGCGCGCTCGCCGGGCTGTACGTCGTCTACACCAAGCTCGACTACCAGGTGCTCGGGCTGAGCTTCCTGTACGCGCTCGCGGCGCTCCCGCTGCTCGCGATCGCGATCGGCATCGTGATGTACGGACCGCTCGCGAGCGTGCGCGAGAAGCTTCCCGCGCGCGGCATCGTGGCGCTCGCCGGCGTGGTGATCGCCGCGGCGCTGCCGGTGATCGGCCTCCGCGCGCCGTCGGATGCGACGCGCGCCGCCGTGGCCGATCGCTCGTATGTCGGGCCGCGCACGATCAAGCTGCTGCGCGCGCTGATCGATCGCGACGGCGATGGCGTGTCGGCGTTCTTCGGCGGGCCGGACTGCGACGACAACGACAAGGACGTGTTCCCGAACCACCCCGAGGTGCCGGGCAACGGCAAGGACGACAACTGCGTCGGCGGCGACGGAAAGGTCGAGGCGGAGGCGCCGGTGCCGGACGCGGGCGTGCCGGCGACGACGGACGCGGGCGCGGCGCCGGCGGCGGCGGGAGGCATCGGCGGCAACAACGTCGTCGTGATCTTCGTCGACACGCTGCGCGCGGATCGCATGGGCTACGCGGGGTATCAGCGCGACGGCAAGACGCTGACGCCGCGACTCGACGCGCTCGCCAAGGACTCGACCGTCTTCACGAAGGCGTACGCGCAGGCGCCGAACACGCCGCGCTCGGTGCCGAGCTTCATGTCCTCGCGCTATCCGTCGCAGCTCAAGGTCGACAAGATGAAGAAGAGCTATCCGGTCGTGCAAGACGACGCGGAGCTGCTCCTCGAGGTGATGAAGGGCGCGGGCTTCGCGACGTTCGGCATGAGCTCGCACTTCTACTTCTGCGATCGCAAGCGGTACCCGGACACGTGCAAGGACGTGGTGTCGTGGATGGCGTCGAACATCACGCAGGGCGCCGACGAGTGGGACAACCAGGGCGCCCTCGACATCTACTGCAAGGACTGCCCCGACTCGAACAAGGACAAGGCCGGGCCGCGCACCGTGGCCAAGACCGTCGCGAAGCTCGAGGAGCTCGCGAAGAAGCCCGACGGCAAGTTCGCGATGGTGGTCCACCTGTTCGAGCCGCACTCGACGTACATGGAGCACGAGGGCTTCCCGATCACCGAGAAGGGCACCGAAGCGCTCAAGCAGAAGTACGACTACGAGATCGCGGTGACGGACAAGTACATCGGCGAGATCGTCGACGCGCTCGACAAGACCGGCCTCGCGAAGACAACGACGATCGTGATCATGTCGGATCACGGCGAGGCGTTCGGCGTCCACCAGTTCGCCGGCGAGCGCATGTTCTTCCACGGGCAGACGCTCTACAACGAGCTGATCCACGTGCCGCTCGTGATCCACGTGCCCGGCCAGCCCGGGCGCAAGCTCGACAACGTCGTCGAGCTGATCGATCTCGCGCCGACGATCGCGGGCCTGTTCGGCGTGGCTCCGGCGGCATCGTGGCGCGGGCGCAGCCTCGTGCCGCTGCTCGAGGGCAAGGAGCTCGCGGCCAAGCCGGCGTTCGGCGAGCTCTTGCCCGAGCCGAAGTGGGACCACGACGCGAAGTCGATGATCTCCGCCGACGGAACGCGCCACGTGTTCTATCGGATCAGCGACTCGAGCTGGGAGATCTACGACCTCGTCAACGACCCCGACGAGAAGAAGAACATCGCCGACTCCGACCCGAACGCGGAGAAGCTGAAGGCCGAGCTCGCCACGTGGATCGACGGACCTCTCGCCGCTGGAGCCCGATGAGCGCTGAAAGCAAGTCGACGGAGTTCAAGAACCCGATCCCCACCGTCGATGTCCTGATCGAGATCGACGGCCGCCCCGGCGAGCTCGTGTTCATCGAGCGCGCGCGCGATCCCAGAGGGTTCGCGCTGCCCGGTGGCTTCGTCGACGAGGGCGAGTGGATCGCCGACGCCGCCGTGCGCGAGGCCAAGGAAGAGACGGGCCTCGACGTCGAGATCGTCGAGCTGTTCCACGTCTACTCGAACCCGTCGCGCGATCCGCGCAAGCACACGGTCTCGACGGTGTTCATCGGGCGCGCGAAGGGCATGCCCGTCGGCGGCGACGACGCGGCGAGCGCGATCGTGTGCGCGCCGGACGCGCTGCCGCAGAAGCTCGTGTTCGATCACGCGACCATCGTCGCCGACTACGTC
This sequence comes from uncultured Kofleriaceae bacterium, assembly GCA_964617845.1. GTDB lineage: Bacteria > Myxococcota_A > Polyangia > Haliangiales > Haliangiaceae > JABFXX01. The sequence goes on along the minus strand of CAZUAR010000004.1, from coordinate 182,257 downwards.
GCGTACAAGGCACGCGGCGTCCGCCCGCCGGCGCGGCGCTAGCCAGGCGCGCTAACGCAGGGCGCGGATCGCGGCGCGGCCGCGCTCGTCGTCGGGCGACGCCGCGAGCTGGACGAGCTCTCCGACGAGCAGCGCGCGCCGCGGATCGTCGAGCGCGATCGCCTCGAGCAGCGCCGCGCGGATCGCCACATCGTGCGGGTTCCAGCGCGACGCGATCCACATGCGCGCGATCGCGGTCACCGTCGAGCGCCGCCGGTAGGCAGCCAGCGCGGCGAGCGCATCCGTCGGATCGCCGACAGCGCGCAGCGCCGCTTCCGCGTCCACCGGGCCCACCTCCGGTACCACCTCGATTGGGGGCGCGAGCCGCGCGCGTCGCGCCGCGAGCACGTCCGCCTGGCCGGTGCGGCCCAGCGAGCGACTCGCCGCCGCGCCCGCGTCGAGCGCAGCGGCCAGCGCTTCGCGACCCGCGAGATCGATCGCGGAGCGCGCCGCTTCGAGCGCGTGATGGTGGTGGCCGTTCGCCTCGAGCACGCGCGACAGCGCGGTCCACACGGGCGCCGGATCGCCGAGCGCCGCCGCGGCGGCCGTCCCGTGGATCAACGCGGCGTCCGGATCGCTGGCGCGCGCGCACGCGTCGGCGAGGCCGCGCACGAACGCGGGCTCGGGGCTCGCGTCGACCGCCGCTTGCCACGCGATGCGTGCGCGCTGCGGATCGTCGAGCACGCTCCACAGGGCTCCGAGCGCCGCGTACGCCGCCGCTGCATCCGGGGCGCGCGCGACGACATCGCGCGCGAGGCGCTCCGCGACCGCGGGATCACGCCGATACGCGATCGCGATCCGGCGCGCCTCGGGCAGCGCGAGCGCGCGCGCTCCGGGCAACGCGTGCTCGCGGGCCTCGAGGTAGTTCTCGATCGCTGCATCTCTCGCGTCCCCCGCGAACGCAGGAACTCCTGGAGCGACGATCGCGAGGATCCGCTGGCCCTCCGGCTGCGCGGCCGCGTCGCCGAGCGCCGCTTCGATCTGCGCGCGCGACGCACCGTCGAGCGCGCGCTCCGCGGCGACGACCATGCGCTGCCACGGCGCCAGCTCGCCGAGCGCGCCATCCGGCACACCGGCCGCCTGGGCGCTCGCGAGCCGCGCGAGCACGGGTCGCGCGAACGCGGGGACCGCCTGCCGATCGAGCGCCTCGAGCGTCACGCGCTGCGCGAGCCGTCGGCCCCACCCACCGTCGAACACGGCATCGGACAACGCACGCCGCTCGTCGCCGTCCCGCTCTGTCTCCGACGACGCACGCCGATCGCCGCCGTCGAGCTTCGTATCCGACGGCGCACGCCGATCGCCGCCGTCGAGCTTCGTATCCGACGGCGCACGCCGATCGCCGCCGTCGAGCTTCGTATCCGACGCGGGGCGTCGGCCCCACCCGCCCCCGCCATCGATCATGGCTTCGGAGAGCGTGAGCCAGGCCCACGCCGCCGCGTCTCGTCCGTTCGTCGTCGGCGCGAGCGGTCCGACGCGGATCGCCGCCATGCCCTCGGCGCGGCGCACGCTGTCCTTCTCGTCGAGCACGTCGGCCGCGCTGCACGCGACGAACCGGCAGCGCGCGGGCCCGACCATCTCCGCCGTCGGCGGCAACGCGCCCTCGAGCGGCGTCCACCACGCGAGCGCGCGCAGATATGCCGCGTGCAGCGCGCTCGTCGCCGCGTCACGCTCCGCCGACCTCGCGCGCCACGCCGAGAGCGCCTCGAACGCCGCGCGCTTCGCGCCCTGCCCCCACAGCCACACGCCGAACAGCCCGCGATCGCGCGGCGTCGCGCTGTCGAGCGCGCCCACCCAGCTCGGGTCCGCGAACGGCATCGCGCGCAGCTCGGCGATCACCCGGCGCCCCGCCTCCCGCGTGCGCGTGTCCACGTGGCGCAGCTGACCGATCGCGACGTACGACCTCGCGCGCGCGAGCGTGATGTCGTCGACGGTGGCGCCGAAGCGTCGCGCGCGCTCGAGGTCCGCGAGCGCCGTCGCGCTCTCGCGCCGCAGCCGCTCGATCCCACGCGCCGCGAGCAGCCGCGCGAACCGCGCGCGATCGTCGTCGTGCCATCGCGTCCCGAGCGGGCCGCCGAGGCGCAACACCGCCTCGAGCTGTTCGAGCGCCTGCGCCGGACGGTTCGCCTCGTCCGCGAGCTTCGCGAGCGCGAGCCGCGCCTGGATGTCGCGCGGGTCGTCGAGGATGCGCACCTCGAGCTCGCCGCGCGCGCCCGCTTCGCCGTGTGCCCGGACGAGCGCGCTGACATCGAGCCGCTTCGGCGCACCCACGCACCCGCTCGCCATCGCGCACCCGCTCGCGATCGCGATGACGAACGCGAAGCGTGAGAGCCGGAGCACGACGCATCTTGGCACACGCGCTCGTCGGTCACACGTCTCGCGAGGTGTTCGCGCGCGCGCTCGGATCGCGCCGATGGCCGGTGCCGCCTCGGCGATCACGCTCCGCGCGCCGGCGAACAAGCCCTGACGCTCACGTTGCCGCATCGATCCGGCGCGCGGCCTCGGCGAGGCAGCTCGCGACGTCGGACCCGCGCAGCCCCACCGGCATCTCGTCGGCGATCCGCTCGGCAGCGACGTACGCGGCCTGCGCGTGCGGATCGTTCCACAGCGCCCACGGCGGCCTGTCGATCTCGTTCTCCACCTCGCAACGCGCCTCGATCGCGTCGAGCACCCTCGCGATCGCGAGCCGCCGGGCTCTCGCCGCCGCCGCGATCGGCGAGGACCAGCGCGCCGGCGCGCCGGCTGCCTCCATCCCCCGCGCCACGTACGAGGCCGCGGCTTCGTCGAGAGCGCGTGGCCATTCGAGCTGTCGCGTGATCGGCGCGAGCCACAGCAGGGCGTGCCCCAGCTCGTGCAACACGGCAAACCGGGCGGCCGGCGTATCGATGTGCGCGGGCACCACGATGATCGCGCGCGCGCCACGCTCGACGACGAACGTGCGCGGATGCGCCGACGAGCAGCGCGAGATCGACAACGCACCCAGGTCATCACCACCGAGCTCCGACCACGCGGCGCGAACGTGCTCGTCGGTGATCGCCACGCCCTCGCGCTCCATCCATCCGACGACAGGCGGTGGAATCGGCTCGGGCCGCGGCTCCGTCGACGTCCCCGCGAGTTGGTGAACCAGCGCGCGGTGCGACAGCCCGAACCGGCGCCGGGCTTCGGTGTCGCGCGCGTCGGCGAGCGCGCGCCAGTGGTCCCAGCTCCGTTCGCGCGTGCGCGCCGCGATCACCGACGGCGCGCTGTCGATGACGATCGGGGCGATCGCGCGAAGCAGCCGCGTGCCCCGCGCGCGAAGCTCGTCGAACGATCGAGCGGCGTGCACGGCCGCGATCTCGCGATGCGTGATGTCGATCGCCGCGGGCGCCGCCGTCTCGCGCGCGTACGCCTCCGCGGACGCCGCGATGTGCGGCGGCAGCTCCGCCGCGAGGCGCGCCTCGAGCCGATCGAGCGCGAGCTCTGCGTCGAGCGCGTTCATCGCGGTGGAACCTTACCCTCGTCAGAGCGGAGATGTGACGGCGTCGGCGCCACTCGCCCTGACGCCGCGACCCGTGCGCGCGACCAAGAAGCCGAGCAGCATGAACCCAACGCCGCCGAGAAGGAGGAAGCCCAGGTCCCACGCGAGCTGGTTCTCGCCGGGGTGCACGTGGTGAATCCCCAGGAGCTGGTGATCGATCAGCCCTTCGACCAGGTTGAACAGGCCCGCGCCACCGAGGATCGAACCGAACAGCAACCTGCCCGACCAGGAGACATCCGCGCGGCGCCCCGCACGGAAGAGCAACGCGACGCCGATGGCGCACATCGTCCAGGTCAGCGCGTGGAAGAGGCCGTCCCAGACCATGTTGTATTTCATGGCGACCAGGTCCACCGGCGGCGTGATGCTCGAGAGCATGTTGTGCCACTGCAGGATCTGGTGAAGGAGGATGCCGTCGACGAACCCGCCGAGACCGATGCCGAGCACGAGCCCCGCGCCGACGAGCGGACCGATGCGCATTTCACGACTCGCGATCTTCTGCACTGGAAGCTCCTGGGTCGAGACGCCTCACGAACCTGTGCACGACGAACCCCACGACGAGGAACGGCAACACCGCGTACGTCGCGTTGGTCCAGAACGCCTCCGATAGGACGAGCGATCGCGCCTCCAGGTTCGGCGGACACGAGGGGCACATCGCGAGAAGCACCGAGAGGCTCACCTGCCTCCTCCGTGCAACGCATGTTCCTCGGCGCGACGTGCCCGAGCGGCGTCCGCGGCGAGATCCGGTGCGCTCGGCCGCACTCCGCGTATCGCGCGCGCACACCCGCGGCGTTCTCGCCCGGATTATCGGGGCGCGCGGGGCGCCTGGATCCCGAGGCGCGCGAGCTCGGCCATCACGAGCTGCAGGTCCGCCCACGCATCGCGCTTGCGAGCGGGCTCGCGCAGCAGGTACGCCGGGTGGAACGTCGGCATCACCTTCGTGCCGTTGCGCAGGTGGAACTTCCCGCGCAGCGCGCTGATCGGCGCGTCGGTGCCGAGCAGCGTGTTGGCCGAGGGCCGGCCGAGCGCGACGATGATGCGCGGCGCGATCGCCGCGATCTTCGCGTTGAGGAACGGCAGGCACGCAGCGACTTCGTCGGGCTGCGGGTTGCGGTTGTTGGGCGGGCGCGACATCAGGATGTTCGTGATGTAGACGCTCTGGCGCGTCCAACCCATCGCCTCGATCATCTTGTCGAGGAGCTCGCCCGCGGGACCGACGAACGGCTCGCCGCGCTTGTCCTCCTGCTCGCCCGGCGCCTCGCCGACGAACATCAGCGGCGCGTCCTCGGCGCCGACGCCGAACACGAGCTTCTTGCGGGTCTCGCCGAGCTTGCAGCGCTTGCAGTCGCCGATCTCCTCGCGGATCTGCGCGAGGGTGCGGCGCCCGAGGTTCGACACGGGCACGATCGTCGCGTCGTCGAGGATGTCGGGGACGGCGTCGGGGACGGCGCTGGGACGAGCCGTCGCCGTTCCCGGCGCGGCCCACGCGCCGAGCGCCGAGTGCCGCGCGAGCTGGCCGCGAAGCTGGCGGGTCAGGTCGAGAAGCTCGCCTGCCAGGTCTTCGTCGGCCGTGCTATCCATGTCGACGGTATGCCACTACCGCGCCGGTCGACTCAACTGCAGCTGCATCGTGTTGCAGCGATCGCGCTCGTCGTGATCGCCCTCGCCGCGTGCCGGCGCCGCGAGGAGGCGCCCAAGGGCGATATCCTGGCGACGCTCGTCGCGCCGACGCTCGAGGGCGCGGCGTTCGACGCGTCGACGCTGCGGGGCAAGCCGACGCTGCTCATGTTCGTGAGCCCGACGTGCCCGCACTGCCTCGATCAGATCCCGGTCGCGGATCGCGTCGCGAAAGCGCATGGCGCGAACGCGGTCGCCGTGTTCATCGCGGGCAAGGCCGAGAATGCGAAGGGCGTCGTCGAGCACACGAAGTTCGCGGGCGCCGCGCTGATCGATGACGGCTCGCTCCGCCGTCGCTACGGCGTGCGCGCGGTCCCGTACACGCTCGTCCTGGGCCCCGATGGCCACGCACGCGAGGCGATCCGCGGCGCGCAGGACGCCGGCACTCTCGAAGACGCGATCGACGACGCTCGCTAACGCTCGACGTCGCCGGCGGGCGTCGACGCGTTCGCCTCGGGCGTGCCCTCGGGGAACGACAGGTACGCGTAGTACATGCCGTCGGCCTCGGTCGCGGTGCGCGCGCTGCCCTCTTTCGCGTCCTTGGGATTCTTGAAGGTCACGCGGACCTCGATCCCCTTCTTCTTCTTCTTCGCCACGATCATCGACAGCGGGTTGTCGAAGTAGCGCGTGTCGATCGGCCGCCCCGCGTTCTGGCCGAGGCGGGTCAGCGAGAGCGACACGACCAGCGTGCTGCCCTCGATCCGCTGGCTCATCTCGAACGGCGCGACCGACTGGAAGAACAGCTGCGCGCCGCCGTCCTTGGCCTCGAAGCCGATCCAGGTCAGGGTGCCCTTCGTGGGCTTCTTGGCCTTCTTGCCGTCCTTGGTGTCGGGCTTCTCGCCCGGGACCACCCCGCCGTACTCGCCTTCGCGATGCGGGCCCTTCGAGTCGACCTTCGGTTGTGCGACGGCCGTACTTGCGAGCAAGAGGACCATCCAGAGGGCGCGCATGTGCAGATCGTATCGGGGCGGATTCTCGGGAGCAAATTCCATCTCGCTACCCCATCGCAACCCGAAGCTCCCGCGCACGAAAGGGCGGACTCACCCATCATCGGCCCCCTGATGCGACAGGTCCGCGGCGTGCTGTTTGTCGACTACGTCCGCATGTTGCGTTCGACGAAGGTGCCGACCCTCACGCAACACCTGACCGACGAGGAGCTCTCATACCTGACGCAGGCGATCGACAAGGAGGCGTGGTACCCGATGCACGCCTTCGAGAAGCTCGGCTGCGCGATCCTCGCGATCGTCGCGCGCAACGAGATGTTCCCCGTGCGTCTGTGGGGCCGCTACTCGGCGACGCAGCTTCACAAGCAGTATCCGACGCTGCTCTCGCCCAACGATCCCGTCGAGACCCTCAACCGCTTCCGCGTGCTGCGCGAGACGTTCTTCGATTTCCCCGCGCTCGCCGTGCCGTTGCTCAACGACGAGGCCGCGCAGATCACGATCAACTACCACATGGGAAATCCCGCCGAAGAGGCCGCGTCGTACCAGACGATGGGCTTCTTCGAGGGCCTGCTCGAGCTCGCGGGCTGCAAGGACATCCACGCCGACTTCCGCACGCGATCGTGGAAGGGCGAAGGCACCACGCTGCTCGCGCTGCAGTGGCAGAACCCGAGCTCGCCGCGTCCGTCGACGCCGCGCGCACCGACTCGCCCCTGACGCTACCGCTTCGTTGGCGTCGGATCGGTCGCGAGGATCGGATCGGTCGGGACTCCGAGCAGGAGCGCCCTCGCCTCGCCGACCAGGAACAGCGATCCGGCGACGAGGATCGGCGCCGCGAGGTCGGCCGCGCGCACGAGCGCGTGCGAGAGATCGGGCTCGACGTGGCAGGCCCGCGGGTTGTCGATGGTCTCGACGACCTCGCCGTCGACGGTGATCTCCGACTTCCCGTTCTCCGCCGACACCGCACCGACCACGCGTGCGAGCTCGGCCGGGTTCATCGCGCGCTCTTGCTGGTAGCGCGTCGCGATCACGTCGCCGACCGCCGGCAGCAGCGCGCGCACGATCGAGGCGACGTCCTTGTCGGCCGACACCGAGAGCACGAGCGTCGGCTGGATCCCGAGCGACACGAGCGTCCGCGCGAGCTGCGCTGCGCCGTGCGGGTTGTGCGCACCGTCGAGGATGACGAGGCCCAGCGGCGTGACCGTGCCGCCGGAGCGGACGCGTGCCTGGCGGAGGATCTCGAAGCGTCCGGGGTGCGCGACCGTCGACAGCGCGAGCGCGTGGAGCTTCGGATCGCGCAGCCGTGACCAGCGGGCGCTCGCATCGCGCGCGAGCGAGGTGGCGAGTGCGTCGATCGCGGCGAGCGCGGCGGCCGCGTTCGCGCGCTGGTGCTCGCCGACCAGCGAGACCGGCGGCACCGTGCCGATCATCGGGTCGTCGACGAGCACCGGCTCGACGCCGATCGCGCGCGCCGCGTCGACGAGGACCGGCACGGCATCGGGTTCGCCCGACGCGCCGATCACGATCGCCTGACCGCGCTTGAAGATGCCCGCCTTCTCCGCGGCGATCTTGGCGAGCGTGTCGCCGAGGATCGCCTCGTGATCCATCGCCACGCCGGTGACGACCGCGACGTCGGCGGCGATCGCATTCGTCGCGTCGAGCCGCCCGCCGAGCCCGACCTCGACGATCGTCAGATCGACGCACGCCGCCGCGATCGCGACGCAGGCGATCGCGGTCACCTGCTCGAAGAACGTCAGCTCGTCACCGCCGGCCGCACTCACGCGCAGCGCGGCCGAGACGAACGACGACTCGGCGATCGGCGCGCCGTCGATCACGATCCGCTCGCGCAGCGAGGTCAGGTGCGGCGACGTATACGCGGCGACGCGCAGGCCCGCCGTGCGAGCGACGTGCGCGATCATCGCGACCGTCGAGCCCTTGCCGTTCGTGCCGCCGACGTGGATCACGCGGCCGAGGCGCGCATCGGGCGAGCCGAGCGCGTCGAGGAGCGTGCGCATGCGAGCGAGGTCGAACACGACGCCGAAGCGCCGCGCTTGCACGAGACGCCCGAGCACGTCGGCGTAGGTCGCCATCGCGGGCTCAGTCGGCGTTCGCTTCGTCGACGATCGGCAGGTCCACGAGCGCCCCCGTCTGCTTGTCGGACGGAGCCTGGCCCTGCGCGAACCAGCGCAGCGTACGCGCGAGCGTGGACTTCATGTCCTTGCGCGAGACGACGAGGTCGACCATGCCGTGCTCGAGCAGGAACTCGGAGCGCTGGAAGCCGGGCGGCAGCTGCTGGCGGATCGTCTGCTCGATCACGCGCGGCCCCGCGAAGCCGATCAGCGCGTCGGGCTCCGCGATGATGATGTCGCCGAGCATCGCGACGGACGCGGCCACGCCACCCGTGGTCGGGTGCAGCAGGACCGAGATGTACGGGACCTTCGCCTCGCGCAGCTTGGAGCGCGCGGCGGACGTCTTGGCCATCTGCATGAGCGAGAGCACGCCCTCCTGCATGCGAGCGCCGCCCGACGCGCAGAACATGATCGCGGGGCGGCGGTGGGCGACCGCGCGCTCGAACTGCCGCGCGATCTTCTCGCCGCAGACCGAGCCCATCGATCCGCCCATGAACTCGAACACGAAGAACCCGACCTCGACCGGGATGCCGCCGATCGTCGCCGTGCCGGCGCGGTAGGCGTCCCCGGTGCCGACCTTCTTGGTCGTCGAGCGGACCTGATCGACGTACTTCTTGCCATCGACCCGGAAGCCCAGCGGGTCACCGGACTCGAGGGTTTTGTCGTGCTCGACCCAGGAGCCCTCGTCGATCGAGATCTGGATCCGGCCTTCCGTCGGCATCCGGAAGTGGTGATTGCAGGACGTGCAAACCCGGTGATTGTTGTTGAGATCGGCTTCGTAGAGCGTCGAATTGCACCGCTCGCACTTCGTCCAAATCCCTTTAGGGACGGACTTTTTCGGCTCGGCAGCGAGCCCTTGCGTGCGTGACCACCAGGCCATGGGCGAGCTAGATACCTCGTTTGGTACGACTGGTAAAGACTTCCCAAACCTAGTAAACAGCGAAGGTGTTGGGGTCGCGGTGGTAAGGCCTACTGGACAGGCCAGCACGTGAGGTCGCGATGTCTTCTGTCCTCGTTGTCAATGAAATCAGTACGGAGCGCGAGGAGATTACCCGCGCGTTGGAAGCGGAAGGGTTCTCGGTCGTCAACGCGCCGTCGGCCTCGGAGGCCACGCGCGAGATCTGGGGCGGCAACTTCCTGTGCGTCATCATCTCGACGCTCCTGACGGGAACGACGCACACGGCGCTGCAAGCGCAGCTCCGCCAGATGGCGCCCGAGATCGAGACGATCGCGTGGGCGAAGAACGACGAGGTCAAGGCGCTGGTGCGCAAGGCGATCGAGCTGCGCGATGGCTCGATCGCGACGTTCGGCGCCGCCTGACCTGAGTCGATCGAGTCAGGCCCCGAAGCGATCCTTCAGGTTCAAGAACTCGAGGAACTCGAGCAGTCGTCCCACCTCGGGAACGATGAAGCCTTCGCCCTCGATGCCCGCGTCCTCCGCGAGCAGTACGAGCCGCGCGGAGCGCAGGCGGTCGACGACCTCGAGCACCTCGTGAACCGGCAAGCCGACGCGGGCCGCGACGTCTTCGACGCGCTTGGGCACCATGATCGCGCTGCCGTGCGCGACGTGATGGCCCGCGAGCGCGAGCTGCTCGTCGGCCATCTGGCGCAGGCACTGGACGACGCGATGGTTCGGCGTCGGCAGGAGCAACAGCTCGATGTGCTGGTTCGCGCTCTCGAGCCGCGTCGCGAGCGACTTGATGATGCGCAGCGCGATCTCCGGACGCGCGCGCATCATCGCCTCGAACGTCTTGCCCTCGATGACGAGCAAGCGCGACGCGACGCGCACGACGGCGGTCGCGCTGCGCGGTCGGCCGTTCAGGATCGCCATCTCGCCGAAGAACTCACCGGGCGGTAGCACCGCGAGCACGCGCTCGGTCTCGCCGACTTGCCGCCGGATCTCCACCTCGCCCGTCTGCACGACGTACATGTAATCGCCCGGCTGTCCCTCTTCGAACAGCACGGTGCCCGCGGGGAAGTCCCGGGCGAATCGCTCGAGCGCGTCGTTCACGCGATCATCATGACATCAACGCATCGTCGCGTGACGCAAGAGGTGCAGGATCCCGCGCGCGCCGACCTTGGTCTGTCGACCCGCATCGGCGGGCAGCACGACCTCGTCGCACGACAGGCCGAGCTTCACCGCGCGAACGAGCATCTCGACATCCCAGCCATCGCCGCGATCGCTCATGCCGAGCGCGACGAGCGCGGGGAAGCGCAGCGCGCGCACCGGACCGACGCCCGACCAGCGATGGCGATACACCGTCTCGAGCACGCGCACCGCGAGCTTCTCGCCGACGCGCTTGCGCCCCGGATCGACGCCGAGCACCAGCTCGACGCCGCGCTCGCCGATCGGCTCGACGAGCGCCGTGACCGCCGCCGCGGCCGACGGGCGATCACCGGGGACGAACACGACGACATCGGGCACGCGCGGCAGCGACTGGAAGTGCGTCATCGCGCGCATGCACGCGGCGCCGTAGCCTCCGCTCGGCTCGCGCAGCACGAGGGCGCCGGCGTCGCGCGCGATCTCCGCCGTGCGATCCGTCGAGTTGCGGTCGACGACGACCACCGAGCGGATGCGCCGGTGCGGCAGGTCGCGCAGCAAGGGCCCGAGGCTGGTCGCGTGATCGCGCGCGGGCACGATCACATCGACGAGCGGCCAATGTCCCATTCCCCGCAGCATACGCGAATTGGGCCGGGGGATCCGGGGTGTCCCCGGATGTGGTAAGCCCGCGCCGATGGCGATCACGTACAAGGACGCGGGCGTCGACATCGATGCGGGCAACAAGCTGGTCGATCGGATCAAGCCTCTCGCGAAGTCGACTCACCGCCCCGAGGTGCTCGGCGGCATCGGCGGCTTCGCCGCGCTGACGCGGATCCCGACGGGGTACGAGGAGCCGATCCTCGTCAGCGGCACCGACGGCGTCGGCACGAAGCTCAAGACCGCGTTCGCCGCGAACAAGCACGACACGATCGGCATCGACCTGGTCGCGATGTGCGTCAACGACGTGCTCGTCACCGGCGCCGAGCCGCTGTTCTTCCTCGACTACTTCGCGACCGGCGCGCTCGACGTCGAGACAGCGAGCAAGGTGATCGAGGGCATCGCGGACGGCTGCCGCCAGGCGGGCTGCGCGCTCGTCGGCGGCGAGACCGCGGAGCTGCCCGGGCTCTACCACGGCAAGGACTACGACCTCGCCGGCTTCTGCGTCGGTGTCGTCGACAAGAAGGCGATCCGCCCGCAGGCGAACCTCGTGGCGGGCGACGTCGTCGTCGGTGTGCCATCGGCGGGCTTGCACTCGAACGGACACTCGCTCGCGCGCAAGGTCGTGTTCGAGCAGCTCGGGCTCGCGCTCGACGCGCGCCCGCCGCAGCTCGGCGGGTCGACGGTCGCCGAGGAGATGCTGCGACCGACGATCATCTACGCGCGCGTGTTCGGCGCGCTGCGCGGCGAGCGCGTGCCGTGGAAGGCTGCCGCGCACATCACGGGCGGTGGCCTCGTCGAGAACCCACCGCGCATCTTCGCGACCGACGCGCTCGCCGTCGAGCTCGATCCGTCGACGTGGGACGTGCCGGGCATCTTCCAGCTGATCGCGACGGCCGGCGTCGACGCGATGGAGATGCGCCGCACGTTCAACATGGGCATCGGGATGACGATCGTCGTGCCCGCCGAGGCCGCCGACGCGACGGTGCGCTTGCTCGCACCCGAGCGCGCGCGCGTGATCGGGCGCCTCGTGCCGCGCGCCGGTGGCGAAGCGTCGCGGTACGTCGGGGACTAGCGTGCGCTTCGGCGTGCTCGTCTCCGGTCGCGGCACCAACCTCGGTGCGCTGATCGCCGCGCGCGACGCCGGCGTGCTCGCGCCCGCGCAGCTCGCCGTCGTGGTGTCGAACGTGCCGGATGCCCCTGCCCTCGCGCGCGCCGACGCCGCGGGGATCCCGAAGACCGTCGTCGATCATCGCGGCCTCGCGCGCGAGGACTTCGAGACCAAGCTCGTCGATGTCCTCGCAGCGCACGACGTCGAAGGCGTCGTGCTCGCCGGCTTCATGCGCCTCTTGACCACGCACTTCCTCGGCAGCTTTCCGATGCGCGTGATCAACACGCACCCGTCGCTGTTGCCCGCGTTCCCCGGCGTGGACGCGCCCGGGCAAGCGATCGCGTACGGCGTGAAGACGAGCGGCGTGACGATTCACTTCGTCGACGCGTCTCTCGACGGTGGACCGATCATCGCGCAGGCCGCCGTGCCCGTGGAGCCTGGCGACGACGCCGCGTCGCTGCACGCGCGGATCCAGCGCGAAGAGCATCGCCTGTTGCCTGCGTGCGTTCGCAGCTTGGCGGCGGGTGAGCTTACGTGCCAAGGTCGCATCGTGACCGCGAAGGGTGCGATCGCGCGTGCCGAGTAACTCGTACGATCTCGTCGTGCTCGGTGACGACATGCCGGCCCTCGTGTGCGCGGCGCTGTGCGCGCGTCGTGGCTTGCGCACGCTCGTCCTGGGCGACGAGCGACCTGCCCGCTATCAGCTCGGCCCGCACAAGCTGCCGATCGAGCCGCTCGTGTGGCCCTCTCTCGCGGGCTTCGCCGGTGATCGCGTGCTGAAGGAGCTGCACGCGGAGCTCGCGCTGCGCCGCAAGCTCCGCGAGCCCAAAATCGCCGCGCAGCTCGTCGCGCCGGATCTGCGGATCGACCTCGGCGCCGATCGTCTCGCCGCCGAGCTGTTGCGCGAGCTCGGCAAGGACGCGAGCGCGGCGTGGATCGCACGATGGGATCGCTCGGCGGAGGTCGCGCGCCAGCTCGATCCGATGCTCGCGGGCGAGCACGCGGTGCCCGGCGTCGGCTTCTTCGAGAAGCGCGAGCTGGCAAAGCTCGCCGAGCGCGCGGCCACCGACGCCACCGCGTGGTGGACCGACGCCTCGCAGGATCCGAACGCGTCTCTGTGGAAGGCGCTCGCCGCGATCGCGCTGCGGCATCCGTCGGCGTCGCCGATCGCGATCGCGCGCGCGGTCGATGCCTGGCGCGCCGGTCCGTCGGCGATGAAGGGCGACGGCGACGGGCTGCGCGAGCTGCTCCTCGAGAAGCTGACCACCGCCGGCGGCGAGGTGCGCAGCGGCAAGCTCGCCGAGATCAGCGTCTCGTGGAGCAAGATCTCGAGCATCACGCTCGCGAGCGGCGACGAGCTCGGCGCGTCGCAGGTCGTGGCGTCGCGCCCACCGGCCGAGCTCGCCGAGCTCCTCGGCAAGAAGGCGCCCAAGCGCCTCGCGGAGCTCGCGGCGTCGATGTCGATCGTCGGGTACCGGTACACGCTCAACGTCGTCCTCGACGAGGCCGGGCTGCCCGAGCACATGGCGCCGACGGTCGCCGTGATCGGCGCGACCGACAAGGAGCCGTCCGGTGACAACGCTTTCTCGATCCACCTCGGCGAGCCCGACGACACGGGCCGCGTGATCGCCACGGTCGCCGCGGTGCTCGCGTCGGATGGTCCGCTCGAGCGCGATCGCCTGGTCAGCAAGTGCATGGCGCTGCGCGCGGGGCTGTGGAAGCGGCTCGGCGACATCATGCCGTTCTTCGAGCGCCACCTCGTCCTCGCGCACTCGCCGTTCGAGTCGACGCCGCCGCAGGTGCCGGGCGGTCGCGGCAGCTACGACGTTCCGCGCAACCTCCCGCTCGAGATGACGCCGATCTGGAGCGGCGCCTCGGAGACCGCGATCGATCGCCTGTCGGGCGGCGCGCTGACCTACACGACGGGCCTCAAGAACCTGACGCTCACCGGCGAGCAGATGTTGCCGTCGCTCGGCGTCGAGGGTGCGCTCGCCGCGGGATGGAGCGCCGCAAAAGTGGCGTGCGCGATCGCGGGCAAGAAGAAGGACTACCTGCGCGACGAGACCGTCGGCGCGGCCTGATCGTCGCGCAGCGCGCGCCGCCACATGATCGTGGAAGCAGAGTGCGCGGCCGAGCGTTGTGCTCGCATGCGTTTGCTCGCGCTCGCGGTCGTCGTCGGATGCACGCCGGCCGCGCCGCCATCGTCTCCTCCGACTCCTCCCACGCCTGCACCGGCGATCGCTGCGACCACCTGTCCCCCGATCGGCCGCTGGACGCTGACCGCGACCGCGACGTGTGCGGCGCGCCCCGAGCGGATCGCGCTCGTGGTCCACGCCGGGCCACCCGACGCCCGCGATCCGACGCCGATGTTCGACGTCCTCGCACCGATCGACGCCTCGGGGCGCACCAACGACGGCTACGGCTACGACCGCCTGCTCCGCGTGACGGGCTCTCGCGAGACAGCGCGCGGCTGCGAGATGCAGCTCCACATGGAGTACGTCGGCCCGCACGAAGCGATCGAGTACAAGGCGGCGATCACGGCGGCGAGCGGACGCATCCGCGGCGACGGCACCTACACGCTGCTCCTCGAGGACTGCGACGCCAGCGCGCGCGAGTGCACGTGCGAGAGCGCGATGACGATCGACGGCAGTGTCTGACGCTGCGGGGCCCTACCTGGGCGGGCCGCCGGGCTTGGTGTGATCCCACGGGAACGCCGTCAGCGAGCACGGGCCGGTGTGGCGGATCTCGCCGTCGGGCGCGGTCACGACGCTGCTCTCGGAGCCGCGCGACACGTCGCCGTCCCACGCGAGGTTCGACTTCGTCTGCAGCGCGATCACGCACATCTCCTGATCGCCGATGCCCCAGCGCACCATGGCGTTGCGCGGGTTCGAGAAGCCGCACGTGAACCGCACGCCCTTCGCGCCGATCGCGCCGAGCTCGAGCGGCGGATCGAACGCCTTGCCGAAGTTCTCGCCGTAGCCATCGTGGCGCATGATCACCTCGCCGTCGCGCGGGCCGCCGGCGATCTCGAGCTGCGCGTACACGCCGAGCGAGTGGTAGTGCGAGAGCGCGTAGTGCAGCTCGTACTGCAGCGGCTGGCCGAAGAACTCCTGGTGCTTGTCGTCGAACAGGCACTCGGTGGTGAACGCCGACTCCGCCATCGGATCGATCTCGAGGTCGTGGTACTGGATGCGCGCCGGCGCCATCTTGGCCTTCACGTCGTCGACGGGGATCGTGTGGATCTCGAGCTGCATCGTGGTCTTCACGGTCTCGTCGAGCGCGTTGAGCAGGTGGCTCGAGCCGATGATGCGGCTGTACGGCGGCACGCGAATCGCGCTGCCGGCCGGCAACGCCTGCGTCTCGTCGAGCGACTGGGTGCTGAGCGCGAACAGGTAGCCGCCGAGCAGCGCGGCAACGAGCTCGTCGAACTCGTGGTCGCTGCACTTCCAGCTTCCGTCGGGCGCGGTGAACTCGTTGTCGGGAACGAAGAACCAGTTCGCGTGGTGGTACGCGCCGTTGTTGTGCTGCGTGATGCTGTTGACCCACAGCTCGGTCGGGTTGTTCAGCGTCCAGCTCTGACAGGTGTCCTCGTCCTCGACGCCAGGCCCGACATCGATCGTGCTGACGTCCTTCGCGAACGTGCACGCCTCCTGCACCGGATCGCACTCGCCCGCGGAGTCCGATCCACACGCCGCGGCGATCACCGCCACCATCGCGATCCTCGTCATGTCGCCACCCTACCCGATCTAGCCGAGCCGCGGCACACCGAGTGACTCGGCCACTTCCTCGTCGGTGACGACGAGGATCGCCGGATCGGTTCCGAGCTCGAGCAGCTCGTCGGCGCCGATGCGGAACATCGGCGCGGCCCCGCGCGCCCGCGCCTCGACGAACAGCTCCGCCAGATCCGCATCGTCGTGGGCCGCGAGGATCCCTCCGCCGACCTCGGCGAGCCAGCGCACCGCGACCATCTTGAGCGGGGTCTCCTCCTTCGCGATCACCGCGTGCGGTCCGGGCAGCGCGATCGTGCCCGGCACGCCGACGATCGCGCCCGTGGTGACCGCGACCTCGTCGAGGAAGCGCTGGATCGGTCCGGCGAGCCGCACGCGCGAATCGGCGAACGTCGCGAGCCCGCGTCCGGCGAGCAAGCCACGACCGAGCGCTTCGTCCCACGAGCCGAGCACGCGCGCGATGTGCACGGGCGCGACGCCGCGCTCGCCGGCGAGGTGCGCGCCGTACAGCACGACGAGCGCGGGCAGGATCGAGTCGGGCACGCCGAAGCGCGCCGCGAGATCATCGAGGGGCGACGCGATCGGCGCGCCGCGCTCCACGACACCGTCGAACACCTCGTACGTCCAGAACACCACCTCGTCCCGCCACGCCGGCTTGACGACGGGGAGCGCGGGCCCCTGCCGCAGCGTCACCTGTCGCGGTTTGCGCGGTTGCGGATCGCGGAGCGCCGGCGACGACTCGCGCGCGCGCATCGCCCCCGCGTCGCGCGCGGGCGCGCGGATCGGCCCCGCGTCGCGGACCATCGGCGGCGCGAGATCCTCCTCGTCATCGTCGTCACCCGAGGTGTCCGCGTGCTCCGCCGTCTCGATCGCGGCGACCGCGGGCATCGCGTCGCGAGGCGATGGCGCCTCCTCGACCGTCGTCGTCGCGGCGGTCCTCGCGTCGGCGCGCGCCTCGGTCCTCGCGTCGGCGCGCGCCTCGGTCCTCGCGTCGGCGCGCGCCTCGGTCCTCGCGTCGGGCGTCGTACCGACGGGCCGCGGCTCCGATGCTCCGCGTCCCCCGCCTGCTCCCGCCGTTCCCGATCCGTCCGCTGGCTCGGCGTGATCGGCGACCGGGCGCGCTTCGAACGCGAGCGGCGAGTCGAACTGCTCGGATGTCCCCAGCGCGGGCGCGCGATCGTTGTACGCGTGTGCTTCCGACGAGAGCTCGTCGAACACGCCCTCGAGATCGACGTCCACGCCTTCACTCGCCGCGCGCGGATGCGGTGTCGGCGCACGCGCGAACGCGCGCGTCGCGGGCCTCGCGAGCGACGACGAGCCCTGCGCCACGGCCAGCGGAGCCGAGGAAGCGGACGAGACGCCGGTCGATGACGCAGACGCGGGCATGCTCGACGATGGGACCGCCGCGCCGGTGGCGTGCGTCGATCCGGTCATCGGCGGCAGAACGGCCGCGCCCGTGGCATGCGTCGATCCGGTCATCGGCGGCGGAACGGCCGCACCCGTGGCGTGCGTCGATCCGGTCATCGGCGGCGGAACGGCCGCACCCATGGCGTGCGATCCGGTCATCGGCGGCGGCACTGTCGAACCGGATCGCGCGACTCCGCCGACGGGCGGCGGCACCGTCGATCCGGATCGCGCGGCTCCACCGACGGGAGGCGGCATCGTGTTTCCGGATCGTCCCGGCGGTGGCGGCGGTGGCTTCTTCCGTTCCACGGGCGCCTCGCCCGCGGAGCGCGCTGATCCCGACGATCCGCCTGCATCGATCGCGGCCGGCACCGCTCCCGAAGCGCCCGCGCCACCCGCACCCGATCGGCCCGCGGCCGATCCGCTGGCACCGCTCGCACCCGATCCGCCCGCACTCCATCGATCCGATCCGCTCGTATCCGATCCGCTCGCACCGCCGCTCGCACCCGGTCCGCCCGCACTCGAAGCGCCCGCACCGGAACCACCCGCACCCGATCGGCCTGCACTTGATCGACCTGCACCCGGCCGGCCCGCATCCGATCCGCTCGGAACAGATTCGCTCGCACTCGAAGCGCCCGCGTTCGAAGCCCTCGCACCCGCTCCGCCCGCACCCGATGCCGCACCCGACACCGCACCCGATGCCGCACCCGATGCCGCCCCCGATACCGCCCCCGACACCGCACCCGACGCGCCCGTCGAACGCGAGCCGGTCGGCGTCATCGTCCTCGGAACCGCGACCTCCACCTCCGGGTCGTGCCCCTCGAGTGTCACGATCGCGACGGGGTGGTCCGCCGCCGCCGCGAGCACGCCGACGATGCGCCCCACGACGAGCCCCGCGGCTTGCACCTGATCGATGCCATCGACGGTGACCGTCTTGAGCTTCGACCGACCGTCGAGGTCGACGATGTAGAGCTTGCCGGACTCGCCGATGCACACGACGAGGTCGCTCCGGGGGTGCCCCGTGGCGAACGCGATCGGCTCGGGCAAGTCGTGCGCCTTGGGCTGGCCGCGATCGACGAGCGCGAGGACGTCGAGGCGCGCCGGCTCTTGCTGCGTGGTCATCCACACGACGCGATCGCTGCCACCGAGCGTCGTGATCGTGGCCGCGCGCGGCAGCTTCAAGCGGCGCTTGGGCATGCGCGCCTGCGGATCCCACTCCTCGACGGAGTCGGCGTGTGCGACGAGGAAGTTCGTGCCGGCGGTGCCGGCGTGCGACGGCACCACGCGCGACGGGTACGGCACGCTGACGAGGTGCGAGTCCGCGGCGGTCACGATCAGCGCGGACTGTGGCGAGACGAGAAGCGCGTGCGCGCCGCAGGTCGCCGCGAGGCGCATCGGCGTCTCGATGCGCAGATCGGCGAGCGCCCGCGGGCCGTGCGGATCGACGAGGTGCACGCGCGCGTGCTCGGCGTAGCGCGACAGCACGAGCAAGCGCGGCGGGACGCCGACCCACGCGACCTGGTTGGTCGTCGCGACGGGGTCGACACCGACCTCGGCGAACGGCTCGCCACCGGGGAGCTCGAGGACGACGACGCGCTGCGACTCGATGATCGCCGCGAGTGTCCCGTCGGCCGCGATCGCCGCGCGCGGCCGCTCGCCCGGGGAGAACCTCGGTGATGTGGGGGCAGAGGGTGCTGCCACGCCTCGATCGTATCACCGGCCGGCTAGTGGCGGTCCGGGTCGGTCGTGTCTTCGATGTCGGATACGTCGGACTCGCCTTCGGTCTCGGGCGAATTGTCCACCGGAAGCAGCGACGAAACCTGCGCGTTTCCCCACAGCGTCAGCTCGACGAGCGCGCGCCACCGCGGTGCTCCGATCTCGTCGTCGACGAGGCCCGCGCCGACGCGGAAGCCGAGCGTGATGTTGTCGCGCGGATGCGTGACGAGGCCGAGCCGCGCTTCGATCGGCGACGGGCCCTGCGCGCCGGCGACGCGATCGCCGAGGACGCCGCCGACCTCGGCGGTCAGCTTCACCTGCTCGGCGACGCACCACAGCGGCCGGAAGATGGAGACCGGCGGGATGGGCACGGCGATGCCGGCGTGGGCGAACAGCTCGTTGCTCTGGACGCGGTCGGCGACGAGGACCTCGTCACCGCGCAGCCGGATGCCGCCGGCCACCGACAGCGAGATGCCCGCCGGCAGGCCGAAGCGTCCGATCAGCGACCACGCGAGGTTCCAGCCGGAGTCGCCCGCGAAGTTGTCCTCGTCTCCCGTCGGAAAGCCGATGTCGGCGCGCGCGAACACCGAGAAGCTCGGACGGCCGGTGACGCGCGCACGCAGGCCGACGTGCAGGTCGCCGGCGACCCACCGCGCGAGCGCGCCCTGCTCGCCTCCGCCGCCGGCGAGCATCAAGCGATCGCCCGTCTGGTGCGCGATCGGGAGGCGCACGTCGACGACGGCGCTCGGTCCCAGGGCGAGAGCACCGCCGAGGAACACGGTCTGGCGGCGCGCGACGGGGAAGCTCTCGCCATCGGGCGTGGTGAACACGAGCGGTCGCTCGAGCCAGCCGAGCTGCACGGTCGCGGCCCAGCCGCCGTCGAGCGGCGCGCCACCGTCGAAGCCGAGCTCGGGCCGGCCGGGTGGTGACGTATCGCGCTCGATGTCGATCGCGCTCGGGCGAGCGATCGGCGTCTCGCCACGCGCGGCGCTCGCGGCGCTCGCGACGAGAAGCAGCGCGAGCACGTGGCGCATCAGCCCATGATCCGCGAGCCGAGCTCGTACACGCGAGCCGGCGCCATGTGCCGATAGCGCGTCACCTGCACGCGGAGCTGCGCGATGTGATCGATCACGTCGCGGCGCGTGGCGCCCTTCGCGAGCATCGCGCGGGCCCGCTCGACGATCGCGCCCCGCGCGGTTTTCGGGTGATAGATGAACGTGCGGCCGAAGCGCACCTCTCCACCGATGCCCACGAGGCGCAGCTCGGCGACATCGCCGATCTCGACACCGTGCAGCTGACGCTGTTCGTCGACGTGAAACACCGCGCCGCCGAGCAGGTCGAGCAGCTCGATCGAGCCAGCCACTCGCCCACCCTTCTTCATCGAGCGCACCTCGAACAGCGATCGCTGCGACGTGATCAGCGCGCGGATGACGGCGGTCCTCGGATCGTCCGCGGCGGCGTCCGCGTAGCTCAGCGCGGCGACCGGCAGCCTCTCGCCCGGCGCGACGCGCTCCACGACGAGCCACTCGACGAACGCGGCGCTCCACGCCTCCCACAGCTCGTCGTCCTGGTGCACTTTGCCGCGTCGCTCCTCGTACTCGCGGCGCGCGAGCGCGGCGCGTTCGACGTCCGCGGTGTGCGTCGCGTAGAGCTCCTCCGTCACCTGTTCGAGCAGGGCGGCGGTGCTCACGGTCAGCGTCCCTTCTTCAGGTGCTCGCGAAAGCGCGCGAACAGGTAGCTCGCGTCGTGCGGTCCGGGGCTCGCCTCGGGGTGGTACTGCACGCTGAAGATCGGCTTGCCCTCGACGGCGATGCCCTCGTTCGAGTGATCGAACAGGTTCGTGTGCGTGACGTAGACGCCCGACGGCAGCGACTTCTCGTCGACGACGAAGCCGTGGTTCTGCGACGTGATCTCGACCTTGCCCGTCGTCTTGTCGAGCACCGGGTGGTTCCCGCCGTGGTGCCCGAACGGCAGCTTCAGCGTCTTGCCGCCGAGCGCGAGGCCCAGGATCTGGTGGCCGAGGCAGATGCCGAACACGGGCTTACCGCTCGCGATCAGTTCCTTCGTCGCGGCGACGCCGTACTCGACCGCCGCCGGATCGCCGGGGCCGTTCGAGAGGAAGAACCCATCGGCGCCGAGGGCGAGCGCCTCGCGCGCCGGCGTGTGCGCGGGCACCACCGTCACGCGCGCGCCGATATCCCGCAGCTGGCGCAGGATGTTCTCCTTGATGCCGAAGTCGTACGCGACGACATGGTAGGTGATCGGCGGCGGCGCGACCGCCCGGCCGTCGTCGGCGGCGCGCCACGTGGGCTCGGTCCACTCGTACTTCACCGACGACGTCACGCGCGGAACGAGGTCGAGGCCGTCCATCTTCGGTGACGCGCGCACGCGCTCCAGGACCTCGCTGATCGCCTCCACGTGCGGCGTGATCGCGCCGCGCATCGCACCCTGATCGCGCAGCACGCGCGTGAGCGCGCGCGTGTCGATGCCGTCGATGCCCGGCACGCCGCTCTTGTCGAGCCACGCCGTCAGCGTGCCCTCGGAGCGCCAGCTCGCCGGCACCGGCGACAGCTCGCGGATCGCGAAGCCCGCGCACGCGACCTTCCGCGCTTCGATGTCGGCGGCGTTGACGCCGACGTTCCCGATCTGCGTCGCGGTCATCACCACGATCTGCCCGCAGTACGACGGGTCGGAGATGATCTCCTGGTAGCCCGTGATCGACGTGTTGAACACGACCTCGCCGATCGACTCCGTGCGCGCGCCAAAGCCCTCGCCGCGATAGACGTTGCCGTTCTCGAGCACGAGCGCCGCCGGCCACCGCGCCGTCGTCATGGCTCGAGCCTCCGATCGAGATCGTAGATCACGCGACCCTCGAGCAGCGTCAGCACCGCGCGCCCCGCGAGCTTCTGGTTCAGGAACGGCGTGTTCTTCGACTTCGAGAGGATCGAGTCGGACGTGATCGTCAGCGGACGCTCGGGGTCGATCACGCACAGATCCGCGACCGCGCCGACGGCGAGCGCGCCTCCCGGCAGACCGAAGCACCTCGCCGGGCCGCCGGTCAGCGCCGTGATCGCGCGAACATCGTCGAGCGTCCCCATGCGAACGAAGTCGAGGATCAGCGGCAGCGCCGTCTCGAGGCCGAGCATGCCGGGCGCCGCGCACTCGAACTCGACGTCCTTCTCGACCGGCGAATGCGGCGCGTGGTCCGTCGCGATCGCGTCGATGGTGCCGTCGGCGAGCGCCTCGAGCAGCGCCTCCTGATCCGCGGCCGTGCGCAGCGGGGGCATGACCTTCGTGCTCGTGTCGTAGTGGCTGCACGCCTCGTCCGACAGCGCGAGGTGGTGCGGCGTGACCTCGCACGTGACGTCGAGCCCGCGCCGCTTCGCATCGCGCACGAGCGCCACCGTCCGCGCCGTCGACACGTGCGCGACGTGGTAGCGCGCGCCCGTCCACTCGACGATCTCGAGGTCGCGCGCGACCATCGCGCTCTCGGCGCACGCGGGTTGCCCCTTGATGCCGATGCGTGTGGCGACCGCGCCCTCGTTCATCGCGCCGCCCTCGCTCAGGTGCAGATCCTCGGCGTGCTGCACGACCGGCAGGTCGAACGTGCGCGCGTACTCGAACGCCCGGCGCATCAGGCCCGCGTGCATCACGGGGCGCCCGTCGTCGGAGATCGCGACGATGCCCGCTTCCTTCATGTCCGCGATGTCGGCGAGCGCCTTGCCCTCGAGCCCCTGCGTGATCGCACCGATCGGCCGCACGCGCACCGCGCCGACCTCGCGCGCGCGCCGGACGATCAGCTCCGTCACCGTCCGCTGATCGTTGACCGGCTTGGTGTTCGGCATGCAGCAGATCGTGGTGAACCCGCCGGCGGCCGCCGCGCGCGTGCCCGTCTCGATGTCTTCCTTGTATTCCTGCCCCGGCTCCCGCAGGTGCACGTGCAGGTCGATCAGGCCGGGCACGACCCACAGGTCCTTCACGTCGACGATCCGCCCCCCGACCAGCCCGCGGCCGATCTCGACCACGCGCCCCTTCTGGACGCGGACATCGACCGCCTGAAAGCTCGGGGTTCGATCGTGCGAAGTGACGAGGACCCGTCCGCCGCGCAAGACCAAGTCGCCGGGATCCATCGCGCCGGGGTTTACCACAAAGCACGGAAATCGGTCCCGCTGCTCGGGGCTCAGAAATTGCCGCCTACGCGTTGCGCTTCTTCTCGCGGAGCATGAACAGGTACAGGCTCTCGACCTTCTCGCGGGCCCACGGCGTCTTTCGCAGGAACTTGAGGCTCGACGCGACGCTGGGGTTGTCCGTGAAGCACTTGATCCGCACCCGCGTGCCGAGATCGGCCCAGCCGAAGTGCTCGACCAGCTCGGTCACGATCCGCTCGAGCGTGATCCCGTGCAGCGGGTTCTTCGGCTGGCGCTTCGGCTCCTGGGGATCGCGGGGGTCGTCCATCATTTACCGCGTGTCTCCGAGGAGCCGCTTCACCTCGGCGACGACGTCCGCGCGCGCGATCGTGGTCTCTTTCTGCGCGGCGCCCATGCTCGTGCGCAGGTCCTTGATCTTGACCTGGCCGGCGCTGTGCTCGTTGCCTCCCATGACCACGGCGAGCGGGATCTTCGACTTGTCGGCGAACTGGAACTGCTTGCCGAGCTTCTGATCGCCGACGAACACCTCGACGTTGAGGCCCGCGCCGCGCAGCTCGGTCGCGATCTTCGCGTATTCGCGCGAGAGGTTCGCGTCGACGTTGAGCACGATCGCGTGCGTCGTCGTCGTGCTCGCGAACGCGGGGCTGTCGAGCAGGTGCGACAAGAGGCGCGTGATCCCGATCGAGATGCCGACCCCGGGGAGCTTGGACTTCGTGTAGTGACCGGCGAGGTTGTCGTAGCGACCACCCGAGCAGATCGAGCCGAGCGACGGGACGTCGTCGAGGAACGTCTCGTAGACGGTGCCGGTGTAGTAGTCGAGGCCACGCACGATGGAGAGATCGACGACGATCTGCGCCGGCGGGATGCCGAGCGCGATCGCACCCTCCCGAACCGCCCGCAGGTCGGCGAGGCCCGACTGGAAGACATCGTTCATCTCGGGCAGCGCTCCGAGGCGCTCGAGCGGATCGCCGGGCGCGTCGAGCACGTCCATCAGGCGCGCCGCGGCGCTCGGCTCCATCCCCACCTCGGCGCTCGCGAGGCGCGCGACGATCTCCTCGCGCGGCATCTTGCCGAGGCGATCCACCTCGTGGAGCACGGCGGCCTGTCCCTCGTCGGCGACGCCGAACGACTGCAACAGACCGCGGAGCAGCTTGCGGTTGTTGATCTTGATCGTGAACGGGCCGAAGGCGAGCTCGGTGAAGATGCCGAAGATGATCGCCGGGCACTCGGCGTCGTACGCGAGCGGCAAGGTGTCCTTGCCGATCACGTCGATGTCGCACTGGTAGAACTCCTTGTAGCGACCCTTCTGGTTGCGCTCGCCGCGATAGACGCGCTGGATCTGGTAGCGCTTGAACGGGAAGTTCAGCTGGTGCTCGTGCTGCGCGACGTAGCGCGCCAGCGGCACCGTCAGGTCGAACCGCAGCGCCAGCTCGGGGGCCTTACCCTCCTTGAGCGCGCCGGCGGACTGGACGAAGTACACCTGCTTCTCGGTCTCGCCGCCCGACTTGGTCAGGAGCACGTCGGCGAGCTCGAACGCGGGGGTCTCGATCGGCAGGAAGCCGAACCGCGCGAATCCCGACCGGATGGTGTCGAGCATGCGCTGGAACGCGAGCTGCTGCGGGGGCAAGAGCTCCATCACGCCGGGTGGAGTGCGAGGCTGGACGGGCATCGGACGTAACGCTTACCACGCCCATCGCATCACGGGACGAGCTGGCGGAGTTGCCAAGCGTGCAAGTGCACTCGTCGCTCCGCGTCGTTCAGCATGCGGCGGATGTGGGTGATGGCCGCGGCCAGCACTGCGAGCGTCGCCATGCTGCAGAACACGAGCGCGAGTAGCGATGCTGCCTGCGGATGGCGGACCATGCGCGGCACGGTCACGATCACTCCATCCGCGAACCGCAGCGTCGGCGCGATCACGCCGGCGAGCTCGAGCGTGACCGGCACCGCCACGATCGCGGCGAAGATGGTGATCACGAACCCGCGCGACGGCAGCTTGGGATGCATCAGCACGATGGTCATCGTCGATGCGACGCTCGCCGGCACGAGGAGCAGAGGCCCGAACACGAACACCAACGACAGCGTCGCGAGCCACACGCCCGCGATCGCCGCGGCGACGGGGAGTCCCTGGATGTTCTTCGAGCGCCACAACCAGGTGCATCCGCCCAGCGCCGAGAGCTGGGCGATGATGAAGAACGCGAACAGCCCGTAATTCTCCACGCCCATCCACCAGCCGATGGGAATCGCCGTGAGCCAGAGCAGATACGAGATGACGCCCATGCGCGCGGCGAATCGCAGCGTGGCGGTGGCCGACGCTTCCATCGTGGCCGCTGCTTCGGTGGGGAGCGTGCGCGGCGGGGTCGTCATCAACTGCAGCATCGCGTGACGGGCACGCTTGTTGGCAGGATCGAGAGCGAGCGCGCGTCCGGCCTCCTTGAGCGCATGAGCGCGGCCGTGCTCGTCGTCCGATTCGAGCGCCTTCGACACCATCGCGGCTGCGCGCGTCGAGTGTTGGTCTGCGAGCCGTCGGCGGAGCTCGAGATCTCGATCGCCGTCGAGAAAGCGCTCGACGGCATCGGAGAGCTCGCGGACCGAGCCCATGCGATCGCCGCGCTCGAGTGCCGTCGCGCGCGCGCACAGCGCGTCGAGCTCGGGTGGGACGTCCATGCTCGGTGCGCGGCGTGCCGGGCTCGTGTCGGTGCCTGCCAGTGTGGACGCGAACACCGCGGTCGCCGACGAGCGAGGATGCAGGGGTTCGAAGGCGAGCAGCTCGAACAGGATCGCGCCGAGCGCATAGACGTCGGTTCGCGCATCGAGTGCGCCGACCTCTCCGCGAACCTGCTCCGGTGACATGTATCCGGGGGTGCCGACGATCGCCCCTGCCTCCGTCGCCGTCAGCGTCTCCGACAGAGCCACAGCGGTGGCGCTGCTCGCGAGCTCGGCATCGTCGGAGATCCGCGCGATGCCCCAGTCCAGCACGTACACCTCGCCAAAGTCGCCGAGCATGATGTTCGACGGCTTGAGATCGCGGTGGAGGACACCTCGCTGATGTGCGAGCTCGATCGCCTGACACACCGACACGAACGCGCTCAACAGCTTTCGCCGCGAGAAGCGCGACACCACCAATGCATCGCCCGCGACGATGCCGCTCACGATCTCCGCGAGCGTCCGGCCGCGGACACGCTTCATCGTGAAGTACACGCGGCCATCCGCCGTGCGACCGACATCGTGGATCGGCACGACGGCGGGATGCTCGAGGCGGGCCTGCACGCGCGCCTCGCGGAGGAAGCGCTGCACGGCATCCGCGTCGGCGCCGCGCTCGCCGTGGATCACCTTGAGCGCGACCTCGCGCCCGATCAGCTGGTCTTCGCAGAGCCGCACCTCGCCCATGCCACCGATGCCGAGCCGCTGCGTGTCCCGGTACCGCCGACCGTGATCGATCGCGGTCAGGAGCTCGTTGTCGGCCCGCACCGCCGCGGGTCCAGGATTCGCGATCGTGTGGGCCAACCCCTCCCCCTGGGAGAGGGTCTGGGCCTCGGTGATTGCATCGTGCGCGCCCATTGGCTCTGTAACGGACCCACGTTGGAGTGCATGTGACCAAAAAAATGACGACCGACGGTGGTAGCGTCGCGGTTGGTGTTCGCGAGTCGCCACCTGCCCTCCCCGCCCGCCAGCCTCGTGCACGAGCTGCTCGGCCGCTACGGCGAATCGCATCGCGCGTATCACAACGCGACGCACATCGCCGACGTGCTGCGCTGGTTCGACATCGTGTGGGACGAGGTCGGCTGGGACTCGCCCGCCGATGTCTACGCCGCCGTGCTGTTCCACGACGCGATCTACGATCCGCAGCGCAAGGACAACGAGGCGCGCTCGGCCGATCTCGCAAAGGAGCATGGCGCGAGCGACTACGCGCGCCTGCTCATCATGCTCACGTCGAAGCACGGCCAGCTCCTCCCGAGCGACGTCGATCGCGACGCCGCGAACTTCCTCGACTGCGACACCGCGATCCTCGGCGCGGAGCCCGCGCAGTTCGACGCCTACGACATCGCGATCCGGCGCGAGTATGCCGGCATCCCCGACGTCGACTTCGCGCGCGGGCGGCGAGCATTCCTCGAGAACCTGCGCGCGCGGCCGCGGATCTTCCTCGGTGACCTGCTCCACGCGAAGCTGGACGCCGCGGCGCGCGACAACCTCGCCCGCGCGATCGCGAAGTACACCTAGCGTGTCTACCCGGTGAGCGCCGGCGCTTCGCTGCGCACGACCCGCGCACCGATGCGCTCCACGAGCAGCGCGAACGCGGCCTCGACCTCGGCCGCATCCCGGCCTTCGAGAGTGACGAGCACCTTGAAGTCCTTCTCCGAGAACCGCGGATAGCTGCCGATCTTCACGCTCGCGTGCGCGGCCACCGCCGCGTCGAGATCGTTCGCGATCTCGCCCTCGTCCGCGGCGATGTAGATGCGCGCGATCGTCACGACCTCCGTGCGGAAGCGATCGCGAATGTCGACGAACTTGCGGCGGAACAGCGTCGGCACGCCGGGAAGGATGTAGACGTTGCGATACGCGACCACCGGCCACACGTGGTCCTTGCCGTAGACGAGCTCCGCGCCGTCGGGGATGTCGGCGAGCCGGAGGTTCGGCTCGGCGAGTCGATCACCCCAGTACGCCCGCACGCGCTGCTCGAGCTCGGCGTGACGAACGATCGACGTGCCGAACGCACGCGCGATCGCGACCATCGTCACGTCGTCGTGCGTCGGGCCCACGCCGCCCGACGTGAACACGTGCGTGAACCGCGCCGAGAAGTCGAGCACCGCCTCGACGATGTCGTCGGCCACGTCCGGGATGAACACGACGCGGCGCAGATCGACGCCGAGAGACCGCAGCTCGCCGATCAGGAACTTCGCGTTCTCCTCGACGAACTTGCCGGACAGGATCTCGTCGCCGATGACGATGATGCCGGCGGTTGCCACGGATGGCAGCATCTCACGGCCCGAGGCGATACGTCGTGAGCGCCAGGAACACGGTGTGCGCGTTCGTCGAGATCAGCCGCGGCGTGGCGGAGTCGGCCAGCGGCGGACCGTTGACCGTGATCGAGGTCGGAGCGTTCGCGCCGTCCGCGACGGAGCACGTCAACATCGTCGTCGGTCCCTGGCGAACCGCGCGAAACGTGATCTGCTGCTGGCCGTTCACGAAGCCCGGCGTGCTCGCCTGCTGGAGTACGGTGTCGTTCGTGTCGAGCAGCGTGACCGTGCCCGAGACCTGGTACGTCCCGTCGTAGAGGCAGCGCACGCCTGGATCCGCGAGCTCAGGCTCCCCGATGCCGATGCCGATCTGGAACGCCGTGCCCGTGACTGCGGAGAACTGCGTAGTGGTCCGCAGCTCGTAGCCATCGCCCGCCGTCAGCATCCCCGACGGGGACGGCGCGGCCGTGAAGGGTGGCATCGTCGCGGGGAAGTGCACCAGCAATGACGCCTGGATGCTCCACGGCTCGGCGAGTGACCACAAGCGCCTCGCCTCCTCGACGTTGCCGAAACCGAAGAAGCACGTGATCGCGTCGCTCGCGTCCGGGTTCGGCTCGCAGGCGTTGCCGACGCCGTCACCGTCGGCGTCGCTCTGATCGACGTTGGCGACCGTCGGGCAGTTGTCCGCGTTGTCGAGCTTGGTGTCGCTGTCCTCGTCCGCGGTGGAGGGGGCCGCCAGGCAGCTATCGCAGCGATCGCCGATGTCGTCGTCGTCGCGATCGTCTTGATCGGAGTTCGCGACATCGGGGCAATTGTCGACGGGATCCAGCACGAGATCGCAGTCGCGATCGCTGGGACACGGATCCCCGTCGATCGGCGCCTCCATCGCGTCGATCGCCGCGTCGCGCCCGGTCAGCCCGTACACGACATCGCACCCGGCGCTCGCACCGACGAGCAGAACAATGGAAACCAGTGAACGCCCCATCACCGACGAAGCGTACGTACCACGACGAGCGCGGTCACGAGCAGCACGCCGATGGCGCCGATGCCGAACCACACGAGCGATCCGCCGCCCTCGCGTCTGGGCGCTGCCGGCGCCGGCGCGAGGATCGGCGCGGCCGCACCACCCGCCGACACGGCGAGCATCGGCGCGGGCTCCGGCACCACGGGCTTGGTCGCCGGGCCCTCGGTCCACGTCGTGGTCTCGATCGTCGTGCCGTCGGCGCGGATCGCGGTGACCTCGAGGCGATTGCCGGTCACCGACACGCGCAGGTAGTGATGCACGCGCTCGAACTTCTTCACCGCGGCGAGATCGATCGCGGCGGACTTCGGCCGGCGCGGGTACAGCGGAGCGCCACCGCCGCCGGTGATGAAGTAGCGGATGCCGTTGTTGTCGGCGCGCGAGTACACGTGGTCGTGGCCGCTGAACACGGCGCTCACGTTGTACTTCTCGAACAGCGGCGTCCAACGCTCGCGCAGATCGCGATTGCCGCCGTGCAGCGAGACCGAGAACGGCGGGTGGTGCATCACGACGAAGATGTGCCGAATCCCCGGATCCTGCCGGGTCGCGATCAGCTCGCGCTCGAGCCACGCCGTCTGATCCGTCAGCGCGAAGCTGTACTCGTTCGAGTCGAGGATCAAGAACCGCGACGTCGCGTAGGAGAACGCGTAGTAGCGCTCGGTCTCGCCCCCGTTCTCGGGCACCGAGAAGTAGCTGCGATAGCTATCGGCGGTGCGGCCGCGGCCCTGGCGGTCGTGGTTCCCGAGCGCCGGGAAGTACACGTTGTCGCGCAACAGCTGGTTCTCGACGTCGAAGAACTGCTGCCACTGCTCCTGCTTGTGTCCCTCGTCGACCATGTCGCCCGTGCCGAGCACGAAGTCGGGCACCTCTTGCGACACGCGCTCGATCACGCGGCGATGCGCGTCCGCGCTGTAGCGCGTGTCGCCGATGACGACGAACGAGTGCGGCACGTCGGTGCCGACCTCCGGCGCCGTCGCGAACTCGCCCTCCCACGTCTTGCCGTCGACCTCGACGACGTAGCGATAGCGGCTCGCCGGCGCGAGCGACTCGATGCGCGCCTCCGCGATGCGCTGCGCCTCGACCTGTTGCGTGCGCGTTCCGCCGGGGCCCATCACGGTCAACCGCGCGGGCGCCGGCTTGGCGAGCTGCCACATCACCGTGATCGATCGCGGCGCGAGGTCCTGGAGGTACGGGCCCTTCAGCATGTCGGGCTCGGCCCAGGCAGGCCCGGCGAGCGCCGCGGCGCACGCCGCGACGAGCAATGGCCGCGCGAACCTCACGATCAGAGGATACGGAGCTTTTGATGTGGGTCGCAAGATCGCGCGCGCCGCTCTAGCGATAACGCATGGAGGCGAGCGCACCGACGAGATCGCGCGCCGACTCCCGCGAGTACCCGTGCTTGGTCGTGAGCGTCTCCAGCGCCGTCGTGGCACGCGTGCGCGCCTCGGCGCCGAGTGACCCTTCGTTACCCGAGAGCAGCATGACGAGATCGTTGATGCCCTTGGCGATGGTCTTCTTGTGCTTCTCGAAGTACGCGTCGCGCAGCTTGCGCAGCAGGTCGGCGAAGATGTCCGACATCACCGGCTTCTGGCCCCGGTGATCGAGCGACCACGCACCGATCTTCGCGATCAGGCTCTGGCGGAAGTCGTCGGACCGCCCGGTGATCTCGAGGGTGCGCTCGACCTCTTTCATCATGTTCTCGTCGGGCTCTTCCATGCGCCCCGTCTGCGGATTGCGCACCTTCTCCTTCTTGATCGCGTTCATCACGTGCTGGATGTAGCGATCGAAGACCCGCCCGTACTCCGACTCCTCGACGAGGCCGACCGACGCGCGCACCTCGTCGTCGATGCGATCGAACAGGCGGCCCTTGACCACGTCGACGAGCTTCTTGTGGTCGTGATAGCCGCCCGGTTGCACGTCCTGACGGAGAAACTCGTAGAGGCTCGCTTGCTTGCAGAGCTCGTTGATCTCGTCGAGGACGATCAGCGGCGACACGTAGTCGTAGCGAGTCGCTCCCGCCGCGGCGAGCAGCACGGTCTGCATCTCGCGCGGTGACGCGCCGACGCGACCCTCGTAGATCGGGTACGTGTCGCTCTCGTGATACAGCTCCTTGATGTGCGCGGCGAGCTCGCGCGCGCGATCGGGGGGTAGGTCGTCGGGCACCGTGCCGGTCGAGTACAGCTCGGCCTTGTCGAGCGGCGACAGCTTGCCGATCACCTCCGCGAGCGTCGACGGGAAGCGCTCGATCTGCGGCTTGCGCATGCGCGAGAGCACGGCCCACAGCGCCGCGACGTACGCGGTGTGCGGCGCGATGTGGCGGCGCCCCGCGGCTTCGCGCAGGCGCTCCTGATACAGCGCCTGCTCGTGCCGCACGTCGAGGATGAACGGCACGCGGACCAGCTCGATGCGTCCCTTGAAGCTCTGGAAGTCCGGGATCTCGCGGAACGCGGACAGGTGGATGTCGTTGCACGACCCGAGGAACACCAGGTCGAGGAACAGCGTCGCGGTCGTCATCGACAGCGCGGCGCGCTCGACGGTGGTGAGCAGGTACTTGTAGTGCTCGAGCGGCCGCTTGAGCAGGTCGTCGAACTCGATGAAGCCGCGGTTCGCGCCGACGACCTCGCCGCCATACTCGTGCAGCGACACGCTCTGGAGCGACGGCGGCAGCGCGCCGAGCGTGCGATCCGCGGTGACCTGGCGCTCGGTCGCGTCGACCGAGAGCTGCGGCTCGACGGTGACCCAGCCGGTGCGGTAGCGGTGCGAGATCTCGAACCGCTCGACGCGGACGTGGCGCAGCACCTGGATGTAGTCGCCGTGATAGCCCGCGAGCAGCGCGTCGTAGATCGCGCGGTTCTTGGGCGACAGCGAGCCCATGCGCAGGTAGTCCGAGATCTGGAGCGTGTTGTCCGGAACCAGGTCCGCGATCATCTTCTGGCGCTCCTCGATCGGCACGAGGAGCAGCGGGTGATCGCGGAGCTCGTCGCCGAGGCGCGCGTCGATCTGGTCGTCGGGGAGATACGCGAACGAGTCGAGCGCGTCGGACAGCGCCTTCGCGTCGCCGCCGATGCCGCCGAAGCCGATGCCGCCGCGCGTGGACTTCTGCGACGGGAAGATCCACGAGAAGCGATATAGCGCGCCCTCCTCGAGCGTCGAGTAGTGCTCGAGGCCGCGCCCCAGGCAGCGGATGAACGTCGACTTCGCCGAGCCGTTCGGTCCGTGCAGTAGGATCAGCTTGTTCGGCCGGCCGTCCTGCACGAACGAGCGCAGCACGCGATAGACCGCGTTCTGCACGTGCTCCTGGCCGAACAGCCGATCCTCCCCGCCCGCCCACGGGGCGTCGAACAGGTGGAAGTGACGGACCTCTCCCCACGGGTACTGCACCTTCGAGGTGCCGAAGTGATCGAACGCGTCGACGATGTACTGCGTCGACGAGCGCAGCTGCCGGGTCGGCTGCGCGACCACGAGCTGCAGGTACTCCGCGAACGACATCACGCGCCGGTTGCGCGTGAAGTCATCACGCACGGCCGAGCCGAGCCCCGCGAGCAAATCTTTCACCGAAGGGGGATCCGTCTCCGCCATCGACGAAACGGTATACCGCGCGCTACTTCGCGGCGACGACGATGCTGATGTTTTCTTTCTTCGCGAGGCACGTGTCCTTATCGCAGACGGCGAACTTGAACGTGCCACTGATCGTGTGATTGCCCGCCTCGGACGTGAGCTTCACGCTGAACGCGAGCTGGCGCTCCTCGAACGTGTCCGCGTCGCCCTTCGCCTCGTCGGCGCCGCCGGCCTTCATCTCCGCCTTCGCGAGCGTCACACCCGCGGGCGGGGTCAGCGTCAGCTTCGTCGGGAACTCTTTGTTGACCTTGTACTTGTCGCTCGGGATCACCAGGACCTTCGCGATCACCTCGGCGCCCGCCTTCGCATCCGACGGCACCTCGATCTGGAGCGTGCCCTCGTCGGGCTTGAGCTTGAACGCGTCGTCGCCGGCGCCGGTCACCTGCGGCGACATGCCCTTGTCGCCGGTGCCGCCCATCTTCGGCGCACCCTCGGGAGCCGCGCCGCCGGGGACTGCGATGCGCTCGCCGCCGGTCTCCACCGACTTCCCCGTGTCCTGATTCTGTGGACCGGCCGACTTGGAGCAGGCGGCAGCGACGAGGAGGACCGAGAGGGAAAGCCAACGCGACATCCCGCGATGATAGCGGATCGCCCGGCGATCGCCATCGGGGTGGGACATGTAGCCCTACCTCGATCTCGTCCGCGCAGGCTACGCTGAGAGGGCCGGTGAGAAGGGCTCAACAGCTCGGTCGTTACCATTTGCTCGATCGCATCGCGTTCGGCGGGATGGCCGAGATCTATCGAGCGAAGACGTTCGACGCCACCGGACAGCCTCACCTCGTCGCGGTCAAGCGCGTGCTCGCGCACCTCGCCGAGGACGACGACTTCATCCAGATGCTCGTCGACGAGGCGAAGATCGCCAGCGTCCTCCGGCACGCCAGCATCGCGCGCGTCTACGAGTTCGCGCGCGCGCACGGCGAGTACTTCATCGCGATGGAGCATGTCGACGGCAAGGACATGCGCACCGTGCTCGAGCGCTGCCGCTCGAAGAAGAAGCCGATCCCGCCGGAGCACGCGGCCTATATCGCCGCCGAGGTCGGCAGCGCACTCCACGCGGCGCACTCCGCCGTCGACTCGCGCGGCCGCCCGCTGCGCATCATCCATCGCGACGTCTCGCCGTCGAACATCATCTGCAGCTACGCGGGCGAGGTGAAGCTGTGTGACTTCGGCATCGCCAAGGCGACGCTGTCGCGCGTGACGACGAAGACGGGCGTCATCAAGGGCAAGGTCAAGTACATGAGCCCCGAGCAGGCGCTCGGCCGCAAGCTCGATCACCGCAGCGACGTGTTCTCGCTCGGCTCGTGCCTCTACGAGATGCTGACGCGCATCCCGCCGTTCACCGCGACGAACGAGATGGACCTGCTGATCAAGGTCCGCGACGCGAAGTACCGCCCGGTCGCCGAGCTGACGCCGGGCCTCCCGCCCGAGCTCGAGCAGATCACCGACCGCTGCCTCACCCGCAGCCGCGCGAGCCGCTATCAAACCGCCGCCGAGGCCGAAGGCGACCTGCGCGCGTTCCTGCGCAAGTTCATGCCGAACTACTCGCGCTCGCACCTCGGGCGGTTCATCCGCAAGATGTTCGCGACCGAGATCGAGCGCGAGCTGCGCATGCTCGAAGAGTTCGTCATGACCGACGAGCCGAGCGACGACGTCGGCGAGAGCCTCATGGTGCGCGACGAGGACTTCGAGCCGCCGGAGGTCCCGTTCCACCCCAAGCCGACGTCGGTGTCGATCATCGCGGCGCGCGAGGCCGAGGGCCACAGCCGGCACAGCGCGATCGACGTCGATCGCGGCGGGCACGACGACTTCTCGGGCGACTCGAACTTCACGACGATGCCCAAGGTCGAGCACCAGCAGCCGGACATTCACGATCAGAACACGCTGATCCTCGAGAACGGCCCGCGCCGCATGCGACCACCCACGCGCCCGCCGCGCCAGCCGACGAAGCCTCCACCGTTGCCGCGCGGCACCGGCCGTGGCCAATCCGGCGCGAAGCCGATCTACGCCGACGACGACGTACACAGCCAGCCGACGATGATCATCGACATCGGCCGCGTGCGCGGCCGCCGCTGACGCTCGATCGGGCGGGCACCGAGCTAGGATGCGCTCGTGCCGATCGCACTCGACAAGCTCACGAAGCACGACTTCGAGGAAGCCCTGCGCTCCATCTCGTCGACGATCAGCAAGTGCGTGAAGGTGAGACCGAAGCTGAAGAGAGGCTCTCCGCAGCACACACTGCTGGTGCGACGCCTCAAGGCGTTGCGGATCGCTTCCGCGCTGATCGAACGCGAGCTCGGAGTGCCAGGCTGATGACCGACCCGCCACCGTGTCCGTGTCGAACTGCGGTTTCGGCGACTCGGGCAGCGTGTCGAACCGCCCGCGTACGCGATGGTGGACCGGTTGGCGCATCGCGAAGCGCACACGGGAGGCGCACGACGTCGCTCGCGTGCTCTCGCGACCGCACAGCATCGCCTTGCTCTCGCGACCGCGCAGCATCGCCTTGCTCTCCGGAACGCGCCGCTTCGCTGCGTTCTCGCGACCGCGTAGGAATCGTCCTGCTCTTGCGACCGCACAGCCTCGCCTTGCTCTCGCGATCGCACAGCATCGCCTCGGTTCTGGTGACCGCGCAGGAATCGCCCTGCTCTCACGAATCGCCACGCTCGCGCGACCGCGCCGGAATCGCCCTGCTCTCGCGACCGCGCTCCTGACCGCGCTCCTGACCGCGCTCCTGACCGCGCTCGTGTTCTCGCGACCGCGCAGCATCGCGTTGCTCCTGTGACCACACGGCATCACCTCGCTCTCGCGACCGCGCTCCTGTTCTCGCGACCGCGAAGGAATCACCCTGCTCTCGCCCGCTCAGCGTCGCGTTACTCGTGACCACACAGCATCGCCGTGCTCCTGTGACCACACAGCATCGCCTCGTTCTCGTGACCGCGCAGGAATCGCCTTGCTCTCGTGACCGCGCTCCTGACCGCGCTCGTGTTCTCGCGACCGCGCAGGAATCGCCTTGCTCTCGCGACCGCGCTCCTGACCGCGCTCGTGTTCGCGCGACCGCAGGAATCGCCTTGCTCTCGCGACCGCGCTCGTGTCTCGCGACCGCACGGCATCGCCTTGCTCTCGCGACAGCACAGCATCGCCTCGTTCTCGTGATCGCGCCGGAATCGCGTTGCTCTCGCGACCGCGCTCCTGTTCTCGCGAGCGCGCAGCATCGGGTTGCTCCTGTGACCACACGGCATCACCTCACTCTCGCGACCGCGCAGGAATCGCCCTGCTCTTGCGACCGCGCTCCTGACCGCGCTCCTGACCGCGCTCCTGACCGCGCTCGTGTTCTCGCGATCGCGCAGCATCGCGTTGCTCCTGTGACCACACAGCATCGCCTCGTTCTCGTGCCCGCACAGGAATCGCCTCGCTCTCGCGACCGCGCTCGTGACCGCGCTCCTGACCGCGCTCGTGACCGCGCTCGTGTTCTCGCGACCGCGCAGCATCGCCTTGCTCTCCGGAACGCGCCGCTTCGCTGCGTTCTCGCAACCGCGCAGGAATCGTCCTACTCTCGCGACCGCACAGCCTCGCCTTGCTCTCCGGAACGCGCCGCTTCGCTGCGTTCTCGCAACCGCGCAGGAATCGTCCTGCTCTCGCGACCGCACAGCCTCGCCTTGCTCTCGCGATCGCACCGCATCGCGTTGCGTTGCTCCTGTGACCACACAGCATCGCCTCGTTCTCGTGACCGCGCAGGAATCGCCTTGATCTCGCGACCGCGCTCGTGTTCTCGCGACCGCGCAGGAATCGCCCTGCTCTCACGAATCGCCGCGCTCTCGCGACCGCACAGCATCCGCCTTGCTCTCGCGACCGCGCCCGCGACCGCGCTCCTGACCGCGCTCGTGTTCCCGTCGCCGTGGAGCGTGGCTCGCTCGCGTCTCCGTCGCTGCGCTCGATGGACCTTCAGGGCACCGTGCGAGGAGCGCCCTGCGGCCTCAGGAATATATCGGAGAAATCATTTCTTGCCTCCACGTCGCCTTGCATGTCGATTTCCCTTGACAGGATCCACGGCGCAGCAAGAGGCAGCATCGGAGAACAAGCCCAAAAGCGCGTCGACGAGCGCGCTCGCTCGCGTCTGCGTGCGTTCGCGAGCGCCGAGGACTCGGCGTTCGAAGGACGTAGGAATCGTCGAGGAGAGCGCAAACCGGAGCGCCGAAAATCGCGTGATAGAGGTGAATCATCATGCTGGATGGTTCCACCTCGGTTGCGGATCACGCCTCGTTCGACACGCATCACCCGCGCGACGGGCATCGCCCGCTGACGCATGACGCGCTGCACGCGCGCTTTCTTCGCCGCAAGCGCGAACAGTCCGCATGGGACGCCGAAGAAGCGCGCGACCTCCGGATCGCCGAATCGCAGCAGCACTGGGTTCACTTCGGCTGCGTCACGATCGTCGAGTACCTCGAGGTCTACTGCGGCATCGAGCCACGCACGGCACTCGAGCGCCTGCGCGTGTCGTTCGCGCTCGCCGACCTACCGCTCCTCGAGGCCGAGCTGGAGGCCGGCACGTTCCAGTTCTCGCACGTGAAGGAGCTGACCCGGATCCTGGTCGCCGAGACGGAGGAGGAATGGGTCCACCACACCCGCGGTATGACGTACCGAGAGGTGCAACGCGCGGTCGCAGGTCACGTACGTGGCGATCGGCCGTCCGATCCGACCCAGCCCGACGAGCGGCGCCGCTTCGTCGGCTTTCACGTGAAGCCCTCGACCGCGGCACGCCTTCACGCCTTGCTGCGCGAGCTCGAGAACGAGCGCGGCGAGAAGTTCGTCGACGATGATGATCGCCTGAACACGATCTGCGATCGCGCCTCGGCACCCGCGGGGTGCACGTCCACACCCGCGCAGGTGTGGATCACGACGGATGGTCACGCGTTCGCTAATGGCACCGAGCTCGACGACGCCGAGGTCGCGACCCTCACCTGCGACGCCACGATCATGGGCCACGTCGACGATCCCGTGGCCCGTCCGCAGCACACGCTGTCGCCCAAGCAGCGCAAGCGCCTGCTCGCGCGCGATATGCACCAGTGCCGCGTGCCGGGGTGCCGCGCCCGGCACCACCTCGATCTACATCACGTCGTCCATCGCGAGCATGGTGGCGATGACGCCGACGAGAACCTGGTCACTCTATGCAGCGGTCATCACCGGCTGCACCACATGGGCTTGCTGGACATCACGGGTCACGCGCCTGACGGCCTGGTATTCCGGCGAGTGCACGGGAATGAGGAGTCCTCGTGCCCGCGCGGGCGCGAGCATCGACGCGAGCGCACGCAACGTCGATGATCGGCAGCTCCTGACAACTGCATAGCTGAACGATGACGCCGTGGATGCACTGAACACGAAGTCCCGCGGCCGTCGAGCGCCGGTGTGCACGCGCCGATCGGTCGTTCCCAGAGGCCAATCGTGCACGCGGCGCGGCCGCTGTGTGGCAATCGCGTCATCGCGCCCGAGCTCGGTCGATGCGCGGAACCTTCGCGCCCACGCCGGGCGCGCACCGCATCGAGGAGTGTGAGCGTGCACGCGGCGACGCACTGGCGCCACCAACACGACGAACGTGTCGACGTGCGCCGGCGATTCCGACATGCGTCGTCGGATGAAGATTGTGTGAAGGCGGCTCGTGCCCGCGCGGGCGCACGCAACGTTAGCGGCGAATCCACGCATGCATGGCGGAATGAACCGCACCGGGATCTCCGGAGGCTTGTTGTCGTGAGTCAGGCAGCCATCGCCTGACCGTGTTGTTGATAGTGCGCCGCTTCGAATTCCGCAGGTGGCACGTAGCCGAGCGGTTCGAGGAGGCGACGATTGTTGAACCAGTCGACCCACGCGAGCGTCTTGAACAGACCGATGATGGTCTCAGCGAGCGCGTTGCGTACGAATCGCCGACGCTGCCAACCGAGCGCTCGAGGCCGGCGGCTGCAAGTCGCTCGGTGTAGCGAATGCTGACGTATTGCACGCCGGCATCGCTATGGGGACGAGCTCGTCGTCGTGCGGACGCGCGTGCAGCGCTTGCTCGAGCGCATCGAGTGCGAGGCCGGTGCGCAGCGAGTTCGAGACGCGCCAGCCGACGATGGCGCGCGAGAACACGTCGATGACGAACGCGACGTAGACAAAGCCCGCCCACGTCGCGACGTACGTCAGGTCGGCGACCGCCCCCGTACGCGTCGCGATGCTTGTCGATGAACGCCACCATCATCGCGGCTTGCGGTCGAACTCCGCCTGAGCGAAAAACGCGGACGCTTTGCGTAGGATCTCGTTCGCGCGTCGAAGCTCGAAGTTCTCGCGCTCGAGCTGCTTGAGCCTCTCGCGCTCGTTCGTCGTCACGCCGGGGCGTGCACCAGCATCGCGCTCCTGCTGGCGCACCCAGCGACGAAGCGTCTCGGGTGTGCAGCCGAGTTTGTTCGCCACCGACTGAATCGCCGACCACCAATCCTCTCAAGGTTAGGAGCCTCCGGGAAAACCGGCACGGTTCAGTTCAGGCACCAGATGCTCGTCGGCGTGCCGACGCGGCGCTACGCGCGCTCGCTCGAACCGCTGCCCGACGATCTCGTAGCGGGGGACGAGTCGTCGATTCGTCGCGGCGACCGAGGGGCAGATGGCCGAGTGGCTCGGGTGCGATCGATCTCGTCGTGCTGAGGATCGACCACGTGGCGATCGACGAGCACGTGCTGTTCGTGGCGCTCGGCATCGACGTCGACGGTACGCGTCACGTGCTTGGCGGGCGCAGCCGCTGCGCTCGACGGTCACCGCGGTCGATGACGCTACTGATCGCGTTTCGGCGCATCACGGCGCGCGCGTTGGCAATTCCCACAAGCAGTCAGCTTCGCGCTGCCGTCTAGCGGAACGGGCCGCCCGACGGACCTTGCTCGCGCGGGCGCTCGGGGTTGCCCGGCGATGGCGGCACGATCTTGGCGACCGCGAGATCGAGGAAGCGAACCTCGCCGCACGTGCTGCACGTGAGCGAGGCGGCCGGCCGGCGGTGGGCCTTCGAGTCCGAGATGGTGTTGAGGTTGCCGACCGGGCGCAGCACGACGATCGCCATCAGCTCGTAGTGATGATGGCCGCACGTGCGGCACGCGCCGAGCTTCCACACCGCCTTCACGTAATTGACCACGCGCTGCATGTCGCGATCGGACAGCTCGCTGTGCTCCGTGCTGATCAGAGGCTCGACGTGGTCCGCCATGCCTCGACGGTAACTCAGCGATACGGCCCCGTGGTCGGTCCCGGCGCGGGCTTGTCGCGCTGCCGGCGCGGCATGCGCTCGTAGAGGCCCGCGACCGTGAGATCGAGGAACCGCATCTCGCCGCAGGTCGTGCACGAGATGCACGCGGTCGGACGCTCGTGCGACTTCGCGTCCATCATGATCTCCGGCGAGCGGGTGAAGTTGAACGTCTTCTGCGCGAGCAGCTGATAGAACGTCCCGTCGCAGTTGCGGCACGCGCCGAGACGCCATGTCCTCCGGACGTGCCCGAGGATCGCGTTGGCTTCCTCGTCGGTGAGCTCGCAGAACATGGTGTCGATGAACGGTTCGATCGCCATGCCCGACGGTACCGCGCGGTCGCCGATCAGCGGGCGTCGATCGAGAGCCCGAGGATCTCGTCGCCGGGACGCACGGTCGCCCGCGTCGCGCCGGTCGCGTTGTCCTTGGTCGCCGTGATGATCAGGTCGCCGGTGGGGGCGTCGCGGATCTTGAATTCGCCGAGGTTGTCGGTCGTGCCTTCCACCGCGATCCCCGTGCCGCTGGCGGGGACGACGCGGACGGTGGCGCCGGCCAGGCGCTGGCCGCGCGCGTCGCGGACGGTGCCGCCGACGAGGGCGCCGCGCTGCAGATCGAGGCGCACGTCGCGGACCGAGGTCTGACCCGGCGTACGCGCGGCGGTGACGTCGACCTCCTTGGAGAACGCGAGGAACCCGGGCAGCTTCACGGTCAGCTTCCACGTGCCCGGCGCGAGCGGCCCGAGGCGCCACCGCCCGTTCTTGTCGCTGGTCGCCTCGGCGACCGCCCCGCCCGGCCCGGTCGCGCTGATGAGGATGCTCGTCTGCGGTGCGCCGCTCGTCGCGTCGATCACCGCGCCTTCGATCGCACCGCCGAGCGGAATCTGGAGGCGCACGCGCTGCGCGGCGCCGCTCGTCGCGGCGGTGTCGAGCTCGGCGGGCGGGTAGTCGGGGTGGCGCACGCGAATGCGCAGCGGGCCCGCCGGCAGCATGTCGATCGAGAAGGTGCCGTCCGCCGCGACGACGGCGCGCCGGCCATCGCCCGCCCCGCCGACGACCTCGATCTGCGCGCCTTTGACGGCGGTGCCGTTCGCGTCGTCGAGCGTGCCGGCGAGCGTCGCGTCGGCGACGACGAGCGTGAAGTCCTCGCGATGCTCCTCGGCCGTGCGGCCCTTCGCGAGCGTCAGCTCGACCTCGCGATTCGCGTCGCCGTGTCCGTACGAGCTCGCGTGCATGTCGACCGTTCCGCTCACGGGACCGATCCGGTACTCGCCCTCGGCGTCGGTGAACGCGTCCATCGGGTTTCCGACCTCGGGCTTCGCGCTGACCTGCGCGCCGACCACGGGCACGCGGTGCTGGTCGGTCACCTTGCCGACGATGAACGTGCCCGGCGACAGCACGACGTC
Organism: uncultured Kofleriaceae bacterium; assembly: GCA_964617845.1. Classification (GTDB taxonomy): domain Bacteria; phylum Myxococcota_A; class Polyangia; order Haliangiales; family Haliangiaceae; genus JABFXX01. Next base: position 140,911 of record CAZUAR010000004.1, on the reverse strand, counting down.
GATGCCCGTCACGACCTGTGCGCCCTCGACGCTCACCGGCTTGCTGCGCCCCTCGGCGAACCCGGGCGCGATCGCGAGCACCACCAGCTTGCTCTTCGGAAGGCCGTGGATGCGAAACGCGCCGTCCGCGCCGGTCGTCCACACGGGCGGCCTGCCCGAGGTCGCGAGCGGCGCCGCCTCGGTCGCCATCTGCGCCATCGCCGGATCGATCGTCGCGGGCTTCGCGACGGCGGCGCCGGGCGCGGGCAGCGGTGGAATCGGCCCGAGCATCACGCCGAGCTCGCCGCGCGGGAGGAACGTCGGATCGCCCGCGCCCATCCCGGACGTTCCGGCGGCCGGCGCCTGCGCGAGCAGGATGCCGCTGAACCGGCGCAGCTGATCCATCTCGACGAGCTCGCTCGTCTCGACGCCCTTGTCGCCGAGCCCGAGCGCGCGCACGGTCGCGCCTTCGATCGGCTTGCCCTCGCCGTCGACGACCTTGCCCTCGACGACCGCGCCCTTCGCGAGCGCGAGCTCGGGCACGCCCTTCCCCGCCTCCATCTCCACGCCGCCGGGGCTCAGGTAGCCGGGCGAGAACGCGTCCGCGATCCATCGGCCGTTCGGCACGCCCTCGATACGGAACACGCCGTCGTCGCCGCTGCGCGCGTAGCGGGGCGCTTGATCGTCGCCGCTCGGTCGCAGCTCGACCGCGCCGACGAGGCCAATGCCCTCGTCCTTGTCGATGATCCTCCCGACGACGATCGTCGCCGGCTCGAGCCGCAACTCGATCGGCGCGAACGGTCCCGTGCCCAGTCGGTTCACGCGCACCGCGCGCGCCGCGAGCGCGCCCTTGTACGCGAACAGCTGATAGCGCCCCTCGGGGAGCTCGTCGAACGCGAACGTGCCATCGGCGCCGCTCTTGGTCTCGATGCCGCCGCCGATCGCATCGCCGCGAAGGCCGACGGTGATGCCGCCGGCCGGCTTGCCCTCGTCGAGCACGACGCCGGCGATCGAGACCTGCCGCGCGACCACGATGCGCGTGGCGTCGCTCGGCACCGGCACGAACCGCACCTCCGCGGGGAGCAGTCCCTTGCCGCTGACGCGGAGTCGATAGCGGCCCGGCGCGAGCCCGCCGATGACGAAGCGGCCGTCCTGTCCCGTGGGCAGTCCCGTGTGAACGACGGGCGTAGCGACGGCGCTGCCGGATCCCGATCCCGCGCTCGTCGACGGCGCGAGCGCCTTGTCGATGACACCCTTCTCGATCTCCGCCGTGACCTCGGCGCCGACGACCGCGTTCCCCGCGCCGTCGATCACGAACCCGGTCAATCGCACACCGGTCGGATCGTCGGCCGGCAAGGTGGGTCCCTCGGGCGCGCGGATCGCGGCACCCGATCCACCCGTGCCACTCGATCCCCCCGTCGGGATCGACGGCGATGCGCCGCGCCGCGCGATCAAGAACACCGATACCGAGAGCGCGATCGCGATCGCACCGAGGATCGCGAGCCGTCGGGCGCGCGACGTGTTCCGCGCGGGAACAGCGGGGCCTTCGGGCGAATCGGATGGCGCGGGAGAGTTGTCGGGCGCGTCGGGGGAACCGGAGGCACCCGCCTCCGCCGTGGGTGAGCCGGCCGCGTCGCTCGTCGCGTCGTCGTCCGTGCTCATGCGCCCAACAGTAGCGCGTTCCGCGGTACCCTTTGGTCGTGCCCTCTGCCCTGTTCGCCAACCAGCGCGAGACCAACCTGGCGTCGACCTTGGCCCTCGTCGAGGACGTGCTCCGCGAGCTCGGCCACCCACCCCCGGGCAGCGAGGTCAAAGATCCGCAGGCGCTCCACGCGTGGCGGATCCCGAAGGGCTCCGCGGTCACGCGGGTGACGTTGATCAACCGCGCGGACTTCACGCACCTGCGCGTGTGCGCGGTGGTGATGACGATGAACGACAAGGTCGATCGCCCCGCGCTGTTCCAGCACGTGCTCGGCCTCAACGCGACGCTGGCGGGGGCCGCGTTCGCCGCCGATGGCGACCAGCTGCTGCTCGTCAGCGAGCGCTCGACGCTCGACCTGGATCGCAGCGAGATCCTCGACGCGATCCAGCGCGTGACCACGATGTCCGACGATCACGACAACGTGCTCGTCGCGCGCTTCGGCGGCACGCTCGGCGAGGCCTGAGCGAGCTACTTCAGGTCGCGACCGCGCGGACCTTCGTCGAGCGCGATCGAGGTCAGCACGTTCGGGCACAGCGTCAGCTCGCCGGCTTCGCGCACGACGCGACCGCGCGAGTCGATGAGCTTTGCCTCGGAGAGCACCGCGAACTCGACCGGGCCGGAGCTGGGCTGGCACGACGCGAGGTAGCCGGTGATGCGTGCACCGGTGTCGTACTCGATGGTGACGCGATGGCTGATGAGATCATGCAGCTTCGAGTAGTTCGGCATTCCGACCTGCGTATATCACGAGGCCGGGCGGGACATCGCGCGTGGCGCTACTGCGACCACGGATCCGCGTCGGGATCCCGATGTCGCTCTCGCGGGCGGTCCCACGTCGAGTCACCGAGCTGCTTGCCGTTGATGGCGCCCTCGCGGTTCATCGTGTACTCGATGGTCGCCCGCGAGCCGTCGCTGGCGGCGACGCGGCAGATGAACACGGCTCCGTTATCGTCCACGGGGGCGTCGTCGCAGGCAACCTCCGTGATGCCGCGCTCCTTGAGCTGCGCGAGGAGATCCGCGGCCATCACGGACCCACGGATTACGGTCTGCTTCTGCGAGATGTAGACGGCCGCAGCGCCGACGCCGGCGATGAACACGAGTGCTGCGAGGGTGCGGACCACGCCTCGATGATAGCGGATCTCTGCTACACACGGCCGGTGAGTGATCGTCCCCGTCCACCAAAGCTACGCAAGCAGCGGTTCGCGACCGACGCCGATATCGAGGTGAAGGGGGCGTACGGGCCCGCGGATGCGCCCACCGAACCGCCCGGCGCGCCCGGCGAGTACCCGTTCACGCGCGGCGTACAGCCCACGATGTACCGCGGCCAGTTCTGGACGATGCGCCAGTACGCGGGCTTCGGGACGGCCGCCGAGTCGAACCGCCGCTACAAGTACTTGCTCGCCCAGGGCGGCAAGGGGCTCAGCGTCGCGTTCGATCTGCCGACGCAGATGGGGCGCGATTCGGATCACCCGGCGTGCCGCGGCGAGGTCGGCCGCGTCGGCGTTGCCATCGATTCGATCGAGGACATGCGCGTGCTGTTCGACGGCATCCCGCTGTGCGACGTCTCCACGTCGATGACGATCAACGCCACGGCGGCGACGCTGCTGGCGCTGTACATCGCCGTCGGCGAGGAGCAAGGCACGACGCCGGATCAGCTGCGCGGCACGATCCAGAACGACATCCTCAAGGAGTACATCGCGCGCGGGACGTACATCTATCCGCCCGCGGGCTCGATGCGGCTGATCACCGACACGTTCACGTACTGCGCGGCGAACGTCCCGCAGTGGAACACGGTGTCGATCAGCGGCTATCACATCCGCGAGGCCGGCTCGGACGCGGTGCAAGAGGTCGCGTTCACGCTCGCCAACGGCATCGCGTACGTCGAGGCCGCGATCGCGGCGGGGCTCCCCGTCGACGAGTTCGCGCCGCGCCTGTCGTTCTTCTTCAACGTCCACAACAACTTCATCGAGGAGGTCGCGAAGTTCCGCGCGGCGCGCACGCTGTGGGCGAAGATCATGCGGGATCACTTCGGCGCGAAGAGCCCGAAGAGCCAGATGCTGCGCTTCCACAGCCAGACCGCGGGCGTGACGCTCCAGGCGCAGCAGCCGCTCGTGAACGTGGTGCGCGTGACGCTGCAGGCGCTCGCGTCGGTGATGGGCGGAACGCAGTCGCTGCACACCAACAGCTACGACGAAGCGCTGGGCCTGCCCACCGAGGAGGCCGCGCGGATCGCGCTCCGCACGCAGCAGGTGATCGCGAACGAGAGCGGCGTCGCCGACTTCATCGATCCGTTCGCGGGCAGCTACGCCGTCGAGGCGCTGACGAAGGAGATCGAGAAGCGCGTCGAGGAGTACTTCGCGAAGATCCGCGAGCTCGGCGGGATGACCAAGGCGATCGAGGTCGGGTTCCCGCAGCGCGAGATCGAGCGCCGTGCGTACGAGCACCAGCGCGCCGTCGAGCGCAAGGAGCGCATCGTCGTCGGCGTCAACGAGTTCGTGATGGCCGAGGAGGAGCCGGTGCCGGTCGCGAAGATCGATCCCGCGCTCGAGGAGGACCAGGTCCGCCGCGTCCAGGCGCTGCGGGCGAAGCGCAACGCGGCCGAGCACGCGCGCGCGCTGCAAGCGCTCGACGACGCGGCGGTCGGCACCGGCAACCTCGTCGCGCCGATCGTCGGCGCGGTGAAGGCGAACGCGACGGTGGGCGAGATCGCCGACGTGCTGCGCAAGCGGTTCGGCGAGTACGTCCCCGCCCAGTAGCGCGCGAGCTACACGGGCTGCGAGCGCAGGAGCGACTCGATGCTGATCTCGAGGCTCGCCGCGTGGCCGAGCAGGCTGTCGACCTGCGAGGTCTGGAGGCGCTCGACGAGGTGCGCGCGCGTGTGCTCGAGGATGTCGGCGCGCGCCTTCGCGAGCCAGCGCGACACCGTCGACGCGTGCACGTTGTACACGCGGCCGATGTCTTCGACGCCGTGGTGCCCGACGTAGTACATGCGCATCACGGCGCGGATGCGCGCGGGCTGCGCCGCGATCGCCGTCGAGAGCGCGGCGCGCAGGTCGCTGCTCGCCTCGCGCGCGAGCACCTTGATCTCCGCGTTCGGTGACAGGTCGAGGATCGCCTCGAGGTCCTCCTCCGGCGAGACCTCGGGGCGCGCGCGGCGCTTCTCGGAGATCGCGACGCGCAGGGCCGACACGCGCAGCCAGCCGCCGAGCGGACCGTGGCCGGAGTACGACTCGAGGCGCAGCGTGCCGTCGACGGGGACGAGCAGCTTCTCGCGCACGAGCTGCAGCGTCTCGTCGATGTTCGCGGCGCTGCCCGCGATCGAGCGCAGCGCCGGCGCGATGTCGCGCGACAGCAGGCGATCGAACGCGAGCAGCGCGGGCCGCACGCCGTCGACGACCGCGCACGCGAGGTAGAGGTCCGCGATGTACAGCTCGCCGAGGGCGGCCCGCGGCGAGATGCCGGGGTCGAGGCGGCGCGCGAGGAAGCGCCCGAAGCGACCGCCCTCGACCCAGCCGAGGGGGTGAACGGCCTCGATCGCGGCGACCGCGTCGTTGCACGCGGCGTCGAGGTCGGTGTGCGTGTCGGGATCCGGGAGGCTCTCGATCAGCCCTTGCTTCAGCTCGACGCGCACCGATCGCATGGTGACCGCGCGACGGCGTGCGTGCAACAGCATCGCATCAGTCCGCGTCCTGCATGCAGATGCGCTGGGGCGCGTTGCCCGGCTTCTTGCACTCCCAGTGCGACGGGCAGTCCGACCAGCTGTTGCACATCTTCGTGCAGTAGCCGAGGTCGCCGTAGCCGACGAAGCACGCGTCGTTCTCGCACTCGTTGTTCTTGTGGCAGGTCTTGCCAAAATCCATGTCCTTCTTCGACTTCTTCTTCTTCGGGCGATCGTCGTCGTCCTCCTCGCGGCGGCTCGTGCGGCGATCATCGTCGCGGTCGCGATCGTCACCCTCGTCGTCGAGAGCGACGGGGCGGCCGTTGACGTTCATCTCCTCGGTCTGCGTGCTCGAGGAGTGCGAGCTCTGGTTCGTCTGCGTCTGTGCGGTGCCTCCGCCCATGCCGGGGAACGGCAACATGCTGCAGGCGGAGACGAGGAACAGGAAAAGGACAGTCTTCATCGGGGTCGGTTCCTTGGGGGTTCACTGGCCTGACGCGACCGCGGGGTGGGTTTTGCGCCCACGCACGAGAAATCCGCGCGCGCGCGTGCAAACCCGCGATCCCGGGCGCGATCGAACGCGCGGTGCGTTTGCGGCTACTGCGCGAGCCGGCGGAGCTTGGCGCGGATCGGTGCTGTATCGGCCACCGCGGACCCGTCGAGCGCGACCGCGCGCTCCCACGCCGCTCGCGCGGACGCGCGATCTCCCGCCGCGAGGTGCGCGTCCCCGAGCCCGTCGAGGATCGGCAGCAGGAGCGGCGACGTCGTGCCGCTGACCGCTTCTTCGATCGCGACCGCGCGCGCGAGCGGCGCGATCGCCTCGCGCGGCGCCTTCGTGTCGATGTACGCGAGCCCGAGGTTCTGCAGCGTCGGTCCGAGCTGCGGATGATCGGGACCGAGCAGCCCCTCGTAGGTGGCGAGGGCTTCCTTGTAGAGCGGAATCGCGTCGGCCGGCTTGTTGCCGAGGTGCAGGTGCTCGGCGAGCGCGGAGGTCGCCGCGCCGATCGCGAGCGGCTCCTCGCTCGCCTTCGCGACGCGGATCGCTTCCTCGAGCTCGCGGCGCGCCTCGGCCGACTTGCCCATGCGGCCGTGCAAGCGTCCGAGGTCCTGGAGCAGCGCGGTCAGCGACGGATGGTTGCCGTCGAGCGTCTTCGTGATGATCGCGTGACCTGCCTGGTACGCGACCTCGGCGTCGGCGTCGCGCCCGAGCGACTCGAGGATGCGACCGCGCTGGATGTAGTTGAACACCATGTCGGGGTGGTTCGCGCCTTCGATGCGCGTCCGGATCGCGCTCGACCGATCGATCGCGACCAGCGCCGCCGCGAAGTCGCCGCGCCGCTCGAGGAGCGACGCCATCTGCGAGTGGAGCGCCGCCATCGGCAGCGTGTCCTCGCCGAGCGCGGCGCGACCGATCTGCATTCCGCGTTCGAACGCGGCCTGCGCGGCGTCGAGCTTGCCCGCGCCGATCGCGAACTGCCCCTGCGCGAACAGCGCCTCCATGATCGCCGGGTGATCCTTGCCGAGCGCCGCCTCGCGCAGCGCGAGCGCGCGGGCGATCGTCGCCTCGGCGACGTCGCGCCGGGCGGCCTTGTAGGCGACGCGCGAGGCCACCACGAGGACATCGGCGATCTCGAGCGCGTCCGCGCCGCGCGCCTCGGTCCACGCGGCGACCGCGGCGTCGCACTCGCGCGTCGCGTCGTCGAGCTTCGCCTGTAGATCGAAGATCGCGCACTTGTAGTATGCGAGCCGTGCGCGCAGCTCGGTCGCCTGCCCGAGCCGCGCCGCGGTCGCGTCGGCGAAGCCCGCGTAGCGCAGCGCCTCGTCGTAGCGGCCGTTGCCGTGGCCGATCACCTTGACCAGCTCGATCCACGCCTCGGCGGCCGTGCGGTCGTCCTTTCCGCGTTGCGCGAGCTGCGCGGCGTCCTGCAGGTGCTGCTCGGCGATCTTCGTCTCGCCCATCTTCGCGCGCGCCTGCCCTGCCGCGAGCTCGGCGCGCGCGCGCGTCGGCAGGTGATCGACGCCTCGCGCGTCGGCGAGCGCGGCGTCCGCCGTGGCGACCGCCTGCGGGATCCTGCCGGCGCGGAGCTCGGCGCTGCTCGTGGCGACCCGCTCGGCGATCTGCGTGACGCGGATCCGCGTGGCGACGTCGGCCGGTGGCCGCACGCGCTCGGCGAGCCACGCGCGATCGGCGCACGGCGCGATCGATGGCAAGCCGCGCGCGAGCGCGACGCCGTTCTCGATCTCCGCATCGGTCGCCCGCGCGAACACACCCGCGACCGCCGCGAGCGCACGCGACCGCTCGTAGAGGCACTGCTCGCGCAGATCGAGGAGCTCGGGGCTCTGCGTCCCCGCGCGCGTGGCGCGACACGCGTCGGCGCGCTGCGCATCGATGCCGCGCGCGTAGTCGTCGAGCTCCGCGAGCACGCGCGCCTGGATCGCCGGAGCGAACGGCTTCTTCGACGCGGCGAACGCGCGCTCGATCTGCGCGCGCTCGTCCCCCGCGATCGCGGCCGGTGCGTACGCGCACGTCGGTCCCGCGTCGCCCGCGGGTCGAGCGGCGATCGCGAACGTCGTCGTGCCGATCGCGATCGCCACCGCGCCCGCGCCGGCGATCTTCCACGTCCTCGCCGGATCCGCGGCGAGCGCCTCGTTCAGCGCGTGCATCGACGGCCAGCGCTTCGCCGGCTGCGGCTCGAGAGCGCGGCGCAGCGCCCGATCGAGCGCGCGCGGCAAGGGCGTCTTCGGCGCCACGATGCCACGCGCGATCGCCGCGGCGCGATCGCCGCCGATCGCGTACGGCAGCGCGCCGGTCAGCGCCTCCCACGCGGTCGCGGCGAAGCCGAACTGATCGCTCGCCGCCGTCGCCTCACCGTCGAGCTGCTCGGGCGCCATGTACGGCAGCGTGCCGGCTACCCGCGATCGATCGAGCGTCGCGAGCCCGAAGTCGGTGACGCGGGCGCGCCCGTCGTCGCCAACGAGGATGTTCGCCGCCTTGATATCGCGATGGACGATGCCGGCGTCGTGCGCGACCGCGAGCCCGCGGCCCGCCTCGACGAGCACGCGCAGGATCTCGCCGCGCGATCGCCGGGCACGCGATAGCCAGCGATCGAGCGAGCCGCCCGCGACGTGCTCCATCGCGAGGTACACCTGCCCCGTCGGCAGCCGGCCCGCGTCGTGAATCGCGACGATGTTCGGGTGGTTCAGCTTCGCGGCGAGACGGGCCTCGTCGAGCACGCCGTCGTCCTCGGTGTCGCGCAATAACTTCAACGCGACGGTGCGCCCGAGGACGTTGTCGTGCGCCTTGTAGACGAGCGCCTGTCCGCCCGAGCCGATCAGCGCGTCGATCGTGTAGCGTTCCGCTGGGACCGCATCACCGGTCGACGGCGCGCGGGTGCGCGGCCCGGCGTCCACCGTGTCGGCGATCGACGGCGTCGGCTCGGCGCGCGCGGGCGTGCCAGCCGCGAACGAGGTCCGGGCCGCGAGGACGACGACATCGCAGCACGCGGGGCACGAGGCGAGGTGCGCGTCGACCGCGTCGCCGACCACCCGACCCGCGATGAACGCGAGCACGGTCGGCTCGTCCAGGCACTCGGAACCGCGCACGCGATGAGGATGTCACCACGACAGAGCGCTTTCCAACGACGCGACGCGGTTCTGCCACGACTCTCGCACGGCGTGCTCCTCGGTCGAACACGGTCTTCTTGCTCTGTCCCAGGCATGCTGGAGCTGGCTCGCGAGGAGACGCTCGGATCCCGCGACCGGCCCGGCGTTCGATCTTCGAACGAGCGGCAAAAAGCTGGCGGTCGGACCGTCCGCCGCGGCCCACGCCGAGACCGACACCGCGATCCCCGAGGTCACGGCGTCGGCGCGCACCGGGACGAAGATCGGCCTCGCCGTGAATCCGCCGGTGCGCTGGTTCGGCGACGACAAGGCGATCGCCGGATCGGTCTACGTGGGGGTCACCCAGAACCACGTGATCCGCGGCAACGTCGCCACCTATCCCTACGGGTCGCTGCTCGACGTCGGCGAAGCAACGCACGAGGGCAGCGTCACCGACCTCGGTGCGAGCTACCTGTACTTTCCGCGCCGCGCGTTCAGCGGCTTCGTGGCCGAGGCAGGCCTCGTCTATCGCATGACCGACGGCATCTCGCATGGGCCGTTCTGGGAGGACACCACCGAGAAGACGACGTACATCGCCGGTCGCGGCCTGATCGGCTGGAGCTGGCTCCTCGGCGAGCACGTGTTCACGTCCGTGCAGGTCGGCGCGTCGGTCGGCTACGAGCGCGGCACGAGGTCGCTGTGCCGATCGCAGTGCATGGACGACGGCGAGGATCCGGACGTGACTCGCGTGAAGGAGCCGACGTTCGCGCCCGAGGCGTTCATGCGCATCGGCGTCGTGTTCGACATGTGATCGTTTCTATTCATCGCCGACGCGCGTTCGCGAGCGCTTTTGCGATTTCGCGGTTCCTCGACGACGAGCGGCGTGTCCGTGCACCCACACGCTCGTACAAGCTGGCGCAGCGCTTCGAAGCTCGCGTGGCACGTCGGGTGAAATGAGCCGGATCCGCAAACCGGGGAACAACCCCGAAGGGGTCCGCCATGAAGTCACTGCTGCTGAAGAATATCGTGTTCATCTCTCTCATCGGTGCCGCCGCGTGTGGCGGCGATCGGGGCTCTCCGGCGCCGAGCACGAAGGAGAGCGGTTCGTCGGCGACGACGATGCCGATGCCGTTGCCGGAGCCGATCGTCGAGAACGTCAAGCCCGCGCCGATCGTGGTGAAGGACGTGAAGGAGCCGCTCGCGATCCCCGCGTCGTACGCGGAAGCGATGGAGCTCGGGAAGAAGCTCGCCGCGCAGGGCGACGCGCAGGCCAAGGACATGTTCGAGGCCGCCGCGAAGATCAACAAGAAGAGCTCCGAGCCGCACGTCGAGCTCGCGCGCTTCTACATCGGCAAGAACGAGCGCGCGAATGCGATCAGGGCGGCGAACAAGGCCGTCAAGCTCGCGCCCGAGTCGAGCCAGGCCTACAACACGCTCGGTCGCGCGGAGCTGCTGCGCCACAACTACGACGCCGCGATCCTCGCGTTCCGCCAGGCGACGGAGCTCAACCCGGAGAACGTCTGGGCGTGGAACAACCTCGGCTTCGTGCAGCTCACGCTGAAGAAGTACGACGAGGCGGTCGACTCGCTGCTCACCGCGACCAGCAAGAAGGGCGCGACGGGGTACATGTTCAACAACCTCGGCACGGCGTACGAGCACCTCGATCAGCTCGACGAAGCGCGCGAGGCGTTCGAGAACGGTGGCAAGCTCGGATCGTCGGAGGCACTCGCGTCGCGCAAGCGCCTCGAGGGCGTCGACACCATCGTCGTGATGCACGACGAGCCGAAGGCCGAGGAGAAGACGTTCGAGGCGCGCGAGGAGATGCCCGAGGGCATCGACGACATCGACGACACCGTCGAGGAGCCGGAGCCGATGGCGCCCGTCGAGGACTCGGTCGAGGAGTCGGTCGTCGAACCATCGGCGCAGGCAGAGCCGGGTCCGGTGAACGTCGAGGTGAAGGTCGACGAGGTGAAGATCGACGAGCCGACGACCGACGAGGTCCACGACGAGGTGAAGGCCGAAGAGCCGACGAGCGACGCGCCCGCCCCGATCGCGCCCGCGACGACCTGAGCGACTCGTCACGCCCGGACCGCGGCCTCCGATACCCCCGCTTCATTGGCGCCGACCTCGGTCCGCCGAGGCAGGCCAGCTGGTTCCGCCTCGTGCGGTTCTACAAGCCGGCGTGGCCCTTGATGTGAACCACGGCGTCGAGACGCCCCATCGGCACCGGCGTTCCGCTCTTCACGGTGAGCGTGCTGCCGACGATGAGGTTGAACGGTGTCTTGAACGTCGACATGATGTCGACGAGCTCGGCCTTGCCGTCGGCGGTGAACATCAGCGTCTGCGGCATCGACACCGTCATGCCGGCCGGGACCGCGGGGATCGTGCCGACGTGCTTCGCCAGCGGATCGTTTGGATCCATGACGGACATCGGCGCGACGTAGACCTCCATCGCGGGCGTGTCGACGTTGAGCGTGTTGGTCGTGACCTCGTACGTGACGCTGTCGATGGTGACCTTGATGATCGGCTCGTCGTTGATCGACTGGAGCTCCGGCTTCTCGCGGAGCAGATCGATCATCTGATACAGGCCGACGTCGAGATCGAGCTCGCAGGTCTGCGAGCTGCCGCAGCGCCCGGTGCAGTCCTCGGGGCACGCTTGATCGGCGGCCGACGCGCAGACGGCCGGCGAATTCGCGCAGCTCGTCGAGGTCAGCGCGGTGGCCGCGGTCTCGTCGACCTGCCAGCCGCTCGCGTCGATGGTGAAGTTCTTGTCGGGCAACGTCAGGTCGAAGTTGGTGACGTCGGACGAGATCAGACCGCAGCCGGTTCCGATCATCGACAACGCCGCGACCGCCAGTGCCCCCGCACGCGCAACTAAGTTAGTCATGAGCATTCCTACGTACGTAACGGACGCCCCATCTTAGCACTCACCGTCGGTGAGGACCCAATTTCTGCGTGTCTCGCATCACACGCGGCGGGTAGTGGTGGGAGTCGCCGTGTGAGCTACAGCGCACCCACGAGCTGCTCCGCGATCGTCCACGGATCGGAAGTTTTCTCGACCACCTGGGTCGCGATCTCGTCGAGGCCTCCCCGAGCCGCCATCGCCTTCGCCGCCCGGTCGGCGAGGAGCGCACGCACCAGCTCGCCGAGGTGCGCCTTCGCGCGAACGAGCGCGCGCTCGGAGCCCTGCGCACCCTGCCATACCTTCGCGCGGTGGCTCTCGACGGCGGCGGCGAGCTCCTTGATCCCCGAGCCGTCCGCGGTGCCCTTGGTCGCGATCGTGCGCACGATCTCGACCTCCTTGCGCTCGCCGTGCGCCCGCAGATCGAGCATGTGCATGAGGTCGCGCTCGGTGCGATCCGCGCCCTCGCGATCCGCCTTGTTCACGACGAGCACGTCGGCGACCTCGAGGAGGCCGCTCTTGATCGCCTGGATGTCGTCGCCGAGCCCGGGCACGGTGACGACGACGGTCGTGTGCGCGGCCTTCATCACGTCGACCTCGTCCTGCCCGACGCCGACGGTCTCGATCAGGATGCGCGAGTAGCCCATCGCGTCGAGCACGTGCGCGACGTCGAACGTCGAGCGCGACAGCCCGCCGAGGTAGCCGCGCGTCGCGAGGCTGCGGATGAACACGCCCGGATCGAGCGCGTGGCGCTGCATGCGAATGCGATCGCCGAGGATCGCACCGCCGGAGAACGGCGATGTCGGATCGACGCACACGACGCCGACCTTCTCGCCCGCGGCGCGGTAGTGCGCGATCAGCGCGTCGACGACCGTGGACTTGCCGGCGCCCGGGTTGCCGGTGATGCCGACGAGGTACGCGTTGCCCGTGTGCGGGAACAGGGCCTTGAGCGTCGCGAGCGCCGCGGGATCGCGATCGTCGAGGTCGCGCATGAGGCGCGCCGCAGTGCGAATGTCGCCGTCGAGGATGGGCCGGATGGACGGATCGATGTTGGTCACGGCGTCTTCTTCTTGAACCGCTGCTCGGGGCCAGCGGGCGTGTAGATCTGCAGCGCGCGCACGGCGGAGGTCGCCTCGAACGCGTGCTTGGTGTTCGGGGGAATCTGCACGACGCTCGTCGGCGTGATCGCGAGCGCGGTGCCGCCGACGGTCATCGTGCCCGAGCCCTCGAGGAGATAGAGCACCTCGGTCTCGTTCGCGTGGACGTGCTCGGCGACCTTCGCACCCGCGGGCAGCGCGAGGACCTCCGCGGCGACGGGCGTCCCCTTGAGCGTCGCGGGCTCGATATAGATCGTCGCCGGCCCGAACGTCTTCGCCGCCGATGCCCGGAACAGCGTCGCGCCCGCCGGCGCGCTGCGCACGGGGCCGACCTCGCGCGTCGGCAGTGCACCCGCACGCGCGCTGCCCTCCTTGCCGCCGGGCACGATCGCGACGACGGCGTGGACATCGCCGGCGGTCGCCTTGATCTCGCGCGCACCGCCTTTCGGGACGTACGCCATGTCACCCGCGGCGATCTTCTGCTCGCCGTCCTTGCCGATCGCGACGATGCTCGCGGGTCCGAGGAAGTACCAGACCTCGGCGCGCTCGGCGCTGCGCATCCCGGTGGTGCCGCCGGCCTGCACCGCGAGCTCGAGCAGCGAGAGCGCGTCGTTGCCGCTGTTCGCGTCGTCGAGCAGCACCGCGACGCTGACCTTGCCCTGCCCGTTCCACGGCACGAGGTTGCGATCGATGACGTTCTGGCCGTCGGCGGGTGCGCTCAGCTTGAACGGGAGCTGGATCGACTGCCCGTAGAGCGGCGGCGCCCAGCCGTACGCCTCTAGCACCGCGATCACGCACGCCGCGAGGCGCGGGTTGCGTACGGTGTCCTCGACGAGCGTCGCCTTCGACCGCGACGGGGCGATGTCGATCTGCGCCTTCAGCGTGCCCGCGATGTCGAAGCGTTCGGCGGCCGCGGACACCGCCCAGCAGCCCTGCACCGCTTCGTCGAGCGAGTTCATCGCGAGCTGGATCGCGGCGAGCCGCTCCTCCTGGCTCGGCTCCGCGGCGTCGGCGGGCGGCGTGGTGGTCGCCGACGATCCGCTGCCCGCGCCACCGGTCGGCGGCGTCGGCGCCGGTGCCGGCGACGGACACGCCGCGAGCACCGCTACGACGAGCGCGCCGCGCATGGTGCTACTTCGAGACCTTGGGCCGCAGGTCCTTCTCGACCCACTCGACGATCTCGTTCGTGCTCGCACCGGGCGTGAAGATCTTCGCGACGCCGAGCTCGGCGAGCTTGGGCAGATCGTCCTTGGGCACGATGCCGCCGCCGAACACGACCATGTCGCCGACGCCGCGCGCCTTGAGCGCATCGATCACGGCCGGGAACAGCGTCATGTGCGCGCCGGACATGATCGAGAGCCCGACGGCGTCGACCGCCTCCTGGACCGCGGCCGCGGCGATCATCTCGGGCGTCTGATGGAGGCCCGTGTAGACGACTTCGTAGCCAGCATCCGCGAGCGCGCGCGCGACAACCTTGGCTCCGCGATCGTGACCGTCGAGGCCTGGCTTGGCGACGAGGATTCGGAGCTTGCGAGGACTCTCGGACATGACGGGGTTTTCCCCGATTACTGCGCGCGTAGCAAGCTGCGCGCGATGACGATGCGCTGGATCTCGCTGGTTCCCTCGTAGATGCGGGTCGCGCGCACGTCGCGGAGCGCTCGCTCGACGGGGAAGTCGCGGACGTAGCCGTAGCCGCCGTGCACCTGCAGCGCGATGTCGCAGATCTTCCAGGCGTGCTCCGTCGAGAACAGCTTCGCCATCGCGGCGAGCTGCGAGAAGGGCTGACCTTCCTGCTTCGCCGCCGCCGCGCGAAGCGTCATCAGCGCCGCGGCGTCGAGCCAGGTCGCCGCGTCGGCGAGCATGTTGCCGATCGCCTGGTGCTTGATGATCGCCTGCCCCATCGTGCGCCGGTCCTTCGCGTAGGTCACGGCCGCGTCGAGCGCCATGCCCGCGAGGCCGATCGATTGCGAGGCGATGCCGATCCGCCCGCCGTCGAGCGCGATCATCGCGAGCGCGAATCCGCCGCCGACGCTGCCGAGCACCGCGTCGTCGCCGACGTCGACGTCGTCGAGCGCGAGCTGCGCCGTCGACGATCCGTGGAGCCCCATCTTGTCCTCGAGCCGCGTGACCGACAGGCCCTTCGCGCGCCCGTCGACGACGAACGCGGTGATGCCCTTGTGACCCGCGGCTGCGTCGGTGATCGCCCACACGACCATCACGCCCGCGTGATCGCCGCTCGTGATCCACTGCTTGCTCCCGCGGAGGACCCACCCGCTCGACGTCTTCGTCGCGGTGGTCCTCATCGCGGCCGGATCGCTGCCGGCCTCGGGCTCGCTCAGCGCGAACGCGCCGGCGACGAGCTCGCCCGAGACGAGCCGTGGCACCCACGCCCGCGCGAGGTCGGGCGTGCCGTACTTCGAGATGAGCTCGGCGACCATGTTCGTCACCGACACCGCGACGGCGACCGAGCCATCGCCGCGCGCGAGCTCCTGCAGGGCGAGCGAGTAAGCGACCGTGCCGGCCGCCGCGCCGCCGAGCTCCTCGGGCACGGCGATGCCGAGGAGGCCGAGCTTCCCGAGCTCGCGCATCTCGGCGACGGGGAACTCGCTCGACAGGTCGCGAGCCGCGGCGCGCGGCGCCAGCAACCGCTCCGCGACGTCGCGCGCGGTCTGTTGGACGAGCAGCTGTTCTTCCGTCGGCGCGAAGTCCATCGCGATCGAATCTACTTCGCAAGCTCGACGGACGTCGAGCGCGCAGGACTCCCGATGGGAGCGCGAAGGTCGATCGCTGCGAAGACCTTGGCGAGCGCATCGCGCGCGCGTGCGACATCCTCGCGCCTCACCCAGACGTCGATCGGCGCGAACGGCCCGAACCAGGCGAACAACGTGCGCAGGTTCGCGCCCGACATGTGAAACGCGATGGTCTCGGCGCCGAGCGCGTGCGCCGCGATGTCCGCGTGCTGCGCGCTCTGCAGCGACCACACGTACGCGAGGCGCCCGCGCCGGCCGCGGAGGTCGTCGTAGACGTCGAGCACGAACGCGGCGACGATCGCCGAGATCATCACTCCCATGATCCCGATGTTCGCCGCCTCGCCGACCGCGACATAGCCGGCCGTCATCACGACGAGCGTGCCGACGGTGAGGATCGTCGCGGACCGCCAGCTCTCCACGGACGGCGCGGCGAGCGACGCGCGCTCCGCGAACGGCCGCACCGCGGATGGCCGCGAGAACATCCACGACCAGAGCAGCGCGAACGCGACGACGAGCACGAGCGCGACGACGCGTCCCGCGTCGTGGAGCCACATACGCGCCACGAAGAGCTTCTCGGCGAGCGCGCCGATGTCGATCATTCCGACCATGGCGACGATCAATGTGAGCACCCCGCTCACCTCGAAGATCGGCGCGACGCCCGACGTCGGGACCCGCAGCGGCGCCTGGCCGGCGCGCGCGATCCGCATGCGCAGTACGCCTCCCATCGCGATCGCCGGGACCACGATGAGCGCGACCGCGACGACAAGCGAGGCGGTCGAGATCGACGGCGTCGTCTCGCGCACCATCGCTCCGTAGATCGCCCACACGAACCCGGTCACGAGCAGCGCCGCGTAGCCGTTGCCGGCGCCGTACACACGGATCACCCACGCGACGAACGCGAACAGCATCGTCACGCCGGCCATGCTCGCGAGGAACAGCAGGCGAGCGCCTCCGATCGGCGCGGCGTCGAGCCGCTCGAGATAGACGGCGACGTGCCAGGACTGGACGATGGAGAGCGCGATCGCGAGCGCGAGCGTGGCGAGATCGAACGGCAGGCGCGAGCTCGGTCCCGCATGACGGCGGAGCCGCCAGCTCGGCACGAGCGTCGCGATCAGCTCGACGAGCAAGAAGCTCGTGAGCAGCGGCGTCAGCCCCAGCATCCCGAGGGAGAACTGCGAGGCATCGCCGATGGTGTTCGCGAGCTGCTCCTCGTCGACACCCGGGGCCGTGATCGCCGACGCGCCGATGACCACGAGCGGCGCGAGCAGCAGCACGCCGAGCCGCACCCACGGCACCGAGCCCGGCAGCCGAACCTCGGGCGTGCGCCACACGGGATGCGTCGTGCGCACCAGCACCCACGCGATCAGCCCGACGAGCAGCCCCGCACCGAGCGCGAGCACGACGCGAGCGAGCCACTCCTGCGTCGCGGTCACCGACGGCTCGATGTACGTCGCCTCGCGCAGCGCGCCGCCGGCCGGCAGCTCCCCCGCCCTCAGCACGCCGATCAGCGCGTCGCGCTCCTTCTCTTGCTTTCTGACCTCGGTGCCGCCCATCGCGATCGACGCGCGCCCACCGAGGATCGGTCCGTTGATGATCGGCGCCGACATCACATCGCCACCGAGCAGCGTCGCGAGCTTGCCGCCGACCATCGACGACGTGACATCGCCGAAGATCCGCGTGCCCTCACGCGTGAAGTCGAGGAGAACGATCGGACGATTGGTGTTCGGATCGTAGCTGGCCGTCGCGCTCGCGACATGCTCGCCGCCGAGCGCCGCCTGCGTCTCGATCACGTACGTGCGCCAGAACGCCGGCTGCCCGCCCCACCCGTCGACGTGCTCGTACGCGATCCGCGTGCCGTCGGGCAGTCGCCATCCCTTGGCTCGCGCACCGTCGAGCGCGGCTTCGATCGCTTCGCGCGTCGGGCCCAACACGAAGTAGTCCGTTCGTCGCGCTCCGCCGTCCTCGGGTTGCCACTGATCGATCTCGAGGCGCACGGCCGCGGTCGCGTCCTCGCCGATCTCGAAGCCATACGTGTTCGCGAGCTCGGGCATCTCGGGCGCGATCACGCTGCGATGAAACGCCAGCCCGCCCGACGTCAACAGCTTCGCGGCACGCGCGACCTCGTCGGGGCCGACGCCTCCGACCTCGATGACGAGCGCGTCGCCGTCGCGCGAGACTCGCCCGCCGCGGTGTCGCGCGACGAACACGTCCTCGACCTTCGCGAGGTCCGCGCCGGCGGGCGGCGCCCACACGATGCGCATGCCGCCGGCCCGCCCGAGCTGGGTCGCGTCACCGCCGACGAGGGAGAGCGCGCGGTCGGGCACCGGCGCCACGACGAACGCCGTCAGCGCGAACACCGCCGCGAGGAGCCCCGCGACGATGCCGGCGCGCGCCGGTCGGATCGCCCCGGGGGTCTGGGCCTGCGGTCCGCGGGCGATCGCGCTCGGTATCGGCTCGCTCATGGCGCTGTCCTACACCGTCCGGACGCGCCTCACACGCCAAAGTCGCTCGGCCTCAGAAGTAGCTCGTCGGCGCGATCGTTCGCGTCGCGGATCGCGAGGACGTGCACGGCGTACTAACGCGGGTACTGGATGGCTAGCTTCGCGACGATGCCCTTCGGATCGGGCAGCCGCCAGGCCATCGCCGCCTTCACCGCGCACTCGGCCCACGCGTCGTCGATCACCGGCTTGCCGGCGAAGCCAACCGACTGCGCCTTGCCGCCCGGGCCCACGTACAGCGTGATGGTGACCGGCCCCTTGGGCGCGACCGGACGCTCTGCCTTCGGCAGCGGCTTCTTCGGTGGCTTCTTGGGGTGCACGCACTCGTCGATCGTCGAGGTCTGTCCGCCGACAGCGCGGAGCGCCTGGTCGTCGTCCCAGTTGATCACGCGGCCTCGAGCGGTGAACTCGAGCGGAATCTGGAAGTCCGCGTCGCCGCCGATCGGCTTACCGAACGTCGCCTGGCGCGCGACGTCGAGGATGCACTTCTCGATCTGCCAGTTGCCGAGGCTGGTGCCGGGCTCGGTCTCGTGGAGGTGCACCCCGGTCACGGTGCCTTCCTTGTTGATGTCCCACCACAGCACGACCTGACCGCCGAGCCAGCGGCGCCTGGCGAGGTTCTCCGTGTAGCAGGCGCTGAGCGCTTCCTTGTGCGGAGCGATGCCCGCTTCGACGACCGCGGGATCCATGCGGCCGCGCGCGTTGATGATCGTGACGCCCTCCTCGGGCTCGCTGTCGTCTTCGATGATCTGCCGGGTCACCGGCGTCGGCGAGACGACGGGCGCGGGCGGCTCGGGGGGCGGGCTCGAACCACCGCACGCAAACATCGCGAGAGGGAGAGCGAGCGCGACCCGCATCAGATCGCCTCGAACCCGTAGGTGTAGGAGGTCGGGTACTTCACGCGGATCGTCGGGAACACGATCGACTTCACGTGACCGATCACGCACTCCTCGAGCTTCGCGGACTCGAGCGTCGTGCTGATCACCTTCACGTCCGAGGACCCGTCGGTGTTGACGGTGATGTCGAGCGTGATCTTGCCGCGCGAGTTCTTCGGCAGCTCCTTCGCGTCGACCGCGTCCGCGAGACAGCGCGACATGATGCGCTCCTTGCGCTGGAGGAGGTTGTTGATCTCGACCGCCTTGTCCGGCGAGATCATCTCGTTGTCGCTGGTGGGCTGATTCTCGTACGTGCGCTCGCCCAGACCGCCGCCCTCGTCGGGCGTCGTCTGCTCCTTCTTGCCGCCACCGCATGCGCCCAGCACCATCGTCGCGATCATCAGCTGCTTCACCATCGTCATCCGCCTTTGGCCAAGTGTCCCGCGATCACGAGTCGTTGGATCTCGCTCGTGCCTTCGTAAATCTCGGTGATCTTCGCGTCGCGGAAGTGGCGCTCGACGGGGAACTCCGTCACGTAGCCATTGCCGCCGAAGATCTGGATCGCCTCGCGCGCCGCCTTGTTCGCGACGTCCGACGCGTACAGCTTCGCCATCGAGGCTTCCTTGCCGTACGGAAGCTTCTGGTCCTTGAGCCACGCCGCGCGCAGCGTGAGCAGACGCGCGGCGTCGATCTCCGTCGCCATGTCGGCGAGCTTGAACTGGATCGCCTGGTGCTGCGCGATCGGCTTGCCGAACGTGCGGCGCTGCTGCGCGTAGGCGAGCGAGTCCTCGAGCGCCGCGCGCGCGATGCCGAGCGCCTGCGCCGCGATGCCGATGCGCCCGCCGTCGAGCGTGGACATCGCCACCTTGAAGCCGCCGCCGACGCCGCCGAGCAGGTGCGCGTCGGACAGCTTCACGTCGTCGAGGAAGATCTGGCTCGACTTCGAGCCGCGGATGCCGAGCTTGTCGTCGGGCGTGCCGACGCGGACGCCCTTGGTCTTCATCGGCAGGATGAACGCGGTGATGCCTTTGTGGCCTGCCGCCTTGTCGTTCATCGTGAACAGCACGCAGACGTCGGCGACCGGACCGTTGGTGATCCAGTTCTTGGTGCCGTTGATGATCCACGAGTCGCCGGACTTCTCGGCGGTGGTCTTCTGCGCGGCCGCGTCGCTGCCGGCCTCGGGCTCGCTGAGCGCGAAGCAGCCGAGCAGCTTTCCGCTCGCGAGCGGGACGAGCCACTCCTTCTTCTGCTCTTCCGTGGCGAAGCGATAGATCGGATCGCACACGAGCGAGTTGTTCACGCTCATGATCACGCCGGTCGACGCGCACGCGCGGGAGACCTCCTCCATCGCGAGCGCGTAGCTCACGTGGTCGAGGCCCGAGCCGCCGTACTCCTCGGGCACCGCGATGCCGAGGAAGCCGAGCTCCGCCATGCGCTTCACGAGCTCCGCGGGGTGACGATGCTCGCGATCGATCTCGGCTGCCTTGGGCAGCACCTCGTTCGTCGCGAACTCGCGCGCCGTCATCTGGACGGCCTTCTGCTCTTCGGTCGGGTTGAACTGCATCGGAGGCTCCCTTACTGGCCCTTGAATTGAGGCTTGCGACGCGGCTTCTCGAGGAACGCCTTCATGCCTTCACGCTGATCGTGCGTGCCGAACAACAGGCCGAAGCTGCGCGCCTCGAGCGCCAGCGCGGCGTCGAGCGACGTCGACTGGCCCTGGTGCACGAGCTTCTTCACCTCGGCGACCGCGAGCGGACCATTCGCCGCGATACGGTTCGCGAGCGCCGTGACCTTCTCGGTCAGCTCGGTCGCGGGCCACACGGCGTCGACAAGGCCGATGCGGAGCGCTTCGGTCGCGTTGATCGTGTCGCCGGTCATGCACAGCTCCTTGCACTTCGCGACGCCGACGCGACGCGACAGGCGCTGCGTGCCACCGAAGCCCGGAATCACCCCGAGCTTCACCTCGGGTTGACCGAAGCTCGCGGTGTCCGATGCGTGGATGAAGTCGCACGCGAGCGCGAGCTCGCAGCCACCGCCGAACGCGAAGCCGTTGACCATCGCGATCCACGCCTTCTCGCTCGTTTCGATGGCGTTGCCGACGGCGCCACCCATCTCGGCGAACGCGCGCGCTTGCGGCGCGGTCATGTCGACCATCTCGCTGATGTCGGCGCCGGCCACGAAGGCCTTGGTACCGGCACCGGTGACGATGACGACGCGAACATCGGAGATTTCGAGCTCGCCGGCTGCGGTCGCGAGCTCGGACATCACCGTGGACGAGAGCGCGTTGAGCTGCGCCTCGCGGTTGATCGTGATCGTCGCGATCGCACCGTCGACGGTGACATTGATCATCTGAAACTCGTCGTAGGACATGGTCAGATCTTCTTTTGGCCCGAGGAGTCGTACTCGTAGAACCCGCGCGCGACCTTCTTGCCGAGCCAGCCCGCCGCCACGTACTGGCGCAGGAGCGGGCACGGGCGGTACTTGTCGTCGCCGAGCTCGCGGTGCAGCACCTCGGCGATCGCGAGGCACGTATCGAGGCCGATCAGATCGGCGAGCTCGAGCGGTCCCATCGGATGGTTCAGACCGAGGCGCACGCCGGTGTCGATGTCCGCCGCGGTGCCGAGGCCCTCGTAGAGCCCGTAGCAGGCCTCGTTGAGCAGCGGGATCAGCATGCGGTTGACGATGAAGCCCGGGATGTCGCGCGCGCCGATCGTCTGCTTGCCGAGCCGCTTCGCCAGCTCGGTGACCGCGTCGACGGTCGCCTGGCTCGTCGGCAGACCGCGCACGATCTCGACGAGCTTCATCAGCGGCACGGGGTTCATGAAGTGCATGCCGATCACGCGATCGGGCCGGCCGCTCGCCGCCGCGATCTTGGTGATCGAGATCGACGACGTGTTGCTCGCGAGGATCGCGTCGTCCTTGCACACCTCGCCGAGGCTCTTGAAGATGGAGAGCTTCAGCTCCTCCTTCTCCGGCGCGGCCTCGACGACGACGTCGCAGTCCGCGAGATCCGGGTGGCCCTTGCCGGCCTTGAGGTGGCTCATCGTCGCGTCGCGCGCCGACGCTTCCATCTTGCCCTTCTCGACGAGACGGTCGAGCTGCTTCTTGATCTTGCCGACGCCCGCGATCGCGAAGTCAGGCGCGGCGTCGACGATCGTCACGTCGATGCCGGCCTGCGCCGCGACCTGCGCGATGCCCTGCCCCATCTGGCCCGCGCCGACCACCCCCAGCTTCGCGACGTTCACTGCGGACGCTCGACGAGGAGTGCGATGCCTTCGCCGCCGCCGATGCACAGCGACGCGCCGCCGGTGGTGGCGTTCTTGTGCGCCATCGCGTGGAGCAGCGTGACGAGGATGCGCGCGCCCGACGCGCCGATCGGGTGACCGAGGGCGACCGCGCCGCCCCATACGTTGACCTTGTTCGCGTCGAGGCCGAGCGCCTGGTTGTTGACGACGGAGACGACGCTGAACGCCTCGTTGATCTCCCAGAGGTCGACCTTCTTCGCGTCCCACTTCGCCTTCGCGAGCGCGTTCTGGATCGCGGGCGTCGGCGCGGTCGTGAACCACACCGGGTCCTGCGCGTGATAGCCGCTCGCGACGAGCTTCGCGAGCACCTTGAGGCCACGCTTCTTCGCCTCCTCGGCGGACATCAGCACGACCGCCGCGGCGCCGTCGTTGATCGACGACGCGTTGCCGGCGGTGATCGTGCCGTCCTTCTGGAACGCGGTGCGCAGCGACGGCAGCTTCGAGATGTCGCCCTTGCCCGGCTCCTCGTCGGTGTCGACGGTGACGTCGCCCTTCTTCCCGGCGATCACGACGGGCGCGATCTCCGCCTTGAAGTAGCCATTCTTCTGCGCGTCGAGAGCGCGGCGATACGACTCGGCCGCGTGCTCGTCCTGGGCGCTGCGCGGGATGTTGCGCTCCTTCGCGCACAGCTCGCCGCACATGCCCATGTGCTGGTTGTTGTACGGGTCCCACAGGCCGTCGTGGACCATCGTGTCGACCGTCTCGAGCGGGCCCATCTTGGTGCCGTTGCGCGAGCTCTTGATCGCGTGCGGCGCGTTGGACATCGACTCCATGCCGCCGGCGACGGCGATGTCGATCTCGCCCGCCGCGATCGCGCGCGCCGCGCCGAGGACGGCCTCGAGGCCCGAGCCGCAGACCTTGTTGACCGTCACGCACGGGACGCTCTGCGGGAGACCCGCACCGAGCGCGGCCTGGCGCGCGGGCGCCTGACCGACGGCGCCTTGCAGCACCTCGCCCATGTGGACGAGCTGCACGTCCTTCGCATCGACGCCGGCGCGTTCGAGCGCGGCCTTGATCGCGACCGACCCGAGCTTGGGCGCGGTGAGCGACGACAGAGATCCGAGGAAGGAGCCAATGGGAGTGCGGGCGGCACCCACGATCACGACATCACGCATGGTGGGGGGATACCGCCGCGCCCACGAGGGGTCAAGGGGCGGCCCTGCCGCACCAAGTCATCGTCTTGTCAGGCCTAATCGCGCTCTGGCTCGACCATGCGAGCGATCGGGCTGTCGTCGGGTGCGTAGAGGCCCCGCAGGAACGCGCCAGCGGTGCGGCGGTTATGGATCGCGAGACCGAGCCACAGCGCGCCGACGCCGAGCCCGACGACGCGCGGGATCGTCAGTCCCAGGATCACGTCCGCGGTGATCATCGCGGCAAAGCACACCAGGGCCGTGATCGGCGACCACATGATGCGGTGGCGCAGCGGTACGGGAACCGCAGGATCGAGGTACCACTCGGTGGCGGGCGGGTGCACGTCGAACATCCGGACGGATGCGCGACGGCGCCGTCGCATGCGCGCGGGCGCAACTCGGATTCCATTGGAATGTCGACCACGTCGTGAGCGTCTCCACGATCATGAAGACCTTCTTGGCGGCGACGGCGCTCCTGCTCCTGGGGCACGCGGTCGCGGACGCGTGTGCGATCAAGGACAACGACGTGGCGATCGTCGTGGGCGTCGTCGGTCCCGACGTGGCGACGCTGCGCATCTCGCTTCACGAGCAAGAGCGCGACGGCTCGATGGTGGACTCCGAGTGGTCGGGCGCCGCCACGCTGGTGATCGGCTCGACGAGTACGCCGCTCGGCACGATCGATCCGAAGCGCGATCCGAACCTCGAGATCGATCGCCTCACGACGCTCGCCCTCGATCGCGCGAAGAAGCTGTCGGGCTTCGTCGCAGCCACCCAGATCGATCAGACCGATTGCTCCGAGACGCCGTCGGATCGCTGCGGTCTCGCCCGCCTGAAGGGCACGTCGCTCCGCGTCGGCAAGACCGAGACCACGATCGCGGACGACCAGCGCATCACGGGCATCGTTCGCTACCGAGCGGGGGACACCGAGATCGCCGTCGTCAACGTGGGCACCGGCAACGCGACGTTCGCGACGGGCGTGCGCCCGTGCAACGCGCAGGGCTGCCGCACGATCACGACGCTGCACCACGGCGACCAGCGGGACATCGTGATCGTCACGCGCCGCGGTACCTGATCGCGCGATCACCGCACGCCCCGAGCGCGGCGTTCTCGTCAGCGTCCGCCGCGCGCGCGGGCGAGGATCGGCGGCAGCGCGGCGAGCACCGCGTCGACGTCGTCCCTCGTCGTCGGTGTCCCGAGCGAGAACCGCACCGCCTCGCGCGCCTGCTCCGGGGACTGCCCGAGCGCGAGCAACACCTTCGACGGCTGGATCGATCCGCTCGTGCACGCGGCGCCCGTCGAGCAGGAGATGCCTGCGAGATCGAGCGCGATCACGATCGATTCGCCGCGCACACCGGGGAACGCCGCGTTGATCGTGCCGCCGATGCGCTCGTTCTCGCTCGCGCCGGTCGTGGTCGTGGGTAGCGCGATGGCGTCGCCGACACCGTTGATCCTCGCACCGAGCGCGACGAGTCCCTTCTCGAGGCGCGCGCCGAGCTCGACGACGCGAGGCCACGCGTCGAGATCGATCGCGTTCGCCGCGGCGCCGAAGCCCGCGATCCCGATCGTGTTCTCGGTGCCGCCGCGACGCTCGCGCTCCTGGTGTCCACTCTCGATCACGGGCAGGCCCTCGTCGATCTCGATCGCGAGCGCGCCGACGCCCTGCGGCCCGCCGATCTTGTGCGCGCTGATCGCGATCGAGTGCGCTTCGATCGCGATCGCGCGCTTGCCCGCGAGCTGCACCGCGTCGACGTGAACGAGCGCACCGCTGGCGCGAGCCATGGCCGTCCACGGCCAGAGGTCGAGCACGGTGCCCAGCTCGTGGTTCACCGCGGACAAGGCGACCACGCCCACCCCGTCGAGGGAACCGCGTTGCTCCGCCGGTCCTGTCTCGATGATGCCGAGTCGGCCAGCGCGGTCGACCGCGATCGGGCGATGCGTCCACCCGCGCGCGACGAGGGCGTGGACCGCGCCGACGAGCGACGGGTGATCGATCGGCGCCGACGCGACCACGCGCGGTCCGCCTCGCTTCTCGACGGCGGCGGCGAGGCCGAGCACCCCGAGAGCGTTCGCCTCGGTGCCGCCGCTCGTGAACACGATCTGCTCGCGCGGACGTCCGAGGAGGCGGGCGACCTGGTCGCGCGCACGTTCGACGACATCGCGCGCGCGGCGCCCATCCGCGTGGACCGACGAGGGGTTTCCGAGCCCTTGGTCGAGGACAGACCGCATGGCCTCGCGCGCCGCCGATACCATCGGCATCGTCGCGTTGTAGTCCAGGTAGATCCGCGGGTTCGTTGACATCTCGGGCGCCAGGCTGGACCTTACTTCAAGTGGCGGATGACGCCGGTGCCCTGTTGGTCCGGTCTGGCCTGGTCTCGACCAGCGCGCTGGACGAAGCGCGTTCGCGCGCCGAGGAGCTGGGCGGCACGATCGGCGAGCACCTCGTGTTCGCGAACGCGATGACCGACGACGCGCTGACGGACTTCTACAAGCAGCGCTTGCTGGTGCCGCAGGTGAACCCGAACACGCTCGCGCGATTGCCGATCCGCGTGGTCGCCGCGATCCCGCAGGACATGGCGATCGAGCTCCGCGCGGTGCCGGTCGCGCTCGACAACGACAACAACCTCACCGTCGCGATGAGCGATCCGTCGGATTCGAACGCCGTCGACGAGATCGCGTTCTTCACCGGTGCGTACGTCGTGCGTGCGGTCGCGACGCAGATGCAGATCGCGTGGTGCCTCGCGCACTACTACGGTCACGTCACGCCGCTCGGACAGCGGTTGCTGCAGTCCTCGAGCAACGCGCCGCCCGCGCCCGTGTCGGCGCCGCGCCCGCGGCAGAAGGGACTGACCGGAAAGGTCGATGCGATGCGCCACCGCGGCATCGTCCCGGTGACCGGCCCCGTGAACCCCGTGCGCCCGACGAGCGGCGAGATTCCATTGCCCGTCGAGGTCGCGCCGATGCCCCCACCGCCGGCGCCCGCGCCCGCGAACCACGCGGCGCCCGCGTCGGCGGAGGCCGCGGGGTTGTCGGCGCCGATCATCGTGCCGACCGCGTCGCCGACGGCGAAGACCATCCCCGAGTTCCTGATGGACTCGACGCCGGAAGCACTTCGCAAGAGCGAGGCGGTGACGCCGTCGGACGGCATCCCGGACAAGGCGCCCCGCGCGCGCAGCATCTCGGGCGAGATCCGCGTGCCCAAGCCGCGCGCCGAGTCGATCAAGCCGGCCGAAGAGAATCCCTACGGCGACGACGACGAGAGCGGGCCCGTCATCACCATGGAGGTGAACGACGACCCGATGCCCGAGGAGGACACGAGCCCGCGCAAGCTGCCCGCGCCGGCGCGACGGCGGCCCGCGAAGTCGAACCCACCCGAGCTCGCCGCGCGCGCGGGCGAGGTCGAGGCGCGCGGCGAGCGGCCGCACACCGTCGATGAAGGCCCGCGGATCATCATCTCCGACGAGCTCGAGGATCCGAAGCCCGACGCGGTCGGCGAGATCAAGGCGCGGCCGCATCGCGACAGCGACATCAACCCGCCGTCGCGTACGATCGAAGTCTCCGACGAGGACAGCGAAGGCGTCGTGATCCACGAGCGCATCGAGCCCGAGTCGACGCCGATCCTGCTCGATCGCACCAAGCCACCGTCGAATCCGACGCAGCTGTTGCCGGAGCCGCCCGTGTTGCCCGAGGACGCCGACGTCGTCGAGCTCGCGACCGCGAAGAAGCCGACCGCGCGGCCGATCCGCGAGGCCAAGCGCACGCAGATCGGCATGGGTGCGGTGCCTGCCGTCACGCGCACGCATCGCGACACCGACATCACCAGCGTGCCCGAGGCCGTCGACGACGCGCCGACGCAGGTCAACATCCGCGCGAACGACGATCCGACGACGGTCGACACGCTCGCCGCACCGGACCACACGCCGGCGACGCTGCGCAACGCGATCGAGTCCGCGCTGGGCGACGAGGACGAGGACGACGACGATGTCGCCGAGCCTCCACCACCGGTCGCCGCGCGCTCCGAGGATCTCGGCACGCTCGCGCGTCCGCTCCACAAGCCGAAGTGGGCCGAGCACGAAGACCTCGACGATGGCTGGGGGCCACCCGGCAGCACGATCCCGCCGCCGCTCCTCGGTGCCCTGCCCGGCACCGCCGACGAGGACGACGAGGACGCGGTGCCCGGTCGCATCCCGGTGTCCGACGTCGACTCCGCGCCGCTGATCGTCGCGCCGCCCGCGCCGCCCGAGATCTCGCGCGGCGCGCCCCGCGCCGAGACCGCGTCGGCGCCCGTGCGCGCGCTCGAGGACGCGACCTCGCGCATGATCGAGATGATCCGCACGCTCGAGTACGCGCAGTCGCGCGACGAGGTCGTGTCGATCATGGTGCAGCACCTCGCCGAGACGCACCGCCGCGCCGGCTTCTTCATGATCAAACCGGTGGCGCCGAAGGGCGCGAGCGAGCTCGGCGTGTTCTCGATCGAGCCGCGGCCCGCGACGCTTCCGTTCGCGACGCTGCGCCTCGATTCACCGTCGACGCTGCAGGACGTCGTCGGCACGCGCCTGCCCTATCGCGGTCCGATGCACGACAACGCGAGCCGCCAGTTCCTCGCCAACGTCCTCGGCGCGTGTCCGCCCGAGATCCTGCTCGTTCCCGTCGCGGTGCGCGATCGCGTCGTCGGCGTCCTGTTCGGCGAGCACCGCATGCGCCACACGTTCGACGACCAGCTGTCGATCGCGTCGCGCGCCGCCGGCATGGCGCTCGAGCGCGTGCTGAAGTCCAAGCGCGGCGCCTAGCGCCGGCGCAGCTGCGACTCGTACTCGCGACGGCGGCGCTCCGCCGTGTCCTTCAGCTCGGCCCACAGCGCGGGGAACTCCGTCGTGATCTCGTAGAACGTCTTGGGCGCGAGCAGCAGCAGCTCGGCGTCGGTGGCGGCGATGACATGCGCGTGCGCCGCGTTGCGCGCGAGCAAGTTGATCTCGCCGACGTACTCGCCGGCCGCGATCGTGCCGATCTGGAGGTGCGATCCGTCGGGGCGCTCGTAGCGCACGTCGAGTCGCCCGCGGCCGACGATGACGAGCGGGTGCCCGTGCTCGCCCTGGCGGATCACCGTCGTGCCTCGCGTGACGACGCGCGGGATGAACCGACCGAGGATGCGCTGGCGGTCGCCGTCGGGCAGCGGCGCGAAGAACGGGCTCGGTCCCTTGAACGAGCCGCGGTGATCGCGCGTGCGCGCACCGAGGAGGTCGAAGGGTTCGGTGTGCTCCTCTTCTTCTTCGAGCGTGTCGAGCGGGTTGCCGTCGTCGGGGATCGGCGTCGCCGCGTCCTCGTCGACGTCGTTGCCCTCGGGCTGGAGGAAGCGCACCGTCGTCGGCGGCGGAATCTCGCCGAGCTTCTCCTCCTCGGCCTGCGTCGGGATGCGCGGGATCTTGCGCGTCGACAGGTCCGACGCGACGTCCATCTCCGCGTAGCTGTCGTCGCGCGACATGTCCCGCGAGATGCGGCGTGCCGCGGCGGCGAGGCCGCTGTCGGATCCGGGTCGCGACGGCGGCAAGCGCGACGGCGCGGGCGGATCGGCCGTTCCCTCGGCGAGCGTCGGGATCTCGAGCACGTCGCGCGCGGACAGCTTCGCGAGGTTCGCGGTCGTCGGATCGGCGACGTGATACGGCACCGCGCGAGGCAGCGGCGTCGCATCGCTGCGCGACGTGCGACTGTCGCGCTCGATCGCGGACGGCGGCGGGCGCGTGGCCGGCGGTGTCGTCGGCGCGGCCCGCGCCGGTGGTGGCGTGGTCGGCGGTGTCCGCGGCATCTGCGTCGGCTGCGTGCGGTGAATGCTCGGCGCCGAGTACGTCGACACGGGCGCCGGCACCGACGGGATCGATGGCGTCGACGAGCGTCCACCGAGCTGGCCGATCAGCGCGAGGCTGACCTCGTCGTTCGGCGCGAGCTCGAGGATCGAGCGACACACCGCGATCGCTTGCTGGTTGCGTCCCTGATCGCGATACGCGATCGCGACGGAGCGATACAGCTCGATCGCCTCGGGCTCGCGGCCCGCCTCGCGCAGCGCACCCGCGAGCATCACGCGCACCCCCAGGTTGTTGGGTTCGTCGCGAAGCCGCTTCTCGAGGTCCTTGAGCTTTTGGCCGCTTCCGCTCACGACGGCGTGAGCGACACCTGCGCTTTGAACGTCATCGCGGGCGAGTTCTGGGGGAGCGCCCACTTGCTGGCGACGGTGCGGATGCACTCGTCGAACGCGCTACCCAGTGACGGTGCGAACGACGCGCTCTTGTACGCGCCGGCTTGCGAGAAGCTCGCCGACACGGTGAGCGTGACCGTGCGCGCCTGGAGGCTCGAGTCCTTCTTCAGCGCCTGCTCGTAGCACTTCTGGATCGCGCCACGCGACTTGGCGACGACATCGATGAACTGCTTCGACGCTTCCCCGGCGGCCTTGTCGTCGATGGGGCGGAACTCGCCCGGCTTGCCCGGCTTGACCGTCAGCGCGGTGCCTTCGATCGACACCACGATCTCGCCACCGCCCGAGCCCTTCTCGCGCATCAGGCGAGCGTTCTCGTCCTCGAGCGACTTGCACAGCTGGTCCTTGGCCTGCTTCGCGGTGAGGCACGCGTCGAGATCGGCCTTGGTCTGCGGGTCCGGCTTGACCACCGTCTTCTCTTTGCATCCGGCGATGCTCGCCGCCGCAGCCGCCGCCACGACCAATCCCAGTGCTCCGAGCTTCTTGATGGAGGTACGCATGTCAGCTGTCTTTCGTTCGTCTCGATGCTACGGGGTCCAGCAGGGCAATTCCAGCCGCCGGCACGCGCTCGATAAACTCCCGGACGATCTGCCCGCCGAGCACGTGCTGGACGATCACTGGCTCGACGCGCGTGGCATCGAAGCGATTATACAGAGCGGTGGTTCCACGCGGGGCCGGCAGGGTCGCAAAGCCGACGCCGGTGAGGGCGCCTGGCTGTGGGCTCACGATCTCGCGGACCAGGACGTTGGGCCCCTGCGTGCAGCGGCCAAAGCAGCTCTGCCATGCGAGCTCCGTCACCTCGCGCGCGGCGTTGGCGGCAATCGCGTTCACGAACAGCCCGTGGAGCGCCTCGGACCCGCGCTGGCCACCACACTCGGGGCCCCGGCAGATCACGACCCTGTACTTGCGCTGGGACAACCTCGTCCGAGCGTGACCCCCAGAGCCGATCGTGTCAATCGGCGCCGATCGTCTCGTTGATCGCCGTGGCCAGCGACCCGATCGTCCGGGGATCCTGGGCGACATAACGCAGCGCCTCGCGCGAGGCGGACGTCGCCTTGACGAGGAGTCCCGAGATGATCGCCTTCTGCCAGGCGGCGTCGCTGCCGCGATCGTCGTCGGCGTGATAGAGGAGCAAGTGCGAGATCAGCGCAGGCTTGTCCGCGCCGTCCGCATCGCCGCCGAGGGCGGCCATCGCGGCGATCACGTGGCTCAGGTCGGCCGTTCCCGTGCTCGGAGCTTCGAGGTGCGAGTGGAGCGCCTCCAGCGCGGTCTCGATGCCGTCCTTGGCGACGCCGGTACCCGCGAGGCCGCCGAGCGCCTTCGCGATCGGACCGAGCGCCTGCGTCTGCGTCTTCGCGATCACGTTGTCGTGCACCGCGAGCTGCTCGACGAGGACGGGCAGCCCCGCCGGATCGCGGCGCTTGACGAGCAGGTCGGCGACCGTGTCCTTGAGCTGCACCTTGGCGCGATCGTCCTCGAGGATCTTCAGCATCTCCGCGGTGACCTCCGCGCCCGGGAGCTTCGCGAGCGCACCCACCGCGAGCTCCTTGACGCGCTCGAAGCGCGAGTCGCGATCGCGCGCGATCGACACGAGCGCTTCGGCCGTCTCGATCTTCTCCGCCGGCGTCGACGGCGCCCAGCCGTCCGCGTCGAACGTCGCGCCGAGGACCTGGCCGCCGATGCCGAGCGAGCCGCGCGCGCGCACGCCGCCGGTCTGTGGATCGAGCGCGACGATGTCGCCGTTGGCCGCGATGCCGACGATCACGCTGCCGGTGTGATCGGACGCGACGAGCTCGACGCGCGGATGGCTGTAGGCCCAGCGCAGCTCGCCCTCGAGATCGAAGCCGAGCACGTAGCGGAAGTAGTGGATCGCGTAACCGTCGCCGGTGAGCTTCATCGGGCCGCTCGTCGAGGGCTCGGAGCTCCACAGCACGCGCGCGCGATCCGCGGCGGTGTACGCCTGCTGGACGATGTCGTACGCGTCGCGGCTGTACGTCGTGCGCTCGAGCTGCGGCGGGATCTCGACCTTGCCGTAGGTCGCGTCGGAGCGCTTGCCACTCGCGCTTCGTTCGTCGAGGCGGAACATGCCCTTCGTCGAGCCGTAGTACGCGACGTTGCTGGTCACGCGCAGCGTCGAGATCTGCTCGTCGATGCCGCGCACGCGCGTGAGCTGCTCGCCGCTCGCGCCGTCGACGATCGACAGCCACTGGCTGAGGAACGGCACGTACACCACACCGCCGTGCGCGCCCGGTGCACCGAGCTGCCCCGCGGCCGCGGACTGCCACAGCTCCTTGCCGTCGCTGCCGGCGTAGCCCGTCAGCTTGTAGTCGGAGCCGTCCTTGGTGACGAGGTACGCCCGCTGCTGATCCGCGGCGAGGCCGACGAACGCGCCGTCGAGATCCACCTTCCAGCGCGGCGCGCCGCGGCTCTGATCGCGCGCGACGAGCTGGCCGCCCTCGATCGCGACGATGAAGTCGCCACCGACCGCGATGCGCGACTGCACGTCGGCGTCCGTCTTCCACGCGACCTGCTGTGACGCGAGATCGAACGCGACGATCGTCTTGGCCGGAGAGGAGATCGACCCGGCCGCGAGCACGTACGCGCGTGGTCCGGCGCTGCTCACCGGCGTCGGCTGCGCCGGCAACCGGCGCTTGCCGAGCGCTTCGTTGAGCGCGTACGGGTTGTTCTCGTCGGACGACAGCCTGAACACGGCCTTGGGGCCGCACGCCGCGAGGACCGCGACGAGCACGAGCGCGAGGCGCGCGCTCACTTGCCACCTCCGAGCCGCGCGTCGACGATCATCTGGGCCTCCGTGCGCGACGTCGTCGGCTTCTTCGGCGAATTCGCGAGGTAGTCCTGGAGCGCGGTCACCGCCGAGCGGTCGTCGATCTTTCCGATCGCGCGCACGACCTCGACACGCGCGGTGTCGGGCCCGAAGTCCGGGCGCAGCAGGATCGCGCCGAGGCAGAGCGCGAGCGACTCGGCCGGCACCTTGCCGAGCTGGTCCGCGATCCGCGCGGCGAGCTCGACGTCGGCCATCGCCGCGAGCGCGCGCGCCGCCGGCTCCTCGCCGCGCGAGAGCAGCACGAGCATCGGATCGACCGCCTTCTTGATCTTCGCCTTCGCCGCCGCCGCCGCCGCGGTCGCGCGCACGACGGCGACGGAATCGCCGAGGCGCTCGATCACGACCTTGTGCGCCGCGGGATCCGGATACTGCGCGAGCGCGGTGATCGCCGCGTTGCGCACCGTCGGGTTGATGTGGTTCGCGTAGCGAACGAGCGCCTGCACGTCGGGCGGCGCGGGGTGCTTCGCGAGCCCGACGATCGCGGGCACGGCGACGCTCGCGGGAAGGCCCATCGCGAGCGCGTCGAGCAGCGCGTCGTGCGCCGCGGGCGAGCTGCTCTCGCCGATCGTCTCGGCCGCCTTCGCCGCGGCCTCGACCTGGTCACTACCGAGCGCGGCGATCTCGGCCGCGGTCGGCGCCTTCGCGGCCCCTTTCTTCGCGGGCGCCTTCTTGGCCTGCGCGAACGCGACGCTGGGCATCGCGATCGCGAGCACGACTGCGACGACGGTGGCTTTGAACATTGTTCGCGTCGTACCCAAAACCCGGTCCACATTCAACAAACGCCGCGTTCCATTCGCTACAACTTCAGCGTGGATCCTGCCGTTCTGCCGATCCTCCAGTGTCCGCGATGCCGGACCGGAGCGCCGTTTCGCGAGCTGCGCAACGCGCGCTGCATGCAGTGCGGCCTCGAGCCCGCGCCCGCTCCACCCGGCGTGATCGATCTCATCGACGCCTCTGTCGGCGAGCCGGTGACCGCGTCGACGGAGCAGCGCCTGATGGAGAGCGATCTCGTCGCGCGCATGTACGACCGTTTCTGGCGCCCGACGTTCGTGCGGCTCCTCGCCGGCGAAGGTGCCGGCGCGTCGGTCGGCGGCTTGTCCGGCGAGCTGTTCATTCACAAGCACTCGCTCTCGCTCGACGATCGTCCAGGCCCGTGGCTCGATCTGTCGTGTGGCCCCGGCGCGTTCGCGCGCGCGCTCGCCGCCGCCGCACCCGGTGCGCTGATCGTCGGGCTCGACATCTCGCGCGCGATGCTCGAGGTCGCGGCGCAGCGGACCGGCGGCTACACGAACGTCGTGCTCGTCCGCGCCGACGCGCACTCCCTGCCCTTCGTCGACGGCGCGTTCAACGGCGTCAACAACGCCGGTGCGCTCCACGCGTACGACGACCCCGAGCTCGTGTTCCGCGAGATCCGCCGCGTGCTCCGCCCCGGCGGCCTCTACGTCGGCTCGACGTTCGCCGAGGCGCCCTCGCTGCTCGGCCGCATCGCCGCGCGCGCCGCCGGCATTCGCCGCTTCGAGCCGAGCGAGCTCCGCGCGTGGCTGCAGCGCATTGGCTTCGCGGACTACGAGGACGTGCGCCTCGGCGGCGCGCTCGTGTTCCGCGTGCGCCGGCCCTGACGAGCTCCGTCCCCTTCGCGGCGCGAGCCTGTCCCGCCGTGCACATTCGTCGAGCCGGCGGACACGCGCGCTTGGGGGCGCGGTTCATCTCGTAGTTAATAGGTGACCACGCGGTTACGCGTTTGGTCACCACGATGCGACGCTCACGCGCGACAGTCCCCGCCCACGACGTGTTCCGTGCGATCGCGGATCCCACGCGGCGCGCGATCCTCGATCGGCTCCGTGCGGGGCCGGCGCCGGTCAACGACCTCGCGGCCGACTTCGCGCAGACGCGCCCGGCGATCTCGAAGCACCTGCGCGTACTGCGCGCGTCGCGGTTGGTGACGGAGACCAAGGTCGGCCGCGAGCGGTACTACGCGATCGATCCGGTTCCGCTGCAGCGCGTGTCGGGGTGGCTCGAGGGCTATCGCGCGATGTGGCAGCTGAACCTGAACAACCTGAAGCGTTACCTGGAGGATACATGACGGCTCGGATCAAGCGCGCGGCGAGCGCGGTTGCAGACACCACCGATGGCATCGTGCTCGCGCGCGTCGAGATCGCGGCGCCACCGGAGCGCGTGTGGGCGGCGATCACGACCGACGAGCTGACGAAGTGGTGGGGCTCGCCCGCGATGTACACGACGACGAAGCACACGACGGACCTGCGCGCCGGCGGTGCGTGGCGCAGCGAGGGCCGCGGTGCGGACGGCAGCGACTTCCACGTCGGCGGCGAGGTGCTCGAGGTCGATCCGCCGAGGCGGCTCGTGCAGACGTGGAAGCCGAGCTGGGAGCAAGGTCCGGCGACGAAGGTGACGTGGACGCTCGAAGCGATCGACGGCGGCACGCGCGTCACCGTGCGCCACACGGGCTTCACCGATCCGCGCGCGTGCGGCGATCACGCGAACGGATGGGAGCGCGTGCTCGGCTGGCTCGGCGGACACCTGGCGGCCACCGAGGACGCTCGCTACTTCCTCGCGCGGCTGATCGCGCCGCGGCCGTCGTTCATGCAGGACCAGACCGCCGAGGAGCGCGAGGCGATGGGCGCGCACCTCGCGTACCTCCAGGCGCAGCTCGCTGCCGGCACCGTCGTCTTCTTCGGCCCGGTCGCGGACGCTGGGGGTCCTCACGGCGGCTGGGGCCTCGTGATCCTCCGCGCGGCGGATGAAGCCGCGGCACGCGCGGTCGGCGATGGCGATCCGATCGTCCAGAGCGGACGCGGCTTCCGCTACGAGGTGCTCCCGATCCTGCGCGCGTACTTCTAGCGCGCACGTCACGCGTCGCTCACCGCGCGCGGGCGCCACGCTGCGAACCCGCACGACCCGAAGATCACGTACGTGCGTCGTGGCTCACCCGATGCATTGCGACCGCGCCATGCAGAACCAACCGAAGTGGTGGAGCGAGAAGCACACGAGCGCCTGGGATCGCGTGAAGGCAGCGCTCAAGCGCGACTGGGAGCAAACGAAGGCCGATGTCTCGAGCAAGGGACGCGAGCTGAACCAGGACGTCGGCGATACGGTGAAGCAGGCGGCCGGGAAGCAGAACATCCCGCCGGCGAACGTGCCGAACCCGCCGGACATCGAGTCGGGCAAGGACAGCGACTGGTCGCGCGTCGAGTCGTCGTATCGCTACGGCGTCGGCGCGCGCGAGCAGTACGGCAACGAGGACTGGAACGATCGCGTCGAGTCCAAGCTGCGCGAGGAGTGGAACGATCTCAAGAGCGGCCGCACCTGGGACGAGGTCAAGGCTGCCGTGCGCCGCGGCTGGGACCGCGCGCGGTCGTAGTCGCTCCAGGGTCGCTCCAGGTCGCTCCAGGATCGCGACACGGTCGCTACAGGAAGACCCAGCTGATCCCGACGAGCGTGAGCTTTCCGGCCTCGAGCGGGATCGAGTGGTCGCCGCCGAGATCGCCCTCGATCACGCCCGTGGGGCTCGCCGCGTTGACGTTGGGGAACAGGACGTACTTCGCCGCGTTCGCGCCGACGACGCCGGTCGTCCACGTGATCGCATCGGTCTGCGCGTTGTACGTGCCGAGCTGCGGCGTCTGGTGCGCGCGATCGAGCGAGATGTTCGACACGTCGCCCGCGAGGTAGACGAGCACGTGCGCCTTCGCGGCGTCGAACGTCAGCGAGCGCTCGGTGTAGAAGCTCGCGGCGCGCGCGGACGTGATGCCGCGGAAGCGAATGCGCTGGTCGGGCGGCCCCGACGCGACGATCGCTTCGAGATCGAAGTACGCGATCGCGTCGAGGTAGCTCGCGCTCGCGACATCGACGTCGAAGACGTAGCTCGTCGTCGTGCCGACGCACATCTCGATGCGGCCGTTCGGCGGCGTCGTCGCGGTGGCGCTGCCGCCGCGCTGCGTGAACGTCGCGGCGTTGACGCCCATGAAGCTCGCGCCGCTCGAGTCCCAGTCGAGGAGCTCGGCGCCGATGAAGCGCTGCGCGCCGCACGGGCCCTCGTCGGCGGGCGGTCCGTCGATCGCCATGTCGATCGGGCCGGCGTCCGCGGCGCCCTTC
Source organism: uncultured Kofleriaceae bacterium (assembly GCA_964617845.1). Taxonomy (GTDB): domain Bacteria; phylum Myxococcota_A; class Polyangia; order Haliangiales; family Haliangiaceae; genus JABFXX01. The sequence continues at coordinate 104,219 of CAZUAR010000004.1, read as the reverse complement.
AGGTTATCGCCACACGCGGCGAGCACGAGGAGCGAGCAAACGACCGAGCGAATCACCATGTTCCTCCGACGAGCGGGACCTGCATGCCCGGCTGCGGAGCGAGGATAGGCGACAACGGCTGCACGCCGAGCGTGCCGAGCGCCCATTCTCCACTCGCGTGCCGGTGCACGAGGCCGATCTCGTCGGGGTCCTTCGCGCGCTTTCCGTCGTGCGTGTCGGTGCCGTCGGCCATGCCACGCGTCAGGCGGAAGCCGACGTACGCGCCGACGATCAGGCCCGCCGTCGAGAGAAAGCCGACGGTGCGCTCGTCCGCGTGGCTTCCGTCGTCGTACATCGCCGCGTACAGGAGGAACGGCGCGGCGCCGCCGATCGCCGATGCGCCCAGCACGCGCGTCATGCGGCGCGGCGTCGTGTCGGTGAGCGGCGCGGCGATGAAGCCCGTGAGCCAGCCGGCGGTCGCGCCGATGATCGCGTTGACCGAGTACGCCTCGCCTTCCGCGGGCTGCATGAGCATGCCGAGCGTCAACCCGCCGACGGCGCCGATGCCGGACAGCGTGTCGACGAGCGCGACGTCACCGCGCGTGAAGCGCCTCTGCGACGCGACCGCAGCGCCGACGAGGCCGCCCGCCGTCGAGCCGATGCTCGCGCCGACGAGCACCTGCCGCCCCGTGGTCCCGCTCCTCTTGACCGCGTCGCCCATGAACGCGCCGATCACGCCGCCCCACGCGCTGCCGCTGCCGACGGTGCGCATCTGCGCTTCCGTCCAGCCGAGCCGGTTCTCGATCACGGGCGCGAGCAATGCACCGCCGACCGCACCACCGAGGCCCACGGGGATCGCGCCGTTCTCGGGGTTCTCGTCGCTGAAGAACGAGCCGATGGTCGCGCCGAGCAAGCCGAAGTACATCGCGCCGTGCACGCGCGACGCGAGCTGAGAGTCGGGACGCTCGGGTTGCGCTGGCAGTGGCTGCTCGTTATCGACGACGACCTTGTCGTCTTCCTCGACAGCGGTCGCGTTGATCTTGATCGTGTCGCCGGGCAGCGGCTGATCGGGCAAGCCGAGCTGCTTGTTCGCGAGCCGCACGAGGTAGCGCGCGTGCTCGCCCGCGGCGCCCTTCGGGCTTTGCTGCAATGCCTCGAGCGCGAGCTGCTTCGCGTCCACGAAGACGCGCGCGTCGTACAGCTCCTGCGCGCGCGCGACGAGCGACTGCGCGATCTGCTCGGCGAGCACCGGATCCGACGGCGGCGTCGACGGCGGAATCGGCAGCGGTGGCGTCGCCGGTGGCGGTGCCGGCTTGCGGGTGTCGTACGGATCGAGCGTCGTCGTCGTGTCGATCGGCGCCTTCGTGCCCGGCGGCGGCTTCTTGCCCGGCGGCGCCTTCGTGCCCGGCGGCGGCCTCGGCGTGTCGTACGGATTGGGCGCGGGCGTGGGCGGCGCGTACGGATCCGATGGTGCGGCCGGAGGCGGACCATACGGATCCGCCGGCTGAGCCGACGCCACCGCGCTCGCGAAGAGAACGGCGGCCACGAATACGCGACGCATTCCTAACGGCGTATCACCCGCCGACGGCCCACCGCAACAGCGGTGATCGAGGTCACGTGCGTCCCCGTGTCACGAGGCGGCTCGGTCAGGAGCGCGTCGTCGGTAACGGCGCCGCCGGGGGTGGCGTCGCCGTCGGGTTGGGCAAGGGACCGGTCTGGCCCTGCCCCAGATCCTTCTTCCACGTCTTCCGGTAGAAGAACATGAACAGCACCTGGATCGCCGACAGGATCGGCACGGCGAGCAGCGCACCGACGAGCCCGAAGCTGTGCTCGCCCAAGAACAGCGAGAAGATCACGAGCACCGGGTGAATCTTCGCCGCAGTCCCGATGATCTTCGGGTTCAGCAGATTTGCCTCGATGAAGTGGATGCCGATGATCCACAACCCGATCGCCAGCCCGCGGACGATATCGATCCCCGCGTCACCCGACACGAGCGCGACCAGCACGATCGGGATCGAGCTCAGGATCGATCCGAAGATGGGGATCAGCGTCAGCAGCGCCGCGACCACGGCGAGGATCAGGCTGTACTTCACGCCGAAGATCAAAAGCCCCAGATACGTCAGGATGCCGTTGATCACGCAGATCACGAGCTGCCCGCGGATCACGCCCGACAGGCCCCGATCGATGCCCGCGATGATCACGTCGTAGTCCTCGCGCGTGTTCACCGGGAACAGCCCACGCAAGAAGCCGTGGACCTTCTCCATGTCGATCAGGATGAACGCCCCGATCATCAGCGTGAAGAAGAACATGAAGATGCCCTTGATGAACGCCGCGATCAGCGTCTGCCCGAAGCGCACGACGTCCTGCAGCTTGCTCTGCAAGCCGGCCATCCCCTTCTTCGCGAACGCGCGCAGCTTGTCCTCGAGCGTCGCGGGCTCCGGCGGCGTCTCGTTCGTGTGCAGCGTGAACCCGCCCTCTGCGTGCGGCTTGATGTCGACACCGTGCGGCGACAGCTGCACCGCATAGCGCCCGTCGGGCAGCGGCGTCAGCGTGAACGCGGTCCCGGGCGGGAGCGGAACGTCGGGGACGATCGCCGGCTCTTCCTCGACGGTGCGCGGACCCGCGAGCGTCGGAAAGCGCTTCTCCAGCCAGCGCGCGAGCTCGGGCACGTACTCGTCGTTCGCCTTCTGGTACAGCGCCGGCGCCTCCTTGCCCAGCCGCGCCACATCGCGCGACAGCCGCGGCACGAGCAGGAACATGAAGCCCACCACGCCCGCGATGAACACGATGTAGCACATGACGATCGCGAGCCCGCGCGGCATCCGGCGCGAGCCGTCCTTGCGCTCGGACATCCAGCGCACGACCGGCGCGAGGATGTACGCGATGAGGAACGCGAACACGAACGGCAGCAGCACCTGTCGTCCGAGGAACGCGACGAACAACACGAACATCGGAAAGCCCCAGCGCTTGAAGAAGCGCCCGACGGGATGCTCGACGCTGAACAGCGTGCCCGTCCGCGTGCGCGCCGTGGTCGGCCCGCTCGTGGTCACGCCCGGCAGCGGCGTGGGGACGCCTCCCGATCCAGGAGGATCACCGGGTGGATCGGCCGGACTCATCGGCGGCCGGTATATCACGTCGGCGGGTCACCTCCCGCTCGCGCTGCGTGCAGCCGAGGATCGTGAATCGTGAGTCATGGCATCGATCGAGTGGGCCCCAGAAACGCGACACCGAGGCGGAGAGAACACCGAGGATCTTGTTGATCGGACCATCTGGATGAACGGCGCCAGGCGCGTGGATCCTCGGGCGTGCCGAGTGGATCCGATCCACCTGGCCTCGGTGTTCTCTCCGACCTCGGTGTCGCGTTTTCTGGGTCGTCGAATGTCGTCTACCGCTCGCGCGTCTAGCGATCGATCAGGCGCTCGGCGCGGTCATCGCGACCGGAACCATCGAGTCCGGACGACTCGGACCTCGTGCGAGGCGCACGGCGTCTACGACGCGCCGCCGCGGCGCCACGCACCCGAGACCCAGCCACCGACGCGACCGAGCAGTGAGCGGCGCGTGCCGGCGCGCGCGAGCTCTTCTTCGGAGAGGCCCGGGTCGAGCGTCGGCGTGGGCAGCGATTCGTCGGGCGCGGCGCCGAGCAGACCTTCGGCGCGCGCGGTGCGCGGCGCGGCGCGGCGCTCGCGCGGCGGAGTCGGCGGCGGCTCGACGCCCGTCTCCATGCGGAGCGTGGCCCAGCGACGGCACGCGCCGCAGCGCCACGAGAACGCGTTCGGGCGCGCGCCACAGTGACCGCACTGCCAGCGTCCGCGAAGCGCCCACGCGAGCGCGCCCTTGTCGGCGACGAGGACCTCGAGGGCCGACTTCACGTCGTCCTCCTTGCCCTGCGAGAGCGCGAGTCGCGCGGCCTGCACGCGCGCGGCGAGCGCATCGGGGAACCGCGTCGCGAGATCGGCGGCGAGCGCGGCCTGGGCGCCGGCGTCCGCGGGTGGCACGAGCTGCGCGCGGATCAGCGCGAGCTCGAGGCGCGGACCGGTCTGCGCTTCGATCTCCGCGAGCGTCGAGAGGACGCGCGTGGTGGTCGAGTCGGAGGGCTTCTCGCTCGGCACGAGCGAGACGCCGGCCTTGACGAGCGCGGTCTCGGGGCTGTCCGGATCGGGCGTCGCGAGATCGTCGGCGGGCTTGGGCTCGCTCTCGGTCGATGGTGCGACGGAGGCTTCACCCGCGATCGCGCTCTCGGCGGCGATCAGGCCGGGGAGCAGGTGTGGTGCGAGGGCGGGATCGGCGACGAGCGCCTGCTTGAGTCGCTCGATCGCGCCGCGCGGGTTGCCGCGCGCGGCGGCGAGCTCGGCGGCGGCGGCGAAGAAGTGTCCCGACTCCTGGTACTTCTGGGCGGCCTTGAGGAGCTGCTTGGCGGAGTCGGCGTCGTCGCGCGCGAGCGCCGCCTGTGCGGCGGCGACGAGCAGGTGGTGCTCGCGATGCGAGGTGTCCTCGTTGCGGCGGCGGCCGAGGCGCTGCCACAGGTTCGCGGCCTCGTTGAAGCGCGCTTGCTCCTCGTAGAGCGCGGCGAGTGCGCGCAGGGCGCCCTCGTGGCCCGGGTCCTCGACGAGGACTTCTTCCATCGCGCGCGTCGCGCGGCGTGGCATGCCCGCGGCGCGGAAGTCGAGGCCGAGCTCGTACATCGCGCGCTGGCGGAGCTTGCGCTTGTCTCGCTCGCGGACCGCGAGGGCCTGGTGCACGCGGATCGCGCGCTCGTGTTCGCCGCGGCTGCGGAACATCGCGCCGAGAGCGAAGTACGGCTCGACGTCATCGACGTTCTCCTCGACGACGGTGCGGAGCTCGCTGACGACGGTGTCGTGATCCCGGGCGATCAGGTGCGAGAGTGCGCGCATGTACGCGCGGCTATGACGTGCCGTGCGTCGCAACTGCCGATCATCAGGCACGTAGTAGCGCCCGATCAAAACGCCGGCGGCCAGCGCGCCGAGGCCGACGAGCAGCAAGACCAGCGCGGCTCCCATACAGCGACATTACCAAGGCTTTGGGTCGCGCGAGGTGTATCGTGGTCGTGATGCGTCCCTGGTCGTGCTTGCTCTGCCTCTGCCTCGCCGCGTGCGGACGTATCGGCATCGAGGAGCGAGGCGTGCGCGACGACGCGGCGACCGCGGACGCTCCGGTCGACGTGGCGATGATCGTCGACATGCCGGTGGATGCGCCCGACGACATGGCGGCGCTGGCCTGCCCGGCGGACATGACGCGCCTGTCGCCGACGTCGAACGTGTGCATGGACATCAACAGCCGCGGCCAGGCGATCTGGCTCGACGGCAAAGCGCTGTGCCAAGGGCTCGGTCGCCGCTACTGCACGGACGCGGAGTGGTTCGAGGGGTGCACCAACGCCGTCGGCCTCGTCGACATCGCCGGCGATGGCTACGAGTGGGTCGCCGAGGAGTCGGCGGGTGTCGCGCAGAAGCGCGGCGCCGCGGACTGCGACGACGCCTCGGCGCACGTGATCACGGATCCGTATGAAGTTCGCTGCTGCGGCCCGATGATCTGAGTGCGGCGCTAGCGGAGGTCGACGCCTTCGTCGTCGAGCGCGTTCATCACGCGCGCGGCGCTCGCGTTCGGCACCTCGGGCAGATCCTCGAGCGGCGCGGGCTCCGTGAACGGGAGGTTGCGCAGCTTCGCGAGCTCCCTCTCGAGGCGGTTGATCAGCGACTCGTACTGCCGGCGCCGCCACACGTAGTACATGCTCCACAGCACGATCCCGATCAGCAGCACCGCGGTCGCGAGCCAGCCCGCGATCAGCGCCGGCAGCCACACCTCCTGCGGCTTGGTGCCGAACAGCCCCGTGAGCCAGGGCGGAACCTCGACCGGGATCCAGCCCGCGTTCGCGACGAGGAACAGGCCCGCGATCACGCCGAGCCCGATCATCGACAAGATCACCGTCGCGGTGGCAATCAGGCGGAGCCAGCGGATCACGCGTCCACTCTACATCAGTCGCAGTCCTCGCACATTTCCCAAGCGTTCTGCGAGCGCGTCTGCGAGCCCATGTCGACGGAGTGGCCGATGACGACGCCGAAGAACTTCGCGCCCTCCATCTCGCGATACGTCGCGCCGAGGAAGTAGCCGTTGCCCGACGCGAGGTGCCACGCGTTGTAGCGCGGACCGATCCGGATCCCGAAGGTGGCGTCGACCTCGTCGGCCCAGCCGAACGTCGGCGAGCCATCCTGCCGCGCATCCGACGCCGCCAGGAACGACGCGCGTGCGCGTGCGAGGAGGCGCAGCGGCCCGAGCGTGGTCTCGGCGGTCAGCTCGAGCGGCAACGCGACCGCGTCGTCGAGCGTGCCGACCGCGCCCGTGCCCGCGATGCCGGTCGCGAACGCGATCACGCTGCGCTCGCTCGGCCGCAGCGCCATGCCGATCGGCAAGAGGCCGAGCTCGTACATGAAGCCGCTCTTGCCGATCGTCGAGCCGAACGCGAAGTCGAACGACGCCGCGTACGCGACGCGCTTCTTGCCGATGAAGCCGCCGACGCGTGCACCCGCGAGCACGAGCTCCGTCGACGATGTCATCGACTCGTCGATCGCGTGGAGCCCCGACAGCTCGTAGTGCATCCAGGATCCGAACGACCGCGGCATCTGCGCGTGCGCGACACCGCTCGTGCCGAGGACCAACACGATGACGAGCGCCCTCATCGGTCCGCAAATCCGATCCGGCCGGGGCCGAGCGGCAGGATGATCGCGGGCGGCCAGAGGTCGATCCCGAACGAGAGGTGGATGATGTGGATCTCGATCCCTTCCTTGAGACCGATCTTGAACCCGAGGATCGGCGTCTCGACCTGCACGCCCGTGCGCTCGCTCGTGATGCCCGCGCCGATGATGCCGCGCCAGTCCTTGCCGACCGACGTCGACGGCAAGCTCGCGGAGAGCTTGCACGCGCGCAGCACGACATCGCCGAACGTGTTCGAGTTCGGCCCCGGAAAGAAGTAGTCGCGCTCGATCCACTCCTTGGCCTTGGGCCCCTCGACCTCGACGCACGCCGCGGCGCGCTCGCCCTCCTCGCCCACCCACAACCCGTGGAGGATCGGCTTCACGTACACGCCGCTCTTCGACGGATCGTTGTCCTTCGCGCTGCCGCCGCCGACCTGGAACAGCCGCCAGTGCTCCTCGCCCTTGTGCCGCACCGCGAACCACGGATGCCGCGCGATCTCCTCCATCGGCTCGCCGAGCCCGCCGCTGAACAGCGCGACCACGGTCTGCGAGTTGTCGGGCATCTCGAGCGATCGCTTCGCGATGATGCAGCTCGGTAACAGCAGCACGAGCAGGCAGACGAACAGCCTCATGTGGCGAAAGACGTCCATCCCGCCTCCGATGCGCACGATAGTTGATGACACCTCGATCACGGCCCCGATGCGCGTGCGCAACGATGGGACAGCGCGCCGGCCAAACCGTTGCGCAACCACGCGCAAGGTGCCTACATGCGCACGCATCTGGCTGGCGTACGCTTCGCAATACGCCGGCCCATGCGTCTCGCCATCTGCGCCCTGCTCGCTCCACTCGCCGTCGCACCTCGCATCGCGCACGCGAACCAGTGCGACGCCGGCCGCCCCCTGCTGTCGAACCACGAGATTCCGGTCGGCTGTCCGATCCGCGCGTACCTCCCGCCCGGCACCGCGCTCGAGGATGTCGGCGTCGTCGTCGATCGCGGCGGACCGAGCGCCGTCGACGTCACCGACCAGGTCACGCCGCTCGGTCGCACGGACCTACCGATCCATCGCGATGCCCCCGACTTCGCGAACGAGTGCCAGCCGACGACGAGCATCGAGTACGTCGCCTACGACGCGTACGACCTCACGTTCACCGCGAACGTGGGCGAGGTCCTCCTCGCGAGCACCGCGGCCGGCGCCTCGCTCTATCGCACCGCGACCGTCGTCGCGGCGGGCCCGTGTCCCGCCCCCGAGGAGTACCTGAACGGCTCGAACTGGATCCAGTGCAGCGCCACGGCGCAGGAGTACCAGGCGTGCCACGACCAGCTGTGCACACCGTTCGCGATCGACTCCGCGTGCGGCACCGGATCGAACGACCTGCCGGGTGACCCGAACGATCCCGGCGACAGCTCCGACGACGCGGGCTGCGCGGCCTCCGGCGGCGCATCGCTCGGCGCGCTCGGTGGCCCGATGGCGCTGCTCGCGATCGCGTTCCTGCGCTATCGCCGACGCCGCCGAAACTAAAAACGCCGCCCTCGCAGGCGGCGCTTCGCGTCGAGAGCGACGAGGACTACGCGTCCTTCGTGCCGCTCTTGAGCTTGTCGAGCTTGCCGCGGAACTTGTCGCCGAGCGTGGCACCACCAGCGTTCGGCGAGGCAAAGCCCTGCGCGTCCGCCATGTCCTTCGCGCGCGACGCGCCCTTGATCGACAGTCCGATCTTGCGCTCCGCACCGTCGGCGTGGAGCACCTGCACCTTGACCTCCTGGCCAGGGTTCAGGACCGTGCGCGGATCCTCGACGTGGTCCTCGCTGATCTCGCTCACGTGAACGAGACCCTCGACGCCCTTCTCGAGCTCCACGAACGCGCCGAAGTCGAGGACCTTGAGGACCTTGCCATCGACGACCTTGCCGGCCGGGTAGTCGTACGGGATGCGATCCCACGGATCCGGAACCAGCTGCTTGATGCCGAGCGAGATCTTCGGCTTGTCGCCGTCGCCGGTGTCGATGTTGAGCAGCACGGCCTCGACCTCTTCGCCCTTCTGGAAGAGCTCGGAGGGGTGCTTCACGCGCTGGGTCCAGCTCATGTCGCTGATGTGAACGAGGCCGTCGATGCCTTCCTCGATCTCCACGAAGATACCGAAGTCGGCGATGTTGCGAACGTGGCCCTTCACGACCGTACCCGGCGGGTACTTCTCGGTGAGCTGCTCGTACGGGTTCGGCTCGAGCTGCTTCATGCCGAGCGAGATGCGGTTCTGCTTCACGTCGACGTCGAGCACGACCGCCTCGACCATGTCGCCCACGGCGACCATCTTCGACGGGTGCTTGACGCGACGGGTCCACGACATCTCCGAGATGTGCACGAGGCCTTCGATGCCCTCCTGCAGCTCGATGAACGCGCCGTAGTCCTTGAGCGAGACGACCTTGCCGCGCACGACGGTGCCCGGCACGTACTTCTCGGCGGCCGAGCTCCACGGATCTTCCGTGATCTGCTTGAGGCCGAGCGAGACGCGCTCCGTGTCCGCGTTGAACTTGAGGACCTTCACGCGAACGTGGTCACCGACCTGGAACAGCTCGGACGGGTGGTTCACCCGGCCCCAGCTCATGTCGGTGATGTGGAGCAATCCATCAATGCCACCGAGGTCGATGAAGGCGCCGTATTCGGTGAGGTTCTTGACGATACCCTCGACGATCTGGCCTTCCTTGAGGCGCTCGAGCGTCGACTCCTTCAGCGCGGCGCGCTCCTTCTCGAGGAGCACGCGGCGCGACAACACGATGTTGCCGCGCTTCTTGTTGAACTTGATGACCTTGAACTTGAAGTTCTGGTTCAAGAAGGCATCGAGGTTGCGGACCGGGCGAAGGTCGACCTGCGAGCCCGGAAGGAACGCCTTCACGCCGCCGCGGATCGTGACCGAGAGGCCACCCTTCACGCGCGCGGTGATGACGCCTTCGATCAGCTCGTCGCGTTCGCACGCGGCGCTGATCTCGTCCCACACCTTGAACCGATCGGCCTTCTCCTTGGAGAGGACGATCATGCCCATGTCGTTCTCGCGCGACTCGAGGAGCACGTCGACGACGTCTCCCGGCTTCACGCCGATCGAGCCGTCAGCCTGACGGAACTCGTCGAGAGGGACCTGGCCCTCGCTCTTGTAACCGACATCGACGATCGCGAAATCTTTCCCAACTGCGATCACGGTGCCGCGGAGGATTTCACCCTCCTTGACGCTGTCCTGGCCGAAGCTCTCGGCGAGTAGCGCTGCGAAGTCTTCTTCGCCTGTGCCGTCTTGAGTAACCATATGCAAGCAGATCTCCACGAAACGCTGAGGTTGGATTTACCGCTGGAGCGGCTCCTCAGCGCAGGGGCGAGTTGGTACCGTTCGCACCCCGAAATGTCAATCGCGGTGATGAGATCCGCCCGATCAGCGGGGCTCACTCCCGGACGGGCCGCCTCCTCTATATAGCGGCGGCCCGCGCCTCGACGGTCGCGGCCAATGAATCCACAACCTGTTCGAGGGTTTGCGTCGAGCTATCGACGAGGACCGCGTCCGTCGCGGGCACCATCGGCGCCACGTCGCGCGAGGCATCCCGATGGTCGCGCTCCCGGATCTCGCGCAGGGTGACTTCGTAGCCCACGGTCGTCCCGGATGCAGCGAGCTCCTTCACCCGGCGCGAGGCGCGCTCGGCATCGGTGGCGGTCAGGAAGAACTTCGCCTCCGCCTGCGGGAACACCACCGTGCCCGTGTCGCGGCCCTCGACCACCACGCCGCCGCCCGCACCGAGGCGGCGCTGCAGATCGAGCAGCGCGGCGCGAACCTCGGGGTGCGCGCTGACCTGCGACGCGCCTTGCGAGACGTCCGGCGTGCGGATGTCGGACGTGACGTCGACGCCCGCGAGGAACACGTGGTTCTTGTCGCCGACGAAGTCGTACGAGATGTCGAGGTCGCGCGCGATCTGCGCGCACGCGGCCGCGTCGGTCCACGCGACGCCGCGCTGCTTCGCGGTCAGCGCGACCGAGCGATAGATCGCACCGGTGTCGAGCAAGCGATAGCCGAGGCGCCGCGCGAGCAGCTTCGCGACGCTGGACTTACCGGCACCCGCAGGCCCGTCGATGGTCACCACGATACGGCGCATGCGGCCTTATACACTCACGGCGCGCAGACAGGATCGCAGACGGCACCGTCGGCGGTCATGATCGTGCGCTCGGGCGGCACCTCGCGCAGACACCGCGAGCACTTGATGGGCGGAATCGGCTGCGGTGGTGGCGGCGGCGGCGGACGCCAGTTGCGGCGCGCGTCGAGCTCGGCCTCGATGCGGTACTGCAGCACCTTCGGATCGAGGTGCCCCGCCTCGGCGAGCATCTTCACCAGCACCGCGACCGTCGCCGACAGCTCGAACACCAGAGGACGCAGCTGCGCGAGCTGTTGTTGCGCCATCTCCGCGCTGTATGCCGCGGCACCCGCGGCGCCCTGGAGATCGTTGATGTCGTCGCGCTGCTTCCACTCGCTGTCGAACCAGTAGTCGAAGATTCCCGGCATGCCGACATGATGCCCAAGGCCACGGGCACCTAGGCCCTTCGCGTTGTACATTCGACAACGGTGGAGGCCACGGCGAAACCAACGACCGAACGTCGCTGGAAGACGTTCGCCGACGTCGTCGCGTTCACGCTCGGGGTCAACGTCTGGATCTCGATCGTGATCCTGCCCGCGATCTTCGTGAACGCGCTGAACACCACCGGGCGCGTCACGGCCGCGGCGCTGCCGCTCGGCATGCTGCTGCTCGGCCTCGCGCGGCGCTCGGAGGGCGTGTTGCTCGGGCTGTTCCCCGCGGCGCTGCTCGTGCCGATCGCGATCGTGCCCGCGATGGCGAGCTCGCACGTGTACGGACCGATCCGCTACGGGCTCGTCGCGGTCGGCGTCGTCGCGTATCTGTTCTCCGTCTCGTTCTTCACGACGTTCCACGAGCCGCAGCAACCGCGCAGCGTGCGCGGTCTGTCCTCGGCAGCCGTCGGCCCCGCGGAGCGATGGCAGCGACGCGAGCGCGTGTACTGGATGCTCACGATCATGTCGCTGATCATCCCGACGGTGCTGATCGCGTGGGTCAACTTCGACGACTCGATCGCGGAGTTCCTCGGCGAGATGTACCCCGGCCGCGTCGCGCTGATGACGACGGCGCTCACGGTCGGCGCGATCGCGCTGTGGCTCGGCATCTTCCACTACGCGTTCCTCGGTGTCCTGCGCCCGCATCGCACCGGCGATCGCGACCTCGTCGTCACGCTCGCGCAGGCGCGCGCCGACGCGAAGACCGGCAAGCCGCGCTCGCGCTTCTACCTCTCCGTCGCGATCGCGCTGGCCGCGATGGCGGCGCTGATCCTGATCAGGCACGCGAAAGGCTAACCATGCGTCGTTTCTTCTTCGAGATCCTCGCGACGTCGCTGATCGCCGGCAGCCTGTTCTTCTTCAAGGAGACGCTCGACTACCTCGCGCGGCGCGACTACGTGGCCGCGCTGCTCGTGATGATCATCGGCGTCGCGGTGATCTCTGTCGGCAAGGAGATGGCGCGCCTCGCCCTGGTGCAGCGCGACTAGTCATGCGTGCCGCTCTCGCCGCGCTTGTCGTCGCCGCGTGCGGTGGCGCACCGGAGGTGGCTCCGGCGACGACCTCGCGCGCGGCGTCGCCGATCGCGACGAGCGCCGGGCCGACCGACGAGATCGTCGCGCAGGTCAACGGGCGGCCGGTGTGGGCGTCGTGCGTCGCCGCGCAGGGAGCGAAGGTCGGCGACAGGCAGCAGGCGCTCGACCAGTGCATCGCGTTCGAGCTGCTCGCACAGGAAGCGGACAAGCGCGGCCTCGCCGAGGACCCCGAGGTCGTCGACGCGACGCGCACCGCGATCGTCAATCGCCTCGTCGAGACCGGGTTCGAGGACCGGTACGCGAAGCCGTCCGACCTCGGCGATCGCCTCGAGAAGTGGTTCCGCGAGAACGAATGGCGCCTGCATCGCCCGGAGCTGCGCTCGTCGATCTACGCGCGCGCCGCCGGCCACAGCCCGGAGGCGGAGAAGGCCGCGCGCGCGATCTACGACAAGCTCGCGAACCGCACCGGGCTGTTTCCGATCGATCTGCAGGAAGCCGCGACGCTTCCGCCCGGCTCGCCGGCGATCGAGGTCAAGACGCTGACGATCAAGGCCAAGGATCAGCTCGAGTCGAACTACGGCAACGCGCTCTACGCGCTGCCCGAGGTCGGGCGCGTCACGCCGCCGACGAAGACGCAGTGGGGCTGGGACGTGATCCTGTGGAGCGGCGGCCTGACCCCGAAGGAGACGACGCGCGCGGAGCTCGAAGCCGAGGCGTTCCCCGATCTGCGCCGCTCGATGTTTCCGATCTGGGTCGCACAGATCGCGCGCGACCTCGGCGTGAAGCCCGAGCTCGATCCGGCCGGCGTCGCGCGGCTCGACGAGGTCGGCCCGTGAAAGAGGTGATGCCGACGCAGCTGACGCCGTTCGCCGACATCATGCGGCGCGCGGTCGAGGCGACGCCCGGCGCGATCGGCGGCGCGTTCGCCGACGCCGAGGGCGAGATGGTCGACGGCTACACGACGATCGATCGCGAGGAGTGGGCGATCCTCACGGCGCACTACGGCGTCGTGCTCGTGCAGCTGCACGGAGCGTTCGGCACGTGGCACTACGGCGGCCCCGAGTACTTCATCGCGCAACACCAGCGGCTCGACGTTGTCGTCCACTCCGTGGCGCACGGCTACTACGCGCTCCTCGCGATGTCGGAGAGCGACGGCACCGCGCCGCTCGCGACCGCGCTCACGAGCTTGCGCACCGCCGCGGCCGAGCTGAAGCGGGAGATCGCATGAAGCGCTCGGCGCGCCGACTGTGTCGCACGCTCGCCCTCGTCGCCGGCGTCGGCCTGTGCTCGACCGCGCTCGCCGACGATTCGTCGAACCTGGCGCTCGAGTACGACCCGTACAGCCAGGCGTGGAACGGCATGGCGAGCTTCGTCGGTCTCGCCGAGGGCATGGGCTTCTCGGTGTCGCCGAAGGTCTCCCTCGAGTGGGGCGAGATCGACAGCAGCGACATCCTGTTCCTCGTGTTCCCGCTCCAGCGCGTCGACCCGGCCAAGCTCGGCGCGTTCGTCAACGCGGGCGGCAACGTCGTCATCGCCGACGACTTCGGCGACTCGCGCGAGGCGATGCAGGCGCTCGGCCTCATGCGCGCGAGCGTCGAGCAGGTGCGCGCGACGCGCTTCTACGAGGGGCTCACGTTCGCGCCGATCGCGAACGGGCGCGGCGGTCACGAGCTCGCCCAGGACGTCGGCGACGTGATCACGAATCACCCGGCGGTGCTGACGAGCGTCGAGGGCGCGGACACCGTCGTCGCGCTCGAGCAGGGCGCGATCGTCGCCGCGGGCGAGCGCGGCAGCGGGCGGTTCGTCGCCGTCAGCGATCCGAGCATCTTCATCAACCGCATGCTGCAGTTCCCCGGGAACCTCCAGCTCACGGTCAACATCCTCAACTGGCTCGATCGCGGCAACCGGCGCGCGCGCCACATCATCCTTCTCCGCGGCGACGTCCCGATGTTCGGCGAGCCGCGCCCGTTCATCGACGACGCGCGCGCCGGCGAGGTCGGTCGCTCCGTCGCGGATCTCAACTTCTGGCTGTCCGAAGCGCGCGCGTGGCTGCTCACGCCGACGGCGATGAAGGCGCTCGCCGCATCGCTCGCCGCGATCCTGCTCTTGCTCGCGCTCGTCGCCCTGCCCGTCCGGCGCGGCCCCAAGATCGACGGCGCGTGGCTCCGCTTCGGACGACCGGCGCGCAAGGACGATCCGCACGCGCTCGTCGGCGCCGCCGACGCGGGCGGTGGCTCCAACATGGTGCTCGCCTGCATCCTGCGCGATCAGGTGCAGCGCATCCTCGCCGACCTGACGAGCAAGTCCGAGCCGCTGTACACCGTGCCCGAAGCGCAGCTGGTCGCGGAGCTCTCGAAGCTCGCGGGCACGAACGCCGGTGTCGCGCTGACACGCGTGTATCGCCGGTTGCGCGCGCTGCCGAGCCGCGGGCAAGCGTCCGCGCCGTGGAGCGCGGGGCACCTCCCGCGGCGTGAATTCGACGCGCTGTATCAAGATGTCGCCGAGCTGTGTCGTACTCTCGGTGTCGAGCTCGAGCCGCCGGCTCCGAGCGTGCCCAAAGCAGCCTAAATGCCCGCCTTTGCCTTGAGTCCAGACAAGCTCGCTCGCGTCAACCAGCTCGCGAGCGCGATCACCAACGAAGTCGGTCGTGCCTTCATCGGCGCGCCGGCGATCACCGAGGCGCTGCTGGTCGCGCTCCTCGCGCGCGGGCACGTGCTCATCGAGGGCTACCCCGGCGTCGCGAAGACGACGCTGGTCAAGGCGTTCTCCGGCACGCTCGGGTGCAACTTCCGCCGCGTGCAGTTCACGCCGGACCTCCTGCCCTCGGACATCACCGGCACGTACATCCTCGACATGCGCACGAACACGTTCGTGCTGCGCGAGGGTCCGGTGTTCTGCAACGTGCTCCTCGGCGACGAGATCAATCGCGCGCCGGCCAAGACGCAGTCCGCGCTGCTCGAGGCGATGCAGGAGCACCAGGTCACCATCGAAGGCGAGACGCGCAGCCTGTCCGAGCCGTTCATCGTGCTCGCGACGCAGAACCCGATCGAACAAGAAGGCACCTACCCGCTCCCCGAGGCCCAGGTCGATCGCTTCCTGATCAAGCTGCGCATGGGCTACCCCGCCGCCGCCGACGAGAAGCGCATGCTCGGCACGTACGACAAGCCGCCGCCGCCGGTGCGTCCGATCGTCGGCCCGTCGGAGGTGCTCGAGATGCAGGCGCTCGCGCAAGAGGTCTTCGTCGCCGAGGAGCTCCTCGACTACGTGCTCGGGCTGGTCGCGTTCACGCGCAGCCACGCGAAGGTCTATCTCGGCGCATCGCCCCGCGCGGGCCTCGCGCTCGTGCACGCGGCCAAGGGCCTCGCGCTTCTCAAGGGCCGCGACTACATCCTCCCCGACGACGTTCGCAACCTCGCGCCGCTCGTGCTCGGTCACCGCATCCTCATGACGCCCGAAGCCGAGCTCGAAGGCGGCCTCGGGACCCAGGTCGTCGCCGAAGCGGTCGACAAGGTCGGCTACAAGGTCCCCAAACGGTGATCCGACGGTGACCCCTTGATCCCACGCCTCGCCACGCGCGGAAAGCTGATCCTCGGAACGGCGCTGCTGTTCCTGCTCGTCGGCGCGTTGCACGGGACGCCGCCGCTCGTCGGCCTCGCGGGTGCGATCCTCACGGTGCTCCTCGCGCTCTACCTCGGCTTCTATCCGACCGCGATCCTCCTGCGCCGCAAGAAGATCGAGCTGTCGTGGTGGGTGCCGCCCGGCGATCAACCCGGCGGCACGCTCGGCGCGGATCGCCCGTTCCAGCTCCACCTCGCGTTCCGCAACCACGGCTCGCGCAAGCTGCGCATCCTATCGACGAACATCCTCGCGGGCTCCGGCCTCCAGCTCGACGAGAAGCCGAGCGCCACCGTCAAGCGCGGCCAGCAGGTCGAGGTCACCACGACGGTCAAGCCGCTCGCCGCCGGCTATCAGGTCCTCCACGGCGCCGCGCTCACGTTCGGCGACGCGCTCGGCCTGTTCGACATCGAGGCGTTCTTCCCGAACCCGATCGCGGTCAAGGTCTTCCCCAAGACGGTCGCGCTGCGCGGCCAGCCCGTGCGCGCGGTCGGCGGCGCGCTCCACGAGCAGGTCGGCCTCCACCACGTGCGCCGCCGCGGCCTGTCCGGCGAGCTCCGCGAGATCCGCGAGCACTCGCACGGCGATCCGTTCAAGTTCATCGCGTGGAAGGCCACCGCGCGCCGCGGCCAGCTCATGGTGCGCGACCTCGAGAACGAGATCGTCACCACGCACGTGGTGCTCCTCGACGTCGGCGCCGGGATGCGCACCGGCCAGCTCGGCAAGACGCCCCTCGACTGGGCCTCCGACTCCACCGCCGCCCTCGCCAAGGCCTCCGTCGCCAACAGCGATCGCGTCGGCCTCGTCGCGTTCGACACGCGCCCGATCGCCGAGCTCCCGCCGGACACCGGGCACCATCACTACCTCCAGCTCGTCGATCGCCTCCTCGACACGCGCTCGATCGTCGACGAGGACCTCACCGACGTCACCGCCGGCGAGCTCGTCGCCCTCGTCGCGCGCTACCTCGCGCACCAGGAAGCGATCGATGTCCGCATCAAGATCGCGCCGCCGCTCGATGACGGCCGCTGGTCCTCGATCCAGGCGGGCCCCGACGGTCAGCTCTACGACGTCGCCGCCACCGGCCGCCTCTGCCGCCGCCTGATCGACCTGATGCTCGGCGCCGACAAGAAGGACAAGGGACGCGCCAAGCTCGCCCCCATCGTCGAGCCCGATCCGCAGCTCGCCCCGCTCCGCCAGTTCTGCCGCCTGCGCGGCATCGAGCTGCCCTACCGCACCTCGTGGGAGCACGGCCGGCGGGCCGCGGGCCTCGCTCGTGCGGTCGAGCGCGCTGTCTCGCACGGCCGCCCCGATGTCGTGGTCCTCATCTCCGACCTCACCGGCATCGCCGAGGACGAGGCCCGCTCGATCCGCGCGCTCGCGCGCTTGCGCAAGGTCGCCGGCAGCGTGATCACGCTCGTCCCCTCACCGTCCGCGTTCCTGCCGCCGGCCACCACCCCGCACGGTCAACGCGTCCGCGAGATGATGATCCGCGACCAGCGCGCGGCCATGGAGCCAGGCCGCAAGCTCCTCGTGCGTCATGGCATCACGGTCGTCGAGGGCTCGCCCGCAGACAGCCTCGATCGCCTGATCGGCGGCGGGGCTCGCCTCCGTCGCGCCGGCTGACGCCGGTTGACTCGTGTTAACGCCTGTCCGAAACCCGGACGAGCTACTACTGCGAGATCTCGGGCGGAGTCTCGATCACCGAGACGCTCCACACCTTCTCGCTCGGGTTACCGACGGCTTTGGACGTCAGCGAGCCGATCGAGAGCGCGGTCAACAAGACCGCGGCACCGATGAACAACGCGTCCTTCCAACGGTCACGACCATGACGCTGCGCGATGTCTTTTAGCGTGCTCATGTCTTCCTCCAGGTCGACGAAACGCCCACGTTAAAATTACCGATTCGTGCTGGGCCTGTCACGAAAAACACCCGAACTTCACGGGAGCGGAGATCGAATCCCGTCGATTTCTCGTCGAGGAATCGCTCTCGTGTGCCGCGCAGTACCGAGTGTACCTACATCGCCCACCGCGCGACACGCTGCGACGAGCGATGTCGCAGCCCGCGCATCGCGCGGATGCGCCGAAGCGCTTCCGTGATGCATCGAGTGCATGCCTCCACGACACGCGATGCCTCGTCCCGGTGGACGTGGGCTCGGTGGTACCGGCATCGATGGCATGCCTTCAAGACACGCGATGCCTCGCGCCGGTTGACGTTCGGCGTGACGATTTTTCGCGAGCCCTGCTAGCTCGCAGCTTCGCTGTCGTTCTTCGCGCTGTCGTTCTTCGTGCTGTCGTTCTTCGCGCTGTCGTTCTTCGCGCTGTCGTTCTTCGCGCTGTCGTTCTTCGCGCTGTCGTTC
>CAZUAR010000004.1:0-85841 GCA_964617845.1 uncultured Kofleriaceae bacterium | reverse complement strand
TTCGTGCTCTCGCTCTTCGTGCTCTCGCTCTTCGTGCTCTCGCTCTTCGGCGCGTGCTCGCCCTCCGCCAAGCGCTCCTCGGCCTCGAGGCGCTCCGAGAGGCTCTTGATGTCACCACGCAGGGCCGCGCCACAGTGCGGACACTTCGCCGCGCCTTTCGGAACGACCGTCGCGCACGCCGAGCAGCGCGGCGTATCGACCATGCGTCCTCCGATGTGACCGAAGAGAGCCCCGCCCATCGCGATCGCGAGGAACGCGTTCGGCACCGCCGACGCGAGCGCCATTCCACTCGCGATGCCGAGCGCGCCGCCCAGGAGGAACCCCACGCCACCGCGATGCGTGTGCCACCGGAACGCCGTCTTGCGCGGCGGCGGCGCGTCCGCCTCGACATCGATATCGGTGAACAGCACGGGCTTCTCGCGCGCGAGCGGCTCCGCGTCGTGCGGGATGCCCAGCATCTCGCGCAGCGCCTCGCGCTTGTTCGCGAGCTCGGTCATCCACGCGGTCACCTCGTCCTTCTGTGGGCCCTTGAGGCCCGCGGGCACGCCCGCTTCTCGCAGCGTGGCCTGCACCGCGAGGAGGAACGCGATGTCCGACAGCGGCACGTAGCCCGCGCGCAGCACGTCGTGCTCGTTCTCGTAGTAGACGCCGTTGAACCGGCCCGGCCGGTTGTACTCCTGGAACGCGGCGTTCGCGACGAGCGGCCCGAACCCCAGGTACACCGCCGCGATCGAGCCGCGCTCGTGATCGCGATCGGGGTCCACCTCGATGCGCGGCGCATCCGCATCGCGATACGGATCCGACGCCGGCCGATGGATCACCGCGTGCGCGACGCCGAGCTCGTGCGCGAGCGTGCCCGCGATGTCGTCCTCTCCCAGAAACTCGATCCGGAAGTGCAGCGACTTCGCCTCGACCGCCTGCAGGCCGACGCGTGTCTCGGGTCGCCGATCCGTGGGCGGCGCGCCGAGGCGCTCGTCGTCGACGACGATCGCGCGCGGATTCCCGGCGTACCACGCCAAACGCCGCAAGACCGCGATCGCCGCCCCGCGCGTGCGCTTCCACGGCTCCGGGAACGCCTCCTTGCCCGGCTCGATCGGAGCCGCGAGCAGCGGCGCCGCGCCCCCGCGCGCCACGAGGTCTCCCAGCACGGAGAGCAGCTGCTCGCGACGTTCGGGGTTCGGCTCGAGCGGTGCCATCGACGATCATCATATCCGGTGTCTTCGTACGGGCGGGGCACGCGCCTTGCGTCTTCTCGGTCTCAAGGAGAACACCCATGAAGATCACGTTCAAACGACTGCTCGGAATGGCCGCCATCTACGGAATCGTTCGCTACGTTCGCGCGCACGGCGGACCGAAGGCCGTCTTCGACGACCTCAGCACCAAAGCGCGCGACATGATGGACGGCGCGAAGGCCAAGATGGAATCGGCGAAGCGAAACGTCGCCGACACCAGCTTCGCGACCAACACCGGCCGCAACGGTCGGGTCTCTTCCGAGGGCACGGTGGGCCGTGGCTCCTCCTACGCCAGCTACGACCTCGACAGCGACGACAAGCTGCGCCACTAGGTCGCGCCGCTAGCATTGCTCAGCGCGCGAGCGCACGTCGTGCGTTCCCGCGCGGGAGGCTGTGCTCCCCGACGTGCCCCTCGGAGAACCGAGCGGGCACGTCGCATTCCGGATCCCCCGGTTTTGGTCGGAGAACCGCCACAGCGCGCTCCATTTTCGCAAGCGCGCACACGTCACGGCGCCCTCCCCCGCGATCGCTCGGCGCCGATGCCCCGCGGCATACGTGATGCACCACGATTTGCGCATGAACGCTTCCAACCTCGTCCACACCATCGGTTCTTCCACGGGCGCCTTCGCGAAGCGCGTGGGCTCCGGCACTGCTGACCTCGCGGCGAAGGTCGGCAGCGGCACGGCCTCCCTCGCTCGCCGCGTCGGCCCGAAGCGCGGCATCATCGGCCTCCTCGCGATCGGCGGCGCCGTCGCGGGCGGCATCTACCTCGCGCGCTACCTCAAGCGCCGCGCGCTCGAGAACGAGAGCATGCAGGCGACCGACGAGTTCGCGCCGAAGTCGAAGAAGAACGCGAAGAGGAACGGCAAGAACCACAAGATCGAAGACGCGATCACCTACTGATCGCGTTCTGTACCGGCGGCGATCGCACGAACCACCCCGCGAGCCCGAGCATCCGTTGTTCGGGCTCGCGTTCGTGCGCGCCTCTGCCGCTGGCCGCGCTACGCCGATGCCGTCGCCGTCGCCGTCGAGCTCGCCGATCCGGCGCCCTTCGCGCCGAGCTTCGACAGGTTCACCGACACCAGCTTCGACACGCCCGGCTCCTGCATCGTCACGCCGTACAGGTTGTCGGCGCTCTCCATCGTGCGCTTGTTGTGCGTGATGACGATGAACTGCGAGCGATCCGTCATCTCGCGAACGAGCTCGTTGTAGCGATCGACGTTTGCCTCGTCGAGCGGCGCGTCGACCTCGTCGAGGATGCAGAACGGCGACGGCTTGATGAGGAAGATCGAGAACACGAGTGCGACGGCGGTGAGCGCCTTCTCGCCGCCCGACAGCTGATCGACGGTGGAGTTCTTCTTGCCCGGCGGCTGCGCGAAGATCTCGACGCCCGCCTCGAGCATGTCGACGTCCTCGCCGCCCGACAGCGAGAGGTGCGCCTGACCGCCACGGAAGAGGCGCGGGAACACCTCCTTGAACGTCGCGTTGACGGCGGCGTAGGTGTCCTTGAACAGCTTGCGCGACGTCTTGTTGATCTTGTCGATCGCGCGCTGCAGCTGATCGACCGCGCGCTCGAGGTCGATCTTCTGCGCGGAGAGGAACTCGAAGCGCGTGTTGACCTCGGCGAACTCCTCGATGGCCGTGAGGTTGATGTCGGTGCCCATCCGATCGATGAGCTCGCGAAGCTCGCCGAGCCGCGACTCCTGCTCCTCGGTGACGGACGGTCGCTGGTGGTAGTCGTGGAGGATGTCGGCGACGTCGATCTGGTAGCGCTCGTCGATCTGCTGGACGACGACGTTGCGGGTCATGGTGATCTGGCCGTCGCGTAGCTCGAGCTGGTTGACCTCTTGCGCGAGCTTGTCGGCGCGCGAGCGAAGCTCGCGAGAGGTGAGCTCGATGTCGGTGAGCGCCGACAGCCGGGCCTCGTAGGCGCGCCGGCCTTCCTCGAGGAGGACGAGGTCGCCGTCGCGCTGGACGCGCAGCGCCTCGAGCTCGGCGGCGAGCGTCTCGCAGCCCTCGCGGAGGACGAGCACGCGGCGCTCGGCGTCGGCGATCTCGGAGCCCAGGCGCTCGGAGCGCGCGGCGAGCTCTGCATCGGTGCGCGCGAGGCGCAGCGTGGCGGCCTCGGCGGCGGCGCGCTTCTCACCGAGCTGCGCGGCGCGGACGCGTGCCTCGGTGAGGATCTGCGCCATCTCGTCGAGGCGATCGCGGTGCGTGCTGACCTCGGCGACGAGGTCGAGCTGCGCGCGCTCGAGGTCGGCGATGCGATCGACGGCGGCGGTGTGGCGCGCGCGCGTGGACTCCTCGTCGGTGGCTATCGCGCGGAGGCGCTCCTCGAGCTCGAGCTGCTCGGCGTTGAGCTGCGTGAGGCGGTCGCGGTGGCGCTCGAGGTCGGAGCGAACGCGCGCCTCGTCCTTCTCGTGGCCCATGATGGCGAGGTCGCCCTCGTGCACCTGGGTGCGCAGGCCTTCGAGCGCCTTGATGACCTGCTTGAGCTCGGTCTTGGCGGTCACGAGGCGTGTCATCGCCTCGGACAGGTCGTGCTCGAGGCGGCCGACGATCTCCTGCAGGTCGCGGATCTCGCGCTTCTGTGCGAGGACACCCGTGCCCTGCGCGTCGCGCGAGCCGCCGGCCACGACGCCGTCTTCATCGACGACGTCGCCGTCGAGAGTGACGAGGCGATCGGTGACGCCCGTCTCGTGGAGGCGCAGCGCGGAGTCGAGGTCCTGGACGACGACGGTGCGCCCGAGGAGGCGCTTGCCGACGTCGGCGTAGCCGTCCGCGAAGTCGACGAGGTCGGCCATGCGGCCCAGGACACCCTCGGCGGGTCCGCCCGCGGCGATCAGCGCCGCGTGCGCGGCGGTGAGCTGGGTGCGATCTTCGACGATGATGCCGCCGCCGGTCGGCGTGCGCATCGGGTCCGACTCCGCGATCGCGATCGGCCCGCTCGTGTTGCCCTCGCCTTCGAACGTCGGCACGTCGGCCACGCTTGGCGCGCTCGGCGCGCTCGGCGCGTCCTGCACGGCCGCTCGGGTGGAGACGGCGAGCGGAACGAACGCGCTGCGTCCGCCGCCACCGCTCTTCAGGTACCCGATGGCGGCGAGGCCGACCTGCGGCTCGCTGACGAGCACGCCGCCCAGTCGATCGCCGAGCGCGGCTTCGACCGCGATCTCGAGCGTCTCGGGGGCGCGCACCACGTCGGCGACGACGCCCTTGATCTCGCCCTCGAAGCCCCTCTCCATGCCGGCGAGCAAGATGTCGTCGGCGCCCTGCATGACGGCGCGCGTCCCGCGGGCGAAGCCCTCGTAGCGCTCCTGGATCTCCTGCAGCGAGGTGAGGCGCGAGCTGCGGCGCTGCAGCTCGTTGCGCAGCGTCTCGACCTCGGCTTCACCGCGCTGCGTCTCCTCGGCGAGCGTCTCGCGGCGCGCCTCGAAGCCCTGGTTCTGGCTGCCCAGATCGAGCCGCGTTTGCCGCAGCTGGACGAGCGCGCCGTCGACGCGGCGGCTCTCGCGATCGAGCTCCTTCACGCGCTCCTCGTGTTGCGCGGTCTCGCTCATCACGCGCTCGAGGCGGCGCTGCGCTTCATCGCGGCGTCGGGCGAGCGCTTCGAGCTGCGCCTGCGCGGTTCCGATCTCGGTGCGCCGCGACCCGATCTCCGCGCGCGCCTCGTCGAGGCGTCCCTGCGCGTTCGCGAGCATCTGCCGGCCCTCGCCTGCCGCCGCCTCGCGCGATGCGACCTCCGCCGCTTCGCGCGCGACGTCGGCCTCGAGCGCGTCGAGCTCGGCCTGGCGCTGCGCGAGCTCGTCGGCCGCGCGGGCACGCTCGGCCGCGATCTGCTCGATCTCCGTGCGGGCGCCGGCGTTGCGATGCTCGAGCTCCTCGGCCTCGCGGCGCTCGAACCCGATCTTGCTCTCGCCGAGGCGGATGCGGTTGTCGAGCTCGTACACGACCTCCTGCACGCCGACCAGGCGGCGCTCCTCGAGCGAAAGCTCGGCGCGCTCCGCGACGACGTGCGCGTCCTTGGCCGCCCACTCGGTGCGCGTGTCCGTGAGCTCGGTGCGCGCTTCCTCGAGCCGCACCCCGACGAGCCGCCCCTCGGCGGACAGCTCGAGCCAGCGGTGCGCGCCCTTCCACAGCTCGATGTCCTTCATCTCCGCCTTGTACTTGCGGTAGCGCTCGGCCTTCTGTGCCTGCCGGCGCAGCGTGCCCATGCGCTTGTCGAGCTCGGTGACGATGTCCGAGACGCGCATCAGGTTCTGCCGCGTCTGATCGAGCTTCTTCTCCGCCGCCTTCTTCTTCACCTTGAACTTGGTGATGCCCGCCGCCTCCTCGATGATCATGCGGCGGTCCTGCGGCCGCGAGCTCACGATCTGGCCGATGCGGCCCTGCTCGATGATCGCGTAGGCCTTGGTGCCGACGCCCGTCCCGAGGAAGAAGTCCGTGATGTCGCGCAGGCGGCACGGCGTCTTGTTGATGAAGTAGCTCGACGTGCCATCGCGATACAGGCGGCGCGTGATCGTGACCTCGGTGTAGCGCGCGAAGTCGAACGCCGGCGGCTGATCCGCGAGCATCTGCGCGACCTCTTCCGTCGGTGACAGCGTGGGGTTGCCCTCCTTGTCGAGGAACACCGCCTTGGGCGCCTCGGCCTCCTGGTTGTTCGCGTCCTCGGGCAGCGCCTCGATCTTCTCGACCGCGGCTTCGACCGCGGCCTCGGCGGGCTCCACGCCGGCTTCGTGATCGACCATCGCGTCGAGCGCGCGCTCCGTCTCCGCTTCATCGGAGTGACGGGCGAGCTCGAGCGTCTCGTGCGAGAAGCCGACGTCGTCGAACGTCAGCGAGACCTCGGCCATCGGCGCGGGGCCGCGCGTCTCGGAGCCCGCGAAGATCACGTCCTCCATCGCCTTGCCGCGCAGGTGCTTCGCGCTCTGCTCGCCCATGCACCATCGGATGGCGTCGACGATGTTCGACTTGCCGCATCCATTCGGCCCGACGACGCCCGTGATCTGCTCGCTGATGTTGACGACGGCTCGGTCGCAGAACGACTTGAAACCGATGATCTCGACGCGCTTGATACGCATTGTGCGGACGCAGAGTTGATCGACCCTATGACATCGAGCCGCGCTCTGGCGTGCTATCACTTCTAGCGTGCGGTTTGGGGTACTTGCGTTCGCGGTCATCCTCGTCGGGATGAGCCCGCGCGCACACTCCGCGCCAACGATCGATATCCGCGCGCAAACACAGCTCCAGCTCGAGTCCGTGAAGCTCCAAGACGAGGGCGTCGCGGAGGTGGCCGGCCTGCTGGCGGACCGCCTCACGGGCGATGGCCTGGGCGGCCAGACGGTCTCGATCACCGTCAACGGCGACACGATCACCACGAGCACGCAGCCCGATGGACGGTTCCGCGCCAACGTCGGCGTGCCCGTCGGCCCGACCAAGGTCGAGCTGTCGTTCCGCGGCAGTCCGCTCCTCGATCCCTCGAAGCTCGAGACCGTGACCGATCCGTCGCGCGAGCAGGTGACGCTCACGATCCTCGTCGATCCGGACGAGGTCATCGAGCAGACCCGCGTCGTCGGCGTGAAGCTCACGGTCACCGCGCTCGGCAAGGCCAAGCTCCCGGTCCAGATCGAGGTCGGCAACGCCACCGACACGACGCTGAAGAAGCTCCGCGTCGTCGAGACGGGCACGCCGTTCACGCTGACGCGCAAGGACGCGGGCGGCCCCGGCAGCAAGCGCGTGCGCGCGACGTTCGCGGGCGACGCCACGCGCCAGACCGCGACCGCCGAGGTCACGCTCGAGCTCAAGGGCGAGACGCGGACGAGCATGACCGTGTCGACGACGAAGCTCGCGTACGAGGATGACCTCGTCGTCACCGGCAAGGTCACCGACGACGATGGCGCCGCGATGCCGCGCGTCGCGGTCACGCTCGTGTCCGGCGATCGCCGCCTCGCGCAGGGCGCCACCGACGGAAAGGGCGCCTATCGCTTCGAGGTCGAGGGCGAGATCATCGGCCAGGGGCAGTTCGCGGTGCAGGTGCAGTCGGACATCGGCATCTCGTACCTGAAGCCCTCGCGCTCCGAGCCCGCGATCATCCGCGTCGCCGCGCCGCAGCCCGTGCCGGTCAGCTACACGATCGCCGCGTTCATCGCGACGGGCCTCGCCGCGGGCGGGTTCTTCCTCGCCCGCTCCAAGCCGTGGTTGAAGCTGCGCCGCGCGAAGCAGGCCGCCGAGATTCCGGCGAACGAAGGCACGACCGAGATCATGGACGGCGGCCTGGTCACCAACAAGCCGAGCGTCATCTCCACGCTCCGCCGCCCGCACGACGATGGCTTCTCGGGCGTCGTTCGCGACACCGTGCGCAGCCGCCACGTGCCGGAAGCGGTCGTCACGCTCACGCTCGGCGATGTCGAGCGCAGCGTGCGCACCGCCGAGGACGGGAGCTTCACGATCGAGCGCCTCGCACCCGGCGAGTGGCGCGCCGAGGTCGCGGCGCCCGGCCACGTGACCGAGCGCTTCGGCGTCTCGATCCCGCATCGCGGCGAGCTCCGCGGCGTGCGCGTGGATCTCGTTCCCGTCCGCGAGCGCGTGTTCCAGCTGTATCGCCACGCGGCCGAGCCCGTGTTGCCCGAGCCCCGCCTGTGGGGCGTGTGGTCGCCTCGCCAGATCGTCGACCACGTGAAGTCCAAGAAGCGCAGCCCCGCGATGAGCGACCTCACGGACTTCGTCGAGGAGGTCTACTTCTCCCCGCGCCTCGCGGCCGAGACGTTGCTCCCGGGCGCCAAGGAGCGCGTCGAACGCGCGATCAAGGAGCGCGTCAGGGTAGATGACAACATCGGGGCTCGGCCTTAGGGTACGCCCATGCAACCCGACGAGCTGATCAAGCTCGGCATCGTGATCGCCGTCCTCGTGATGGTGATCTTCCTCCTCCGTCGGGCGTCGGCGCGGAGCCAGGCGAAGGGCGGCGCGACCGCACGCGAGCGCCTCGGTCAGCAGACCGTCGAAGACGCCCGCCCCAAGCGCCAGCGCAAGCGTCCGCGCCCCGGACAGGAGGGCAAGGCAGCCGAACCCGAGCCCGAGGCCGAGGTCCCCGAGGTCCCCGAAGTCGAGGTCGCCGAAGAAGAGGCCGCCGCCTACAAGGCCGGCCTCGCGAAGACCAAGGGCGGCTTCGTCGCCAAGCTCGGCAAGCTGTTCGGCAAGAAGAAGATCGACGCCGCCACGCTCGACGAGCTCGAGGAGACGCTGTTCACGGCCGACATCGGACCGCGCGCGGCCGAGCGGATCTTCACGTCGGTGAAGTCGGGCCTGTCCAAGAACGACCTCGAGAACCCGGACAAGATCTGGGAGCAGATCAAGAAGACGTCGCGCCAGATCCTCGCCGTCGACGCGCCCGCGCTCGACCTGTCCAGGCACTCGCCGTTCGTGCTGCTCGTCCTCGGCGTCAACGGCGTCGGCAAGACGACCACGATCGGCAAGCTGGCCAAGAAGTTCAGCGACGAGGGCAAGAAGGTCCTCCTCGCCGCGGGCGATACGTTCCGCGCCGCCGCGACCGAGCAGCTCGAGGAGTGGGGCAAGCGATCCGGCGTGCCCGTCGTGAAGGGCAAGCCGCAGGGCGATCCGTCGAGCGTGATCTTCGAGGCGGTGAAGCGCGGCGTCGACGAGAAGTTCGACATCGTCATCTGCGATACCGCCGGCCGCCTGCACTCGAACGCGGGCCTGATGGACGAGCTCAAGAAGATCCGCCGCGTCACCGACAAGGCGATGCCGGGTGCGCCGCACGAGACCTGGATGGTCCTCGATGCCACGACCGGTCAGAACGCGATCTCCCAGGCCAAGACCTTCAAGGCCGACATGGAGATCACCGGAATCGTGCTCACGAAGCTCGATGGTTCCTCGAAGGGCGGCGTGATCCTGGGCATCTGTGACGAGCTCAAGGTGCCCGTCCGCTTCGTCGGTCTCGGGGAGAAAATCGGCGATCTGAGGCCGTTCGACCCGAACGCATTCGTGACCGAGCTGTACAGCGATGCCCAGGCCAGCGAGGCCGCTTAGAGGCTGTCAGCTGACGGGTTTCGCAACCTCGGGGCACCAACGCCTGTCATCCAAACCTGCGCCAACTTGTTGAGCGCGGGCAAAGGCGAGTGTTATGAAGCCTCTACGAATGCGGGCAATCCATCGATCCGTCCTCGTCCTCGCATCCCTCATGCTCTTCGCTGGGCCTGCGTTCGCGCAGGGCGCAGGTGAGCCGGAGCCGGAGATCGAAATGGATCCCAACGCTCCGCCGGACAAGCCGGCCGACGAGGGGGAGATCGACATGGGCCAGCCGGAGCCCGCCGGCGATCTCGCCGCGGACATGGCGGCCTCCGACGCGGCGGCCGCCGCGGCCGTGAAGGCCGGCCCGGTCACGCGCACGAAGCTGTCGTGGAAGGACATCCTCGTCGTCGTGCGCAAGCCGTTCTTGAAGGCGCGCCGCACCGAGCTGTTCCCGATGGTCGGCACGACCATGAACGACAACATGATCCGCCACTACACGGTCGGCGGCATGCTCTCGTACTACCTGACCGACGTCCTCGCGATCGGCGTCGAGGGTCACTACTACCAGCCCTCGTTCCGCGAGCCGTTCGACCTCGTGGCTCGCCAGGCGCGCCGCCTCCCGACGGTGAACACGTACACGTGGAGCGCCGCGCTCGACTTCCACTACGTCCCCGTCTACGGAAAGTTCGCCGTCTTCGACAAGAAGCTGATCACGTGGGAGGTGTTCTTCACCGCCGGTATCGGCGCGGGCCAGAGCAAGGTCGAGCCGCGTGACACCAAGTTCCCCGGCTTCACGAACCTCCTCATCCAGCCGAACGTGGGCGCGTCGATGCGCTTCTTCCTCGCGAAGTGGCTCACGGTCAGCCTCGGAATTCGCGACTACATCTTCTACGACAAGTTCGAGCCGACGGACCGCTCGCCGACGATGAACGCCACGGCGGAGCAGGCCAAGGAGAACGCCGACGGCGCGCTGATCAACAACGTCATGTTCCAGGTCGGCATCAGCTTCTGGCTGCCGACGAGCTTCGAGTACACGACCTTCCGCTGAGCAAGGCCTAACGAGGATCCGAAGAGGAGTAGACCAGATGAACAAGACCATCCTCAGCGCAGTCGCTCTCGCCGCACTCGCGGCTCCGATCGTCGCCGACGTCCACGAAGCGCACGCGGAGCGCCGCACCAACAGCCTCGCGGCCGACAAGGCCGTGCGCCATCGCAAGCTGCTCGTGAAGAACCGCTTCGAGTTCGCGCCGCTGTTCGAGTCGACGATCAACGCCGACTTCCGCCACATCATCGGCGGCGGCGCGAAGCTCGAGTACCACCTGGGCGACATGCTCTCGATCGGCGTGATCGGCGTGTTCTCGACGGCGCTCGATACGGGCCTCGTGAAGAAGATCGAGCCGACGCTCGAGGATCAAGTCGATCCCGACACGCGCGAGCCGAGCAAGCAGGAGTTCATGTCCCGCTTGAACGAGATGCCGATCCACGGCGCCGCGTACGTGAGCCTCACGCCCTGGTACGGCAAGCTCGCCGCGTTCAGCCAGGCCTTCGTCGCGTTCGACTTCTACTTCCAGGCCGGCGTCGCGTTCGCGCAGCTCAAGAGCGACTGCCCCACGACGGTGTGCAACGACCCCGCGCCCGGCATGCCGACGGACAACGGCATGACGCCCGCCGACAACAACCCGAACAACGATCCGCCGCTCAACAGCGGTGGTCGCGCGGGCCTCTATCTCGGCGGCGGCATCCACGTCTTCCTGAACGACTTCATCGCGCTCGACCTCACGATTCGCGACTACGCGTTTACCGATAACCCGTCGGGCGCCGACTTCAACGCGAACCTCGCGGTGACCGACGACGACAACCGCTTCATCCACCACCTGTTCTTCGGCGCGGGCGTGTCGATCATGTTCCCGATGACGGTGAAGCGTACGCCCTGACCCGAATCCGGCCCGGACAGCCGTGGCCACCTTCGGTGACGCCCTGCCAACCCCGTTGGCGGGGCGTTTCTGTATCTAGCCGAAATCTTGTACGCTCCTCGAGGCCCCTGATGGATCGGGCCTTGCTGCAGCACTGATCGACGCGGTCCCAGATCGCGCTCCACCCATGCGTCGCTTCCTCGTCATCCTCGGCCTCGCGTTCGTGATGCAGAGCTGCATCACGCCGTCGATCCCGATTCCCCCGCCCGACCCGTCACAGATGACGTTCCAGCTCCAGGGCGACGTCGGCAACACGAGCGCGTCGTTCTCGTACCCCGCGAACGTGAACTACGAGGACTCGGTCGTGTTCGTGTTCAACCGGACCAAGGGCGTCGGTGTCATCGAGACGGCGCACCCCGACGGCAGCGTCGGCCCCACGGCGCCGGTTCGCGCCGACCTCGCCGACGAGATGGTCATCTCGTTCCAGCGCGAGGACCAGACCGTCTCGACGTGCATCAAGCTCCGCGAGGGCTCGCAGAGCGGCAACCCACCCTGCGGCTCGTGACGTCGACGTGAACGTCGACGAGAGCGTGATCAAGATGACGTGACGACCCCGTCCACCTCGACGGTGGTGTCGAGATGGACGTTGACGATGAAGCCGACGTTCTTGTCGACGACAAACGCGACGTCGACGGATGGCGACGTGTCGGGTCGGACTTAGTACGTGATCGCGGGCCACGCGATCAGCGTGGGTCGCATCATGCGCTGCTCGCCGTTGCGCTCGATGACGAGCGTCGGACGGGCACCCGGATGCGAGCCGTAGATCTTCTCCTGGAGCTCGCTCGCGGAGTCGATCGGATCGCCGTTGATCGAGAGCACCTTGTCGCCCGGCTGCAGCTGGATCGCCTCGGCGGGGGTCGCCGCGAGCACGCTGTCGATCTCGGCGACGCCATCGTGGAACACGTAACGAATGCCGAGGAAGCCGTGATCGGGACGGACATCGACAGTCGTCGTGACTTCGGCCTGGTAGGGACAGCCACGCGTCGACATGGAATCGGCGACCTGCATCGCCATGAGAGTCGTCGCGAGAGCCAATCCCGAGGCCACACCTGCCATCGTGCAGACGACGGCTACCGTTCCCAACCCGCGACTACGTTCGTTAGGAAGCAGCGCCTCTCGACGGAGGACAGGGGCTGTTTCGGGGGGGACGGTCGGAAGCTCATCAGACATCTACGTTGCCTCGCTTTCGGTCCTACTCCCCACTCTACGCGCCGACCCCGAGGAAGGCCATGCAGAAATGACGGAACGTGACGGAACGTGAATGACCTCACGCACCAATCGTCGACGAGACGAGCGATGGTAGCTTCGGTGCTCGGGTGAAAGGCACCCCTCGTCGGCGTCTTCGCCGCTGGCTCCTCGTCATCGGCCTCCTCGTGGTGCTCTTGCTGGGCACGGCGTTCGCGGTTCTGCGCGTGAAGTTCGAGGGGGAAGATCTCGGCGACAACATCGCGTCGATCCTCAACAAGCGCATGCGGGGGCGCATCGCCATCGGTGCGATCGAGTGGGAGCCCCGCGCGCTCAAGACGCTGGTGACCGGAGGCTGGGTCCCCGTCACCGTCCGTGACATCAGGGTGTGGGACGACTGCGCACTCAGCGCGGTGACGACGGTCGACGCCGATGATCTTCGCACCAGCGACCCCAACGAAGACTGTACGCCCGATGACCGTCCCGACGCGGATCCTAAAAGTGCTCGCAAGCCGCGCAAGCAGCTCCTGCGAGCTCCTCTGATCACCGCGGAGCTCGACATCCACGCGCTCCTGTTCGGCAACCACGACTTCGTGTTCCGCCACGTGACGATCCATCCCGGGGCAGAGGCGCTGATCGAGGAGACGCGCGAGCCGTATCCGCTCCACGCCTACGACCGCGTGATCGTCAGCATCGTGACCGCGTTCTATCCGCGGCTCAAGGCGGGCTTTCGCGCCGGCATCACGGCGGAGGCGCCGCCGCCGATCTTCGACATCCGCGATGTTCACATCCGCGATCTGAACCTCACGGTTCACATGAAGCCCTACTCGGTGAAGGGCGTCGACCAGATCGGCTACGCGTTCGCGGCGCGGCTCGAGGGCGTGAACGTCGACGCCGACAACACCGGCGCGAACCCATCGCCCAGCGATCCGGCGGGCCGCGGGCTGCAGAGCTACCTCTACATGGATCCGACGGATCCGCTGATCCCGAAGTTCTACGTGCGCCTCGCCGTCGGCGCGCGCAAGGGCGCGATCCGCATCCTCGACGAGGGGCCGCGCACCGCGTTCCGCATGCCGCTGCCCGGGCCGACGATGACGCCCGAGACGTATCCGCCCGCGGGGCGCGTCGCGGGCTACGCGATCGATCTCGTCGACGTGAAGCTGAACCGGCTCGCGCAGGTGCCGACCGAGTGGCCCAAGCGCGACTTCGTCGCGAACACGCTCGAGCTCGATCTCGAGGCGACCGCGCTTCCGTGCGCGACGCCCGACCAGGCGAGCTGGAGCGCGAAGGACGCCGCGCAATTGCACCTCACCGGCGAGCTCCACAACTACTGGGATCGCCCGTACGACGGCTCGTGGAACCTCAAGCTCGACGGCAAGAACCTCGGAGCGGTCGTTCGCAGCTGCATCAAGTCGAACGCGGGCGGCGACAACCTCGATGGCACGATCACGCTGACGGGGCCGTTCGTCGCGTCGCCCAAGGTCGGCCTGGACCTCAAGAACCTCGACGTCGACATCTCGCTCGGCGCCAAGGAAGAGCCGCTGCGGCTCACGCTCGCGGAGGTGCACGGCGCGATCGACCTCGTCAACGAGCAAGGCTTCATCGACAAGACAAAGGCGTTGATCAAGGGCGGCAAGGAGCCCGGCGAGGTCGAGGTCTCGGCGACGTTCGGCCTCAAGCCGATGAACGCGAACGCGCAGATCGAGATCGCGAAGGCGATCGATGTCGGGCGGTTCTTGCCCGGCCGCATCGCGGCGAACGTCGGCCGGTTCCTGAAGGGCCGCCTCCGCGCGCGCGGCGATGTCGCCGAGGGCTTCGCGCTCGAGGACTTCGATCTCTCGCTCGGGCAGACGCCGGCGCACACGGCGATCCGGTTGCACAAGGGCCGCCTGTTCACCGACGACAACTTCGACACGATTCACATCGAGAAGGTCTACGTGAACGCCGGGCAATCGAACGCGATGTTCGACGGCCAGGTCGACATCCTGCACCAGGATCTCGATCTGCGCATCGAGGGCACGTTCCCCGATCTCGACGTGTGGCTGAAGAAGTTCGAGCTGCCCGCGTTCGTCCGCAGCGCCGGTGGCGGCAGCGTGATCATCATCAAGGGGCCGATCAACAAGCCGAGGATCAACATCTCGACGTCGCTCGCGGGCATCCCGTGCATCGACACGTTGCGCCTGGTCGACACGCAGATCGCCGACGGCATCCTCGACATCCGGCGCATGACCTCGGCCGGCCTCGGCGGCGAGCTCAGCGGCTCGGGCCGCATTCGCATCGACGGCGCGCAGCCGTACATCGAGCGGCTCGTGCTGTCGGGGCGGCGCATCGAGGCGAGCAAGCTGTGCGGCATCGGACAGACGATCAAGGGCACGCTCGACACCGTGGAGCTCGAGCTCGCGCGCGCGTCCGTCGACAAGAACCGCGCGCCGATCGACTGGCTCGACTACGCGAAGGCCTACGCGAAGGCGCCGAAGCTGCAGATCAAGGGCGATCCGTACTCCGACGTCTCGATCTGCGTGAACCGCGCCGACGACTCGCGGTGCCGCCCGCGCGCGATGTACGTCGCGCCCGCCGACCTCGAGAAGTGCGCCGACGCGAAGAGGTCCGGCGGCGCGTGCATCGTGACCACCGCCAAGCGCGACAAGGGCGGCATCCTCGACGCGACGATCGCGAAGTCCGCCGCGCCCCCGAAGCCCGCGCGCGGTCAGGCGGCGAAGCAATCGTCGCTCGGCGGCGCGCTCAGCGTCGACTTGCCGCTCGCCATCATCGATCAGTTCGTCGGCAAGCGTGTCGTCGGCGGCAACAGCCGCATGACGCTGCACCTCGGCGGCACGCCCTCGCAGCCGGTCGCCGAGGGCCAGATCACGCTGCTCCGTGCATGGGTCGCGAACGCGTTCGTCGGCGACGCGCAGCTTCGCGTCCTGCCGATCACGCTGCCCGGCGGCAAGCCCGGCGTGTCGATCGTCGGCAAGGCGATGGCCGACCGCTTGCTGATCGAGGGCACGATGGGCACGACCGCGCCCTACCCCGTCGAGCTGTCGATCAGCGGTCGCCGCGTCGAGATCGACGCCGCGATGGATCTGACCAAGCTCCTCGGGATGCCCGAGCCCGTGCAGGCATGGGTCAGCGGCAAGGTCACCGTGAAGACCGAGCTGATGCCGGTCAAGCCCGTCGAGCCGGAGGCGTGGGTCGAGCTCGACGAGGTCGTCGCGATCGTGAACCACCGCAGCGCCGACGGCCGCCTCGTGCCGCTGCGGCTCAGCGTGATCGATCAGCAGCCCGGTGCGCGGCCCGCGGTGTCGATCCGCGCGACGCCGAGCTCGATCGAGCTGACGTGCAAGAACCCGACGGCGCCCGGCGGTCGCGAGCCGTGCACCACGAAGGTCGCGACGCCCGCCGGCGTGATCACGATCCGCGGGCACGCGGCGCCGACGTCGGTCGCGATCGAGGCCGACGGCACGCTCGACCTCGCGCTGATCGCGCCGCTCCTCGACACGCGGTTCGACGAAGCGTCGGGCACCGTTCACCTCGCGGCCGCGATCAGCGGCACGTTCGCGAACCCGTCGTACGAAGCGGCGATCGATCTCGATCCGAACGGCATCTGGAAGAACGATCCGAAGGCCGCGAACCCGGTGCGCCTGCGCCCCGTCGGCGGCGAGACCGTGCTCGAGGCACCGACGGGCCTCATCAAGCTCGCGAACGGATCGCTCGGCTTCACCGACGTGATCATGCAGGTGCGCGACCAGCACCTCGACGAGAAGGGCGAGCTCCACGTGAAGGGCTCGATCCGGCTCGATGGCCTCACGCCCGCCGAGTGGGGCCTCCTCGTCAGCGGCAAGCTCGCCGGCAAGATGCTGCTCGTGGCGGTGCCCGGCGCTGTCTCGCAGGCCGGTGGCCTCGCCACGATCGAGGGTGACCTGATCCTGTCGGGCAAGGGCTCGCTGCCGCTGATCAGCGGCACGCTGTCGTTCGATCCGCCCCAGGACAACCCGAAGCTCCGCCCGATCTCGCTGATCCCGCGCGGCGTGCGGCGCGAGATCTCGCTGACGCACGGATCGATCGACATCGAGACCACCGTCGCCAGCGACCAGCGGCGGACCTACGCGCTGTCGGTGAACCAGCTCGGTGCATCGATCGACGGCGAGGGCACCGTCTCGGACATCTCCGGCGACGTGGAGATCCGCGATGGCGTGCTCACGTCGCTCGACATCAAGCTCGACGCGGACAACATCCCGTTCCGCCTGCCCGGCCTGCTCGACCTCGTGATCAGCGCACGCGACGTGCGGCTCGCGAAGTCGCAGTTCTCCGAGCTGTCGGTGCGAGGCAACGTGTCGATCATCGACGGCACGTACCTGCGCAACGTCGAGATCACCGACCAGATCCGCTCGATCGGCTCGTCGACCGCTCCGTCGAAGCCGTTCTGGGAGGAGTACCCCGTGCTCGGCAACGCGGATCTGAGGCTCACGCTCGACGTGCGCCGGTTCGCGGTGCGGATCAACATCGCGCAGATCGAGCTGGTCGGCCCGCTGATCGAGATCACGAACACGCCACGCGATCCTCACATGTCGGGCTCGATCCGCATCGAGCGCGGCGAGTTCCGCATCCCGGGGACGCGCGCTCGCTTCACGCGAACGACCGGCTCCGTCGACTTCTCGGAGAACCGGAAGGCCGGCGACCCCGAGCTCACGGTGACGAGCGAGGCGCCCGACTTCCGCGACCAGTCGGGCCAGGAGCACCTGATCACGCTGTCGATCAACGGCCCCTTGTCGAACCTGCAGTGGGACCTGAAGACCAGCACCGGGTACGACAAGAGCCAGACGCTGTCGCTCCTCGTGCTCGGCCGGAACCAGGAGTCGCTGCGCCGCTCGCTCGGCGACCAATCGCTCGGCGCGGATCCGCAGAACATCGATCCGACGACGAACCCGTCGCAGGGCTTCGCGGATCAGATCGTGAAGGATCTCGCCGGCGACTGGGTCAGCGGCCTGCTCGGTGACTCGCTCGGCAAGATCACGAACGTCGACGTGCTGCGCATCGAGATCGGCTTCGGCTCGATCGGCCTTCGCCTCGAGAAGCGCATGTTCGAGAACCTGCGCATCATCGGCGACGCGGAGCAGACGATCCGCGGTGCGACGTACTCCGCGCGCCTCGAGCTCAGCACACCGTTCCGGTTCCGGACAGGTGGCCGCGTCAGCGCGCAGCTCGGAATCTTGAACAAGAACTTCGCCGATCCGGCCGAGCTGGATATTTTCGACGCGAGCGCGAAGCTCGTGCTGCCTCTGTTCATCCCGTGATGCGCGTCGTCCTCCTCGCCCTCGCCGCGTGCGCCGTCCTCGGACGCGCGTCCGCGCAGACGATGATCGAGGACACGCTGACCGCGCAGAAGTTCGACCCGGCGACGTGCGTGCAGACGCCGGTCGCGCCGGCTTCCGCACCGGCCGGGACGGTGGCGCCGCCCGTGACCTGGAACGACTTCGAGCTCGTCGGCACGTTCAACGAGAACCCGACCACGGTGCGCGCACTGTTCGAGCCGACGATGCGCCGTCACCGCGCGCTCACCGACGATGCGCGCAGCGATATTCGCCGCATCGCCTCGGCGTTCGGCTACCAGCTGGTCGGACTGTCGACGCGCGACACGCCGTCCGGCACGCTCGCGATGGTGCACGTCGCGCCGCTGCCGCTCGTGCGGCGCATCGACGTGAAGGTGTTCGTCGACTCGTTCTGGGACACGCTCCTCGACGACGAGATCCGCCGACGCATGCGCGTGCGCGCCGGCAGCTACCTCCCGTGGGCGCCGAAGGACCGCGCGTGCGACCTCTACGACGAGACCCGCCGCATCGAGGAGTTCTTGCGCGACGAGGGCTTCATCGATGCGCGCGCGACGATCGGGCAGACGCTCGACAAGTCGTCGGATGCGGGCCTGCGGCTCGACGTCACCGTCGACACGGGGCCGCGCTACACGACCGGCCGCATCGACATCGTCGGCGGGGAGCCGTCGGAGATCAGCGAGACCGAGATCCGGAACGTGTTCCGCCACGACAACGTGTGCGTCCCGCTCCTCCCGCTGTGCTTCGGCGAGGCGCGGTTCCGCCGCGAGCAGCACCAGAAGGACGTGCAGACGGTCGTCGACATGTACCGCCGGCGCGGCGGGTACCCCTCGGTGCGCGTGCGCACGGACTTCGATCCGCAGACGTCGTTCGATCGGCGATCGCACCGCGTGAACTTCACGATCACGATCGATCAACGGCGCAAGGTCGAGACCGTGTTCGAGGGCCAGGACGAGTCGATCAAGGTCGACGAGCTGCGCGAACAGCTCACGTTCGATCAAGCGCAGAGCGCCGACGACGTCGAGGTGGCGGAGTCGGCGCGCGCGCTGACCGCGTTCCTCCAGAGCAAGGGGTACTTCGACGCGCGCGTGACATGGACGCGCGAGCGGTTCGAGCGGTTCGATCGCGTCGTGTTCCGCATCGAGCAAGGCGACACGCGGCCGGTCCGCGCCGTCACGTTCGTCGGCAATCGCGCGCTGTCCGACGACACGCTGCGCGACGCGATCGGGACGAGCGCGGCCAAGCTTTCGACGAGCTTGCTCGGTCGCACCACGTTCGCGACGTCGGCCCGGCTGTCCGCCGATGTCGACTCGCTCGTCGATGTCTATCGCCGCTCCGGTTACCGCGAGGCGCGCGTCGGCGTGTCGGCCGCGACCGATCCCGCGGCGCTCGGCGACGCCGCGCTGACCGCCGCGCTCGCCCTCGCCGACCGCGGCGCCGGCCTGTACGTACGCTTCGTGATCAAGGAGGGGCAGCCGACGCTGCTCACCCGGGTCGAGGTCACGATCGGCAACGACGGCGCGGACCTCGTCACCGAGGACCAGCGGAAGCTGTGCGCGCGCGTGCTCGCCGATCTGGCGCGCTTCTATCGCGAACCGCAGCTCGCGAAGTCGGCGGCGCCGAACCGCTGCATCGCGCTCGCGGCGAACCTCAAGTATCGCGAGGCCGACGCCGACGAGACGCGCGAGCAGCTCAAGGACCGCTTGTTCAGCGACGGGCGCCCGCGCGCGAAGGTCGACCTCGAGGTCACGCCGGCGGGACCGCGCCGCATGATCGCGCACTACACGCTGACGGACATCCAGCAGCTGCGCGTCGGCAAGGTCGTGATCCGCGGCAACTTCCACACGCGCGACTGGATCGTCACCGACGAGCTCGCGCTGAAGGAAGGCGACCTGTTGACCAAGGACAACCTCGCCGAGGGCGCGCGGCGGCTCCGCAACACCGGCCTGTTCGACGCCGTGAACATCGCGATGCCGGACCTCGACGGCACGAGCGAGGGCGAGGTCAACGCGGTCGTCGAGGTGACCGAGCGGTACGACCGGCGGTACGGGCTCGCACTCGAAGGCGGTATCTCGGTGTACAGTGGTGCCTTCGTCAAGCTCGTCCCGACGTACCAGAATATCGGCGGAATCGGGATCTCGTTCGATCTACCCGCGTCGATCGGCTTCGATCCCGAGGATGCGTGGAACGGCACGCTCACCCTGAAGCAGCTCTCGGTCGAGCCCACGCTCCGCATCCCGCGCTATCTGTCGCGGCACTACCTGTTCGGGATCCGCGACGTCTCGACCGAGCTCTCGGGCTTCTATCGGCTCCAGGACACCGAGCGGTTCGGACAGATCAAGACCACCGGCGCGACGCTCTCGTTCGCGAGGACGTTCCAGCGCCCGCGCACGGAGCGCTACTCGCAGCGCGCGGTCACGTTCGGCCTCCACTACGACTTCCGCGTGCGCGAGCGTCCGGTCGACGTGCTCCGTCCGGCCGGCGCCGACGACGATCAGACGCAGGTCCCGATCTCGACGCGGCTGTCCTCGATCGGCGTGTCGTGGGAGTACGAGAACCGCACCGACCGCCGCGGCACGCTGTCCCCTCTCGCGCCCGAGCGGGGCCAGCGCCTCGAGGTCACCGGCGCCTTCTACGAGCCGTGGTTCCTCGGCCAGGACAAGTTCGTGAAGGTGTCGGCCGTCGCGTCGAAGTTCCACCTCGTCGGCAACAACCTCTTGCTGCGCGCCGACGCGCGCTACGACCAGGGCTTCCCGCTCGGCGGCGCCGTGCTGCTGCCGGAGGTCGAGCGCTACTTCGCGGGCGGCGACTCCACCGTGCGCGGCTACGAGGACGAGCGGCTCGCGACGGAGGTCATCCAGGTGCCGGTGCCGCCGTTCGACAACGTCTCGCAGATCCGCGTGCTGCCCGCCGGCGGCAACATCCGGCTCCTCGGCAGCCTCGACGCGCAGCTGCGGATCTACAAGGTCCTCGCGACCGCGGTCTTCGTCGACGCGGGCATGATCGCGAACACCTGGTCCTCCGTCGACAAGTCGGACATCCACCCGTCGGTCGGCATCGCGGTCGCGCGCATCGTCACGCCCTTTGGCATCGGCGCCCTCGAGCGCGCCATCCCGCTCAACCCGAACCTCGGCGACAACCCCCGCGGGCGATGGCACTTCTCGTTTGCTGCGCGTGCCCAGTTCTGAATGCGGGTTGCGAGTCCGCCGAGCACAAGTGTGATATACGGCCGGCCATGGGTCGCAACGACAACCGCCGCACGAAGAAGATGCGCCGCAAGCGCAGCCAGCAGAAGCTCAAGGCGCGTACGAAGCGCAAGATCGAGGCCGGCAAGGCCGCGAAGAAGCCTGCCGCTTCGTCGAAGAAGAAGTGATCGCCGGCGTGAAGTCGCAGTAGGCTCGGGGACTCATGACGCCCGAGCAAACACGCTGCGTGATGACGCAGATCGTGATGCCGATGCACACCAACGGTGTCGCGGGCGTCATGTTCGGCGGCATCATGATGCAGTGGATCGACGTCTGCGCCGGCGTCGCGGCGATGCGGCACGCATCGGGCGCGGTGCTGACGGCGTCGATCGATCGGCTCGACTTCCTGTCGCCGGTGCACGTCGGCGAGGTCGTGCTGCTCCAGGCGCAGGTCAACTACGTCTCGCGCACCTCGATGGAGGTCGGCTGTCGCGTCGACACCGAGGACATGAAGACCGGCGTGCGGCGGTACGTCACGAAGTCGTACCTGACGTTCGTGGCGATCGCCGATGACGGTCGCCCTCGCCCGCTGCCGCCGCTCGAGCTAGAAACCGAGAACGACCGCCGCCGCCACGCCGAGGCCGAGACTCGGCGGCGCGAACGACTCAAAGCGGCCGGCAGAAAGTCATCATGAGCGCGAACGTCGTCGTCGATCGCACGAGCTGGGGCCGCCTTCACGTCACGGGCGCGGACGCGACGCGATTCCTTCAGGGGCTGACCACGGTCAACGTCGAGGCGCTCGCCGACGGAGCGCACGGCTGGGGCGCGATCCTGAACCCGAAGGGCCGCGTGCTCTCGGTGATCGATATCGCCAAGCTCGGCGATGCGTACCTCGTCGCGTGCGAGTCCACCATCGCCGACGCGACGCGCGCGCTGCTCGAGAAGTACGCGGTGATGGACGACGTGACGTTCGAGCCCATCACCGGCCCCGCGCATCAAGTCTGGGAGACGGTCATCGACGTGTGGCGCGCGCCGATCGTCGAGGGCACGAACGACGCGTCGCGCGACGAGAACGAGCCGCAGGTCGAGCGCCTGCGCATTCGCGCCGGCTTCCCGCGCTACGGCATCGACGTCGACGAGGGGCACTTCCCGTTCGAGACGCCGCTCGTCCAGTTCCTCGACTACAAGAAGGGCTGCTACGTCGGCCAGGAGCCGGTGTTCCGCGTGCACGCGCAGGGCAACGCGGCGCGCACGCTGCGGGGCCTCCGCATCGAGGGCGCCGACCCGGTCGCGCCCGGCACGCAGATCAAGCACCCCGCGAAGGACAACGCCGGCGCGGTGACCTCGTCCGTCGTCGAGGGCGAGCTCACGCTCGCGCTCGGCTATCTGCACCGCACGGCGTGGGACGTCGGCGCGATCGTCGACGTCGGCGGACGCAAGGCGACCGTGCACGAGCTGCCATGGCCCTAGGGCGCTTCGCGCCGCTCGTGCTCCTGCTGTCGGGCTGCGACCTGATCACGGATAGCTTCGTCACCAACGAGTTCTCCGGCGACGAGTTCCCGATCGCGGTCGACACGTCGAGCGGGGCGCTGCGCATCGGCCTTCGCCTCTCCGGGGTCGCCGATCGCCCGGCGATCCTCGACGTGCTCGCCCCGCTCACGTGGGTCGATCCGGGCCCGGACGTCGAACCGTCGGTCGAGACGCTCTCGCTCACGTTGCTCGGCCTCGACACCGGCGGCAGCGCGACCGTGCCGCGCGCCGTCCTCGACGGCAAGCAGGTCGTGCTCAACCATCCGTGCGAGCGCGACGTCGAGACGTGCGTGGTCGGCCCCGCGGCCTCTCCGACCGACTACCGCGCCATCATCGGCGCCGACTCGCTCGCCGGCGATGCCGTTCGCCTCCGCCTCGGCGACGATCAGATCTTCGTCCTCGCCGACATCGGCGGCGACGAGGTCCACCGCACGCGCGCGTGCGACGGCGTGTTCCCCTCGCCGTACCGCGGCGGCGGCACCATCCTCATCGGCGGCACCGAGCTCGGCTTCGGCGGCCGCCGCATCGCGATCCCGACCTGCCTCGGCGACAACCCGAGCCCGACGATCTCCCAGGCCTATCGCGGCGCCGACGCGCTGTTCGTGCTCTCGACGGGTATCGGCCCCTCGATCATGGGCGAGTCGGCGTACCGCCGCTGGGTCGACGCCCATCCGCCCTGCGATCCGGCGACGGATCCCGCGTGTCCGCCGCTCCGCCCCGCCCTCGAGTCGCTGCCGCTCG
Source organism: uncultured Kofleriaceae bacterium (assembly GCA_964617845.1). GTDB lineage: Bacteria > Myxococcota_A > Polyangia > Haliangiales > Haliangiaceae > JABFXX01. The sequence goes on along the minus strand of CAZUAR010000004.1, from coordinate 62,643 downwards.
CGATCGTCAACCTCCCGAACGGCCCCGTCGAAGGCCGGCTCGGCGCGATCGAGAACCTCGCGCTCGTCGCGTCGTCGTCGGCCACGCCGCGCGCCGCGTGCCGGCAGGTCTACGCGAGCCACTTCATGGAGCAGCGCAACTGCAACACCGCCGACGATTGCCCCTGCGAGGATCCGCAGGACGCCTTCTGCGGCGCACCCGCGATCGTCCACCTCGCGCCGCCGTCGGGCCTCGAGATCCTCGTCGTGCCCGACGCCAACCCCACGCTGCAGGCGCTGCGCACCGAGCTCCGGCCCAACCAGGCCGAGGTCGACGGCATCCTCGGAACGAGCGCGCTCGGGACCGTCGAGATCGATGTCGACTACCCGCACAACCGCTTGCTCGCCCGGTGCTCCGCCGAAGGCTGCATCACGCGACCGCAGCTGACCGACTCGAGCGATCGGCCGCAGATGCGCGGGTGCTTGAAGAACACGCCGCCCGGCCCCGTGTTCTAGGGGATGTGGTGCGAGCCGAAGTACAGGCGCCCGCACGCCCGACACTGAAACAGCGCGGTGCCATCGAAGCCATCGCGAGCACGGTCCTGCAGCTTTCGATACCCCTTGGAGAGCGGGTTCCACGAACCCAGCTCGCCCTCGAGGTAGTGGATATCGAGCGAGCGGCGCAGCGCTAGCTCCGTGATGGAATCGAGTGGCGTCTCGATCGCGACCAGTGTCGCCGGACGATGACAGCAGAGCGGCCACGTCGGGTACTCGAGGTACGCGCCCGCACGCTCGGCCAGAAAGCGCTGCTGGATCTCGTCGAGCGAGCCGATCTGCGGCACCAGCGCATCTGCCGGGACGGCCACGATCGGAGCTCGTGCGCGATCGGCCTCGGTCGCGACGACCAGCGTGGGTTGCAGCTCGTCGGCGGTAGGGTCGCCCTCGTAAGGACTGGATGCACGCGCATTCCAGGCGTGCTCGGAGATGTGCGGGAATCGGGTCATCCGACGTCCTCGGAGAGCACTGTCGCACGAGTGTCTAGCACCAGGCCACGATCATGCGCCCCAGCGAATTGCTTCCGAAACATCACCTCATATCGACGCTAGTCGACGTCGCCGGCGAGGATCTCGCTCGGCGAGCCCTGCCGCACGAGTCGGCCCTTGTCGATCACGACGACGTGATCGGCGAGCGCGCGCGCTTCCGCGTGCGAGTGCGTCACGTGCACCAAGGGCACGCGCAGGTCCGCGACGAACTCGCGCACGAGCTTCACGAGCTGCGCGCGCAGCTCGCGATCGAGCGCGCTGAACGGCTCGTCGAGGAGCAGCAGCTTCGGCCGCCGCGCGATCGCGCGTGCGAGCGCGACACGCTGCGCCTCGCCGCCGGAGAACGTGCGCGGGCGCCGGTGCGCGAGGTGCTTCACGCCGACGTGCGCGAGCAGGTCGAGCGCCTTGGGCGTGCGCTCCTCGCGCGGGATGTCGTGCATGCCGTACTCGACGTTCTGTCGCGCGGTCATGTGCGGGAACAGCGCGAGGTTCTGGAACATGTACGAGAGCCGGCGATGGTGGACGGGCACGTCGATCGACTTCTCGCGCCCGGGGCCACGATCGAGCCACGTCGTGTCGCCGAGCGTGACCGTACCTTGCTCGGGCGTGACCAGACCGGCGAGCACGCCGAGGACCGTCGACTTGCCGGCGCCCGAGGGCCCCATGATGCACGTGATGCCCGGCTTGCAGGTCAGCTCGACATCGACGGTGAGCTCGCCGCGGCGAAGGTGCATCGAGGCGACGAGGTTGCTCGCGTCGGTCGTCATCAGACGGGCGCCCCCGAGAACCGCTTCGCGAGGCGATTGGCGACGTAGAGCAGCGTGACGCCGACGATCGTCGTGACGATGGCCATGTTGCGAGCGTCGGCCTCGCGGCCGCCGTAGAGCGCGTTCATCACGTGGATCGACGCGGTCTCGGTGCCGTCGATCATCTGGCCGGCGACCATCTGCGTGATGCCGTAGTCGCCCATCGCGCGCGCGAAGGCGAGCATCGCGCCGGCGAGGATCGCGGGTGCGGCGAGGGGAAGCACGACGGTGAACAGCACGCGCGCGGGAGATGCGCCGAGCGTGCGCGCCGCGTTCTTGAGGTTCGGATCGACCGCCTCGAGGCCGATGCGCGCGGAGCGAACGACGAGCGGCAGCGAGCCGACCGCGGCGGCGATCACGGCGCCGGTGAACGAGAACACGATCGTTGTACCGGTGACGCTGTGCCACGCGCGCCCGATGAAGCTATCGGAGCCGAGCGCGACGAGGAGGTAGTAGCCGAGCACCGTCGGCGGCAGCACGAGCGGCGCGCAGACGAACGCGTAGAAGAAGTCGCGCGCGGGCATGCGCTTCCAGTCGAGCAGGATCGCCAGCCCGGTCCCGGCGAGGAGCGCGAGCACCATCGAGAGTGCCGCTACCTCGAGCGAGAGAACGAGTGGTGCCCACTCCACGTCGCCAGCGTACTTCTATTCGGGGATCCGAACCACGAACACGGCCCCGAGGTCGCCCCGCTGCTCGACGTGGATCGTCCCGCCGTGGGCCTCCGCCGCGAGCTTGCAGAAGTACAGACCGAGACCGCGGTTCGCGCGCGCGGCGGCGCGGCGCGCTTCGACCTGGAAGTACCGGCCGAAGATGCGCTCGCGATCGGCGGCGGGCACGGGCGGGCCGTTGTTGCCGATCGCGAGCTCGACGCCCGCAGCGTCTCGGCGCACGCGGATCACGCAGCGGCCACCGCGCGGTGCGTAGCGCGCGGAGTTGTCGATCAGGTTCTCGAGCACGCGCGAGAACAGATCGCGATCGAGGCGCACGACCATGTCCGGATCGACATCGACCTCGACCTCGAGCTGGCGCACCTCGAACTGCGCGCGGTTGCCGGCGCGCGAGCGCTCGACGAGCTCGATGATGCGCACGGGCGCCAGCTGCGCGCGCAGGATGCCGTCCTCGAGCTCGTCGACATCGAGGATCGTCGCGACCAGGCCCAGCGCCTTGCCGACGAGCGTCATCGCGTCGTCGACGTACGTGAGCGTCTGCTCCTTCGCCGGCGAGTCGGCGGAAACCTCCTCGCGGATGAGGTTCAGGTAGCCGTGGATCGCGGAGAGCGGCGAGCGGAGGTCGTGAACGACGAGCGCGGCGAGCACGCGCTTCTTTTCGCGGAGCTCGCGCTGCGCATCCTCGGGCGGATCGGATTCCTGCCGGGTGCGCGTCGACACGATCAGCCCTTGACCTGGTTTCGCCCGCCTTCTTTTGCTGCGAACAGGTGCGTGTCGGCTTGCTTGATGAACTCGAGCGCGTCCTCGATCTCGCCGCGCAGCGCCGCGACGCCGATCGAGACGGTCACCGGGATCACGGCGTCCTCGAACTTGAACTCCGCCGCCTCGACGAGCTTGCGGATCTTCTCGGCGAACTGCATCGCGTTGTAGTGATCGATCTCGGGCAGGACGATCGCGAACTCCTCGCCGCCGTAGCGCGCGAGGACGTCCTCGCGCCGGATCCGCGTCTTGATCACCGACGCGAGGTGCTTCAGCACGTGATCGCCGGCGAGGTGACCGAACGAGTCGTTCACGCCCTTGAACCGGTCGATATCGAACATGATCAGCGACAGATCGCGGCGGTAGCGCAGCGCGCGCCCGATCTCGCGCTCGAGCGTCTCGACGAAGTAGCGGCGGTTGAACACCTGCGTGAGGCCGTCGACCGTCGTGAGGCGATAGATCTCCTCGTGGTACGCGTTCTCGATGTTGTTGCCGCTGAGGAACTTGAAGATGCAGCGGCCGACCTTGATGAAGTCTCCGTCGCGGAGCACGTACTCGTCGATCATCTCGTCGTTGACGTAGGTTCCGTTGGTCGACCCCATGTCGCGCAGCATGATCGCGTTTCCGGTGTTGATGATCTTGCAGTGGTTGCGCGAGACCGCTTCCTGATCGATCTGGATGTCGGCCTTCGACGATCGGCCGATGATGATCTGCGGCCGGTTCAGGTTGAACTTCTTGCCGAGCTCGAGCCCGTAGATCACGACCAGGCACGCCTCTTTGGCCACCGGTCGATCGCTGATCTTGGAGATCGCGGTGACGACGGTCTTGTTCCGGCCGGTATCGCTCACCGAGAAACGATCGTAACAGAATTCGCGGGCTTGTGCCCTACGGCGCTCGGTCTTCGTCGGTGCACTCGAGGCGATCATCTGCTGCACGCTTGCACAGCAGGGCGTCGGTCAGCTGATACCCCCCGCGAACGAAGCGATACGACTGCAGGAGGAACCTGCCCCCTTGTAGGTTCCAGTAGCCGCGGACATCACGCATGTTGTCCTCGCCCTTCTTGTCCATCGGCTGGAGCGTGGCGGCCGAGAAGGTGCCGACGTAGCGCGAGCACGCGGAGCCATCGCGCGGCGTACGGAAGACGTTCCAGTAGCAATTGCCGTCAGGAGTGCACATCCCGCGATCGGCGACGATGTTCTCGTCGATCGCGTCGCCGTCGAGGTCGCGGTCCGCGCGATCGACCGTCGGGGTCGCGCCCATCACACCGTCGCGGCCCGGCTCGCCACACTGTCCGACCTGCACCGACGGAGTGGGGATCACGCGCGGCTCGCGGACCTTCGCTCTTCCACCGCAGGAGGCGAGGACGAGCACGAGCGAGAGGACGAACCTAGAGGACATACGTCGGGTCGGGACCGGGCGCCTTCTGCATCTCGGCCGCGAGCTGTTCGTAGCCCGGCCGGCCGAGCGCTGCAAAGGCGAGACGCTTCGCTTCTTCGACGCCCGGCTGATCGAAGGGATCGACTCCGTACAGCGGTCCCGCGAGCGCGGTCGCGGCCTCGAGCAACATGAGCAGCTCGCCGACCGCCGCGCCGGACACGCGCTCGAGTCGCAAGAGCCCCGTGGGGCGCTTGCGCTTGACGAGCGATGACGTGGTGCCGACGAGCTCGGCATCGAGCAGCTCGCCCATGCCGTGGCCCGCGAGGTACGCGAACTCGCTCTGGCTCTTCGCAAGCGCACCGTCGGGGATCGAGAGCTCGGTGCCGCGCTTCTTCGCGGACAGCATCAGGTAGACCTTGTCGTCGCCGCCCTCGGCGTAGAGCTGGAGCTGGCTGTGTTGATCCGTCGCGCCGCGCGCCGCGACCGGCGTGGGTCCCTGCCCGTTCTTGCCGAGGCTCTCGGCCCACAACTGACGGAACCAGTCGGCGACGTCGAACAACCCGTCGACGTACGACATCATCACGTGGATCGGCCGGCTGCGAACGGTGTGGTGGTGATGGAGGAGCGACGCGAGGAGCAGCGCCGGGTTCTTCCCGAGCTCGGGCACGAGCGATCGATCGCGCATCCGCGCGGCGCCCTCGAGCAAGCCCATGACGTCGAGGCCCGCGAGCGCGGCGGGCAACAGCCCGACGGGAGAGAGCACGCTGAAGCGCCCGCCGACCGACGGTGGCACCTCGAACGCCGTGTAGCCGCGCTCGATCGCGGTGGCGCGTAGCGCGCCCTTCTTCGGATCCGTCGTCGCGACGAGGCGGCGCTTCGCGCCATCGGCGCCGAGCTGCTTCTCGAGGCGCTCGGCGACGACGAGGAACTGCGCGCAGGTCTCGGCGGTGCCGCCCGACTTGGTGACGACGTTCCACAGCGTCTTGTCGAGCGGCAGGCGCTCGAGCAGCGCGGCGAACGTGACGGGGTCGATGTTGTCGGGGAAGAACAACCGGCGCGGCATGCCCGGGCTGCGCGGCGCGAGCTGATCGAACGGACGCGCGAGCGCGGAGTACAGCGCGCGCGGTCCCAGGCTCGAGCCACCGATGCCGAGCACGACGACGGTGTCGATCGCGGGATCCGTGGTGCGCGCGAAGTCCATGCACGCGCGGGCGGTGGTGTGATCCTCGGGCAGATCGAGGAACCCGATCTCGCCCTTCTGGCGGCGCGCCTGCGTGGCTTCGAGGGCGCGGCGTGCGGGCTCGGCCATCGCCGCGATCGCGTGCGCGTCGGGCCCCGCGGCCCCGATGCCCGATGCGGTCAACGCCGTGGCGTCGAACGTGAGCTGGTTCATGCGCGGCACCGTACCCCGAACCGACGAAACATTCTTGTGCCCGCGCGGAGATGCGGCTATGTCCTGGTAGGTGGTCCGTGCAACCAAGAGCCGGAAGGGCATCGTCCTCCTAGCGGGAGCGATGGTGGTCGCGGGCAGCGCCGCGCTGTTCGCGGGCGATGATCACAACCCGCCCGCCGCCGAGATCGGTGGAACCGAGCTCCACACGGAGACGAAGGCGACTCCCGAGGAGATCGCGACCTACCAGGGGCTCGCGGAGACGGCCCCCCGGACCGCGCCGCTGCCGACGACGAACGGCGAGCGCCCCAAGCCCCCGGCCACCCCGTCGTCGAACGCGCCGCTCGGCGCGCTGATCGATCTCGATCACATCCAGCGAAACGGCGACGTCTACGAGGCGCCGCTGTCCGATGGTCGCGTCGCCACGCTCACCCTCGATCCGGATCTCCAGCCGCTCGCCGAGAAGCTCCTCGATCAGTCGCGCGCACCCAAGGGTGCGATCGTCGTGATGTCGACCGATGGCCGCATCCTCGCGCTCGCGGGTCGCCGCACCGAGGAGCCCGAGGGTGGCAAGGAAGGCACGTTCGACTGGCGCCTCGCGACGGACGTGTGGGCGCCGGCCGCGAGCGTGTTCAAGCTCGTGACCGCGAGCGCGCTCGTCGCCGCGGGCGTCGACGGCAACGACAAGGTCTGCTTCCACGGCGGCATCCGCTCGGTGATGGAGTCGAACCTCGTCGACTCGAAGAAGGACTCGCGCTGCGAATCGCTCGCCTACGGCGTCGCGCACTCGAACAACGCGATCCTCGGCAAGCTCGCGTTTCAGAAGCTCACGCCCGACTCGCTCGAGGAGATGGCGCGCACGCTCGGCTTCGTCGGCGCGCTCCCCGGCAAGGAGCTCCCCGGCAACGCGGGCGTGGTCGCGATCCCGCCCGTGCGCGATCTGTCGTTCGCGAAGACCGCTGCGGGCTTCGCCAACACCGAGCTGTCGGTCGCCGGCGGCGCGGTGCTCGCGTCGACGTTCGCGAACAGCGGCGAGCAGCCGATGCCGCGCCTGATCGCCGCGATCGACGGCGAGCCAGTTCCGGTGTCGCCCAAGAAGCGCGTGCTCCCCGCCGCCGCCGCGAACCAGGTCGCGAAGATGATGGCCGGCACGTGCGAGAACGGCAGCGCCGCGAAGACGTTCCGCAAGAACGCGTCGCCGTGGAAGGTCGCGGGCAAGACCGGCACGCTGACGCGCGACACGCCGTTCTACATGGAGCACTCGTGGTTCGTCGGGTTCGCGCCCGTCGACAAGCCGCAGATCGTCGTCAGCGTGGTCTTCGGCAACCCCGAGAGCTGGTATCTACGTGGCCACGAAGCCGCGCGCCGCCTGATCGATCGGGCACTTCGCCCGAAGAAGAACGCGAAGAGCTGACGCCGGGTCACCGCACCGTGATGGCGGGTGTTGAGGAACATCACGCGTTCTGGCACGACTGTGGTGATCGCGAGACGGGGGCAAACGCCGGCGCATGCTGGTAGAATGTCCACCTCCCACGGTCGCCGTCACGACGTTGGGATTCTGGAGGGTACGATGACTAGGCTCACTTCGATCGCGATCGCGACCGTGCTCTTGATGAGTGCGCCCGCATTTGCCCAGCAGGCCGAGCTCGCGGCCAAGCTCAACGATGAGGGCAAGGACCTCATGTACGACGGCAAGTTCGCCGAGGCGAGCGCGAAGTTCCGCGATGCCGTCGCGCGCGTGCCCGAGCCCAAGTACTTCTTCAACCTCTGCACCTCCCTCTATCAAGAGGGCAAGTTCAGCGACGCGATGACCGCGTGCGGCGGCGTCGCCAAGAACAGCCCTTCGCCCGAGCTCGACGCGAAGGCGAAGAAGATGATGGACCGCATCGAGACCGAGGCGAAGGCGCAGAACATCACGCTCGTCGCGACGGGCGGCGGCGGCGGCGATCCGAACGATCCCAACAACCCGCCGCCGGACCCGAACAACCCGCCGAACCCGAACAACCCGCCGCCCAATCCGAACCAGGGCCCGGTCTACCAGCAAGCGTACGGTCGCCCGCCCGCGCAGAACCTCTACAAGGGCACCACGAGCGACAACAAGTACGTGTGGACGCTCGGCCTCGATCTGTTCGCGGGCGGTGGCTCGATCGGACAGATGGACTACTACGGCAACACGAACCAGGGCATTCGCATCAAGGGCGACTACCTGCTTCGCCCGGAGCAGCGCATCGGCGCGCAGGGCTACTTCAGCTACACGCACTACCAGGAAGGCGACGACCAGGCGTTCGCGTTCGACCTCGACATCATGGATCTCGGCATCGCGATCTTCAAAGACTTCTGCGTCGCCGAGCGCCTGTGCTTGCGCCCGCTCGCGGGCGTGTCGCTCGCGTTCATGTCGCCCGCCAACGAGACGGACATCGCCACGGGCGACCAGCTGTTCAACTACACGGCGCTCGGCTTCCGTCTCGAGCTCGGTGCGTTCTACGCGTTCGGTACGCGCATGGAGCACGTCCTCGGCGTGTCCGTCGGTGGCCACGGCTACTCGGCGGTGTTCTCCGAGTCGCCCTCCGACCCGTCGTACACGTCGGAGTACGTCGGCCTCGACAAGGGCGGCGGCGCGGGCTACTTCGCGGTGGGATACACGTATCGGTTCAACACGCCGCTCGGTAGCTCGCCGTTCGTGACGCTCGAATAGTTTGAGCGCAACACGTCGCCCCCCGTCCTCGACGAGGAACCGCCCCGCTACAGCCGGGCGGTTTTTTTGCGCCGCGTGGCGTCACGTTTGTGCGGATCGGGTATCGTGCCAGCATGAACGCAAAGTTGGTGCTCCCCAACGGTAAGGAAGCGTCGCTTCCGGTGATCGTCGGCTCGGAAGACGAGCATGCGGTCGACATCAAGTCGCTCCGCGCCGATACCGGCTACATCACGCTCGACACCGGGTACATGAACACCGGCTCGACGACGAGTGCGATCACGTACCTCGATGGCGAGCAAGGAATCCTGCGTTACCGCGGGTACTCGATCGAAGAGCTCGCGGAGAAGAGCGACTTCGTCGAGACGAGCTTCCTGCTCATCAACGGCAAGCTGCCCACCAAGGTCGAGCGCCAGACCTTCTCCACCGCGCTCGTGAGGCACTCGCTGATCCACGAGGACATGCATCAGTTCTTCGCGGGCTATCCGCCGACCAGCCACCCGATGGCGGTGCTCTCGGCGATGGTGACCTCGATGTCCGCGTACTACCCGGACAGCCTCGATCGGAACAGCGCGATCGATCTGCACATCACGCGGATCCTCTCCAAGGTCCGCACCATCGCGGCGTTCGCCTACAAGAAGTCGATCGGCCAGCCGCTGATGTACCCGAAGAACTCGCTGCGCTACTGCGGCAACTTCCTCCACATGATGTTCGCGGTCCCGTCCGAGGAGTACGAGGTCAGCCCCATCCTCGAGAAGGCCGTCAACCAGCTGCTGATCCTGCACGCGGATCACGAGCAGAACTGCTCGACCTCGACGGTGCGCATGGTCGGTAGCTCGGGCGCCAACCTCTACGCGTCGATCGCCGCCGGCATCCTCGCGCTGTGGGGACCGCTGCACGGCGGCGCGAACCAGGCCGTCATCGAGATGCTCGAGGACATCCGCACGTCGGGCATCGACGGCAAGAAGTTCATCGATGACGTGAAGAACAAGAAGGACAACCGTCGCCTCATGGGCTTCGGTCACCGCGTCTACAAGAACTTCGATCCGCGCGCGAAGATCCTCAAGAAGATGTGCGACGAGGTCCTCACGCACCTCGGCATCAAGGATCCGCTCCTCGACATCGCGAAGTCGATGGAAGAGATCGCGCTCAAGGACGACTACTTCATCTCGAAGAAGCTCTACCCGAACGTCGACTTCTACTCGGGCATCATCTACCGCGCGCTCGGCATTCCGACCAACATGTTCACCGTCATGTTCGCGCTCGGCCGCCTGCCCGGCTGGATCGCGCACTGGAAGGAGATGGTCGAGGACAAGGACACGAAGATCGGCCGTCCTCGCCAGATCTACACGGGCGAGAAGCACCGCAAGTACGTCCCGCTCGACGAGCGCTGATCGCTACTTCTTGCAGCTCGACGGCAAGACCTTCTGCCGGTACTGCCCTTCCCAGTTTCCGGGACGCTCGTACTGGCAGACCCAGATGTCGTTGCCCTTGCACTGCGCCATCCCGCAGCCGACCTGCGTGGTGTCGGTCCACACGACCTGCGTGAAGTGGCCGGTCTCCATCGAGAAGCCCGTCGGCTTCTTGAAGTCGTAGATCTTCACCTCGTCGTACCACATGCGCACGACCTCCTCGGGAGGCAGCGCCCCGGTCGTGCCCGCCGCGAGGTTCTCGCCGTGCTTGCCGCCGGAGTGACCGAACACGCAGCCCTTCGCCTCGAGCGTGTCGGCCCACTTCTGCGCGTCCGCGGCGAGCTGCGGGGACCACGTCAACGGCCCCGCGCAGTGCATCGCGCGATAGCGGTTGTGCTCCGTGATGAACGTCTCCGCATGGGGCGGCAGCTTGCTCGTCGGTCTCGCTGGCGGCTTCGGCGCGGACATCTCGGTCGGCGGTGGTGTCTCGGTCGGCGGGAGCGCTGCCTCGGGAGACGTGGCGGGCGCGTAGGGATCCATCGCTCCGCCGGGTGGCCCCGACGAGGAGACAGGCTCGCGTGGTGGGGGCGCCTGCGTCTGATTCGACGCGGGATAGATCGGGCCGCACGCGGCCACGAGGACGATCGCGAGTGTCTTCATTCAAACCTCGTCGAGACGCGCCACGGGCACGAGCATGCCACGTGCAACGCCTTGCGGCACCCGACGCCTTGCAACTGCATGGACGTGGCGGCAGATTCGCGTGGGTGATCACGATGCGACCGACCGTGGCGGAGCCGACTTCGATTGCGTTGACCGATGGGATTCGCGTGCGCGTGCAATCGCATTACCTCGCCGACCAGTCGTCTCCGCGTGACGACCGCTACGTGTTCGCGTACACGATCACGATCTCGAACGAAGGCCCGCGCACGGCGCAGCTCCGCACGCGCCACTGGATCATCACGGATGGCCGCGGCTCGATCGAAGAGGTGCGAGGCGACGGAGTCGTCGGCGAGCAGCCCCGGCTCGCGCCCGGTCAGAGCTTCCAGTACACGTCCGGCTGCGTGTTGCAGACGCCGATCGGGACGATGCAGGGCACGTATCGGATGTGGCGCGACGACGGGAGCTATTTCGACGCGCAGATCGCCGCGTTCTCCCTCGCGTCTCCTACCTCGTCGCGCACCGACTACGAAGCCAACTGATCCGGCGGCTTGGCCGCTTGGCCCGGATCTTTTGCGGTGGTCCGATGTAGGCCCGCGGGTCCCGAAACAAAGCTCAAAGCCTTGGCGTACCCTAGGCGTCTATACGGCTAGCAGTGACGTCACGTCCGATGACAAGAGCTGAGCGGGAGGCAGCGACCGCGAATGCATTGGTGGATGCCGCGAAGAGTGGCGACCAGCGTGCGTTCGAGGCGCTCGTGATCCGCTATCGCAAGCGCATCTTCGCGCTCGCGCTTCACATCATCGGATCGTCGAGCGAAGCGGACGACATCACGCAGGACGTGTTCCTCAAGGCGTATCGCGCGCTCCCCGAGTTCGAGGGGCGCAGTCAGTTCTTCACGTGGGTCTATCGCATGACCGTCAACCGCTCGCTCAACGCGCGACGCGATCGCGCGCGCCGCGGGGAAGACGGCGACGATCCTCGTCTCGAGCTCGCGGTCGCGGTCGACGCGCGCAGTAACCCCAGCCGCGTACACGAGCTGCGGCAGACGTACTCGCGGCTGCTGCGCGCGCTCGATGCGCTTCCGGCCGACATGCGCACGACGGTGATCCTCGTCTCGCTCCAGGGACTCGCGCACGGCGAAGCCGCGATCGTCCAGAACGTCAGCGAAGGAACGATCGCGTGGCGCATGCACGAAGCGCGGCGCCGGCTGCACGACGCGATGGCGCCCGAGAAGCTCGCGCGCAAGCGAGGCGAGCTGTCCGCGGATCTCGCGCGCGTCCTCGGCGAGCACGGGTTGTTCGTGCCCGTGATGCCGAAGGGTCGCGCCTAGCATCGGCGCGCACGGTTCGGTTTTCCCTGCGACGAAATCGCCCGAAGGCCCTCTCTCCGAGCATGGGCGATTCGTGTGATGATCCGGACGTGACCGTCGATTTGGATCGGATCTGTGAGCTGGCAAATCCGCTGCTCGAGGCAGCGCGCAACGGCGGCAAGACGCGCGCGGCGGTCTTCGCTCCGCGCGACGGCGACTTCGCGCGCATCTTCGCTCCGAGCCTCGTCGACACCGCGATCGCGACGTACACGCCGATGTGGAACGGCGGGGTCGAGATCACCGCGAAGCCCGAACAAACCGAGATGCTGCTACGCGCCGCGCGCGCGGAGAACCTCGGCGCGACGGACACGTTCCCCGGAGGCTACAAGCACGTCGCGCCGCATCTTCTCCCGGGCCGCGTCTGGCTCGCGTGGAAGTTCGTCCGCCCCCAACAGACCGTTGGAATGGCGTACGATGGGCTCGTGTGGCTGGACGACCACTTCGTGTGGTGTCCCAAACCGTGGAGACTCCTCGCGAAAACAAGCGATCCGTTCTACGTGGATTGAAGGGAGAACCCGTGCATTTTCACCGTAGTAGAGCGTAGGGTGTTCGACTTCCTAACCTCGGCCACGTCCTTCTTCACGGGGGCGACTGAGACGCCCGCATCCAAACCGGCAGCGCCTGCCGCGAACATGTCGGTGATGCCGCCGCTCGTGTGCGATCCCGCAGACGGCCCGATGTCGACGCCGCTCGCGCCGGTGAAGCCACCACCGCAAGCGAACATGTCGGTGATGCCGCCGCTCGTGTGCGATCCGGCAGACGGCCCGATGTCGACGCCGCTCGCGCCGATGCCCGTCGCACCGACGCCCGCGGCGGCGCCCGCCGGCGAGAAGACCGAGAAGCCTGTCGATCGCGAAGCGATGAGCAAGGCCGCGTCGCAGATCTTCGCGGCGACCGATGGCTGGGGTACGAACGAGGACGCGATCCACGATGCGCTGCGCGGCAAGACCCCCGCAGAGATCGCCGCGATCAAGGCCGAGTACCAGAACCACTACGGCACGAGCCTCGACTCGGTGCTCGCCGACGAGCTCGACGCCGACAGCGAGGACATGAAGGCGGTGCAGGCCGCGATGTCCGGCGATCCGGTGGCGGCCGCCGCTGCACAGCTGGTCGTCGCGACGACGGGCCAGTGGGGAACGAACGAAGACGCGGTGATGCAGACGCTGCGCGGTCTCCCGCCCGAGATCCGCGACCAGGTGGCGACGGAGTTCGCGAACCGCTCGGGTCAGTCCCTCAATGCGGTCCTCGGCGACGAGCTCAGCGGCGGTGACAAGGAAGCGGCGCTCGCCCTCGCGAAGGGCGACGTCGACGCCGCCGACGCCGCGCTACTCGACGACGCGATGAACGGTGGGTTCCTCGGGATCAACAACCTCAACACCGACGAGGAAGCGATCAACAAGGTCCTCGAGGGACGGTCCGCGAAGGACAAGCAGAAGCTGCTCGACGCGTACAAGGCGCGTCCGGGCAACAAGGATCTGTCGGCCGATCTGAAGAAGAACCTCGACGAAGGCACCGAAGCGGACCTGAGCGGCGCGCTCCTCGATGGCAAGAAGGCCGAGGCCGCCGCGATCCGCATGCAGATCGCAGCGGAGGGCGCGTTCACCGACGAGGAAGCGATCTTCAAGCAGCTCGCGGTCAAGGATCCGAAAGAGCGCCAGGCGATCATCGACTCGTTCAACACGAAGTACGGCAAGGACTGGGGCGGCAGCCTCGAGGACATGCTCGACGACGAGCTCGGCAAGGCCGACCCGGCCGATCCGACGGGCGACAACAACCTCGATCGCGAGCGCGCGTCGCAGCTCCTCAAGGGCGGCCAGCTCGATCCGGTGTTCGCGATGCGCTACGCGATGAAGGGCGCGGGCACCGACGAAGACATGCTCAAGGAGACGCTCGCGCAGCTGGATCCGGCGCAAGCGGATGCCCTGCAGAAGCAGTACGCGCACATCTACGGCACGTCGCTCGAGGGCGACATGAAAGAGGAGCTGTCGGGCCGCGACGGTCACTACATCATGCAAGACCTCGGTGGCGGGCGCGGCCTGTCGCTCGAGGAGAAGATGCGGCGCGCGGACGCGAACTACGACTTCGAGCGCGGTAGCGGTGCGGGCTGGGGCAAGAAGGCGCTCGACTGGATGAGCGAGAAGGCGGAGTTCACCGCCGGCGCTCAGCTCGACAAGCAGCACGGTCGGCTCGGCGAGCTTCGCGAGCAGATGGCGAACGCGAAGACGCCCGAGGAGAAGGCGCTCGCGGAGGCCCAGGTCAAGCAGATGCTCGGCTACCAGGAGTCCGACGTCGAGGCGTTCCACGCCGCGCAGGACTCGGTCACCAACGCCGCCGCGACGGCGGGTGCGGCCGCGCTCACCGTCGCGGTCACGGCGGCGACCGGTGGTCTGGGCGCAGCACCGGCGGCGGCCTTGATGATGGGCACGGCGGCCGGCGGTCTCGGCTCGATGGGCATCAAGAACGCGCTGATGGGCGACGCGTACGGCCGCGAAGCCGCCGGCGTCGATCTCGCGATGACCGCGGTGAACACCGCGACCGCGGGACTCATGGCGACGGGACCGATGGTCAACGGGCTGCCGCAGATGCTCGCGTCGAAGGGCATCGGCACGTTCGCCCCCGGCGTCGGTGGAAGCTTCATGAACACGATGGCGACGCAGGTCGTCCAGGGTGGCGTCGGCGGCATCATCAGCGGCACCGCATCGGGCTTGATGGACGAGAACACGTGGCGCGGTAGCGGCAACGGCGCGGCGAACGTCTTCAAGTCGATCGGGAGCAACATGGTCGGTGGAATCGCCGGCGGCGTGATCCAGACGGGTGCCGGCAAGATCCCGGGCCTCGACGGCGACGGCATCGCACCCGCGTTCGCGACCGGCTTCCTCGGCGGCGCGGGCGGAAGCGCCGCGCAGCTCGCGATCGATCCGAACACGTACAACGGACGCGTCGAGGATGTCCTCGGCAGGTTCGGCTCGTCGGCGATCCCCGCCGGCATCCAGGGCGGCTTGCTCAACGCGGTCCAGTCCGTCCAGCACAAGAACTACCTCGCGAAGCAAGCCGCGGAGCTCGCCGCGAACGGCAATATCCCGCCGCCGAGCATCGACACACCACCGCCGAGCATCGAGACACCGCCTCCGAGCGTCGAGGCGACGCCGGTCATCGAAGCGCATCCGTCGCCGGTCGCCGACGTGACGACGCCGATCGTCGAGGTGACGCCACCGCCGACCGTCGAGGTGACGCCACCGCCGACCGTCGAGGTGACGCCACCGCCCGTCGTGGACGTGACGCCGCCGGTGGTGGAGACGCCGCCCGTCGTCGAGGTGGAGCCGCAGAAGCTCTTGCCGTCCGGCAAGGAGCAGCTGCTGCTGCCCGCGGACGCGGAGACCGTCCCGATCGTCGAGGCGCCGGTGGTGTCCGACGGCAACAACAATGGTGGAGGTGGCGGTGGGGGTGGAGACGGCGGTGGTGGAGGCGGAGGCGACGCGAGCGATCAAGGTCATCGCGACGCGCTCGTCGAGCTGGCGAAGCGCGCGAAGACGCCGGCGGAGTTGCAGCAGATCAAGGAGTGGGCGGTCGAGCTCGACGCGGCAAACCCGACGCCGATGCGCGAGGCGCTCGCCGAGCTGCACGTCGAGGCGAACGCCGATGGTGTCGTCACGCCGACGGAGGGTGCGGCGCTCACGACCTGGGAGCGCGAGCAAGCCACCCTGCCCGCCTCCGAGGAGCACTTCGACTTCAAGAAGGCCGCGGCGGACAACGACGAAGCCGGCGCGCGCGCCAAGGAGATCAAGAAGCTCGAGAAGACGGATCCCGACGCGGCCGCGCTGCTCAAGCCGAAGGAAGCGAACCCCGAGCTATCGACGGACATCCAGGGCCTCATGTCGGGCGCCGACGCGGCGCGCGTGTCCGAGGATCCGAAGCTCGCCGCGTTGCAGTCGCAGCGCGCGCAGTTCGAGACCGCGGTCGCGATGAGCCCCGAGGCGCAAGCCGCGGTGAAGCCGATGCTCGATCAGGTCGCGGCGAAGGCGCTCGACTACCTGACGAAGATGCACGGCGACGGCAACGGCAACATCGATCCGAAGGTGCTGGAGAAGCTCGGCGTCGATCCGACGAAGAAGAACTACGCGGGCGCGGTCGGCACCGACCCCGAGACGCTGCTCAAGGTGATGAAGGAGGGCAACGTTCGCGAGCGCATGGTCGCGCTCTCGGAGTTCCAGGAGAAGATCCTCGGCGTCGACGCGCTCGCGGCCACCGCCGACACCGACGCCGGAAGGCAGGCGAAGGCGAAGATGGAGGCGCTGTTCGGACAGGACGCCGGCCAGAGCGGTGGATTCGACGGCGAGGATCTCGGCCGCTTGATGAAGCGCACCGAGGAGTATCGAAAGAACACGCCGGCCGACAAGCTCGACGGAAAGGCCGTGTTCAATCCGCAGGGCGAGGCCCACGACGGCTACTGGGAGGCCAAGGGCCAGAACATGGACACCAAGCTTCCGGCGTTCACCGCGGAGGCGATGCAGCAGCAGATGGGGATCGATACCGGCGGCAAGTCGACCGGCATCGGCGAGGGCAACATGCTCGCGCGCTCCGGCATGTCGATCGAAGAGGCGCAGGCGATGGGCCTGCAGCTCTCGGATGCCGAGATCGCGCAGGCGAAGCGCGCGGCCCAGAATCCGAAGTCCGGCCTCGCGGAGGGCGAGCTGCCGTGGGTCACGGGCAGCAAGGCGAACATGGTCGACCCCAACGCGGAGTTCATCAAGGACGCGAAGGGCAACGCGATGCCGCTCAAGGCCGGCATCTCGGGAACCACGGCGCGAGGCATGGGCCTGTTCGACGTGATGGGCGTGAACCAGACGAACCCCGAGCTCGCGCGCCTCGCGCTGATGACGCAGCTGCAGCCGATCGAAGCGCACAGCTATCACGAGATCGCGAGCGCGGCGGACGGCTACATGAGCGGCGAGAAGGGCTCGCAGTTCAAGTACGACGTGAGCAACCCGTACTCGAACATGGGCCTACCCGAGAACGTGCTGCGGGAGATCGCCGCGCGCAACGGGATGAGCTTCGAGACGCTCAACAACACGCCGAGCATGTCGGTCACCGAGCCGACGATGTCGATGACCACATCGAACAACGGCGGTGGCGGCGGCGGCGGTGGTGGTGGTCACGAAACCAACGTCTCGTTGCCCGAGAACACGAGCCTGCCGCATCCGCAGGTCACCTCGGAGTCGCAGACACCCGTGCCGCCCGAGCAGCGAATGCCGCGCACCGTCGAGGAGGCGAAGGCGGCGAAGGCGAACGGCGAGACGTTCACGAACAAGGCGATCCGCGAGGACTACGAGCGCCAGAACAAGAGCATCCCCGAGCAGAACGAGCAGTGGAAGAAGCAGAACATCCCGCTCGAGGAGCGCGCGAAGATGGCGAGCGAGAAGCGCCACGAGATGCGCATGACCTCGCGCGAGCTCATGGGGCACGACGGCGAGAAGCTGAACCTGCTCGTGCGCGACGCGCAGAAGTACGGCGACGGCGAGGGGCCGGACTTCGAGCAGGTCAAGCAAGGCATCAACGCCAAGCGCAAGAAGGACAACCTGCCTCCGCTCGAGGGCGACGCCCTGTACGAGGAGATCATCGGCAGCGCGACGCGCACCGATCAGGAGACCACGAAGCGCGCGACCGGTCAGAAGCCCGAGAAGCCGCCCCCCGAGGTCAACCTGCCGGAGGGCGTCACGGTGCACGGCGACGTCGTGCGCCTGCCCAAGCAACAGGGACAGGAGGAAGGCCAGCCGGTCCGCATCCAGCGCGACAGCGAGAACGGCCCGACGCGCCTGATCGTCCATGAAGACGGCACGTACGCGATCCTCGTGGGAAAGAACGCGAACCCGGATCTCGCGCTGCAGGAAGTCGCGGAGCAGATCCGACTGCTCGTGAATCCCAACGGCGCCAACCAGTAGCGCCGGCGAGTAGAGTCCCCTCATGTCCAAGGCGTACCCCTGGTACTTCACGATCGACGAACGTCCCGTGAAGGTCGTCGGCGATCGCGACGTGCGCGCGATGGACCCGACGACCGGCGCGATGGTGCCCGATCCGGCATCTGCCGAGCGCGTGGCCGCGCGCGACGGCGGCGTCGTCGAGCGGACGAAGGACGAGTACATGGAGCGGCTCGATGCGCTCCGCCAGCCGATCCTCGAGCGCTACTGCACGGCGCCGCTCGCGTGGCAGTGGACGGGTGACAGCGACATGCCGTATCGCGCCGTGGTCGACGGACACGAGCTCGTGATCCGCGCGGGCGACTTCCCCGACGAGGCGATGTACATGCTGCGGATCGACGGCCAGGAGACGTACGAGATCGACGACTGGCCGTCGGCGTGGGTAAAGCCGGTGGCCTCGTGACCGTGAACGTGTGCGATCACGAGGGCTGGCTCGTCAACCGCGAGCTGCCGGCGGATCCGATCGATCACGACGCGGAGCTATTGCCCACCATCGGCTGCACGAACCTTCGCTGCGGGCTGTGCGGGATGAAGGTGCGGAGCGCGACCGATCGCACGTACGCGTCGACGGCAGGCGTCGTCGACATCGACGCGCTCTACGCGACGGACGATCTCGCCGCGTCGCCGCAGCTCAAGGCGATCCAGGGGATGCGCCTCTACACGTGCTGCTGCGCGTTTCACGTCGAGACCAACGAGAGCCGCCTCGACGACAAGGAGGGCGCGCAGGTCGCGACGCAGTGGACGTGCGTCGGCCACCCGATCGCGACGCTGCCGCACACGTTCGACGGCGTCGAGATCACCGCCGACAACCTCGAGCGGTACGTCGAGGACAGCATTCGCGGTGACGTTCCGCCCGGCGCGCGGCCCGTCGATCGCGACGACGGCGTGTGGGCGGCGCGGATGTGCACGCGGCTCGCGAAGACGCCGTACGCCGATCGCGTCGCGAAGGTCGTGGCCGCGCACGTCGCCGACGCCGACCTCGCGACGCGCGTGCGCGCGCTGTACTTCTTCGTCAACGTGCCGAGCCACGCCGGCGCGATGCGCCCCGCCGCGCTCCTCGGGGACCACGCGGCGCTGTTCGTCGGCGTGACGAACCCGCGGTCGAACACGAGCGCGACCAGGACGCTCGAGTATCTGATCTGGCGGATCGCCGGGAAGCAGCTCGCGGTCGACGCGGCGCTCCGGGACCTCGCCCACGCGTTCGCGATGGACCCCGCGCGCGCGAGCGACGTGCTGTTCATCGCGCTCGCGCAGAACGATCCGAGGTGGTTCACCGACAACGCCGCGAAGCTCGCGACGGCGAACCCGGCGCGCCGGCAAGAGCTACTCGACGCCGCGAGCGGCGCGCAGCTCCGCGACGCGCGCGCCGCGATCAAGGCCGTTCCGCGCGCCTAGCTCAGTCCGGGATCACCGGGCCACCCTTCGCGAGCGCGCGCTGATACGCGGGGCGCTCGCGCATGCGCTTCGCGAGGTCGAGGATCTTCGGCGAGATCGCCATGTCCTTGGAGCGGGACTCGAGCGCCTCGACGGCGTAGCTCATCTGGATGTCGGCCACGGTCAGCTCGTCGCCGGCGAACCACTTGTTCTTCTCGAGGTGCTCGCCGAGGAACGCCACGTGGCGCACGAGGTTCGGCGTCACGAAGTCGGCCATCACCTTGTCGGCGATCTTGTTCGAGATGGGCTTCACGAAGAACGGGACCTTCGCCGTCTTGATCTTGCCGAAGATGAGCTTCAGCAGCAGGTACGGCATCAGCGAACCCTCGGCGTAGTGCATGAAGTAGCGATAGTCGAGGAAGTGCTGCGTGCCCTTGACCGGGACGAGGCGGCCGTTGCCGTACGTCTCGACGAGGTACTCGAGGATCGCGCCCGACTCGGCGAGCGTCGCGTTGCCGTCGACGATCACCGGCGACTTGCCGAGCGGATGGATCTTCTTGAGCGCGTCGGGGGCGAGCAGCGTCTTCGGATCGCGCTCGTACGTCACCATCTCGTAGGGCACGCCGAGCTCCTCGAGCAGCCAGAGCACGCGTTGCGATCGCGAGTGGTTCAGGTGGTGGACGGTGATCACGGCATGAGGGTATATCTTCCCCATGCGATACGTCCTTATCGCTGCGGTGCTGGCGAGTGGTTGCTCGTTGCTCCCGGCAGCAAAGCAGGAACCGTTTCCCGTCATGAACGTCACCGCGACGAGGCCGCCGCCCGGTCCCGACAAGGTGATCCTCACGCCGTCGAACATCGCCATCACCGACAAGGTGCAGTTCGAGACGGGCAAGGCCGACCTGAAGCCGGTCAGCTTCCCGCTCCTCGACGAGGTCGTGGCGGTGATGAAGGGCAACCCGCAGATCGAGCTCGTCGAGATCGGCGGTCACACGGACTCCACCGGCGGCGCTGACCTCAATCGTACGCTGTCACAGGCGCGCGCCGAGTCGGTGCTGAAGTACATCGCGAGCAAGGGCATCGCCAAGGCGCGCCTCTCCGCGAAGGGCTACGGGCCGGACGTGCCGGTCGCCGACAATGCCGTCGAAGAAGGACGCGAGGCCAACCGCCGCGTCGAGTTCAACATCCTCAAGCAGGGTCCGATCAAGACCATCGTGAAGGACGAGTAAGGAGGATCAATGATGACCAAGCACGTTCTTTTCGGCGCGGTCCTCGCATTGGCTGCATGCAAGAGTGGTCCGGATCCGGCCGTTCGCACGGCGATCGGGCAGAAGCTCGAGAGCGCGCAGCCCGGCATCCAGGCCTGCTATCAGAAGTCGCTCACCACGAACCGCAAGCTGCGCGGCATGGTCGTCGCGCAGATGGCGGTGCTCGACTCGGGACAATTCACCGAGATCTCGTTCCGGCGCGACGAGCCGAACGATCCGGTGCTGCGCTTCTGCGTGATCCAGCAGCTGGCGCAGCTCAAGCTCGACAAGCCGCCGGGCCAGCGCATCCAGCTCGACAGCGTGCCGATCAAGTTCGAGTGGGCGAACCCGGGTGGCGAATAGCAAGGTTCCGACGCGATCGCCGACGCACGAAGACGTGCCGATGGCGCGCCTCGCGTCGATGGGAATGGAGCTCGACGAGATCGCGGACGACGGCAGGGTCGCCCTGCCCGCGCTGGTCGAGCTCGCCGAGGATCGCGGACGCCCGGCGAGCCACTACATCGCGGCGATCCCGCTCGCGTCGGAGCTCGCGCTCGTCACCGACAGCGACAAGGTCCGGCTGCGCGTGTGCGCGGGCAACTGCCAGCGCTACGGCGCGCTCGATCTGCTCGATCACCTGGTCGAGCGATCGCTCGCCAAGGGTGGCTTCGCGATCGTGCCGGTCGAGTGCCTCGACCGCTGCGATCACGGGCCGGCGATCGAGGTCGACGGCGACCACGGCAAGCTCGTGCTCGCCCCGGCGACGAAGAAGTCGCTCGACGAGGCGCTGGACGCTCTGTAAGCGCATCCAGAAGCTCTTCCGCATGTCGCAGGCTGTCGCGCCTGTCATGCAACCAAACCCGACACTTGGCCGCTGTCGCACCCCGCGCTAGCCTCGGCGCTGACGATGTTGCGCCTGTCCAAGGTCAACAAGTACTACAAGGTCGGCGCGCACTCGCTCCATGTCCTTCGGGACATCGACTTCGAGGTCGACGACGGCGAGTTCGTGGCGATCATGGGCGCGTCCGGATCGGGCAAGTCGACGCTGCTCAACATCCTCGGCATCCTCGACGACTACGACTCGGGCGAGTACCGCCTCGACAACACGCTGATCCGCAACCTGTCCGAGAGCAAGAGCGCGGAGTACCGGAACAAGTTCATCGGGTTCGTGTTCCAGTCGTTCAACCTGTTGCCGTTCAAGACGGCGCTCGAGAACGTGGCGTTGCCGCTCTATTACCAGGGCGTCTCGCGCCGCAAGCGCAACCAGATCGCCGCGCAGTACCTCGAGCGGGTCGGCCTGCGCGACTGGGCGGAGCACGTGCCCGCGGAGATGTCCGGTGGCCAGAAGCAGCGCGTGGCGATCGCGCGCGCGCTGATCGGCAAGCCGCGGTTGATCCTCGCCGACGAGCCGACGGGCGCGCTCGATAGCGAGACGAGCGCGCAGATCATGGACCTCATGTCCGAGATCCACGCGACCGGCATCACGGTGCTCGTCGTGACGCACGATCCCGAGGTCGCGGCGCGCACGCAACGAACGATCCGCCTCAAGGACGGCAAGGTCGTCGGGGCCGACGCGGGCGCGAGCAATCCGCACATGGCGGTGCAGTCGGGATGATGCCCGTCCTCTACATCGTCGGGCTGATGCTGCTCGTGGGCCTTCTGTGGCTCGCGATCACGTTCGGCCGCATGGTGTGGATCGGCATCGTGCAGTGGCGCGACGCGTTCTCGCTCGATCGCTGGACCGAGGTGATGTCGACGATCGGGCGCAACAAGCTGCGCACGTTCCTGACCATGATCTCCGTCGCGTGGGGCATCTTCGTGCTCGTCGCGCTGCTCGGCCTCGGCAACGGGCTCGATCAAGGTGCGCGCAAGAGCTTCAAGCGCGACGCGGCGAACGGCGTCTGGATCAACCAGAACAAGACGAGCATCCCGTACAAGGGCTACGACATCGGGCGCTGGATCACGTTCGAGAACTCCGACTTCGACAGTGCGAAGAAGGTGCCCGGCGTCGAGTTCGCGAGCGCGCAGCATTGGATCCGCGGCACGCGCTGGGGACAGCAGCTCACGCGCTACGGCAGCAAGGCGAACACGTTCTCGATCGAAGCGGTGCACCCGGCGACGCTGCGCATGCAGGCGCACGACATGGCGGCGGGTCGATTCCTCAGCGACAGCGACATCGCCGACCGGACGAAGACCGCCGTGATCGGCGCGACGGTCGCGCAGTTCCTGTTCGCCCCCGACGAGGATCCGATCGGCAAGTGGATCACGTGCGGCGGCATCGCGTTCGAGGTCGTCGGCGTGTTCTCCGACGAAAAGGGCGCCGAAGAGGAGCGCCGCATCTACATCCCGATCTCGACGGCGCAGCTCGCGTTCAACGGCGGCGAGCGCATCGGACAGATCCAGCTGATGCTCGGCGACGCGAGCGCCGACGAAGCGCGCTCCATCATCGACACGATCGTCGGACAGCTCGCGCAGAAGCACGACTTCGACCCGACGGACAAGCAGGCCGTGCGCGTGCACAACAACATCGAGCAGGCCGAGCGGTTCTCCAAGATGTTCTGGATGATCTCGACGTTCGTGCTGCTCGTCGGGCTCGGCACGCTCGCCGCCGGCGTCGTCGGCGTATCGAACATCATGATGATCGCGGTGAAGGAACGCACCAAGGAGATCGGCGTGCGCAAGGCGCTCGGTGCGACGCCGAACTCGATCATCTTCATGATCCTGCAGGAGGCCGTGTTCCTCACCGGCGTCGCCGGCATGCTCGGCCTCGCGGCGGGCGTGTGGTTCCTCGAGCTGTTGCCGTCCCTGATGGACACCGAGATGCTCGATCAGCCGCGCATCAGCTTCGTCACCGGCGTCGGCGCGACGCTGTTCCTCGTCCTCGCCGGTGCATTCGCCGGCTACTTCCCCGCGCGCGCCGCAGCACGCGTCAACCCCATCCACGCGCTCAGGGATCAGTAGTGTTCGACCTCGACAAGTGGAAGGAGATCTGGGCGACGCTGCGCAGCAATCGCCTGCGCACGTTCCTCACCGCGTTCGGCGTGTTCTGGGGAATCGTGATGCTGATGGCGATGCTCGCGTTCGGCTCCGCGATGCAGAGCGGCACGCAGAAGCAGATGAAGGGCATCGCGACGAACATGCTGTTCATCTGGGGGCAGATGACGACCGTCGCGTACGACGGGCTCCCGGTCGGTCGCGAGGTCGAGTTCGACACCGGCGACATCGAGCTCTTGCGCAAGCTGCCCGGCGTCGAGCACATCGCGCCGCGCATCCAGCTCGGCGGGTGGATGAACAACTTCAGCATGGTCTACGGCGCGAAGAGCGGCCAGTTCACCGTGATGGGCGACTACCCTGCCCTCGCGAAGATCGTCTCGTTCCAGTACTTCGCGGGGCGCTTCATCAACGAGGCGGACATCGCCGAGTCGCGCAAGGTCGTGGTGATCGGCCAGGCGATCAAGGAGCAGCTGTTCGGCGACGAAGACGCGATGGGCAAGTACGTCAAGATCAGCGGCGTCTACTTCCAGGTCATCGGCATCACGCGGACGTTCCGCACCGGCCAGCAAGGCGAGCGCGACTCCAACACCGCGTTCGTGCCGTTCACCACGATGAAGCGCGCGTTCAACATGGGCGATCGCGTCGGCTTCTTCGCGCTCACCGCGAAGCCCGGCACCGACGGCCCCGAGCTCGAGCGCCAGGTGCGCGAGGCGCTGTCGCGCAAGCACCGCGTCGACCCGAACGACAAGCTCGCGTTCGGCTCGTTCAACATGTTCGTCATGTTCGGCAAGCTCGCGACCGTCTTCCTCGCGCTCAAGGTCCTGTCGTGGGTCGTCGGCGTCGCGACGCTGCTCGCCGGCGTGATCGGCGTGTCGAACATCATGTTGATCACGGTCAAGGAACGCACGAAGGAGATCGGCGTGCGCAAGGCGCTCGGCGCGAGCCCGTCCTCGATCGTCGCGATGGTGATGAAGGAGTCGATCGTTCTCACGCTGATCGCCGGGATCGCGGGCGTGTGCGCGGGCGTCGGCCTGATCGCCGCCGCCGACGCCGCGTTCAGCGCGATGCCCGATTCACCGCTCGGCCCGCCGACGGTCACGCTCGGCACGGTGCTCGTCGCCGTCAGCGTGCTCGCCGTCGCCGGCGGCCTCGCCGGAATCATGCCTGCTGCTCACGCCGCCTCGATCAAGCCGATCGAAGCCCTGCGCGCCGAATGAGGACCTCATGAAACGCATACTGACGTACTTCTTCGCTCTCGCCTTCGTCGCCATCGTCGGCGTGTCGTTCTTGTTCCTCTACAAGAAGTCGCAGGCCAAGCCGATGGTCTACGGCACCGAGCTCGCCGAGATCGCCGACATCACCAAGAAGACGGTCGCGACCGGCTCGATCGTCCCGCGCCGCGAGGTCGAGGTGAAGCCCAAGGTCACCGGCGTGCTCACCGAGCTCAACGTCGCGCCCGGCGCCAAGGTCAAGGAAGGCGATCCGCTCGGCAAGATCACGATCATCCCCGACGCGATCCAGACCAACCAGGCGGAGGCCGGCGTGCGCACCGCGCAGATCGCGTTCGACAACGCGAAGCGCGAGCTCGAGCGCAACGAGGCCCTGTTCAAGCAAGGCGTCGTCGCCGACGCGGAGCTGCAGCGCTATCGCACCGACTACGCGCTCCGCAAGCAGGAGCTCGCGACCGCGCAGTCGAACCTCCAGATCGCCCGCGAGGGCGCGACCAAGGGCTCGGGCAAGACGTCGACGCTCGTCGTCACCGCGACCGCGTCGGGCATGGTGATCGACGTGCCCGTCAAGATCGGCTTCTCGGTGATCCAGGCCAACAACTTCAACCCGGGCACCACGGTCGCCGTCGTCGCCGACATGGACGACATGATCTTCGAGGGCCGCGTCGACGAAGCGGAGGTCGCGAAGATCCGCGAGGGAATGAAGCTCCAGATCAAGGTCGGCGCGCTCGAGAAGGAGATGCTCGAAGGCGTGCTCGAGTACATCTCGCCCAAGGGCAAGGTGATCGACGGCGCGATCCAGTTCGAGATCAAGGCGGCCGTGAAGCAGAAGGAAGGCGTGCTGATCCGCGCGAACTACAGCGCCAACGCGGACATCGTCCTCGACGAGAAGAAGCAGGTGCTCGCGATCCGCGAGGCGCTCGTGCAGTACAAGGACGGACAGCCGTTCGTCGAGGTCGAGACGAGCCCGCAGAACTTCGCGCGGCGCGACGTCAAGCTCGGGCTGTCCGATGGCATCAAGGTGGAAGTGCTGTCCGGCGTCACCAAGACCGATCGGATCAAGATCCCCGAGACCGCGGGACCGCCGGGGATGATGAAGCCGCCCGGTGGGCCTCCGAAGAAGTAGGCCGCGCGAAGCGAGTCGCCGCAGGCCCGAGATGCTCGCAATCGACGAACCGTCGAGCGAGCGTGTCCGCACGGTGACGGACGTGTGAACCGACGGAGATCGTCCCGGACAGGGCGCGCGAGCGTGGTAGCGTCGACGCGATGGCGTCGCCTGTTCGGCTCGGTGCGATCGATGCGGGATCCAACGCGATCCGCGTCGTCATTGCAGAGCTCGGCGCGAGCGAGCTGATCCGCATCGAGGCCGAGCGCGTCGCGGTGCGCTTGGGGCGCGGTGCGTTCACGCGCGGCGAGCTCGACGAGGCCACGATCGACCAGGCGGTCGCGGCGTTCGTGCACTTCCGCCAGCGGTTCGACCACCACGGCGTCACGATGTATCGCGCCGTCGCCACGAGCGCGGTCCGCAACGCGAGCAACCGCGACGTGCTGCTGCACCGGCTCTATCACGAGGCGGGGATCGAGCTGGAGGTGATCGAGGGCGAGGAGGAAGCGCGCCTCGTCCGCAAGGCGGTGGTCAACACGCTCGGCGCGACGGGGACGCCGCCCCGCGCGATCCTCGATCTCGGCGGCGGCAGCCTCGAGGTGAACTTGCGCAGCGGCTCGGCGTGGCGGGCGTACTCGCTGCCGGTCGGCACGGTGCGGCTGCTCGAGACGTTTGGCCTCGACGGTCCGATCGCCGATGCCGAGGCGGGCATGGTGCGGCGGTACACGGCGACGCTGATGCACACGATCACGCGTGGCATCAGCGGGAACGGGGTCGCCGCGGCGACCGGCGGCAACGCGGACGCGATCGCGAAGATCGTCGGCGACGGGAATCCGAACACGCCGAGCTTCGAGCTCGCTGCGCTGGAGAAGGCGCTGCCGTCGATCGTCGGCATGTCGATCGACGAGCGGATGACGAAGTACGGCGTCAAGCGCGACCGCGCGGAGGTCATGGGCGTCGCAGCGCTCGTGTTCGCGACGGCGGCGCGGCAGCTCGGCATCGCGAAGCTCGTCGCGCCGGGCGTCGGCGTGCGCGAGGCCGTGCTGCTCGAGCTCGCGGAGACGGCGCGCGAGGAGCGCATCCGCGCCGAGGGCGCGCACGACAAGGCGCTGCTCACCGCCGCGCGCGGCTTCGCGAATCGCGTGGATCACGACACGACGCACGGCGAGCACGTGCGGCAGCTGTCGCGCGCGCTGTTCCATCAGCTGCGCGATCTGCACGGGCTGCCCGACGATCGCGGCGTGCTGCTCGAGGTCGCCGCGCTGCTGCACGACATCGGCGAGGTCGTGAACGTGCGCGGCCACCACAAGCACAGCGAGTACATGATCCGCTGGGCGCGGCTGCCCGGCCTCGACGACAAGTCGCGCGAGATCGTCGCGCTGCTCGCGCGGACGCACCGCAAGGATGCCGCGCGCGCGAAGCAGATCATCAGCGAGTCGTCGCTGCCCAAGGAGCAGCGGTCACAGGTCCGCAAGCTCAGCGCGCTGCTGCGCGTCGCGGATGGGCTCGACTGGGAGCACCGCTCGCGCGTCGAGCAGGTCGTGTGCACGCGCATGGGCGACGCGGTCGTGCTCGACCTCGTCGTTCGCGACGGCCCCTCGCGCGACGACGCGCAGCTGCTCCGCAAGGCCGACCTGTTCCGCGAGGAGCTCGGGATGGACATCCGCGTCACGGTCGCGCGCCCGGTCGCGCCGCCGGCGGAGCGCGAGCCGGGGGTCGCGACCTCGCCCCCGCCGTTGCAGGTCGTCAGCGACAAGCCGGCCTAGGTCTGGTACGAGCAGGCATGCGCCTGTTCGCCAGCGTGATCCTCGTCGCAGCCGCCTGCGGTGATGACGGTGCCACCACGTACACCGGACCGATCGAAGCCAGCGTCACGCACTACGACTACTCGTTCGATGTCGACTCGCGCGCCGCGCACGCGAAGGTGACGTTCGAGGTGACCACGCCCGGCGATTGCTTCACGCTGCCGTTTCGCGGCGAGGCGCCGACGAACGTGATGCTCGGCGGCGCGGCGGCCACGCAGGTCAACCACGATACGGCGGCCGGCACGCTGCAGGCGTGCATCGACGGTGGCGTCGGCGAGGAGGCGATCGACCTCGAGCTCGATCTCGTGATCCCGCTGCAGACGATCTCGACGAGCCAGGTCGGCTACTCGAAGACCGTCGATAGCAACGGCAACCCGTTCTACTACCTCGTGAGCTGGGTCGGAGGATGCGATCAGTTCGCGCCGTGCGACGACCGGCCGAACGTGTTCGCGACGTACACGTTCACGGTCACGCACCCCGACACGCTCCAGGTCGCGTGCCCCGGCGTGATCGCGACGCCGTCGGCGACGCAGACGACGTGCACGTTCGATCACCCGGGCGGCCCGACGTACTCGACGTTCGGCGTCGCGGCGTATCCGAAGGCCGCGTGGGTCTCGACGGACAAGGGCATGTGGGGCTCGGTCCACGCGACGGTGTACGCGCGCCCGCAGACGCTCGTCGCCGACGCGATCGAGACCGCGCATCACGACGCGTTCGTGCGCTACATGGAGGAGAACTTCGGCCCGTACCCGTACGGCACCGAGCTGCGCGTGTACGCGGCGCCGACCTACTGGGCCGGCTTCGAGCATCCGGGCAGCATCGTGCTCGACGACTCGCTCGGACGCGCGGCCAACAAGGCCGGTCGCCACACGCTCGACCACGAGATCGTCCATCAGTGGGCGGGCGACGAGACCACGCTCGCGGACACCTACGACTTCGTGTGGAAGGAGTCGATGGCCGAGTACCTGACGTTCACGCACGAGGCGATCGTCGACGCGCCCGCGGCGGATCGCACGGTCGCGGGCTGGAAGTCGGGGTCGGCCGGCGCCGCGTTCTTCCCCGTGCCGCAGGAGAAGCCCGCGCTGTTCGACTACTACGGCGATGCGTACGGCCCCGGGCCGATGATCCTGTTCCGCCAGATCGAGCGAATGTCCTCGCGCGAGCAGGTGATCGCCGCGCTGAAGACGCTGCTCGGCGAGCCGCGCGCGATCTCCGTCGACGACGTCGTCGGTGCGCTCGAGACGTCGACCGGCCTCGACCTCGACACGTACGCCGCGGCGTGGCTGCGCGGCACGGGCGCGCCGACGTGGCCGCGCGTGAAGACGACGTACACCGCGGGCTCGCTCCGCGTGCAGGTCACGGCGGGTGGCGAGCGTCGCTGCAAGTTCGGCGTCGCGCTCGTCGGTGCGAACCCGGGCGAGCGCGAGATCGTCGACGTGAACACGTTCACCGGCGGCATCGATCAAACGATCACCGTGACGCCTGCGTTCACCGTGACATCGACCGAGCTCGATCCGCTGCGCGAGTGTCTCGTCTATCCAGACAACGCCACCACGCGACCCGCGCGCGTGAACCCGTGGTTGTCAGCGCGTGCGCGCGAGGCACTTCGCCTCGAAACGCCCTGAACGCGCGATCGGAGACAAACTTACACCTCACGATCGATCACGAGTTTTTCGTGCTCGCGCGCGCCACCGCGGATCGGTTCTTTGGTACCCATTCGGCAAAGGGGAGCTTGATCCAATGCGCATGATTTCTACTTCGCGTCTGTTCCTGGTGAGCACCATCGTGCTCGCCACTCTCGCGGGATGCCCGAAAGGCAAGATTCCCGGCGGCGGTAACGTACCCGGCGGCGGCAGCGTACCCGGCGGTGGCATGGTGCCCGGTGGCGGCGGTGGCGAGTCCGGCATGGTCGATCCGAACTCGTGCGGCAACTACGCCGTGTCCGACGCCGGCCGCAAGCTGAAGGCGTTCCTCGAGGCGACCCAGGCGCTCGAGACGCAGACCAAGGAGACGCTCGAGATCGTCAAGCAGAGCTGCATCCTCGTCGGCAACGAGATCGGCATGACCGAGGCCGACTACCGCGGCGAGACCAAGGACATCTGCGCGCAGGTCTACCAGCGCGTGAACGAGAACATGAAGGTCGCCGTGAAGAGCAAGGCGGCGCTCAAGGTCAAGGTCACGCCGGCGGTCTGCAAGATCGACGTCCAGGCGACGGCGGAAGTCGCCGCGAAGTGCGAGGGCAAGGCGAGCGCCGACGTCGGCGCGACGTGCTCGGGCACCTGCCGCGGAACGTGCGAAGGCACCTGCGCGGGCAAGGCCGGCACCGGTGGCAACAAGGGCCAGTGCAACGGCGAGTGCAAGGGCACCTGCAAGGGTGACTGCGAAGGCCACGCGGACGTCAACGCGTCGGCGGAGTGCAAGGCGAAGGCGTCGGTCGACGCGTCCGCGAAGATGACGTGCACCGAGGCGAAGGTCGAGATCAGCCTCGACGCGAAGCTCGTCGTCGACAAGGCGAAGGCCGAGGCGACCGTGAAGGGCCTGATGGCGGGCCTGCCGAAGATCTTCAGCGTGAAGGCGCGCCTCGAGCCGCTCAAGTACGCGGTCGAAGCGTGGGTGACGTCGGCGAACGAGCTCAAGGGCTCGGCGCGCACGCTCGCGATGTCGTTCAAGGATCAGGCGGCCTGCATCTCCGGTCAGATCGCCGCGGCGGCGAACATGATCGGTGGCATCCAGGCGAACGTGTCGGTGTCCGTCGAGGTTTCGGCCTCGGCCTCCGGCTCGATCGGCGGCTGACCGCTAGCGTCCGCGAACCGGACGCCGACGGATCCAGGACATTTCCTGGGTCCGTTTCTGTTTTCGGGGGCCTACGTCTGTGGTAGGTAGCCAGCCATGAAAACGCTCACCGAGTTCTCCACCCTGACCCTGCGCAAGGCGGCCGAGGCACGCGCCTCGTACCGCGGGGCGCCCGCAGCGCAGGCTGCGCCGGCCGAGGAGACTTTGGCGGCGGCAGCGCCCGAGGGCGACGCGCCCGCACCGAGCGATGGGGATGCAGCCGCGCCGAGCGACGGCGACGCGCCCGCGCCGAGCGACGGGGATGCAGCCGCGCCGAGCGACGGCGATGCGCCCGCCGAGGCGGCGAAGCCCGCGGACCCCGCGATCGATCACGTCGCGAGCGTGCTCGGCGTGCAGCCGGATCGCGCGGCGCGCTTGCTCGAGGCGCTCGACATCGTCGGGCAGAACATCGACGCCATCCGCCTCGTGCGCGTGTATCAAGGCGAGACCGGACCGCACGGCGCGGTGTCGCGCGGCGAGTTCCACTACGTGCTCGATCGCGTCGCCGGTCAGAAGCGCGGCCGCGACCGCGACGACCGTGGTGATCGCGGTGGTCGCGGCGGTGATCGCGGCGAGCGCCGCGGCGGTGGTGGTGGCGGTGGCGGCTTCGGTGGTCGCGGCGATCGCGACAAGCCGCGCGGGCTCGGCAGCCTCGTGCACGGCGCGCCGAAGGAAGAGAAGAAGGACGACGATCGTCCGGGTCGTGGCGAGATGCCGCGCGCGGGCATCGGCTGGCAGCTCACCGCGGCGCCCCGCGATTTCGGCGGCGGCGAAGGTCGCGGCAAGGGACGTGGTCCTCGCCGCGGTCCGGGCGGCCCGGGCGGCGATCGTCGCGATCGCCGCGGTCCCGGCGGGGGTCGCGGTCCAGGTGGCGATCGTGGACCGCGCGGTCCGCGCCTCGGCCCCGATGGCCAGCCGCTGCCGTTCGAGGCACGCAACGACCGCGGTCCCCGCGGGGGCGGTGGTGGCGATCGCGGTCCGCGTCCGCCCCGCGAGCCGCGTCCGCCGCGCCTGGGTCCCGATGGTCAGCCGTTGCCCCCCGAGGTCCGCCTCGGCCCCGACGGGCAGCCCCTGCCGCCGCGCCCCAAGCGCGAGCGCAAGCCGATCGGCCCCGACGAGAACGGCCTCGGACCCGACGGAAAGCCGTGGGATCCCGAGCGTCGCGCGAAGCGTCAAGCCGAGCGCGAGGCATCGCGCGGCCCGGTGAATGCGCAGCCGGGCTCGCCCGTCGAAGCGCAGCCGGCCGAAGCGCCGAAGGAATAGCCGCTCTTATAGATGTACGGCAGATCACACCGACGCAGGACCGCTCAGAAAAGGCGCTGCGTCGGCGTGACCGCGCTATGGTTTGAACCTCGATCCTCGCGAAAGGCCTGCCCATGTCTCGCAACCTGATGTCCGCTGCCGTCATCGCGCTCGCTGTCATCGCCGCGGGGAGCACAGCGTCGGCCGACATGTCCAAGACCGTGATCAACGCGTTCCGCGGTCAGCTCGTGATCACCGCCCAGGAGTTGCCCGAGGGCAAGAACGACAAGGAGACGATCGCGAAGATCAAAGCCGCGAAGCTCTCCGCGCTCACCGGTGAAGCGCAGGAAGACGTCGTCTACTGGAACTTCCATTACACCGCGTTCCTGACGAAGACCGGGAACACGAAGCTGAAGATGGAGTTCTACAACGGCAAGCAGCTCGCGGCCGACAAGACGCTCGACGGCATCGATCCCAAGAGCGCGGTCCTCACCGGCGACATCTCGATCAACGAGGACGAGGGTCTCTCGAAGGGCAAGACGTACACGATCAAGCTCGTGACCGCGAGCGACGCGTCGGTGTCGACCGCGACGCTCACGATGAAGTAGCTACGCGCGCAGCGCCTCGCGGTTCCGTCGCGTCCAGCGGATGTAGAGCCAGAACAGGAACGGCGCTCCGAGCAGGAAGGTCAGGCCGAGCGCGATGTTCAGGCCGCGCTCCGCGCCGTGCTCGGCATCGACGTAGACCTCGAGCGTCGCGTTGTCGATCTCGGGCTCCATGCGCAGGCCCTGCGTCACCCAGATCGCCGTCTCGGGGATGGTCCGCAGCTCGCCGCTCACGCGCGTCGTCGGAACCGGATCGTCGTCGCCGATCTTGACCGCGAGGTGATACTGGCCGAGCTCGCACAGCACGATCTGGTTCTCGACCTCGCCGCGCCTCGACGTCTCTTGCCACACCGGACCGATCACGCTGTCGCACACGACGTTGACGTAGCGCTGCGTCGGCGGATGCACGGAGCGGAGCTGCTGCAGCGTCACGTCGATCGTCGGACGGATCGCCTTGGTGAACATCGCGACGCCACCGATGCCGAGGATCACCGCGCCCGCGAGCCCGAGCCGATACCTCCGGCGTCGCTTGCGCAGCTCCGCGCCGAGCTCGCTCTTCGAAGGCGCCACACGCGCGTAGGACTCGGCGTCGACCGTCTGCCGAGCCGCGACGAGATCCGCGAGCGTCGCCGTGTGCGCGGTCGTCGCCGCGCGAGGCTCCGCGCCGCCGCGATAGGGTCCATCGGTGGCGATCGCGGGCACGTGGTCGCCGTCGAGGATGCGATCGGCATCCGTGTCCTCGTCGCCCTTCCCTCGCCGCTCGATCGCCGCGAGGCGCAAGAGCCCGTACGCGAGCACCGCCTCCGCGGGATCCGTGGTGCCGTGGCGCGCGACGTCGTTCGGGCTGCCCTTCGGCGCGCGGGCGTTCCACTGCTGATCGAGCCCGGCCTTGAGGGCCGCGCGGGTCTCCGCGTCGAGGCGGCTGGGCTCGACGCGCGTGCCGAACGCGACGTAGTTGAAGTCGCTGCGCCGCTTCGCGCGATCGCCGCGCAGCTTGCGCCACGTCCAGCTCCACGCACACAGCGCGACCGCGAAGAAGCCGATCGCCGCGTGCACGATCGATCCGCGCTCGAACGACGCGGCGAAGTTGGCGAGCGCGGCGATCGGCGCCCACACGCGCAGGTACGCCGCGGCGACGCTCTTGCCGTACAGCTTGATCTTGTGCCCCAGGCGCTGGTCGGCCGACGCGTGCGTGATCCACGTGGACCCGACCGGGAAGATCGGCGCGAACCAGAGATGGAAGAACGTCGTCGATGCGAGCTCGCCCTCGTGCTCGTCGACGAGGCCGTACTCGCGCGTACCGTAGATGATGACCGCCACGGCCCGGACGTATCACGATCGCGCGCGGCTCGTGGCGATAACTTCAGGCACGCGCCGGGAATAGCTCGACGATCCGGAAGCGCTCGGCCACGAACATCGTGTCGTCGGTGATCGGCTCGGGCCAGTACGCCGACCAGTACTCGACGTGCGCCTCGCGCCACTCGGCGACGCTCGTGAAGCCCTCGCCCTCGGAGATGGCGAACGCGAGGTCGCAATCGCCGATGCGCATCACCCGCACCTCGGTCGTCTCGACGATGCCGATCGGCCGGTCGTCGATGTCGACGAGGAGGCTGCGCACCCCGACGACGGGCATCGGCTCCTCGCCGAGCAAGCACGCCGTACCGGTCTTTTCGCCGCGCAGCACCGCGTCGACGAGCTTCTGCCGCAGCTCGGTGCCCTTGAAGCCCAGCTCGAACAAGCGCAGCTCGCTCATGGGCACTCGAGCTTCGCTTCTTCGATCCACCACTCGATGCCGTCGTGCACGACGTACACGAGTCGTTGCCCGTCGGCGGAGAGCGACGGTTGCTTGAACGCGTTGTTCCCCGGCAGCACCACGACCTCGGGAGGCGAGAAGCTCGTCCCGTTGTAGATCGATGACACGATCTCCGTCTTGCCCATCACGGCGGGGCGCTCGTACATGAGCACGTTGCCGGCCATCGTCGGAGCGCCTTCGTTCACGGCGCTGACGCTGTGCTCGTACTTCTGCGGCGTGCCGAACGGGCCGCTCGCCGTGGCGCGCGTCGCGATGTAGAGGTCCTCGCTGTTGTAGACGTCCGACGACTCGCCGGCGACGAACAGGAACGTCCTTCCGTCGCTGGTGATGAACGGCCCCTCCTGGATCTCCCGCGTCTGCATCACGGTCGCCAGGTTGGCGTCGGCGGTGAGGTTCTGGAACACCCCGTGCTCCATCGCGCGGGTCGACGACAGGATCCCCGAGTTCGTCTTGATGTACATCTTGAGCAGGCCCGCCTCGAACGACGGATCGGCCTCGATCGGAGCGGTCGAGCCCGACTGCGGGTAGATCTGGATCGGCGTGCCGAACGGAGATCCCAGGTTCGGCCGCTCCGCTTGTCGCAGGACGCCCGTGTTGCCGGGCGCGTCGCCCGACCACCACATCAGGAACGTTCCGTCCGACGAGAGCCACGGATGGCGCTCGTCCTCCTGCGCCACGTCGACGATCCGGCCGAGGCCGGTCCACGTGCATCCCGCGAGGGGGCTATCGAAGGTGCCGCCGTCGCTGCCGCCGCCATCGCCACCACCACCGTCGCCGCGATCGGCATCGTCGCCGCTACCGCCGCCATCGCGATCGCGAAGGCCGGGCGTGGAGAAGCATCCGGCGACGAGAACCACGACCACCCAGCGCATTGCACGCGATCGTATCACGCGGCGATCGCGCGACGCGCAACGACGCGGGTCACGCGGCGGCGATCACGCGCTTCGCTGCATCGACGACGGCGGCGACGTTGATGCCGAGCTTGTCGAGAAGGACCTCGCCGGGCGCCGACGCGCCGTAGCGATCGATGCCGATGGCGATGCCGCGATCGCCGATCCACTCGCGCCAGCCTTGCGTGATGCCCGCCTCGACGGAGACGCGCTTGCCGTGCGGCAAGACCTCGGCGCGATACGCGGCGGGCTGCGCGCTGAACGCCTCCCAGCACGGCATCGACACGACGCGCGCGGCGATGTTCTGCTTCGCGAGCTCGTCGCGCGCCGCGAGGGCGACGCTGACCTCCGAGCCGCTCGCGATGAGGATCACGTCCGCGCCCTCGGCGAGCACGTACGCGCCCTTGTCCGCACCGGGTGCGCCCGGCGGCGTGACGACCGGCAGATCCTGCCGCGACAGCACGAGGCCCGTCGGGCCGTCGGTGCGCGCCATCGCGTAGCGCCAGGCGGCCGCCGTCTCGTTGGCGTCCGCCGGGCGGAACACCGACAGGTTCGGCATCGCGCGCAGCGCCATCAGGTGCTCGACGGGCTGGTGCGTGGGGCCGTCCTCGCCGAGGCCGACCGAGTCGTGCGTCCACACGAAGATCGCGGGCTGCTTGTTGAGCGCGGCGAGCCGCACGCTCGGGCGCATGTAGTCGCTGAACACGAAGAACGTCGCCACGTGCGGGCGAACGCCACCGTGATACAGCATGCCGTTTCCGATCGCCGCCATGCCGTGCTCGCGCACACCGAAGCGGAGGTTGCGGCCGGCGCCGGTGCGATCGAAGTCGCCGCCCGGGACGATCGTCTTCGTCGAGCCGCCGAGGTCGGCGTCGCCGCCGACGAGCCACGGGACCTTCGCGGCGAGCGCGCCCATCACCTTGCCGCTCGCGCTGCGCGTCGCGATCGCGGCGGAGCCGGGCTGCCACGACGGCAGCTGCGTGTCCCAGCCCGCGGGGAGCTCGCCGCGGACCGCGAGATCGAGCTCCATCGCGAGCTCCGGGAACGCGAGCTTGTAGGCGGCGAGCTTCTCGCGCCACGCCGCATGCGCCGCGGCGCCGCGAGCGACCGCCTCGCCGGTGTGCGCCGCGACCTCGGCGGGTACGTGGAACTTCGCCGCCGGATCCCAGCCGAGCGCCGTCTTGGTCGCCGCGATCTCCGCGTCGCCGAGCGGCGAGCCATGCGCCGACGACGTGCCCGCCTTCTTCGGCGAGCCGTAGCCGATCGTCGTGCGAACGATGATCATCGACGGCTTGTCGCGCTCCGCTCGTGCCGCGCGGATCGCGGCGTCGATCGTCGCGATGTCCGTGTCTCCGTCGCGCACGTGCAGCACGTGCCAGCCGTACGCCTCGTAGCGGCGGCCGACGTCCTCGCTCATCGAGAGCGAGAGCGGACCGTCGAGCGTGATCTGGTTCGCGTCGTAGAGGTAGATCAGCTTGCCGAGGCCGAGGTGGCCCGCGATCGACGCCGCTTCGCACGCGACGCCTTCCATCACGTCGCCATCGGAGACGAGCGCGAACGTGTGGTGATCGATGATCGTGTGGCCCGGGCGGTTGAAGTACTTCGCGAGGTACTTCTCCGCGATCGCCATGCCGACCGCGTTGGCCGCGCCTTGACCGAGCGGACCGGTCGTCGCCTCGACGCCCGGCGTCCAGTGCCACTCGGGGTGGCCCGGCGTCTTCGAGTCCCACTGGCGGAAGTTCTTGATCTCGTCGAGCGACAGGTCGTAGCCCGTGAGGTGCAGCAGCGAGTAGAGGAGCATCGACCCGTGGCCCGCGCTGAGCACGAAGCGATCGCGATCGAACCACTGCGGCGCTTTCGGATCGTGCTTGTAGTGGTGCTGCCACAGCACGTACGCCATCGGTGCGCAGCCCATCGGCAAGCCGGGGTGCCCCGAGTTCGCCTTCTGGATGGCGTCGATCGACAAGGTGCGAATCGTGTTGATCGTCAGCGTGGAGAGGTCGGTCGTCATACGCGCGGGCAAGCTAGCACGCGGGTACGACGAGCCTCGTCGAGCCGGCACCCTCCGAAACGTGGTGGTACGATGCGCGTCGCATGAGGACGCCTAGGGCCCTGGTTCTGCTCGGTATCTGTTCGATGTCCTGTGGCGGAAATCCCGCTCCCGCACCGCAAGGTCCCGCGGATCCGGGACCGAGCGAGCCACCGATCGCGGGTCCGGCGCAGCCGCTGCCCACCGTCGACAGCGGGCTCGCAAAGAAAATGACCGAGAAGCCGGCCAAGCCGGACCGCGCGCCCGAGCTGTTCCCGCCGCCGTACAAGAAGGTCGGCGTCGGCCAGCTCATCTCGTTCGCGACCACCGCGATCGACCAGGACCTCGACGAGACGCGCACCGAGCTGACGAAGAAGCCGGCGTCGGCGACGTGGGACGCGATCACGCAGACCGTGTCGTGGAAGCCGACGAAGGCCGACATCGGCAAGCAGGAGTTCGTCGTCACGGTCACGCAGCCGACGAAGAACATCACGAAGACCGAGACGTGGACGATCGAGGTCACCGCGAAGCCGCAGCCGCTGCCGGTCGCCGAGCAGAAGTCCGCGCTGATCGAGACGGTGCTGATGATCCGCCAGCCCAAGCGGCTCGAGCAGGTCAACAAGGACTGGCCGCTCGACAAGATGCTGCTCGTGTCCGCGCAGGGCTTCGCTCCGCAGTTCGCGCCGGAGAAGCGCGCCGCGATCGCGAACCAGACGTGGGACAAGAACGTGCTGTTCGAGGGCTTCCTCTCGCAGTTCGCGACGACGCAGAACAACGATCGCCTCGATCCCGGCGCGCCGGACTTCGACAAGGACGCGTTCGGCGATCCGGCCGCGTGGAAGATCGTCGCGTTCCGCCCGCGCATCGATCGCCACTGGACCGAGCTGCGCGTCGTCTATCAGGCGGTCAAGGCGCCCGAGCCGGTGTTCGCGATGTTCCGCATCCGCCCCGTCGTCGAGTTCGTCCCTGCCCTGCCCCGTCCCGCCGAGGAGAAGGCGCTCAACAACAAGGTGTTCCTCGGCCTCGTCGCCAAGCACCTGATGCCCGGCGGCGCGCCGAGCGAGAAGTTCCTGAAGGACCAGGCCGCGCACGGCAAGGCCGTCGCCGCGTTCATGAACGAGTTCATGTCCTACAACGACGAGAAGACGGCGCCGTACGCGCGCACGTTCTCGATCGGCATCGCGCTCGAGGCGCGCATGGGCGGAGGCTCGACGCGCAACGCCGATGGCTCGTACAAGTCGGGCGACGGCTGGGCGTGGAGCGCGCAGAAGCCGTTCATCACGCCGAAGGGCGACTCGCAGAACTACCAGAACGTGATCATCCCCGGCTTCTGGACGAAGACGATTCCGTCCGAGGACGGAAAGTCCTGGGTCCCGACCTGCGGTCCGCGCTGGACGCCCGGTCCTGCGATGGCGCCCGGCCACCAGATCCTCTGTCGCAAGACGCTCGGCTTCGTCGATCTTCCCGACTGGGGCGGGCGCGGCGGTGTCCGCGGCGGTCGCATCGACGCGAACAACCTCTACGTCAAGCACAAGAACGAGTTCATGCAGGTCGACTTCCCGCTCGAGGACGGCCGCCGCGATGTCGGCGAAGAGAACGGCATGACGTGCTCGCAGTGCCACATCCGCAACTTCGGCATGCACGACTACTCGGATCCCGCGAACACCGATCCGAGCAAGGGCGTGCCGAAGACGCTGAACAAGAAGATCGCGACGCTGAACTTCCAGATCATCCCGACCACGCACTGGGAGGAGTTCACGCTCGAGTTCTTGAAGCACCAGGAGTGCCGCGCCAAGGAGCAGTACGCGAAGTTCGCGCCGGACGTGAAGGTGAAGCTCGGGTGTCCGTTCACCGACGGAGTGAAGTAGCGACCGGACATGCCCGCGTCGGTATGCTCATGTCGATGCGAACGCATGCTGCACTCACGTCGCGGCATCGTTCCGCACGTCGAGCTTTCTGAGGACATGACTCGATGAGCGACAAGCCGCCGACCGACGATCCCGCGACCAAGGTCGCCGCCGACGCCGCGGAGGCCGAGCGCCTCGCCGCGCGTGCAGCGCGACTCGCAGCGGCGAAGGCGGCGAAGGCGGCGAAGAAGGCCGCCGAGGGCGGCAGCGAGCCCGCGAAGGCCGAGAAGGCAGCGAAGCCCGCTGCGAGCGAACCGCGCACGTCGGGCCTCGCCGATCCAACTGCGACGGCCTCCGCAACAAAGCCCGCCGACGCGAAGCCCGCCGATGCGCCGAAGCCTCCCGTGCTTCCGGACGCAAAGCCGAAGGGCGACGCGAAGCCCGTCGACCTCGCGACGACCGACAAGATCAAGCTCGAGAAGAAGAAGCTCCCCGTCGTCGGGGAGAAGCCCGCGGCGAAGAAGGACGACGGCAAGCCAAAGGAGTCGAAGGCCGCGAAGACCAAGGCCGGCGGTTGGGCCGCGTTCACCGACGGCGGCACCGCCCCGAGGCTCATCATCGCCGCGCGCGTCGTGATGGTGATCGCGTTCGCGGCGACGATTCCGACGATCCTGGGCTTCGAGCACGGCAATCGCCTGACGTGGACCGTCGCGATCGCGAGCTTGCCGTTCTTCTGGATGGCGTTCGGCTATCACCTGTGGCGGCGCATCTGTCCGCTCGCGGTGATGGGCCAGATCGGGCGGCTCGTCGGACGGCCGGGCACGCGCAAGATGGGCGACTGGATGAGCAAGAACTACTTGCTCGTGCAGCTGGGCCTGATGGTGGTCGCGCTGACGATGCGGTTGGTCGCGACGAACGGCAGCCACGTCTGGCTCGGCGCGTTCCTCGGCGTGGTCACCGTGTGGGCGATCGTGACGAGCTTCGTCTACGCCGGGAAGACGTGGTGCAACTTCCTCTGCCCCGTCGGCATGGTCGAGAAGATCTACACGGAGCCGGCGCGCGGCGCCGCGGCGTCCGACGACCTGACGAGCCAGTGCGCGCCGTGCGTGGCCTGCAAGAAGCACTGCCCCGACATCGATCTCGAGCAGGGCTACTGGAAGGAAGCGAGCGAGAAGCCGCGCCGGCTGGCGTACCTCGCGTGGCCCGGCATCGTCGCCGCGTTCTA
Source organism: uncultured Kofleriaceae bacterium (assembly GCA_964617845.1). Classification (GTDB taxonomy): domain Bacteria; phylum Myxococcota_A; class Polyangia; order Haliangiales; family Haliangiaceae; genus JABFXX01. Next base: position 22,277 of record CAZUAR010000004.1, on the reverse strand, counting down.
CATCTACTACTACCTGGTCAGCGGATCGTGGTCGTACTACTTCAGCGGCGCGTGGACGTACGAGCGCGACCTGCCGTCGAAGATGCTCGACCCGGGCTTCACGTTCGCGCCCGCGATCCCGCGCGTCGTGGCGGCGCCGCTCACGCTGATCGTGTTCGGGCTCGGGAGCTATCTCGTGTTCTCCATCGTCGAGCGCATCATCGTGCGCTCGCGGTTGGCGGCGCTGCCGAAGGACAGCGCGGCCGAGACGAAGGTCGCGCTCGTCGCGCGCATCCGCCACGGCATGCTCGCGTTCTGCGGGCTGGCGGGCTTCAACGCGTTCTACTTGTTCGCGGGTCAACCATCGCTCGCGAAGCTACCGGCGTGGACCGTGACGGCGTGGAGCATCATCGTCGTGTTCGCGTCGACGGCGATCTTCGTGCGGCGCGTGACGCGGCGCGAGGATCAGCACGTCCAGGAGAAGTTCGCGCAGAAGATCCTCAAGAAGTGGGAGTGGGGCGACGCGCCGCCGAGCGATGACCTCAAGGACATCTATCTGCTCCACACCGAGCGGACGAAGCAGAAGGATGCGCGGCTTCGCGCGTACAAGGAGACGGTGCGCGAGATGGTCGCGGACGGGCTGGTAACGCGCAACGAGCTCGTGCTGCTCGACAGCCTGCGCGCGCAGCTCGGCATCTCCGACAAGGATCACCAGAAGATCGTCGGCGAGCTATCCGCCGAGGAGCGGCAGCTGTTCGACCCCGCGTACCAAGGAAGCGCGGAGCTGCGGCTCGCGCGCGAGCAGTATCGCAAGGAGCTCGAGCGCCTCGTCGTCGAGGCCGCGCGCCTCGGCACGTCGCCGACGCCGTCGAGCCTCGAGGCGCTGCGCACGGAGCGTGGCGTCGGCGAGGATGAAGAAGAGGAAGCGCTCGCGCAGCTGCTCGCGCCGGGCGGCCCGATCGACAAGATGTACGCCGCGGAGCTCGCCGAGATCGAGAAGCTCGTCGCGGCGGTCGAGGCGGCGAACCAGACCAACGTCGACAAGAGCGAGAGCGCGAGCCTGTCGCTGCTCCGCCACCTCGCACGCGGGCGCGCGCACGAGCACGCGATCAACGCGCTCGGCATCATGGCCGTGATGTCCAAGCGGCCCGAGGTCGAGCAGGTGCGCGCACAGGCGGCGAAGGCCGGCGTGGTGAAGCTCGAGGCGCTCGAGACGATCGAGAACGTCGGCGATTCGCTGCGCGATCCGCTGACGCGCGCGCTGTCGCGCCTCGCGCGGCGCGAGGCCGGGACGTGGGAGGCCGCGCCGTTCCTCGCGATCGCCGACGACGCCTCGCGCCACGTTCGCGCGGTCGTCGCGATGCTGCTGTCTCGCTTCGAGGACGAGGCACCGCGCAAGCGCGTCGTGGCGATGCTCGACGACCCCGAGCCGATCGTGCGCGAGGCGACCGTGCGTGCGATGGGCGCGAAGAGCCGGCTGACGCGCGACCTGCTGACCAAGGTGCTGGGCGACCCCGACCAGAACGTGCGCCACGCCGCCGTGCGGGCCGTGTCCGGCGGGACGTCGTCGGAGATGCCGGCGATGGACCCGGCGGCGCTGTCCGCGACCGCGTTCGCGCAGACAAAACAGGGCAAGGGGAACGCCGGCGTTTATGCGACCCTGGATGCAAACGCAGCGATGGCGCAGCTCACGGTGATCGAGAAGATGATGCTGATCCGGCAGGTGCCGATCTTCGCGGAGCTCGACGCGGAGGATCTCGAGGAGCTCGCGCAGATCGTCGAGGAGCGCCGGGTCGAGGCGGGACGCGACGTCTTCAAGGAAGGCGACGCCGGCGACGCGGTGTACCTCGTCGTGAAGGGCGACGTCACGGTGTTCACGGGCGGCCAGGACACGGGCCGCCCCGAGAAGGTGCTCAACACCCTCGGCGCCGGCGCGTGCATCGGCGAGATGGCGGTGCTCGATTCGTCGCCGCGATCCGCGACGGTCCGCGCGACGACGCGCACGCGCATGCTCCGCGTGCCGGGTGAAGGCTTCAAGCGCGTGATGTCCGAGCGCCCCGAGATGTCACAGGCGATCGTCGCGGAGCTCGTGCGCCGCATGCGCGGGATGGTGGCGCAGCAGAGCGGTGCGCCCGCGCCGCAGGTGCCGATGATGTCCTCGCCCGCGATCCAGCTGCCGAAGGACGACGCCTGATGCCGCGCGCCGTGCGGCTCTACACGGTCGACTCCGATCCCACACGCGGCCGCGTCCACACGCATCAGGTCGCGCAGCACAGCGATCCATCGCTGGTGCTCACGTTGATGCTCGCGCGCGAGCCGCGCATCACACCGGCGCTGAGCAACCCGCGCCGCCGCGCGATCCTCGCCGAGACGCGCGACGCGGTGACGCGCGCGCTCGCGTTCTACGATCTGCTCGGCGCCGCCGATCCGGCCGATCGCGCGTGGTTCGACAAGGGCCGCGAGGCCGCGCGCGAGGTGCTGACCGCGACGCAGTTCGGCCCGTTCCTGTTCCTCGAGGTCGACGCACCGAACCACGAGGTCGACGCGCTGCTCACCGAGATCCCGCTGCTCGACGAGAAGCTCACCGCCGCGCGTGGAGGCGAGGCAGCCGAGTGGGTCGCCGCGCGCGCGAAGGCGTGGTTCACCGAGGTCGGCATGCCGCAGTGGAGCATCGCGCGGCGCTTCGATCGCGCGGCGCTCGACGCGAAGATCAAGGCGGCGAAGCGCGGCTATCGCATCGCGTCGGGCCTCGACGAGGACACGGTGCGCACGCTCGAGTACGTGCTGCCGACGGTGATCGACGAGGTCGAGCGCGTGGCCGACGATCGCGTCGCCGGCGTCGAGCTCTCGGCGCACCCGGACACGCCGACGATCGAGCTCGACGGTACGCAGCTGCACGTGGCGCTCCCACCGACCGGGTGGTCGACGTTCGCGCGCCGGCGCCTGCTCGACGCGCTCGGCATGATCCCCCCGACGCGCGTGGAATACGCACGCGGCAAGGTTTGAATCGCGCTAGGCTCACGGCCGATGAAGCGCAACACCGCTCAAACGATCTTCCGGACGGTCGTGTTCGCAGGCGCGATGCTCGGTGCGCCCGCGTGCAAGAAGAACTCTCCCGCTGCCACGACGACGCCGACGAACACGACGACGCAGCCGTCGACGGAGACGCAGACCCCACCATCGACCGAGACGACCGACATGACGCCGACGGCCGATCCGTGCGCGAGTGTCGATCCGTGCGCCGATCCGTGTGGTGGCGAGCGACCGCGCGGCGTCGATGATGACGGCGGCGGCGGCGAAGGCCGCGGCTTCATCCTCAGCTAGCCGCGAGGCATTTCGCCCCACGCGATCGGGCGACACGTTGGCTCCGCTGTAGGCCTGGAATCGGTGCAACCGCGATGTCATCGTGGTCGTCCAGGAGACATGGCGAAGCATCGTGAGCTGGCGCAGATCGTCTATGCAAGCACGTCGGGACGCAGGAGCGCGTCGAAGATCTGGCGGACCGTGGTGGTCGCCGGAGCGATGCTCGGCACACCGCTGATTGCGGCGGCCGGGGATGCCCCGCCCGCGAAGAAGGAAGCGGCGACCAAGCCCGCGCCGCCACCGCCGCCCGCCAAGGACTCGAAGGCGGCGCCGACGGATGCGAAGGCCGCGGCGATGCCCGTCGAGCCGCCGCCGGACAAGGCGACGCTCGCGAAGCGCGCGAAGGAGACCGTGAAGACGCTCGAGCTCGAGATGAAGGATCTCGACAAGAAGATCGCGGCGACGAACAAGGAGCTCAAGGCGGCCAAGGATCAGGCCGCACGCGACGCGGCGACGGCGAGCCTCGCCGCGCAGAAGAAGCAGAAGGACGAGCTCAAGGCGAAGATCACGCAGGCGAAGGCCGACGCGAAGACGGCGGATGCCGAGGCGAAGGCCGAGGCCCAGGCAAAGAAGCCACGCCCGCGGAAGGAATCGACACGCCCGATGGGCCGCGGTTTCATCCTTTCGTAGTCGGGGTTCAACATCGTGTAAGCGCGCCCATCCCGGGCGCGTTTGTGTTTTAAGCTCACGCAGCTAGGGGGATCCGGATGAAGCGCACCATGGTTTCGAACAAGATCTGGCGCACGATCGTCGTCGCGGGCGCGATGCTCGCGACGCCGCTCGCCGCGTGCGGCGGCAGCGACAAGAAGGCCGACACCACGCCGGCGCCGGCACCGACTGCGACCGAGACGACGCCGTCCGCGGCAGACGACCCCGATGCGAAGGGCATCACCGCCGAGGACGCCGCCGCGCAGGCGAAGTTCGAAGAAGAAGAGGCGCGCAAGGCAGAGGAAGCGCGGATCGCCGAGGAGAAGGCCGCCGCCGAGGCGCAGGCGGCAAAGGAAGCCGAGGAGAAAGCGGCCGCGGAAGAAGCGGCGAAGAAGGAGGCCGAGTCGAAGAAGGCGCGGCCCCGCACCACGAAGAGCCGCCCGTCGGGTCGCGGGTTCATCCTCTCGTGAACCCCGATCCGAACGAGGGCGTGCTCGGCGATATCGAGCCATCGATCGTCGCTCCGGGGCGCGACGACGCGTACGAGCCGACGAGCCCGTGGTGGCTCAGCGGGACGCCGCTCGAGTCCGAGCATCATCGCTTGATGCGGCGGCGCACGGTCCACATCCCGTGGAACGAGACCACCGTCGACAAGCTGACCGAGCCCGAGCGCAACCGGCTCGCGGCGACGTGGATGCGTCGCTCGGAGGCGGAGTACCTCGCGGTGTCGACGTTCTCGGTGCTCGCGATCGATCTCGTCGCGGCGAACGCGCCGGCCGACGTGCTGTCGCTGTGCCTCCGCGCGGGCATCGACGAGGTTCGCCACGCCGAGATGTGCTTGCGCATGGCGCACATCTACTCGGGCAAGAAGAACCTCCCGCCTCCGGGGATGTCATCGCTGCCCGACGATCCCGAGCGGCCGAAGCTGCACCAGGCGCTCGCGAACACGATGCTCGTGTCGTGCGTGTCGGAGACGTACGCGACGACGGTCCTGTCGGCGACGCGCGATCTGACGACGGATCCCACGGCGCTCGCCGTGCTGACGTCGATCTACTCCGACGAGGTGATGCACGCGCGGCTCGGCTGGTCGTACATGCGCCACGCGATCGAGGTCGGTGGCCAGGGCGTGATCGACGCGGCGGCCGAGATGCTCCCGCGCGCGTTGCGCGGCGTCGCGAACGTCGTCGAGCGCGAGCGGCCCGTCGGCGAGGTGACGGAGGCGGTTCGCACGCACGGCCTCATGACGCCCGCCGAGGAGCGCGTGATCTACTCGACGTGCGTGCGCGAGGTGCTCGTCCCCGGCTTTCAGGCGCTCGGCATTCCGGTCGGCAGCGCCCTCGACGACTACGGTGATGCATGGGCACACGCAGCCTGACCCTGATCCTCCTCGCGGCGTGCACGGGCCAGGCGGCGGTCGCGCCGCCTCCCGTCGCGCCGATGACGCCGAGCGTACCGGCGGCACCCGTCGAGCAGTTCCCGCCCGAGCGCGCGAACCTGTCGATGCGCGAACGCGTCGTGTTCGACTTCGAGCGCGCGGTCAAGACATCGAAGGCCGAGTACGTCGCTCTGTTCGACTTCTCGGCGGTCGGTCAGATCGAGGTGCTGCTGCACCGCTACGACATGGCCGGTCGGTTGCCGAACCTGCCCGAGGACCTCAAGGCGATCTACATGAAGGAGGACGGCACGCCGTACTCCGTCGAGCGCGAGCGCCGCAACGTCGGCAACTTCTATCCGTTCCTCGCGCAGCGCACCGTCGGCACCGGCGGCTGCTACGAGCGCGAGCCGCGCACGAAGTACGCGAAGCTCCTCGGCCAGCAATACCCGGAGCTGCCGCCGGGCACGCCGCCGAAGTACGAGATCCTTCGCAAGAATGCGAACGAGTGGCTGTCCAAGGGCGGCGTGGTGTCGTTCGAGTGCGAGGGCGGCGAGTTCGGCCTCGCGGTCGTGTACACCGAGCGGAACAACCCACGCGGCTACGATCTGATCACGATCTACGACGACTGAAGGCCGATCGTGCGCTAGGGTCCGCGCATGTCGAAGGCCGTCCTCCTCGCTGTCGTGTTCGTCGCCGCGTGCTCGGGCAAGAAGCCGGAGGAGAAGATCGCGCCGCCGGATCCGATCGTGCCGGGGTCGAAGCTCGTCGCGCCCGCGCCCGCGCCTGCCCCGACGCCCGCACCAATCGCCGACGGATCGGGATCGAGCGCGACGGAGACCGGCTCCGGATCCGCGGGATCGGGCTCCGCGACCGGTTCGGCCGCGACCGGGTCGGCCGCGACCGGGTCGGCCGCGACAGGATCCGCCGCAACGGCGACGGGATCCGCCGCGACGGCGACGGGCTCGGCGGCGCCCGCGACGGGCTCGGCAGCGGCCGCTCCGGCCGGCTCCGCGACGACGGCGGAGAAGCCGCCCGCGAAGTGACGACCGCCGCGCGTCAGGGCGCGGCGTCGAGCTCGACGACGAAGCGCGCGCCGGGCTGCGCATCCTCGACCCACACGCGTCCGCCCATCGCCTCGATCTGCGACTTCACGATCGCGAGCCCGAGGCCGCTGCCGCCCACGTCGCGCGAGCGCCCCGCGTCGATGCGGTAGAAGCGCTCGAAGATGCGCTCCTCGTGTCCCTTGGGGATGCCGGGGCCGCGATCGGCGATCGAGAGCAGCACGTGACCATCGCGCGTGGTCGCGTGCACGCTCACCGGCGTGTTGCCGCCGTACTTCACCGCGTTGTCGACGAGGTTCTGCACGACGTGGTCGAGGCCTTCGCGCGTGCCGAGCACGGCGAGCGCCGCCGGAACGTCGATGTCGATCTGCGCCGAGGGCGTCACGCCCTTGGTCGTACGCGCGGCATCGTTGACGACCTGCGCGAGCGAGACCCGCGTGCGCTCGCTGATCGCGGACTGGCGACCGCCGAGCGTGTCGAGGACGAGCAGGTCGGACACGAGCGACGCGATGCGCTGCGCGTTGCGATGGATCGTCGTGAGGAACTCTCTGCTGGTCTCGGGGTCCACGCCACCGCCGAGGAGCGTCTCCGCGTAGCCGGAGATCGAGGTCACCGGCGTGCGCAGCTCGTGCGCGGCGTTGGACAGGAACTCGCGGCGAACGGCCTCGAGCGCGCGCATGCGCGTGACGTCGTAGAGCACGAGAATCGCGCCGCCCGGATCGTTGAGCGGGCGCGCGGACGCGCGGACCTCGCGACCGAACAGCACGAGCTCGGCGTCGGACTGCGCGCCGGCGAGCGCCTTCTCGACGAGCGGCCTCAGCGCAGGTGGCAGCTCGGGGTGATCGTCCGAGCTGTCGATCAGCGGCTTCGCGGCGTCGTTGACGAGCACCGTCTTGCCCGTGCGATCGACGACGACGACGCCTTCGACGAGCCCGCCGAACACGACCGACAGCAGATCGCGCTGCTGCGTCAGCTCCGAGATGCGCGACTTCACCTCGCCGGCCATGTGCATCATCGTGCGTGCGAGGACACCGAGCTCGCCGCCGGCGTCGGTCGGCCCGGGCGCGTCGTAGTCACCCTTCGCGAGCCGCTCGGCCGTACGGGTCATCGACTGCAGCGGCCGGGTGACCGCGCGGATGAAGATCCACGACAGCAGCAGCGAGCCGAGCAGGCCGAACGCGGAGCCGACGAGCAGGCGATTGCGCATGCGCGCGCGCGTCTCGAGGACGTCGTCCAGCGGGACCGCGAGCCGGATCACGCGATGAAAGTCGCCCTCGACCGCGACGAGGTACTGCGGTGGATCCTCGGCGCGCAGCTTGCGGATCGCGCGGCCGATCTCGCCGCGCCGCGCCTTCGCGACCTCGGCGGCGTCGCCGATCGGGCGCCCGACGGTCGAGGGCTCGAGCGAGTCGCCCTGGATCAAGCCATCGGCACCGACGATCGTGATGCGCGTGCCGGTCACGGCGGCGAGGCGCGGTGCGAGGCGCTCGGGGTGGCCGGCGACCGTGAGCCAGTTCGCGACCGAGTCACCCTGCTTGAGGAGGCGCGCGTCGAGCGATGCGACGAGGTCGTCTGCGAGCGTGCGCTCGATCGCGATCAGGGTCGTCGCGCCGACGACGATCACGAGGATCAGGAACGTGAACAGCAGCCGATTGCGCAGCGAGCGATGCACTCGACGCGATCGTATCAGGTGCTACGCGTCCGGGCGCTTCGCGCGATAGCCGAAGCCGTGTACCGTTTCGATGACATCGGCGGCGGGCCCGAGGCTGACGCGCAGGCGCCGCACGTGAACGTCGACGGTGCGCGTGTTGATATCGCCGCGCATCTCCCACACCTGCTCGAGCAGCTCCTCGCGCGAGAACACGCGGCCGGGGTCACCGACGAGCAGCTGCAGCAGCTTGTACTCGAGCGGGCGCAGCTGCGTCGGCGCCCCGGCGATCCGCACGTCGTGAGTGACGGGATCGAGCTCGATCGGGCCCACCTTGAGCACCTTGTTCGGGTCGCCCGCCGCCGGTCGCGCGCGCCGCTCCGCGAGGCGATTCGCGAGCGCCGTCACGCGCAACACGACCTCGCGCACCACGAACGGCTTCACGACGTAGTCGTCGGCGCCGACCTCGAGCCCGAGGATGCGATCCTCGGCCTCGCCCTTCGCGGTCAGCATCAGCACGCCGACCTCGCCGACCTTCGGATCCGATCGGATCTGCTTGCACACGTCGTAGCCCGAGGTGTCGGGCAGCATCAGATCGAGGATCACGACCTCGGGGACGTTCGCCTGGACGGCGCCGAACCCTTTCGTCCCCGTGCCGGCGGATACCACCTCGAAGCCCGCGCTGCGCAGGTTGAACTCGAGGAGACGCGCGACGTCGCGTTCGTCTTCGATGATGACCACACGGCGTTCCATGACGCGGTTATAGCCCGAAGAGCCGCGTTACATGGATGTGACAGCGAGGTTGCCCACACATCGCGTGCGGTACCCTGGAATCGTGAGAACGCTGCTGTCCCTCGCGATCGCCCTCGCCTTCGCGTGTGGATGCTCGGGCGGCAAGAAGTCCGGGCGCAAGGTCCGCGTCGCCGCGGCGTCCGATCTCCAGACCGCGTTCCTCGAGGTCGGCAAGGAGTTCACCGCGAAGACCGGCATCTCGCCCGAGTTCAACTTCTCGTCGAGCGGCCTGCTCGCGAAGCAGATCGAGCAAGGCGCCCCGTTCTTCCTGTTCGCCTCCGCCAACAAGGAGTTCACCGATCGCGTCGCCGCGTCGGGGCGCTGCGATCCGGCGAGCAAGCAGCTCTACGCGCGCGGGCGCATCGTCGTGTGGACGCCGCCCGACAAGACCGCACCCGCGACGCTCGAGGACCTCGCGAAGCCCGAGTTCGAGAAGATCGCGATCGCGAACCCGGAGCACGCGCCGTACGGCATCGCCGCGAAGCAAGCGCTGCAGAAGGCCGGCGTGTGGGACCGCATCGCCGATCGCATCGTCCTGGGCGAGAGCGTCTCGGCGACGATGCTGTTCGCGAAGAACGGCGACGTCGACGCCGCGGTCGTCGCGCTCTCGCTCGCGGTGGTCGCGAAGGGCGGCACGTCGCTCAAGATCGATCCCGCGCTCCACGAACCGCTCGATCAACAGTTGGTCGTGTGCGGCACCGGTACAGAGTCCGACGACGCCCGCAAGCTCGCCGAGTTCCTCGCGAGTCGCGACGGTCGCGAGATCATGACGCGCTACGGCTTCACGCTGCCCGACGGCGCCGCGCAGTGAGATAGTGCGGGCCGTGAAGCCCGAGACGCTCGCTGCCAAGGTCATGCACTCGATCGACGAAGCGACCGGCGCGGTGGTGCCGCCGATCCACCTCGCGACCACGTACGCGCGCGACGAGCGCTACGAGCTGCGCGGTCCGATGTACACGCGCGACGAGAACCCGGGCACGGTGCCGGCGGAGGAGCTGTTGACCGCTCTCGAAGGCGGCGCCGGCGCGCTCGTGTTCGCGTCGGGCATGACCGCCGCGACCGCCGCGTTCCGCGCGATCTGCAAGCCGGGCGATCACATCATCGGCCCGCGCTACGGCTACTTCGCCGTGCGCAACTGGCTGTCGCGGTTCGTGCGCTGGGGCGTGCACGTCGACTTCGTCGATGCGAGCAACACGGACGAGCTGCGTGCGGCGCTTCGCCCGACGACGAAGCTCGTCTGGGTCGAGAGCCCCGCGAACCCGACGTGGCAGGTCACCGACCTCGCCGCCGCGGCGGAGCTCGCGCACTCCGTGGGCGCGAAGCTCGCGGTCGACTCGACCGCCGCGTCGCCCGTCCACGTGCAGCCGATCGCGCACGGCGCGGATCTCGTGATGCACTCGGCGACGAAGTACCTCTCGGGCCACTCCGACGTGCTCGCGGGCGCGCTCGTCACCGCGAAGGACGACGACGCGTGGGCCGAGCTGAAGCAGCTGCGTCACGACGAAGGGCCCGTGCTGGGGCCATTCGAGGCGTACCTCCTCCAGCGCGGCATGCGCACGCTGTTCGCGCGCGTCGAGCGCTCGAGCGCGACGGCGCTGCAGCTCGCGACGCAGCTCGCAGATCTCACGAACGTCAGCGTGCGCTATCCCGGCCTCGCGACGCATCCGCAGCACGCGATCGCGAAGAAGCAGTACACGCGAGGCTTCGGCAGCATGCTGTCGATCCAGGTCGGCTCGCGCGAGCGAGCGCTCGACCTCGTGAGGCGCGTGAAGGTCTGGCTGCCCGCGACCTCGCTCGGCGGCGTCGAGAGCCTGATCGAGCACCGCGCGAGCGTCGAGGGCCCGGACTCGCCGACGCCCGCCGACCTCTTGCGCCTCTCCGTCGGCCTCGAGCACGTCGACGATCTGTTCGACGATCTTCGCGAGGCTCTGTCGTGACCGGCGCTCGTCGCGAGGCGCGATCGTGAAGCTCCGCGTCGCGACGTGCCTGACCCTGCCCGAGGTCGACCCCGACGAGGCGCCGCTCGCGGCCGCGCTCGCCGCCGCGGGGATCGATGCCGCGCTCGTCGCGTGGGACGATCCACGCGTCGACTGGGACGCGCCCATCCCGACCGTCCTGCGCTCGACGTGGAACTACGCGCTCGACGTGACCGCGTTCCTCGCGTGGATCGATCGCGTGTCGCGCGCGGCGCCGCTGTGGAACCCGGCCGACATCGTGCGCGGGAACGTCCACAAGCGCTACTTGCTCGAGCTCGCCGCGCGCGGCGTGCCGGTGGTGCCGACCGTGGTCATCGAGCGCGGCGAGGCCCCCGGCGAACCGAAGGGCTCCATCCGCGACGCGCTCGGCACGCGCCTTTGCTCGAGCGGCGACAGGATCGTGGTCAAGCCCGAGGTCGGGGCCGGCTCCTTGCACACGCGCGTGTTCTCTCTCGAAGACGCCGACGACGCGTACCGGGCGCACCTCGCCACGATCGGGCGACATGCAGCGGCGCTCGTGCAGCCGTATCTGACGTCGGTCGAGACGTACGGCGAGCGATCGCTCGTGTGGATCGACGGCGCGCTCTCGCACGCGATCCGCAAGGCACCGCGCTTTTGGGGCGACAGCGAGTCCGTGACCGGTCCGTTCCCGATCGCCGACGACGAGCGCGCGGTCGCCGAGGCAGCGCTCGCGCCGATCGCGGAGCGCATCCTGTACGGCCGCGTCGACCTCGCGCGCGACGAGAACGACCGGCCGGTGGTCATGGAGCTCGAGCTCGTGGAGCCGTCGCTGTTCTTCGTGCGCGGCCCGGGCTCCGTCGAGCGCTTCGTGCACGGCCTGGTGCGCCGGCTCTGAGCAACTCTACTCGGTCGGCTTCGCTCGCTTCGCCTGCTCCTCGCGCTTGTCGGGATCGAGCTCGACCAGGCCGGTCTCGTCGAAGGTCCCGTACACGCCGAGGAATGCCGGTAGCCCGGCGAGCCTCCACAGCGCGATGCTCGTCAGCGTCACGCCGCCGGAGACGGGACCCGCGCCGAGTGGATCCGCGCCCGCCGCGGCGACGCCGCCCTCGCCGCTCGGCGTTGCCGGCTCGGCGATGAAGTTGCGCGTGCGATCCGGATCGCGCTGCGTTCCGTTCGGCATCGGCGGCAACAGGCCGACCTTGACCGGTCCGACGCGGAAGCACCCGGCGAGGACGATCAGGGCGAGCGTGGCGCGCGACATCTACGCCGATGATAGCTGCGAGGCGAGACGATCGAGCGCGTCGATCGTCCACGCGCCGTACCAGAACAGATCTTTGCCACTCACCCGTACGACGTCGGCGGACGGCAGCGCCGCGCGAAGCGTTGCCTCGTCGTCGCTGGAAAACGCATGCGGCTCGTCGGGCAGCACGATCAGATCGGCGCCGCGCGCGGCGACCTCGGCGAGCGTGACGCGCGGGTAGCGCACGTCGCGCCCCGTGGCGTCGACCGGCTCGCCCTTGCCGAGGTCGGCGGCGAGCGGATAGAGGCGCAGGCGATCGCCGAACACGTTTGCGATGCCCACGTGAGCGAGCACGTCGGAGCCGAACGTGTCGGCGTTGATGGTCATCAGCGGATCCATCCAGATCGGGATGAACGCCTTCCGCCTCGCCTGCGCGCTGCCGGCGAGCTGATACCCGCGCTTGATCAGCCGTCGCGCGGGCTCGCGATCGCCCACGCCGAGGATGCGCGCGAGCCTCGCGAGGTGCGCGACGCCGTCGGGAACCCGCCGCGGCAGCGACACCAGCACCGGCACGCGCGCGGCGAGCGCCTCGAGGGCCGGGCGGCTGTTCTCCTCCTGGTTCGCGATCACGAGCTGCGGCGCGAGCGCGAGGACCGCATCGACGTCGACGTTCTTGGTGCCGCCGACGGTGGGGACGGCGGCGGCCTCGGGGCTCTCGCAGTACGTCGTCCGGCCGACGAGGCGGTCGGCGGCGCCGAGGGCGATCACGCTGTGAGTATCGCTGGGGACGAGCGACACGATGCGCTGCGGCGGATGCACGAAGATCAGCGTGCGACCGAGGTCGTCGTGAAGCTTGAGGGCAGGCACGCGCGAGGTATAGCTGCTACCTTCCGTCCGTGGCCAAGGCCAAGGTGCAAGAAGATCCCATGGTGGCAAAGGCGTTCGATGCCGACCGCCATGCGGAGCTCGCCCAGGCGATCGAGAAGCTCTCCCCCGAGGAAGCCGAGTTCTTCCTGACCAAGCTCGAGGCCGCGCTCAAGAAGCGGCGCACGCAGCTGATCGGCTACCTCGTCGCGATGGTGGTGTGGCTGATCGGCACCGTGTTCGCGCTCGTGTACTTCGGCACGCACGAGGGCTTCACCGGCTGGGTGTTCCTCCTGCCGTTCGCGCTCGTCGGCGTGATCCTGTTCTTCTTCGGCAAGTGGGCCGATCGCGTGGGGAAGGCCACGGTTCCCGCGGCGCAGGCAAACGAGACGAAAGAAGCGAAGAAACAGGGGTAGGATGGTCCCATGCGCATCGCCATGGGACTCGCGTTGGTGGTCTTGGCTGCTTGCGGAGGGAAAGAGGACGACGGTCCGACGCCCCTGCCCCGCTGCGCCGCGCCCCAGAGCGGCACGAACATCACCGCGCGCGAGATCGTGCGCGTCAATGGCAGCGCGCTGCTCGTCACGGCGCCGCGCGAAGACCCGCGCATCTTCGTCGTCGAGCAGAACGGCCGCATCCGCATCGTCGACGAGACGGGCACGCTGCTGCCGGAGCCGTTCCTCGATATCGAGGAGGGCTACGAGCTCGAGGCCGGCGGCGAGTCCGGCTTGCTCGGCCTCGCGTTCCACCCGCAGTACCACCGCAACGGCACGTACTTCATCTTCTACACGACGAGCGACGCGAACATCGTCGCGCGCTGCACCGTCGACGCGACGAACCCCAACGCCACGACGGCGCCGTGCACCACGGTGCTCTCGATCCCCGACTTCGCCTCGAACCACAACGGCGGCATGATCGAGTTCGGCCCCGACGGCTATCTCTACATCGGCACCGGCGACGGCGGCGGCGCCGGCGATCCGAACCAGAACGGGCAGTCGCTGATGGACGGCTCGCCCCAGCCGAACAGCGTCGCGCTCCTCGGCAAGATCCTGCGCATCGACGTCGACCACAAGGCGACCGGCAAGGAGTACGGCATCCCGAGCGACAACCCGTTCGCGGGTGGCGGCGGCGCGCCGGAGATCTTCATCATCGGCGTCCGCAATCCGTGGCGCTGGTCGTTCGACAAGGAGACGGGCGATCTGTGGATCGGCGACGTCGGTCAGGGCGAGATCGAGGAGCTGACCGCGCTCCCCGCCGGCCAGCAGAAGGGCAAGAACCTCGGCTGGTCGATGTACGAGGGCGCCCGATGCTTCCGCCAGCCGTGCAGCGAGACGAACATGACGTTCCCGCAGGACGAGCGCACGCACGGCGACGGATGGATCAGCGTGATCGGCGGCGAGACCTATCGCGGCACGTGCTACCCGGACCTCGTCGGCTGGCACTTCTACACGGACTACGGCGCCGGTGGCCTGTATCGCGCGCGCCTGCAGTCGAGCGGGATGCTCGAGAAGCTCGAGGTCGCGGGCTCGTTCCCCGGCAGCGTGTCGAGCATCCACGCCGACGCGCGCGGGGAGCTGTACATGACGACGACCGGCGGCGTCATCTTCCACATCGAAGCCGGCCCCTGACCGAATCCGCCTCGGCCTGTGCGCCAGGCGCACGAGGTGCGATCGGCCACATCGAGGATACCCCCAAGACCCCGCGGCCCTTTGCTGCGGGACGGGCGTATGATGCGCGCATGAGGTCACCCCGGCTTGTCCTCGCCTTGTTCGTCGCGCTCATTGGTTGCGGAGACGACGGCAGCAATCCCAACAACGACGGCGGTGGCAGCGGCAGCGATGGCGGCGGCAGCGGCAGCGATGGCGGCATGCAGTGCGAGCTTCCTCCCGAGCTCCCCAGCTGCGCGAACCCGGTCAACGGAACGGACACCTCGCTCGTCCAGATCGGCGGCGGTCCGATCTTCAGCGCGGGCACCGACGGCGATGCGGCCGCGCTGCTCGTGACCTCGCCGCCGCGCGATCCGCGCCTGTTCGTGGTCGGTCGCGGCGGCAAGATCCGCATCATCGACGAGAACGGGACGCTGATCACCGACCCGTTCTTCGACCTCGCGACGACGGTCACCAACCTCGAGAGCGGCAGCGAGCAAGGCCTGCTCGGCCTCGCGTTCCACCCGCAGTACGCCTGCAATCGCCAGTTCTTCGTGTTCTACACCGCGAGCGGCGGAAGCCCCTACGAGGACGTCGTACTGCGCTGCACGGCGAGCGCGACGGACCCGAACAAGGCGGACAACACCTGCACGCCGATCCTTCGCATCCCCGACTTCGCCACGAACCACAACGGCGGCATGATCGAGTTCGGCAACGACGGCTACCTCTACATCGGTACCGGCGACGGCGGCAGCGGTGGCGATCCGCGCCGCAACGGCCAGGCGCTCAACAACATGGGCACGCAGACGGTCGCGCTCCTCGGCAAGATGCTGCGCATCGACGTCGACAATCGCGATCCCGACAAGGAGTACGCGATTCCGCCGTCGAACCCGTTCGCGGGCGGCGGCGGCGCGCCGGAGATCTGGATGTACGGCCTGCGCAACCCGTGGCGATGGTCGTTCGACCGCGAGACCGGCGACATCTGGATCGGCGACGTCGGCCAGATCAAGACGGAGGAGCTCACCGCGATCAAGGCCGGCGAGCAGTCCGGCAAGAACCTCGGCTGGAGCGTGTGGGAAGGCGATCGCTGCTGCCAGACGCTCGGCCAGAACGACGGCCTGCCCGATCCCGATAATTCGCCGAACGGCTGCGAGCAGAACGGCACGCAGCAGACGTGTGACATGAACGCGCCGGGCCTCGTGTTCCCGCAGAAGGTCTATCGCCACCCGACGTGGATCTCGATCATCGGCGGCCAGACGTACCGCGGGACGTGCTTCCCCGACCTCGTCGGCTGGCACCTGTACACGGATCACAGCTCGCAGGGCGCCGGCCTGCACCGCGCGCGGTTCATGGCGGGCTCGAACGACCTCGAGGTGTTCGACTATCCGCTGAACGATCCGGCCCTGCCCTCGAGCATCACGAGCATCCACGCGGACGCCCGCGGCGAGCTGTACGTGACGCGCCTCAACGGCACCGTCTACCACGTGGTCGCTGCACCCTGACCGTGACCGCGACTTCGCGCCGGCTGTCACTGGCGACGGGCATCGGCTACCACGTCCTCGAGTGGGCGGGCCCCGCGAGCAGCGATCTGACGTTCGTGCTGGTGCACGGGTTCACCGACGTCGCGTACGCGTGGCGCGGTGTCGCCGAGCGGCTCGCCACGCGCGGTCACGTGATCGCGCCCGACCTGCGCGGGCACGGCGACAGCGACTGGATCAGCGGCGGCGGCTACTACCACTTCATGGACTACGTCGCGGATCTCGACGACGTGATCCGGCAGTGCGCGAAGCAGCGCGTGGTGCTCGTCGGCCACTCCATGGGCGGCAGCGTGTGCGGCTACTACGCGGGTACGCGGCCCGATCGCCTCGCCGCACTCGCGCTCCTCGAGGGACTCGGCCCGCCGGATCAGAGCAGCGCCGACGGGCCGACGCGCACGGCGATGTGGATCGATGCGTGGCGCGCGGCGCGGACCAAGCAGCCCAAGGTGATCGCGACGCTCGACGACGCGGTCGCGCGGCTGCGCAAGCACGACGATCTGCTGTCGCCCGAGCTCGCGCGCGAGCTCGCCGAGCTCGGCACCCGGCGCGTCGACGGCGGCTACGCGTGGAAGCACGATCCGCTGCACGCGACGTTCGGCCCGTATCCGTATCGCCTCGACACCGCGATGAAGTACTGGGCGAGGATCGCGTGCCCGGTGTTGATCGTCGACGGCGCGGACTCGAAGCTGAACCTGTCGATCGACGAGCGCGCGAAGCGACGCGCGTGCTTCGCGAACCATCGCTACGAGATCGTCGCCGGCGCCGGCCACGCGATCCAGCGGCATCAGCCCGCGGCGCTCGCCGAGCTGCTGCTCTCGCTCGCCTAGCTGTTCTCGCCGTCGGCCGTGATCTCGTCGTCGACGGGCGGCACGCTGATCTGTGCGGTGCGCCGCCCGCGCCACTGCAACGGGACGAGCACGCGAAACGTCGAGCCCTTGCCAACCACGGAGTCGAGCGAGACGGTGGTCGCGAGGAGATCCGAGAGCTGCGCGACGAGCGCGAGGCCGAGGCCGACGCCGCCGTAGCCCTTCTCGTCGCCACGCTCGCCCTGGCGGAACGGCTCGAAGATCTTCGCGCGATCCTCGGGCGCGATGCCGATGCCCGTATCCTCGACGACGAGCTCGACGCCGGCCGGGTGCTTCATCGCGCGCACGACCACCTTGCCGCCCTCGGGCGTGAACTTCACGGCGTTCGCGATCAGGTTGACGAGGACATGGGCGAGCCAGCGTTCGTCGGACTGCACGGTCGGCAGCTCGGGCGCGATGTCGACATCGAGCGCGATGTTCTTCGTGCCGACCATCCACGAGGTCGATGCGCTCACGCGCTCCACGAGCGCCGCGACGTCCACGGTGCTCGGCCGCGTCTCGATCTTGCCCGCCTCGGCGCGCGTCAGCTGGAGGACGTCGTCGACGAGCTGCAGCAGCGACTGCGCGCTGCGCTTGATCGACGCGCAGGCCTCCCGCTGCTTGTCCGTGACCGGGCCGTACACGCCGGCGGCGATCACGTCGGCGAGGCCCTGCACGCCGTGGATCGGAGTTCGCAGCTCGTGCGTCATCGACGCGACGAACTGGCTGCGCTGCGCGGCGCTCTCGATCAGCTGCGCGGTGCGGCGCTCGAGCGCGGACTCTTTTGTCTGCAGAAGGCGCAGCGTCGCCGCCGAGTAGAACGCCGGCACGCCGACGACAAAGGCGCAGTAGACCATCGCGGTGACCGCGTAGCCGATGGACGGCGTGTGTCCGGGCGAGCCGGGGACGGGCGTCGTCGGCAGGATGCCGAGCGTCATCAGCACGAGCATCGTGCCGAACGAGAGCACGATCAGCGACGCCATCACGATCGTCACGGCGAGGTTCGACAGCAGCGAGAGCACCGCGACGATGATCACGTACGTCGGCAACAGCGGGCTGTACGGGCCTCCCGTGAAGTAGATCGCCGCGGTCAACAGGATCACGTCGCCCGTCGTGTTGAGGCTCTGGGTCTCCATCACGAATCGATCGCGCTTGAGCCCCCACCACGCGAGCGTGTTCGTCAGCAGCTTGATCGACACGAGCGCGACGTACGCCCACGTCCACGGCGTCAGGTCAAACAGCGCCGCCGCGGCCGCGAGCACCGCGAAGCCGATCGCGATCGCGAACCCCGACCACACGCCGAACCAGAGCTTCGGCCGATTGGCCGGTAGCCCCATCTCCGCGAGCGCATCCGCCAACGGAAGCTTCACGGTGCGATGGTACTAGGCTTCGCCGAGCAGCTGCTTGACCTGCGTCAGGAGCTGTACGAGATCGAACGGCTTGGACAGGTAGCCATCGGCGAGCGTGCCGAGCTGGATCGTGCGGTTGCTCTGATCCCGATCCGTGTACACCGCGCTCATGAGCAGGATCGGCGTGTTCTTCCCGGTGCTCTTGATCTCGCGGCACAGCTCGAAGCCGTTCTTGCGCGGCAGCTGCACGTCGACGAGGCAGAGGTCGGGCGCGTCGCGCTCGAAGCGCTCGATGCCCTCGGGCCCCGACGCGGCCGCGACCGTCAGGTAGCCGTTCGCCGCCAGGAAGTCAGACAGGATCATCTGATTCACGGGATCGTCCTCGACTACCAAGATCTTCTTCACGGCATGAGGATCGTAGCAGCATTCCGCCGCGCTCAAACAAACCGACTCGACGAGACCGGCCCGCCCGCCCACATCCGTGATCTCTGTCCAGGTGTAGGCGGCCATGCGCGAGACAGGAGGGCCGCCCACCGGTCCGGTTGGTCCGCCGCGAGCTCGTCCGCGGACAGCCGCTCGCTCGCGATGATATCGGCGGCGATCTCGTCGGCGCTGCGCATGTCCGGCTCGAGCTCGCTCGCCTCGCCGGTGCCAGGATCGAGCTGCGGCCGGGCGTCCCACGGACAGACGAGCGACTGGTACAAGAGCGTCGTCACGTCGGGGGCGACCGGGCGGTCCACGGCCCAGGGGGTCGCGTGCGCGTACAGGATCTGATCCGTGCGCCGCGGCAAGAGCTGCGCGACGTGACCGTGCGGGATGTCCGACAGATCGTAGACGACGACGAGCCCGGGCGCCGGGACCCCGACGGTCGGCCACTCGGCGATCGGCAGGCCGAGCTTTCGCGAGGCCGCGCGCGCGAGGATCTCGTTGCTGCGTCCCGGCGGGGCGTAGATGCACGGGAGCGCGAGCGGACGGATCAGGTCGCCGAGGCGATCGAGGCCGAACGCGATCCGCGCGTGCGAGTCGGCGAGCCACGCGTAGCGGCCGTGCATCGGCTCGTCGAAGCCGTACGGCGACTGGTGCGCGAGCAGCCCGCCGCTGATCACGTAGTGCCAGCCGCGCAGATCGCGGTCGTCGAGCGGCGACACGCCCGCGAGGCGGTCCGCGCGCTCGATCATGTCCTCGATCGTCGCGCGCATCGAGGTCGTCTCCGGGGAGTCCGGCTCGAGCGTGTCGAGCACGCCGCGCGCGATCGCGAGCTTGCCGGACATCACACCGTTGAACCCGTAGAGGTAGCGCGCGAGGTAGCTGTGGCTGCGCAGCACCGCGCGCTCCTCGAGCACCGCGAACGCATCGCCATACGCGAGGGCGCTCTCGAGCGCGCTGACGAGCTCGCACACGACCTCTTCGCTCTCGCCGACGAGCGCGAGGCAGCGCCACAACACGGTGGCGGCGATCGTCGGCGCGCCCGCGTCGATCAGCGCGTAGCCGAGCGCGTACAGGCGATCCGGACTGTCCGGATCGCGGACGACATCGTCGACCTTGCGCGCGAGCTCCTCGCCGCCACGGCGGGACGCGAGCTCGCCGAACATCGCGACCCACGCGGGCAGCTCGGCCACCGCGATGCGCTTGCCCGCCGGCCAGCCGAGTCGCGCGCGCAGCATGCCGAGGGCGGCGCGATCGTCGCCGGCCGCGATCAGCTTGCGAACATCCTCGCGCTCCGGGGCGCCCGGCTCGGCGTCGCTCACAGCTTTGCGAGCTTCACGGACGCATCCCACAGCGCCGTGCGCGCCTGCTTGTCGCGCGCTGCGCTCGCCGGCTGCGTCGGCGTGCCCTCGTTGAAGTACGTGCCCGACGGCTCGTCGACGCTGATCGAGGCAGCGAGCCGTACTGGCGTGCGCGCGCCCGCCTCCGCCGCGGCCCCCTGCACGGGGCCAAAGCCCTGGCGCAAGAGCTTGGTGCTGATCACGCCGGGATGCAGCGAGTACGCGACGAGCTTCGCCGGGTCATGTCGCTCCGCGAGCTCGATCGCGTGCATCACGTTCGCGAGCTTGCTCTGCGCGTAGGCCGCGTACCCCGTCCATCCCTGCGCGAGCGAGAGATCCTCGAGGTGGATGCGGCCGCGCGTGTGCGCGATCGAGCTGATGTTGATCACGCGCGACGGCGCCTCGGTCGCGCTCGCCTCGAGTCGCGGCACGAGCAGCTCGGTCAACAGGAACGGGCCGACGTGGTTCACCGCGAACGTGAGCTCGAGGCCCTCGTCGGTCAGCGTGCGCTCGTCGGCGTAGATGCCGGCGTTGTTGACCAGCACGTGCAGCGCGGGCACGCGCGCGAGCACTTGCTCGGCACCCTTGCGCACCGCGGTCAGCGAGCCGAGGTCGAACGAGACACCCTCGAGCTCGGCGCCCGGCAGCTCCTCCATCAGCTTCGCGATCGCTGCATCGACCTTCGCCTTGCTCCGTCCGTGCAGGATCACCTTCACGCCCGCGGCCGCGAGTGCACGCGCTGTCGCGCGACCGATGCCATCGGTGGACCCCGTGATGAGAACGACGCGCCGCTCACTCATGCAGCGACGATACCGCGCGGCGTAGCGCCGGTGGTACCCGCGGCTCGACAACGCGCACGCGCTCCCGCGCCTGCTGGAGCTCGAACGGGCGCACCCCGGTCCATGCCTCCAGCTTGGCGAGCACGGCTTGCTTGTCGGGTTCGGCGAGCCGGCCGACGCGCGCGCCGTGCGTGCCCTGCGGCTGGACGACGAGGAGCGAGTCCGTCGCCGCGCCGAGCGTGAACGCGCCGCCCGTCCATGGATCCCACTCGCCGTAGATGAAGGCGAGGTTGCGGCCTTCCGTCTGCACCCACCGATCGATGTCGGCCATCGCCGCGCCGCCATCGTACGCGGGCGCCTCGGTCGGCAGCGCGGACAGGTAGTCCTCGTCGGTGAACTGCACGTACGCGTCGAGGTACTCGGTGCCGCTCGCGGGGAAGCCGAGCTGCTGATACGCCTGGTAGTAGTACGGCTCGAACTGAGCGACGCTCGCGTCGCCGTTGTCGGTGACGGGAGACGTGTCGTCGAGGAAGTGCCACACCGCCGCGTCGGTCGCGGTCGGCGACGGGACCTCGTTGCACGCGCCGACGCCGCGGTACTGCCAGAACGACCACTCGAGGTTCACTACCGACGACTCGACCGCCATCGGGATCGGGATGCGCGTGTACGCGACATCGCGCGACTCGGCCTGCGCGGTCGCCTCGGTCTCGAGCATCGCGCGACGGTTCGCGAGCATCTCGGTCGCGATCGCGCGGACCTGGTTGCGGCAGGACGCGGGACCGAGCGTGTCGAGGAACGGCTCGTACCGCGGGTCCGGCGCACCGAACGAGATCGGCGCGACGAAGGGCACGGTGCCCTCGACGTCGTCGGGATAGAAGCGGCGGTGGTACACGGCGGTCATGCCGCCCTTGCTCGGGCCGGTGGTCACGAACGCGCCGCCGTACACGGTGCGCAGCGCCGCGATGATCGCGTGCTGGTCCGCCGCCATCTGCTCGATCGTCAGCTTCGACCAGTCCGCCGGCTCGGGGCGCGACTCGCCGAAGAACCGGTGCTCGATCGACACCTGGTTCGCGAGCAGCATGCGCGTCAGCTCGACGGGCGAGTCGAGGTAGTAGTCCCAGTACCCCGACGTCTGGACGATCATCGGCGCCGCCGGATCGCGGTGCAGCAGCGAGACCTCCTGCTGGAACGTCGGGCCGTCCGGCTGCGCGTGGTCGACGGGCTGCGTGAAATGGAGGACGTAGTACGTGTACCCGCTCGTGTCCGTCGGCGTCTCGACCACGGTCACGCCCGGCAGCGCCGCCAGCTCCTCGGCGATCGTCGGAGGCGTGCCCGGGAGGTTGTCGCCGCACGCGCCAGCCAGGGCGAGACCGGCGATCCCGACGAGGACGGAGCGCATTGGTAGGTCTACTTTCCCTTGTTATTGGTTGAACAAGTTTCCGGACGA
>CAZUAR010000003.1:200483-427028 GCA_964617845.1 uncultured Kofleriaceae bacterium | reverse complement strand
TCGCGTCGTCGATGGTCGCGTCGTCGATGGTCGCGTCGTCGATGGTCGCGTCGTCGATGATCGCGTCGTCGATGATCGCGTCGTCGATGATCGCGTCCTCGCGCCCGCGCGGGCGCGAAGGTTCTTCAGATTCCATTCGTGACGCTGCATTTCCTCTTTGTTGGTTTGAAAAACCTCTTCCAAGGGGAGTTGGCGCGAGGGTTAGCGCTGTGGAGTCTGTGAGCGGGCGCGCTCGTGAGCTCGTGGTCGACCACTCGCGAACCGAGATGCGCGCGGCCGGTCATCAGAATCCACAGCGCGGTCAGGAGCGTTCTCGTCGGTGGTGGAGTTGTGGAGCAATATCGAGTCGTTGACGATCGCGTCGTCGATGATCGGGTCGTTGATGACCACGTCGTCGACGGTCGCGTCCTCGCGCCCGCGGGCGCGAAGGTTCCTCAGATTCCATTCGTGACGCTGCATTCCTCTTTGTTGGTTTGAAAAACTCTTCCAAGGGGAGTTGGCGCGAGGGTTAGCGCTGTGGAGTCTGTGAGCGGGCGCGCTCGTGAGCTCGTGGTCGACCACTCGCGAACCGAGATGCGCGCGGCCGGTCATCAGAATCCACAGCGCGGTCAGGAGCGTTCTCGTCGGTGGTGGAGTTGTGGAGCAGTATCGCGTCGTTGACGATCGCGTCGTTGACGATCGCGTCGTTGATGATCGCGTCGTTGATGATCGCGTCGTCGATGATCGGGCCGTTGACGATCACGTTGTTGACGGTCGCGTCGTCGCGCCCGCGCGGGCGCGAAGGTTCTTCAGGTTCCAGGTTCCGATCGTGGCTCGTGACAATTGTGGCTCGCGACACACTGCATTTGTGAGCGGGCGCGCTCGTGAGCTCGTGGTGGATCGCTCGCGAACCGAGATGCGCGCTGTGGATTCTGGTGACCGGCCGCGCGGTCAGGAGCGTTCTCGTCGGTAGTGGGGTCGTGGATCCGTTCGGATGATCGCGTCGTCGATGATCGCGTGGTCGATGATCGCGTCGTCGCGCGCCCGCGCGGGCACGAAGGTTCTTCACCGAGCAACTCGGTGATTCGCTGTCCGACTGGGGTCTAGGTCGGTTGTCACCACGATGTACTGCGGCTCGCCGGGCGAGACCTCGTGGTCGACGGCCTGACGAGCGCGTGATCCGTCTTCCCGGTCAGCACATCGTGGTGACAGACCCAGATCTTCGTTCAGCTATTTCGTTGTCAGGTCGAGCGTCGGAGCGTCGGTCGTCACCGCTTCCGTTCGTCATCGCAGTGGCCGGGTGGGCGCGAGGAATCCGAGCGGGTGCGTTCGTCGTCCCAATGCACTCGTCGGAACACGAGGCGGTCCGGCGCGCATCCCGTGATGTCGAGCAAACCAGCGTGATGGAGACGGTGGTGACCGCTGCACAGCGTGACGAGGTTGGTGTCGCCGTCGTCACCACCGTGCTCGCGGTGGACGATGTGGTGCAGATCGAGGTGGTGACGTGAACGACAGCCTGGCACGCGGCACTGGTGCATGTCGCGCGCGAGGAGCCGCTTGCGCTGCTTGGGCGAGAGCGTGTGTTGCGGACGCGCGCTCGGGTCGTCGACGTGGCCCATGATCGTCGCATCGCAGGTGACGGTCGCGACCTCGGCGTCGTCGAGCTCCGTGCCGTTCGCGAACGCGTGACCATCCGTCGTGATCCAGACCTGTGCTGGTGTGGACGCGCACCCTGCGGGTGCCGTTGCGCGATCGCAGATCGTGTTCACGCGATCATCGTCGTCGACGAACCTGTCGCCGCGCTCCTGTTCGAGCTCGCGCAGCAACGCGTAGAGGCGCGCGGCGGTCGAGGGCTTCACGTGAAAGCCGACGTAGCGGCGGCGTTCGTCGGGCCGGGTCGGGTCGGTGGGACGGTCTCCGCGCACGTGGCCGGCGACGGCGCGCTGGACCTCGCGATAGGTCATGCCGCGCGTGTGGTGGACCCATTCCTCTTCGGTGTCGGCGACGAGGATGCGGGTCAGCTCCTTGACGTGCGAGAACTGGAACGTGCCGGCCTCGAGCTCGGCTTCGAGGAGCGGGAGGTCGGCGAGCGCGAGCGAGACGCGCAGGCGCTCGAGAGCGGTGCGTGGCTCGATGCCGCAGTAGACCTCGAGGTACTCGACGATCGTGACGCAGCCGTAACGCAGCCAGTGCTGGCGGGATTCGGCGATGCGCAGGTCACGCGCTTCCTCGGCGTCCCATGCGGATTGTTCGCGCTTGCGCCGGAGAAAGCGCGCGTGAAGCGCGTCGTTGGTGACCGGGGACGTGTCGAACGAAGCGTGATCCGCGATCGAGGTCGAACCATCCAGCATCATGATCGACCATTACCACGCGTTTTTCGACGCTCTGGTTTGCGCTCTCGTCGACGATTCGTACACGTGACGAGCGCGAAGTCGATCCGGCTCGCGATCGTGCGCACGAGCGTTCGAGCGCATTCCTCGCACCTGTTTATCGCTCTCCCTCGACGTGCTGCTCGTGCCCCTCCTCGCAGCCTGTCAAGAGGAATCGCACGCGACGTGAAGAAAATGATTTCTCCGATATTTCGACAGACGCGTGTCCGGTTATCGGACAGGTCGACTCAACGCTTGTCGAGGTGCCCGAGCGCGCGGTTCGCGAACCACTCGCGGAACTCGTGCGAGAGCTTCGCGCTCGGCTCGAGGCCCGCGCCGAAAGAGACGATGTCTTCGAAGACGGAGGTCGCGAGGACGACGTACGCGCTGAGCATCACGGTGAATAACGTGTCGCGATAGGTGGCGTCGGGCTCCTCCTTGAGGCGAAGCCCGTGCGCGAGCTTGGCGACCATCGCGATCGGCTTGGACTTCTCGAACGCCGCGGTGTCGGGCGGCGGCTCGTTGGACAGGGCGAGCATCGCGAGCAGCCGGCCGTGGCCTTCGTCGGCCATCACCTCGAACGCGCGCTCGAGCAGGACGCGGGAGGCGGTGAGCGGGCCGTCGATCACGCGGAGGGCGCCGGCGAGCTCGGACTCGAAGCTGTCGATCGCGCGCTTGACGACCGCGGCGACGAGGCCGTCGCGACTGCCGAAGTGATGGAGGATCGCCTGGTGCGAGATGTCGAGCTCCTTCGCGAGGCCGGCGAGCGTGACCGCGTGGACGCCCTCGGTCCGCAGGTGTGCGAGCGCGGCATCCATGATGCGCGTCCGCGCTTCTTCACCGGTCAAGCGACGGCGTGCAACGGGTTTACGTCGTGGCGGCATCGGAGGGCTTGACTATACGCAACCCGAGAGCTACTTACAGGGCTGTAAGTAACAAGTCGGCGAGGAGAGAGACCATGGCAACAGCCCCGTTTCGTCCGCTCGAAGCCCTCAAGGCCCTGCGCGTCCTGATCCAGGATCCGACGAAGACCGAGGAAGCGTTCCGCGTCGTGCGCAGCCTCGACGGTCCGTTCTTCGGCCGCACGTTCAAGCGCTTCTCGCGCGATGCGACCGGCGCGCGCCTCATGGCGGCGAAGAGCTCGCTGCTGGCGGCGCTTCGCGATCGCGCGGCGCTCGAGAAGCTGCCGGAGGGCAGCCTCGGTCGCGCGTACCTCGCGTTCTGCGATCGCGAGGGCATCACGCCGGGCGGCCTCGTCGAGGCGAGCGACGCGGTGCCGATGGCGCCGGGGCTCACCGAGGACCAGCGGTGGTTCATCGACCGCATGCGCGACAGCCACGATCTGTGGCACGTGATGACGGGCTATCGCACCGACCTCGGCGGCGAGCTGAGCGTCCTCGCGTTCTCGCTCGCACAGACGTGGGGGCCCGGGTTGAGCTTGCTCGTGCTCGGCGGGCTGATCGAGACGTACAAGAGCGGCGAGATCGGCGCGTACGCGCGCAAGCTCGTCGGTCACGCGTGGCGCGTCGGGCGCAGCGCGAAGTGGTTCCCGCTCGCTCCGTGGGAGGAGTGGCTCGCGCGGCCGCTCGACGAGGTTCGTGTCGAGATGGGCGTGCTCAGCATCCCGGTCTACACGCCGGTGTACGTCGCCGACGTCGTCGGGACCGGGACCCAGATGGGCTCGGGCACGTCGATGGGCACGCGGATGTCCGCGCTCAACAAGGTCGCCTAGAACGGCAGCGTCGTCGGGAGATCGCTGCCGGGCTCGTCGGTCGCGGAGCCCGAGCCCGCAGTGGACCCGGACCCAGCGCCGGAGCCCGCGGGCACGCGGGGCTTCATGTCGAAGCCATCGTCGGGCGACGCCGATCCGACCTGCGGTTCTTCGGACGGCGACGGCGCGGGTGCGGATGCCGTCGACGGGGCGGTCGGCGCGTTCGCCTTGTTCGGTCCACCGGACAGCACGACGTAGGTGATCGGCACCGCGACGCCGAGGCCGATCAGGATCGTCCCGCGCCACTTGAGGCCGAGCCTGCCCTTGATCATGAAGATGCCGCTGATCGCGAGGTACAAGAGCATCACCGCGTAGATGTCCGCGAGGTACGTCCACGCCTTCTTGCCGCGGTTGTAGTGCAGCCAGTTCGCGACGCGGAAGAAGAACCGCGACGAGCGTTCCTGCACGGTCACCTGCGATCCGATCACTGTGACCTGCGAGCCACCGGAGTACGAGAGGCGCACCTCGTCGCCCGCGCGGTAGACGTCGTCGGGTGTGCCCGTGCCCGTTGCCGCGAGCACGCGCTTGACCGCTTCGTCGTCGGAGAGGTCGGCGGGAATCGGCTCGATCGTCAGCGTGCGTTCGCTCGCCTTGAAGTTCGGATCCCAGTCCGAGATGTGATTGATCGCGAGCCCGCTGAGCGCGTAGATGATCGTGAAGCCGACCGCGAGGTAGCCGAAGTCGCGATGAACGGCACGCAGCCATCCTCGCCACCGCTTCTTGATCGTCGACCAGATCCCTGCGTTGCCCGGGGCCGCAGCGGCCTCAGGCATAGCGCTCCTCTTTCCACGGGTCCGCGTGGTTGTGATAGCCGCGCACCTCCCAGAAGCCAGGTGCGTCGTCCTTCACGAACCGCACGCCGGTGATCCACTTCGCGCTCTTCCAGAAGTAGAGGTCGGGCACGAGGCCGCGCACGGGAGCGCCGTGCTGCGTCGCGAACGGCTTGCCGTTGAGGCGATACGTGATCAGCGCGTTGTCCATCGTCGCTTCGCGCAGCGGGATGTTCGCGGTGAAGCCGTGCGCGCTCTCGAGGATGACGTGCTTCACGTCGCCCTTCATGCCGGCCTTCTCGGCGAGCATCTTGATCTGCACGCCCTTCCACAGACCGCCGAGCATCGACCAGCCGGTCACGCAGTGAACGTCGGCGATCTTCTCGACCTGCGGGAGCTTCAACAGGCCCGCGTAGTCGACGGTGAACGGCGACTTCACGAGGCCGTGGACGCGGAGCGAGAACTTGCGCGGATCCGGATCGCCCTCGTCGCCGCCCATCGGGCGCAGGTACTGGAGCGTGCGCTGGCCGGGTGGCAAGCGGGGGCGACCATCGGCGCGCTTCTCCTTCGCGATCGCGGACTGCTCCGCCGACGCGATGCGCACCAGCGATCCTCCGACCGCCATGAACGTGGTGCCGATCGCCGCCGCTTTCATGAACTGGCGGCGGTCCCAGGCTGCTTGCAGCTCGGGGTAGCGGTCGAGGTCGGGACGATCTGCCATCGGGGACTCCTGAAGCGTAGCTGAGATACGCGGCCGGGACCCCGTGGTTACGAGCTAGCTGCGCCCGTAGACCGGCACGAGCGTCCCCGTCGTCACGGTGTTGTCCGGAGATGCCAGGAATGCCACGGTTTCGGCGATCTGCGCCGGTGTAGGCCACCTGCTGAAGTCGGCCTCGGGCATCGCCGCGCGGTTCGCGGGCGTGTCGATCGTCGAGGGTAGGATCGCGTTGACGAGGATGCGGCTGTCGAGCACCTCGGCGGCAAGGCTCTGCGTGAGCGACGCGACCGCGGCCTTGGCCGACGTGTAGGCGATCTTGTTCGCGCCGCCCGCGGGCTCCACGACCGGCCGCGACGCGACGTTCACGATGCGCCCACCGCCGCTCTTCTTCATGCGCTTCACGGCCTCGCGACACGAGAGGAAGCACGTGACGGTGTTGAGGCGCCACTGTCCTTCGAAGTCCGCGAGCGACGTCTCGGTGATCGGCGACATCGCGAAGCCACCGACGAGGTGGATCGACGCCCATAGCTCCGGCAGCGCCGCGTAGTACGCGACGGCGGCCTCCTCGTTGTCGAGGGAGACATCGGGGCGATCGGCGACGTGCACGATCGCGCCTCTCGAGGAGAGCAAGTCGACGACGCCTTTGCCTAGCGCGCCGCGACCACCGGTGACGACGACATGCTTTCCCTGCATGTCGCCGAAGCTAGCAGACTAGAGAATGATGCCGCCGCAGGCGCTCTGGAACTTCTCGATCACCTGCTGCAGGCCCGCCGTCAGGTTGCCCTCGCAGATCGACGAGAACACGCCCTGTGTGCCCGACAGCTGCACGAACTCCTGGAGGCGGGTGGCCGCCGCCGCGTCGCCGAAGCTCGACGTGCACGCCGTCTGACCCGCGATCACGCCGGCTGCCCAGCGAGAGCGGTTGCCCTTGATCGTGTCGAGCGTCGTGACGAAGTCGACCGGGTTGTAGTCCGTCGTGGGCGTCGCGCCGTTGGGGTTCGACAGCGACACGGTGATGTTGATCGTGTCCTGCGTGGTCGACGAGTCGTCCTCGTCGGTCAGCATGACAACGCCGAGGAGTGCGTCGTCGCGGAGGAAGCCCGCGTTCGTTCCGTCCATCACGCGATCGACGAGCGCGAGCTTGGTCGCCATCATCGGCATCTCGGTGCCCGGGCCGCTCGTCCCGACGTTCGCGCGACAGCCGAGGGTCTGGCCGAGGTTCGGGTCCGCCGGCTCGAGGTAGCTCTTCGCGACGTTGCAGTTGTTGCGGAACTTGCCGTTGTCGCCGGTCTCCGTCAGCGTCTGCGTCACCGGCATTCCGAGGCCGAGGTCCGTCGTGATGTTCGTCGTGACGGTCTTGCCGGTCGTCGTCACCGCGACGCGGAAGTCGATGTGCTCGCCATCGCCGTTGACGTAGTTGAGGAGGAGGTCGGCGAACATGGGGAAGTTCGACGCGAGGTTTCCTTGCTCCTCTGCCATCGATCCGGAATCGTCGACGACGAAGACGATGTCCATCTTCGTGCAGCGACGAGCTTCGCCGGAGCCGGAGCCCGAACCCGAGCCCGATCCGTCATCGTCGCCCATTCCGTCACCTTCGCGGCCATCGGGTGCGCAGGCGACGAGACTCAAGGTGGAACCGAGGATAACTGCAGCCGTAATGAGCTTCATGACAACTCCCCCTCAGAAGTTGGCGGCACGTTAGATCAGCCCAGAAACGACGAACAAGCGATTTCTTGCGACCCGGTGCGTCGTGATGCGCTTTGCGCAAGTCGCGCGCGCCATCGCGCAATGCCGACGGCGCCAACCTGGCCGCGACTGCAAACAGTCGTGCGCAGTCGGCCAGGTCCTGGCCCGTGGGGCACGTGCGCCAGGGCTCGGGGGACCCGTGCTAGAAGCGCAGCATGGGCGCGCAATGGAAGGCCGCGGGCAAGGAGAAGAACGCGGCTGCCAAGGGCAAGATCATCGGCAGGCTCTCGAAGGAGATCATCCTCGCGGCCAAGGGCGGGGCGGATCCGTCGATGAACGCGAAGCTGCGCGCGGTCGTCGAGGCCGCGAAGAAGGCGTCGATGCCCAAGGATGCGATCGAGCGCGCGATCAAGAAGGGCTCGGGGCAGCTCGATGACGGGGTCACGTTCGAGCACGTGACGTACGAAGGCTTCGCGCCGCATCGCGTACCGGTGATCGTCGAGTGCCTCACGGACAACAAGAACCGCACGGCCACGACGATCCGCGTGCTGTTCCGTAAGGGCCAGCTCTCGCCGAGCGCATGGGACTTCGCACATGTCGGGTTGATCGAGGCGACCGCGCCCGAAGGCGGCGCGGATCCCGAGGAGACGGCGATCGAAGCGGGAGCGCAGGACTTCGAGCAGGATGGTGAGGGCGGCATCCGGTTCTTCACGGAGCCGACGGATCTCGACGCGGTCAGCAAGGCGATCAGCGCGCGCGGTTGGACCGTCGCGGCGATGCGCCTCGGATGGCGTCCGAAGAACCCGGTCACCGTCGAGGACGCGGCGGCGCGCGCGGAGGTCGAGGAGTTTCTGGCGGCGCTCGACGAAGAGGACGACGTGCAACATCTCTACGTCGGATACGCCTGAGAGTCGCGCTATCGTCGGAAGTGCGTGAACACGGCCGACGATCCCACCCAGGCGGACGGACACGATCCGACCGAGGAGATGGGCACGCAGGCCGCTTCACCACACGCGATCGCGGTCGTCGCGGAGGCGAGCGCGAACAAGTCGGCGACGGGCGCGAAGGGCTCGACGGTCGGGCTGGTCTCGAAGCTCCAGCCACCGACCGCCGCGCAGGCGCTCGATCACGCGGACCTCTCGCGCATGCGCGTGTTCCACGTGTTCGGCATCACGGCGCCGCTCGCGGCCGGGCTCCTCGCGCTCGCGATCGGCGGTGATCGCCTCGCGCAGATCCTGTTCTGGATCGGCGTGTCGGTGATGTCGGCGGCGAACGTCGGGCTCGTCTGGCTCGCGGCAAAGCCGGAGCGCTGGCAGGCCAAGCCGGTCGGCGTGCTGTGGATCGTCGCGACGTGCGGCGTGCTGCCGATGCTCTACTACTTCGGTCCGTTCTCGGCGGTGGTCATGGTGCCGATCCTCGGCATCATCTTCATCTCGCTCGGGCGCAGCCGGTGGATCTCCACGTCGATCACCGTGATCTGCGTGATCGCGCATCTAGCGCTCGCGCTGCCGATGATCCTCGGCTGGATCCCCGACGTGGGCGTGATGTCGTCGGAGGGCGTCGCGCTGCACCAGAAGATCTTCGCGGAGGTGCTGATCGTCGCGTTCCAGCTGTCGGGCTTCGCGCTCGGTCGATGGGCGCGTTCGGCGAACACGACCGCGGTCGCTGAGCTACAGCAGGCGATGCAGATCATCGGCGACCAGCAGCAGGTGCTCGCCGAGGCGAAGGACGACGACGCGCGGCAGAAGCACGCCGACGAGGGCCGGTGGAGCGGTCAGCAGATGGGTCGCTGGAAGATCGGCCTCGTCCTCGGTCGCGGCGCGATGGGCGACGTGTACGAGGCCGCGGGCCCGGACGGGCGCTCGATCGCGATCAAGATGCTCAACGCTCGCACGACGGCGAGCCCGAACCTCGTCGAGCGCTTCCATCGCGAGATGGACGTCGCCGCGCGGCTCAGGTCGCCGCACATCGTCGAGGTGATCGAGGTCTCGCCGCCCGACGCGCCGGTGCCGTACCTCGCGATGGAGCGGCTGTACGGCACGGACCTCGCGTCCCGTCTGCGCTCGGAGCCGCGCATCCCGAGTGACGAGCTCGGCGTGATGCTCGATCAGGTGTCGCGCGGGCTCGAGGTCGCGCGAGTCGCCGGCGTCGTGCATCGCGATCTCAAGCCGCACAACCTGTTCCTGCACGAAGGGTCGACGTGGAAGATCCTCGACTTCGGCGTCGCCAAGCTCGTCGGTGGCGAGGGCACGTTGACGGGCGAGGGCGTCGTCGGCACGCCGCAGTACATGGCGCCCGAGCAAGCGTCGGGCGGAAGCGTCACCCACCTCGCGGATGTCTACGCGCTCGGCGCGATCGCGTATCGCTGTCTGACCGGTCGCTCGCCGTTCAAGGGCAAGGACCTCGCCGAGCTCGTGTACCAGGTGGTGCACGTGCCGCCGGTGCGGCCGGGCGTGCTCGGCAAGGTCAGTCGTCCGATCGAGGACGTGCTCGCGGTCGCGATGGCGAAGGATCCGCGCCGGCGGTTTCCGTCGGCGGTGTCGTTCGCGCAGGCGTTCACGGCGGCGCGACGCGGAAAGCCGCTCGCCGTCGACGTACCCGACAACGCGTGGACGTAGTAAAGAGCGGCGTGCTCGCCGTATCGACCGACTCGCAGTTTCGTATGCCCGCGGAGTGGGCGCCGCACTCCGCCGTGTGGACCGCGTGGCCCCACGATCCCGAGCAGTGGCTCGAGGGCGTCGAGGCGCCGCAGCGCGCGCTGATGGCGATGTGCTCCGCGATCGTCGACACGGATCCACAGACGGGCGCACCGCGCGGCGAGCGCGTCGAGCTGCTCGTGCGGAGCGACGCCGATGAAGCGGCGGCGGCGGCGCTGCTCGGCGGCGCGGTCGCCGGCGTGCGGTTCCATCGCACCGAGTACGGCGACGTGTGGCTGCGCGACACCGGGCCGATCTTCGTGACGCGCGAGGGCGAGCTCTCGGCCGCGCGCTTCCGCTTCGACGGCTGGGGCGGCAAGTACGTCATGCCCGGCGACACCGAGGTCAGCGCGCGCGTGATGGAGTGGGCCGGCGTGCGCGGCGCCGCGTTCGACTTCGTGCTCGAGGGCGGTGCGATCGAGGTCGACGGCGAGGGCACGCTCCTCACCACGCGCCAGTGCATGCTCGGCGGCGCGCGCAACCCCGAGCTCGACGAGCGTGCGCTCGAAGCGCGGCTGCGCTGGGCGCTCGGCGTCGAGCGGATCGTGTGGCTCGATCGCGGCCTGTTGAACGACCACACCGACGGTCACATCGACACGCTCGCGCGCTTCGTCGCACCGGGAGTCGTCGCGTGCATGGAGCCCGCGGCGAACGATCCGAACCGCGACGCGCTCGCCGGCATCATCGCGGACCTTCGCGCGGCCCGCCTCGAGGTGATCACGACGCCGTCTCCGGGCGAGGTGCGCGACGCGAGCGGCATGGTCATGCCGGCGAGCTACATGAACTTCTACATCGCGAACACGACGGTCGTGGTGCCGACGTACGGCGTCGCCGCTGACGAGGCCGCGGTCGCCGCGATCCAGAAGATGTTCCCGACGCGCCGCGCGATCGGGCTCGATGGCAAGAGCGTCGTCGTCGGGGGCGGCGCGTTCCACTGCTCGACGCAGCAGCAGCCGCGATAACTCGCTCTGCGCGACGATCGGCAGCACCGTGGGGCGAAATGCCTCGGGAACATTCGCGCGCGCGATCCGGTTGAACGCGCATGCATGCCGGCCGCGTCTTGTTCGTCGACGACGATCCCAAGTTCTGCGACGTCGTGAAGCGCGCGCTGCATCACCACGGGTTCTCCGTGCTGACCGCGACCACGGGTGAGGGCGCGCTCGCGCTGCTCCGGACCGAGGAGGTCGACACGGTGATCACGGATCTGCGCATGCCCGAGATGGACGGGCTGCAGCTCCTCGAGCGCATCGCGCAGCAGCGCTCCGGCGTGCCGGTGATCGTGGTGACCGCGTTCGGAAGCATGGACACCGCGGTCGCGGCGCTGCGCGCGGGAGCGTACGACTTCGTCACGAAGCCGTTCACGCTCGACGTGCTCGCGCTCGCAGCCGCACGCGCGGTGAAGCACCGGCGGCTGACCGACGAGGTGATGAAGCTCCGCGCGCGCGTGGCGACCGGCCGCGGTGGTGCGCTCGTCGGCGAGAGCGCGGCGATGCGCGAGGTCGTCGCGTTGATCGATCGCGTGGCCGAGACGGATGCGTCCGTGCTGATCACCGGCGAGAGCGGGACGGGCAAGGAGCTCGTCGCGCGCGAGATCCACGCGCGGAGCAAGCGGCACGACGGCAAGCTCGTCGCGATCAACTGCGCGGCGATGCCGCCCTCGCTCCTCGAGAGCGAGCTGTTCGGTCACGTGAAGGGCGCGTTCACGGACGCGAAGGCGTCGCACGCGGGGCTGTTCGCCGCGGCGAACGGCGGCACGCTGTTCCTCGACGAGATCGGCGAGCTGCCGCTGTCGTTGCAGCCGAAGCTGTTGCGCGTCCTGCAGGAGCGCGTCGTGCGGCCCGTCGGCGGCGACCGCGAGATCCCGATCGATGTCCGGCTGATCACGGCGACGAACCGCGACCTCGAGACGGCGATCGAGGACCGCACGTTCCGCGAGGACCTCTACTACCGCATCCACGTCGTCCACGTGCCGCTGCCGCCGCTGCGCGCGCGTGGCGCGGACATCATGCTGCTCGCGCAGAGCTTCCTCGTCGACGCCGCGGCGCGCTTCGACAAGGGCGTGCGCGGGTTCTCGCCGGCCGCCGCCGAGAAGCTGTCCGCGTACTCGTGGCCGGGCAACGTGCGCGAGCTCGCGAACGCGATCGAGAGTGCGGTCGCGCTCGCGCGCTTCGCCGAGCTCGGCGTCGAGGACCTGCCGCCCAAGATCCAGACGTTCACGCCCGCGAAGATCGAGATCGCGGGAAGCGATCCGACCGCCCTCGAGCCGCTCGACGAGATCGAGCGGCGCTACATCGTCCACGTCCTCGACGCGTGCGGCGGCAACCAGTCCCTCGCCGCGCAGGTTCTGCAGATCGACCGCAAGACGCTGCATCGCCGCTTGAAGAGCTACGCGATGAGGAACCTTGCCCCAGCCGCGGAGGGCTGACCCGGTGGGAGCACGCCGCGAACGCACTTAGCGCGGCGCGCGCCGTGCACGGAGGCACATCATGCCCGCCATCGAATTCGACGAGGAACCGACCGCTCCCCAGAACAAGCTCGCACGCGCACGCATCCTCGTGGTCGAGGATGACTCCAAGTTTCGCGGACTCGTATCGACGCGACTCGATCGCGATGGCTACGACGTCTACACGGCCGCCACCGCCGACGAAGCGCTCGCGATCGTGCGCTTCGTGCACCAGGGCTGGCCGACCGACAACCTCGAGCTGATGATCATCGATCAGCACCTCCCCGGCGGTAGCGGGCTCGAGGTGTTGCGCCAGCTGCGCGCCGAACACGACGGCACACCGGCGCTGCTGATGACCGCCTTCCCCGACTCCTCGGTGCTCGACGAGGCGAGCAAGTACGGCGCATCGGTGCTGCTCAAGCCGTTCTCGCTCGACTTCCTGTGCGACGTGACGATCGAGGCGATCCTGTGCGCACACTGATCGTCGCCGACGACAACGCGCACATGCGCTGGCTCGTGCGCACGACGCTGCGCGACCAGTTCGACGACATCGTCGAGGTCTCGGACGGTCGCGAGCTGTTCCGTCAGCTCGTCCACTGCTCGATGACGCGCAACGCGGGCGACGTCCTCGTCGTCACCGACATCCGCATGCCGGCGTACAGCGGGCTCGACGTGCTCGCGACGTACGACGAGCTCGGCTACCACCCGAAGACGATCGTGATGACCGCGTTTCCCGATCCCGATGCGTACGCGCAGGTCGCGCGCGCCGGCAGCACGCTGATCCCCAAGCCGTTTGCGACCGCGGAGCTGTATGCGGTCGTGGAGCGAGCATGCGCCCGCTGACGCCTCACGGCTTGTCTCGACGCGCCGCGCTCGCGATGGCGGTGGGACTCACCGCGCTGATCGGCCTCGGCGATCAGGTCACGGGCGCCGACATCGCCTTCACGCTGCTGTACGCCGCGCCGATCGCGCTCGCGACCTGGTACGCGGGTATCCGCGGCGGCACGTGGATGTCGGTGTTCGCGACGCTGTGCTCGATCGGCAACGCGTTGCTCGACCATCGCTCGTGGATCGCCACGACGTGGAACGAGGTCGGCATCCTCCTCTTGTTCCTCGCGCTCACGTACCTCCTGCACCGCCACCACGAGCACCTCGCGCGCGAGCGCGCGCAGCATCGGTTGACGGTGGATCAGCTGCGCCACGCGGATCGGTTGAACGTGATCGGCACGCTCGCCGCCGGCGTCGCGCACGAGATCGGGACGCCGCTCAACGTGATCTCCGGAAGCGCGGAGCTGATCGCGCACGCGAAGACGCCGGCCGAGCGCGATCAGATGGTGCTCGCGATCCGCGAACAGACCGAACGGATCAGCGCGATCATTCGCCACCTGCTCGACTTCGGTCGTCGCGCCGGTCAGAAGACCACCTCGGTGGAGCTCGGAGACCTCGCGCGCTCGGCGGTCGCGCTCGTCGCGCCGATCGCGCGCAAGAAGCAGGTCTCGATCGTCGTCGAGCCGGCGACAGAGCGGGTCGTCGTCGACGGGAACTCCGCGGAGCTCGAGCAGGTCCTGTGCAACCTGATCCTGAACGGCGTGCAGGCGATGTCCGGGCGCGGAACGATCACGGTGCGCACGGGCACGAGCGGCACGATCTCCGTCGAGGATGAAGGCCCGGGCATCGACCCCGAGGTGCTCCCGCACATCTTCGAGCCGTTCTTCACCACCAAGGGCGTCGGTGAAGGCACGGGCCTCGGCCTCTCCGTCAGCTACGGCATCGTGACGGATCACGGTGGGACGATCGAAGCGGAGAGCACGCGGCGAGGAGCGCGCTTCATCGTCCACCTGCCTCTCGCCGGCATGGGCGAGCTGCTACCTTTCGCGCATGACTCAGGTAACGGTCGCCGCGTTGCAAACGGCGCTGTCGGATGACGTCGCGACGAACGTCGCGCGTGTCGTCGAGCTCGTGCATGAAGCGGCCGGCAAGGGCGCGCAGATCATCCTCCCGAGCGAGCTGTTCGAAGGCCACTACTTCTGCCGCACGCAGCACGAAGCGGACTTCTCTCGCGCGCGTCCCGTCGAGAATCATCCGACGCTGAAGACGTTCCGCGAGCTCGCGAAGCAGCTCGGCGTCGTGATCCCGGTGTCGTTCTTCGAGCAGGCGGGCCCCGAGCACTACAACTCGATCGTCGTTTACGACGCCGACGGCACCGACCTCGGCCTCTATCGCAAGAGCCACATCCCCGACGGGCCCGGCTACCAGGAGAAGTTCTTCTTCAAGCCCGGCAACACCGGCTTCAAGACGTTCGCGACGAAGTTCGGAACGATCGGCGTCGCGATCTGCTGGGACCAGTGGTTCCCGGAGGCAGCGCGCGCGATGACGCTCGCGGGCGCCGACGTGCTGTTCTATCCGACCGCGATCGGTAGCGAGCCCGAGGAGCCCGAGCTCGACAGCCGCGACTCGTGGCAGCGCGTGATGATCGGGCACGCCGTCGCGAACGCGGTCGGCGTCGTCGCGGCGAACCGCATCGGTACCGAGGGCACGGGCAAGGAAGCGATCACGTTCTACGGCAGCTCGTTCGTCGCCGATGCACGCGGGGACAAGGTGGCCGAGCTACCCCGCGACGAGCAGGGCATCGCGATCGCCACGCTCGATCTCGACGCGATCAAGCGCGTGCGCGCCAGCATGGGATTCTTTCGAGACCGGCGCCCGTCGCTGTATCGACGCCTCGCAGAGTGATCGCCGAGGCCCTCGGATGCCGCTGGCGACGGCACTTCGCGCGGTTGCACGCGCTCGGGCTTCGGTTTTTATCGGTTTCGCGCGCGACCTCGGCACGTTAGAAGCGTCCGGATCCACATGATCCGCCGTCACGTCCTCGCGGCCCTGGCAGCCGGCATCGATGCCGGCGATGACGATGCCGCGCGCGCCCATCTCACTCGCATCGACTACGTGCTGCGCCGCCCGGCGCGCCGCCGCCTCGAAGCGGCGTTGATCGACGCGGCGCTCGCCACGAACGAGGTCGACTCGACGAGCGCCCAGTCCGTGCGTCATGTCCAGCGGGTCGCGGCGCTCTTGGTCGGGAAGGCCTCGCTGCCCGACGACGTCACCGATCACGAGCGCGTCGCGGCGGCGTATCGCACGCTGCAGGTGCCGAAGCCGGGCGGTGCGCCGCTCGCGACGATCCTCGCGGGTGTCCTGGGCGCGGCGGCGATCGCGAGCATCGCGCTGGTGATCGCGTTGCGCCCGCCGAAAGCGAAGCGAGCGTATGCGCGACCGTTGCCACCGCCCGCGGCAGGCGCGTTCAAGGACGGCGGCGTGCCGCTGCCGGATCCCGCGATCGAGAAGCTGTTCAAGGACGAGCTGACCGACCTCGTGCTCGAGTCGGATCGCGATCGCCAGAGCGGCGGCATGGACAAGGACCGCAAGGCGCACTCCGACGCGCTGCTCGACGCGCCCGCGATCGTCGCGAAGGGCCCCGCGCTCGCCAAGGCGTGGAAGGACATGCTCGGCATGCTCGATCGCTGGGTCAGCGTGCCGATGGCGAGCAAGGAGTTCGAGACGATCGCACGCGACTTCCGGCATCGCGTGCGCGACGTCAGCGATCAGCTCGCCGCGGCGGGCATCGGCTACTACCTCGAGGGCGACGTGATGATCCGCGGCAGCGGCGCCGCGAACGCGCTCGTGTACTCCTACCGCGTCGAGGAGGTCGTGTTCGTGAAGGCCGGCGCGCAACCGAGGCGCGTGCTCTCGCTGCGCCGGCTCGATCAGATCAACCTCGTCCACACGCTCCTCGGCATGCAGTCGACGGAGCTCGGCGATCCGGTGCTGCTGCTCGATCAGATCGATCAGCACGTCGCGACGAAGGTGTTGCCGGTGCTCGAGCCGAACGCGTCGTACCAGATCGGCGATGACGCGTTCGCGAAGAGCGAGGGCATGAGGCTGTCGGCGCTCGCCGGCAAGGCGATCCGCGACGAGCTGTCGCGCGCGCTCGGCAAGGATGCCGAGGCGGCGCACACGATCGCGACGCTGCTCGCCGAGCGCTCGAAGTTGATCGAGGAGTGGCGCGAGATCATGGATGCGAAGGGATGGCGCTTCGGCCGCACGAACGACCTGTTCCTGCCCGACGGCCTCGTCGACAGCATGGAGGGCCACGTGGTCAACTCGCAGCGCGATCGCGCGAAGGCGATCGACGACGAGCTCGCTCGCATCGAGGCGCCGCGCA
Source organism: uncultured Kofleriaceae bacterium (assembly GCA_964617845.1). Taxonomy (GTDB): domain Bacteria; phylum Myxococcota_A; class Polyangia; order Haliangiales; family Haliangiaceae; genus JABFXX01. Next base: position 410,380 of record CAZUAR010000003.1, on the reverse strand, counting down.
TCGCGAGCATGGTCCACCAGCTGGTCGCCGCGACCGTGCGCCGCCACGAGGCGCAGCACGGCCTGGACGACGATCGCGAGGAGCCGCTGCGCTACCCGACGCAGCTGAGCGAGTTCCTCGGCGAAGACACCACCGACGACGACGGCGAACCGCTGCGCTACATCGAGAGCGCGCGCGCCGAGCTCTCGGCATACGTGAGCCAGCTCGCGAACGATCCGGTGACCCCGCACCTCTCGCTGTGGAACGTCGCGCGCTTCGCGTTCGACGACGATCAGGTCAACTCGTCCGAGTTCTACGCGGGCGTGCTGCTCCTCGAAGGTCTCGCACGTCACCTGAACATCCCGAGCCCCGGTCCCGCGATCCACGATCGCCGCGTCGATCGCGCGCGGATGCTCGAGATCGCGATGCCGCTGATCGGCAAGACCGGCGACGAGCTTCGCGCCGCCGCGCGGGCCCTGTGGCTCGAGCTCTACGCCGAGCCGATCGTCCCGATTTCCGATCGCTGATCATTTGCTACGATCGACGTCATGAACTTTTTCGCCAAGGCAGTCATCACCGGGTTTGCTCTCTCGCTCGGCGGCGCTCTGTTCAAGAAGGTCGCGAAGCAGCTCGGCCTCGATGACGAGAAGGACAAGCAGCAGGAGGAGGTCCGCAAGCAAGATGGCGTGACCGATCCAAACCTGCAGAATCAGACCGCTCCCGCCAATTGAGCCAAAGCGGCCTCGTTCCTCCAAACCGGCACGCAAATCACTAGGGGTCGGCGCCGAAGTGCGCAAGACTTGAGGTCTCTCGTGGAGTCGAGCAACCTCGCCCCTGGCTTGCTGTTGGCAATGCCACAGCTGGCCGATCCGAACTTCTCGCGGGCGGTGGTGCTCATGATCGAGCACAGCGACCAGGGCTCGTTCGGCCTCGTGATCAACCACCCGAGCCCGATCAAGGCCAGCGAGCTCCTCGACAGCCTCGAGATGCACTGGCGCGGCGAGGACTCCGCGGTCGTGTGGGCCGGCGGGCCCGTCAGCCCGAGCACGGGCTGGGTGCTGCACGAGCCGATCGGCATCGCGTCGCCGGGGCAGGGGACGATCGCGATCACGTCGAGCATCTCGCTCTCGACGTCACCGGATCGGCTGCGTGCGATCGCGAATCAGCCGCCGCGCAACATCCGCCTGCTGCTCGGCTACTCCGGGTGGGGGCCCGGTCAGCTCGCACAGGAGATGGCGCGCGGCGCGTGGCTGCACACCGACGCCACGCCGCACCTCGTGTTCGAGACGCCGCCGGACATGATCTGGGACACCGCGATGCGGTCCCTCGGGATCAATCCGCGTGATCTGTTCACCGGCGGCGGCGTAAACTAGCCACGCATGCGCGCGCATTTCATCGCCGCGGCGATCGCCGTTGTTGCCGCGAGCGCCGCCACCGCGCACGCGCGTGGAGCCGTGTCGGTCACGTTCACGAGCACGCCGGCACCCGCGAGCAACTACGCGCCGAACAACGTCCTCGCCGTGTGGATCGAGGGACCGGGCGGCACGTTCATCAAGACGATCGATCGCCAGGCGCTCGTACGCGTGCAGTACCTCGTCGCGTGGCGCGCGAAGGCCGGCGCGAACGACATGGACGCGATCACCGGCGCGACGCGCGTCGGCTACGCCGCGCAGACCGTGACGTGGAACCTGCAGGACAAGAACGGGCAGGTCGTTCCCGACGGCGTCTACACGATCCGCATGGAGCTCGCGCAGTCGAACGCATCGAACGCCGGCTCGAACAACCAGGGCACGTTCACGTTCAACAAGAACGGTACCGCCTCGAACCAGACGGGGCTGTCGAACGGCGGGTTCACGAACGTCTCGATCAACTACAACCCGACCGCGCCCGCGTGTAACGACGGGATCCTCGACGCGCCGGAGACGTGCGATCCGGGGATCCCTGCCGGCATGACGGGTGCGTGTCCGACGACGTGCATGGCGAGCGGCGATTCGTGCAACCCGAACCGCAAGAACCCGGATCCCGCGCAGGCGTGCAACATGACCTGCATCATCGTGCCGATCGTCGAGTGCAAGAACTTCGATGGCTGCTGCCCCGAAGGCTGCACCGAAGCGAACGACACCGAGTGCGCCGACGGCGGCGGCTCGGGCTCGGGCTCGAACATGAACAACCCCGACGGCGGGATGGGCTCCGGCAGCAACGGCACGAACATCGACGGCGGATGCTCGACGGGTGCCGGCGGCGCCTCCGCGATGTTCGCGCTGCTCGTGCTGTTCGCTAGTCGTAGTACTCGGCGCCGAGGTGCGTGATCAGCTCGTCGCCCTTGGTGTAGCGCAGCGTGTTCTTCAGCTTCATGAGCTGGATGAACAGGTCGTGCTCGGGATACAGGCCCTCGGGCGTCATCGGGCTCTTCCAGTAGAACGAGAGCCACTCCTGGATGCCGGACATGCCCGCGCGCGACGCGAAGTCCATGAACAGCGCGAGGTCGAGGACGATCGGCGCCGCGAGGATCGAGTCGCGGCAGAGGAAGTTCACCTTGATCTGCATCGGATAGCCGAGCCATCCGACGATATCGATGTTGTCCCAGCCCTCTTTGTTGTCGCCGCGCGGCGGGTAGTAGTTGATGCGGACGACGTGCGAGACGTTGCCGTACAGCTCGGGGTAGAGGTCGGGCTGCAGGATGTGATCGATCACGCCGAGTTTGGTGACCTCTTTGCTCTTGAACGACTCGGGATCGTCGAGCACCTCGCCGTCGCGGTTGCCGAGGATGTTGGTCGAGTACCAGCCGTCGAGGCCGAGCAAGCGCGCCTTGAAGCCGGGCGCGAGGATCGTCTTCATCAGCGTCTGGCCGGTCTTGAAGTCCTTGCCGGCGATCGGGAGCTGCTGCTTGCGCGCGAGCTCGAGCAGCGCGGGCGTATCGACCGAGAGGTTCGGCGCGCCGTTCGCGTAGGGCACGCCCATCTTGAGGCACGCGTACGCGTAGATCTGCGAGGGCGCGATGTCGTCGTGCGAGGCGCGCAGGCCCTCCTCGAACTTCGCGAGCGACGAGTGGACCTCGGTCGGCTTGCGATAGACCTCGGTCGAGCCGCACCACACGGCGACGAGGCGATCGCAGCCGTTTGCCGTCTTGAAGTTCGTGATGTCCTCCATCACCTGCTCGGCGAGGTGCATCTTCGACGTGCCCTTCTTCACGTTGGGCCCGGTGAGCTTCTTGACGTACGCCTGCTCGAACACGGCGGTCATCGGCGTGATCGCTTCGAGCTCGGCGCGCAGCGGAGCGAGGTGCTTGTGCTCGTCGAGCACGCCGGCGCGGATCGCCGCCTGGTACGCGTTGTCGGGGAAGATGTCCCAGCCGCCGAAGACGAGGTCGTCGAGCTTCGCGAGCGACACGTAGTCGTGGATCGCGGGCGACACGCCGTCGGTGCGCTTGCCGATGCGGATGTGACCGAGCTGCGTGAGCGAGCCGATCGGCAGGCCGATGCCTTTGCGGATCGCGTGAACGCCGGCGATGAACGTGGTGGCGACGGCGCCCATGCCGGGAAGAAGGATTCCGAGCTTGCCGGATGCTTCTTTGACGGTGACAGCTTTCTTGAGCGGCATGGTTCTCCGACGGTGTTGGTCAGCGAAAATTGCCCCGAACATGTGACCCTGACAACAGGCACGACCCGGCAATTCGCCCTGTAAGCGTCTCCGACAGATGTCGCTCTCCCGTCGGTCTAACGATCAGACGACTGGAACAGTGATTTCATCACGGCTGGATCGTTCGTCATGATCCCGTCGGCGCCGAGGGAGAGGAGGCGCGCAGCTTCTGCGCGATCGTCGATGGTCCAGAAGTCGACGCGCAGTCCGAGCGCGTGACACTTCGCGATGAACGCGGGCCGATCGAAGCGGACCCCGCTCTGCGCGACGGGCACCTGCGCGGCGTTGCCCGTCCGCGGCAGTGCTCGCCACAGGGGGGCCGGCATGCCGAGCAAGGCGATGACTTCACCCTGCGAGAGCGCGGTCTCTCCCGCGTATCCGCGGCGGCGAACCTCGACGGCGATGCGCGTCTTGAAGCTCGCGATCGTCACCCGGTCGACCGCTTGCTTCTTCTCGAGGAGGTCGAGCATCGCGCCGATCGCGCGCTCGTCCTTCTTGATGTCGACGTTGATCCGCGTGCGCGGGAACGCCTCGAGGACCTCGGCGAACAGGGGCACGCGGATGCCCTGGCCCGCGAACGGCCGCGTGCCGTCGGGGGCGACGAAGCCCCAGCCGACATCGAGGCGCTGCGCGTCGGCGAGGTCGACCGCACCCCACGCGATCGGCATCCCGGCCATCCGCTCGCCGGTGTCGTCGTGGGCGACGATCAGCTGATCATCGCGCGTGAGGTGCACGTCCATCTCGAGCGCATCGACGCCGATCTCGACGGCGCGCTCGAACGAGAGCAGCGTGTTTTCCGGGCGCTCCGCGGCCGCGCCGCGATGCGCGTAGAGCCGCCGGGCGTGCACTACTTGTCGTCTTCGAGCTCCGTGAGCTCGAGCGCGTCGGCGGGAGGAGGAGGCGGTGCGGGAGGCGGCGGGCGAACGGCGACGACCTCGACGGCGTACTTGATGTCCTTCTCGGCGAGAGGGTGCACGAGACGAACGTCGACGTCATCCCCCAAGACCTTCTCGACCTTCATGATGACGTTCATGTCGTTGACGCCCTTCGCGACGAGCTTCTCGCCCGGCTCGAGCTTGACGTCCTTGGGGAAGTCCGACCGCTTCATCTTCTTGAGCGGGTGCATCGCCGGGTTGCCGAACGCGTCCTTCGCCTTCAGCGTGCCCTCGCGCTTCGCGCCCTTCTCGAGCCCTTCGAGGACGGCCTCGAGGCCGCTCAGCATGGCGCCGCTGCCGTAGACGAACTCGACCTGGTTCTTCTCGAGCTGTTGCCCGCCGGCGACGGAGAGGTCGACCTTGAGCGTGACTTTCATGCCCTTCGCGATCTTCACCGAACCAGGCTACACGGGTGCCATCCACGACATCAACGTCCGGGGCTGTGAACCGCTGCTCTCGATCTGTCTCTGTTTCCGACATCGAGCGACGTAGTTCCACAAACTTGCCCGCTGGCACAGAAGCCGCACACGATCGCGCAGGCGTCATGCGTTTGGCAGTTGTTCTCTCGCTCCTCCTCGGAATCTCAGTCACCGGATGTACGGGACCGAAGAGCCCGTCGGTGCGCGTGCTCGGTGTTCAAGAGGCGTCGCGCCACGAGGTCGTGTTCGTCCAGGTCACCAATCCCGCCAGCAAGACGATGCGGCTGACCCGCCTCGACTACGTGTTCGCGGCGCAGGGCGAGACGGTCTCGGAGGGAGCGGTCCCGCTCGCGCGCGAGCTTCCCGGAAACTCCGCGGTCATCCTCGAGGTGCCGCTGATCGGCGAGCCGCCGCAGGGCTCCCTGACGCTCAAGGGGAAGCTGACCGCGATGGTCGATCAGATCCAGAAGAGCTACTCGGTGAGCGCGCAGGTCGAGCCGACGGCCACGGTCGTCGAGTAGCTCCGAAAATCGACATCCGAAAAGGTCACAACTATTTTCGGATCGCGTGATGTCACGCAATTGGGCCGCGCGGCGCGCCTCGTGTGCTCCGGTGTCGGGTAGACCTCGCGCGCGCTCGTTTGCAGACTGGGCGCATGCGAATCACCCCACTGATCGCGGTCGCGCTCGGCGTGCTCACAACCACCGCCGTCGCAGGAAAGAAGCAGACGCGCTACGTCGGAACGCACCCGATCCCGAGCGCGGAGGGCGGCGGGTTCTGCGAGATCGAAGCCCCGCACGTGCACGTGTTCGCGCCGACCAAGCTCGAGTACCGCACGCACGGCAAGGACAACTTCTTCGTCGGCGATCCGGTCGCGTACGGCTATCCGGGCAAGCGGCACGCGTACAAGGGCCACCATCCGATCTACGTCCACGCGGTCGTCGGTGACTCCGAGGACGACGTCGAGATGTGCTTCATCGACGGCCCGCACTTCCACGCGTTCGCGCCGCCGCCGGAGGTGAAGGCGGAGTTCTCGTTCGTCGGCGACACGTACTTCTTCATCGGCGAGCCGCCGCCGATCTATGTCGAGCAGCGCCCGGCGATGGTGAAGATCAACGCGGTCTATCAGCCGCTGCGCTACGAGCGACCGGTCGTCACCGTCGAGCCGCCGGGTGCGTGGATCAACCTGCGCGTCGGTGCGCCGGCGGCGGTGGTCGACGTGCACGCGCCCGCCGTCGTCGTCGAGCCGCGCGTGCGGGCGGGCGTCGAGGTCGTGGTGCCGGCGCCGAGCCTCGAGGTGAACATCGGTGTCGGCGGTGGCGTGATCATCGATGGGCACCACCATCGGCACGACAAGGGACGCCATCGCGGTCACTACAAGGGCAAGAAGAAGAGGCGCTGGTGATGCGAGCGCTCGCACTCGTTGCCTTGCTGGCGGCCTGCGACAAGGGCCCGGGTGATCCACGCGCGCCGATCGTCGAGGCGTGGAAGAGCGGCGGGCTCGCACCGTCCGCGCTCGAGGTCGCGAAGACCGACGTCGGCGCCGACTGCAAGGCCGGCGTGCTCAACGCCGTCGAGCTGATGCTGTGCGTGTATCCGACCGCCGAGGAAGCGAAGGCTGCCCACGACAAGGGCCTCGCGTGGGTCGGCGACGCGACCGGCGCCGCGAAGGTGTCGGGCACGGTGCTGGTCGTCGTCGCGGATCGACGCAAGGTCGACCCGAGCGGCAAGACGATCAACCAGCTGTTGAAGCTTTTGCCGGAGTAGCTTTCGAGCTAGGGTCCGCGCGATGTCGATCGCATCTCCGGCGTGGTCCGCGCTCGCCGACTCGGTTCTCGCCGGCACACCCATCACGCGCGAGCAGGCGCGCTCGATCCTCGCCGCGTCCGCGGACGAGATGCTCTCGCTGCTCGACGCCGCGTTCACGCTGCGCAAGGCGCACTGGGGCCGTCGCGTGTCGCTGCACGTGCTCGAGAACGCGAAGCTCGGCGCGTGCCCCGAGGACTGCGGGTTCTGCTCGCAGTCGAGCAAGCACCAGCCGACGTCGCCGTCGGGCGAAGCACCGATGAAGTCGGTCGACGAGCTCGTCGACGCGGCCCGCCGCGCGCACGCGACGCGGGCGAAGCGCTACTGCATGGTGACCGCCACGCGTGGTCCTTCGCAGCGCGACCTCGACACGATCTGCGAGGCCGCGCAGCGCATCAAGTCGGAGATGGACATCGAGCTGTGCGCATCGCTCGGCATCCTGACCGAAGCGAAGGCCAAGCGCCTCGCCGAGTCGGGCGTCGATCGCTTCAACCACAACCTCGAGACGAGCGAGCGTCACTACGGGCAGATCGTCTCGACGCACACGTGGCGCGATCGCGTCGCGACCGTGCAGTTCGCGAAGGCGGCGGGCATGGACACGTGCTGCGGCGGCATCGTCGGCCTGGGCGAGTCCGAGGAGGACCTGCTCGACCTCGCGTTCGCGCTGCGCGACCTCGACGTCGACAGCGTGCCGGTCAACTTCCTCGACGCGCGCGAGGGCACGCCGCTCGCGGGCTATCCGCTCGTCGAGCCGGGCTACGCGCTGCGCGCGCTGTGCATGTTCCGCTTCGTGCATCCGCGGACAGACCTGCGCGTCGCGGGCGGTCGCGAGATCACGCTGCGCGCGCTGCAGGCGATGGCGCTCTACCCCGCGAACTCGATCTTCACGCAGGGCTACCTGACGACCGGCGGCGCGACACCGCACGCGGATCATCAGATGATCAAGGACGCGGGCTTCGAGCTCGAGCTCGCGTCGGGCGAAGCGGTGCCGGCGGATCCGGCGGCGATGGCCCGCCTCGTTCCGAAGCGGCTACCGCTCGCGCACTGACGAGCTAGCAGCGCTCCCAGCGGCAGCGGTCATTGCCGCGCTTGCGATCACGATGGTCGCGATGATCGCGCTTCGCCTTGGGCGGCGGTCCGCGCCGGCCCTCGTGGACGTGGTGATGGCGATCGCGCGTGCGGACGATGCAACCCGAGGAGGTCGCAAGGGAGCCGAAGAACATCATCGCGATCAGGAGCGGGGTGATTCGCTTCATGACCTCGATCGTAGCGAATCGGGAGGTGAAGAGGTGTGAACGAATCGTCCTACACCGAGGTTCAAATACCTGAGATCGTGGCGAAAGAATCTTTGTCACTGACGCACGGGTGGACGCGTTGGTCGGGTGAAAGGACCCACCACCCATGGTCATGTCGCTACCCTCGCCGTCTCGTCTCGTGCAGCCCCCGTTCCCCACCACCAAGCAAGGCGCCTCCGCCGGTTGCGAGCTCGTCACTACCGACGGACGCACGCTCGCGCTGACAAACGCGTCGCTCCGCGTCGATGCGCGCGGAGGCATCGCGCGCTGCGTGCTCGAGCAGCGGTTCGAGAACAAGTTCGAGGAGCGCCTGCACGTCACGTATCGCATGCCGCTCCCGGCGGACGGCGCGGTGAGCGGCTACGCGTTCACGATCGGCGATCGCGTCGTGCGTGGCGTGGTCGATCGCAAGAAGAAGGCGCGCGAGCGGTTCGAGCAGGCGATCGTCAAGGGACACACCGCGGGGCTCCTCGAGCAGGAGCGCGCGGACATCTTCACGCAGTCGCTCGGCAACATCCCGCCCGGCGAGGCGATCAGGGTGGCGATCGAGATCGATCAGCGGCTCGTGTGGTTGGCAGAGGGCGAGTGGGAGCTGCGGTTCCCGACGGTGATCGGCCCGCGCTACATCGGCGCGGCGGACACGATGAACGATGCGCGCGCGACGCACGTGAAGGTGACGACGCAGCCGTTGGGCGTGCAGGTGTCGGCGAACATCGTGATCGGTGATGCGATCACGGGCGGGCGCCGCGCGACGTCGCCGACGCACTCGCTGACCAAGGCCGCCGACGGCGCGCTGTCGCTGGGTGGTGGCGTGCGCCTCGATCGCGACATCGTGGTGCGCTGGCCGGTCACCGCGCCGGCGCCGGGGCTCGCCCTCGCGACCGCGCGCCCGAGCAAGGGCGACGACTCGTTCGGCCTGCTGACGATCGTGCCGCCCGCGCGCGACGCGAAGGCGACGCCGGTCGCGCGCGATCTGATCGTGCTGCTCGACACGAGCGGCTCGATGGACGGCGGACCGCTCGAGAAGGCGAAGCAGGTCGTGGCGCTGATGATCGACTCGCTCGACGAGCGCGATCGGTTCGAGCTGATCGAGTTCAACTACAAGCCGTCGCGGTACCTCGAGGCGCCGGAGCACGCGACCGCAGCGGCGAAGAAGGCGGCGATCAAGTGGGTTCACTCGCGCCGCGCCGACGGTGGCACCGAGATGCGCGCGGGCGTGCTCGAGGCGTTGAAGACCTTGCGCATCGGTGCGCAACGGCAGGTCCTCGTCGTGACCGATGGCTACGTCGGCGGCGAGCACCAGATCCTCGTCGCGCTCCAGCAGCGCCTGCCCGCGTCGTGTCGCTTGCACGTGCTCGGCGTCGGCTCGGCGGTGAACCGTTCGCTGGCGATCGCGCTCGCGCGCGTCGGCCGCGGCGCCGAGGTGATCGTCGGGATCGACGAGGATGCCGAGCGAGGCGCGAAGCGGCTGCTCGATCGCACCACGCTGCCGATGCTCACCAACGTGACGATCAGCGGTGACGCGCTCGTCGCGCACGCGCCCGAGCAGATCCCGGACGTGTTCGAAGGATCGCCATGCGTCGCGGCGCTGATGCTGTCGACGGAGGGCGGCGAGCTCGTCGTGCGCGGCGAGACCGCGAGCGGTCCGTGGGAGCAGCGCACGCGTGTGCTGCCGCTGCGCGCCGGCGAGGGCAACCAGGCCATCGTCGCGCTCTACGCGCGCGAACGCGTCGCGGACCTCGAAGCGCGCACGATGCTCGATCCCGCGAACGCACAGATCGAGGAGCTCGGCCTGCGCTTCCAGATCGCGACGCGGCTCACGTCGTGGATCGCCGTCGACGAGTCGCGCGTCGTCAAGGGAACGGATCGCGACGCGCGCACGCAGAACGTGCCGCAGGAGCTGCCGTACGGCACGAAGGCGCAGGCGTTCGGCCTGCGCGGATCGTCGGGCGACGTGCTCGGCGGCGATACGGCACGCATGCGAGCGGTGTCCGCGCGGAGCCTCGAGGCCGACTCGTTGATGCGCCTCGACATCGAGGAGTTCCGCGAGGAGCCGTCGACGCAGCCGGGTGCGCCCGCGTTCGAGGAGGACGAGGAGGTCTTCGCGCCGGCGTCGATGAGCTATGCCCCGCCGCCGGCCGCAGCGCGCTCGGCGCCGATCCCTTCCGCCGGAATGGCGCGCCGGCCCGCGCCCGCCGCACCGGGGTTCGCGGGGCCGCGGTCGCCCGGACCCGCGCCGGGTGCACCGTCGGCGCCGGCCGGTGGACCGCCTCGCACCGTCTCCGCGATCACGCGTACGGGAGCCGTGCCGCCCGCCGACGACGACGGTGACTTCGACCAGGAAGCGCCGACCGGCGAGCTCGAGCGGAGCTACGCCGAGGAGTCCGCGCCTGCGCCGATGCAGTCGGTGTCCCCGCCGATGATGCAAGCGCCGCCGGCCGCACCGCCGCGTCCGACGGAGGCCTCCTCGCAGCCCGCCCCCGAACCGCAACCCGCCCCCTCACCGGCGCGCGCGCGAGCGTCGACGCAGCCGGGGTATCCGATGAAGGAGGCGTCCAAGGCGATCGCGCGCGACGAGGCCGTGGCGCAGCTCCAGGCTCCGTCCCCCGCGACGCTCGACGCCGCCCGACCGTCGAGCGCGCCGTACAAGAAGCCGCCGCGCTTCGCGCTGTGGTTGATCCTCGCGCTCGTGATGGCGATCATCGCGGCGCTCGTGTGGTGGCTCGCGAGCTGAGATGGATCACGACGTTCACCGAGCAGCGATCGCAGGCGGCGATGCGTACGCATTCGGCCAGTGGATGGCCGCGTGCGAGAGCACCGTGCGCGACAGCCTGCGATCGTTCGCTCGCGTGATCGACGTCGAGGCCGTCCTGCAGGAGACGCTGCTCCGCGTGTGGCAAGTCGCGCCGCGCTTCGAGCCCGACGGGCGCCCCAACGCGCTCCTGCGCTTCACGATCCGCATCGCGCGCAACCTCGCGATCAGCGAGACCCGCCGCACGCGGGCAGCGCCGGTCGAAGCCGAGGCGCTGGAGACCGCGCTCGCCGCCGTCGACGAATCGCCGATCAACGAGCCCGATCCGCTGCTGCGCAACGCGATCGCCGACTGTCGCGACAAGCTGCCACCGAAACCGCGCGAGGCGTTCGACGCGCGTCTGTCGAACGCGGGTGGCGATGATGACGACACGCTCGCCGAGTCGCTCGGCATGCGCCTGAACACGTTCCTCCAGAACTTCACGCGCGCGCGCAAGCTGCTCGCGGACTGCCTCGGCACCAAGGGCATCGAGCTATGACCGACGACGACAAGGAGCTGCTGATCGAGCAAGTCGCCGGCGCGTGGCGTCCCGATGCGGGCGACGAGCTGCAGTATCACAAGGCGTGGCACGACCTCGACGGCGAGGGTCGCGAGGCCGCGTTCGATCGCGCGCGCACGCTGCGCAAGATGGAGTCCGCGCTGGACAGCGACGGTCTCTCGACGACCGCACGTGCCGTGCTGGCCAAGATCGCGCGCCCGACACGCTGACCGTGCTACGCCAGACGCATGCGGATCGATCGCGTTTACACGAAGGGTGGCGATAAGGGTGAAACGTCTCTCATCGGCGGTGACCGAGTCGGGAAGGATGACCCCCGTCTCGACTGTTATGGGACCGTGGACGAGGTCAACGCCACGCTCGGACTCGTGAACGTCGCGCTCGCATCGTCGGCGGCGGGGCCGCATCTGGCGCCGATCATCGCGCGCGTGCAGAACGAGCTGTTCAACCTCGGCGCCGAGCTCGCGACACCGGAGGCGGAGCGCCGCGCGAAGCTGCCGCGCATCGAGCAGCGCCACGTCGATGCGCTCGAGCGCGACATCGATGCCGTCAACGACGACCTTCCCGCGCTCACGTCGTTCGTGCTGCCCGGTGGCGGCGCGGCGTCCGCGGCGTTCCATCTCGCGCGCACCGTGTGCCGGCGCTGCGAGCGGCTCGTGGTCGGGCTCGCGAAGAGCGAGGACATCGGCGGCGATCTGCCGATCGTGTATCTGAATCGGCTCTCCGATGCGCTGTTCGTGTGGGGCCGGTGGTGCTCCTTGAAGGATCGACAGCAAGAGCTACTGTGGGATTCGAAATCGACATGACCTATCGCGATCGCAACCTCATCTGTCCGCATTGCGGATCGCCCCTGGACAAACCGAAGGTCGGCTTCGAGAAGTGGCCGTGCAACGCGTGTGACGGCATCGCGTTGCAGCGCATCGAGCTCGAGCGGTTCCTCGCTCGCTTCTCGGAGCTGGTGCCGAGCGCGCTGCCGATCACGCTCGCGCCGCGCCCGAGTCGGCACCCACCGCGTCCGTGCCCCGCGTGCAACGAGAAGATGGGCGCGAAGGCGCTGTTCGAGGTGCCGGTGGATCACTGCGCGAAGGACGACCTCGTGTGGTTCGATCCCGAAGAGCTCGAGAGCGCGATCAACACGGTGATCGCGAAGGACGACGCGCGGAAGGGCTGGTACCGGAAGTTCCGCGAGCTCCTGTTCGCGAATTAACGTTCGCGCGCGAGGCGAGTCACGGATTGGCGCGGCGGCTGCTCTACCGCCGCGCATGCGCAACGCCATCTTCGCGAGCTTGTTAGCGTTCACCGTCGGATGCGGCACGGATGCGGAACCTGGAGGTACCGATCCGGGCCCGGTTCCGCGCGCCACCTGGTACCAGGACGTGGCACCGATCCTGGCGAACCGATGCATGAGCTGTCACCAGGAGGGTGGCATCGCGCCGTTCGCGCTGACGGAGTACGAGGAGGTCGTACCGATCGCGAACATGGTCAAGGCCGCCATCGACGAGGGCATCATGCCGCCGTTCTCGGCGGACGCGACGGACGACTGCACGCCGCGCCACGGATGGAAAGAGGATCCGCGCCTGACCGAGGCGGAGAAGACGGCGATCGCGAGCTGGATCGAGGACGGCTACGCGAAGGGCGAGATGGCAGAGATCGCGATCGCGCCCGTCGTCGATCTCGCGAACAAGACGCACAGCCTCACGCCCGCGCCGTACGTGACGCAGGGCGTGTCGGACGAGTTCGTGTGCTTCCTGCTCGATCCCGAGCTGACCGCCGACGCGTGGCTCACCGGCTGGCAGGTGCGGCCGGGGAACCCGACGGTCGTGCACCACGCGGTGCTGTCGTCGCTGCCGGCGAACATCATGACCGCAGCGAAGGCGCAGGTCGGCGTCGGCAACAGCTTCGCGTGCAGCGCGGCGGCAGGTGTGCCGGGCTCGGTGATCGTCGGCGCGTGGGCGCCCGGAGGTCAGCCGTTCGACTCGGGTGATATCGGGATCAAGCTCGGCGCGGGCGAGGGTCTGATCATGCAAATCCACTATCACCCGGCGGGCGTCGCCGCCGAGCCGGATGCGACGACCGTCGATCTGCGCGTGACGTCGACGCGCCCCGCGGCCGAGTACGTCCTGCGCGGCTTTGGCAACGTGCATGGCGCGCCGGGGTTGCAGCCCGGTCCGTACGATCCGCCGACCGGACCGAAGTTCGAGATCCCACCGAACGTCGCCGACGGGCTCGAGGTGATGTTCCAGACGGTGCCGCTCGCGGCGAACGAGCTGCGCGTGATGACCGCGTTCCCGCACATGCACTTCGTCGGCACGAGCCTGTCGGCGTGGGTCACGCACGCGCGCCCGCAGCCGGGCGAGCCCGAGAAGGAATGCCTCGTGAACGTCAACCGCTGGAACTTCGACTGGCAGCGCCAGTACGCGGTCGACGCGCCGGCGATCGAAGACCTGCCCTCGATCCGCCCGGGCGATCGCCTCGAGCTGCGCTGCAAGTACGACAACACGCTCGCCAACCCGTTCGTCGAGCGGTCCTTGGCAGACCAAGGACTGGCCTTCCCGGTGACGGTGAACCTGGGCGAGGAGACGACGGACGAGATGTGCCTCTCGTTGTTCGCCGCCGTCGAGATCGACCCGACACGCGAATAGCGAGGCGTGAAAGCCACGGTCATTCGCGACATTCGCGTCAGAGATCTGTGGTTCGGCGACCGTCAAGCTCGCGAGATCACGCGAGGCGCCGGTTGGCGCGAACCGTGCTCTGCGTCGCCGCATGCGCGTTCTCGCCGCCGTCGCGTTGCTCCTCGCTGCCACCTCGATCGCCGCCGCCCAGCCCGGGATGACGCAGCCCTACGGACAACCGACGTACGCGCCGCCGCCTCCGCCCGCGGGAGCGCCCGCGCCGCAGCCTTACTACGGTGGGTACCAGCCGCAGTGGGCACAGCCGCAGCCGCAGCTGGACCTCCAGCTGAAGAGCTCGGGCACGGCGCTTCTGTGGGCGATCGGAACGACGGTCGCGGGCATCGCGACGATCGGCGCCGCGTTCGATGAAGAGAGCGAGGGCCTGTTGCTCCTCGGTGCGGGCCTGACCCTCGTCGGTCCGTCCGCCGGCCACATCTACGCGGGAGAAGGCAGCCACGCGGTGAAGGCGAGCCTTCTGCGTGCGGGCGGCGTCGTGGTCTTCACGCTCGGCGCGATCGAGAACGGCAACTACGAGTGCTACGACGCCTACTACTGCGAGGACGACGATGATGGCGAGACCGCGATGTGGATCGGCGGGCTCGTCGTCGTCGCGTCGACGCTGTACGACTTCTACGACGCGGGCCGCGCGGTGAATCGCTACAACGATCGCCGGCGCAAGGCCGCGTATCAGGTCGCACCGACGATGATGTCGAAGGCCGGTGGCGGCTACACGCCCGGCGTCGGCGTCAGCGGCTCGTTCTGAGCGGACCGAGTCGTCGCAGCTCGTCGCGTCCGATCCAGTACGCGACGGCGAGCGCGGGCAAGCACCAGAGGTCCGTGCGATCGAGGTAGACCTGCGCGGGGCGCACGACCGAGAGCGCGTCGACGAACCACTGCGACGCGCGCGGCCACAGCTTGATCGCCGCGAACACGCCGCCGGTCGCGACGATCGAGAGCACCAGCCGGCGATGGGTGAGGTGCGGGCGGACCCGCGCACCGAGCTTCTGCGCGACCAGGAGCACGAGGCCGATCAGGGCCGTCAGCACGACCGGCGCGGCGACGAGGCCCGACACGTCCGAGAGCTTCCCAGTCACCGCGCTCGCCCAGCTGTCGTGATCGACGCGTGGCTTGAGCACCCAGTCATTGACGACGAGGACGACGAGCGAGAGGAGCGTCACGGGGTGTAACGCCTCGCCGATCGGGAGCACGCCCGCACCGTCGCCGCGCAGCGATTGGCGTACCCGCTCCAGCCAGCTCATCGCGTCTAAGGGTAAGCTGCCGCCGTGTCCGAGTCTGGAAAGAAGTCAGAGACAGAGAGCCAGAAGCAGCTCGCCGCCGCAGAGGCGCAGGCGAAGGAGCGCTTCGAAAAGGCGATGACCGAGTTGCGCGAGGGCGCGCATCGGTTCGCCGCGCGCGCACGCGACCAATCGCAGCTGATCATCGAGGAGCTGATCGATCCCGAGGGCGAGACCGTCGGGTCGCTCGCGGAGCACGAAGGCGAGCCCGGCGCGCTCGCGCTGTCGCAGTCGCTCGAGTTGATCACGTTCGACACGTGGCTGTTCGGCCAGGTCGGCGACAAGGAAGAGCTCGACCTCAAGTCGGAAGAGCACTGGGAAGTGTGGTTCTCGTTCGGCGCGTGGATCGGCGAGACGATGCGCCGCCGGCACGGCGGACACTGGCTGATGATGGGCGACGATCCGCACGCGTGGCGGCTCGGGTTCTCGAAGATCTTCCTCGAGATCGCGCCGTTCGTGTTCGCGGAGCAGCTGCTGCGCATGGGCAGCGGCGCGACGAAGAAGATGGTCACGGAGATCGAGCGCATCCGCGTCCTCCACGATCCGGAGGAGGGCTTCAAGATCCCGATCTCGATCCCGTTCCACGCGAACAAGGCCGAGGTGCCGGCCGAGGTGATGCCGGCGATCGAGGAGATCGCGCGCCGCTTGAATGAAGCGACGTGGGTCGACATGGTCGAGGTGATCGGCCACGCCGACAAGGAAGGCAACGAGGAGGCCGCGCACCGCCTGTCGAAGCACCGCGCCGAGGAGGTGATCAAGCACCTCGTCACCAAGGGCGTGAGCAGCAAGCGCCTCACGGCGAAGAGCGCCGGCGAGACGGAGCACGTCGCCGAGAGCGGCGAGACCGGCAACGACGCGAACCGCCGCGTCCACTTCGAGGTGACCGAGGAGCGCGAGCGTCCGCCGATGCTCGATCGGTTCCTCGCGCAGCACTACATCCGCCTGCACACGGTGCCGCTCGGCCAGTGGATGTCGATGGACTTCGCGCGCCTCGCGAAGCTGTGGAACGAAGCACCGACCAAGGAGCTCGTCGACGCGGTCAAGCAAGCCGGGCCGCGCCTCGGGCCGGGCAACGCGCAGGTGATCGATCAGGTGGTGCAGGCGATCTCGCGCGCGAAGCAGGACCAGCCGATCGCGAAGCAGACCAACGACCGCGGGCTGTTCGAGGCGATCGCGCAGATCGTCGCGCTGCGCCGCGCGACCGCGCCGATCGCGATCGACATCCTCGAGCGCGTCGTGATGCCGGCGCTGCACGTCGGGGTGCCGGAGAAGTTCCCGCCGCTCGACGAGGATGACCTCGGCAACCTCCACAAGGGCATCGAGATGTTCGCCTTCTTCGTCGAGGTGAACCCGCACAAGTTCCAGGCGGACGACGAGGGCTTCCTCGCGACCATCCCGCACGAGCAGCTCACGACGCCGTACGCGGATCGCAACGTTCTCGAGATCGGCAAGGGCGACTGGGTCGTCGTGAACCCGCAGCACTTCATCCCGATGCTGAAGGACTTCGAGCCGCAGCAGCTGCTCGAGAAGTTCGACGAGTTCGTCGCGTACGTCCGGTCGATCCCCGAGGCCCCGAATCGCCGCGACGACGGGCGCATGCTCGCGGAGACCGCGGTCCGCGCGCTCGCCGACCTCAAGGTGTGCGTCGCGACCGCCGCGCAGAACAACGATGCGCTCCTGTTCCGGCTGCTGCCGCCGCCGGGATAGCGATACGATGGGGTCGTGAAGGCCCTGCTGTTGATCGGGCTGGCGTCGACCGCGTGTCGAGTCAGCGGCGCATTCACGTGCGAGACGAGCGATCAATGTCGCGCGCCGACCGGGCAGGGCGTGTGCGAGCCCCAGACGGGCTTCTGCACGTTCGCCGACGCGGACTGCGCGTCGGGCACGCGCTACGCGGACAACGCGGGCGACGGGCTGGCGGGCCGGTGCACCGGCGAGGACCCACCGAACGACGCGATGGAGATCGACGCACCGCCGTTCGACACGAGCACGTGCCCCGCGAAGTTCGACATCACGCTGCCGTCGGTACCGAACGCGAAGTTCTACATGGACATCGGCCAGGGCAACTACGGCGTGGTCGCGACGCGCTGCCTCGCCGAGCTCGCCGGGGCGACGCATCCCGCGAACGTGCACTCCGCGCAGACGGTCACCGAGATCGCAGCGCTGTTCAACCTCGGCGGACCGGCGTGGATCTTCGTCGGCGTGCTGCAAGATCCGACGGTGACGACGCCGATCGGCGGCTGGATCAACTTCGACGGCTCGGCGTTCGACGCCACGCTGTGGAGCACGGCGAATCCCGTGCAGCCCGACGACGCGAACGGGACGGAGGCGGACCATCGCGAGCAAGTCGGCGCGGTCGCGTACACCGGCGATCTCGGAGACTACGCGGCGCAGGTTGCCATTCCGCTCCTGTGCGCGTGCGACGGCGTCCCCGTGGCCGCGCGCGCGATGACGTTCCTCGCGGACAACGAGTGGTGATGGCGCAGGCGCCCCGCTAGCTCTCGCGGAGGTAGCGCACCATGCTCGCGTCGAGCCGGCTCTGCACGAGGCGGATCACGCTGTCGATCTCTTCGACGGGCATCGACAGCCGCTTCGCGAGGCACTCGCGCGTCGCGGCGACGAGCGCGGCGCGCGCGCGTTGCAGCCAGCGCGCGGCGGTAGCGCGGTGGACGCCGAAGGCGGCGCCGATCGTATCGATCGGGAGCTCCTCGACGATCGATTGGCGCAGCAGCATGCGGTCCTCGGCGTCGAGCTGCTCGATCGCCTCCTTGAGCGCGCTCGCGAACTCCGCGCGGTACTCGGCCTTGAGGTCCGACAGCATCGGATCGGAGCTCGCGCCGAGCGCCTCGTCGAGCGTGCGCTCGATCGGTGTCTCGCGCTTGTGCTTCTTGAGCTGGCGGATCAGCTCGCGCGTCGCGGTGATGCGCACCCAGCCGCGCAGCGGGCCCTTGCCCTTGTAGCCGGCGATGCCGGGCGGCTTGTCGTCCTTGGGGACGAGGAGCTGCACGCGCAAGAGCTGCTTCACCTCGTCGATGACGTGCTTCGGTGCGCGCGTCGATGCGCCCGCGGCGTCGACCTCGGTGAGGACGGTGTCGAACGCGGCGTGCGCGGTGGGCTCGAGCGCGGTGCACGCGGCGGCGATCGCGAGGTCACCGGCGGGCGCGGCGGCGAGCGCGGCCGCGAGGTCGGGCCCCTCGATGCGCGAGGCGAAGAAGTCTGCGAGCACCGTCTCGTCGAACTTCACGGTCGGCCACGCGCGCTTCGCACCCTCGAGGATCGAAGCCCACGCGGCGGTGGCGGCAGCGCGCGAAGGAACGCCGAGCGAGCTCGCGGTGGCCAAGCGATCGAGAACGTCCATGGGAGTAGAGGGGGATCGGGGGTGACCGTGTCCGTGTACCGGGGGGATCCGGGGGTGTCCGTGTCCGTGTACCGGGGGGATCCGGGGGTGTCCCCCGGATGTATCGTGTCACAATGCCCGGCGCCGGATGGAGTGCCTCGACGCCAACGTCGTGCAGGATCTGATGGCGGGCGCGCTGGACGCGGACGGGCGCGCCGCGGCCATGGAGCACCTCGACGGGTGCTCCGACTGCAGGGACCTGATCGAGTCGCTGGCGCGCGAGGCCAGCCAGGACGCGGCGAAGGACACGCTGCGCGACACCGAGAAGCGCGCGCCGTCGATCGCGATGATGGACACCGTCGGCAGCGACGCGGGGCTGCTCGAGACCGCGTTCGCGGACGGCCCGCCGGTCGACGAGTCCGTCACCAAGGCTGTGCGGGTCCGCACGAAGGTGTCGTCGGTGGGGCAGGAGCTCGGACGCTACAAGCTGGTCGAGCGGATCGGCGCGGGCGCGATGGGCATCGTCTATCGCGCCGAGGACCGCGAGCTCGGTCGCGACGTGGCGCTCAAGCAGCTCCACCGCCCCGACGCGGAGCTGACGGATCGGCTGGTGCGCGAGGCGCGGTCGATGGCGCAGGTCAATCACCCGAACGTCGTCGCGGTCTACGACGTCGGCGTCCTCGACGGCGTGACGTACATCGCGATGGAGCTCGTCAGCGGACAGAGCATGCGCGCGTGGCAGGAGGAGCGTTCGATCAAGGAGCTGATCGAGGCGTACCTCGCTGCGGGGCGCGGACTCGCCGCGGCGCACGCAGCGGGCATCGTGCATCGCGACTTCAAGCCCGACAACGTGCTCGTCGGCAAGGACGGCCGCGTGCGCGTCACGGACTTCGGACTCGCGGCGACGCGCGCCTCGGAGGACGGCAAGCCGGCGTCGCGATCGATCGAGGACATCAACCTCACGACGTCGGGCTCCGTGCTCGGCACGCCGGCCTACATGGCGCCCGAGCAGTTCGCCGGAGGCAACGTCGACGCGCGCACGGATCAGTTCAACTTCTGCGTCGCGCTGTACGAGGCGCTGTACGGCCAGCGTCCGTTCCCGGGCAAGACGTTCGACGATCTGTCCGACAACGTATGCGAGGGACGCGTGCGCCCGGCGCCGGCGAAGTCCCAGGTGTCCGGTGCGCTGCGCGCGATCGTGCTGCGCGGACTGTCGGTCAAGCCGGGCGATCGCTATCCGACGATGGATCACCTCCTCGAGGATCTCGGGCGCGATCGCGCGCGGCCGTGGCGGCGCACGTCGCGGGTGGCGGCGCTGCTCGCCGGTGCGCTCGCGCTCGGCCTCGCGAGCGACTGGGTGATCCGCGATCGGCTGCTCGCGCAGATCGAGCAGTCGTTCGACGCGACGGCGCGCCAGACGGATCGCGCGATGCGTCTCTTGTCCTCGCGCTTCGACGCGATCTCGAACCAGGTCTACTCGCTCCCCGTGATGCGCGATGTCACGGGGCATCACGATCAGGCCGACTTCGGGCTCGGCACGCCGGAGGCCGATCGCGCCGACCTCGAGGAGATCCACGCCAAGCTCGTCGCGCAGGACTGGAAGTACGCGCGCGAGATCGCCGGCAAGGAGGAGCCCGCGATCATCGCGGTGTCCGACTACAAGGGGCGCCTGCTCTTCACGTCGGCCGATCCGGACACGTGGGGCACGGACCTGACCGCGCTTCCGTGGGTCAAGCGCGCGTTCGACGCGGGCGCCGGCAACCAGATGACGCTCCAACGCTACGACGATCCGCGCCTCGTCGCGACCAAGGTGCTCGGTGCGTCGCCGCCGCCGGGCCTCGCGGTGTTGTTCACGCGCACGCTGTCCGTCGGCGACAGCGCGCGCAGTCAGTTCCTGCAGATCGTCGCCGCGCGGCAGCTCCTCGACGACATCCGCCTCGACGACGAGACCGAGCTCTCGCTCGTCATGCTCGACGAGGTGCCGCCCGCGCCGCCCGAGGGGTACCAGGTGCGCTCGATCGTCGTCGCGAATCCGCTCGTACAAGGGGGCGAGCCGATCGGCCGGCTCGTGATGGCGCGCGAGATGGACAGCGTGCTGTCGCTGTTTCCACACGCGCGCACGGTGTTCGCGTTCGCGACGCTCGCCGCGATCCTCGTCGCGCTCGCGACGGCGCTGCGCGCGCGGCGCATCACCGGGGCGCGGGCGGCTTAGTCCTCGAAGCGCTTCATCAGGTAGCAGACGCCGGAGAAGCACGTCATCGCGTGCTTGCCACCGACCCAGACGATCAGCGGCGTTCCACGCTCCCTGCACGTCAGGCGGAACTCGAGGATGTCGGACGTCATGCCGAACGAAGCGGCTTTCGTGGCGCCGCCGTCGACGATCTCGAGCTCGGAGAACAGCTCGGTCAGCCCGCGCTGGCGCTTCTCGCGCTTCGCGTGCTCGCACGCGGGCTGCCACGGGCTCGCGAAGCCGTCCGGCAACACGACGACCGTGCGGCCGTTGAACGCGTTCGCGTCCGCGGTCGCGACCGAGGCGCCCTTCACGCGCAGGTGATCGACGACTTGCCACGTGTGCTCCACGACCTTCGCGTCGGGATCGGGAGGTGGAGTGGGCTTCGTCGGTTCGGCGGGCTTGGGGCACGCCGCGAGCAAGACCGCGAAGAGCGCGACGCTACGCAAGCGAGCTCTCCGCGCCGCGCAGCGGCAGAGAAACCACGAACCGCGCGCCACCCGTCGGCGAACGCCCGGGTGCGATCGCCAGCTCGCCACCATGCTCGATGGCGATCTTGCGAGCGATCGCGAGTCCAAGTCCGGTGCCTGTAGATTTCGTCGTCACGTAGGGCTCGAAGATCTTCGCACGATCTGCCTCGGCCACGCCTTTTCCGTGGTCATCGACCGTGATCGTCGCGGTGTTCGTGCGCGTGTCGCCGCGCCAGCTGATGGTAACGTTGCCATCAGTCCCCGCCTCCTGTCCGGCGTGGATGCCGTTCTCGACGAGGTTTGCGAGAACCCGCTTCAGTAACAGCTTGTCGGCGCGCACCGTCACCGGGTCCGCTGGCGGAGCGAGGGTGAGCCGTGGCGCCACGGTCGGATCGAGGCGCAGCTCCTCGATCAGGTCGGAGAGCGCGAGCGGCGATGCCTCGACCTTGGGGAGCGCACCGAGCGTGCGGAACGTGTCGACGAGCCGGCGCAGCCCTTCGATCTCTTCCTCGACGATCTCGCCGGTGTCGGCGAGCAGCTTCTTGAAGCGCGCGTCGTCACCTTTGTAGGCGCTCACGCATTGCTGCACCGCGAGCTGGATCGGCGTGAGCGGGTTCTTGATCTCGTGCGCCAGGCGGCGCGCGACGTCCTGCCACACGCCCATGCGCTGCAGGTACTCGAGCTGGCGTCGCGTCTCGTCGAGGTCGTCGAGCATCGTGTCGAGCGATGCCCCGAGCTCCGCCATCTCGTCGTTGCCGCGGAGGTTCGCGCGCGCGTCGAGCTGGCCATCGGAGACCTTGCGCGTGAGCCCGACCAGCGCGTCGATGCGTCGCGTGATGATCGTCGACAGCACGATCGCGAGCGCGGCCGCGAGCGCACCCGCGAGGCCGATCAGGATCAAGAACGTGCGCTGGTAGCTCTCGGGCAGCGCGCTCCGGATCTTCGCGACCGTGCGCGTGCCGTCGATCGCGGCCTTCAGCTCCTGGAGATCCTCCTGGAGCGACGCCGACACCTCGAACGTCAGGCGCAGCGTCGTTCCGTCGGGTGACATCTGCTGATCGACGACCTTGTCGCGCCAGCCGGGACCGCTGACCGGTCGCGATGCTTCGCCCATCACGGTGCCGTCCGGGCGCAGGATCGCGAGCGCGCGCAGCCCGGCTTGCGCGGGATCCGCGATGATCGCGGCGAGCGCGGCGTTGCGATCGGGAGTCGCGAGGTCGAACTGCTTCGCGACGCGCTCGGCGATCTCGCCGTGCAATCGCTTCGTGGTGTTCACGAGCTCGTAGTAGTGAGTGATCGCGCGGTCCATCGCCTCGATGCGGGCGGCGGCGTCGCTCGCGGCGACGTTCGCCGCGGTCGTGCCGATCTGCCCGACGAGCAGGTACGCGATGACGAGCGGGATCGTCACGATCGCGACCGCGAGCATCGAGATCTTGAGCTGGAGCGGGATGCGCTTGCGCGGAGTCGCTGGGGTCATGGGCGCGGCCTCGGCCGGTAGAAGGGTTGCGAGCGCATGCGCAGGACGCGGTCGGCCTCCGCGATCTTCGGGTTCACGAACACCGAGACGAACGAGCCGAAGAACGCGCCGCCGCGATCGAGCCCGCCGCCGGTACCTTGCGAGAGCCAGCGGCGCACCTGCGCGAGCGTCTCCTTCGAGACCGGGTTCAGCTCGATCTCCATCGCGACCATGAACACCCGGTCGTACGGAAGGTCGGCGAGCCGCGCGATCGGCGTGTCCTCGAGGCTGGTCAGCTGGCGGAACGCCTCGGCCTTGCGCTTCTCCTTGAACACCTTCTTGCCGGCGGGCCCGTTGAACTTGAGCGTGTAGACCTCGTCCCAGATGTCGTAGACGATCTGCCGCTCGAGCGCGACGAACGACACCGGATCCGTCGAGTCCTTCGGGTAGACCCACAGACGCACGAGCACCGTCGACGTGAAGCCTTCGTGCAGCGCTTCGTACGATGCCTGATCGAACAGCTTGTTGATCGAGGGTCCGGGCGGCGAGCCCGCGGGCGCGGCGATGTGCAGCATCGCGCCGCGCTCGATGAAGCGCATGCGTTGCGTCACGACCTCGTCGTCATCCGCGCTGGCCACCGTCGCAGCGATGGCGACGAGCGCGATCGCCAGCAGCCACTTCACCGCAGCCGCCCCAGCGCGTTGGCGATCGTGACCTCGAACACGCCGATGTCGGTGTCGATGCGGATGCCCGCGTCGATGTACAGGTCCATCGGGATCGCATTCGCGATGCTCGTGTCGCGCGCGCGTAGATCCGCTTGCTCGCCGAGCGCCCACAAGCCGATGCCGAAGTAGAGGTCGCCGCCGTAGACGCGGTTCTTGCCGCTGCCGCGGAACAGCTGGAACGCGTACTCGAGGTTCGCGCTGCCGCCGAGGTCGCCGTACGTCGGCTTGTCGGGGCGCGCGCCGAGGAGGTCGAGCGGCTCCGCGGCGCTGAGCACGACGCCGAGCGCGCGCGGCGTGAGCATGCGGTTGACGTCGGCGATGTGGATGCGATCGAAGCGCGGTGCGTCGCCGATCACGACGCCGCCGGCGAGCTTGAGGCCGATCGCGTGCTTCTCGCGAAACAGCGGCCAGTAGTGCTCGTAGCGCGCGAACAGCGTCGCGAACTCGTAGTCGCCGGTGAGCAGCGACGAGCCGAGCTCCGCCGCGACGGCGACGTGGCCGCCTTGATGCGGAAGGATCGGGTCGGGGCGGGTGTCGCGATCGAACGAGAAGCCCGCCGCGACGACGCGGCTCGCGCCCGGATCGAGGTGGAGATCGATCGGCGCGACGCGTCCGTCGGGCAGTACGATCGTCGGCGCGACGGGCAGGTTCGTGTTGATCTGCTCGGCGCGCAGCCCCGCCGAGATGCGCGATAGCGCGGTCACGTCGTACGTCACGCCGGCGCGCGCGCCGAAGCGGCGATACGGGAACGCGCGCAGATCCTGGGTCTTCACGTCGCGCGGATCGCCCTCCACGCGATAGGCCTCGCTGCCGTGCACGAGCGTGAGCGCGGCGTTCGCGCCCCAGCGCGTTCCGAGCAGCGAGGGATCCGCGGCGCGCAGCTCGGCGGCCCACTGCGGGCGATCACCTTCGATGTCGCCGTCGGCCGCGTAGATCACGCCGGCACCGACGGCGACGCCGAGGCCGAGCAGGTTGCGCTCGCCGATGTCCATGCCCATCCAGTACGGCGAGACATCGGTGGTGCCGAACCACAGGCGGTTGAGCACGATCGTGCCGCGCTCGACGACCCTGATCTCGATGACGACCTGTCCGCGTGCGGTGCCCTTGCGCATCGCGAGCGTCACGTCGCGGAAGTAGCCGAGCGCGAGCACCTTGAAGCGCGCCTGACGCAGGCGCTTGTCGCTCGCGTGGATCACGTCGCCGGGCTTGAGCGGCAGCGTGCGCAGGATCAGCTCGGACTGCGTCGCGGTGTTGCCGAAGACATCGATGCGCTCGATCAGGATCAGCGGGCCGAACTCGGAGTCGTCCTCGAACAGCGGCTCGTCGATCCCAGGCACTTGCGCGCGCGCCACCGTTGCGTGCGCACACACCACGCACGCGACGAGCATCACTCGCAGGAGCCACATCTATCGCTGAACGTAGCGCACCGAGTGTGGGCGGTGCTACCGTCGGACCGTGCGCTGGACCACGCTGGTCGTCATCGCAGCATTCGCGCTCGCGGGCTGCAGTGACCTGCGCGACTTCCGCGGCGTCTGGGAGGGCCCGCGCGTCGGAACGGCCGATGTGGTCAAGGTCGGCGCGGAGGGCGCGACGTCCGCGTCGCTGTTCATCGACGACATCGACGCGCATGGGCTGTCGGGCACGATCTCGATCGCCGGGCTCGTCACGGATGCGCCGGTCGCGACGGTCCCGGGCGCCGAGGCCGACGCGTTGTCGGGCATCACGTTCGCGGGCGCGCCGCTGCGCGTGTACCTCGCGTTCATCGCCATCGGCGACGGCATGGGCGACGCGCTCGCGGTGATCGCGCTGTTCGATCATCGCCGTATCGAGGTGCGCGTGCTGCGTGGCGGATCCGGACCCCTGTACGCGATCTACGCGTTGACGGACGAGAGCGAGGCGCGATGATCTGTCCGCATTGCCGCGTCGAGATCGCCGACGGCGCGCGCTTCTGCGGTGCGTGCGGGCGCACGATCTCGTCGACGCAGGAGGTCTCGCACGCGGGGCAGCCGAGCAGCAGCACGGCCGAGGCGCCGTCGTTGATCGGGCGCGAGATCGCGGGGCGCTATCGCGTGCACGCGAAGCTCGGCGAGGGCGGTATGGGCGCCGTCTACAAGGCCGAGCAGATGTCGCTCAAGCGCACCGTCGCGGTGAAGTTGCTCAGGCCCGAGGTCGCATCGAGCCAGCTCCTGCTCGCGCGCTTCAACGCGGAGGCGCAGGCGGTCGCGAAGCTCTCGCATCCGAACACGGTCAACATCTACGACTTCGGGCAGGACAGCGACGGGACGCTGTTCATCGCGATGGAGTTCATCGAGGGCAAGTCGCTGCGCCAGGTGATCCAGGCCGAAGCGCCGCTGCCGCTGCGCCGCGCGCTCCACATCGCGTCGCAGATCGCGTCGTCGCTCACCGATGCGCACGGGACGTCGATCGTCCATCGCGATCTCAAGCCGGACAACGTGATGCTCCAGGATCGCGGCAAGCAGCGCGATGTGGTTCGCGTGCTCGACTTCGGCATCGCGAAGCTGCGCGACGAGGGACGCGCGACGCAGATGGCGATGACCCAGGCGGGCGACATGCTGGGCACGCCGCAGTACATGGCGCCGGAGCAGATCCGCGCGGAGCAGATCGACGGGCGCACCGACGTCTACGCGCTCGGCTGCATCCTGTACGAGATGGTGACGGGGCGGCTCCCGTTCGAGGCGCCGACGGTGATGGCGCTGTTGTCGAAGCACCTGCTCGAGAACGTCGTGCCGCCGTCGCAGCGCCGGCCCGAGCTGAACCTGCCGCCGGCGATCGATCAGCTCGTGCTGTCGGCGATGGCGAAGGATCCGAGCGCGCGCCCCGCGACGATGGAGCAGATGGGCGAGCACATCGCGCAGGTGCTCGCGTCGCTGCCCGCCGGCACGCAGGAGCAGACCGCGCAGGTCGTCGCGCAGAGCGGGGCGATGGCAACGCCGACGCCGCCGCAGGGACACGTTCCGACGGGCCCCGGTGGGCACGCGCCGGCGGGACATCCGGGCAACGCGCCGACCGCACACGCAGGGCCACCGCCGTTCGCGCCGAATGCACCACCGCCGCCGGGAGCCGCGCCGTTCGCGCCGGCGACGCCGCCACCAGCGGCGATCGTGCCGACACCGTCGGGCTACGTTCCGCAGCGCGACGCCGCGCCGTACGATCCGCACGCGGGTCGCGCGCACGCGCCGCCACGGGCACCCGCGCCGGCGAAGTCTTCGTCGCTCGTGTGGGTCATCCTCGGAGCGCTCGTGCTCGCGGGGACCGGCGCGGGCATCTACTTCGGCGTCGTGAAGAAGGACGAGCCGGCCGCGGGCTCGGGCGTCGAGCCCGGCAGCGGTGTCGAGGACGACCCGACCGAACCGCCCGACGAGCCGGATCCCGATCCGACGCCCGGCAGCGCGAGCGATCCATGGGCCGGTGGTGGCGGCGGCGGTACGGTCACGCCGACCGATCCCACGCCGACGGCGCCGTCGAACGCGGTGTCGACGGTGCAAGGCGTGCAGGTCGTGTTGCCGGCGGGCTTCTCCGTCGTGAAGGCGTCCTCCGATCAATGGGCCGCCGCCGATCTCTCTCGCGGCCTCGCGATCGCGATCTTCGCGATCCCGCCCGGCACCGACGACGCCGGCGCGCTCGCCCGCGAGTACGCGCAGGAGAACGGCATGACGATCGTCCAGGAACAGGACAGCGTGATCGCCGGCAAGACGCGAAAGCTCTTCGCGTTCACGGGCAAGGTCTCCGGCGAGGACGCGCTGCAAGGCGGCACGGTGTTGATCGGTCCGACGTATCGCGTCGGCGTGATCTTCCATATCCAGCAATCCGCGCTACTCCGTGACTCCACGCTCGGCTCCGTCGCCGACGCCTTCTTCCTGCACGACCTGTACACCCCATGACCGAACCCGTCGCGCCTATCAGACTCACCCAGTTCGCACGCGGCGGTGGCTGCGCCGCCAAGCTTCGCCTCGGTGCGCTCACGCACGTGCTCGGCCAGCTCTCCTCGGCGCCGCGCGATGCGTCGGGGATCGTCGTCGACCAGACGTTCTCCGACGACGCCGCGATCGTGCATCACGCCGCGGGTCACGACCTCGTCCTCACCGCCGACGTGATCGCACCGCTCGTCGATGATCCGGAAGCGTTCGGCGCGATCGCCGCGACCAACGCGATGTCCGACGTGTGGGCGATGGGCGGCGAGCCGCGCTTCGCGCTGAACCTCGTGTTCTTCCCCGACGAGCAGCTGCCGCTGTCCGTGCTCGACGCGATCCTCGGTGGCGCGGCGCGCGCGTGCGCATCGGCGAACGTCGCGATCGTCGGCGGTCACTCCGTTCGCGACCCCGAGCTCAAGTTCGGCCTGTCGGTCACGGGCGAGGTCGCGCCGGATCGTTTGTGGTCAAACCGTTCCGCGCGTCCGGGGCAAGCCCTCGTGCTGTCCAAGGCGCTGGGCACCGGCATCCTCGGCCAGGCGATCAAGAAGGGCGTCGCGTCGTCCGACGCCGCCGCCGCGGCGATCCGATCGATGACCACGCTGAACCAGGCCGCCGCGCGCATCGGCCACGCGCATGGCGTCACCGCGGCGACCGATGTCACGGGCTTCGGCTTGCTCGGTCACCTGCGCAACCTCGTGCGCGAGACCGCGCTGTCCGCGCGCATCTCGCTCGACGCGCTGCCGCTGCTGCCCGACGCTCTCGCGCACCTGCGCGCGAACCTGTGTCCGGCGGGCAGCAAGGCGAACCGCGCGTTCGTCGCCGAGCTCGTGCGCTGGAGCGATGGCGCCGCGTTCACGGCGGAGCCCGCCGACGACAGCGAGCGCGAGTACCTCGCCTCTCTCGCGTGCGATGCGCAGACGAGCGGCGGCTTGCTCCTGTGCGTGCCGCCGGACCGCGCCGACGCGTGTGTCGCCGCGCTTCGCGATGCGGGGCTGCCCGCCGCGCAGATCGGCACGCTCGTCGAGCGCGCGGCCGATGCGCCGCTGATCGCGCTAGCCTAGATACGGCTCGTGGCAGACGGCTTCGATGTTGTGCCCGTCGGGATCGAGGACGAACGCTCCGTAGTAGTGCGGGTGATACATCTCGCGCACGCCGGGCGGACCGTTGTCGCGACCGCCCGCCGCGATCGCCGCCTCGTAGAACGCGTTGACGAGCGAGCGCTTGTCCGCGCGAAACGCGATGTGGAGCTTGTCGGTCGGCGCGGCGGCCCCCGAGATCCAGAAGTCCGGCTTCTTGTTCACGCCGAGCCCGGCGTGTGGACCGAAGCGCATGATCACTTCGTAACCGAGCGGCGCGAGCGCCTTCGTATAGAACGCGATCGCGCGCTCGATGTCGGAGACCAAGATGCCCATGTGATCGATCATGGGCGAACCTTACCGGCGACCGTGGGCCTTCGAGTAGACTGCGCGCGTGCGAATCGCAATCTCGGGTGTCGTCGCGTTGGGCCTGTTCGCTCCCGGTACGGCAGAAGCCGGTCGAACGTTCTACGGATGGCTCTATGGCACCGAGGTGATGCCGGAGCGCGGTGTCGAGATCACGAACATCATCGACGAGGAGAACGGGCGCGGCGGTGCGGCGGACATTCACTGGACGACCTGGGGATTCGCGGCCGAGGTCGGCGTGACGGACCAGCTGACGCTCGCGTTCCCGATGGACTTCGTGTGGGGCGACAGCGCGATGACCGAGCCGACGTTCTCGTTCAGCCAGTTCGGCATCGAGGGGCGCTATCGCCTGGTGTCGAGTGATCCCGTCGAGGCGCCGCCGTTCGCGCCGCTGATCCGCGTCGGTGTGATGCGAAGCGTGCTCGCGCGCGACGTGCTGATCGCGGAGGCGAACCTCGTCGCGTCGACGACGACGGAGTCCGGATCGGTGCACGCGCTGGTCGATGTCGGCTACGTCGGGACGTTCCTCGGCGACACGACGCGGCACGAGATCCGACCCGGCGCGGGTGTGAGCTTCAAGGTCGCCGGTGACTTCCGGCTCGGCGCGGAGGTCTTCGCGTCGATCGATCCCGACGTGTCGGAGAACCGCTGGGTCGTCGTCGGTCCGAACGCGGCGTGGACGCAGGGACGCATGTGGGTCTCGGCGTCGTTCGGCATCGGCGTCTATCAGATCGATACGGCGCCGCGAGCGGTCTGGGGGATCATGTTCTGATGCGCGCGTGCGTGTGCATGGCGGCGATCGTGCTCGCGTCGGCGAGCGCCACCGCCGGACCGACGGGGCGCGTGGTCGGCAAGGTCACCGTGACCGAGGCAGACGGCAAGCCGACGACGGGCGCCGAGGTGATCGTCTACGTCACCGGCTTCAGCGAGCCGCCGGGGAACGAGCAGGTCACCATCAAGCAGCGCGGGCGAAAGTTCGTGCCCGAGCTCGTCGCGGTCACGCTCGGCGGCAAGGTGAGCTTTCCGAACGAGGACGCGTTCCTGCACAACGTGTTCTCGCAGTCGGGCTCGCGGAAGTTCGATCTCGGCTCGTTCAAGAAGGGCGAGACGAAGACGAAGGAGTTCCCGCAGCCGGGCGCGGTCGACGTGTACTGCAACATCCACCCCGAGATGGCGGCGACGATCCTCGTGCTGCCGAACAAGCGCCACACGCGCGTCGCGGCCGATGGATCGTTCACGCTCGACGGAGTGCCGCCCGGCACCTGGACAGTGTTCGCGTACACGCGCCGCGCGACAAAGCCCGTCAGCGCGAAGGTGACGGTGACGGCGGGTGCGGAAACGAAGATCGAGCTCGCGATTCAACGCGGCGCGGAGCCCGAGCACCTGAACAAGTACGGCGAGAAGTACCGCGCCGGATCGCCGAACACGTACCGCTAGCTCAGTACTGGCAGACGTACGGGTACGCGCCGGCGGTGCCGGTGACGACGCACGGGCGATCGTCCCACGTGCCCATGCGCGCGCCTTCGATGATCGCGCAGTCCTCGCCGTTCGTGCCGCCGTCGTTGGGCTCGCCGGTGCGCCAGTTCGTGAAGCCGGCGCCGAGCGGATCGGCCGCGTTGTCGAGCCAGAGGAACGTGCCCTCGGTCGTGCGATCGGTCGCGCCGATGAACGCATCGACCGCGCCGACGAGGCCGAGCACGTAGGTGTTCGTCTGCGCCGACTTGATCACGGCGAGCTTCGCGGTGATCGCGGCGCACGCCGCCTCGGCTTGCGCGTAGGGCAGTGGCGTCGAGAAGTAGACGAAGCACGAGCCGGTCGACGGATCGGTGCCGCTCGCCTGTCCGCCCATGCAGGGGCGCGCGTCGATCGGCATGTCGATCGGTGCGGCGTCGACCGCCTGGTTGGTGTCGGAGGCTGCGGCGTCGAACGAGGATTGCTGGCTGATCTTCGGATCGGCCAGCTCCGCGTGGCACGCGCCGACGAGCGCGAGCGTGAGGGAGAGCCGCCGCATACCCACATTGTGCCCAAACTCGTCGGCGGCATCCACGACGAATCCATCTTCCGCGGTAGCGGTGTGTTTAGTGCTAGTTTCCGCCGACATGAGTCGTCAAGCGCCACTGGTCTTCGTCATGGCGGCTGGGCTGGGAACGCGGATGAAGAGCGAGACCCCCAAGGTCCTCCATCGGATCGCGGGTCGCCCGATGCTGCACTGGGTCGTCACCGCGGCACGCGCCGCGGGTGCCGCGCGTGTCGTCGCGATCCTCGGCCACAAGAACGAGCTGGTGAAGGAGTCGCTCGATGCGCACTTCGGCGCCGGCTCCGTCGACATCGCGATCCAGGCCGAGCAACGCGGCACCGGACACGCCGTGCAGTGCGCGCTGCCGTCGGTCGCCAACGAGCCCGATGATCGCATCGTCGTGATCCTCACGGGCGACGCGCCGCTGCTCGCGAGCGAGCGTATCGCGGAGCTGACCGCGGCGTGTGCAGCCAACCCGGCGGGCATGGCGCTGTTGTCGACGGTCCCACCGCGGCCGATGCCGTACGGGCGGCTGGTGCGCGACGCGAGCGGGAAGCTCGAGCGTATCGTCGAGCACGCCGATGCGACCGAGGAGCAGCGGCGCATCCAGGACACGAACGCCGGCTTCTACGCGATCCAGCTCGGGCATCTCCGCAAGGACCTCGCGTCGCTGCGCGCCGATAACGCGAAGGGCGAGCTGTACCTGACGGATCTCGTCGCGCACGCCGCGGCGCGCGGTGGTGCGACGGCGATCGATGCGCCGTTCACCGAGGTCGCGGGGATCAACGACCGCGTGGATCTCGCGGCGGTCGAGGTCGAGGCGCGGCGGCGGATCAACGAAGCGTGGATGCGCGCCGGCGTGACGATGATCGATCCGTCGAGCACGTACATCGACGCGGAGGTCGGGCCGCTCGGCAAGGATGTGTGGCTCGGCGCGAACGTCGCGCTGCGCGGAAAGACGACGCTCGCGGATAACGTGCGCGTCGATCACGGCAGCGTGATCACGGACGTGCAGATCGCGGAGAGCGTGTACGTGAAGCCGTACTCGGTGCTCGCGGAGAGCACGGTCGGACCGCGCGCGCAGATCGGCCCGTTCTCGCACATGAGGCCGGGCTCGCGGATCGACGAGGACGTACACATGGGCAACTTCGTCGAGACAAAGAAGACGCACATGATGGCGGGCGCGAAGGCGAACCACCTCGCGTACCTCGGCGACGCGTCGGTGGGCCAGAAGGCGAACGTCGGCGCGGGTGTGATCACGTGCAACTACGACGGCTTCAACAAGTACAAGACGACGATCGAGGGTGGTGCGTTCATCGGCTCCGACAGCCAGCTGGTGGCGCCGGTCACGGTGGGGCGCGACGCGTACGTCGGTGCCGGCTCGACGGTGACCAAGGACGTCCCGCGCGGCTCACTGGCGTTGACCCGCGTCAAGCAGGTCAACGTCGAGGGGTGGGCGGAGCGGTTCCGCGAGGCGGCTGCCAAGCGGAAGCAGAAGCCGTCGGACGGCTAGCCTGATACGCTCGTCGAGCGTGTACTGCTCGCTCGACAAGATCGATCTCGCGGCACAGATCGACGGCCGGCCCGTCGCGGTGCAGACGGATCATCGAGCGCGCGAGGAGATCGAGCGCGAGCCCGAGCTGAGCGTGCTGTTCGCGCTGTCGCGCGTGCTCAACGCGCGCGATCACATGGCGACCGAGGGCGAGCCCGGCGCAGCGATCCACTACGTCGTCAGCGAGGATCCGCCGGAGCTGTTGCGCGAGGCGCTCGCCGCCGTCGGCGCGACGCTCGAGTGGACCGACGATCGACGCGAGCAGCTCGGCGCGCCCTCCGAGGCGGCGACCAGCGCGCTCGCGGATCGCATGTTCGCGGCGCTCGCGCGACGCACCGCTGCGCGCGTCGGGACGCGCGACCTCGGCATGGCGCTGCGCATGCTCGAGGACCAGACGTGGGCCGCGCCGCCCGAGCGTGGCGACGAGCGCGCGTACTGGGAGCGCGTGCTCGAGCTCGCGTCGCTCGCGGGCGAGCTCTTGCGCGCGAAGCACCCCGACGCGGGCCGCTGGGTGCACACCGACCGCGCGATCGTACCGTTCGGGTTCCAGGTGTCGACCGGCGACGCGGCCGGGTCCAGCGCGACGGTGATCTTTCCGACCAACCGCGCGCAGCGCTTCGTCGAGGACGGCGGTGACGAGAGCCTGTTCAAGCTGCTGCTCGCCGCCGAGGAAGCGCTCGCGTCACCTCCCGACGCCGCGAACGGTCGCCTGATGCCCTCGCTGCGCGCGCGCAACACCGTCGAGACCGACGAGGCGATCTGGCGGCCGCTGCTCACCGACCACCGCGCGAACACCGAGCTGCCGATCGTGGTGTGCGGCATCGACGGCGAGAACACGTTCGGCATGATGCGCAAGGAAGCGCTCGGGCCGTCTCCCGACGACGCGATGGCGCGCGCACTCGAGAACCTCGCGGACGAGCCGGTGGACATCGAGGAGCTGCACGCGGAGGGCATGGTGATCCTCGCCGTGTCGGGCGGCTTCTACGCGGCCGAGAAGCTCCTCGACGAGGCGTTCATGCGCTCGCTGCACGACGAGCTCGGCGCGTACATGCTCGCCGCCGCCACACCAGCGCGCGGCCTGTTGCTCGTCACCGACGCGGGCGAGTCGACGCACCTGTCGCGGTTCTCGCAGATCGCGCAGCTTCGCTACGACGACAGCGGCGGCCGCGCCATCTCGCCCGCCGTCATGCTCGTCACCGACGGCAAGGTGACGGGCTGTATCACCGAGGAGCGCCTGGACACGAACCGGCTCCGCGCCGACACGGAGCCGAGCTCGCCGCGGCGTGGGATCCTCAAGCGACTCCTCGGCCGCAAGTGATCGCTCGCCCTCTCGCCGTCACCCTCGCTGTCCTCGCGGCGTGCAAGAGCAAGGGCGAGCTCGACGTCGCCCCGACGGCGCCCGTCGAGCTCGCGGGCTCGAACGCGAACGGCGCAGGCTCGAACGCGAACGCGGGCTCGAATGCGAACGCGGGCTCGAATGCGAATGCAGGCGCGACCACGGATGCAGGCTCCACGGATCCGTGGGCCGCGCTCGCCGAGCTGCCGCGCGCGACCGTCGATCGCGTGATCACGATCCCCACGCGCCCGTCGGTCCCGCGCTTCACGGTCGGCGGGCCGGTCGTTCGCGACGATCTCGCGGTCGTCTCGTCGTCGCAGTTCGGCTTCGCCGCGGTCGACTGGCGCCGCGGCGGGCTCGTGTGGACCAAGCCCGCGGGCATCAAGGTCGCGCCACCGGTCGTGAACGGCGACACGTTCGTCCTGATCGGCGACTGCGTCTCGCCGCCCGCCATCCCCGATGGCGAGATGCTCCTGGGATGCCTGCGCGTGGTGACCGCCAACGGAACCGATCAGGCCTACCTCGCGATCCACGGCCCGGCCGCCGCGGTCGAGGCGTTCGCGGGAGCAGCGGGTGCGCAGCAGGTGTGGGTCGAGCGCTACCCCGCGAAGCCCGGCGCCTCGAATCGGCGCGGCGACACCGATGGTGAGCACGTGCGCTGGCGACGGGGCGACCAGGTCGTTCGCGTGAACCTGCTGTCTGGATCGGCCACCTCGGCAGGGAGCGTGGCGAGCGGCGAGCCGGCCGCTCCGACGCGGCTCGCGCCCCCCGTCATCGTCGAGTACTCGAAGCGTCGATGGGAGATCGAGCACATCGAGGGCAGGGTCGTCGCGTTCGAGAAGGACAAGCGAGCCTGGGCCGCGCGGACCGAGGTCAACGCGCTCCTCGGCGCGGTCTGGATCCCGGGGCAGGGGCCGATGGTGCGGATGGTGAAGATCGGCGGTTTCAGCGGGCAGTCCGAGGTCCGGATCCTCGACATGGACGCGACCGGATCGATGAACGGGACCGCGAGCTGGACGCCGGTGCCGGGCATCTCGCTGCTCGGGACTGCGATCTCGCCGGTCGGGGATGCGGCGCTGGCGGTCCGGCTCGACACGTCGATCAAGCGCGACTTCATCGCGGCCTATGCGGCGAGCGCGCTGCTCCTCTATGTGGTGCCGTTGCCCGAGGTGCTGCGCGCGGATCCGGTCGGCCTCGCGATCGCGCTCGACGAGCGCGGTTACTCGGAGGCGGTGATCGCGTTCTACGACGGCGATCAGCTCGCGGTGTTGCCGGCCGTGTCGGCGCCTCCTACGGCTCCCGGCGCGACCGCCGGTGCGTTGGAAAAACCGACACCGTAAGCGTGCGAGATCGCGAGCGCGGCGCTGGTATGCCGCCTGCTCTTAGGTCGGGCATGCTGACCAAGTCGCTCGCCGCTCTCGCCCTCGCGTCCTCCCTCGTCGCTTGTATCCAGAAGGATGAAACGCCGACCGAGCTGCGTCGCGCGATTCCGACGGCCGATCAGGTGAAGATCGAGCTGCCCGAAGGCAACGCGCGCACCGTCGGCGAGCTCGCCGAGTGGTACGTCGCCACGCGCAACGTCACGCGCACGTTCAACGGCGGCTCGGCGTGGGTGCTGATCCTGGTGCACGCGATCGTGCAGTACCCGGTGACCTCGGTCGACAACGACACGTACACGTGGGGCCCGTGGAGCGATGCGCTCGACCCCGCCGAGTACAAGCTCGACGTCGTCGACAACCTCGACGGCACGTACTCGTATCAGCTCTCCGGCCGCTCGAAGACGGAGCCCGGCGCGCAGTTCGAGGTCGTCATCGACGGCTTCGCCGATCCGCGCCTCGGCGACGGCAAGGGCAACGGCAGCTTCACGCTCGACTTCGACGCAGGCCGCCGCGTGAACCCGATCGACGCCGACCCGAACTCGCGCGGCACGATCACCGCGGGCTACGACTTCTCGGCGCGCCACCTCGACCTCGCGATCGACTCGACCGACGACAACGGCGATCCCGTGATGGCGAACTACGAATACAACCGCACGCTCGACGGCGGCGGCGACATGGTCTTCAACATCAACGGCGACGCGGGCGGCACGTCGGCGCAGGAGCAGATCACGCTGCGCTCGCGCTGGCAGTCCGACGGCGCCGGCCGCGCCGACGCGCGCCTCTCGGGTGGCGACCTCGCGACCAGCGCGATCGCCTCGGAGTGCTGGAGCACCAGCTTCCGCCGCACCTACTACACGGACAACGTCGAGTTCCAGCCGACCGAAGGCGCCGTCGCGGACTGCGCGTTCGGCACCGCCGACCTGCCTCCCCAGTGAGCGCTGAGGCGGCTTCCCGCGGTGCCGGTGGGTGAATCTCTGGGGCAGTCAGCGTTGACTGTCGATAAGCCCCCGCGCTATCCACACCGTCGGAGGAAACACGATGGCCCAGATGCCCAAGGACGCGCAGGACCTGTTCGACAATCTCGTTCCGCAGGGACTCCAGCAGTACCCGGACAAGGCGCGCGAGCTCAACGCGATCTATTGCTTCAAGATCACGGGCGAGGGTGGTGGTGAGTGGACCGTCGACACGACGGCGAACCCACCGACCTGCACCAAGGGCGACAGCGGCAAGGCGCAGTGCACGGTCGAAGTCGCTCACGAGGACTTCAAGACCATGCTGTCCGACCCGAACGCCGGCATGCAGCTCTACTTCCAGGGCAAGCTCCGCGTGTCGGGCGACCCGATGCTCGCGATGAAGCTGCAGCAGCTGTTCGAGATCGCCCGCCCGAAGTGATCGCAGCGCACCGAGATGATCGGTCCGCTCGCTGACGCGCTCGCCGGGATTCGAGTCCTCGATCTATCGAGGCTCTTGCCCGGCCCATTTCTCACGATGGTCCTCGCCGACATGGGCGCGGACGTCGTCAAGATCGAGGACCCGCGCCTCGGCGATTACATGCGCGCGTTCCCGCCTGCCAAGGGCGGCGTCAGCGGGCGCTACCTCGCCGTCAACCGCGGCAAGCGCTCGATCGCGCTCGACCTCAAGGCACCCGCCGCGCGCGACGCGTTCCTCGCGATGGTCGACAAGGCCGACGTCGTGGTCGAGTCGTTCCGCCCCGGCGTGATGGCCAAGCTCGGCCTCGCGTACGAGACGCTCGCGCAGCGCAACCCGCGCATCATCGTCTGCTCGATCAGCGGCTTCGGCCAGACCGGCCCGTTCACCGATCGCGCCGGCCACGACCTCGGCTATCTCGCGCTCGCCGGCGTCCTCGCGATGGGCGGCACCGCGAACGGCGCGCCGTGGATGCCCGGCGTCCAGATCGCCGATCTCGCCGGCGGCGCGCTGTGGGGCGCCACCGCGGTCCTCGGTGCCCTCGTCGGGCGCGCGCGCACCGACAAGGGCGCCCACCTCGACATCTCGATGACCGAAGGCGCCCTCGCGCTTCTCGCGGCCGAGCTCGGCAACATGGACTGCGGCGCCACGCCCACGCGCGGCGTCGAGACGCTCAACGGCGGCCTCGCGAACTACTCGATCTACGAGACCGCCGACCATCGCTACCTCGCCGTCGGCGCGCTCGAGCCCAAGTTCTGGATCGCGCTGAACACCGCGATCGGCCGCAAGCCCGACGTCTCCGAGATCGTCGGCAACCCCGCCTCGCAGGCCAAGACGCGCGCCGAGCTCGCGCAGATCTTCGCGACGAAGACCGCCGCGGAATGGAACACGCTCCTCGCCGCGCACGACTGCTGCGTCGAGGTGATCACCGAGATGACCGAGCTCCCCACGCACCCGCTCCACACCGCGCGCGAAGTCTTCTTCACGATGGACGGCGGCTCCGGCGTCGGCCCGATCCTGCAGACGCGCACGCCGCTCGGTCGCCCGCGCGATCCGTCGCCGCCGCCGCGCCTGGGCGAGCACACGCAGCAGGTGCTCTCCGAGTACGGCTTCACCGCCGACCAGATCGCCGCGCTCGCGAAGCCCGCTCCCTGATACCGTTGTCCCATGCGGTTCGTGGTGGCACTCGCGCTGCTGGCAGCTTGCGACGATGGCGGCACCGCCGGCACGGACGCGGCTCCCGTCGACACCGATGCGATCACGCTCGACGACGCGACCGCCATCGACGCGCCGGCGCTCGTGCCGCTCTGCCAGCGTAGCGGCCTCGTGTTCTGCGAGGACTTCGACGCGCTGCCCGTCGGGCCCGCGACCAACGCGACCTCGTCCGCGTGGGACGTCGAGTCGGCGAACGGCTCGCTCGCGATCGACACCACGCACGCACGCGGCACCAACGCACTGAAGGTCTCGACCACGGGCAACGGCCGCGCGCGCCTGACCAAGAACGGCCTCGCGCTCGCCTCGAACAGCACGTGGGGCGTGATGCACGCGTGGGTCACCGCGTTCCCGACCGCGCCCGACTACGCGCACTACACGATGGTCGAGCTCGCCGGCGCGGGCACGACGACCTTGCTTCGTCCGATCGGCGGACAGTACGCACCCGCGAGCGGCGGCGCGCAGCCCGCGGGCGCCTTCTGGGGCGTCGGCAGCGACGGCGGCCCGACGGGCGACTGGACCAACTGGCGACGCACCGCGCCCTCCGTCGCTGGCCAGTGGCTGTGCATCGAGATCCACCTCGACGACGCGACGAGCGGCATCGACGTGTACATCGACGGCGTCGCGAAGCCCGAGATGTCGGTCACGCGCACGATGCACGGCGGCACCAACGTGGACTTCGTGTTCCCGACGATCGAGCGCATCTGGTTCGGCTGGTGGCTCTACCAGGCCAACCCGACGCCGAACACCTACGACATCTGGCTCGACGACCTCGCGCTCGCGCCCGATCGCATCGGCTGCGACTGAGATGCGCTACGTCGGCAAGCTCTACCGTCCGCCGTCCGAGGCCGACGCGCTGATCCTGCAGGCCACGATCGGCTGCTCGTGGAACCACTGCACGTACTGCGACATGTATCGCGACAAGCCGGACTTCCGCGTCCGCCCGCTCGCCGAGTCGCTCGAGGATCTCGAGGCCGCCGCGCGCGACGTCGGCCCGCACGTCGAGAAGGTCTTCGTCGCCGATGGTGACGCGCTCGTCATGGACCTCGCGCACTGGGAGCCGATCCTCGAGGCGTGCACGCGGCTGTTCCCGAACCTTCGCCGCGTGAGCTGCTACGCGATGGCGCGAAACGTCCTCGCGAAGTCCGACGCGGAGCTGCGCCGCCTGCGCGAGCTCGGCTTGCGCCTGCTCTACATGGGCCCCGAGTCGGGCGACGACGTCACGCTCAAGCGCATCGCGAAGGGCAGCACGGCAGCCGAGCACGTGGAGGTTGCGCAGCGAGCGCGAGCGGCGGGCCTGGAGCTGTCCGCGATCTTTCTCCTCGGCGCCGGCGGCGTCGAGCGCACGCAGGAGCACGCGGCTGCGTCGGCAGAGCTGGCGACGAAGATGGATCCGCACTACCTCTCGGCGCTCACGCTCACCGTCGTGCCGACGACACCGCTCGCGACGCTGAGCGCGCGCGGCAAATTCGAGCTGCCCGCGGTCGACCGCTTGCTCGGCGAGCTGCGCACGTTCGTCGACGGTGCGCGGCCGACCGACGCGCTGTTCCGCACGAACCACGCGTCGAACTACCTGCCGCTCGGTGGGCGCCTGCCCGCGGATCGTGCGCGGATCGTCGAGGTGATCGATCGCGCGCTCGACGGTGCGATCCCACTTCGGCCCGAGCGGTCGCGAGGGCTCTGATGAAGAAGCACGGGAAGTCGTCGACCAAGACACGAAGCCCTCGAAGCATGCATGCGCGACCCACTGCGAGAGCGATCCGGGCGATGCGCGAGTGACACCGCGACGATCCGGACACGGGTGTCGCGCGTACTACTTCCGATGCGCTGGCTCTTTGTCCTCGTTGCCGCGTGTGGCGCGACGCAAGCGCCCCCGGCGCCCGCGCAAGGCTCGACGACGGGCGTGCTGCCCGACGGGCGCGCCGTGCGCATCGACGTGAAGGGCGAGACGATCGACGCGGTCGAGCCGGCGGACGCGACCGGCTGGATCTGGCCCGTGGTCGTCGACAGCCACGTGCACCTCGCGTACTGGGACGTCGCGAGCCAGCTCGCGGCCAGCGGCGTCGGTGTTGCGGTGGATCTCGCGGCGCCCGAGCGAGCCGCGGCGTCGATGGAGCTGCACGTGTTGTCGAGCGGCCCGATGCTGACGCGCGTCGAGGGGTATCCGCTCGAGTCGTGGGGCAGCGATGGCTATGGCATCGGCTGCGACGACGCGGCGTGCGTGACGAGCACCGTCGACAAGCTCGCCGATCGCGGCGCGAGCGTCATCAAGATCGCGCTCGATAGCAATGGTCTCGCGCCCGCGCTGGTCGCGGACGCGGTGACCGCGGCGCACGCGCGCTCGCTGCCGGTCGCGGTGCACGCGCTGTCGGATGCGTCGGCGATGGTCGCGGCGCAGGCGGGCGCCGACATCCTCGCGCACACGCCGACGGAGCCGCTCGCGACGGCGACGATCGACGCGTGGCGCGAGCGCACCGTGATCTCGACGCTGGCGGCGTTCGGCGGGGCGGCGAGCACCGTCGAGAACCTGCGCCGGCTGCGCGCGGCGGGCGCGACGGTGCTGTACGGCACCGACCTCGGTAACACGCGGGATGCGGGGCCGAGCGAGCGCGAGATCGAGCTGTTGCGCCAGGCGGGACTCGACGACGCCGCGATCACCGCGGCGATGACGTCGGCGCCGATGGCGTGGTGGAAGCTGCCGCTCGCGACGTTCGAGCCAGGGGCCGAGGCGACGTTCCTCGTGCTCGACGCGGATCCGCGCGCGGATGCCGATGCGCTCGTCACGCCGCGCGAGGTGTGGCTCCGCGGGAAGCGACTGCGCTAGAAAGACACATGCGGACCGCGCTCGTCATCGTCGCCCTGGTCGCTTTCGGCGGCGTCGCGCGCGCGCATCAGAGCTCGATCAAGTACGCGGACGTCACGGTCGAGAAGGAGCGGGCCGTCGTGCGCATGACGATCGCGCCCGCCGACGTCACGCAGCCGCTCGGCCTCGACGAGGCCGCGAGGCCGACGGTGGCAGAGGCGCTCGCGCCGGCGACGCTGGATCGCATGACGGCGTTCGTCGCGAGCTGGGTCGCGCTGCGCACGCCGGACGGCACCACGTGCACGATCGCGTCGCCGAGGGCCGCGCCCGATGCCGACGGCAAGTTCATCGACGTGACGTGGGACGCGACGTGTGGCGCGGGCATCGACAAGCTTGTCCTCGACTTCACGCGGTTCTTCGCGCTCGATCAGCGCCACGAAGCGATCGTCAGCGTGCACGCGCCCGGCGAGCAGGTCGAGCCGATCGTCGTGCGCATCTCGGATCCGATCCTCACCGTGACGCCGGGGCAATCGACGAGCCTGCTCGGCTGGATCCGCCACGGCATGGATCACATCTACGGCGGGCTCGATCACGTCGCGTTCGTGCTGACGCTGTTGTTGATCGTATCGATCCAGCGCGTGGGTGGCGAATGGAAGCTTCGCTCCCCGTGGCTCGCGATCAGGCAGACCGCGATCATCATCACCGCGTTCACGATCGCGCACTCGGCGTCGCTGATCGCCGCGTCGCTCGGCTACATCTCGCTGCCATCGCGCTTCGTCGAGAGCATGATCGCGGCGTCGATCGTCTACACCGCGCTCGAGGACATCATCCGTCCCGAGGTGCGCTGGCGATACGCGCTGACGTTCGCGTTCGGCCTGATCCATGGCCTCGGCTTCGCGAGCATGCTCGCCGAGCTCTTGCCCCAGGATCAGGTCATCGTCCCGCTGATCACGTTCAACGTCGGCGTCGAGCTCGGTCAGCTCAGCATCGTCGTCGTCGCGATTCCCATCCTGTGGGGGATCGCGCGGCTCGTCGGCCCGTCGCGCTACCGCCGGATCGTCATCCCTGTCGCAGCTGTCCCGCTCGCGCTCGTCGGCATCAAGTGGCTGATCGAGCGCGTCTTCGAGATCTCGACCGTCAACATTCTTGGCATGTAGGCAAACGGGGGCTGACCTGCGTCGCGCAGCGATGGCGCGATCCTCTTCACACTGGGGGGTGAGAGGCCGATACTGGGTGCACATTGGCCGTTGAAGCGGAACCGCCGCCGCCTGATGAGGCTGGCAAGCCGATCATCGTTTGTGTGGACGATGATCGTACGAACTTGAACGCGCTCGGTCGCGTGCTACGCGCGCGATGCACCGTCCTGCTCGCGTCCAACGGCCTCGAAGCACTCGAGCTCGTACAGGCGCACCCCGATGTCGCGTGCGTGCTCGCGGACCTGCGCATGCCAGGGCTCGCAGGACCGGAGCTCCTCGCGCGCGTCGCGGAGGTCCGACCGCATTGCCGGCGCGCCGTCGTGACCGGGTTCCCCGAGTCCGACGATCTCATCGCCGCGATCAACGCCGGTCACCTGCATTACGTGATCACGAAGCCGTGGAAGCTCCAGGACCTGCTCCAGGTCGTCGACCAGCTCGTGACGACGTTCCGCCTCGAGCGCGACAACCACCGCCTGATCCACGAGCTGTCGTTCGCGAACCAGGCGCTGCGCGAGCACGAGCTCGTGCTGACCGCGCAGCTCGAGTCGCGCGGCCAGGAGATCTCGATCGCGACCGAAGCGCTCGCGCAGATGTATCACCAGCTCGACGCGCTCACGCTGCGCGACAACCTCACGGGCCTGTACACGCACCGCGCGTTTCAGGAGCGACTGCGTGAAGAGATCGCGCGCGCGCTGCGCTACGGCCAGCCGATGTCGCTGCTCCTCGCCGACATCGATGGCTTCGCGAGCGTGAACTACGACCTCGGCTATCAGGTCGGCGACGAGATCCTGCGCCGCATCTCGAGCGTGCTGCAGGAGGACGACTCGCCCGAGCGCGGCCGCACGAGCGACGTGCTAGCGCGCTACTCCGGCGAGGAGTTCGTGCTGCTGCTCCCCGAGACCGCGAAGGCCGGCGCGCTCACGAAGGCCGCGCGGCTGCGCGACGCGGTCGCCAACGCGGAGATGCCGGGCGGCCGCAAGATGTCGCTGTCGATCGGCGTGGCGTGCTTGCCCGACGACGCCGCGGATCCCGAGGGCCTGCTCACCGCGGCCGAGTCCGCGCTCCGCGGCGCGAAGCGCGGTGGCCCCGGTCGCGTGCAGTACTTCTCGGCGAGCGATGGTACGTCGCTCGGGCGGTCGGCGACGCGGCCGTTCCACAAGCCGGAGATCGATCGCTTCCGTCCCTATCAGGAGCGAATGCACGAGGTGACCGCGATCCTCCAGCGCGATCGCTCGCTGTCGTGCTTGATGGTCGACCTCTCGCGCTTGCACAAGGTCGAGCTCGAGCTCGGCGTGCAGCACCACTCGGAGATCTACGATCACTGCGCTGCGGTGCTCGATCGCCTGCGCGGCGCGGTGCTCGATCCCGCGGACCTCGTCTGCCGCACCGGCGACGGCGACGGCTACCTCGTGATCCTCGGCCCACGTCCGCCGGGCGTGCGCACGGACCTCGAGGCGCTCGCGCAGAACATCGAGCGCGCGGTCGAGGAATCGCTCGCGCCGATGGTGAAGGACGTGCTTCGCGAGCAGCCGCGCATCACGGTCGGCCACTCGCGCGTCCTCGGTAATTCCCTGATCCGCCCGGAGCGCCTCGCCGCGCGCATGATCGCGGAGGCGATGGACAGCACGCGCAACCTGCGCGAGCGCAAGGGCCACCGCGACCGCGCGACGCTGCAGGACATCATCCTCGGCGAGGGCCTGTCGTCGGTGTACCAGCCGATCGTCGACCTCGGCACCGGTGACATCTTCGCGTACGAGGCGCTCACGCGCGGTCCGCGCGGCAGCTCGCTCGAGTCTCCCGCGACGCTGTTCGCGATCGCCGACGAGGTCGATCTCACCGTCGAGCTCGATCGCGCGTGCTTCCGCGGCGCGCTGCGCAACGCGAAGACGCTCGAGCCCGT
The DNA here is from genome assembly GCA_964617845.1 of uncultured Kofleriaceae bacterium. GTDB lineage: Bacteria > Myxococcota_A > Polyangia > Haliangiales > Haliangiaceae > JABFXX01. Next base: position 366,617 of record CAZUAR010000003.1, on the reverse strand, counting down.
GCATCGCCTGTTCGTGAACCTGTTGCCGATGTCGTTCTACGACGCGGCGTTCATCGAGGTCGAGGTCGGCAACTTGCTCAGCGCCGCCGGCCTCACGCCCGCGAACATCGTCTTCGAGATCACCGAGCGACTCGCGATCGAGAACTTCGCGTCGTTCAAGCGCGCGCTCGCCGCGTACACCGCGATGGGCTTCGGCGTCGCGATCGACGACGTCGGCACGCGCCACTCGAACCTCGAGACGGTGATGTCGCTGCGGCCGCACTTCATCAAGATCTCCGACGTCCTCGTGCGCGGCATCGCGCGCTCGACGGTGAAGCGCGAGATGCTGCGCTCGCTGCGTCACATCGCCGAGACGATCGACGCCGTGATGGTGGCCGAGGGCATCGAGCACGTCGAGGATGTCGTCGCGCTGCGCGACCTCGGCCTTCGCTACGGTCAGGGCTACTACATGGCGCGCCCGGCGCCGCCGTTCGTGCAGCTCGAGGACAAGGTCCGCGCGGAGCTGCGCAGCGTCACGCCGAGCGCCACGCCGCCGCCGATGAACACGTCGAACGACGACGACGACGACGAGGATCGCGACCTCGCAGTGCCGATCGCCAAGCCGCTGCCCGCGAGCAAGGTGTTCGGCACGGGCTCGCAGAACGCGATCCCGAAGAACGCGTTCGGACGCCCCGAGGACGAGATCACGAGCGACTTCCAGTTACCGGGCGCGCCCGCGGAGCGCTCGCGTCCACGCGCATCGGAGCCGCCGGCCGCGACGGCCGAGCCCGCTACCCCATGGCAGCCGCTCAGCGATGACGAAGCAACGGGCGAAGCATTGCTCGAGAGCTTGCGCAAAGAAGGTGCGAGCGAAAACTCATCAGAAGTGGGCGCGGGACAGCGCGGACCAGGGCGACCGGGTTTAAACTGACTCGCAAGGCCTCATGGATCGGAACGCGTTCCACAAGCTCCTCGCATTCGGCATCGAGCGAGGTGTCTCGGACATTCACTTCGAGGTTGGCTATCCACCTCACTACCGCCTCCACGGCGAGCTCCTCGGCGCGATCAAGGTCCCGCCGCTAACGGCGCAGGACACCGAGTCGATCGCGAGGATGATCCTCGAAGATCGCAACATCACCGTCGACTTCACGCGCCGCTTCGCCGAGATCGACGTGTCCTACTCGCTCGCGCAGCGCGGTCGCTTCCGCGCGTCGATCTTCCGCCAGCGCGGCGCGGTCGGCATCGTGATGCGCTTGATCCCGATCCAGGTGCTCTCGATCGAGCAGCTGAACCTGCCGCCGGTCCTCGCCGAGATCGCGGACTCGCGCCGCGGCCTCGTGCTGATCACGGGCGCCACCGGCAACGGCAAGACCACCTCGATGGCCGCGATGCTGCGCTACATCAACGAGACGCGACACGCGCACATCGTCACGATCGAGGATCCGATCGAGTTCATTCACGAGCCGCAGAAGTGCATGATCATCCAGCGCGAGGTCGGCGCCGACACGGAGTCGTTCCGCGACGCGATGACCGCGGCGATGCGCCAGGACCCGGACGTCATCATGGTCGGCGAGATCCGCGATCGCGAGACCGCCGCGATCTGCCTCAAGGCGGCCGAAACCGGCCACCTCGTGATGTCCGCGCTGCACACGCCCGACGCGGTCGGCACGATCCAGCGCATCGTCGGACTGTTCGAGACGGACGCGCAGGACGTGATCCGCGATCGCCTCGGTGACTGCTTGCAGGCCATCGTGTCGCTCCGCCTGCTCGCGTCCAAGGACGGCCGCCGTCGCCTTCCCGCCGTCGAGATCCTTCGCGTCACGCGCACGATCCGCGAGTGCGTCCGCGCGGGTCGGCTCACCGATATCCCCGAGCTGATCCGCAAGGGTCGCGACCTGTACTCGATGCAGCTCTTCGATCAGCACCTGATCGATCTCGTGAACAGCGGCCTGATCTCGATGGAGACCGCGATCTACGCGAGCTCGAACCCCGAAGAATTCGAGCGCGCTCTGCGCGTCGAATAAGTCGTACTCGACGCCGAAAACGACAACGCCCCGATGCAGCGATGCACCGGGGCGATCTGCGCGGAGCGCGACTACCGGCCGCGAGGCGGCGGCTTGCGCGAGCCGTTCGACGGGGGCGGCGGGTTGCGCGTGCCCGACGAGTTGCCGACCGGATGCGCGGTGCCGCGAACCGGCGGCGCGGTCGTGCCGGTCGGACGCGGGCGCTGGTTGGTGTTCGGCGGCGTGCCGCGCTCGGGGAAACGCTGGCCGGACGGCGGCGGGTTCGTGCCCGGGCCGACCGGGTGCGCGGTGCCGCGAGGACCGCCACCGACGGGGTATGCCGTGCCGCGGGGGCCACCGTTGCCCACCGGGTAGGCGGTGCCGCGAGGACCATTGTTGTCGACCGGGTGCGCGGTGCCGCGAACGGGAGGACCGGACGGCGTGCGCGGACCGGGCGGCGTGCGCGGACCGCGATCGTTGACGCCGTTGTTCGTCGGGCCGTTCTCGGGGAAGCGCGTGCCACCGACGGGCGGGCGGTTGTCGCCGCCGACCGGAGGCGGCGTGCGCGGACCGCGATCGTTGACGCCGTTGTTCGTCGGGCCGTTCTCGGGGAAGCGCGTGCCGCCGACGGGCGGCGGGCGATCGTTGTTGCCCGCGTTGCCACCGACGGGCGGCGGGGGACGCGTGCCGCCCCACCCATTGTTGCCGTTGTTGCCGCCGACGGGCGGCGGACGGGTTCCACCGGTCGGATACACCGAGCCACCACCGACGGGCGGACGCGTTCCTCCGCCGGTCGGATACACCGAGCCACCACCGACGGGCGGCGGGTTGCGACGACCGCGCGGAGGCACGACCACCGTCGGGCGACCGTCGCGATGATCGCGAACGTCCCAGCCACGCGGCGCGCGATCGCGCGAGGTCCAGTAGCCGGGCGTGTAGACGTACGACGAGCCCGAGTAGTCGTAGTAGGGCTGGACGTAGACGTAGTTCTCTTGACCGCGTTCCCAGCGGCCACCGATCCACACCCACTCGTATCCGTTCCAGTGCCAGTAGCCATCGATCCACGAGTAGCCGTAGCCGGGCGAGACGCTCATCTGTTCGTAGAGCGGCTCGGGCGGCATGCTCGAGACCGTGTATTGCGACGGTGTGCTGTACGAGACACTGGCGGTCGCGCCGTACGACGGGCCGTAGCCCGGACCGACAGGCGTGGTCTCGCGAACGACACATGCTTGCGTCGCGAGTGCGAGGCCGAGGGCGCCGATCAATCGAGCAAAAGTTCTAAACCGCATAGTGCCTCCTAAGGCTTCAATTCGACTGTGAAGCCACCCAAAGCCTTCACAGCATATTCGACGGTAACTGGAGCTACAAGTTGCAAGGGCGAGGCCACGCGGGTACCTACATCGAGACGCCGTGGGCCTCGCACTAACATCTCGACGTTCCACGGTCGCCGCGGTGGCGAGTGCCCTCGCGGCCATGGCCGTCGCTGCGGCGGTTGCAGGTCGTAGTTGCCGTGTTTCACAGCCGGGGCCCGAAGTTGCCGTGCGGGAAATGCTGCAAGCCGCAAAGACGGGCGATCGTGAAGCGGTGTTCTCGCTGCTGTCACCCGCCACACGTCAGCGGCTCGAGGCGGAGGCGAAGCGGGCCACCGATCTGGTAGGTGCCGCACGCCGGTACGCGGCGAAGGATCTTCTCAGCATCGGCAGCTCGGATGGCATCGCCGCACCGACCGACATCACCGTCGTGGAGGAGCGCGGCGATCGCGCCGTGGTCGAGGTCGTATCGCCCGCCGGGCGTTCGCGTATGGACCTCGTGAAGGTCGACGGTCGCTGGAAGATCGACCTCCCGTCGTACGGAAACCTCTAGCTGCACCGCTCGCGGGGCATCGTCCACGAGGCTGCGTCACAGGATCGTCGCAGTGGATCGTCGCGCGTGGCGAGTGCTACGACACGCGGATGCGCACGCTGATTCCGGCCGCCCTGCTCGTCGCCGCTGCTTGTGGTAGCTCGTCACCTCCGACGATGTTGCCGGTCGATCCACCGTCGCAGAAGGTCGACCCCGCTCCGGTCGCGGGGCCGGCGGAGCCCGCCGCGCCCAAGCACGCGTGGCCCGCCACGAAGAAGGACAACATCGTCGAGACGATCTACGGCAAGAAGGTCTCCGATCCGTACCGCTGGCTCGAGGACGATCAGGACCCCGAGGTCCAGGCGTGGATGAACGCGCAAGACGCGTACGCGCGCGGCGAGCTCGCGAAGGCGCCGGGCCGCGAGGCCCTCGCAGCGCGCCTCAAGGAGCTGTTCTACTACGACGCGATCAGCGCGCCGCTCCATCGCAAGGGTCGCTACTTCTACACGCGCAAGCACGCGAACAAGGAGAAGTCGATCGTCTACTGGAAGCAGGGCGAGAAGGGCGAGGAGAAGGTCCTCTTCGATCCGAACGCGTGGAGCGCCGACGGCACCAAGGGCCTCGGTGGCTGGTACCCGTCGTGGGACGGCAAGTACGTCGCGTACGCCGTGAAGGAGAACAACTCCGACGAGACGACGACGCACGTCATCGAGGTCGCGACCGGCAAGGACCTCACGGACACGATCGCGGGCACCAAGTACGGCGGCGCCTCGTGGACCCCCGATGGCAAGGGCTTCTATTACACGTGGGTCCCGCCGGTCGGCACCAAGGTCGGCGGTCGCGACGTCACGATCGCCGAGCGCCCCGGCTTTGCCGAGGTGCGCTTCCACAAGCTCGGTGACGATCCCGCGAAGGACACGATCGTTCACCCGGCGACCGGCAGCGCGAAGACGTTCATCGGCGGCGGCATCTCCAAGGATGGCCACTGGATCGTCGTGAACATCTCGCACGGCTGGAACTCGACGGACGTCTACATCAAGGACGCGCGCAAGAAGGACGCGCCGTTCACGCCGATCGTGAAGGGCGTCGACGCGCTGTTCGAGGTCGACGTGTGGAAGGACCAGCTCTACATCACGACCAACGACGGTGCCCCGCGCTACCGCGTGTTCAAGACGCCCGCGACCAAGCTCGACCGCGCCGCGTGGAAGGAGATCATCCCGCAGGGCGAGGCGACGCTGCAGGGCACGAGCATCGTCGGCGGTCAGCTCGTCGCGACGTACCTGCGCAATGCGGCGTCCGAGGTCGAGGTGCGCACTCTCGAGGGCAAGCTCGTTCGCAAGGTGGCGCTGCCGGCGCTCGGCACGACCGGCGGCATCGCGGGCCAGCCCGACGAGGACACGGGCTACTTCTCGTTCACGTCGTTCACCGAGCCGAGCATCATCTACAAGACGTCGATCAAGACCGGCAAGGTCGACGAGTGGGCGCGCGTCAAGCTGCCGATCGACACCTCGCAGTTCGAGACGCAGCAGGTGTTCTACCCGTCGAAGGACGGCACGAAGATCTCGATGTTCATCATGGCCAAGAAGGGCACGCCGCGCGACGGAACCGCGCCGACGATCCTCTACGGCTACGGCGGCTTCAACGTGAACATGACGCCGGCGTTCTCGTCGTCGCGCGCCGTGTGGCTCGAGCGTGGCGGCGTCTACGCGATCCCGAACCTGCGCGGCGGTGGCGAGTACGGCGAGGAGTGGCACCGCAGCGGCATGCTGCTGAACAAGCAGAACGTGTTCGACGACTTCATCGGCGCCGCCGAGTACCTCATCAAGGAGAAGTACACGTCGCCCGAGCACCTCGCGATCAGCGGCGGCTCGAACGGCGGTCTCCTCACCGGTGCCACGGTCACGCAGCGCCCCGAGCTGTTCAAGGCGGTCGTGATCGCGGTGCCGCTGCTCGACATGCTGCGCTTCCACCTCTCGGGCTCCGGCAAGACGTGGGTGCCCGAGTACGGCTCCGCCGAAGATCCCGAGCAGTTCGCCGCGATCTGGGCGTACTCGCCGTATCGCCGCGCCGTCGACGAAGGCCCGCGCGCGTATCCGGCGATCCTGTTCGACTCGGCGGACCACGACGACCGCGTCGATCCGATGCACGCGCGCAAGCTCGCCGCGCAGATCCAGGCCGCGCAGACCGCGCCCGCGCCGGTGCTGCTCCGCATCGAGAAGAATGCGGGCCACGGCGGCGCCGACATGGTCAAGCAAGCCGTCGAGCGCACCACCGATCAGCTCGCCTGGCTCGAGTCGCTGCTGAAGTAGCCCTCGCTAGTCTCGCGGAGCGCGCCCTTCGATCACGTCGCGCTTCGCGCCGAGCTCGGCCGCGAGGTGATCGGTGACCGCGCGGATGCGAGCCGCGCCGCGCAGGTCGGGATGCGTGAGCACCCACAGGTCGATCGCCATCGCGTCGATCACACCGCGCACGCGACGCAGGCCGGCGTGCGTGTCGCCGACGAAGCACGGCAGCGCGACGACGCCGAACCCGGCGACGGCGGCGTAGAGCAGCGCCATGAACGTGTCGCAGCGGATCACGGGCGGCACGGTGATCGACTTCGCGATCCACGCCGCGACCGAGGTTCCCGCGAGGTTGTCGTCGGGGATGATCCACGCGTGATGATCGAGCGCTCGCCGCGCGGGGGTCTTCGCGAGGTAGCGCGGCGATGCGTACAGCGCGTACGCGACGGTCGCCACGCGACGGCCCACGAGGTTCGGCGGCGGCGCCTTCGTGGGACGCACCGCCACGTCGGCGACGCGCTTGGACAGACTCACCATCTGGATCTGCGTCGACAGCTCGAGCTGGATGCCCGCGTGCTCCGCCGAGAACGACGCGAGGATCGGTAGCAGCAGCGAGGCGGCGAGCGTGTCCGTCGTCGTCACGCGGACGTTGCCCGTGAGCCGCAGGTCGCGACCGGCGACGGTGCGCTCGATGCCATCGACGGTCTCCTGCATCGCGCGCGCGGCCGCGGCGATCTCCTCGCCCGCCGCCGTCAGCGCGTAGCCCGCCGGCGAGCGCGCGAACAGCTTCACGCCGAGCGACTTCTCGAACGCGCCCACGCGACGGAGCACCGTGGTGTGGTTCACGCCGAGCGACTTCGCCGCCTTGGCGAGCGAGCCCGCGTCCGCGACCGCGAGAACGTGCTGTAGATCGGTCCAGGCGAGGTTGTGCATTTTTGCAGAAGCATAGTGCAGATCGCGCGACTTCCGGTGCGTCGTTACGATGGGCAAGGTCGAGGCATGCAGACGCTCGCCAACAAGCTCGCTCCCTACGCCCCGACCGCGCTGCGCGTCGCGCTCGGCCTGGTGTTCCTCCTCCACGCGTCCATGAAGCTGTTCGTCTACACGCTGCCCGGTACGGGTGCGTTCTTCGCCCAGCACGGCTTCCCGGCCTGGACGGCGTGGCCGGTGTTCCTCGCGGAGGCCGTGGGCGGTGTGGCGTTGATCGCGGGCCTTGGCACTCGCTATGTCGTGCTCGTGCTCGTGCCGATCATGGTCGGCGCGATCAAGCCACACCTCGCGAACGGTGCAGCGTTCGATTCCCCGGGCGGTGGCTACGAGATGCCGATGCTCGTGCTCGTGCTGCTCGGAGTCCAGTTCGCCCTCGGCTCGGGCGCGTGGGCGATCGACAACGTGATCGGCGCACGCACGGGAAGGAATCCCGCGCGCGGCTCTGTTATCACCGCAGCATGAAGCTCTTGCTCATGGTCGCGATGCTCGCCGCGTGTGCCGGCTGCCCCAACGGAGGCCCCGGTACGAAGCGGCCGTATCCCGATCCGACGGCGGAGGCGATCCTCGCGAAGATCACGGCACAGCGCGACGCGCGAAGGTCGTTCTCCGGCGAGAGCAAGATGGACTACTGGATCGGCGATCAGCGCGTGAAGGGCGACGTGCTCGTCATGGGCACGGCGGGCAAGAAGGTCCGCTTCAACGCGCTCTCCCCCGCGGGCGGCGATGTCCTCGTCGACATGGCGTGCGGCGGGACGAACTTCGCGTACGTCGACAAGCAGAACAACTGCCAGCTCTCGGGGCCGTGCGACCGCAGCTCGATCGCGACGATGCTCCGCGTCGACATCGAGCCCGACGAGTTCCTCCACCTGGCGCTCGGCACGCCGCCGATCATCGCCTACACGAGCGCGACGCTCGCGCCGTGGGATGGCTCGGGCCGCGAGAAGCTCACGCTGACCGGGCCCGCCGGCACGCAGACGCTGACCGTCGATCTGCGGAACGGCGTCGACATCACCGACAGCGAGCTGAAGGACGCCGCCGGTAAGGTCGTGTGGTCCATGACGAACAAGGAGTACGAGATGTCGCCCGACGCCAACGAGGGCGAGCACCGCTTGCCGACGAAGACGCAGTTCAAGTCGCCGCGCGAGAAGGCCGACCTCGTCGTCGAGTGGGGACAGCGCACGATCAACCCGACGATCGACGACGCAAAGTTTGCCGTCACGGTCCCCGACGGGCTCCCGCGCTGCGGTCCGAAGTAGCGGGCCGCAAGGCCATGGACGCGGCTTACGGTCCGGCGTACGTTCCTGTGGAATGTCGTCGTCGCTCGCCGGTGTGCTGCTCGGCCTCGCCGTGGGGCTTCGCCACGCATTCGAGCCCGATCACCTGACGGCCGTCGCGACGCTCGCGACGGAGACGCGCGATGCCAGGCGTGGCGCGCTCCTCGGAGCGCTGTGGGGTCTCGGCCACACGGTGTCGCTCGTCATCGTCGGCATCGTGTTGATCGCGATCGGCGCGGCGCTGCCCGTCCGCCTCGGCGCGTGGTTCGAGCTCGGCGTGTGCGCGATGCTCGTGCTGCTCGGCGTGCGCGCGATCCTGCGCTCGCGCGAGCTCGGCCCCGTCGGGCTGGTGCACGCGCACGCGCACGGCGATCGCATGCACGTCCACGCGGGCGCGGACCCACACCTCCACGTCGCGGGTGGCGTGTTCGCGCTGCGACCGCTCGCCGTCGGCCTCGTGCACGGGCTCGCGGGGTCGGGGGCGCTGACCGCGCTCGTGTTCGCGGAGCTTCCGTCGACGAGCGCGCGCATCGCGTACATCGCGCTGTTCGGCATCGGCTCGATCGTGGGGATGGCCGCCGCCTCGGCGGTCGTCGGCGTCTCGCTCCGCACCATCGAGCGCGGGCGGCGCGCGATCACGCTGATCGCGGGCGTCACGTCGATCAGCCTCGGCGTCATCTGGTCTTTGCCTTTGTGGTCGCTGGCTTAGATGAGTGATCCGGTGACACGACTACGTCGTAGTATGTGTGCGCCATGAGGAGGACATACGCAGCGCTGCTGTGCTTCGTCTGGCTCCTCGGCATCGAGGTGCTGCCGAACGTGCACCTCCTCTCGCACGCGAGCGGCGCTCCGCACCAGCACGCGACCGACGGCACCGTCATCACGGTGTCATTCGAGTCGACGACGCATAGTCACGACGGCGTCACGCACTCGCACGCGAAGCCGCAGTCGCCGAAGGCAAAGCGCAAGGCGCACCGCGATGTCCTCGCGATCGATCGCGTCCCCGATCTGCACGCGGCGGCCGGCCTCGCGCACCGCGCGGCCGCGCTCCACGAACCACCTCCGGTGATCCTCGACGCGATCGCGATCGAGCGGATCGCGACCGACATCATCGATCTCGCAACGGGGCGCGACAGCGTCTCGTTCGTCGCTACCGCGGACGCGCGCGGTCCTCCGATCAGCTGAGCCGACATCGCCCTCGCGTGCTCGCTCGACGTCGTCGTGCGCGTGCGCCCGTCGTCTGTCGTTCGGTCTCGATCGGATCACTCGTGCGTCCAGTCATCACCACCATCACCATCACCGCACTCTGCGGCAGCGCCGTCGCCGACGTTCCTCCCACGATCGTGGCGGATCTCGACGCAGAGCTGATGGGCTACATCGCCGCGGATATCGCGAAGGCGAATGCGCGTCCCGAGACGATCGTGATCGAGGACAACGAGCGGCCGATCGACACACCGAGCGCGGGTGTTCGCGTCGTGACGGCGAAGGAGCTCGAGCTCACGCCGCACAAGAACGCGGATGATCTGCTGCGCGTGGTGCCCGGGCTCTACATGAGCCAGCACGGCAGCGAGGGCAAAGGCCAGCAGTTCTTCCTGCGCGGCTTCGATGCGGTTCACGGCTCCGACATCGCGATCCGCGTCGGCGGCATCCCGATCAACGAGATGTCCAACGTGCACGGGCAAGGCTACGCGGACCTCGGGTTCGTGATCCCCGAGACCGTGGGCGGGCTCGTCTCGCGCAAGGGTCCCTTCGATCTCGAACAAGGTTGGTTCGCGACCGCGGGGTCGATCGATCTCGACCTCGAGCTTCCCGCCCGTGGAAAGCGCGTCGGCTACGAGATCGGATCCACGAACCGTCATCGGCTCGTCCTCGTCGACGCGCCGAAGGACGGTCCGGTCGCGCAGTTCGTCGCCGCCGACGTCATGCATGACGACGGCTACGGCGAGAGCCGCGGCACCGAGCACGGCTCCGTGATGGCGCAGACCGAGATCACCGAGGGGCGCCTGCGGCTCCGTCCGATCGTGGTCGGCTACTGGGCGAAGTTCGGCGAGCCGGGTGTGATCCCGCTCGACGACATCGCGTCGGGAACGTTCGATCGGGACTCGGCACCCGCGGGAGATCTCGGCGGCACGTCGCGTCGCTTGCTCACCGGCATCGGCGCGCACTGGTCGAAGGGGAGCGACGAGATCGTCGGCACCACGTACCTCGGCTGGCGCGGTCTCGCGCTCGACGAGAACTTCACCGGCTTCCTGGTCAACGAGGAGCTCGGTGACGGTCGCCGTCAGATCCATCGCGCGGTCACCGGTGGCGGACGCCTCGCGTGGCGTCATCGCGTGACCCCGTGGTTGCGTACGCTGTCGGGCGTCGAGGTGATCCGCGACGAGCTCGATCAGACCGAGGAGCGCATCTCGACCACGGGCATGGTCTACGCGACCGAGCGCTCGCTCGCCGCGTCGACCACGAGCGGCGGTGCGTGGGCCGGCCTCGAGGCGACGCATCGTGGCTTCACGGCCACCGGTGGCGTGCGTGTCGATGGCCTCGGCGTCGACGCGGCGGATCGCATCGATCCATCGCGCAGCGGCTCCGGCATGACGAGCGCGGTGTCTCCACGCATCGCGGTCGGCTGGCGCGGCGAGCGCGGTGCGCTCTCGCTGTCGGCGGGTCGCGGCCAGCGTCCGCCGGAGGCGCGAGCGTTCACGCAGCGCCCGTCGCGCGAGAACATGGACGCCGAGGTCTACGACGGCGGGAATCCCGAGATCACGACGGCCGACTCGCTCGAGGCCGGTGGCGAGCTTCACCTCGGTCGCGTGAGCGCCGGTGCGACGACGTTCGCGACGTGGATCGATCGCGAGTCGTTCTTCGATCACCTCTCGGGGCTCAACGTGCTCCTCGACGGGAGCCGGCGCGTTGGCGTCGAGGCCTTCGTCGAGGCGCGCCCGTGGGAGTGGCTCGCGCTGCGCGCGGATGCCACGGCGGTCGATGCGCGCTTCGAGGTCTCCAACAACCCCGTGCCCGGCGCGCCGCGACTTCTCGGCAGCGTCGAGGCGCGTTTCTCTCGCGGCGCATGGAACGCGGGCCTCGCGGGCCGCTTCCTCGGCGCACGGCCGCTGCAGAACGGTGCAACGGCCGCATCGTCGACGGTGTTCGATGCCGTCGGCAGTTGGACGCACGGGCGATGGACGCTCGCGCTCCAGATCGACAACCTGCTCGCCTCCGACTGGAACGAGGGCGAGTACCACTTCGCATCGCGTTGGGACACGAGCATGCCGCGCACCGATCTGCCGCGCGTGCACGTGTCGCCCGGTCGTCCGTTCGGCGGACGCCTCGGCGCGACGATGCAGTTCTGAAAGGAATGCTCATGCGTTGGCTCTTGTATGCGTTGGCCGGTGTCACCGCCGCCGGATGCACGGACTCCGAGGAGGCGGTGCGCGTCGAGCTGCCCGTCACCACGGCCGCGAATGCGTTCGCGCCGGCGACGACGGACCTCGGCTACGTCGTCAGCGTCTCGGAGATGCAGGCCGCTGTCTCGATGATCCAGTTCACGATCGAAGGCGAGATGCACCAGGACGTCGAGACGCCTCCGGGCACGCTCGCACATCCCGGCCACTACGCGGGCGGCGAGATCACCGGCGAGCTCGCCGGCGATCACGTGCTCGCGTGGAACGGACAACCGCACGACCCGCTCGGCATGGGCACGCTGATCGTCGGCGACTACCAGGGCGCGAACTTCACGTTTCGCGCAGCGACCGCCGACGACAACGTGCCCGCGCTCACGGGCCACGCGATCCATCTCGCGGGCACGATCGCGAAGGACGGCACGACCCGGCCGTTCGATCTGTTGATCGACGTCGAGGTCGACACCGCGATCATCGGCGCCGTGTTCGAGGACGTGATCACCGAGACCTCCACGGAGTCGCTCGCGATCGCGTTCTACCCGACGGATCCCTACGAGAACGACACGCCGTTCGACACCGTCGACTTCTTCGCTCTCGAGACCACCGCCGCGGGCGCGATCGAGATCCGCCCCGGCTCCCCCACTCACAACCTGATTCGCCGCGTGATGACCACTCACGACCACTACGGCGTCACTGCCATCTAAGGAGACTCTCATGCGTACGATCCTGTTCTCTCTCTCGCTCGTCACCCTCGCCGCCTGCACCGACGAAGCGGGCTCGATCACCTCCACCGCGTACGGCGAGGAGTTCATCGAGCAAGGCATCCCCTCCGACGTGTTCAGCGATGGCTGGGCGATCTCCTTCGACAAGTTCCTCGTCTCCGTCGGCAACGCGAAGGCGCAGGCCGGTCACGATAACGACGAGGTCGGCTTCGACGACTTCTACATCGTCGACCTCCACAAGGGCTCCGGCGGCGAGGGCCAGGAGCTCGCGACGTTCGATGCACCGGGCGGCACGTACGATCACTACGGCTATCAGATCGAGCCGGACGCGAACGCGGTCAACGTGAACGCCGACGAGGCGGACGCGACCGCGATGAAGGCGAACGGCTACAGCATCTGGGTCAAGGGCACCGCGACGAAGGACTCCCAGACCAAGACGTTCGACTGGGGCTTCAAGATGCGCCTCACCTACGCGCACTGCGAGGCCGGCATGACGATCGACGGCAACAACGTCGTGATGCAGTCGACGATCCACGCCGATCACCTGTTCTACGACGACGCTGTCTCCGACGAGCCGAACGTGTCGTTCGACATCTTCGCGCAGTCCGACACGAACACCGACAACGCGATCACCCTCGACGAGCTCGCGGCGAGGGACATCCGCGTCGAGACTCGCTACCAGGTCGGCTCGACGCTCGATGTCGAGGGCAAGGAGATCACGAACCTTCGCCAGTACGTCGAGCACCAGGCGACCACGGTCGGTCACATCAACGGCGAGGGTCACTGCGAGGATACGATCGCCACGCTTTGAGCGCGTAGACGAGCGCACCGGCAGCGGCGAGCGCCGCGCCCGCGAGCGTCGAGCGCAGCGGCAACGAGACGCTGATCACGACACAGCCGGCGAGCCCGGTCCCGGCGAAGATGCGCGTCGACCAGTGTCGCTCGCCGCGCCGCAGCGTCAGCGCGCTGGCGTTCGCGAGCGCGTAGTAGAGCAGGACCGCGAACGACGAGAAGCCGATCGCATCGCGCAGGTCGGCGACCAGCACGGCGATCGCGACGATGATGCCCACGGCGATGTCGGCGCGATGCGGCACGTGATAGCGCGGGTGCACGGCGGCGAGGTCGTGCGGCAGATCGCGGTTGGCGGCCATCGCGAACGCGGTGCGGCTCACGCCCGCGATCAACGCGTGCAGCGAGCCGAGCGCCGCGATCGCCGCACCGGCGCCGACGACACCGATGTCCGCGATCAGCGCGAGCGGGGCCGGCGAGCCGGCGACGATCTCGACGTCGACGTTCGCGAGGAGCTGCAGGCACACGGCCGTGTAGATCGCGAGCGCGATCGCGAGGGCGATCGGGATCGCGCGCGGGATCGTGCGCTCGGGGCGCTCGACCTCCTCGCCGAGCGTCGCGATCCGCGCGTAGCCCGCGAACGCGAAGAACAAGAAGCCGGCGGCCTGGAGCGTGCCGGCGACACCGCCGGGCTCGATCGGGGCGCGCGCGAGCGTCCATTCGTTGGGCGAGCTCGCGGTCACCAGGACGATCCCGAGCAAGACGAGCAGGACCGCGACCAGCACCTTCGTGACGGCGAGCGTCTTCTTGACGCCGAAGTAGTTCACGGTCACGAGCGCGATCACCGCGGCCGCCGCGAGCGGGCGTGCGTACTCGGCCTCGAGGTAGATCCCGAACGTCAGCGCGATCGCCGCGCAGCTCGCGAGCTTGCCGATCACGAACACCCACCCGGCGAGGAAGCCCCAGAAGTGGCCGAGTCGCTCGCGCGCGTAGATGTACGTGCCGCCCGAGGCGGGGTACCTCGCGGCGAGCCGCGCCGACGACATCGCGTTGCACAGCGCGATCGCGCCCGCGATCACGAGCGCGTACAGGACGTTCGATCCCGCCGCGCGGGTCGCCGGGCCGAACGCCACGAACACGCCCGCGCCGATCATCGCGCCGAGCCCGATCGCGATCGCGTCGAGGGTGCCGAGGCGACGCGCGAGGCGATCGGTCATCTTCTCTGCAATAGCTCGGCTTGCCGGGCTACCGGTAGTGGTGAGGACGCTCGCGCCAGGAGAGTCATGCCGCGAGGTACGCGACGCAGGCCTTCGTGCACGCGTCGCACGCCTCCATGCACTCCTTGCATTCGACGTGCATGCCGTGGCTCCAGTGCGCCTTGTGCTCGAGGCACGCCGCCGAGCATTCTCGGCACGCAGCGGCGCACAGCTCCACCATCTTCTTCGCGTTGACGCTGCCTCTCGATACGAGCACCTCGGTCGCTTGCCCGACCGCGAGCATGTCGCGCACCGCCGCGGCGCAGCGCACGAACGACTTCTCGCCGTTCGCGAGCTGTGCGGCGCAGTGCGCGTCGCACAGCGTGGCCTTCGCGAGGCACGTCGAGAGCGACGCGAGCAGCGCGCGAGCGTCCGGCTTCTTCGGCGGCATCGGCTTCTTTGGCTCGGGCTTCTTGGGCTGCGCGTCTGCGGCGACCACGGTGGCCAAGACAAGTCCCGCTCCCAGTCCCATCACATCGCGTCGGTTCATGGGCGCAGCATATCTCCACGCTGCTCCGAAGTCCGGGTGCGTTGAATTTTCGCAGCGCCCATCGAACGGTGTCGAGCTCGGTCGAAACGCGCTACGAGAGGTCATGCGCTCGGCTCTCCTCGTGCTCTGTCTTGCTGCCTGTGGTGACGATGGCGGGTCGTCGGCGAGATCGTGGAGGCAATCCTCGCCGGCGGCCCCGGCGACCGCGCGGTGATCCAGCTGACGGCGCCGCTTCCGAAGCTCGACTGGAACCTGCACGGTCATGCCGGTGGCACGCAGGTGGTCGAGGAGGAGCTCGGCATCATGACCACGACGTACGTGTTCACGCCGTCCGTCGACGCGGACTGGTACCTGCTCCTGCGCAACCAGCACACGGCCGAGCTCGCCGTCGACGTGCGCGTCGAGCTGTACGGCGACATCACGTGGGAAGGCTGGGACTGAGCTCGCGCGTCAGCGCTTGACCGGGAACTTCGCGAGCTTGTACTGCAGCGTTCGCCGGTGCATGCCGAGCACGCGTGCCGCCCGCGAGATGTTGCCGTTGCACTCCTGGAGCACCCGCTCGATGTGCTCGCGCTCGACCTTCGCGAGCGATGGCACCTCGTAGTCGGGCTCGGTCGCGGGACCGTCGAGGTCGGCCTCGAACGCGGCGAGGATCTGATCGGCGTTCGCCGGCTTGGTGAGGTAGTCGCGCGCGCCGAGGCGCATCGCTTCGACGGCGGTCGCGATGCTGCCGTATCCGGTGACGACGACGACCTGCATCGCCGGTTGTAGCGCTCGCAGGTCCTGCACGACGGTGAGGCCGCTCAGCCCTTCCATGCGGAGATCGACGACCGCGCGATCGATCTTGTGAGCGCGTGCGTGCAGGAGCGCAGCCGGATGATCCGCCGCCTGGAGGACCTCGAGGCCGCGATCGGAGAACGCTCGAGCGAGCCGCTCTCGCAGCGCATCGTCGTCGTCGACGATCAACACCTTCACGCGGCTGCTCCCGCAGGAAGCCGCGCGAGCGCGCGCGTGCCACGTCCGGGCTGCGACTCGATGGACAGCGTGCCTCCATGGCTCTCGAAGAAGACGCGCGCGAGAAACACGCCCAGGCCGAGACCGCGGCCGGGAGGCTTCGTCGTGAAGAACGGTTCGCCGATCTTCGCGAGGACATCCTCTTCGATCCCCTCGCCGCGATCGGCGATCTCGAACGCGAGCGTTCCGTTCTCGCTTCGGATCTCGAGGTCGACACGGTCGTCCGGCGAGCTCGCGTCCAGTCCATTCTTGATCAGTGCGACCAGCGACTGCGCCACGGGCGCGGCGGGTACGCTGAGCGTCGAGGGAGCTCCCGTCACGCGGACCTCCATCCGTGCGGCGCGGTCACCGAGCTGGCTGCGCAGCTCGGCGAGGAGCTCGTCGGTGGTGGCGGTCCCGGTCGCGTCGACGGCGACGACACGCGCCGCCATCTGATGGAGGATCGTCTGGCACCGCTCGACCTGCGCGAGGATCAGCTCGAGATCCGCGGCCACCGACGTGTCGGCGAGCTGCTTCGCACGCAGGTGAGCCTCGTGCGCCGCGACCGCGATCGTCGACATCGGGTTGTTGAGCTCGTGTGCGGCGCCCGCGGCGAGCGTCGCCAGCGACGCGTGCCGCGCGTGGCGAGCCGCCGCTTCTCGCAGCTCGCCGATCTGATCGCGTTGCGTGGCGATCGCGCGCGAGATGCGCCGGACGAAGAACGCGGTCAGCACGGCCGCGAGGACGAACGCGGCCCACATTCCCTGGAGGTGCGGGTTGGACAGCGCGGAGCCCGAGACGTGGATGTGCTCCTCGGATGGCACGAGGAACAGCATCGCGAACCCGCAGATCGCGAGCAGGGCCACTGCCAGCGTCCAGCGCGCACTGAGCACGATCGCGGAGAGCGTGATGTAGACGAGGTACATCACGGAGAACGGGTTCATCGCGCCGCCGAGCCCGGCGAGCTGCATCGTGAGCACCGCGGTATCGAGAACGAGTGCGCCGCCCATCACGTGACCGGGCGGAAACGACTTTGGCGCCCTCGCGATCGCCAGGTTCGAGATCGCCAGGATCGCGATCGCGATCGCGAACGGCCACGCAGGAACAGAAATCTCGAGCGCGAACCGAACGACTCCCCACGTCGCGACCTGGCCGATCAACAGGGCCCACCGAAGGCGTACGAGCCATGGCAGGGTGATCGCGGGCTCGAGATCGAACATCGACTCGGGTGCATCCTAGCTCGCCCGCGCCGATGGAGCGGTCGCCGTCGCCAGGTGCGAAAAAATGCGCCACCACGAATTCGCGAACGCGCCGCCGAACCGCCGGAATCGCGCTATGGGGAGGTGTCTTGCCCCGCGCAATTCTTGCCGCCCTGATCGCCCTCTCGGCGACCGCACGTGCCGAGGACTGCCCACCCGAGCACGCCGCCCTCGGCCACTGCGTGCCCGACGCCTCGCCTGCGCCAGAGACCGACGAGCCCAACATCCTCGTCACCGGCGCGCTCGGCGTCGTCGCCGCGACCTATCGCACTCCGCTCTTCGAGGGCAACTACCAGGGCGCGATCGTCGGGGTCGGCGTCGCGCGGGGACGCTTCGCGGTGTCCGCACAGATCACGGAGTACCGCCTCGCTCGCAACGGCCTCGCATCCCGAGGCCCCGGTGACGTGATGCTTCACGGGCACGTCTCCCTCGCGTCTCCAGGAGACTTCACGATCGCCGCGATGGTCATGACCTCGCTACCGACGGGCGACGACGATCGCGGGTTCGGCATGGGGCACGTCATGCTCATGGGCGACCTCGCCGTCTCGTGGACCCGGCCGCGGTTCGCGCTCTCTCAATCGATCGGCTACGGGCACGCCTTCGGCGGCGCGGATGCGCACGCGGAGCATGGGGGCGGCGGTGGATGGCCGCTCGTCGATCCGATGAACGCGCGCGAGCTCGCGTTTGGATCGACGTTCACCTACACCGTGGCACCGTCGCTGACGGCGTCCGTGCGCATGATCGGCGCGGCTCCGATCGGCGACGGTCAGACGCGACTCGCCGCAGGTGGCGGCGTCGCGTGGACACTCGGTCGCGCCGTGACGAGCCTCGAGATCCTCGGCGGCATCGCCGGTGATCCGTTTGGCATCCGCGGGGTGCTCACGACGAGACTCCGGGTCTTCTGATCGGTCGAGCCGGCCGAGGAACATCTGCGTCGGTTGATCGCGATTCGATCCCGCGCGGCTAACGAACGATCCCGTCGCGCGCGAGCTCGGCGGCGGTGGCCTCGACGGCGACGGTGCCGGCCGGCGCGTCGTACCAGCCCGGATCCGCGGTTCCGGTGAGCTTGTCGCGCACCTTGAGGATCGTGAACATGCCGCCCATCTCGATCACGCCGTGCGGTCCCTTGCCGGGCAGCATCGAGATCGAGTTCTGCGGCTGCTCCATCTGCATGTGGCTCATCTCGCTCATGCCGGAGGCGCCCATCGTCATGTAGCCGGGCGCGCTGCGGCCGAGCTTGTCGTCGAGGCCGCGCGTGTCGACGCCGATCAGGTTCGGCGCGTCGTGCCCCATCTGGTTCATCGCGTGATGCGTCATGTGGCAGTGCAGCGGCCAATCGCCCGGGTTGTCCGCGATGAACTCGACGGTACGCGTCGCACCGACGGGGACGAGGACCGTGGTCTCGGGCAAGCGCGCGGCGGCTGGCACGGGGCCGCCGTCGGTGGCGACGAGCGTGAACGCGTGGCCGTGAATGTGGATCGGGTGGTGATCCATCGGACCGAGGTTCGCGAGGCGAAGGCGAACGAGGTCGCCCTTCTGCGCGACGAGCGGCGCCGTCTCCGGGAACGACTTTCCGTTGAACGTGAGCTGATTGAAGTCGTTCATCGCGAGCGGATCCGGTCGGCGCGTGCCGATCGGGATCTTCATCTCGTGCGTCATCAAGCAGTAGTCACGAACGCGGCGCGCTTCGGTCGCGCGCGGGTGCACGACGATCATGCCCATCATGCCGAGCGCGATCTGCGTCATCTCGTCGGCGTGCGGGTGGTACATGAACGTGCCCGCGCGATCGAGCGTGAATTCGTAGCGGAACGTCTTGCCCGGCTCGATCGGCGCCTGCGTCAGCCCGGCGACGCCGTCCATTCCGTTCGGCACGAACAGCCCGTGCCAGTGCACGCTCGTCAGCTCCGGGAGCTTGTTCGTGACGTAGATGCGAACCCGATCACCGACGGTGCCCTCGATGACCGGGCCGGGCGTCGATCCGTTGTAGCCCCACGCTTCGATCACGAGACCGGGTGCGATCTGGTGCTTGATCGGCTCGGCGACGAGGTGGAACACCTTCACGCCATCGACGACCTTCCAGTCGGCGACCGAGCCGTTCGGCACGATCACGCGCGATGGCTTCGCGGTGCGGCCGCCCGGTGCAGGCGCGCCCTGCGGCGGCGCCGGTTGCGCCGATGCGTTCTTCGCGAGGAGCGATGCGCCGGCGAGCAAGCTGCCGGACAGCAGGGTGCGACGAGAGATCGTCATCGAAGGCTCCTAGTGGTGAGAGGGGGAGGAAGACCGCGAGGGCAGGCGAACGCCGTCGGGCTCGGGTGGATCGATCGACACGCCGCGCTGGAGCGCGGTGACCGCGGACATCGCGTTCCAGAACCGGCGCAGCGAATCGACCTGCTGGTCCTCGGCATCGGCGAGCTCGCGGCGTGCGAGGAGCAGCGCGAACGTGTCCGCGTTCATCGCGTTGTAGTGCTTCAGCGTCTCGTCGAGGATCTGCGCGCGCAGCGGGAGGACGACATCGCTGATGTGCCGCGCTTCCTGGTACGCGGCGAGCACCGTGATGCGTGCGCTGCGGGCATTCGCGCGCAGCTCGACGGCATCGGCGGCGAGCAGGTGCTCCGCGCGATCGATCGCCGCGTTCGCGCGTGCACGCTCGCCGCTCTTCCAGTCGAACAGCGGGATCGCGATCGCGACGAGCGGACCGACGCCCGCGGAGTGACCGTCGTCATGGACGCTGACGCCGACGCCGAGCTCGGGCAGCACGGTGCGCAGGCGGACATCGGCGGCGTGGTTCTCGGCCGCCTCGCGGCGCGCGCGGCCCGCGGCGAGATCGAGGCTCGCGGCGACCGCATCGGTCTCGAGCGAATCGATCGACGGCGCGCTCGGCGGAAGTGCCGCCAGCTGCCCCGTGGCCGTCCACTTCGTGTCGTCGCCGCCGAGGCCGAGCAGCGCGTTGAGCGCTTCGCGGCGCAGCTCGAGCGTCGCTTCGGCGCGGGCGAGGGCGATGCGCGCTTGCTCGCGTGCATCGCGATCGCGTGCCTGCGCGAGGACGGTCGTGTTGCCCGCGGCGAACATGCGCTCGCGTAGCAGCGCGGCGGCATCCGCCGCGTCGAACTGCGTGCGCCGGTTCGCGAGCGCCGCCTGCGCGGCGAGTAGATCCGTGAACGCCATGTCGACGCGCGCGGCGAGGCGCAGCGTCTGCGCGGCGGCGTTTGCACGTGCGGCCTCGATGTCCGCCCGAGCGGCGGAGCGACGGCGGGGCGCGCTGATCAGGCCGATCACGTTCTGGATCACGTCGAGCTCGTACTCGCGGTGGCTTCCGAAGCGCATCGAGCCGTGCAGCTCGAGCGGGCCGAGGCCGAGCGCGCTGCCGAGCTCGCCGCCCGCGATGCCGAGCTCGTCGAACGCGGCGGCGAGGCGAGCGTTGTTCGCGATCGCGATCTTGATCGCGGCCCGGCGATCGAGCGGCTTCGCGAGGAGCTCGCGCACGTCGACCTTCGCGGTATCACCGAGGCGCTTCTCGACCATGGCGTCGACGGGCGCGCGCAGCTCGCTCCTCGTCGGTGCGCAACCGACCAGCGCGAACGCGAGCACGGTGTAGCGGATCACGGATGGTGATGATGGTGATGGGCCGGAGGCTTCGCCTGCTGCTTCGGCACGTCGGGATACGCGACGACACCGGCGCGCAAGCTCGCGGGCGCCGGCGCGACGCGGCCCGGCGGCGCTGTCGTCGTCGCGGGATGGTTCGCGGGCAGCGGCGATGGCGATGCCGCACACCCCGCGAAGACGATGATCAAAGCACGCATCATGACCTCTCACGCCCTTCACGACGCACGACCGGCTCGCGCATTACATCTTGCACGAGCTCGCACCCGCGAGATGACCGCCGTGCATGCGCAGCTCCTCGCCGACCTCGGCGTTCGTCGCAGGCGGTGTGGCCGTGAACGTGACGCGCACGCCACCGTCGATATCGGTCGCCGTCGCTGTCGACTTCGCCGAGAACATCATCCCGAGCGACTCCGGCGCACCCTTGCGATCGTTGTGCATCTGCGCGAGCGCCTGTCCGCGCGTGCGGACCTGCGCGACATCACCCGTGGTGACGAACACGAAGGCCGGGCCGTCCGCGGTGTCCTCGACGCTGATGCTCGTGCCCGGTACGACGAGCGGGCACGAAGGATCGTCGGCCGCGGCGGGCTCGGTCGGCGTCGGCGTTGTCGTCGTCGGTTTGGCGGGCGAGCTGCACGCACCGACGAGAAGACCAGCGAGAAGGACAAAGCGGGTCACGCGGCCCTCTATAACACGCGGCTCGATCACGCCGCGCGGGGTCCGTGCGCGAACGCCCAGCCCGTGATGCCGCCCGCCACGAGGCCGATGACGACGCCGAGCGCGCCGGCGAGGCCCATCGTGGCGCAGCCGAGCAGACCGGTGAGCGCGGCCGTCGCGATCGCGGCTCCCGCGAAGCGCGCCGGCGAGCGATCCGAGATGGCCTGATAGCCGACGAGCGCACCGACGATGGCGCTCGTCCCGAGGCATGCGAGCGTGCACTCCCAGGTCGCGACCGTCCCGCACTCGGGGCAGTGACCGCCGCGCGCGAGCGTCATCACGACGCTCGAGACGATCATCGGCGGGACGCCGGCGAGCACGCCCGCGAACGCGCCGCGCCGTAGCGAACCGCCGCGCCAACCGAGCGCGCCGAGCGTGGCGGCGAGCAGGCCGGCCATCGCCCACGCGAGCGGCGTCGAGGCGTGCAGCCCGAACGCGACGACGCACAGCGCCGCGGCGATCGCGATGCCGCGCAGACCGCCGAGCACGTGGTCGCGTTCGTACGCGCGGCGAGCGCGGCGCAGGACGTCACTAGAGCGTTCCATGTCGGGACCTCCAGCTCGTGCGCAATCGAGCGAACGCGCGTTCCAATCGCTTGCGGAACGTCGCGGGCGCGACCGCGCGACGGAGCTCGTCGTCATCGGTGAGCGCGGCGCTGATGACCTCGATGTCACGCGGCGCGAGCGTCTCGAGCGTCGAGAGCGCGGCGCGGATCACCTCGCGCTCCTCGACGAGCGCGGCGCCATCCACGACGTCGTGGTCGCGCGCCTCGGACACTTCCTTGCGACGCTCGCGCTTGCGCCGCGCGGTGCGCGCTTGCCACGTGACATGCGTCAGCGCCCACGTCAGCGCATCGCGCTCGCGATCGTACGCGGACAGCTGTCCGAACAGCCGGACGAGCGCTTCCTGCGCGCAGTCCTCGGCGAGCGCCTCGTCACCGACGAACCGCGTCGCGAACCGGACCGCGACCGGCCACAATGCGCCGAACAACGGATCGATCGCCGCGCGCTCGCCATCGGCGGCGGCGGTCATCCAGCGATCCAGTTGTTCGCGATCGATCATGCGTCAGCGGTTGCAGAACGGACAGCCGTGCTCGCAGCACGGTCCGGGGCAGCAGTCTCCCGAGGTGGCGGCCGCGAGTGCCGCGGCGGGTGAGAGGGACATGAGGATGAATGCGGCGGTGCGGAGGAACTTCATGCCCGTATAGGCGTTCGCGGTCGATCCGTGACAGGTCATTTGGGGCTCGCCGAATAGCCAGCGTCATGAATCGCCTCGATCAGCGTCTCGATCGGGCCGTCATGAACAACTCGCGCCGAATTCTCCGTCAAGCTCACCTCTACCGAAGTCACTCCGGGAACATTACGGAGAGCCTTGTCGACGTGCTTCACACACCCATTGCAGGTCATTCCGGACACGGTCAACGTGGTGATCACGCTTCGCACGCTAGCATGCAGACCGCACTGACCACCGTCGATCTTCCTGTCCTCGGGATGACCTGCGCGGCCTGCGTTCGCCGTGTGGAAAAGGCTGTTGCGTCGGTGCCCGGTGTCGCGAGCGCCGACGTGAACCTCGCACTCTCGCGCGCTCGGGTCTCGCTCGATCCCGCCGCGCTCGAGCCCGCCGTCTCCGCCATTCGCGACGCGGGCTACGAAGTCCCTGCAGACGTCCTCGACGCCGCGGCGACAGGCGCCTCGAAGCTCGCAGCGATCGAAGACGCCGCGCGCGAAGACACGCAGCGACTGCGGCGCGACGCAATTCTTGCGCTCGTACTGACCCTGCCGCTCCTCGCGATCGCGATGTCCCACGCGCTGACCGGCGTACCGATCGTCATCACGCAGCTCGTCCTCGGTTCGCTCGTCGTCCTTGTCCCCGGCCGCCGCTACTTCCGTGCCGGCCTCGCCGCGGTCCTCCACAAGAGTCCCGACATGAACACGCTGATCGCCCTCGGCGCGGGCGCCGCGTGGTTGTCCTCGACGGTCACCGCGATCCGCTGGCTGTCCGGCGGATCGGCGCACCACATGCCGCCTCTCTACTTCGAGGCCGGCGCCGCGATCATCGCGTTCGTGATGATCGGCAAGCTCCTCGAAGCGCGCGCCCGCTCGCGCCTCGCCGACGCCGTGCGCGGAGTCCTCTCGCTCGCGCCCACGCTCGCTCACCTCGCCGATGGTCGCGACGTCGACGCCGCGTCCCTCACACCCGGCGACTCCATCGTCGTTCGCCCGGGCGAGCGCATTCCCGCCGACGGCACGATCACCGAGGGCACCTCCGCCGTCGACGAATCGCTCCTCACCGGCGAGTCACTCCCCGTCGACAAGTCCGAAGGCACACCCGTCTACGCGGGCACCCTCAACCACCACGGTGCCCTCACCCTCCGCGTCGCCCGCGCCGGCACCGACACCGCCCTCGCGCGCATTGCTCGCGTCGTCGAGGACGCGCAGGGCGGCAAGGCCCCGATCGCCCGCCTCGCCGATCGCGTCTCCGCCGTCTTCGTGCCCATCGTCCTCGCGCTCGCCCTCCTCACGTTCGCGATCTGGGCCATCACCACCGACGCTTCGATCGCCCTCGAGCGCGCGATCGCCGTGCTCGTCATCGCGTGCCCCTGCGCGCTCGGCCTCGCCACGCCCGCCGCCGTCGCCGTCGGCACCGCCCGCGGCGCCGAGCTCGGCATCCTGTTCCGCTCGGGCGCCGCCATCGAGCGCGGCGCGCACATCGACATCGTCGCCCTCGACAAGACGGGCACGCTCACCGCGAACACCCCCACCGTCACCCGCGTCGCCGCCCACAACCGCCCGAGCGACGACGTCCTCCGCCTCGCGGCCTCCGCCGAGCAGTCGAGCGAGCACCCGATCGCCCGCGCCCTCGTCGCCGGCGCCGCGCACCTCACGCTGTCGACGCCCACCGACGTCACCGCCGAGCCGGGCCGCGGCATCACCGCCACCGTCGACGGTCATCGTGTCCGCGTCGGCTCCCGTGACGCGCTCGCCGTGGCCGGCATCGATCCATCGCCACTCGATCACGCCGCCCCCGCCGGCGCGACCCTCTCCTACGTCGCCATCGACGACGAGCTCGCCGGCCTGATCGCGATCTCCGATCCGCCGTCTCCCGAAGCCAAACCGGCCCTTCGCGCGCTGCGCTCCCTCGGCATCGAGCCCGTGATGATCACCGGCGATCGCGAAGACGTCGCTCGCTCGCTCGCCGACGACGTCGGCATCGAACGCGTCTTCGCCAACGTGGCTCCGACGGGAAAAGCCGCGCGCATCCACGACCTCCGCGCCAGCAACCACCACGTCGCCATGGTCGGCGACGGCATCAACGATGCCCCCGCACTCGCCAGCGCCGACCTCGGCGTCGCGCTCGCGAGCGGAACCGACATCGCCGCCGCCGCGGCCGACGTCACGCTGCTGCGCGGCGGACTCTCTGCTCTCCCCACCGCGCTATCTCTCGCACGCGCGACGATGCGGACCATTCGCACGAACCTCGTCGCCGCGTTTGTCTACAACGCGGTCTGCATTCCGATCGCTGCCGGTGCGCTCTATCCGATCACGGGCTGGCTTCTCTCGCCCGTGATCGCGAGCGCAGCGATGTCGCTGTCGAGCGTGTCCGTGCTCGCGTCATCGCTGAGGCTTCGTCGCTTCGCGCGATAGAGGAGGACGCCAGCGCTTGCGTTCTGCGTGTCGTCGGCGCGCTGCACTCGTTCCAGCGATGTCGTCGTCGTCGCGTTCGCGCGGCGCAAAGCTTCTTCAGGAACGTCCCAGCACGTTCTCGCCTCTTTGTTCATCTTCTTCGTTTCGTTGAAAAACCTCTTCGAGGAGGAGTCGGAGCGAGGGTTCGCCGCGCCTATCGGCGATCGCGAACGGCTCCATGGGATGCGCGCGGCGGTCATCAGAATCCACAGCGCGGTCAGGAGCGTTCTCGTCGGAGGTGGAGTCGTCGACTCTTGTGTCGAGGCTCGCGCCGATGTGAACGCGAAGCGTCAAGCGAAGGCCGATGCCGACTTCGGCCTCGATCTCGTTCGTCGCGACCACGCAGGCGCGAAGCTGCAATTGTCGTCGTCGTTCGCATTGTCGAGCGCGTTGTCGAGCGCGCCGTCGTTCGCGCCGTCGTTCGCGTCGTCGTTCGCGTTGTCGTTCGCGTCGTCGTTCGCGTCGTCGTTCGCGTCGTCGTTCCTGCCCGCGCGGGCGCGAAGGCACTTCACGTGTATGTGAACGTAAAGCCTCGCCGTGCCCCGTCGTGACTATGCGTCGAAGTTCCAGGGCAGCAGGACCTCGCCACGATCTGCAGCGAGGACGGCGGCGTGGAGATACGCGGCCGGATCGATCGCGTGCAGCTTGCAGGTCTCGAGGATGGTGTAGAGACGCGAGGCGACCTCGGTCCCACGACGAGACTTCGATCCGTAGTGGTTCTTGCGGCCGACGACCGGTCCGCGGATCGCACGCTCGGTCGCGTTGTTGTCGAGCGGGATGCGCACGTCGTCGACGAAGCGTGTCAGCCGATCCCAGATGCCGAGCGTGTACGCCGCTGCTTTGCCGATCGACACCGCCGTGTTGTCCGCATACGTCCACAGCCATGCCTTGAGCTCGTCGAGGATCGGCGGTGCCTGCACGCGACGCGCGACCGCGCGATCGTCGACCGATGACGACTCGTCCAGCTCGTACAGCGCACCGATCCATGCGAGCGCGCGCTCTGCGTCGGGATGATCCGGCAGCGCCTCTTTGAATCGGCGAAAGACGTGAGCCCAGCATCCAGCGAGCGTGATTCCCGGACTCGCACGAGCACCGGCATCGTGCGTGCCGAGTGCATCGGCGACCACGATGCCGTTGTAGTTCCCGACGAGCGCCGCGAAGGTGGCTGCACTCTTGTCGTCGCGGATGCGATGGACGACGATGCCGGGTGCCGTCAGTGCCCACATCTGCCACGGCTTCGTCGCATCGGTCTCCAGACGCGGCCAGCTCGTCTGATCCAAACCGATCACCGGTTGCGCGAGCACGTGCGCGGCGAGAGCGTCGTCGACGATCGCGAGGCGCTGCGCGATCGCGTACGCCAGGTCCCACAGCGTTTGCGACGTCACGATCAAGCCGTGACGCTCGAAGATCCGTGTCTGCCGCTCGAGCGGGATGTGATCGAGCCACTTGTCGAGCACGACCTTGATCGCAAACGCGAGCGAGTAGCGGCTGCCCGGCAGCGCTCGCGCCGGACCGAGCGCGGTCTCGACGCAGCTGCCGCAGCGGCACACGTACTTCTGCTGCTTCACCTTGACGATGCGGTACTCGACCTCGACGACATCGATCATCTCGGACTCGTCGAATTGGTCCTTCATCGCTGACAAGTGACCACCGCAGCTCGGACACGCACGATCCGCATCGTCGAGGACAAACGTCTGTTCGACGATGGGCAGGTTTGGCTGCTCCGTCGGCCCGGTCGAGGTTCGCGGCGCACGCGGCTTCCTCTCGGCCTTCGCGTCACGCGCTGCCTCGGCCTTCGCGAGCGCTTCTTCGGCGAGCTTCGCTTTCGCTTGCAGCGCTTCGAGCATCTTCAGCGTCAGCTGCGCGTCGGGCTTCTTGCCCTTGAGTGACGCGATCTCGTAGCGCTGCTTCTCGATCGCTTCGAGCAGGATCCGGATCTGGGTTTGCTGCGCATGCGCGATGCGCCGCAGCTCCTCGATGTCTTGCTCGCGATCGAGATCGACCACGATTCCTATAGATCACATCGCGCGATCCGAAACAACGGATTTCTGCTCGCCGATCGACACCGCGGGTCGTCGCGCGAAGAAGGTCGAGCCTTCGACAAACATCGCGAGCTCGCGCTGCGTCAGCTGCACGGCCTTGTCGTCGTCGCGCCAGAGTTTGGCAAACGTGCCGAGCGTGAGTCGCTTCTGGAAGATGCACAAACCGCTGCCATCCCAGACCAGGATCTTGCAGAGCTTCCGCGCCTCGTTGACGAAGATGTACAGGTCGCCGCACATCGGATCACGACGAAGACCCTGCTCGACGAGCCCGAACAAACCGTCGTAGCCCTTTCGAAGATCTACCGGCGCGGGATACGCGAATACGCGACGCGCTGGATTCGGCGTCAGAATCATCGAATCCCCCGAAGCACATCGACCACCTGGTCGACGGTCAGTCCCTCCACGCGATAGCCCGTCGGAGACACGAGCGTGACTCCACTCGTCGAGACCGTCGACAGCATCGGCGATTCGGTCAGCTCGATCGGAACAAGTGCGAGTGACTCGGATGCCGGAACGTCGGGCATCGCCAACGGTGCCTCTTCGCGGCGCCACATCACGAACCGGTAGCTCTTCACGCCGAGCACCCGCGCGCATTCGCTTTCCATCATCCCGTCGCCGACGGCGCGCGACACCCAAGACAAGATGCGCTGCTTGAGCCCTACCGGGTAGCGTCGCCGCCGATCGGAACGCAGTGTCGAAATGTCCCTGCGGAGGCGTTTGCCTTCGTCGATGATCGTCATCTACCAACGCGAACACGAGCCAAGCAGGCGGTCACGACGGGTCACGGCGAGGCCTTACATGTGAACACGCTCGGGTTTCCGTTCATCTTCTTCGTTTGGTTGAAAACCTTCTTCGAGGAGGAGTCGGCGCGAGGGTTGGCGCTGTGGAGTCTGTGAGCGCCGCGCCTATCGGCGATCGCGAGCGTGCTCCGTGGCACGTGATGCGCGCGGCGGTCATCAGAATCCACAGCGCGGTCAGGAGCGTTCTCGTCGGTGGTGGAGTTGTGGATCTGATCGCGCCGCGTGGTCGCGAATGGTTGTGGCGGAGCAACGCGCGTATCAAGACCCGCGTCGATGTGAAGGCGAAGCGTCGGGCGAAGTCCGATACGACGTCGTAGTCGATCTCGTTCGTGGCGACCACGCAGGCGCGAAGCTGCAACTGTCGTCGTCGTTCGCGCCCGCGCGGGCGCGAAGGCACTTCACGTGTATGTGAACACGTGCCCGCGCGGCCGTACCCTATTGTCGGTGGTGGAGTTGTGGATCTGATCGCGTCGCGTGGTCGCGAATGGTTGTGGCGGAGCAGTTCGCGTATCAAGACCCGCGTCGATGTGAAGGCGAAGCGTCGGGCGAAGTCCGATACGACGTCGTAGTCGTTCTCGTTCGTGGCCACCACGCAGGCGGGACACTGCAACTGTCGTCGTCGTTCGCGCCCGCGCGGGCGCGAGGGCACTTCAGGTGCGTCAACACGTGCTCGCGTCCTTGTTCTTGTCGGCGGTGGAGTCATGGACCTGATCCCGTTGCGCAGGATCGGCGTTGGCGAGTGCGGAGGTCGCTAGCCTCGCGCACTCGCCCAGTCTTCGTTCAGCTATGCGGTTGTCAGGGAACGGACGCTCATCGATGGTCGCGCGGGGGCTCGGAGTCCGCGTGGACTCGCCGGAACGTCAGCTTGTCGGGCGCGTGGCCCGTGATGTCGAGCAAGCCCATGTGGTGAAGCCGGTGATGCCCGCTGCATAAAGTGACCAGGTTCTCGTCGGCGTCATCGCCACCATGCTCGCGGTGGACGACGTGATGCAGGTCGAGGTGATGCCGAGCGCGGCAACCAGGCACGCGGCATTGGTGCATGTCACGCGCGAGCAGTCGTCTACGCTGCTTGGGCGACAGCGTGTGCTCCGGGCGCGCGGCCGGATCGTCGACGTGGCCCATGATCGTCGCATCGCAGGTGACGGTCGCGACCTCGGCGTCGTCGAGCTCCGTGCCGTTCGCGAACGCGTGACCATCCGTCGTGATCCAGACCTGTGCTGGTGTGGACGCGCACCCTGCGGGTGCCGTTGCGCGATCGCAGATCGTGTTCACGCGATCATCGTCGTCGACGAACTTCTCGCCGCGCTCGTTCTCGAGCTCGCGCAGCAAGGCGTGGAGGCGTGCGGCGGTCGAGGGCTTCACGTGAAAGCCGACGAAGCGGCGGCGCTCGTCGGGCTGGGTCGGATCGCACGGACGATCGCCACGCACGTGACCCGCGACCGCGCGTTGCACCTCGCGGTACGTCATGCCGCGCGTGTGGTGGACCCATTCCTCTTCCGTCTCCGCGACCAGGATCCGGGTCAACTCCTTGACGTGCGAGAACTGGAACGTGCCGGCCTCCAGCTCGGCCTCGAGGAGCGGCAGGTCGGCGAGCGCGAGGGAGACCCGCAGACGCTCGAGTGCGGTGCGCGGCTCGATGCCGCAGTAGACCTCGAGGTACTCGACGATCGTCACGCAGCCGTAGTGAACCCAGTGCTGCTGTGATTCGGCGATCCGGAGGTCACGCGCTTCTTCGGCGTCCCATGCCGACTGCTCGCGCTTTCGGCGGAGGAACCGTGCGTGGACCGCGTCGTGCGAGAGCGGGCGATGCGCGTCGGACCAGGTGTGCTCCGTGATCGAGGTCGAACCATCCAGCATGATGATTCACCTCTATCACGCGATTTTCGGCGCTCTGGTTTGCGCTCTCGTCGACGATTCGCATGCGCTTCGATCGCCGAGTCCTCCGCGATCAACAGAACGCGCAGACCGCAGCGAGCGCGATCCTCGAAGCGGTTTCTCGCGCGTCCTCCGATTGCGACTCGCGCTGACTCGCCGAGGCTGTCAAGCGAAAAGCGACTCGAACGGCGTCGTAATATGATTTCTCCGATATAAGCGAGAAGCGCGGTGCGCCGCGCGGAAGAGACAAGGGGAAAACACAGAGGTCACCGATGCCCCGGGTGGGGCGGACGCGCGGATCGCGTTGGTGAAATGACGAGACTCGAATCCTCTGTGTCCTCCCCTTGCCCGTGACGACGGACAGGAGCGGCGAGTGTTCACCAGGGCGTGCTCGACGAAGAACCCGCACTCGTCGAGAGGGCTGCGAACGGCGCCGATGCCGCGGCGGCGGTGGGCGCGCGTGTCGCGGACGGCGATTTCGGAGCCGCGCAGTTCGCCTGTCCCGCCGAGCAGATGCTGCTCGCGGAGGACGAGGCGGACGCGCTCGGAGACGCCGTGGGCGCGGGCGCCGGCGCTGGAGCGGCGGCGGGGGCGGGTGCGTCGAAGGCGGAGGCTGCAGATGCGGAGGACGACGAGAGAGGAGAGAAAGGTTGCATATCGGTTCCTTCCTTAGAGAGCGCAGGCGAATGCGTCGGGGAGAATGCGAGGAGTGGGGATCAGCGAGCGAAGGCGAGCGGCCTCGTGCAGCAGGAGCGAGAGGCACTTGGCGGTGAAGCCGCTCGGCGCGCAGCCGTAGCGAAGCTCGAGCTGCTGGTCGCGCACGGCGAGCGCACCGACGACGAGCGAGGAGGCGTGCGCGAGCGTGTCATCGGGTGCGAAGAGGTCCGTGCGTCCGATCGGTGTGGTCGCCGTCACGTAGGGCGCGTCGGACGCGTTGGCGATCGCGAGCTCGAGGTCGATGCCGTCGGCGGCGCGCACGAGGATGGCGCCGGTGTCGCCGGCGACCGAGACGTTGGCGTTGGCGGCCGTGGCGATCGAGCGTACGTGGTGCCATGCGATGAGGTCGTCGCAGTCGGCGGTCCAGACGGAGTTGTTCGAGCGAACGAAGCCGAGCTGGCGCGCGACGTCTGCCTTGGCGGCGGTGGTGCACACGAGCTGAAGCCACATGAGCTGCGACGTGCGCGCGGCGAGCTCGGCGATCGTCGCGACCGCTTCGGATGCATGGGCGGTGGTGGAGTAGACGATGCACGCGCGGCGCTCGCCCGAGGGCACCAGCTCGATCGCGCCGAGCGTGGTGCCATCGTGCGCGCGGATCGCGTAGCGGACTCCGTCCTCGCTCGGCTCGAGCGAGAGCACGAGGTGCTGCGTGCGAAGCTCGGCGAGCGGCGGCGCGGTCCAGCAGAAGGGGTCCATGCAGAGACACACGCAGGGCGCGACAAAAGCCTGCAACGACCACGCAAGTACGCGAGACGTGAAGCGGAGGGGTGTAGATCACGCATGTTAGGCTCGCCGGCAGATGGCCGAGCCGCTGCTCGAGATCCGCGATCTGGTGACGGAGTTCCGCACCGACCGCGGCGTCGTGCGCGCGGTGGATGGCGTGTCGTTCGAAATCCCCGCGAAGGGCACGCTCGGCGTCGTGGGGGAGAGCGGGAGCGGCAAGAGCGTCACCGCACTCAGCGTGATGCGCTTGATCGCGGGGCCGCAGGGAAAGATCGCGAGTGGGAGCGTGAAGTACGCGGGCAAGGAGCTGCTGACGCTCGAGCCGGCGGAGATGCGCAAGATCCGCGGCAACCGGATCGCGATGATCTTTCAGGAGCCGATGACGTCGCTCAACCCGGTGTTCACCGTCGGCGAGCAGGTCGGCGAGGCCGTGCGGCTGCATCAGGGCAAGAGCAAGCGCGAGGCGCGGCAGGTCGCGATCGACATGTTCCGCCTCGTCGGAATTCCGTCTCCGGAGGAGCGCGTGGACGCGTATCCGCATCAGCTGAGCGGCGGCATGCGGCAGCGCGTGATGATCGCGATGGCGCTCGCCTGCAAGCCAGATCTCTTGATCGCGGACGAGCCGACGACGGCGCTCGACGTGACGATCCAGGCGCAGATCCTGGACCTCCTGCGCACGCTGCAGGCGGAGATGGGCACG
The DNA here is from genome assembly GCA_964617845.1 of uncultured Kofleriaceae bacterium. Classification (GTDB taxonomy): domain Bacteria; phylum Myxococcota_A; class Polyangia; order Haliangiales; family Haliangiaceae; genus JABFXX01. Next base: position 334,486 of record CAZUAR010000003.1, on the reverse strand, counting down.
AGCATCTTGCTGATCACGCATGACCTCGGTGTCGTCGCGGAGACGTGCGACGAGGTCGTCGTGATGTATGCGGGTCGCGTCGTCGAGCGCGCGCCGACGACCGTGCTGTTCGGTGCGCCGAGGCATCACTACACGGCGGGCCTCTTGCGATCGGTGCCGGCGTACGAGGGAGGCGCGACGAAGAAGGAGCGCCTCGTCGAGATCAAAGGGATGGTGCCGTCGCTGTACGAGCTGCCGGCGGGCTGCAAGTTCGTCGATCGGTGTCCGATGGCGCAGCAGCGCTGTCGCGACGAGGAGCCCGCGCTCGTCGCGGAGAAGGACGACGCACGGCACTGGGTGCGCTGTCACTTCCCGATCGATGCGCCGCTCGGGGGGCCGGTGTGAGCGACGTCGATCAGCAGCGCCAGGTGCTCGTGCGGGCGACCAATCTGTCGATGCACTTCCCGACGAAGATCGCGTGGAAGAAGACGGACGCGGCGTCGGCGCTGCAGCGCGCGTTCACGCGCCGGTCGACGACGGTGCAGGCGGTCACCGAGGTCTCGCTCGAGGTCCGGCGCGGAGAGACGCTCGGCCTCGTCGGCGAGTCGGGCTGCGGCAAGAGCACGCTCGGGCGCACGATCCTGCGGCTGTACGAGCCGACGAAGGGCGCGATCCACTTCGAGTCGACGGACGTCACGAAGCTGTCGCAGCGCGAGCTGCGCCCGATGCGCCGTCGCATGCAGATGATCTTTCAGGATCCGTACGCGTCGCTCGATCCGCGCATGAGCGTCGGCGCCGCGATCGCGGAGCCGCTCGAGATCCACGAGATGACGCGGTCGGCGGCGGACAAGGAGCGGCGCGTGCACGAGCTGCTCGAGCGCGTGGGCCTGCGTGCCGACGCGGCGAAGCGCTACCCGCACGAGTTCTCCGGCGGTCAGCGCCAGCGCATCGGCATCGCGCGCGCGCTCGCGTGCAAGCCGTCGTTCGTCGTCTGCGACGAGCCGATCAGCGCGCTCGACGTCTCGATCCAGGCGCAGATCGTGAACCTGCTCGAGGACCTCCAGGACGCCGAAGGCCTCACGTACCTGTTCATATCTCACGACCTCAAGATCGTGCAGCACATCTGCGATCGGGTCGCCGTGATGTACCTCGGACGCATCGTCGAGCTCGCCGAGGCCAAGACCCTGTACACGAGTCCGAAGCACCCCTACACGCAGGCCCTGCTCAGTGCGGTGCCGCGCATGGACCCCAGCGCCGCCGCAAAACGCGACAGGATCATCCTGCAGGGCGACGTCCCGAGCCCGCTGGACCCTCCGAAGGGCTGTCCCTTTCATCCACGGTGTCCTGTCAAGGACAAGCCGAAGGCATGCTTCGACGAGCTGCCGAAGCTGCGCGTGCTCGCGAATGGATCTCGGGCGGCCTGCCACGTCGCGGAGTGAACCGTTGGCGAGGTAAGATGCGTCGTCTATGGGATCGCGCTCGGGGGAGCTCGCCATGCGGCCATTGCCCGCGGTGCTGCTCGATCTCCACGAAGATCTCGCGACCGGCCAGCTCGTCCTCAAGCGCGGGCGCGTCTCGAAGACCGTCGACCTGTTGAACGGCAACCCCGTCTCGACGGCGTCGACGCCGCGGGACGAGACGCTCGGTCACTTCCTGGTCTCGAGCGGCGTGATCAGTGAAGAGGACCACCGCGAGGCCGTGGGCCGCGCCGCACAGATGGGCGGCAAGCTCGGCGAGGCGCTCGTCGCGCTGCGCGTGCTCACCGTCGAGCAGCTGATCGAGCAGCTCGGCAAGCAAGCGCGCCACAAGCTCGTGCAGGCGCTGCGCTGGCCGCAGGGTGCGTGGCGCTTCGACGAGTCGTTCGATCCGATCGAGGGCATGCAGCTCCGGATGGTCGAGGTCGTGCTCGGCGGATTGCGAGAGACGGCCGTCGAGGATCTCCAGCGGCTCGCGCGCCTCGACGGCATGTCGTTCGAGCTGACCGAGCGCGGTCGCCGCCTGCGTCCCGAGCTAAAGCGCGTGTTCGGCGAGCGCGTGTGCTCGCTACTCGCGACGGGAGCACCGATCGCCGAGCTCGAGCGAGCGTTCCCCGATCGCGCGGCAGGGCGCCTGGCGATCGACGCGATGATCCTGTGCGACGCGGTCACCGCGATGTCCGAGCCGGTCGCGGGGCTCGGGATGGTACCGGTGCCGGCGGGACTCGCGCCGCTGCCGAGCCTCGCGCGAGCGCCGACGCGCCCGCAGGCCGCGGGCTCCGAGCTGTTCGACATCCTGTTCGACGACATCGGTATTGCACCGGAGGCCGAGACCGACGGCGCCGCTCCGCTCGAGTTCCCCGACGTCCCCGAGGAGGTGACGAGCGCGGAAGACTCCGGCGTGGTCTCTCTGTCCGAGCTCGACACCGTCAGCGTCGATCGCGATCAAGCGACCGGCGCGCGGCAGTCGATCACCGCCGAGCTCCAGCGCATCAAGGGCGCTGACTTCTACGCGGTGCTGAAGATCAACCGCAAGGCGTCCGCGCTCGAGATCGAGAACGCGTACATCGCGCGCACCGGCGAGAGCGATCACAGCGCGGTGCTCAAGGACCCGCGCGATCGCGCGAGGCTCGACGAGCTCAACGCCGCGTACTCCGCGGCGCGCGAGGTCCTCGTCGACGAGCGCAAGCGCGCCGCCTACGATCGCGAGCTCGCGGGCGGCGAGCTCGTGCAGGTCGCACCGGCGATCGACACCGAGCTGTCGTTCCGCACGGCCGAGGAGCTGATGGCCCGCAAGCAGTGGGACCAGGCGATCGGCCTGATCAAGACGGTCATCTCGCGCGCGCCGAACGAAGCCGACTACCACGCGGCGCTCGGCTGGGCGGAGTGGAACGCGGGCAACGAGTCGCCGCAGGCCGGCGACCTCGCACGCGGTCACCTGAACCAGGCGCTGACGATCAACCCGGACCATCCCGCGTCGCACTTCTACAAGGGCAAGATCGAGGCAAAGCTCTCGGCCGACGACACCGAGGCGCTGTTCCACCTCGAGCGCGCGATCGATCTCGAGCCGACGCGCGTCGAGGCGCTCGCGGCGATCGAGCAGCTCCTCGTCGGCCGCGGCGAGCTCCGCCGCCTCGAGCGCTCGCTCAAGCGCGTACTGTTCCGCCTGCGCGGCAAGGGCAACGTCGCCGAGGCGAAGGCGTGGGCGCGCCTCTCGCGGCTGTACCTCGATCACCTCGACGATCCCGCCGCCGGTGCCGCCGCCGCGAGCACCGCGCGCAAGATCGCGCCCAAGGACTCCGACGTCGCGGCGCTGATCACGCGTACCGAGTCCACACGCCGCAACACGCTCGAGCCGATCCGCGCGGGCTGGCGCGAGGCCCTCGCGGATCCGCATTCCGGCGCCGCGCTCGTCAACACCACCGCCGCGAGCGGTCACGCCGACGCCGCGTTCCTCGCCGCCTCGACGATGGTCGCCCTCGGCACCGCCGACGCGACGATGGCCGCGCTCTACGAGAGTCACAAGGTCACGGCGCCGAACCTGCCGCAGAAGCCGCTCGGTCGCGATCAGTGGGCGCTCCTTCGCCACAAGGACGACAACGTCGAGCTCGGTGGCCTGATGGAGCTCGTCGCGCCCGCGATCCACTCGCTCGCGCCGATGACGCTCGCGGACTCCGATCTCGATCCATCGATGCAGCTCACCGAGGCCGACATCCCGGCCGCGTTCAACAAGCTGCGCGCGAAGTTCGCGATGCTGCTCGGCGTCGCCGTCCCGCTCGTCTATCCGCGCGTCGAGCTCGGCAAGCAGATCCACGTCGTCGCGTGCGATCCGCCGGTCCTCGTCGCCGGCGACGATGCGCTCACGTCACCGGATCGCCCCGAGCTCGTGTTCCGCATGGCGCGCGCGATGACGTTCCTGTGGCCGGGGCGCGCCGTCGGGGCCTCGCGTCCGGGACGCGTGTTGCGCGCGATCGTGATGGCGATCCTCCGCGAAGCCTCGGGCTCGACGGTCGGCGCCGAGGATCCGCTCGCGAAGCCCGCCGCCGACGCGGTCGCAGCGCTGCCGCAGAACGTCCGCGTGCAAGCGCGCGCCGCGGCGATGCGCCTGCTCTCCCGCGGTGGCGCGCTGAACCTCTCGCTGTGGGCGCGCTCGCTATCTCGCACCGCCGATCGCGCGGGCATCCTCATGTGCGGCGACGTGCCGGCGGCGTTCGCGGGCGCGTCGGAGATGGGCGAGCTCGACCGCGATCTCCAGGACTTCGCGTACAGCGCCGCGCACGTGAACCTCCGCACGCAGCTCGGCCTGTCGCGCGGGTAGCTCTCGCGGAAACGACTGCGACGTTCTCCGAGCTCTGCGGCTATAGTCCACGCGTGGAGAAACCCTCGCACCTCGGGCCTGCGGATCCGTCGGCCGGCTCGTGGCTCGCCTCGCGTCCCGCCGGTGCCATCGCGGCGGTGCTCGGCCTCGTCGCCTTCATCGTGGTCGCGGTGGCGTCGGGCGAGCTCGGCGCCACGCCGGACTGGCGCATCTCCGTCCCCGGCTTCGCGCTGACCGCGATCGCGTCGATCGCCTCGATCGCGCGCAAGGAGCGCGGGGCCTACCCGTTGTGGCTGATCGGCCTCGGGTTAGCGGCCGCGTCATTGGTCCTCGGGTGGTTCTTGATGGTCGCGATCGTCATCGGCGCAACCGTCGTCGCGGTTCTGATCCTTCACGCCATTTTCTGAGGTAGGAACAGGCATGCCCGCGAAGGACGACCACGAGCTCATCTACGACTGGAACTCCGTCGAGAAGGTGGCGCCGCTCTCGCCGAAGCGCCGCATCCAGTTCCTCGATGAGACGCTGCGCGATGGCATCCAGTCGCCGTCGGTGGTCGATCCGTCGATCGACGACAAGCTCCGCCTCGTCGACCTCGCGAACGACCTCGGCATCGACACGATGGACATCGGTCTGCCGGGCGCGGGTAAGCGTGCCGTCGAGGACTGCACGATCATCGCGGAGCACATCAAGTCGCAGAAGCTGCGCGTGAAGGCGTCGTGCGCCGCGCGGACGCACGTCAACGACGTGCAGGCGGTGATCGACATCTCGCAGAAGGTCGGCCTCGAGATCGAGGTGCTCGCGTTCATCGGCAGCTCGCCCATTCGCCAGTATGCGGAGAACTGGGACCTGCCGAAGATGCTCGACCTGACGGCGACGTCGATCGATCTCGCGCGCAAGTATAACCTGCCGGTCGCGTTCGTCACCGAGGACACGACGCGGTCGCGCCCCGAGATCCTGACGAAGATGTTCACGACCGCCGTCGAGCACGGCGCGTCGCGGTTGATCCTGTGTGACACCGTCGGTCACGCGACGCCGGACGGCATCAAGAATCTGCTCAAGTTCACGCGCAACATGCTCGACGGGCTCGGGCGTAACGACGTCGGCATCGACTGGCACGGCCACAACGATCGCGGCCTCGGCGTGGTGAACTCGATCTTCGCGATCGAGTACGGCGCCGATCGCATCCACGGCACGGCGCTCGGCATCGGGGAGCGCGTGGGCAACGCGGCGCTCGATCAGATCCTGCTGAATCTGAAATTGCTCGGCGAGCTCCCCGACCACGACCTCACCAAGCTCGTCCTGTGGTGCAAGACCGCGTCGATGGCGACCAAGGTGCCGATCCACCCACAGTACCCGCTGACTGGCGCGGATGCCTTCCGCACGGCGACCGGCGTGCACGCGGCCGCGATCATCAAGGCGGAGAAGAAGGGCGACTCGTGGCTCGCCGATCGCATCTACTCGGGCGTTCCCGCCGGCATGTTCGGCAAGGAGCAGGAGATCGAGGTCGGTCACTACTCCGGCGAGTCGAACGTCGTCTACTACCTGAAGAAGCGCGGGCACGAGCCGACGCCCGAGCTGGTCGCGGCGGTGCTCGGCGCTGCGAAGCGCGGCAATCGCGTGCTCACCGACGACGAAATCAATGCCGTGATCAAGTCGCAGCGCGCCTGACGGCCTGCGACTAGAGGTCGGACCTCTTCGTCCGGACCGCTGATGACCCCCGACGCCACGTCGACCGCGGCTTCGCTACGCGAGCGCCTGCGCGCGATCGCGGAGGCGGAGCGACGAGCGCGCGAGGTCGAGGCAGAGCCGCGTCCGAGCGAGAGCGAGGCGGCCGCGCCGATGCCGGTCTCGGAGCCGGTCGAGCCGATCCCCGCACCGACGCGCTCGGAGCCGGCGCCACCGTCCGAAGCAGAGTCGGCACCACTCCCTCGATCGAAACCAGCGCCACCGCCACCGGTAGCGCCCCGGTCGAAGCCCGTCATGGCGCTGATCGCGCGCGTGCTCGGTCACCTGGTCGCGGGCCGCATCGAGGATGCGAAGGACGCGTGGAATCAGGCGGAGCGATGCGAGACCTCGACGCCCGACGAGTACACGCGGTGGCTCCTCGTTCGCGAGCTGATCGCGGTCGCGCGGCTCGTCGAGAAAGAGCTCGTCGTGATCATCGCGCGCGCGATCGTCCGCAACGCGCTGTCGAGCACGCACGAGCCGCTCCTCGAGTACGCGCGCCGCGATCGCACGCGTGCGCGGACCGAAGCCGATGTCCTCCGGACCTACGCGCCGGCGATCTCGCGGCTCGTCGACGACGCGATGCTCGACGACATGCCTCGCGTCGAGCGCCGGGTGAGGCGCGACGCGGATCCACCGGAGAAGTCCGGCTCCTCGTTCTGGATGTTCGCGGCGCTGATCGTGGGCGTCTGCCTGCTGGTCGCCACGATCGGCGTGATCATGCGACCGCGGACGATGGCGAGGTCCCCGGCGTTCAAGGCCACCCCGACAGAGCACGTGCCGCGACCGACCATCGCGTACGAGCGACCGATGGGTGAGCGTGACCTCGAGTCGCGCGTCGCATCGCTGTACGCGATCCGGCGATCGATCGACATCCTCGCGAAGAACCGATGGTCGGCGGATCCAGCGCTGTTCGACGCGGTGATCGACGCGGTGATCCGTCGCGACTGCGCGCTGGCGATGCGCGGACTGCAGCTCCTCGGCGTGACCGACGATGCGCCCGAGGTCGCGCGCGAGCACGTGGACTCGATCCGGAGTCGCGTCTCGAGGGTGTGCGCGAACGAAAAATCCACGCCGGTGGAATAGAGCTAAGTCGGCGGGATGGTTCGCGAACCGACCCGAAATATCGCTTGGGTTCCAAGACCAGCTCGACGAAACTGCGTCCGTCGTGAGCGAACGAACGTCTGATAGAGAGATGCCTACGCCGCCCGAGTCCGAGGGAGCCCCGAAGCCCGCCGTCACCCCCGCCGAAGCGCTCCGCGCGCGGCTGCGTGCGGTCGCCGAGGCCGAGCAGTCCAAGCGAGAGCAGGAGCCACCGGCGCCCGTCGCGGCGCCCCCGTCGACCGGGTCGTCGGGGTTGTGGGAAGCGCCGAGGCCGCAGGTCGAGGAGCCGATCTCGCCGTTCTTGATCCCGATCAACGAGGAGCCGCTGCGCCCGCACGAGCGTGTCGAGGTGGCGAAGGTCAAGCCGGCGGCCGAGCTGCCGAAGGCGCGCATCGTCGCGATGCCGGCGGAAGAGCCGAAGCCCGAGCCCGAGCAGGACCGCGTGTCCCTCGCGGCGCACGTCGAGACGCTGCTCACGCTGCTGCGCACCGACGAGATCGACGAAGCGATCGCGATGCAGGACACGCCGACGCACGACGCGCCCGACGCGACGGTTCGCACGCGCTGGCACCTGACGAAGGAGCTGATCGGCGTCGCGAAGTCGCTGCCGCCGCGCGTGCTCCAGGTGATCGCGACCGCGATCGGCCGCGACAACCTCGAGGGCGCGAAAGGCGAGCTGACGCTGTTCCGCCAGCAGAACCCGGGGCCGGCGAAGGAAGCCGACATCGTCCTGCGCACGCGCGCCAAGAGCATCCAGCGCGGCATCGCGGGTGCGCTCTACGTCGAGCCGCCGGTGTATCAACCGCCGCCTGCGTTCACGCCGAACTACGAATCGCCGAAGTCGTCGTCGGGTGCGAACTTCTGGTGGATCGGAATCGTGGTGGTGCTCGGCATCATCCGCATCGCGGTTCGCACGAGCAGCCACAACTCGTACGACTACGACTACACCTACACGCCGTCGTACAACTACTCGAGCTCGTACGACGATTACGCGAAGACCCAGGCGCTACTCGATCAGATCGAGAAGGAGCGCCAGGCCGCAGCAGTCGCGATGCCCGCCATCGTGCCGGCGAGCCCGTACGAGGAGCCCGCCGACTTCGACAAGAACGCGTCCCAGGAGCAGCTCGTCGACGAGATCGAGCGCTCGCTGTTCGTGCTGCGCGAGAACGGGTGGCTGACCGACGCGCAGAGCGAGAAGATGACCGACTTCTGGGTCACGTCCCCGTACTACACGCTATGCACGGATGCGCGCACCGCGATGAAGGGGTGGGAGAAGCTGAAGATGAGCGACGAGCTGCCGCTCGCCAAGCGCCACATCAAGGCCGTGCGCACGCGCCTCGACACGCTGTGCCCCGCGACGAAGAAGAAGGCCGCGGCGAAGAAGCCGAAGCCCGTCGAGATGGAGCTGTCCGACTCGCCGCCTAACTAGCGTTCGCGATCGGCCACTCGCGATCGGCGGCGCGGAGCAGGAACGCGCCGTCGCGCTCGATGATGTTCTCGGCGACGGCGTGATACGCGGGGCCCGCGATGCGCCCGCGCAGTACGCCGCGCGCGGCGGCGTAGAGCGCGTGGTCCTCGGCCTGGCGCAGCGTCGCGTAGGCGAGCTCTTCTTCCTGGTCGTCGTCCCACAGGATGAAGCAGCGATCGTTGTCCCAGCGGGCGGACTTCGCGCGCAGGTGGGCGTCCTCGACGTCGACGTACGCGTAGCGCTTGTCGTCGAGGCGCACGATGTCGCGCTCGTCCTCGGGGCGCACGTCGAGCCAGCGCAGCAGCGCCTGGCGAAGTCGCGGATGCGTGACCGCGGTGCCTTCGTGCCAGAACGTCCCCGTGCGATCGAGGCGCAGGCCGATCGCCCGCATCTTCTCGATCTGCTCCGGCGTGAACTGCACGCCTGAATGCGTACCAGTGTTATCCGAGTCGCGCGATACGGTCTTTGGTCAGAAGCTTCTGCTTCTTCAGGCGCGAGATCTCGGCTTGCTCCGTGGGAGTCAGCGATCTGCGGCGCTCGAGTAGCTGCACTTGTTCATCGAGGCGGCGGTGCTCTGCGGTCAGCTCCGCGAGGAGGGATTCCTTCGACGCTTCGGTCAATGTGCTCAAACAGTGCCTCCACGGAGTAGCGCGTTGTGTTCGATTCCTACCCCGACCTCAAGCCTAGACCCGAGGTCGAGGGGGAGCAACCGCTGATCACACTTCACGGCTTGCGCAGTGCGCCGGGCACACCGTCGGGATACATGACCTCGGCCTCCGACGGACGGATGTACGAGGGGCCGCCCGTGACGAGAACATCGACTCGCGCGCCCGCGAGTGCGAGCTGCGCGACGGAGATGCCCGACGGTGTCGTGCGATACCAGCGATCGGCGAGCCCGCCGAGCTCGCCGGGGAACGCATCGATCGCGTCGCCGACGTACGACACGAGCCGATCGTCCGCGAGTGACGCGACCCACGCCGCGAGGTCTGCCGGCGCGAGCACGCGCTCTTCGCCGACGAGCGCGTCGTGGTGATAGCAACCCGCGAACACCTCGCCGCGCCGCGCATCGAGCACCGCGACGACGACTCCGTCGAGGTACGGGAACAGCTGCTGGTTCGCGAGCTCCGTCGCGCCGTCGTGGGCGAGCGCCGCGAGCGAGGACACGGCCCACAGCGGCTTCCGCGCCGCGAACGCGATGCCCTTCGCGGTCGCCATGCCGATGCGCAGCCCGGTGAACGAGCCGGGGCCTGCACCGACGGCGATCGCGTCGAGCTCCAACGGCGAGACACCGGCGCGCTTGCAGACGCTGTCGAGCGTGACCAGCAAGTCGGCGGTGCGGCCGCTCTGATCGTGCCGCGCGTCGGCGAGGACGGTGTTGTCGTCGACGACCGCGATGCCCGCGGTCAACGTCGCGCTATCGAGCCCGAGGACCTTCATCAGCGGAAGAAGAAGCGCATGACGTCGTTGCGCAGCGCGAGGATCGTGATGACGCCGACGAGGATCAGGCCGGCGAGCTGGATGCGCTTGTGCGTCTCGGCCGACAGCTTGCGCCGGCGCGCACCTTCGATCGCGAACACGAGCAAGTGGCCACCGTCGAGCATCGGGATCGGGAGCAAGTTGATAAGGCCGAGGTTCACCGAGATCAACGCGAGCATGAGCAGGAACGAGTCCCAGCCCTGGTTTCCGGAGACGGATGCGACGCGCCACATCATCAGCGGACCGCCGAGCGCTTCGCCGGGCGTGTCGCCGCCGAGGATCTGGAAGAAGCCGCTCGTCATCGTGCTGATCGTCTCGCCCGTGCGCTCGAACGCCTTGCTCATCGCGTAGCCGACGCGGCCTTCGATCGCGATCATCGCGCCGTGGCCGCGATCGATGTCGTTGCGCGCACCGAACACGAGGCGCGAGACGGTGTGATCGTATTCGTCGAGGCGCTGGCGCCGGACCTGCGTGACGTCGGCGGACATCGTCTCGGTCTTGTCGCCGACGGCGCGCTTCCACGTCAGCTTGAACGTCTTGTCGGGCTCCGCCTGCAGGCGCTGATCGAGATCGAGCCAGTGCACCACCGGTTTTCCGTCGAGGGCGACGACGAGATCGCCGGGGCGCAATCCCGCGCTGTCCGCGGGCGAGCCGGCGTCGACGTGCGCGACGAACATCTCCGCGTGCTCGAGGCCCGTATAGCTGTGGCGCTCGAGCGTGTCGGCGACGCGCGTCTCGGGCACGAGGTCCGCGAAGCCGGGCGCGAGCAGCTCGACCTGCGGCACGCCGGGCATCTCGGCGCCGCGGAAGTACACGATGCTCGTGCGGCGCGCGAACTTGCCGAGCGCGCGCTGGACGTCGCGCCAGTTGTGCACCGCCTGTCCGTCGACGCTGATGATCAGGTCGCCCGTGCGCAGGCCTGCCTTCGCGGCGGGCGACTGCCCGTCGACGACGCCGACGAGCGGCACGAACGGCGCGTGCGTGATGCCCGCCCAGCCGATGCGCAGTGTCTGTCCGTCGCGCTGGTGCACCGTCTCCTGGATCGGCGTGACGTAGCGCTCGAACGTCTTGCCGTTGCGCGACACGCGCAGCCGCAGCTCCTTGCCCGCCGACGAGCGCACCGCGTTCTCGAGCTCCTCCCAGTACCGAACCGTCCGTCCGTTGATCTCGAGCACGCGATCGCCCGGCTCGATGCCCGCGCGCGCCGCGGCGCCGCCGTCGAAGACATCGCCGATCACCGCCGCGGGCAGCGTCGTGTGGCCCGCGAAGAACACGAAGTAGATCACGACCGGCAAGAGGAGGTTCGCCGCGGGACCGGCGAGCACGATGAACAAGCGCTTCCACAGCGGGAGGTCCGAGAAGCTCCGCCCCGTGTTCGGTGCCTCGTCGTCGCTCGCGATGCCGAGGATGCGGACGTAGCCTCCGAGGGGGAACGCGCCGATCTGGTAGTCGGTCTCTCCGAGCTTCACGCGCACGATCGGCCGGCCGTAGCCGATCGAGAACGTCAGCACCTTCACGTCGAGCAGCTTCGCGGCCACGAAGTGACCGAGCTCGTGGATCAGCACGAGCACGCCGACGAGGAGGAGGAAGTAGAGGACCGACACGAAGGGCCGACGACGCTATAGCAGAAACTGCTATCCTCCCGACACGTGGCGTTGAAGTCGGCACAGCCTGAAGGGGACAAGGTCGACATCGAGGAGATCCTCGATTACGTCGACAAGACCCTCGACCGCGTGAAGGTGCTGTACGAGCAGTTCTTCCTCGGGATGCAAAAGCAGCCGCCGGCGCAGCTCCACACCGACGTGGAGCGCAAGCTCCGCGAGCTGCAGCAGCTCAACATCCGCAACACGGGCCTGCGCTATCGGTTCGCCACGCTCCAGCAGAAGTTCGGGTCGTACAACTCGTACTGGCGCCGCACGCTCCGGCAGATCGAGAACGGGACGTACATCCGCAACCTCGCCAAGATCAGCCGCCACGCCGCCATGACGGGTGAGGAGGTTCCCGAGGAGATCCTCGCAGCGATGCCCAAGCGCATGCGCGAGCAGGTCAAGCGCGACCGCGAGAAGGCGCTCGCCGTCAAGCGCCGCCGTGAGGGCACCGATGTCGACGTCGACCTGGGCGACCTCGACGACGCCGCCGTGATCAACAGCGCGCCGCCGAAGATCACGACGCCGCCGCCGATGAAGGGCACGCACGTCCTCGGCCCCGACGATGGCGACTTCGATATCGAAGCGTTCTTCGCGTCGGTCACCGACGAGAAGCCGTCGACCAAGCCCATACACGCGTCCGAGCCGAAGGACGAGGACACGCAACCGAACGCGCAGGTCCCGACGCGCCCGTCCTACCCCGCGGGGACGATGCCGATCGCGCGCGTCGCCGCGGCGGCCGCGATGCCGAGAGCGGTGCCGCAGCCGATCGAGAACGAGCCATCGACCGGCGTCCACGAGCAGCGCGCGCCGCGGCCCGTCGAGGACGAGCCGACCGGCGTGGTGACGCCCGCCGCACGCGCGCTCCCCGGACTGCCCACGCGGCAATCCGCGGTCCCGGGCGTGACGAACCTCGCGCCGCCGCGCGGTACCGCGACCCCCGCGCCGGGCACGCCGATCGCGCGCGCTCCCTCGACACCGGGGATCGCGCGCGCTCCCTCGACACCGGGAGCGCCACGGCCGGGCTCGGTGCCCGGTCGCGCCCCGACCAAGCCGGGCGATGTACCGCTCGCCCACGCACAGACGCAGGCGATTCCGCCGGTCGACGTGCCCGCACGGACGCAAGCAGTTCCCGTCGTGCCGCCGCCGCGCCCGGGCACGCCACCGCCGATTCCACGCGCGGCGAGCGAGGGTGGTCGGCCGCCGATTCCCAAGCCGGCACCTCCGCAGCGCACGACGGTGATGCCCGTGGTGCCGATGCCCGCGGTGCCGATGCCCGCCGTGCCGAAGCTGACGGGTGCCGGCAACGCGCCATCGCAGCAGTCGCGGCCCAACCCGATCGCGCCGGGCGCAGCGGCGGGGCGCCAGGCGATTCCCGTGCAGTCGATGCAGGGGCCGTTCGAGCGCACGCCGGTCGCACCGAAGCCGGCGCCCAAACCGGCCGACCCACCCGCGCAACGACCGCCGCCGGGGATGAACGAGGCCGACGTCAACGCGCTCTACGCGAAGTACGTCAAGGCCAAGGAGATGGTCGGCGAGGATGCGGGGCCGGGCGCGTACTCGAAGCTGATGAAAACGATCAACACGCAGGCTCCGAAGATCATGGAGCAGTACAAGGCGAAGGGCGTCGAGTTCTCGGTCGTCGTCAAGGACAACCAGGTCATCATCAAGGCGAAGCCCAAGACATGAGGGTCGCGTTCGTCGTGCTCGTCGTCGCGCTCGTCGCGTGCGAAGGCGGACGCTCGCCGGACTCGTGCGAGTACATGGGACGCACGTTCGAGATCGGCGAGAACTTTCCCGCCGGCGACGGCTGCAACCAGTGCCACTGCACGGCGCAAGGCGTCGGCTGCACGTTGATCGCGTGCCTCGACGGCGGCGACGTCATCGACGGACCTCTCACCGCGTGCGAGCCGTCCGGCGGCTGCGTCGTCGGTCCGCTGTGCGGCCAGATCTGCTGCGGCCAGGGCGAGAAGTGCGTCGGCGGCGTGTGCATGTGTGGCACGAACGCGGCGTGCGATCCGAACGACACGTGTGAGGCCGCGGGCCCGATCGGCGGCGACTCGTGCGGATCGATTTGCTGCGGCGTCAGCGGCCCGTGCCCGCTCTGAGGGCTAGAGTCAGCTCATGTTCTCGGCGGAGTTTCGCTGCATCGCGGGCTGTCACGGTGGGTATCCGCTCGATCAGGTGATCTATCGGTGCCCCGTGTGCGGCGACCTGCTCGAGGTCGTGCATGACGTCGCGAAGCTGAAGGAGCGTGGCGCGAAGGCGTGGATGGAGCTGTTCGACGCGCGCTGGCGATCACCCAGCGCCGACGAGCCGTGGGGCTCGGGCGTGTGGGGCAAGCACGAGTGGGTCGCGCCGCAGCTCGAGCAAGCGAACATCGTCTCGATGCTCGAGGGCGGCACGCACCTGACGCCCGTGCCGCGCTTCGCGAAGGATCTGGGCCTCCAGAGCGTGCGCGTGAAGCAATGCGGCACGTCGCACTCGGGGTCGTTCAAGGACCTCGGGATGACGGTGCTCGTGTCGATGGTGAAGCAGATGATCGCGAAGGGCACCGCGATCCGCGGGATCGCGTGCGCGTCGACGGGCGACACGTCGGCGGCGCTCGCGGCATACGCGGCGGCCGCGGGAATTCGCAGCGTGGTGATCCTGCCGCGCGGAAAGATCTCGACGGCGCAGCTCGTGCAGCCGCTCGCGATGGGATCGCTCGTGCTCGCGATCGACACCGACTTCGACGGTTGCATGCGCCTGGTCCAGGAGCTCGCCGCGAAGGAGGGCGTGTACCTCGCGAACTCGATGAACTCGCTGCGCCTCGAGGGACAGAAGACCGTCGCGATCGAGCTCGTGCAGCAGCTCGGGTGGCGCGCGCCCGACTGGGTCATCATCCCGGGCGGCAACCTCGGCAACGTGAGCGCGCTCGGCGCGGGGTTCGAGATGTTGCTCGCGATGGGGATGATCGAGAAGCGCCCGCGCATCTGCGTCGCGCAAGCGGCGCACGCGAGCCCGCTCTACGCGAGCTATCGCGCGAGCTGGGCGCCGCTCGCGCCGGTCAAGGCGCAGACGACGCTCGCCTCGGCGATCCAGATCGGCAACCCGGTCAGCTTCGCGAAGGCGGTGCGCGCGCTCAAGGCGTTCGACGGCGTGGTCGAGATCGCGACCGAAGCGGAGCTCGCCGATGCATCGGCGCACGCCGACCGCGACGGGTTGTTCACGTGTCCACACACCGGCGTCGCGCTCGCGGCCCTGACCAAGCTCGCCCGGCGCGGCGAGGTGACGCGGGACCACGAGGTCGTGGTCATCTCGACCGCGAGCGGGCTCAAGTTCGCCGACTTCAAGGTCGGCTACCACGAGGCCACGCTGGCGGGGGTCGCGGCCCCTCGGTATCGCAACGTTCCCGTCGAGCTTCCGGAGTCCTACGACGCGATCCGCGACGCCCTGCAACGCGGTCTCGACGACCCTCGGTCGGCCGCGTAGACTGGTCGTGATGAAGCTCGCGGAGACCGTTCGGAGTCGTTGGGTCCTCGCTCTCGCATCGGTCGCCGTCGGCGCGACCGCGATCATCGCGGCGTCGACGACATGCACGAAGAAGCCGGCGGCGGAGGCCACCGTGACGCAGGTGAAGGCCTGGCGCGGCTGTCATCAACGCAAGGCGACACCGCCGCCGCGTCGCGAGCCGACGGGCTCGGACTACCGCGACGTCTTGCTCACGGCGAAGCCCGCGTTCGACGCGTGCACGAAAGGGCAGCCCGCGGGCGTCACGTACGAGATCCGCATGCCGATCGGCGGCGATGGCCACGTGATGTCCGTCGAGGTCCGCGGCGTGAGCGACGATCTGTCGAAGGTCAGCATGAAGGTCGTGAAGTGCCTCGAGACCGCGGTCGCGCCGCTGACGTTCCCGGCGACCGGCGACCGCACGTTCGTCTCGACGAACATCCGCACCGAGTGATCTCGGCGGGTTAGGCCCGCGCGAAATTCCGCGGAACCTTTCGGCGCCTGCCGGGTGATACCGGTCTGGGATGCCCGCCGTGGCCATGGCGCGACCGTTCGAGCAGCTCGACGAGCTGACGTTGCGACGCGCGCAGCGCGGGGAGGAGCGCGCGTGGCGCGATCTCGTCGCCTGCTACCAGGGCACCATTCACTCGCTCGTGTGGCGCTTGCTCGCGGGGCGGGCGCGCCATCGCGTCGAGGATCTCGTGCAGGAGACGTTCGTGCGCGTGCTGCGCGCGCTGCCGTCGTTCGACCCGAAAGGACCCGCGTCGCTCTCGACGTGGATGCTCACGATCGCGACGCGCCTCGCGCTCAACGATCTGCGGCGCAAGGAGCACGAGGAGCTCGTCGTCGAGCCACCCGCGCGCGAGCGCACCGATGCAGCGGCCGAGCGGCAGCGCCTCGGCGCCGCGATCGCGGCCGGTGTCGCGGCGCTTCCCGATGCGCAGCGCGCGGTGTTCGTGCTGCGCGAGTACCACGAGCTCGACTATCACGAGATCGCGACCGTGCTCGAGGTCGACCTCGGCACCGTGAAGTCTCGACTCGCACGTGCGCGCGGCGCATTGCGCGATCACCTCACGGCCGCGGGTGTGGGAGTACGCCATGAATGACGTCGAAGACAACCTGCTCGCCGACTACGACCTGTCGGCCTGGGAGGTCCCGCCGCCGGCCGCGGGCCTCGCGGATCGCGTCGTCCGCCGCGTTCGCGAGCCGTCGCCGCACGCCGTCGCTACGCCGCGTTCGCTGAGGCCGTGGATCATCGGCGCGGGCTCGCTCGCCGCGCTCGTCGCGATCCTCGCGATGGTGCTGTGGGGCATCGAGCGCGCGCCCGCCGATGGCAGCGGCGTCGTCGCGGCGACCGGCCCGCGCACGCTCGATCTCGGTCGCTCGTCGGCGATCATCGATTCGGGCGCGCAGCTCACGTGGAGTCGTCGAGGTGGAACCGTCGCCGTCTCGCAGTCGCGCGGTGGTGCGACGTGGCGAGTCTGGGGCGACGACACGTTGGTCATCGACGCCGCGGTGGCGTCCATCGAAGCGACAGGCGCGAGCCTGCGCGTGGAGGTCGAGATGAATCGGTCCGATGTACGTGCGATGGGAGTTGGAAGTGCAGCCGCGGTGATCGTCTCGCTCGTGACGGTGATCGTCTACGAGGGACACGTGAAGGCCACGAGCAACGGCCAGACGGTGAACATCCAGCCGGGCGCGTCGATGCAGTTCGGCGCGCAACCGCCGCCGGCGCCGGATCCCGTGCCGCCGGAGCAGCTGAACGTCGGTGGTTCACCCGAGGACGAGGCGCGGATCCGCGAGCTCGAGGCCGAGGTCGCGCGACTCGAGCGAGAGCTCGCCGCGCGCGACATGAAGGACTCGAAGGACCCGAAGGACTCGAAGGACTCGAAGGACTCGAAGGACCCGAAGGATTCGAAGGACACGAAGGTCACGTCGAAGACGACCTGCGACGAGGTCTCGTGCGTGCTGACCAACTACGACGGCGCGTGCTGCGCGAAGTACAAGAAGGCGTGCGACCCGGAGCCGTTCATCGAGAAGGGAGACACGTTCCTTCTGAGCGGCAAGGAGGCGGCGGCGCTCGAGCAGTTCGAGGCCGCGCTCCGGTGCAAGCCGGAGCTCGCGACGACGAAGAAGGCGTTCATGGCCGCGTGTCGCACGAAGCAGAAGGCGAAGGCGCAGGCGTACTACCTCGATCTCCCCGCCGATCAGCGGACGAACTACGTGCAGATCTGCCTGCGCAATGGGATCGCGCTCGACGAGAAGGCGTGCGACGCGGACGCGCTCAAGAAGAAGGGCGATGACTACCTCGGCAACGGCATGGACATCGCGGCGCTCGCGCAGTTCGAGGCGTCGCTCCGCTGCAAGTACGACTCGGGCGTGGTGAAGACGGCGTTCCTCGCGGCGTGCCGGTCCAAGCAGGAAGCGAAGGCGAAGCTCTACTTCGCGAAGCTGCCGCCGAACCTGGCGAGCAACTACGTCCAGATCTGCGAGCGCTTCGGCATCTTCCTCGACGGTTCGTCCCCCTCCACCGGGCTCGGGCAACTCCGCATCTCGGCCCGGCCGGCCAACGCGAAGATCCAAATCGACGGCAAGGACCTGGGAACGGCACCTCTGTCGACAGAGCTGCAAGCCGGAAAGCACAAGGTCACGTTCATCGTCGGCGAGAACAAGTACACGTACTCGGTGGTCATCAAGCCGGGCGAGGTGACCACCTTGCGCAAGGACCTCCCGGTCGACGGCGACCCGTAAACGAAGTTCTCCGTCGACGCCGGCTGCGTGATATGCACGCGGCCATGGGTGTTAAGGGACTCCTGGCCGTCACCGCTATGGTCACAACGCTCGGGCTCGTCGCGTGTGGCGACGACAACCCGGGGACGCCCGATGGCGGCGTCACCACCGCGCACTGCGAGTACGAGCCGATGCCGCCGACGGCGAACGCAGGCGGCACGGTCAGCGCGGGCGCGCTGATGGCCGGCGCCGCGGAGGGCATCCCGGACGTCCCCGTCGGGACCGCGCTCGGCGGCTACACGAGTCGCGCTGCGTTCCTCGGCGACGCGCCCGAGATCGACACGCGCGACATCGCGATCAGCGGCACGTTCAACGCATCGATGGGCATCGAGCTCGCGCCGCGCGTGAAGGCGGTCGCGCTGAGCGCCGGCGGCGAGACGGTCGTCATCGTGAAGATGGACTCGATCTTCGTTTACGAAGGCATGCTGTTCGACCTCGAGAATCGCCTCGGCGCCGAGTTCCACGGCAAGGTGCTCCTCGCCGCGTCGCACAGCCACTCCGCGTGGGCGCAGCACACGGGACACTCGGCGCTCAAGGTCGGCGCCGGCGAGCTGCGCGATGTCGTCTATACGCGTCTCCTCGACGCGCTCGAGGCGGTCGCGCGCGATGCCCTGGCCGCGCGACAGCCGGCGAAGATCGGTGTGTTCACGACGACGAACTTCGACCCCACGGATCAGATCAACCGCGATCGTCGCGGCGAGAACGACATGATCCCGAACGGCGACAGGGACGACGACATCATGGCGCTGTTGCGCGTCGACTCGATGGCGGGTGCGCCGATCGCGATCGTGCCGATCTTCGGCGGTCACCCGATCCTCAACGACGACGACAACCCGTTCGCGTCGGCGGACGCGGTCGGTGCGCTCGAGCGCGCGCTCGGCGAGCAGTTCGATTCGAAGGTCGTCGTGATGCAGCTGCAGAGCGCGGGCGGCGACGTGTCCGCCGTCGGTCACGGTGGCCTCGACTGCAACAACAAGCCGGGCAAGTCGAGCGACCCGTGCTTCTCGTGGACCGCGGAAGAGGGGCACGGACGCGCCGCGGTTCCCGAGCTGATGGCGGCGTGGACGAGCGCCGGCACGTCGATGCGCGACTCGATCGAGCTCGAGATGCTCACGCGCTCGGTCGAGTCGGGACCGCGGCCCGAGACGTTCACGATCCGCGACGGCGCGATGACCTACGCTCCGTTCGATCTGTCGCGCATGCCCGACGGCATCGTCGGCGATTCGTCGACGGGCGGCATGATCAACTCGCCGGTCGACGAGTTCAACGCGCCCGTCGGCGCCGCGCTGTGCGAGACGCCGCAGCCGATGTTCCCCGCCGCGGCGATCCCCGGCACCGAGGGCCTCCTGTCGTATGGCTCGTGCCTGCGGCTCGACGTCGTCGGCGAGATCCTCGGACCGATCTTCCAGTTCGACATCGAGGTCACCGAGACCGAGCCGCTGTGCGAGACGACGCGGACAACGCTGTCGGTGCTGCGCATCGGCGACTTCGTGTTCGGCACGATGCCGGGCGAGCTCACGACGCTGCTCAAGCGCCGCATCCTCGAGCTGTCGCCCGACGCGAACAAGACGATCATCATCGGCTACGCGCAGGGCCACGTCGGCTACCTCCTGCGTCCCGAGGACTGGGTGCTCGGCGGCTACGAACCGAGCATCACGTTCTGGGGGCCGCTCGAGGCCGAGATGCTCGGCGAGAAGCTCGTGCAGATGATGCCGCTCGCGTTGACGCCGATGCGCGAGGACGGCGCGACCGATAGCGCGACGAAGCTCGCGACGCGTCACATGGTCGACAACCTCGAGAAGGACGAGCCCGCGATGATGCGCGGCACCGTGCCGGCGACCGTGCCCGATCAGGTGTGGGGGCGCACCGGCAAGCCGATGCAAGCGCAGCCCGCGGCGTCGATCCCGCGCGTCAGCGGCATCGCGCAGTTCGTGTGGATCGGCGACGACCCGCTGACGAAGACGCCGCGCGTGACGCTGCAGAAGAAGGAGGGCGCGGTGTTCTCCGATGTCACGCGCCGCAGTGGCCGCCGCGTCGAGGACGGCGAGATCGTGCTCGCGTACACGCCGACGCCGCTCCAGCGCTCGGGCCCGCAGACGCACTACTGGGTGGCCGAATGGCAAGCGGTGCCGTGGGTCGGCGCACCCGACGTCGATGCCCTCGATGCGCGCGGCGGTGTGCCGACCGGAACGTATCGCTTCCACGTCGAGGGCTCGGGCTGGACGCTCGACTCGAACGAGTTCGATGTGGTCGCGGGAGGCGTCGTGCTCTCGCAGGCGATGCGCACCGGCGGCAACGTGCAGGTCACCGTCGCGTGGAGCGCACCGAAGGGCTGGCGGATGATGGACGAGGCGCTCCGGTCCAACCAGCCGGTGCCGATCCGAGCACAGCAGGTCAGCGTCGAGCTCCTCACCGCGGGCGGCGTCGCGATCGGCTCGCCGCAGAGCGTGACCACCGACGGCAGCGGTCACGCGCAGGTCGCGGATAACGTCGCCGCGGTGATGGCGCGTGTCACCGACCGCTTCGGCAACGTCGCGACCGTCGCGCTCCCGTAACCACACGCCCTACATCGCGACGGCATAACCCACCGAAAATCGCGCACACCGCCACCGCGGATACATGGGGTCACAGCGTGAACGGCGGGGTGCCCAACCCCGCCTTTGATCCCAGCGCTGTCGCGGGCTTACAATCGTTCTGTGCGGGTCTCGCACTTGCACATCCCGCTACGCGGAAACGATCGGTCCCATGCGCACGCTCCTCATCCTGCTCGTCCTGGCCGCCGCTGGCGGCTACGTGGCGTTCAAGCACTTGCCGACGGGGACGGCGCAGGCGAACAAACCGGAGACCCCGTCGCAGCAGATCCAGAGCATCTCGATCGACGGCGGCCGCGGCCTGCCGCTCGCCGCGCTGCGCGCCGTGCTGGTGTCCAAGCCGGGCGAGCCTGTCGACGACGCGAAGCTCGAAGCGGATCGCGCCGCGCTGTCCGCGGAGCTCGCGTCGCGCGGCTACCTCGCCGCGCTCGTGCGCCCCGCCGTCGTGACGTACTCGACGGGCGCCTACGTGGTCTACGAGATCGACGCGGGCGAGGTGTTCAAGATCCGCGACGTGAAGGTGATCGGCGCGTCGGAGAAGGACGCCGTGATCACGATCTCCAAGGGCGATGAAGCGCTCGCGTCGCGCATCGAGAGCGCGCGACAGATCCTCGCCGAGAACCTCGAGCGGCACGGCAAGAAGCACACGGTGACCGTCTCGATCGAGAAGGACATCGCGAACCACGTCGTCGACATCACGCTGACGACGAAATAGCCGAAGATTTCGAGCAACCGGCACGCGGCGCCGCGGATAGGGCCGCCCATGTCGGATCAAGAGATCGCGAATTCGGAGCCCGAACAGACACCTGGCCTGCGCGCCTTCAGCGATGACCGAGGGAGCGGCACGCCCGCCCCGATGGACGAGTGGTGGAAGACGCCGGCCTCGCTGGTCCCTCCACCCGCGGTCGATCCGGCGATCTACGGGATCGACGCGAGCGACGTCGGGCTCGACCCGCACGAGAGCGCGCACGCGAACGGCGCGCCGAGCGCGAGCCCGGGGCTCTCGGGCTCCGAGCGGATCGCGCAGATGCTGACGAGGACGGACATCGAAGGCGGGCTGGACGAGTACATCGGCCTGTCGAGCGCGGACTCCGCGCAGTCAAGCGGTCCGCCGCCGAAGACAAGTGGCGATCACACGAAGGCTTCGAATGGTCACCGTGCGAACGCGCTGGCGGCGCAGCTGCAGCTCGCGGCGAAGGGGATCGACGATCTGCGAACGAAGCTCGAGCAGGCGATGCAGGCGCCGATGGGCGAGCGAAGTCCGGACGCCGTGGCGCAGCACCTCATCTCGGTCCTCGCGGACGTGAAGCAGGAGCGCGAAGCGCTGGTGTTGGTCTTCCAGGAACAGACCCGCACGAAGTTGAAGGAGCCTGTCGTGCGCGATGCCTTCCTGCAGGCGAGTCGGTCGAGCAAACTCCTCGATGGAGCCGTCGGGACGGCGCAAGCGCTCGCGAGGCGAAGTGGCGCCACCGCCGATGACGTCAAGAAGATCGAGGTCAACAGCAAGCTCGTGAATGGGGATGTCAATCGGCTCGCAAAAGATCTCGGTGTGGACGTGACCGATGACGTGAACGCTCCGGCGGTGACCAAGAAGGAAGCGGCGCTCCAGCTGGAGGCTGTGCGCGAGTCTCTCGCTGGTCTCGACGAGAGCAGCCAGGGGCTCGTGACGGCGATGCGCGAGTCAGATCCGAAGACCGCTATGCCTGCGGTCCTTCCGGGCCTTCTCTCCAATGCGCGAATTCTCGAAGCCAGCCTCGTCGATGGCCTTCGCCCCGATCGCCTGATGGTGCAGACCGGTGCGAGAATAAAGGTGGCGATGGAAACCGCGTGGCGGGATGCGCAACCCTTCGGTCTTCAGACCGATGCCAGTTTGCGGGAAGCACACGATCGAGTCCCGCCGGTGCTCCAACATCTCGACAAGCTCGCGAAGGGGAAGAAGTGATGCGCGCCCTGTGCTTCGCTCTGCTCGCGGGCTGTGCCTCGCAACCTAGCCCAACGACCGCCACCGTCACGAACGTGCAGTCATCGCCGTCAGCGAAGCGTTCACTCGAGCCCGAGCTGGACTACCGACGACCCGTTCAGCTGCCGCCGGAACCAAGACAAAAGCAGACCGAGCTCTACCAGTCGAAGTGTCTGCGAGGCGATCCCGATGCGTGCCTGTTCGCCGCGATGCGTTTGGTCGACGATGACGTGTTTCTGCAGATGGAAGCGAACTGCAAGGCCGGCCATGACCTGAGTTGCCGCGGCCTCCTGATGAAGCACGGGGTTCACGCAGGCTATGACTTGATGTTGTCGCGCGCCGAGCTTCGACGCGGCTGTGCTGGAGGTGTGTCGACCGAGTGCGCCGTACTGATCGAATCGAGCGTTGCAGACGAAGTTCAATTCGGTGCGGGGATCGAGTGCATGTACGCCCAGCGATACTGCGAGGTCGCCGGCCGCTACTCGGAGCTTGTTCAGCCTCCGAACCGCGAGCGCGCGAGGTACTTCTTGGAGCTCGGCTGCCAGTCCGGTCATCCCCAGTCGTGTTTTGACCTCGTAGACGCCTATGTCGACGGAAAACTAGAACAGCCTGTACCTGGACGCGCCAAGCAGCTCGCTCGCTACCTCTGCGGCGAATCAGCCGAGGAGAGGTGCGGTTGGGATCTGTCGAGAAGCAAGTAGGCGAGCGCTCCGCGGGCGGCGGCGTACGACGGAGCGACTCGCTCGGATCGAGACCGATCGCGAGAATCGCTGTTACCCCAACCGAATTTTCCCCGCTCGCGGGGATGCCGCTATGCTCTACCGGTGGGAACGGTCGATCAGACCATGCCGGCGCTCTTCGCGCAGGCAGGCGAGGCGTCTGACACGACGTTCGTTCCGATGGCCCAGCTCGGCGCGGGGCCCGATGGCATCTGCGTGTTCGGCAAGCGCGGCGAGAAGCTCGTCGAGGTGCACCAGCTCTCGTTCGAGGCGAAGGGCGCGCGATGGCACGCGTTCGAGCAACGGATCCGGGCGATCGGCGCGATCGATCATCCGGCGGTGCGACCGGTCATCGCGCTCGAAGCGAATCCACCCGCGGTGGTCCTCGAGGGCGATAGCTTCCCGCCGCTCGCGGAGATGATCGAGCAGTCGAGCGTCGACATGGTGCGCGCGCTGCGCATGCTGCTCGAGCTCGTGCGCGCGATGAACGCCGCGCATCACGTTGGCCTCGTGCACGGGCGGCTGCATCCATGGAGCGTGTGGGTCGGCGCGGGCGACCGGCCGCGCTTCGAGCTCACGGGACTCGCGACGCGCGTGACGTCGATGTCGGCGCATCCGTGGGCGGCGCGGTGCGTGCCACCCGAGGCCGAGGATGGGCTGAGTGCGCCGGATCCCGCGGCGGACGTGTTCGCGATCGGCACGCTGCTGAAGCTGTTCACGACGGAGGCGGGGCGCGTGGCCGACGACCTCGTCGGTGCGGTGATCCGCGGCGCGACCGCGCCGGATCCCGATGCGCGCCCGTCGATGGCCGAGCTGCTGCGCGACCTGCACGCGGCGGCGGCGGGGCGAAGCGGGCGGCCGACGCTGCAGGATGAAGAGGAGAACCGACCGGCGCGGCCCGCGATCGGGGCGCGTGTGGGGCGATACGAGCTGTCGAAGCAGCTCGGCGTCGGCGCGATGGGCGAGGTGTGGGAAGCGCGCGATCGCACCGGTGGTGATCCGGTGGCGATCAAGGTGCTGCGGCCCGAGATCGCGAGCGACGCGGAGCTCTTGCGCAGGTTTCGCAAGGAAGCGCGCGTGCTCGCGAAGGTCGGCAGTCCGTACATCGCGAACTACATCGATCTCAACGAGGACCGCGGGCTGCACTATCTCGTGCTCGAGCTCGTCGTCGGCGGCAGCGTCGGTGGCGCGCTCAAGCGACTGCAGAAGCTCCCCGAGCGACTCGCGCTCGCGATCATGGGCGACGTGTGTCGCGCGCTCGCGGAGCCGCATCGCCTCGGCATCGTTCATCGCGATCTCAAGCCGGACAACATGATGTTCGTGCGGCAGGGCATCGAGATGGAGAGCAACCCCGTCGGGCAGATCGTGAAGCTCGGCGATTTCGGCATCGCGCGGATCGCCGAGGACGCGCAGCACGCGAAGGCCGAGGGCGCGACGCGCGAGGGCGCGGTGCTCGGCACGCCCGAGTACATGGCGCCCGAGCAATGTCAGGGCGGACAGGTCACGCCGGCGACGGACGTGTACGCGGTCGGCTGCTGCCTGTTCGCGCTGATCTCGGGGCGGCCGCCGTTCCCCGTCGTCGACGACAATCCGATGGGCGTGATCCTCCAGCAGATGCGCGAACCGCCGCCGCGGCTCGACGCGGTCGCGCCGGAGGTGTCGCCGACGGTCGCGGACCTGGTCGCGAAGTGCCTCGAGAAGGAGCCGAAGAACCGGCCCGCCGACGCGACGGAGCTGCTCGACGCCATCGATCGGATGTGCAACGGCGAGGCGGCGCTGATCACCGCGCATCCGGCGCCGCCGGTGCATCGCGAGTCGCGCATCATCGAGTACTCGTTCGAGTGGGAGCTGCAGAGCACGCCGGAGCAGCTGTGGCCGTTCGTGTCGAACACCGAGAAGATGAACCGCGCGACCGGCTTGCCGCCGGTGAAGTTCGAGATCGAGAGCGTGAAGAACGACACGCGGGTGCCGACCGGACCCAACACGACGGGGCACCAGCGCATCGCCGGCGTGAAGCTCCAGTGGAAGGAGCACCCGTACGAGTGGATCGAGGGTAGTCGCCACGTCGTGCTGCGCGTTTTCAACGGCGGCATGGTGCGCTGGTACGTCGCCGAGGTCGCGCTCGAGCGCATCGCGGGCGGAGGGACGAAGCTGCGCAACACCGTGCGGATCGAGCCGCGCAGCTGGCTCGCGAAGCTCATCTCGCGGTTCCAGACCGGCATCATGTACAAGCGCAACCTCGATCGCGTGTACAAGCGCCTCGATCGCATCCTCGCGGCGGGGCCCGCGCCGGGCATCGATCCGATCGAGCCCGAGGTCGAGCTGTCGCCGGCGGCGCGAGCGCGGCTCGAGGCCGCGAGCGACAAGCTGCTCGCCGCAGGCGTGACCGCGCCAGCGGCCGAGGCGCTCGTGCAGTACTTGAGCACCGCATCGGATCAGGATGTCGCGCGCATCCGGCCCCTCGAGATCGCGTCGAAGTTCCATGTCCCCGAGGACGCGATGATCGACGCCGCGCTGCACGCGGCGAAGCAGGGCGTGCTCGGGATGGTGTGGGACGTGATCTGTCCGTCGTGCCGCATCCCCTCGTCGGTGGTCGAGTCGCTGTCGAAGATCGAGGAGCACGCGCGCTGCAAGACCTGCAACATCGGCTTCGATGTCGACTTCTCGCGCGCGATCGAGCTCGCGTTCCGCGCCGCGCCGGACGTGCGCGAGGTCGAGACGCAGACGTTCTGCATCGGCGGGCCGGGGAACTTCCCGCACGTCGCGGCGCAGGTGCGGCTCGCACCGCACGAGCGCTTCGCGCTGTCGCTGTCGCTGGCGCCCGGCTACTACGTGATCCGCAGCGCGCAGCTGTCGCGCAGTCACGAGGTGCGGGTCACGGCGCAGGGCGGCGTTCGCCGCGTCGACATCGTGCTCGGGCAACCGAGCGACGTCGCGTTGCTCACTGCGGGCGATCAGCTGATCACGCTGCAGAACACGGAGAACCGCGAGATCGTGGTGCGCGTCGAGCGTGCGGGCGATCGCGCGTTCGCGTTGACCGCGGCGCGCGCGATGGCGACCGCGTCGTTCCGCGAGCTGTTCCCCGATCAATCGCTCGCACCCGGACGGCTCATGGCGGTCACGCAAGCGACGCTCGTCGTCGCGCAGATCGACAACGCGCAGCAGATGTTCGAGGAGCTCGGCGACAGCAAGGCGTTCCCGGTCGCCGCGAGGTTCTTCGAGATCTGCGGCAACCTCGCGCGCGAGTACGGTGGCTCGCTCGTGAAGACGTTCGGCGGGCTCGCGATCGCGGCGTTCGAACGACCCGGCCCGGGCGTCGAGGCGGCGCTCGCGATCCAGGCGGCGATCGACGCGGACGCGGTCACGTCGGGGATTCGCATCCGCGTCGGCGTGCACCGCGGACCGATGATGGCGCTCACGCAAGCGGGACGCCTCGACTACTTCGGGCAGAACGTCGAGCTCGCGCTCGCTGTCTCGTCGGGGACGCCGCCGGCCTCGGTCGGCATCACGCAGGCCGTGTGTCAGGACATCGCGGTCGCCGAGCGCGTGAAGGCGTTGCCCGATCAGCTCGGGATGCAGCCGTTCGGCGCGGCGAGCTGGGTGCTGCACGTCAGCGCGAAGCGAGCCAGCGCGCGGGCGCTTCCCGCTCCGTTACCGGTGCTGGGGAACGCCGCGACGATCGTGCAGTAGCGCCGTCACTCGCAGGGCAGGGCGCCCTTGAACACGCGCACGTCGTCGAGCTGACCGTCGAGCAAGCCTTGCTGCGGGTTGAACTGGTTGCGTCCGAGCCGCACGGTCTTCGCGCTCGTGCCCGTGCCTGCCAGCATCGTGTAGCCGAACTTGCGCTCGCCATCGACGCACACGCTCACGTTGTCGCCCCGCTGGATCAGGCGGATGAAGTGCCAGTCGTTGTCGAGGTACGCCGTCGTCTCGCCGACGTAGTCGGGGTTGGTGCCGTCGACGACCGCGAACGACTCGAGCTTCACCTCGGTGCCCTGGAACACGTCGACGGTGAAGCCGCCGCCCGCGGGTCCGTTCGTGACGTCGATGTCCGAGATCATGTACGCGACGCCGCCGAGCGTGAAGTCGTCGAACTTGAACCAGAACTGCCACGTGAAGTCGCCGGAGTGATCGGAGATCACGCTGCTGTCGTAGTAGCGGCCGAGGATGAAGTCGCCCGCCATGCCTTGCTCCGCGAACGGACCGGCGACGAGGACGGGCGCGATCTCCTCGTCGGGATTGCTCGCCGGTACGTCGTCGTTCATCGCGGTCAGGAGGTTGTTCGTGCTGCACGCGTTGCGGATCTTCGTCGTCTGCATGACGTCCGCGGGCTCGAACCGCACCGCCATCTGACAGCTCTGCGGGAACACCATCTGCGTGTCGCTCGCGAACAGGTGCACCGCGACGTCGGGCGTGCCGGCGGCGAGCGGCGCCATCGCGAACAGGATGCGCTCGCCGGGCAGCGCGTCGATGACGATCGCTTGCTCGAGCGTGGTGTCCGGCATCGCCGAGGCGGTGACGAGGGCGTCCTCGCGCGAGCTTCGATAGAGCCGCACGACCTGCTCGCGACCGCCGGCCGGAACGCGCACGCGAAGCGAGAGCTGCACGACCTTCGCTTCCGGCAGCGTCAGCTCGAGCGCCGGATCCGCCGGGCTCGTCGCGCCCGTCGACGTGAACAGCAGCGCGCCGGGGAGCGCGGCGCACGCACCCGTGTTGGACGCATCGCACTTCGTGATCTGGTTGCTCATCGCGCCGGTCTTGACCATCGTGCCGGTCATCGCCGTCCACTGGCGATCGCGCGTGTCGTCGAGGTAGCGCCAGCGGCCCGTCGAGCCGCCCGCCGAGCCATCGAACTCGCCGGCGGCATCGCCGAGGCACGGCGCTTCGCACGTCGTCTGCACCGGCGGTGCATCGACGTTCGAGTCGACGCCGCCATCACCGCCGGGCGTGTCATCGCCGCCCGGGCCGTTGTCGAACAGCGACTTGCCGCAGCCGCTCAGCACGAGCGCGGCGAGGACGAGGCGGGTCAGAACCACAGCTCACCTCCGACGAAAGCGGGGAACGTCGTGCCGTGCGTCTTGCCGGCGTAGGTCGCGAGCCCTTCGAGGCGGAACGACAGCATCGGGGTCGGGCGATAGCGCAGCCCGAGGCCGCCGGCGCCGGCGACGAACGTCGACGACATCTCGCCCTCGGGGAACGCGATCGGCATCGCGGCGATCGCGTGCACGCTGAACGCGTCGCCGGCGAGTCGCAACCGCACCGACGGCATCACGGCGTACGCGACGATGATCGCGTCGACGCCGACGACGACGCGCGAACCGAGGGCGACGCCGATGCCGATCGACGGCGCGCCGGTGTCGCCGATCGTCTCGCGCAGATCGAGGCCGAAGCCCGCGCCGATCGCGAAGCGCCTCGGCTTCGCGCGCGTGTCGAGCGGAGTCTCGACGTCCGGGCGATCGGTCGTCGCCGTGTCGGTGCTCGCGGGGAGCTCCGTCGTCTTCAGATCGACGGACAGCTCGTCACCCGATGCTACGCGGATCACGCGGACCGCGTCGGTGCGGCCGGTCATGCGCGCGACGAGGCGGTGCTCGCCCGGCGGCAGCACGATCGGCATCTCGACGAGCGTGCCGAGCTCTTGATCGTCGACGAGCAGCGTCGCGCCGTCCGGCGACACGGTCACGGTGACGCGCGCGATGCGGGCGAGGATGCTGTCGAGCTCGGTCTGCGCCGTCGTGAGCTTCGCGTTCGGGACCTGACCTTTGCCCTCGCCGATGAACCGCTTGTAGAACTTCACCGCCTGCTGGTAGTGCGACAGCTCGCGGTGGCAGACCGCGATGTTGTAGAGGACGAGCGGGTGCGGCGAGATCTCGTACGCGCGCTCGAACTCGGCGAGCGCCTCGGTGTACTTCGCTTCCTTGTACAGTTCGACGCCGCTCTTGAAGTGGCGATCGGCTTCCTTCTGCTCGCCGCTCGGGACCTTGTCGGGCGGATCCGCCTTGGGATCCTTCTTGGGCGCCTTCTTGGGCGCCGGCTTCTTCTTCGGCTTCGCATCTGCGGGGACCGCCGATGCGAGGACCACCAACGACAGCGCTGCGTAGATAAGCTTCATTGATAGGGGCTCGTCGTGTCGATGCGCTCGGGCTTGCTCGGCCTGCCGGGCTTGGTCGGCTTGGTCGGCTTGGTCGGCTTCGCCGGCGCGGCGATCTTCTCGAGCGAGAGCGTGAACCGCTGGCTCTCGTCGAACGTGATCGTCTCGACGTGCGGCGTGTAGTTCTTCGCCGTGATCTTCAGCTCGTGCTCCTTGCCATCGGCGGGAACGGCGATCTCGCCCTCGGGCTGCGCTTCGCCGTCGATGAAGACCTGTGCGCCGGCGGGCTCGATCGAGAACTTCAGCGTGATCTTCTTCGGCTCCGCGGGCGGCTCGTCCTTGACGACCGGTGGCGGCGGCTCGGTCGGTGTGACCGCGGGCTCCGTCGCGACCGGTGCTTCGGTCGTCGCGACCGCCGGCTTCTTCTCCTCGGCGCCGCCCTTCGACATCACGACCGCCGCGGCGATACCTCCGCCGAGCAGGAGCACGAGCAGCGCGCCGAACAGCGGTGCCTTCGACTTCGCTTTCGGCACCGGCGTCGCCGGCTCGAGCTGGCTCGCGAGCGGTTGCATCGGTGTCGGCACCGGCGCCGCTTGCACCGTGCGATCGGTCGCGAAGTTCCCGCTCGGGCTCGGCGCGTGATGCGCGACCGGTGGCGGCGTCGTGCGGTTGACGAGGCGCGGCGACGAGAGGCGCTCGATCGTGTGATCGCGGAACGTCCCGCGGCAGAACGGGAGCAGTAGCTGCTCGAGCGTCGCCGCCGACCCGGGGCGCTGCTCGGGCTCGATGCTCATCGTCGCGAGGATGATGTTCTCGAGCTCGACGGGGATCTCCGGCCGCAACGTGCGCGGCGGCGTGTAGTCGCCCGTCATCACCTTGTACATGAGCTGGTTGTAGTTATCGGCGTTGATCGGAACGCGCCCGACGAGCATCTCGTACAGGATCACGCCGAGCGCGTAGATGTCGGCGGCGTACGTGATGTTCGTATCGCCGCGCGCTTGCTCGGGCGACATGTAGTACGGCGTGCCGAGCACGAGGCCCGTCGTCGTCAGGCGGAACTCGCCTTCGAGTCCCTGCGCGCGCGAGATGCCGAAGTCGAGCAGCTTCACCATCTCGCCGCGGCTCTGGCGAACGAGGAACACGTTGTCGGGCTTGAGATCGCGGTGGACGATGCCCGCGGCGTGCGCGGCGCCGAGCGGCGACAGGATCGAGCACGCGAGCTCGGCGGCGAGCTCGATCGGCAACACGCCCGCGTTGCGAATGCGCGACGCGAGCGACTCGCCCTCGAGGTACTCCATGACGAGGAACGGCTCGTTCTCGGCGCTCGTCCCGATGTCCGTGACCTGCGCGATTCCCTCGTGACCGATCTGCGACGCGGTGATCGCCTCGCGATGGAAGCGCTCGATCATCTGCGGGTTGTTGAGCTGCGGGTTCAGCACCTTGATCGCGACGCGCTTGCGCAGCTGCGTGTGCGTGCCGAGGTACACGGCGCCCATGCCGCCGACGGCGATCAGGCTCTCGATCCGATACTTCCCGTCGAGCATCGTGCCCGGATCGAGCTGGCGCGGTCCCCCCGCAGCGGCTTCCACTCATCGAGGATAAGCCACCGACGCGCGCATTTCACGTCGCCGTGCGCATTGGCCCACGTGCGTTCGCCGACCGCACACCTACCTCTCACCACGGTCTCCCGCAGGTGCGCTCGCGCCGACGCTGCCGGTGGGTAGCCTCGACTATGCAGCCCACTATCACTCGAGAGATTATCGACCGTCGCCAACCCGCTCTGCGGTGGAGCGCCATCTTCGCCGGCACCGCGATCGCCGTCGGTGTCTGGGGCGTGCTCCAGATCCTCGGCATCGGAGCCGGACTCGTCGCCATCGATCCCGACGACGCGACGTCCGTCGTCCCCGCGGCGATCGGGGCCACCGCGTTCTCGACGCTCGCGCCCCTGATCGCGATGTTCGCGGGCGGTTGGTTCGCCGCGCGCCTCGCGAACACCTGGGATCGCCGCGTCGCCGGTATGCACGGCCTCGTGACGTGGGGCCTGACGTCGGTGTTCGGCATCGTGACCACGGTGCTGCTCGCGTCCGCGGTCGGCCACGGTGCATCGCGCATGGATCACCGCGAGGACGCGGTCGCCAATGCGCGGTTCCTCGACGTCGACGATGCGATCGCGCCGATCAACGATCGCCTTCGCGCCGATGGCCAGCCGCTACTGACGTCGGAGCAGCTCGTGGCCGCGGCGCGCGCGGCGCACGAGGACGATGGCTACGATCGCGACGCGTTCGTCCGCGAGATCGACGAGGTGAGCGCGCTCGACAAGGACGGCGCGACGCGCGTCGTCGATCAGCTCGGCTCGCGCGCGCCCGGGATCGTCGCGATGGCGGCGACGCCGACGCCGGCAGAGCACGACGCGATGCTCGCCGCGGAGAAGGCGGGCAAGGGCCTCCTCGCGCTCGCACTCGCGATGCTGCTGTCGGTGGTCACCGCGATCGCGGGCGCGTTCATCGCGCTGCGGACCGACGAGCAACGTCGCGAGCCGCATACGACCGCGCCGTACCCCGTGCAGACACCGCCGGTCTGATCACGGAGTGACGGTGGCCTTGACCGCGACGAAGCTGATCCCGAACGACAAGGCCATCGTGCCGCCGATGTCGACGTCGAGCCGGAGCAGCCCGTCAATGACGGAGTTACTCCGCAGGTCCGTCGCCGTGATGTTGCAGTCGTGATTCGTATCGAAGGTTGTCTCGAGGCTCTTGCCGCTCGTTCCGTCGACGCATCCACACGACGGAGGCACACCCGGGCAGTCGCGCTGGAGCACGGCGTCGAGGGACGCGGCGAGTCCGGGGATCAGTTGGTTGTCGACCTCGCTCTCCACGATCGCGCCGGCGATGACACCACTCGAGATGCCGGTCTTCGACGGTGTCGCGATCCGCACGCGGGCACCGATGAGGTTCACCGTGAACGGCGTCTCGCCGAAGCTTGCCTCGAGCCGGAGACGACCGGCGCCGCTGACCATGCTGCCGGCGACCAGCGTGCCCGCGAGCGGAGTGTCGTGGGCGGAGGTCGGCGCGATCTCGAACGTGCCGTTGCCGTCGAGGTGGCGCCCGCACGAGACGCCTTGCGACGACTCGCACGGCATCGGGGTGGGGTTCGCGCCTGTGAACAGCGTGAACGTCGCTGGCCCGTCGGTGAAGCTGTCGGCGGTGAGCTGCGCGAGCAACAGGATGTCGCCGCGACCGAGAGCGAGGTTCGCCGCCATCTGCGGCGCGAACCCCTGCGCGGCGAACGTGGAGAGCACCGAGCCGAACTGGTTGTCGGTGACGTCGTCGCCGTCGAGATCGAGCCCCATCGCGATCGCCTCGGTGGTCGAGAGCGGGAACGTCTGTTGACTCACGATGTAGTGATGCGCCATTGGCTCGCGAGCGTCCTCGGGCGGCGCGTCGTGTTGCCATGCGTCGGGCGCGACGGGATACGTGCGGACGCCGTCGCATCCGCTCACGAGTGCGAGGATCGCGAGCGCTCTCATGGCCGGACGATCACTCCGAGCCAGAGCGCGGGGAGCAGCGTGACGCTCGGCCCACCGTCCTTGTCGAGCAGCGTCGCAGGAGCCTGTAACTCGAGGGCGATCGCGAGGCGATGGTTCACGTCGAAGGCGAGCTCGCCGGTCGGACCGATCGTCGCCGCGGCGCTCGCGTGCGTGTCACCGAGCGTCTGCACGATCGCGCCGCCGCCGATCTCGAGCGCGATCGATGCACGTAACCGTTCACCGACGCCGACGCGATACCCCCCGGACACGAACGCGCTCGTCTCGCGAAGCGACGCCATGCTTCGCGTCGAGACGTCGACGGAGATCGAGAATCCGCGCGCGAAGCGAAGCCCGGCGCGCATGCCGCCGAGAGCGTCGAGCGACGCCGCGATGCCGGCACGCCCGCCACCCGCGATCGCGATCGAGAGATCGCGCTGCTCGCGTGTCCGACCCTTCGCGTAGCTCTTCGACAGCGCGGCGACGCGCAGCTCGTCCCAGCGCACGGTGCGATGCTCTCCCTTCGCGATCGTGACGGTCGCCTCGTAGGCCTTGCCGCCGCTCCAGATCCGCACGCCGTACCGTCCGGGGACGAGCGCGATCCGCACGTTCTCCCCGCGGCCGAGCTCCGCGATCACCTGCTCGCGCGCCGCTTCGATGACGAGTCCGCGCTCGGTGCCGGCGGGGAGCGACAGCGCCGCCGTCGGACGCGCGAGCTCGGTGAGCACGAGCTCGCCCTGACCGGTGAGACGATAGTCGTACGTCGGATGCTGCGGGCCCGCGAGCGTCGCGCCCGACGTCGCGATCGTGTGCTTGTACGCGTACTGATACGCCTCGCCGAGCGTGACGCGCCCGTCGCCCGAGCTATCGGCGGCGCCGCGCAAGCCCGACACGAGGTGATGCGTGAAGAACGAGCCACCGATCTCGGTCGACTCGAGCGCGTTCTCGTCGCTCGCGCTCGACGTCAGCAGCGCTTCGCCGGTAGCGAGCACCTCGTCGGTGAGCCGGATACTGAATGCGGGACCGAGCGTGCCGCCCTTGGCCGCGACGAGGGCGCCGCTCTTGCACGAATCGACGAGCGCGATGCGGACCTCGGCACCCGTATCGAGCAGCCACGTGCGCAGAGCGGCGAAGGTGAACCGATCGCGCTCGAGCTCGAGCGCGAGGCCGTCGGAGTGGCCCGAGTAGTAGAAGATCGCGAGGACGCGGTCGCCGGCGCGCCGATACGCGGCGATCGACTTCGCGGCGCGACGCAGCACGTCCTCCAGCGTCGCGAGGCGCTTGCCTTGCACGAGATAGAGATCCGCGGGCGCGACGCCGCCCAGCTCGGTGAGCACGCGTCCAACCTTGCCGGCGTCGATCTCGGCAAAGTGCAGCGCGCTCTGTCCCGCGTTGCCGGTGTTGTTGCCGACGACGACCGCCACGCGACGCGTCTCCGCGACGGCGGTGGCCGTCCACACGAGGAGCACGAGCGCGACGGTCGTGCGGATCATGGCGACGCTTTCTCGAACACCACGGAGGTTTGCGCGACGACGGGCAAGTCGAGGGTGCGCACCTCGCGGATCGCGCCGGCGCCGCGCGCGGCGATCTCGGAGAGCGCCGCCTTCACCGCGTCCGCCTCGATCGGCTCCGTCGACACGAGCGCGAACACGCGTTCGGGGCCCGGCGATGCGTCGAGCACGATGCTCCCCGGCAACTCGCTCGGCTCGGACGTGGCGGATCCACTGCGCGCACCGTCGTAAGGATAATAGATGCTCGGGTGTCCCGCTCCGTCGATCGACGCGACCATGACGTAGGGTGGTCCGCCGGATCCGACGACGAAGCGAATGCTGTCACCGGCCGCGAGGCGCGTGGAGTCGCGCACGGGGATGACCTCGCCGCGACGGTTCGCGAACACCTGGAACGTGAGGCTGCCCTTGATCCGGACGTCGTCGCGATCGGCCGGAGCGGGGGCGCGGATGAAGTAGACGAGGGCGAGCGCGGCGAGCGCGGGCGTCAGGATTGCCGGCGCGAGCATCCACCAGCGCCGGCGCGGCCGCTGGATCGCGGGCAGCGTCCTCGGCAACACGCTCGACGTGAAATGCGCGCATGCTGCCTCGGCCGCCGCGAGGTCGGCGCTGCAGCGCGTACACGTCGCGAGGTGAGCACGCGCGGCGATCGCCTCCAGCTCGTCGAGCTTCCCCGCGGCGAGCGCGTCGATGACGAGGCTCGAGAGATGGCTCATGCGGCGCTCCGCTGCAGGAACTTGCGCGCGTTATCGGTGAACTCGGCGAGGCGATTCAGCACCGTGCGACGAGAGATGTCGAGCACCCGCGCGACGTCCGCCTGGTCGAGCCCGTCGACGTAGTGGAGCCAGGCGACGACGCGCAGCTTCTCGGGCGCTCGCGTGACGATGCGCTCGGCGAGATCGCGCTCGGCGAGCGCGACCTCGAGGTGCTCGCCGAGTGGCTCCGGCGGGTCCTCCTGCGGCTCGGGCCGGCGCTTGCGATTGCGGATCTCGTTCAAGCAGTAGTTCGTCGCGATCCGGTAGATCCACGCGAGCGCCTCTCGCGAGTCCGCCTTGTCGAGGTGCCGATGCACGCGCATGAAGGTCTCCTGGGTCGCGTCCTCGGCCGCCGCACCATCGCCGAGGAGGCGACGACAGCGTGCATAGATCACCGGGCCGTAGGCGCGGTACAGCGCCGTCAGCCGATCAGCCGAGGTGTCGTCGGAAGAACGCAGTTTGTCTGTCTAACCCCGGACCCGCCCCAGATGCGCAAAAAAACATTTTCTGCGCAGTTCGAGGAGGGCCGGGGTGAACGAGGAAACACCTCGAGGTCCCCATGCACCGTCTCCTCCTCGCGCTTGCTTGTCTTGGCTCCGGCTGCTTCGAATCGAACGCGGTCGTCAAGGACACCCCCGACGCCAACGAGCTCCCACCTCCCGCCGACGCCGAGACCATCGACTCCGACCCCGGGCTGCCGGCGGGACTCACGCTCGTGACCCCGGGCAATTACCTCTTGTTCGCGAGCAAGGTCGTCGGCGGTCGGATCTACGCGGTGGAGTACAGCGGACCGCAGATCACGGCACAACCGACGCAGATCGTCTCCATCGCGACCGACACCGGGGCCGTCGAGACGTTCCAGGCGCTCGGCGCCGACATGACCAACCCGCGGAGCCTGCAAGCGACCGATCAAGAGCTGTACTGGCTCGCGCGGACGGATGACGGCACCGCGTTGTTCCGGAGGGGGTTGAACCCGATCCAGACCATTGTCCCGTCGCCGATCTTTGGCCCCACGTCGCCGACGTTCCCGGCCGGCTACACGCTCGAAGCGTTTCTCGTCTACCCGTCCAAGAGCCTCGCCTACGTGATGCTCGCGAGCGGGACGAATTACCAGCTCGGCACGATCCCGATCGCGGGGCAGCCAGGACCACTCGCGTACACGATGCTCGCGTCGGGAACGTCCAACGTGGTGGCAAGCGTCGCATTCGACAGCCTCACGAGCTCGATCGCGGTGCTCGGCACGCAGGTCTACGTGGGCGGTTCCGCGAGCGGCTACGGCTTCGTGTTGCGCTTCGACACCAACGCGAAGACCGTGTCGGTCCTCGACGTGCAGAACAACACGCGCATGCGGAGCTTCATGGCGTCCGCCGCGCGCGTCTACTGGATCACCGAGAGCGGCTCGACGTCCACGCTGAACATCGCGAACCCGATCAACCAGACGGGCACGGGACCGGTCGCGACGGTGCCGACGAGCACGTACGGCCTCGCGCTGCACGATTCGACGTTCTACGTGACCTCACTGCCGGGCGAGGCGACGAGCCTGTCGATCACGACCCCAGCGGCGGCACCGGCGAATCCACCCGCGGGAACGACATCCGAGGTGTTGTCGGTGGCTACGTGCGTCGGGATGCCGTCGCAAGACTGCATCGCGAAGGTGTCACTACTTGCCACCGACGACACGTCGATCTACTTCTCGGCGACGACCGGCGTGTACAAGTACACGCGCCCCTAGGGCTCTTTGCGCGCGGGCAGGAGCGCGGTCGGACGCTCGCGCTCGTCCTCGGCGTGTACGAAGCGGCGGAAGCCGATGTCGCGCCACCAGTGGACCCATCGCTCCGCCGCCTGATCGCGCTCGCGCCGCGGCAGGTCGTGGTGATAGCCGAAGTACTCGCCGGTGAGGCGGCGCAGGTCGTTGATCGCGGCCTCGCGGATCGCGTCCTCTTTGTGGGTCAGGCCATCGATCAGCCACTCGATGCGATGGCGCTTGCGCGCGCCATCGAACCACTTGCGCCACTTGCGCTCCGACGAACCGAAGTCCTGCGCCGTCAACGCGACGAGCGCGCGGCGCGCGTGCTCGCCGGCGCGGTCGCTCCGCTCGATCGCGCCGATCAGGTCGGGGATCGCTTCGACGTCGGCGAGCGCGACGATCGCGGCGGTCGCGGCGGCGACGACCTCGGCGTCGCTCGAGTGGACCGCGCGGCGAACGCGCGCGAGCGCGGAGCTGAGATCCTGCACCGGGTACCCGGCGAGCGCCTCGATCGCGCACGCGCGCACGCCGAAGTCTTGATCGAACAAGCGCTCGGCGAGCGCGTAGACCGCGTTGCGCGGGCGCAGCTCGGCGGTGCAGATCGCGGCGTAGAAGCGGATGTCCCGCTGCGGCGACGCCATCTTCTCGATCAACAGATCCGCCGACACGGAGCCGAGCCGCACGACGAGCTCGAGGAGCCCGCCGTACTGCGCGGCGCGCAGCGGGCGGCCGGTGACGGCGAAGCGATCGACGCGGAGCCGGCCGGGGAAGCGGCGGTTCAGCGCACCGAGAGCTTCGCCCGCGCGCTCGACGGCGTCGGCGAGGTCCGCCTCCGCGTGGCCCTCCTTCGAGGTCTCGATGTGATCGAGGACGAGATCGATCGGCTCGACCGGTGCCTGCTGATAGCCGAGCTGGACGATCTCCTCGATCAGCGGAGCTTCGGGCTGCGTGACCTCCGACCAGTCGCCGTCGTCGGCCTTGGGTGCGCCGAGCCTCTTCGTCAGGATCTGGTCGGCCTCGATCGGCACGGCGACGACCTCGCTCGGCGCGCGGTAGCCGGCGGACTTGTGCTTGACGATCAAGCGGCCGATCGCGTCCGACGCGGCGTGCGCCATCGGCAACAGCTCGGTGACGTCCGACAGGCGTAGATCCGATTGCACGCGGTGCGCGACGACGATCGCGACGACGCGCTCGCGCAGCACGACGGGCATCAGCAGCGCCGACGGTGGCATCACGCCGCCGAGGCGTAGCGCCATCGCGTCGATGCCCGGATCGCCGGAGATCAGCGGTCCGATGTGCGGCTGATGATTCGCGACGACGGCGCGGAACGGCGACAGCGCGTCGAGAGGAATGAGCACCGAGGTGACGGCCTTCGTGTCGAGGCCGGGTTCCGCGAGCGCGACGCGACCGATCGCGGCGCCGCCTTGCACGGTGAGGAGGCCCGCCCATCGCGCACGCGACCGCGCCGCGCGAAGGAGCGTGAGGAACACGCTGTCGCGATCCTCGGCGACGGCGAGCATCTCGCGCGCGCTGACGATCGGCAGCGGCGAGTCGCGGCCCTCGGTGGTGATCGGCTGGGTCGCCGGTGAACGCGGGCGGATCTTGCCGCTCGTGCGTCCGCTCGTCGGCGTGTTGCCGTCGTTGATCACCTTCGGGATCGGGCCCGAGCTCGAGAACGAGACGATCGGCGGAGGCAAGGGATCCGCGGGGACGCCGTCGCGACGGGCGGGCTCCGTGGCGGGCGGGCGCGAGCCGAGCGACGCCATGCGATCCGTGATCGGCCGCGATGGCGCCGAGGCGACGCCGACGATCGTGCGCCGGCTCGAGCGCAGCGGGCTCGCGACGGACTCGGGCGGGACATCGGCGACGATCGTGTCCGGCGGTGGTGTCGGTGCACGAAGCGGGGCAGGAGGCCGCGTATCCGACGGCAGCTTGGTCGTCAGCTCGGCCATCGCCTGCGTGCGTTCCGTGATGTCGTCGTACACCGGCGCCGTGGGGACGCCGGGTTTGTCCTCGACGATGACCGACTTCGCGCGACCGACGACGGGCGGTGCGGTCGAGTCGACATCGAGCGAGCGCGCGAGCGTGGTGAAGCGGGCGGGTGGATCGAGCCCGTACGCGGCGGCGTAGACGATGTGCCAGCGATACTCGGGTGCGATCAGTGGCTGCAGCGGCCGATCGAGCTGGTCCGCGAGATCCTCGAGCTCGGTGATCTCGAGCGGCGAGCACACGAGGATGCGCACGGTTTCGCCGTCGAGCGCGAGCGGCACGGCGCGGCTCTTCTCGGCCGTCTCGCGATCGATGACGGCGATCGCCGCCGGGTCGAGCACGCGTCCCTCGTCGCGCGACGCGGGCGGCAACCCCGACGCGAGTGCGAGGTACTGCGTGAGCCGATCTTCGGGCACGAGGTTCATCTCGAGCAGGATCGTGTCGAGGCTGCCTCCGTAGATCACCTGGCGCTGGAACGCCTTCTCCATGCGCTTGACGCCAACCAGGCCGTCGCGAACTAAGAGAGAGCTCAGACGCGATGGCATCGCATGCGCCTCATGCCCGGATCACGTAGGTCCCGGCGATCCAGTCTTGCAGACCGCGTTTCTCGCTGTCGAAGCCCATCCAGAGGAAGCCGAGGAACAGCGTCGCGACGCCGGCGAGGTAGCCACCGCAGCGCGCGATGCATCGTCCGGGGCTCGGACGGTCGCCGTAGACGTCGATGATCTTCAT
This sequence comes from uncultured Kofleriaceae bacterium, assembly GCA_964617845.1. Taxonomy (GTDB): domain Bacteria; phylum Myxococcota_A; class Polyangia; order Haliangiales; family Haliangiaceae; genus JABFXX01. The sequence continues at coordinate 294,901 of CAZUAR010000003.1, read as the reverse complement.
CTTCAGCAAGCGCATTCCGAGCGTGCGCCCGACGACGATCTGGAACACGAGCAGGTACGCCATCCCGATCGCGAGGATCATCACGAGGCCCATGACGAGCGCGGGATCCGTCGCGAGCACGAGGTCGATCCACATGTCGACATCGAGCAGGCCCATGTTGCTCGGCGGCAAGTGCACGCCGGCGATCTTCGAGACGAGCAGCGTCACGAGCAGCGCGGACGGAATGACGATCGCGAGATCGATCATCGCCGCGGCGAAGCGCTTCCAGAAGCCGACGACGTAGACGCTCGCTGCCTCGCGGCGCGACGGGCGCGGCGCCGGCTCGATCTTCGTCAGCGGGCGCGCGGCGGAGCGATCCTCCGCGACGGTGTCGGCGCGCTCGATCTCGTCGTCGATCGCCGCCGCGATGCGCGAGGCGGATTCGCGCGCCTCGGTAGAGCTGCGATCGATCGTCGGACGCGTCGCGGGCGTGGCCACCTTGTCGGTGTCACCCCCGGGCTCGGTCCCGAGGAGGGTCGGCTCGCGATCCGCCATCCCCCGTTGATAACGTGGCCGGGCTACCCGGCGCAAATCCGCGGCAGTCCTGGGAAACCGCCCCAACGTCGGTAGTAACCTCACGCCGAATGGGGTTTCGACATCTCGTCGTCGCGGCCGGACTGTGCGCGGGGTGCAAATCGTCCTCGGACGCACCCGGGGGAGCGCCTCCACCCCCACCTCCGCCGCCCGCCGACGCCGCCGCTGCCCCGGCTCCCGACGCGGCCGATGTCGCGCCGGAGGTCGTGCCGGTCACCGAGCCCGCGCGGAAGCTGTGGACCCACGAGCTGGCCGACAAGGCGGCGTTCGACGCCTACTCGACCGTGCAGGGCGGCGAGCAGTTCGCGAAGTTCGTGATCGACCTGCGCAGCGACACCATCTACTACTTCGACGTCGACGTGTACAAAGTCCACAAGGACTTCGTCTTCGGCGAGCTCTACAAGAAGCCGAAGACCCGCGAGGCCGTCCGCGTGTTCGACCGGAACTACACGGAGAACAAGGTGGACTTCATGATGTGCTACCTCGTCCATCACGTCTCGCAGGACATCTGGACGTTCGCGTTCTGGGACGGCGATCGCGCGACGGCGGCGCACGTGACGCGCGCGTACGAGAAGATGAAGGCGACGTTCTTCGCCGGCGACAAGGTCAAGTTCCGTCCGGACTCGACCTACCAGGAAGCGGTCGCGAAGAAGCTGAAGGGCGTCCCGTACATCCTCAACGATCAGATCTATCAAGCGGCACAGTACGTCGCGTTCAACCAGGGCGAAGCGATCGGCCAGCTGCGCATCGTCCCGCCCGACGCGACGTTCGAGGACCTGACGTTCGAACCGACGGAGATCGTGATCCTCACGGCGCCGCTGCCGGACATCACGCCGGTCGCGGGGATCATCAGCGAGCAGTTCTCGACGCCGCTGTCGCATGTCTCGCTGCGCGCTCGCGCGTGGAAGATCCCGAACATCGGGCTGCGCGAAGCGCGCGCGAAGCACGGGGCGCTCGACGGAAAGACGGTCCACTTCGTCGCGAGGGGCACCGAGTACACGATCGCGGAGGCGACGCCGGAGCAGATCGCGGCGCGCGCTGGAACCAAGTCGGTCGCGGTGCGGATCCCCGAGGCGGACACGGAGTACGATACGCTGTCTCCGTTGTCGGGCATGCGAGCGGCGGCCGTCACGCAGTTCGGGGCCAAGGCAGCGAACCTCGGAGAAATCATCTTCGGCAGGATCCCGGGCTTCGAGGTGCCGCCTGGCTTCGGCGTGCCGTTCCACTACTACGCGGAGCACACGAAGTCGCTCGGGCTCGACAAGCTGATCGCCGCGTTGCCGAAGGACGCGGCGGCACGCAAGGCGAAGCTCGCCGACATGCGCGAGAAGATCCTCGCGGCGCCGGTGTCCGACGATCTGCGCGCGAAGGTGACGGAGGCGCTCGCGGCGTTGCCCGGCGCCGACGGCGGTGTGTTCGTGCGCAGCTCCGGCAACGCCGAGGACCTCCCGGACTTCAACGGCGCCGGCCTCTACGACACCTACGGCAATCAGCGCGGGATCGATCAGGTGCTCGACGCGATCAAGAAGGTGTGGGCGAGCACGTGGAACTTCGCGGCCTACGAGGACCGGAAACGTGCGGGCATCGATCAGACGAAGACGATGAGCGCGGTGCTCGTGCAGGTCGGCGTGCCGGCGACGTCCGCGGGTGTGCTGCTGACCGAGCATCCGACCGACCCGCTCGACGAGAAGAACTACACGATCAACGCGAAGAGCGGGCTCGGCATGTCGGTCGTCGACGGCAAGAAGGTGCCGGAGAGCCTGATCGTGTCCTGGTACAACCACGGCATCCGCATCCTCAGCCGCTCCGCCGAGGACACGATGCTCGTGTTCGACGCGCAGGGCGGCATTCGCGAGGTGCCGAACCCGCACAAGGGGAAGGCGGTGCTGACCAACGCGATGGCGATCCTGCTCGCGGACTCTGCGCGAAAGATCACGAAGCTGTTCAGGAACGACCGGCTCGACATCGAGTGGGTGTTCGTCGGCGACAAGCTCTACATCGTCCAAACCCGCCCCATCGTTCGCTAATGACTCGACCGTCGCGGTCACCCGCCGCGGATGTTAGGGTCGGGGGGATGAGGTTGTTGGCCGTGCTCGCGCTCGCTGCGGGGTGTGCTTCCGCAGGGAGTGAGACCCCCGGCGGCGACGACCAGCCGATGGTCGACGCCATGGTCCCCGACGAGATGTGCCTCGATACCGATCTCGACGGCGTGTGCAACCACATCGACAAGTGCCCGGGCGCCGACGACGCCGTCGACACCGACATGGACACCATCGCCGACGGCTGCGATGACTGCCCCGGTCTCGACGATCTCGTCGACAGCAACGGCAACCAGATCCCGGACTGCACCGAGCTGATGACCGCGATGATCGACGTGAAGAAGGTCGGCTCGAACTACTGGCGCGGCTGGTACAACGCGAGCGGCGCGCACACGACGGTGAACGACAACACGCTCACCGGGCTCAACAACGGCGTGAACTACAACTCGTACTTCGTGTTCACGCTGAACCTCGCGGCGACCACGGTGCAGTCGGTGACGCTCGAGCTCGAGAAGGAGACGTACACGTCGTCCGACGCGACGGAGACGCTCTCGACGTGGGACGTCACGACGCCGACGACGACGCTCGAGGCGAACGCGCCGAACGCGACCGCCGGCTTGAACGTGCACAACGATCTCGGCAGCGGCACGGCGTTCGGCACCGGCACCGTCGACATGGCGGCGGCCGCGGGCAGCGTGATCTCGATCCCGCTCAACGCCGCGGCCGCGACGTCGGTCAAGGCCGCGCTCGGACAGGACTGGGCGATCGGCGTGCACGTCGACACGCAGCCGGGCTGGGTGCGCTTCTCGATGGCGGCCGAAGCGCGCGTCGCGCGGCTCGTGATCAAGTACCTGCCCTGATCGCGCCGTCGTGTCCGGACATCACGGCATGTCGGGATCGCCGTGGTAGCGCCACACGCGCGCCTTGCCGCTGGCCGATGCATCGTCCTCGACCCACGACACGATCGGGCGCCCGGCGCCGTCGACGGCGAGCGACGGCCACGAGCCAGGCGTCGCGCCGGTCATCGCTTCGAGTCGCCCGCGTCCGACCGCGCTGCAGCCGCCGGGCGTACAGCGATACACGTACACGCCTTCCTGCGCGGACGCGTCCATCTCGGTCCACGTGATGTACACGAGGTCGGGACCGCCGACGACGATGCTCTGCGGGTACGGATGCGTCGACTGTCCACCGACGGTGCCGGGCGTCGCCTGCACCATCTCGCCCCAGTACGTCCACGCGGTGCCGCTCCATCGCGCGACGTAGATGCCGTTCTCGGTGCCGTTGCTCGACGTGAACATCACGATCGGCCGGCCCTGCGCGTCGACCGTCATCGTCGGGTTCGCCTGGCTGCTCGCGGGGCGTCCCGCGACGGTGAGCGGGCTGCCGCCGAACGCGTCCCACGCGCCGGTCGTCGCGTTGCGCTTCGCGACGCGCACGCCGTTCTCGGTCCACGCCATGAACTGCGCGCCACCGCCGATCGCGATCGTCGGCGCGAGCGCGCCGCTGTTCGTGTTCGTCGCGGAGATCGACTGACCGCGCTGATAGACGTTCGTCCCGAGCAGCGACACGACGAAGATCCGCATCGGCGCGTTGATGTCCGTCGTCTCCGCGTACGCGATCCACATCGAGCCGTCCGCGTCGATCGCGGCGGTCGAGTGCGGCACGAACGAGTACGCGCCCGCGGTGCCGAGCGTCGCGGCGCCGGGCGGCGCGATCCAGCTCCCGTTCGACACGCGCCGCACCGCGCTCGTCATCGCGCCCGCGGACCACTCGGGCCACACGACCGCGAGCCCGTCCGCACCGACCGCCGGCGTCGGGTCGTACGTGACGGCGTTCGCGTCCGCGGAGTGGCGCAGCGGCGTACCGACCGGCACCCACGTGCTGTCGTTCTCGTATGCGAGGACGTGGACGAACTTGTCGGCGGAGTACGCGATCACGGGTGCGCCGTTCCACATCGCGATGCGCGGCGAGCTGACATCGCCGCTCGTCGCGCCGGGCGGTGATCCGAGATCGACCCAGCCGCGGCGCGGATCCGCATCGGGCGGGATCACGGAGCCATCGTCGGTCACGCTGTCGCCGTCGACAACGCCCGCATCGTCCGCGACATCATCGCCGCCCGGTGCGTCGTGGCTCGCGGATGCGCACGCGGTCAGAACAAGCAGCACGCTCCATCGCATGCGCGCGACCGTACAACGCGGTCGTTCGCGCTCGCGACCAAGTCGGGGACGGCGCGAAGTATCGAGGCACAAACTATCGGCTAGCTGCGCGTCAGCGCGCGAACGATCGCGACGCTGGCGACGGGAGCGGTCTCCGCGCGAAGCACGCGCGGGCCGAGGCCGACGGGCGCGAAGCCCGCGAGCGTCAGCTGAGCGAGCTCGGACGGCGAGAAGCCACCCTCGGGGCCGCTCGCGATCGTCAGCTGTTGCTCCGCGCCGCGATCGGACATCCCTTCGATGTCGCCGAGCGCGCTCGATAGTGGTGCGTCGCTGTTCGGATCGAGCACGAGCTTCACTCCCTCGAGGTTGGCGATCGCGGTCGCGAGCGAGTCGGACCAGGCGATCGACGGCACGAGCGCGCAGCCCGATTGCCGCGCGGCAGCCTGGAGTGCGAGCTGGAACTTCTCGATGCGCGCGTCGCGGCGGTCCGCGTCGAGCTTCACGACGCTGTGCGCGGCAGGCCACACGACGATCGCGTCGGCGCCGACCTCGACGAGCTTCTCGAGCGCGAAGTCCATGCGCTCGCCCTTGATCATCGGCAACAGCACGCGGATCAGCGGGCGCGGCAGCGGGATCGCGGTGACCGCGGACACGTCCAGCGTGGTGGCGGAGTCGGTGATCGCGAGGATCGTGGCGGCGGCGCGCCGGCCCGCACCGTCGACGAGCTCGACGCGATCGCCGACGGCGGCGCGGCGAACGCGTGCGAGGTAGTGATGCTCGTCGCCGCGGATCTGCAGCGCACCTGCGACGAGCGCGGAGGGGGGGACGAAGATCCTCATCGCTGCAACGTGACGGACGACCACTGCGGATCGTCCGTGCTGGCGCGCACGCGGACGATGCGCATGCCGGCCGCGACGAACTCGTCGGCGAGCGGTTGCGCCTGCGGCGTGAGCAGGCCCGAGAGGATCAGCGTGCCGCCGGGCGCCGTGCGCGCGACGAGCGCGGACATCAACATGCGCAGCACGTGCGCCTGGATGTTCGCGAGCACGAGCGGGAACGCTTCGGTCAGCTCGCCGCACGGCGTGAGCGAGGGCTCGATGCGATCCGCGACGCGGTTGATCGATGCGTTGTCGAGGGTCGCGTCGATCGCGAGCTGGTCGTTGTCGATCGCGACGCACGTCGCCGTCGGCCAGCGCTTCACCGCGGCGATCGCGAGGATGCCGGAGCCACAGCCGACGTCGAGGATGCGCCCGGGCGAGATGTCGCGGTCCGCGAGCTCCTGCAGCTCCTCGAGCACGAGCCGCGTCGACGCGTGCGTGCCGGTGCCGAACGCCATGCCCGGATCGAGATCGATGACGACCTCGGAGTCGTGCGCGACGTACGTCTCCCACGACGGCACGACGACGAACTGCCGCGTGAGCCGCGCGACCTTGAAGTACTTCTTCCACGCGTCGCGCCACTCGGCTTCGGGCAACGCGCTCGCGATGCGAACGCGCGCGGGATCGAGGTCGGCGCCGTTCGCGGCCCAGCGTGCGGTCGCGTCGCGCGCCTGAGCGAGGGCGTCCGGGGCCGCGTCCTTGGCGACCCAGAACACGACCTCGTCACCTCGTTGCTCGGTGCCGGCGGACGCCGACGGCACTTCGGCGGCGACGAGCGCCGCGATGTCATCGACATCGGCCGCACCGACCGGGATCACGATCTCGACCCACTCGGTTTCGACCATGCCCGTCATTAACACGAGCCGAAAAAGAAAAACGCGCGCCGATGGAGGACGGAGCGCGCGAACGTGCGACGAACTAGCGAGTCGGAGCGGGCGACACGCGGCGCTTCATCTCGCGGCGCAGGCGCTTGCGGGCCTCGCGCGTCTTCCGCTTCTTCTTCACGCTGGGCTTCTCGTAGAAGCGGCGACGCTTCAGCTCCTGCAGGATGCCTTCCTTCGACATCTTCTGCTTGAGGATCTTCATCGCCTTCTCGAGGCTGTCGCGAACCTCGACTTCGACGGGCTTTCCGAACGAGTTCTCCATAGGGAGGGGAGTGGGTACCTGATCGCCAAAGCCCGGTCAAGGGTGGCGACAGGCCGTTCGGCGCTAGGCCTTGTTGTGCTTGTAGAACAACGTGATGGTCAGGCAGTGAAACTCGGAGTCCGAACTCTGCGTGACGATCTTGTCGACGATCTCGTGGTCCGGGTGGGACCGGATCCAGTCCGTGATGAGCTCGCCGAGCAGCTCGCGCTCCTTGGCCTTCGTCGCCGAGAACACCTTGACGCCCGTAACGTCGATCATCCGCCCGTCCTCCTGAGAACCTGTTTGCATGCGTGCCACAACAACCACCTTCGTAAGAGCGGCTACGAGCCGCGTTGATGTGGGGACACTTTGGGCCACGATCGGATTCCAGTCAACCGGTACTATTCCGATAATGGTGAACTCTCGGGTAGGAGAAATCCCGAGTTACGCGCTGGCAACCGTAAGTGCGCGAAGCTCGGTCCGATCTCGTGGCAACCCTGTTCGAGCTTGGTAGTGTCCGCGCACTGCTCAAGGAGAATTCATGCTCCGCCGTCTCTCGATCGCGACTGTAATTTGTGTCGCCGCCAGTACTTCCGCCGCGTTGGCGCAGCCAAAGCCCGCCATCGCCAAGCTCCCAACGATCGAAACGTTCCAGCTCGCGAACGGCCTCTCGGTCGCGGTCCTGCCGACCGACGTCGCGCCCGTCGTGGCCGTCCAGGTCTGGTACCACGCGGGCAGCAAGGACGAGCAACGTGACCGCCGCGGGTCGGCCCACATGTTCGAGCACATGCTGTTCAAGGGGACCAAGCACGTGCGGCCGGAGGCCCACGCGCAGTTCCTGAACGGCATCGGTGGCTACGTCAACGCGCAGACGGACGAGGACGCCACGCACTACATCAACACGCTGCCGTCGGACTACCTCGACTTCGCGCTGCAGCTCGAGGCCGAGCGCATGCGGAACCTGTTGTTCCGGCCCGAGATGATCGGCGCGGAGAAGGAAGTCGTGAAGGAGGAGATCCGGCAGCAGGAGAACTCGCCGATCGCGAAGGGCTTCCTGCGCTTCCTCGAGATCGCGTTCACGAAGCACCCGTACGCGTGGACCGCGGGCGGGACGCTGAAGGATCTCGACGCCACCGGCATCGACGATCTGAAGAAGTTCTACGACACGTACTACCAGCCGAACAACGCGATGCTCGTCGTCGTGGGCAAGGTGACGGTCGCGGACGTGAAGAAGAGTGCCGAGAAGTGGTTCGGTGCGATTCCCAAGGCGCCCGAGCCGACGCGCAAGGCGTCGCCGACCGACGAGCCGAAGCAGACGGCGCAGCGTCGCGAGACGGTGGACCCCGGGCAGATCGGGCTCGAGTTCCTCGGCTGGCACATCCCGCCGGCAAAGGACAAGGACGTGTACGCGATCCAGGTCGCGTCGATCATCCTCGGGGCGGGCGAGTCATCGCGCCTCAAGGTGCGGCTCAAGACGGCCGACCCGAAGACGAAGCGCCCGCTCGCGCTCGACGGTGGTGTCGAGGCGCTCGTGCGCGAACATCCGGGCATCATCATCGCGTACGGCGCGTACCTCGACCCGGCGTCCGGTGCGCCGATCGAGGCCGCGATCCTCGACGAGATCAAGAAGCTCGGCGCGAAGGGACCGACCGCGAACGAGCTGCGCAAGGCGAAGAACCAGGTGCAGTCGGGCTTCGTGTTCTCGCTCGAGAACGTGCAAGGTCTCGCCGAAGCGATCGGTCGCTCGTGGATCCTGACGGGCAACCCGACGTCGTTCATGAATGACGTCGATCAGATCGAGAAGGTCACCGCTGCCGACGTGCAGCGCGTGGTGAAGCAATACATGACACCGGAGCTCGCCACGATCGTGGTGGTTCCGCCGAAGGGGCGCTGATCATGCGCGCGATTCTCGCTGCTCTCGTTGTTGTCGCTTCGTGCGGTCCGAAGCCGCCGCCGGCGCCTGTTCCCGTGTTGCCGGGCGATGGCTCGGAGCACACCGCCAAGCCGTCCGAGCCGAGCAAGCCCACCGCGACCGATGCGTGGACCGGCAAGACGGACCTGATCCAGCCCCCGGCTGCGAAGCCGCCGGCAGCGGTCGAGCTGCCGAAGATCGACGAGCTCACGCTCTCGAACGGGCTGAAGGTGTTCGTGATCAAGAGCGATCGCTTGCCGGTCGTCTCGATGCAGCTCGCGATCAAGGCGGGCCGCATTCACGAGCCTCGCGCACGCCTGGGCGTCTCGGAGGCGACCGCGAACATGCTCGTGAAGGGCACGAAGAAGCGGAGCGCGCTCGCCCTCGCGAAGGCGATCGACTTCGTCGGCGGCACGATCGCCGCGGACTCGACGTTCGAGGCGACGCTCGTATCGTGCAGCGTGCTCGCGCGCAACACGAAGACGTGCCTCGAGCTGTTGCCGGAGATGATCATCCAGCCGACGTTCCCGACCGACGAGCTCGCGAAGGTCAAGGACAACCTCCTCGGCGGCGTGCGCGCGCGGCTCGACGACGCGGGCTCGCTCGCATCGCTGCACGTGCAGAACCTGTTGTGGGGCAACGATCACGTGCGCGGCTGGGTCGACAGCGAAGCGTCGATCGCAGCGATCGATCGCGAGGCGCTCGTCGCGTGGCACAAGGCGTGGTTCGTGCCGGGCAACGCGATGCTCGTCGTCACCGGCGACGTCGATGCGGCGAAGCTCAAGGGTGACCTCGAGCGCTCGTTCGGCAGGTGGGCCAAGGGCCCGACGCCGCCGGCGCCGCAGTACAAGGAGCCGAGCCTGTCGGGCTCGCGCATCCGCCTCGTCGACAAACCGGGCCAGACGCAGACGCACATTCGCGTGGCCCAGTTCGGCATCAAGCACACCGACCCGCGCTTCTTCGACACGCTCGTGTGGAACTACGCGCTCGGCGGCGGTGCGTTCAGCTCGCGCCTGATGAAGGTCGTGCGCGTCGAGGGCGGCAAGACGTACGGAGCGTCGTCGACGTTCGATCGCAACCTCGACAAGGGCAGCTTCGTCGCGTCGACGTTCACGCGAAATTCGGAGGCGGTCGCCACCACGAAGCTGTTGCTCGGCGAGATCGCGAAGATGGCGAAGGGCGGCCCGACGGCGCCCGAGGTCACGCAGGCGATCGCGAACCTCGCCGGCGGCTACGGCCTCCGGTTTCAGAGCGTGTCGGATGTCGGCGCCGCGCTGATCGGCGCGGAGCTGCACGACTTCGGCAAGGAATACCTCGCGAACTATCCGCTCGCCGTGGGCAAGGTCGACGTCGAGTCGGCGAAGCGCGCGGCCGCGGAGATCCTCGACCCGCGCGCGTACGTGATCGTGATGGTCGGCGACGCGAAGGACCTCGAGCCGCAGCTGAAGAAGGAGGGCTGGCGCTACGAGAAGGTCTCGTTCGCGGAGCCGGTGTCGCCCGACGTGAAGCTGCCCGAGGCCCCGGTGGATCCGAAGGTCGTCGCCGCGGCGCGGAAGATCGTCGACGAGGCGATCGCCGCGAAGGGCGGCAAGGCGAAGCTCTCCGCGATCAAGGGCATCAAGCAGGTCGCGGTCGGAACGACGTCGTACGGACCGCAGAGCGTGCCCGTCGAGACGGAGCGCCTGTTCGTGCTGCCGGACAAGATCCGGATCGACGCGACGATCGCGGGCCAGCAGAAGGTCGTGATCACCGTGAACGGGAAGACCGGCTGGGTGCAGGCGACGGATCCCAAGACGGGCAAGCTGAACATCCAGGACATCGGCGGCGCGGATCAGCAGCAGATCGACTTCGAGCGCTGGCGCGAGCCGGAGCTGATCCTCCTGAAGGCCGCCGACCCCGCGTCGAAGATCAGCCTCGGTGCCGACGAGATGATCGACGGCGCCGCGCACAGCGTGATCAAGCTGAAGACGCCGGACGATCGGATCGAGCTGTCGCTGTACATCAACAAGAAGACGAAGCTGATCTCCCGCACGTCCTACACGGCGGGTGGCAGCTCGGAGACGGACGACTTCTCGGACTACCGCGTCGTGAGCGGCATCAAGATCGCCCACAAGCGCAAGAGCCGTGGCACCGGTCAGCAGACACGCGCGACGGATCTCGAGCTGAAGAGCGTCGAGATCGATCCGAAGGTCGACATGAAGATCTTCGAGAAGCCGGCCGCGTCGCAGTGAGCGCGCGCTCGTTCTAGCGAACGTCAGTGGGCGACGTGCACGGTGACCTCGGCGGAGAGGCCCGGGCGCATCGCGACCTGCGGCGGCTTGGTCCACGTGATCTTCACCGGGACGCGCTGCACGACCTTGACGAAGTTGCCGGTGGCGTTGTCCGGCGGGATCAGCGAGAAGCGCGCGCCCGTCGCGGGTGACAGCGTCTCGACGATGCCGTGGAACGTGCCCGGGTAGGCGTCGACCTCGATGTCGACGGGGTCGCCCGCCTTCATCTCACCGACCTGGTTCTCCTTGAAGTTCGCGATCACGTACGTGTCGGTCGGGACGAGCATCAACAGCGCCTGGCCCGCGCTGATGGTCTGGCCGGCGTGAGCGCCGAGGCGCGAGACAACACCGGTCGCGGGCGCGGTCACGCGCGCGAAGCCGCGATCGAGCTGCGCGCGGGCCGCGGCTGCCTCGGCTGCCTTGACGCGTGCGGCGGCGAGGGCGGCGGCGGCGCGCGCGGCGCTGATCTGCTGATCGACCGGGCCGGTCTGCGTGACGCGTCCCTGCGCCTCCGCGACGCGCGCCTGCGAGAGTGCGCGCTGTTCTCGCGCGACGTCGAGCTGCGCGCTGGCGGCGTCGAACGCGGCCTTCGCGACGGCGTGCGCTTGTTCGGCGTGCTCGAGCTCGCGGCGCGTGACGGCGCCCTTGGCGAGCAGCTGCTGCGTGCGCGCGAGCTCGGTCGCGGCTTGCGTCAGGTCTGCCTTGGCGCGCGCGACGGATGCTTCGGCGGCGCGTGTCGCGTCCGCGGCGCTGCGCACCGAGGCGGATGCGCCCGTGAGCTGCGCCTGCGCGGAGGTCAGGCTGCCCGTCGACGACTTCTCGACGATGGCGACCTGCGCGTCGGCGGCGGACTGTTGCGCTCGCGCTGCCTCGAGCTCGGCGGCGGTGCGCGCGACCTCGACGTCGAGGTAGGCCGGGTCGATCTCGAACAGCACGTCGCCCGCGTGGACGAGCTGGTTGTCTTGGACCTTTGCCGTGAGGATCACGCCTCCGACGCGCGAGGAGATCGGGATGACGTCCGCTTCGATCTGCGCGTCGTCGGTCGACTGCTTTCCCTTCGTCATCCACCGGTGGACGAACCACACGCCGGCGACGACGGCAGCGACGGCGGCGAGGATCATGTAGGCGCGTGCGGCGCGGCGCGCGCGGGCGTTGGTGGCGGTCTCTTTGCTTGCAGCTTCCATGGGGTTACTCCGCGGCCAGCTCCACGTGCGCTTTCTCGTCGGAGCGCTTCACGCGGAGGAAGAACAGGATCGGCAGCACGATCACGAACGCGATCGTCTGCAACACGAACGTCTTGTCGAAGCCCATCACCGTGCCTTGCAGCATCGCGCGGCCGGCGAACGTCTTCTGCATCATCGCCGTCGCGACATCCGACGACAGCCCGCGCGCCACGAGCTGCGCCTTCAGGGCGAGCGCCTGGGCGGCGACCTCGGGGCGCAGCTCGGTCACGTTGTTCGCGATTCCGGCCGATGCCTGCGTCGAGAAGCGCGTGAACAGCGTCGCGAAGATCGACAGGCCGATCGAGCCGCCGATCTGGCGGATGAAGCTGTTCACGCCCGCCGCGCCCGCGAGCTCGTGGCGAGGAACGTTCGAGAGCGCCGCGGTGGTCATCGGCACGAACAGGAACGCGAAGCCAACACCGGTGATCGCGAGCGGCGCGACGAGGTCGCTCGTCGACGTCATCAGGTTGATGTCGGCCTGCATCCAGCAGCCGAGCGCGGTGAGCAAGAGGCCCACCATGCACAGGAACATCGGCCGGATGTTGTTGTAGAGCTTCCCGACGATCGGCGACGCGATCATCATCGCGATCGTGCGCGGCAGCAGCACGACACCGGATTGCGTCGCGTTGTAGTGCATCAGCTCCTGCGTGAACACGGGCAGCAGGAACATCGAGCCCATCAGCATCGCGAACACGATGCCGCCGATCGCCGTGCCCGACGCGAACGTGGGATCGCGGAACATGCGCAGGTCGATCACCGGGGCCTTCGCGGTGAGCTCCCGGATGATGAACGCCGCCGTTCCGACGACGGCGAGGAACGTCATGATGACGATCGTGTCCGACTCGAACCAGTCCTCGCCGGCGCCTTCCTCGAGCACGAACATCATCGCGCCGACGGCGAAGATCATCAGCACGATGCCCGCCCAGTCCATCGACTTCTTCATCACCTGCGCGCGCGCGCGGTTCTGCGCGAGCACGTCCGCGGGCTCGTGCACGTTGCGCCACGTGAGGTAGATGCCGAGGATGCCGACCGGCAGGTTCACGAAGAAGATCCACGGCCACGACATGTTGTCGGTGATGTAGCCGCCGAGCACGGGCCCGACCGCCGGGCCGACCATGATCACCATCGAGAACACGGCCATCGCCATCGCCTGTTCGGCGGGCGGAAACGTCTGCCGCATGATCGCCTGCTGCGTCGGCTGCAGCGCACCGCCGCCGATGCCCTGCACGATGCGCCACAGCACGAGCATCTCGAGCGAGCGCGCGGTGCCACACAGCACCGAGCCGATCGTGAACACGACGAGCGACGCCATGTACACGCGCTTCTGGCCGAAGAACGCGCCGAGGAAGCCCGTCAGCGGCATGATGATGACCATCGCGATCATGTAGGCCGTCGTGACCCACGTGATCTCCTGCAGCGATGCGCCGAGCTGACCTCGGATCTGCGGGATCGCCACGTTGACGATCGAGGTATCGATCGTCGCCATCAACGAGCCGAACGCGATCGAGATCGCGACCGTCCACTTGCCGACCGGCGGCGCACCGGCGGTGGCAGGCGTGAGCGGCGCGGGCTCGGACGGCGAGGACATCTAGCGCCTCCGCGCTCCGTCGAGGAGCAGCGTGCAGATCGGATCCGCATCGAGGACGAACGAGCCACCGCGCTGGCTGCGCCGGAGCAGCACCGCGCGGATCGAGCCGGCGAGCACGACGCTCAGCGTGTCCGCCGTCGCCTTCGCGATCACGCCTTCGCGCACACCCGCGGCGACCATCTCGTCGATCGCGGCCACGAGGTCCGCGTGCGAGGCCGTCGGCTTCAAGTGCTCCGCCTGGAACACGACCTGGACGTAGCGGTGATGCGACTCGAACGCCTCGAACAGCTCGCGCATGAACCGGCGCATGCGCGGCTCGAAGTCGAGGTCGACTCCGCTCTTGATCGCGGCCTGGATCTTCGGCTGCAGCGTCGCGCGGCGGGTCTCGAACAGCGCGCGGACCATCGCGTCGCGGTCCTCGAAGTAGTTGTAGAGGGTCCCGACCGCGACGCCGGCCGCCTTCGCGATCTCGACGAGCGACGTCCCGTGCAGGCCCTGCGCGGCGATTCGCTCCTCCGCTGCGTCGAGGATGGCGGCACGCACGGTCTCGCGTAGCTGGCTGCGCAGTGCTTCCGACGCCGTCTGCTTCGCCTTCCGGCCCGCCTTTCGCCGACCTGAATCGAGATTCACGGCGGTGAATATAGATTCACGCGACCGCCCGAGGCAAGCCCGCACGCCGGGCAGGGTGCGCACATCATCGTTCCGCCGCGCGAACAGCGCGACCTGGGCACGCAGCTCGCAGGACATCGCGCAGGAGACTTCGTATGGCCCGCCTGACTAGCTTGAAGCACCTGTTCGTCGCCGCGATCGGCATCAGCGGCATCGTCGTCGCGTGCCGCGCGACCTCGCCCGAGGCGCCACCGCTCGCCCCGGCGCCCGGCGGTACACCGGGTTCACCCTCGCCGGTGCCGAGTGGCCCGACCGTTCCGCAGGACCCGACGACGCCGGGGCCCAACTTCCCGACGGAGGACGGTGGTGCGCCGCTGCCGAACCCGAACCCGGGACCGACGGAGCCGGGTCCGATCTCCGCGCGAGAAATGCCGATCCCCGACCTGCGCGCGGAGCGGTACCAGCTCGTCGACGCGGGGCTTCGCGACGCGGCCGTCGCGCGTGACGCGATGCCGGCGGACTCGATGATCTACGACGCGCGTCCGCCCACCGACGCGACGTTGCCCCCGCCATCCGACGCGGGCCGTCGCAAGCCATAGTTGGCCCACGAGTCGCAACGTGGACCTGCCATGCCCGCGCGCTCCATCGACACCGCCACCATCGCGTTCGGTCTCGTCTCGATTCCGGTCAAGATCTACTCGACCAGCGAGCGATCGCACGAGATCCACTTCAACTTCATCCACGAGGGCTGCGGCGAGCGCGTGAAGCAGTTCTACGAGTGCCCCAAGCACGGCAAGGTGGAGCGCTCGGAGATGTCGAAGGGGTTCGAGCTCACGAAGGGCTCGTATGTCGAGCTGTCGAAAGAGGAGCTGAAGAACCTCGAGGCGGTCGCCTCCGACGAGATCGAGATGCGCGAGTTCGTTCCGATCAGCGCGATCGATCCGATCTATGTCGACGCGACGTACTACCTCGGGCCGGCGAAGGGCGGCGAGCGCGCGTATCGCCTGCTGCGCGACGCGATGGAGGACAAGGAGCTCGCGGGGGTCGCCGCGTACTCGGCGCGAGGCAAGCAGTACGTCGTGATGGTGCGCCCGTTCGAGGACGGCCTCGCGATGCACCAGCTGCGCTACCGCGACGAGATCAAGAAGTGGGACGAGGTGCCGATCGGCAAGCTGCCGAAGCCGCCGGCGTCGGAGCTGTCGCTCGCGACGAAGGTGATCGGACAGCTCGAGACCGACGAGTTCGATCCGACGAAGTACAAGGACGAGGTCAAAGGTCGCGTACGCAAGCTGATCGCCGAGAAGGCGAAGGGCGGCGAGATCCTCGCGCCCGAGGCGGAGGACAGGCCGCAGGTCACGGACCTCATGGCGGCGCTCAAGGCATCGCTCGCCGGCGAGAAGCTGCCGGTGGCCGACGAGGACGAGGACGCGCCCGAGAAGAAGAAGAAGGCGAACGGTCATCGCGCGAAGGCACCGGCGCGCACGGCGAACGGTCACGCGAAGCACGCGAAGCGCGCACCGCACCGCACGCGTCACGCGTCGCATCGCACGCGCGCGAAGAGCGCCGCGAAGCGCGCACACCGGTGAGGACCATGGCGATCGAGAACACATCAACGCGCTCCAGATGATGAAGCGCCACGCCAAGCACGGCGCGAAGAAGAGGGCCACATGAAGCGGCTGCAAGACGACAAGAACACACCGTGGAAGAAGAGGTTCGTCCCCGACGAGCGCTGGGTGTTGCCGGCGAGGCGCCCGAGCGCGGATCCCGCGAAGGAGCGCGAGCCACGCGACGACGAGGATCCCGGCAAGCGGCGCGGGCGCGTCGTGGTGCAGGCCGGCCTCGGGCTGTGCGTGAGCTTCGTGCTCGCGGCGTGCGGGAGCCGGAGCAGCGCGCCCGCGCACGTCGGGCCGCCGCTCGGTGACACGCACGTCTCGCAGGCGCCCTCGGATCCGACGGTCCCGCCGCCGGATGCGGCGTACTACGATCAACCGAGCCCGGGGATGCCGATCAGCGCGCCGGGCACCGTGCCGATCCAGCCGACGGAGCGACAGCCGCAGGTACCGGCGCAGGCGCCCACCTCGGATCAGCAGCAACCGGGCGCGTTCTCGCCGCCGCCACCGTCGGAGAACCAACCCGGCGCGTCGCAACCGCAGATCCCGCAGCCCGCGCCTCCGTCGACGACACCGTTGCCACAGGACCAGCCTCGGCAGTAAACCGTGGGGATGGAGCCGGCGACGATCGCTGCACAGCTGCGCGAGCTCGCTGTCTACTACGAGCTGGATGGCGATCGTCACCGCGCGTTCGCGTACCAGCGCGCGGCGAACAGCGTCGGCGCCGCGAACGGGCTGCATCGCTTGCTCGACGAGGGTCGCCTCGAGGAGCTGCCCGGTGTGGGGCAGTCGATCGCGCGCGTGGTCGGAGAGCTCGCGCGTCGCGGGACGGTCGAGGTGCTCGATCGCCTGCGCGCGAAGTGGCCATCGGTGGTGATCGAGCTGACCCAGCTCCGGGGCCTCGGCATCCCGAAGGCACGCAAGCTGTACGAGGTGCTGAAGCCCGCGAGCCTCGACGAGGTGGCGGCGGCGGCGCGCAACGGCGCGATTCGCGAGATCGCGGGGTTTGGCAAGACGAGCGAGCAGAAGATCCTGCAGGCGATCGAGGAGCGACGCATCGCGGGCACGCAGGTGCTGCACCTCGATGCAGAGCCGAACGCGCTCTCGCTCGCCGCGTATCTGCGCGCGGATCCGGCGGCGAAGAGCGTCGAGGTGTGCGGCCCGATCCGTCGCTGGGTCGAGATCATCGACCACCTCGCGTACGCGATCGCGACCGACGCGCCCGATGCCGTCATCGATCGCATCGCGTCGTTCGGCCTGGTCACGAGCGTCGATCGCGCGCGCGCCGCGGAAGGCGACCCCGTGATCGCGTACCTCGCGGGCGGGTTGCGCGCCGAGCTGTATCTCGCGCCGCCGATGAAGCTCGGCTGGGCGATGGTCCGCGCGACCGGCTCCAGGGAGCACGTCGCGCTGCTCGAGGAGCGCGCGAGAGATCGCGGGATGGACATGACCAAGCTCGAGGCCGAGGACGAGCCGCACGTCTACCGCGCGCTCGGCCTGCCGTACATGCCGCCCGAGGTCCGCGACGGAACCGACGAGGTCACCGCAGCTCTCGCCGGAGATGATTTCTCCGATCTGATCACGCTCGACGACCTGACGACCGCCACGCACTGCCACACCACGTACAGCGACGGAAAGAACAGCGTCGCCGAGATGGTCCGCGCCGCCGCGGAGCTCGGCTTCTCCGCGATCACCATCACCGACCACTCGGCCGCGGCGAGCTACGCCGGCGGCCTCGACCTCGCCAAGCTGCGCGAGCAAGCCGCCGAGATCGCCGGCCTCGTCGATCCCGAAGCCCGCGTGCTCCGCGGCACCGAGGCGGACATCCTCGCGGACGGCCAGATCGACGTACCCGCCGACATCGTCCCCGAGCTCGACGTGATCATCGCGAGCGTCCACCAGCGCTTCCAGCTCGACGAGGACGGCATGACGAACCGCCTTGTCACCGCGATGCGCCAGCCGTTCTTCAAGATCTGGGGCCACCCGTTCGGTCGCCTCGTGCTCCGGCGCGATCCGATCAAGGTGCGCTTCGCCGACATCCTCGACGCCGCCGCCGAGTCGCGGTGCGCGCTCGAGATCAACGGCGACCCGCATCGCCTCGATCTCGATCCCGCGCACGCGCGCGAGGCTGCCGCGCGGGGCATTCGCTTCTTTCTCTCGAGCGACGCCCACTCCGCCCGCGCACTCTCGATGACGAAGTACGCGGTCGCGATGGCCCGCCGCGCGCGGATCCGCAAGGCCCAGGTGCTCAACGCGCTGCCGCCCGAGGAGCTCGCAGCGATCGTTCGCCCGATCGCACGGTGACCGCGCGGTGACGGCGCGGCGACGATCGAGCGCCCGCGCACAGCAGCGGTGGCACTCACCGTGCAGCATTTCGTCGCATGGCTCGGAGCAGCACGTCGGCGAAGCTCGCGAAGTACAAGTCGATGCGCGATTTCTCGCGCACCGAGGAGCCAAGTGGTGACAAGCCGCCCGCCGTCAGCGGCAATTCCTTCGTCATCCAGAAGCACGCTGCGCGGCGATTGCACTACGACTTCCGCCTCGAGCTCGATGGCGTGCTGCTGTCGTGGTCGGTACCGAAAGGGCCGAGCCTGAATCCTGCCGAGCGGCGACTCGCCGTCCGGACGGAGGACCACCCGCTCGACTACGCGGACTTCGAGGGAGTAATCCCGAAGGGCGAGTACGGCGGGGGCACGGTCGTGGTCTGGGATCGAGGGAGCTGGGAACCCGAGGGCGGCCTGGAGGGCGCGCGACAGATGCTCGCCAAAGGACGCCTCACCTTCGAGCTTCGAGGAGCGAAGCTCGCCGGGCGCTGGCACCTCGTGAGGACCAAGCCACAGGGCAAGCAGGAGGGTTGGTTGCTGTTCAAGGGGCGCGACGACGCCGCCGATCCGAAGCGCGACATCGTCGACGAGCGTCCCGAGAGCGTGGTGACGGGCCGGACCGTCGAGGAGATCACCGCGAACCCCGACCGCGTGTGGCACTCGAACAAGAAGGTGGAGCCAACCGTCGCGGAGAAGCGGGCCGCGCGCATCGCGGGGGTGAAGCCGAAGGCAGCGGCGAACTCGAACGACCTGCACGCGCTGCTCGCGCAGCTGCCGCTCGGCTTCGAGCTCACGAACCTCGACAAGATCCTCTATCGCGATCAGGGGCTCACCAAGGGCGAGCTCGTCGCGTACCTCGCCGTCGTCGCGGAGCACCTCCTGCCGCACGTCCGGAAGCGTCCGCTGACGCTGGTCCGGTGCCCGGACGGTCAGGGCAAGCAGTGCTTCTTCCAGAAGAAGCTCCTGCCGGGCTCGCCGAAGTCGATCCACACGTTCGACCTCGAGGAGGCCGACGGGTCGTCCGAGAAGTACATGTACATCGACGACATGCCCGGGCTCGTCGGGCTGGCGCAGCTCGGCACGCTCGAGATCCACACGTGGGGCTCGCACATCGACAAGGTCGAGAAGCCCGACGTCATGGTGTTCGATCTCGATCCCGACGTCGGCTTGCCGTGGGAGCGCGTCGCTCTCGCGGCGTTCGCGATGCGCCGCCGCCTCGACGACATGGGGCTGACGAGCTTCGTGAAGACGACCGGCGGCAAGGGACTGCACGTCGTGGTCCCCGTCGAGCGGCGCCTCGAGTGGGACGCGTTCAAGGAAGCGACGCGCCTCATCGCCGAGCGAATGGTCGAGGACGATCCATCGGCCTACACGACGAACATGAGCAAGGCCGCGCGCAAGGGAAAGATCTTCATCGACTACCTGCGCAACGGACGCAACGCGACGTTCATCGCGCCGTACTCGCCGCGCGCGCGGCCCGGCGCGCCCGTCGCTGTTCCGATCTCGTGGGAAGAGCTCGCGGGCGGGATCGAGCCCGCGACGCTGACGATCCGCACGGTTCCGCCTCGCCTCGCGAAGGTTCGCGATCCATGGCGGGACTACTCCACGGTGAAGCAGGCGATCACCGCGGCCCAACTGCGCGCTCTCCAGCGCGACGAGGAGTGACGATGCAACGCACCGACGACCCCGGCATCATCGAGCAGCGCTTGCTCGACATGGCATACACCACGGACAGCAAGATCACCGCGCCCGCACTCGCCTACTACGCGATGTGCTCGATCGAGAATGCGACCGAGGTCCTCGACAACCTCGTCAAGCGCGATCGGATCCGCATGGAGATCGAGGACGACGGCACGGTCGTCTACATCATCCCCGATCGCCACAAGCTCCAGCCGCGCGATGAAGGCGTCGCGCTCGACGTGATCAGGCCGGCCCACATCCCCTTCGCGATCCGCGATGGCCGGCCGGCGAGCCCCGGGTTGGCGGCACTGCTGACCTTGCTCCTCCCCGGCGCGGGACATCTGTACGCGGGGCGTCCGGCGGCCGGACTGTTGTGGTTCGTCCTCGTGATGGCCGGCTACCTGCTGTTCCTGCCGGGCCTGCTCCTGCACGTGTTCGCGATCGGCAGCGCAGCAGGCGCGGCGCACCGGTTGAACTCGTCGCTGTACCAGCTCCAGCTCGCGACGCGCGGTACGACGGCCTAACGGCAGCGCAGCGTCGTGAACGTGTTCGCCGGGGCCGGCGTCGCGCGCGCGACGTCGAGCCGCAGGCCCGAGCCGCACGCCGCATCGGGGACGATCGCGTAGCAGGTCGTCGCGCCGCCGCCGCACTTCGCGATCGGGACGGCGGGCTCGTCGCCGGTCTCGTCGACCGCGGCGCACTCCGCGTCATCTGCGACCGCGTGATAGAGGCAGCGATCGCCGACGATCAGGCGCTCCAGCTCGACGCCGATCGAGCGCGCGGCATCGCCGAGGTCGGGGCTACAGATCGTCTCGCGAACGTGGAGGCCTGGAAAGTTGTCGACGAGCGCCGAGATCCGCACCGCCGGATCGGCGACCGCGCCTTCGCCCATCGCGTTGGTGTACGAGCAGGCGTGCGCGACGGTGGTCTGCGGCATGCCGGTCCCCGGCTGCGTGCGCAGCTCGACCGCCACCGCGTCGGCGGGTGCGACGATCGCACCGAGCATCACCTTGCGCGCATCGTTGCCTTTGGCCGCGAGGAGCGCGCTCTGGTACGGCGCGACATCGTCGATGATCGCGTCGGCCGCTTGCCGCGGCTTGCACGCGGTCTTCGCGCCGACCTCGTTGACCGTGTCGGGAGAGCACTCGACGCCGAAGCGGAAGCAACGGAACGACTGCAGTGGCCCGAGTGCCGCGCTGTCCGGAGAGAACAGGGTCGCGTGGCGCGCGGAGCAGTCGTCCTCGTCGGAGAGGATCACCACGGCGAGGCTGGCCTCCGCGCGCACGAAGCCCGTGTTCTCGGGGTTCTCGAACGCCGCCTTCATCGCCGCGAGCGGCTGCTCGAAGCCGCAGCCTCCGGCGCCCAGCCGCACCTGCGTGGACAGCGCGCTCTCGAGGGTCCCGTTGTAGTTCGGCTCGCCACCCCTCGGGTGGGCGAGGAAGCTTTCCTCGGTCGTCGAGCGCAGCACGTTCTGTTGCACGATGAAGCCACCGGCCTTGCCGCGGCCCGCGCAGCCACCGTTCCCGATCCCGCCGACGGTCGGTCCCGGCATCGCGTCCGCGCTCGCGGACGTGCCCATGTCGCTCGAGACGACGCCGATGTGCAGATCGGGCAAGCCGCCGTCGAACGACGCGAGCTTCGCGAGCAGCTGAGGGAACGTGCTCGCGAGCGCGACCTGCTTGTCGTACATCGACGGCGAGTCGTCGATGACCAGGAGCAGATCGAGCGGTCGCGGCGCCGCGGGAAACGACGCGACCTGCTCGAGCGTCCCCGGGTCGGCATCGGGGGACGGCGGGGGCGGCGGATTCAGACAGCCAGCGAGCGCGAACGCCACGAACATCGATCCTCGGTGGAGCATGCGAGGGACGAATAGCAGCGACCGTGCCGCGACCTAAGCCACGGGAATCGCGAGCCCGCACCTGGCAACCGCCGAGACAGTTCCGTCGTGTCTCGCCGGCCAATTCCGTGCCGTGATCGCGATGTCGCGATCGCTCACGGCACGACGGCGACGCGCTTCAAGAACGGGACGACCTGTCGCGCCGTCACGTCCTCGGCGACCGCCTCGATGCAGTCGCGAACGCCGCCTTCGATCTCTCTCGCGCGGTTGCCCGTGGTCGCCTTCGCGCTGCCACTCGCCGAGGCGGCCTTGTTGGCTTCCCACTTCTCGCCGCCGTCCTTGCCTTGCCACGGGGCGACGCGGACGGTGACCGTGCACTGGATCTGCGTCTGCGTTCCGGTCTTGGTGATGTCGACCTTCTTCACGGTCGACGCGACGATGAACGCGCGCGAGCGAGACGAGGAGAGCTCGGCCTGCGTGGGGAGGGTGCCGCCCGGCCACGAGGTCGGGTAGCCGGTGCGCTCGACGTTGGTCTTCACGATCTTGTTCACGCGTTCGCTCGCGTCCTTCGACAGGCGCTTCGATTGATCGATGGTGGGATCCACGTTCACGAAGACGGAGGGCTTGTTGCCGGACGAGTGCCGCTTCTTGCGATACGGCGAGAGCGCCTTGAGCGCGATCTCGGCGGTCGCGCGGACCTTGGGATCCTTGTCGAGCGTCGACGCTTGATTGAGCGCGTCGATGCCGAGCTCCTTCGCGTCGTCGGGGGTGCGCGCGTCGATCATCTTCTCGAGTGCGAGCGCGGCGACGCGGCGGACCGTTGGTTCTCCGTCGTCTTGCAGCGCGGACGCGAGCGCGATGATCGCGCGCGGATCCTTGGACTTCGACAGCGCGAGTGCGGCGGCGAGGCGAACCTTGTAGCTCGAGCTGCTCGACTGCAGCTGACCAACGTTCTTGTCGACGGTGTCAGCAGCAGCTGCTCGCGTGTACAACACGCATGCGGCGATGACCGCCAGCAGACGCCACATCGCAAGAAAGGTAACAAGCGAACACGGTGCAGCGCTAGCCGGGCTTCGTCACCACATGTGGGAGAATGCGGGCGATGTCGATCCTCGATAGCCTTCGCGTCGTCGGTGCGATGGCCCGCGTCACCGCTCCATCCTTGCTCGATATCGCGCGTGGAGATCTCCGTCGGGAGGTGGTCGATGAACGCACGCGCTGGTTCGGACGGCGCGTCGTGGAGCTGCTCGATGTTCGCCTCCACGCGTCGGGGGCCGAGCGGGTCCCGCCCGGTCGCGCGTACGTCTACATGTCGAATCATCAGAGCCACCTCGACATCCCGATGCTCTACGCGACCCTGCCGTCACCGACGATCCGGATGCTCGGCAAGAAGGAGCTGTTCCAGATCCCGCTGTGGGGGCGCGGCTTGCGAGCGGCGGAATTTATCGAGGTCGATCGCAGCAATCACGCCGCCGCGGTGAAGTCGATCGAGTACGCGAAGCGGCTCGTGCGCGATGGCGTGAGCATCTACCTCGCGCCCGAGGGCACCCGGTCGCGCGATGGCAAGGTCGGCCCGCTCAAGAAGGGCGGCTTTCACCTGGCGATCGAGACCGGCACGCCGATCGTCCCCGTCGCGATCCGCGGCACCATCGATATCCTCCCTCGTGGTGCGCGCTCCGCACGCCTCGGGCGCGACGTCTCCGTGACCATCGGGGCGCCGATTCCCGTCGAGGGCCGCGATCTCGACGGACTGTCGAGGGAAGTCAAAGATTTCCTGGTCCGACATGTCGAGGGGACGGGGTTGTCCTGACGCGGCTAACAGGTCGGCGTCGAAGGCAGAATCAGGTATCCTACTGTCGTGACCTGGGTCGTCCCGTTGGCGCTCGGGGGCCTCGCCATCATCGTGATGGCGGTGTTCACGATGCTGTCCGCCCGCAAACGCCATCACGAGATGGTGCAACCGGCGATGACGGTCGGACCCCGGATCCTGGTTCACGACATCAATGATGATCGCTGCACCGGATGCGATGCGTGCGTCGCGGTGTGTCCGACGAACGTCCTCGATCTCGTCGCGAACAAGAGCCGCGTGCTGCGGTTCCAGGACTGCATCCAGTGCGAGGCGTGCATGTTCGCGTGCCCCACGGAGGCGCTCGTCATGTTCCCCGAGGGAAGCGTCCCGCCGCCGCTGAAGATCCCCGAGATCGACGAGAACTTTCAGACCGCGGTTCCGGGCCAGTACTTGATCGGCGAGGTCGCCGGCAAGCCGCTCGTGAAGAACGCCGCGAACCTCGGCCGCGCGGTCGTCGAGCACATGGTCGCGTCGGGCCTGCGCCCCGGCATCCTCGGGCGCAACGAGACCACCGTCGACGTGGTGATCGTCGGCTCCGGCCCGGGCGGATTGTCCGCGGCGCTCACCTGCATCCAGCGCAGCCTGTCCTATGTCGTGCTCGAGAAGGAGCAGGAGATCGCGTCGACGATCGCGCGCTATCCCAAGGGCAAGCTCGTCATGGCCGAGCCCTACGACACGCTGAACCTGTCGTTCCTCCCGGTCTTCGATTCGTCGAAGGAGCAGCTGATCCCGATCTGGCGCGAGCTGCTCGAGCGCGTCGGCATGCAGATCCGCAAGGGCGAGTCCGTCGAGACGATCGGCCGCGGTGGCGACGGCGCGTTCGAGGTGCGCACCACCGTCGGCGCGTATCGCTCGCAGCGCGTCGTGCTGTCGATCGGAACGCGCGGCAAGCCGCGTACGTTGCAGGTGCCCGGCGAGAACCTGCCCAAGGTGTTCAGCCTGCTCGAGGATCCCGACGACTGGCGCGGCCGCGCGGTGCTCGTGGTCGGCGGTGGTGACTCCGCGTGCGAAGCGGCGCTCGCGCTCGCCGATGCCGGCGCGAAGGTGATGATCAGCTACCGCGGCAAGGGCTTCAATCGTGCCGCGCCGAAGAACAAGCAAGCGATCGAGAACTACGCGCGCGAGGGCCGCATCAAGGCCAAGCTCGGCTCGCAGGTCCTCCAGTTCGATCAGGACACGGTGACCCTCGCGCTCGGCGACGGCTCGCAGAAGCGCTATCCGAACGAAGGCGCGTTTGTCCTCATCGGCGCCGATCCGCCGGTGCAGTGGCTCGAGAAGATGGGCATCCGTTTCGTCGAGCGCCCGCACCAGCACCAGATGGGCAAGAGCGACGACATCGTTCGCCGCTTGAACCCGCGCGCGATGGGCTGCGCCGAAGACGCGGCGCGCGCCGCGGCCGCGATCCTCGGCGGCTCGACGGGAATCCAGCCGATGAACCCGGCGCCCGTGTACCCGCAGGCCGCGGTGTCGCTGCCGATGCCGATGGGCGGCGAGCCGCAGGTCAGCGGGCCGCGCAAGTGGCTGCGCTCCGCGACGAGCATCTTCTCGTCGAAGCAGCACACGAGCTCGAACATCAACATCAACACCGGCAGCTCGAACACGATGCCGCGCGCGCAGACCCCCGGCTTGCCGCCTCCGTCTTCGACGCGCGGCAAGAAGCTGCCGGCGCCCGTTCCGCTGTCCGAGTTCGCGATGCGCAACAAGAGCAGCGTGAGCACGGGCGGGCAGGGCGAGCACACCGGCATCCACCGCGGCGATGGCCGTCGCGATCAGCTGTCCGCCGGCGAGCGTACGCGCATCCTGCGCATGCTTCGCGATGAAGGCGGCCGCCTCGCCGACGAGGACTCGCAGGTGTTCATCGGCACCGCGCCGAGCCCGTCGCAGGACTTCGACTTCGACTTCGAGGATGACTCGCCGGTGAATCCGCCGCCGCCGATGGTGCGCCCCGACGTGCCCGCGAAGCCCGCGGTCGTCGTCGGGCTCGCGCAGGCGCAGGCGGGCAAGGCCGCGCGCAGCAAGCGCTCGACCGCAGCGCCGCCGGCGCCGATGCCGCAGACGACGCGGCCTCCACTTCCGGGCACCAACGCGCCACGCCCCGGCGGCAACACGCGTCCGCCTCCGCGCCGGCCCGTGCCGCAGCCGTTCAGCGACGAGCCGACGCGCCAGGTCGACAGCGAGGTCATCTCGGCGCTGCGCAACGAGCAGGCAGTGTCTGGGCGCCAGAAGGCACCGACGTTCCTTCCGACGCGCGCCGTGCCGCCGCCGACGCGCCACGAGGAGCCGACGCGCATGGCCAACGTCGATGCGCATCTCTTCGACGACGGCGGCTTCAACGACGACAACCCGGATCACGCGACCACGCTCGATCCGCACTTCGACAAGTTCTTGAAGTCCGCGCCCAAGACGGAGCTGCAGAGTGGCATTCCGTCGACGGGCTTCGAGGAGAACGAGTCGACGCGCCTCGCGAACGTCGAGGGCATCGCCGCGATGGAGCGCGCGCGCAGCAAGGCGAACCAGCTGCCGCCCGAGGAGAGCACGCGGGCGGTGAACATCCGCAGCGATCGCCCGATGTCCGACGTGGATTGGGACCTGGACTGACCGCTCGTGAGCGGCGGCGCTGACTCCGACGAGCCTCACAAGCCCGCGCCGAGCGGAATCGAAGACACGATCGTCGCGCCGGGGACCGTCCCGGGCCTCGGCGATCCATCGTCGCCCGCGTCGACGCCGGACATCGGCGACACGCTGCCGGCGCGCGACTCGCAGATCCCGCCGGAGCCGATCCTGCGCTCGTCGCGCTCGTCCATCCCGCCGGTTCCGACGAACCGCTACCGACACGGCAACGAGCTCGGCCGCGGCGGCATGGGCCGCGTCGTCGAGGCGTACGACACGCAGCTCGGCCGCACGGTCGCGCTCAAAGAGGTCAACGTGCGCGGCACCAGCGTCGCGCGGCGCTTCGTGCGCGAGATCGAGATCACCGCGCGCCTCGAGCATCACGGCATCGTGCCGCTCTACGACTCCGGCACGACGCCCGACGGTCGCCCGTTCTACGTCATGCGGCGCGTGACCGGAAAGCCGCTCGATCAGATCATCGCGGCGTCGAAGGACCTCGACTCGCGCCTCACGCTACTGCCGGCGATGCTCGCCGCGATCGACGCGATCGCTCACGCGCACAAGCGCGGCGTGATCCATCGCGATCTCAAGCCGACCAATATCCTCGTCGGAGAGCACGGCGAGACCGTCGTGATCGACTGGGGCCTCGCGAAGGTGATCGACGCCGCCGAGGACGACGCGCTCGATGCGCTCGAGCCCGTGATCCCCGCCGCGTCGGACAGCTTGCAGACGCAGGTCGGCTCGGTGTTCGGAACACCCGGCTTCATGGCGCCCGAGCAAGCGCGCGGCGAGGAGCTGTCTCCGTCGACGGACGTCTACGCGCTCGGCGCGACGCTGTACCAGCTGCTCGCCGGCAAGCCGCCGATGACGGGCAACAGCGCGACCGAGGTCATCGGCAAGACGCTGATGAACGAGATCAAGCCGCTGCCCGAGGTCGTCGAAGGCGTGCCGCCGGAGCTGATCGCGATCGTCGACAAGGCGCTCGCGTTCGACGGCAAGGTTCGCTATCGCAACGCGGGCGAGCTCGCCGAGGATCTCCGGCGATTCCTCGACGGGCGGCTCGTGTCCGCGCACGACTACACGCGCCGGCAGCGGGTGTCGCGGTTCGTGCGCAAGCACCGCACGATCCTCTCCGTGATCGCGCTCGCGCTCGTCGCCGTCGCCGCGCTCGCGTGGTTCAGCGTGAGCCGCGTGATCGAGGAGCGCGATGCCGCGACGACGGCGCGCAAGCAAGCGGTCGTCGAGAAGCACGCCGCGGAGCAAGCGCGCGATCGCCTCGCAGAGCGCAACGACGACCTCGTGATCATGCAGGCGCGGTCGCTCCTCGACACGAACCCGACGCAGGCGATCGCGCTGCTCGCGGAGATCCCGCCGGCGTCGCGACGGATCGCCGACGCGCGTGCGGTCGCGCAGGCCGCCGTCGTGCGCGGCGTGTGGTGGGGCATGCAGGGCCCCGACCAGATGACCGTTCGCGCGGAGATGTCGCCCGACGGCACGCAGCTGCTCCAGACCACGCGCGACAACGTGGTGCGCGTGTGGGACCTCGAGCGCAAGCGACTGGTCATCGCGCGTCCGTACGCGAGCCACGTCAACGCGCGATGGGTGCGCGAGCGGCGCGTGCTGGTGTTCACCGACGAGGCGCCGCCGGAGCTGCTCGACCCGGCGGGCAACGTCGCGACCAAGCTCGGCACCGAGCCGATCGACATGGCGAGCACGTCGGACGCGGGCGACGTGGCGCTCGTCGTCGACAACGCCGGCGTCGCGTCGCTGCTCGACCTGTCGTCGGGCGCGCGCACGCCGCTGTGGGCTGGTCACGTCGTCAAGCAAGCGGAGCTCGCGCCCGATGGTTCGTGGCTCGCGCTCGCCGACAAGACGAGCGTGGTGGCGATGACCGCGTCGGGGACCGAGCTCGTTCGTCGCGACATCGCGACGCAGCCCGTGCTGGTCCTCTCGCCGAAGGGGCGCCTCGCGGTGATCGAGGGGCAGCGCATCTTCGAGATCGCGGTGCAGGAGGGCTCGTGGAGCGAGGTGCCGCTGTCGTCACCCGGGCAGCCGCGCGTCATCGCGAACGCCGTCTACCGAGGGAACGCGCTCGAGATCCTCGTCTTCGGCGGCGAGGTGTTCGGCTACATCGACGGCAAGATCTACGCGCGCGGCATGCAGATCGACACGATCACGGCGGGCATCCGCGTCGCCGGCACCGACGTGCTCCTCGCGGCGAGCGCCGAGTCCAAGCTGCACCTCCAGTCGCCGGCGATGAAGCTCGTGCTCTCGCTGCCGACGCCGATGAGCCGCCTCCGTATCGTCGCGCGACCCGGCGTGGAGCGGATCGTCGTCGTCGGAGATGGGCTCGTCACCGGCGTCGAGCTCGACAAGGTGCTGCCACATCAGCTGCCGTTCCCGCTCGGGACCAACATGGTGTTCGCCGGCGACGACACGCTGTTCACGTGGCGAAACCTGAGCGAGCTCGCGTGGGGAAACGTGCAGGGCGATCCGCCGATCCGGATCGCGCTCGATGGCTTCGGGACGGTGTCGCCGATCGGGATCGACGTCGCGACCGGGCGCGTGGCGCTCCGCGAGGAGAGCGGACGCGGCGTACGCATCCTCGTCGCGACGCAGGGCTCCACGGAGACGACCGAGGTCGTGGCCGTGCCTCCGTCGCAGTCGCCGTGGGCGCGCCTGCTCCATGGCAACGCGGTGCTGTTCGGCAAGGGCGAGACCAAGGCCGACGGGCGCATCTTCGCGCGCATCGGCAAGGACGAGCCGCGCGAGATCGTGAAGCTCGACGGCGCCGTGCGCGGGACCGCGCCGGTCGGGCCGCTCGAGTTCGCCGCGATCAGCGAGCACGGCGAGCTCGTCCGCGGGAACGTGTCGACCAACGATCTGCGCCGCGTGAACCTGGCCGCGGGCCGGTCGATGTTCGTCGCCTCGGATCTCGACGAGCGCGTCGTCGCCGTCGTCGACTCGCGGCTCTACCTGTGGACGCGCGACCTCGTCGAGATCGCGCGCTTCGACAAGGAGATCTCGCGCATCGACGTCCTGCCCGACGGCAGCGCGATCGTCGTGCTCGTCGATCGCGACACGCTGCACGTGCCGCTCGTGCCGGGTGCGAAGCCGGTGCGGCTCCTCGGGCCGTCGCAGTACGAGTCGGTGCTCGACGGCGACGGCAAGCTGATGGCGAGCATGAGCACGGGCTTCCAGATCGGGCTCATCGATCTCACCTCCGGGGCGCGCTGGTCGTTCCCGGCCGCTCACGCGGGGCGCCCCTCGATCGCGCTGTCACCGCGCGGGCGCTACATCGTGCAGGACACGTTCGAGGGGCTCGTCGCGTGGACGCTGCCGGCGCCCGACGCCGACCTCCTCGCGTGGATCGACGAGCAGACCACGGCGCGCATGGTCGGCGACGTGCTGACGTGGCCGTGGCAGAAGCAGCCGTGATCAGCCGTCGAGGACGACGACGTCGGTCGTGAAGCACTGCAGCGCCATCAGGCTCCGGCGCTGCCAGCGCACCTCGGGGTTCGACACGAACCGCAGGCGATAGCGCTGCTCCTCGGGGCTCTCGAGGATGTCGGCCACCCAGTTCACGAACAGCTTCATGCACGCGGCGTTCATGAACTCGAGGTCGCGCAGATCGATCTCGATCTCGCGCGAACAGGTGCGGACCATCTCGGCGTGGATGCGGCCCATCAGCTCGCGGAGCGGGGCGATGGCGTCGATGTCGGCGTTGCCCGAGAACCGCGCACGGATGCAGTTGGTGCCGATCTCCGAGCGCACCGCGAAGTCGCGGTTCTGGAAGCTGAGCGACTCCAATGCGGCCTCGTCATCTCATCCTAACGCCGATCGCGATAGGATGGCCCCGTGCTCGCCACCCAGATCCGCCAGAAGGACAGCGTCTTCTACTTCTGCGCCTATCCCGTCGACGACATCCTCGACAAGGCGCGGTTCATCAGTCGGTTCTACGCGGAGGGTGCGCCGAGCCTCGCCGGCGAGGAGGTCGCGGACGACGACGAGGTCGCGAAGTTCATCGCGAAGATCGAGGCGAGCGACGCCGCGTTCCAGCGCCAGCTGTCCAAGGCGAAGGTGAGCCAGATCCAGAACTTCTACGAGACGGCGGTCAGCCAGCCGCCGATCCCCGGCACGGTGCTGCTGTTCACCGACGAGAAGCTGAAGTTCGATCCGGTCAAGCCGTTCACGAACGTCGGCAACCTCTCCGAGCCGAAGGGCAAGTACCTCATCATCGACGGGCAGCACCGGCTCGCCGCGCTGCACTTCTTCCGTCGCGCGCGGCCCGACGACGCGCGCTCGATCACGGTGCCGTGCGTGATCTTCGACGGCAAGAGCGAAGACTTCGCGACGGAGATGTTCGTCATCATCAACTCGACGCCGACGCGCATCAACAAGTCGCACCTCGTCGATCTCTACGAGAAGGTGTCGTGGGCCGCGCCGGACAAGAAGTTCGCGGCGCGCATCGTCGACCACCTGTATCGCGAGGGCGACTCGCCGCTGCGCTACAAGATCAACCGCCTCGGCGGTCGCTCGAAGCAGGAGAAGTGGATCCTCCAGGCAGAGCTGTTCAACGAGCTACACCGCTGGGCGACCCAGGACTGGAGGAAGCTCGGCAAGAAGCAGAACCTGCCGCGCGAGGCCGAGCGCTACTACGAGATCGTGCGCGACTTCCTCCGTGCCGCCGAGAAGGCGTGGGGCGACGCGTGGGGCCACCCGAACTACATGATCACGCGGCCCGTCACGCTCAAGGCGATGCTGCGCGTGTGCGCGGATCTCGCCGCGGTCGACGCCGAGCCGAAGGAAGAGCGCGTGAAGCGCTGGGCGCGCCGGCTCGCTCCGTGGGAGGACCTCGCGCGCAGCTTCAAGCAGGAAGGCTTCTACGAGCGCTTCCCCGCGAAGGGCCAGGTCGAGCGCGTCGCGCGCATCCACAAGGAGCTCGGCGCGGCCGCGAAGATCGAGCGCCGCGGCAAGGACAAAGACACCGACGACGAGTAGCCGCTAGTCGTAGCGAGAGGTGAGCTCGAGCGACCAGCCGCGCAGCGTGCCCGACGAGCCCGAGAACACGTCGCGAACCGACAGCGTCCACGTGCCGTTGACCTCGGAGTCGCGCTCGAGGTTCCCGCCGACGACGACGTGGGCGTTGCCCGACGAGTCGACGTCCCAGATCAGCGACTCGGCGCTGCTCGGCTGCGTTAGGACGATGTAGAGGTCCGTCTTGCGCGGGTGATCGATGTCGAGGTGCACGACGAGGTCCTCGGGGACCGAGGCGAGACCGGTGACCTCGACGGACTGCGTGATCGCGGCGCCGCCGTCGGGGATCGTGGCCGGCGTCGCGACCGAGAACGTGCCCTTCATCCACGCCGGGCTGCACGTGCCCATCGGGTAGACGGTGAGGCCGACGCAGAGGCCCGACTGGCAGGAGTCGTGGGCTCCGCACTCCGCGCCGTCGGCGAGCGTGCCGCTCGAGAGCAGCGACGTGGCGTACGCGTGGAGGCTGCGCATCGTCGCGGTGCCGACACCGGAGACCGCGGCGACCTGGGCCAGCGTGGTGTACGGGCGGTTGCCGACGATGACCGAGGCGCCGTTCGCGACCACGCCGTGCGCGACCATGTCGTCGCGCGTGCGGACGTTGGCGATCGCGAGCGCCTCGGTGGCGGTCGCCTCGTCGAACGCGATGCCGTCGTAGGTGCCGGCGAGCGAGGCGGGCGGAGGCGGCGTGGTGCCGTGGAGGACGTACGCGTGCCACCACGTGTACGACTGGCCCTTGAAGACGTCGAACGCGGAGGGCCCGACCAGCGGGACCGCGTCGACCTCGGCGAGCGTGCTGTATGGACGCGCGGCGACGATGTTCGCGGCGGCGCGGTCGTCGAGGAGGCCGTTCAAGACGCCGACGGCGGACGTGTTGGTGACCCAGAGGATCGCCTGCGCTTGCCAGCCGAGGAAGCGGCGCGAGCCGACGACCACGGGCTGCGGAGCTGGATGCGCCGACGCATAGGCGGACAGCTTTTGCAGAGATGCCGCGCCGATGTTCGGGATCGCATCCAGCTCCGGGATGCCGTCGATCTCGTTGTCGTCCTTGCTCGGGAACACGCCGTCCGCCCCCGCGCGGTACGCCGTGATCGAGGTCGCCGCCTGGGGCGTGAGCCCGGCGTCGATGTCGAGCGTGGTCTTGTCGACGAGCGGGTAGTTCACGAGCGCGAGCACGCGCGCGGCCTCCGCGGCCGTCATCTCCGACGCGTACTCCGCGCCGTCGTCGAGATCGCCGTCGCCGGCCTCCGCCACACAACCGACCAGCAGCACCAAGGGAAGCCAACGCATGACCACGCTCCGAGCAAGGGATAGGCCCGTCGCGGAGGCGAGATCGGCGATCCATGTCCGCGACGGGACTGGCCTCGTAGTACATCGAGTTGCACGAATGCAACCGAAACTGCACATCTGCAACTCGCAAGTCGAGTAGCCATGGGTACCGACGAGGAACGCGTCGCATGCATACTGCGCGCGGCGCGCGTCCTCGCGCGATCGACTCGTGACCGACTCGCTCTACTTCACCTGGCCCGACAAGCGCTTTCGCTACGAGTGCAGAGGCTGCGGTGCGTGCTGCAAGGGCCACGGCATCGGCATCGATGTCACCGCGGGCCAGCTCGTGCAGCTCGTCGCGCGGCGTCCAGAGCTGACCGCGTTCCTGCGCCGGCGCGGCGATGCGATCACCGCGTTCAATCCGCGTGATCGCTGCTGGTTCCTCGCCGACGACGGCCTGTGTCGCGTCGAGATCGAGGACGGGCGCGCCGCGAAGCCCGCGTCGTGCCGGCTGTTCCCGTTCAACCGCGTGTTCCGCATCGGCGCGTACACCGTCGTCGACTTCAACTCCGTGATCTGTCCGCTCACCGTCGGTGACGATGGCATCGCACACGCCGAGATCGCCGACGAGATCGCGAGCATCCAGGATCCGACGATCGTCGGCACGCGCTTGCCCGCGCAGAATGCGGAGGCGGAGGGCAAGGCGTTCGTCGACACCGAGCGCGCGATCGCGCAGGCGCTGTTCGCCGCGCCCGCGGATCTCGCGAACGCGTGGGGCGCGCAGGCGGATGCCGCGGCGTTCGCGCGCGAGTGCGAGCAGGCGAGCGCGGCGCTGAGCGCGATCGTCGGTCAGCCGTGGCGCGCACCGTCGGAGACCACCGCGATGAACGCGGTCTGGCTCACGCCGTCGATGCGGTTCAACGAGCTCTACGGTCCGCGCCAGTACGCGCCGCGCTCGTCGATGTCACCGGTGCTCGCGCGGATGTGGCTCGCGTGGCTCGGCTTCGCGGCGCTCGGCGAGCAGCTCGCGCAGCGCGCGCTCGGGCTGCAGGAGCTGACGACGCTGTGGTCGGAGCAAGCACCGCTGCTGCACGCGATCGCGCGCTGGGCGGAGACGCCATCGCTCAAGCCGGGACCGGTCGAGCTTCCGGGCGTGGATCCCGGTGGCGTCGTGCGCTCGCTCGCGCAGGCCATGATCGACAACCGAAAGGCCAAGCGGCCGTTCGGCGCGCTCGTCGGAAAACTGCCCGCGGATCACGCGACGCGGGTGACGGCGCTCAAGTCTGCCGAAGCGATGATCCGCTCCAGCTTCGCGCGCTAGACGAGATCAGCGCTGGCCGATCGGACGCTGCGAGAAGTCGCTCGCGTGGTCGCGCTGCGAGCTGTCGTCGACCTGCCGGGTCAGCGACGAGCCGGTCTTCGTACCACCGCGCCCCGCGCATCCGACGGCGAACATCAGCACCAGGGCAACGGCAGCAACGCGCTTCATGCCGCGAACCCTATTCGAAAGCGACGCTGCCTCGCGACGCACCCCGACGCACAGCTACCAACAGGGTTGCGAGGTCCGCATCGCGACCTCGAGTGGGCACCGTAACCCACCGAGATCGCGAGGCTGTTTCCGAGGCAGGGTGGCCAGCGAGCTAGCCAGTTACCAGACGACGCAGGCCTTCGGGGGCTGCATCTTCGCGCCCAGCTTGCAGCGGAACGCGCGCGCGAACTCGGGCGTCGCCTGGAGCGTGCCGTTGACGCGCCACTTCGCCGGCGAGTGGACGTCGATCGTCGCCATCATCTTCTCGAAGTCCGGGCGGAACTTCGCGCACCACGCCTGGCCAAAGCCGAGGAAGAACTGCTGGTCCTCGGTGAAGCCGTCCGCGACGACGGTGTCCGGCGCCGTCGAGCGCAGCGAGCGATACGCGGCGAGCGCGAGCTTCACGCCGCCGATGTCGGCGATGTTCTCGCCGACGGTGTTCGCGCCGTTGACCTTGCCGCCGCCGACGACCTCGTACTTGTTGTACTGGTCGATCACGCACTGCGTGCGCGCCTTGAACTCCTTCTGCGTCGACGGCTCCCACCAGTTCTTGAGGTTGCCGTCCGCGTCGAACTGCGAGCCCTGATCGTCGAAGCCGTGCGTCAGCTCGTGCCCGACGACCATGCCCATCGCGCCGAGGTTCACGGGGATCGACGCGTCGACCGAGTAGAACGGCGGCTGCAGGATGCCGGCGGGGAACACCATGCCGTTGCGCGAGGAGTCGTAGTACGCGTTCACCGTCGGCGCGGAGAGGTACCAATCGTCGCGATCGTCGGGCTTGCCGATCTTCGCGAGCTGCCGCGCCTGCTCGAACTTCTTCGCGGCGAGCGCGTTCGCGCCGAACGACTTCGGGTCGACCTTGAACGTGTACGCGCGCCACTTGTTCGGGTAGCCGATCTGATACGTCATCGCGTCGAGCTTCTTGTAGGCGCGCTCCTTCGTCGCCTTGTCCATCCACGGCAGCGACTCGAGGTTCGCCTTCATCGCGGCGCGGATCGCACCGATCTGCTCGAGCGCCGCCTCCTTGCTCTTGCCGGCGAACTTGTCCTTCACGAACACCTGGCCGAGGTAGTCGCCGAGCGCTCCGTCGGTGAAACCCACGCAGCGCTTCCATCGCGGCTGCTGCTCGGCCTGTCCGGTCAGCGCCTTCGTGAGCTCGAAGGTGATGTCGTAGAGCTTCTTCGTCAGGAAGTCGCTCGACTTCGCGACGGTGTGGAACGTCAGGTACGCGCGCCACGTCTCGGGCTTGGTCGACTTGAGCAGCGGCTCGAGTCCCTCGAAGAACTTCGGCGCACCGACGGTGATCGCGTCGCTCGCGAGGTTCACCGTCTTCCAGAACGTCGCCCAGTCGAAGCTCGGCGCCGCCTTCGCGATGCCCGCCTTCTCGAGGCGGTTGTACATCGTCGTCGGATCGCGACGCTCGACCTTGTCCTTCGCGACCTTCGCGAGCTCGGTCTCGAGCGCGATGATCGCCGCCGCTTCGGTCTTCGCGACGTCGGGCTTGCGACCGGCTTCGACGAGGACGGCCGCGACCATCGCTTCGTACGCGGAGCGCAGCTTCTTCGACTGCTCGTCGTCCTTCAGGTAGTAGTCGCGATCCGGAAGGCCCATGCCGCCCTGATCCATCGACGCGATGACCATCTTCGCGTCCTTCGCATCCTGCGTCGGACCGAACGCGAACAGCACGCCGTAGCCGGCCGCGTGCAGCTTCGCGACCGCCGCCGACAGCGACTTCGTGTCCTTCACCTTGTCGATCACCGCGCGCAGCGGCGCGATCGGCCGAAGCCCGGCCTTCTCGATCGCCCCCTCGTTCATGCACGCGCCGTAGAACGCGCCGAGCGCCTTCTCCTCGGGCGTCGTCGCCTTGGTCTTCAGCTTCTCGAGCAGCTCGTGCTCGTAGACCAGGTTGCGATCCGAGATGTCGACGAAGCTGCGCATCGCGAGCGGCTTGTCGGCGTCGATCTCGCGCGTCTTGATCCAGTTGCCGCACGCGAACTGGTAGAAGTCCTCGCAAGGATCCGCGCCGCGATCGATCGCGTTCGGGTCGAGGCCGATCGCGGCGAGCGTCGAGTTCGTGACCGGCTTGGACGGCGCGGGCGGCGGCGCGGGCGCCGGATCGGGCGTCGCGACCGGCGGAGCGGGCGCGGGCGCGGGTTGCGTGGAGGACGGCGTCGACGAGCCGCAGGCCGCGAAGAGGAGCAAGGCGAGAAGGGTTCGCATGGCGATCGCGGGCGTACCACGCCATTTGGCCAGGAGCTATGCGGCGTTAGCCTGGTCGCATGTGTCGCATTCGCCACCTTGCGACTTCGATCCGGCGCGTGCTAGATCCGCCCCTCCTCGGATGTCCCGAGGAACTACTCACCGCGTTCGAGACAAAGGGCCGTGCTCCTCGAGAGTTCCCGGAGTCAGTGACAGCGCGGGGTGAACCAACGGAAAGGTACTGACAATGGAAACGATGGCAGAGGCCACGGGGCAAAACCCCATCTCGATGCGCGCGCTCCTCGAAGCGGGCGTCCACTTCGGTCACAACACGGGTCGTTGGAACCCCAAGATGAAGCAGTTCATCTTCGGCGCGCGCAACGGCATCCACATCATCGACCTGCAGCACACGGTCAAGCTGTTCCGCCAGGCGTTCCAGGCGGTCATCGACACCACGTCGCGCGGTGACACCATCCTGTTCGTCGGCACGAAGAAGCAGGCGCAGGACGTCATCGTCGAGGAGGCGACGCGCTCCGGCCAGCACTACGTGACGCAGCGCTGGCTCGGCGGCACGCTCACCAACTTCAAGACCGTGAAGGGCTCGCTCGAGCGCCTGCGCGGCCTCGAGAAGATGGAAGAGGACGGCACGCTGTTCGCGCTCACCAAGCGCGAGCAGGTGATGATCCGCCGCGATCGCGACAAGCTCATGAAGTCGCTCGGCGGCATCAAGGGCCTCTCGAAGGTCCCGGGCATGCTGTTCGTCATCGATCCGCACAAGGAGCACATCGCCGTCGACGAGGCGCGCAAGCTCGAGATCCCGGTCGTCGCGATCACCGACACCAACTGCGATCCGGATCAGATCGACTACGTCATCCCCGGCAACGACGACGCGATCCGCGCGATCAAGCTGTTCGCGTCGCGCATCGCCGACGCCGCGATCATCGGCAACAAGGTCTTCAAGGAGAACGCGCGCACCCGCGGCGCCGAGAAGCAGGACGAGGGCGAGCGCGTGATCCACGTCTCCTCGGGCGGCGATGGTCCGCGCGTCGAGATGTCGACCGGCGGCAGCATGTTCAACCCCGAGGCCTCGGCCTCCCCGGATTCGGAGTCGTAGTCATGGAAGTCACTGCAACGCTCATCAAGGATCTCCGCGAGCGCACCGGCGCTGGCATGTCCGACTGCAAGAAGGCGCTTGTCGAGGTCGGCGGCGACATGGACAAGGCGATCGACTACCTGCGCGCGAAGGGTCTCGCGAAGGCGGCCAAGAAGGCCGGCCGCGAGGCGACCGAAGGCGCGGTCGTCAGCTACATCCACGGCGGCGGTCGCATCGGCGTTCTCGTCGAGGTGAACTGCGAGACCGACTTCGTCGCGCGCAACGAGGACTTCGTCGCGTTCACGAAGGACGTCGCGCTGCAGGTCGCCGCGATGAACCCGCAGTTCGTGCGCAAGGAGGAGGTCGACCCGGCCGTCGTCGAGAAGGAGAAGGCAGTTCTCGTCGCGAAGGCGAAGGAGAGCGGCAAGCCCGAGGCGATCGCGCAGAAGATGGTCGAAGGTCAGATCAACAAGTGGGTCAAGGAGATCTGCTTGCTCGATCAGCCGTTCGTGAAGGATCCGGAGAAGACGATCGATCAGATCCAGCAGGAGCTGGTCGCGAAGATCGGCGAGAACATCCGCGTTCGCCGCTTCGTTCGCTTCGAGCTCGGCGAGGGCCTCGAGAAGAAGAAGTCGGACTTCGCCGCCGAAGTGGCCGCGCAGGCCGGCATGGCGCCGAGCTGAGCCGAGCGCTCTCCGGTCGCAACGCGTCGAGCCCGCACGGCTCGGCGCTTTTTTTTGAGCCGCTCACGTGTCGGCGGCGCGCCACGCGCCTCACGGTTGTCACGCAAACGGACGGACGCGGCGCCACGGCTACTCGTGCCGCCAGCGCGCGGTGCCGTAAGGCGCGGATCACACGCCGCGCGTGGCGGCACACCTGCTGCACCGCGCCACCGCATGCGCCGGATCTTGTTCGCGATGCTCGCTCTCGTCGCCTGCACCACCGAGGACGGCGTCATCGAGGACGAGGGCGCGGATCTCGCCGGACAGGACGAGAAGGGTGACGCCGTGCCGGGCATCGAGGTGCAGGGTCGCCTCGCGGTCGGCACCGCCGACACGCGATTGACCACGCGCGTGCCCCGACCGGGCTTCGTGTTCTACGCGGCGGCGGGCGCGAAGGTCACGCTCGAGGTGACGAGGGCCGGCTCGACGGCGGGCCTCGACACCGCGATCAAGGTGTACGGACCGCGCCTCGCCGACGGATCCTATCCGCGCACGATCGGCGCCGACGACGACGCGGGGTACGGCAAGCTGTCGAAGATCAGCGCCCTCGCGATCGACATCGGTGGCTTCTACCTCGTCGAGGTCACGAACGGCGCCGCGGCGAGCGCGCCGGCGGCCGATGCGAAGGCGCGGCTGAAGCTGTCGTGCTCCGGCTCGTGCACGACGGATCAGCCAGTCGCGCCGCTCGGGCTCGACATCAAGTGGTACCAGCGCAGCGCGGAGCGTCGCGCACTGTCGCTGCAAGCGTACGGCGCGGCGACCGCGAAGGTCAGCGCGCGCGTCGCGGCGGGTGCACCCGCGAGCTGGGGCGTCGTGCTCGACATCGACGAGACGTCGCTCGACAACAGCCCGTATCAACGCGCGCGGGGCGAGCTCGGGCTCGGCTACTCGCCCGCGAGCTGGGGCGACTGGGTCGACCAGCGAGCAGCGGAGCCGATCCCCGGCGCGCTCGCGTTCACGAGGACCGTGAAGCAGCTCGGCGGTCACGTGGTGTTCGTGTCGAACCGGCTCGCGTCGACGGAGTGCCCCGCGACCGAGCAGAACCTCACCGCGAAGGGCTTCGTGTTCGACGCGATGCTGTGCAAGACGAACACGAGCGACAAGAACCCGCGCTTCGCGTCGATCGCGGCGGGCACCGCGAGGCCGGGCATGCCGCCGCTCGAGATCCTCGCGTTCGTCGGCGACAACATCCTCGACTTTCCGGCGCTCTCGCAGGAGCTGCGGACGAAGCCCGAGTCGGCGTATGCGGACTTCGGCGAGAAGATGTTCCTCATCCCCAACCCGATGTATGGCAGCTGGGAAAAGAACACCGACTGAGCGACACTGGAGGGAGTGAGGCTCGTCGGGATCGTCGTCGCGGTTCTCGCGATCGGCTGTGTGCGAACGCAGACCGAGCAGTGCGGCGACAAGGTGTGTCCCGAGGGTACGCGGTGCAGCACGTACCTCGATCTCTCGCTGTGCGTGACACCCGAGCAGACCGCGGACTGCGAAGGTCACGATGAAGGCGACGCGTGCGGAGACGGGGCGACGAGCGGCTTCTGTCGCGATGGCGCGTGTCTGCCGGTCGGGTGCGGCAACGGTCGCATCGACGATCCGATCTTCGCGCGCGACGAGGAGTGCGACGACGGCAACCGCATCTCGCACGACGGCTGTAGCAGCACGTGTCGCGACGAGCAGCCGATCGTCGACGAGATCTACGCGTTCGGGATCTTCCCGGTGACGGAGGTGTCGCTGGTCACCGATACGTCGGCCGACCAGCTCGTCATGTTCGGAGGCTCGGAGTACGGCGCCGCGGTGACCTCGCGGACGTGGGCGTTTGCCGATGACACGTGGCGGCTGTTCCGGACGCGGACCGCTCCGTCGGCGCGGCGCGCGCACGCGTCGGCGTACGACCGCCGCCGCCAGTGCATGGTGATGTTCGGTGGTTCGAACACGGACTCGCGGTTCTCCGACACCTGGGAGTTCGATGGGACCGCGTGGATCGTTCGCCAACCGACGGTGGCACCGCCGGCGCAGGAGAACCACGCGATGGCCTACGATCCGGTGCGCGGCGTCACCGTGATGTTCGGTGGTGCGATCCTCGACGTGGTGATGGAGCTGCCCGGCAGCACGTGGGAGTGGGACGGCACGGACTGGCACGAGCGGAGCGATGCGCGGCCGCAGCCGATCGCGCGCTTCCACCAGGCGATGGCGTTCGATCACGCGCGCGGCGTGATGGTGATGATCGTCGAGGCGACCGATGGCGTGACGACGTACGAGCTGGACGGCGATGGCTGGCGCGAAGTCGCGGGCGCCGCGGATAGCCCACCGGCGGGCGGTCGCTCGCCGATCGCGTGGGATGCCGTCGCGCAGCGCATCGTGGTCAGTGACGATCGGCTCCTCGCGGAGGAGCTGTGGTCGTGGGACGGCAGCGCGTGGACCTCGACCGCGGTGGTCACGACAATCGACGATCGCCTGAACGCCGCCATGGCCACGGGCACCGACGGGCGCGTCGTGCGGGTCGGCGGGAACACCAGCGAAACCAGTAGCCCGCCGACGCCCGGCCTGGTCTCGCGCTGGGATGGGCAGCGCTGGATCGAGATCCCGCAGCCCGCAACGCCGAAGCCCTCGTCGCGCGTGGACTTCGCGGGTGCGTACGACGCGCGACGGCACCGCATCGTGATGTTTGGAGGCGAGAGCGTCGTGACTGTGGGGACGGGCGCGGTGCTCGGCGACACGTGGGAGTTTGGCCCCGGCGGCTGGACGCGCGTCGCGACGAGCGGACCGACGGCGCAACGAGGTCACGCGATGGCGTACGACGCGAAGCGCGGGCACAGCGTGCTCGTCGGCGTCGATGCAGTCACGTGGCTGTGGGACGGCGAGGGCTGGACGAGCGTCGCCGCGCCGGGACCGCAGCCGCGAACCAATGCGGCGATGGCGTACGACGCGAAGCGCGGGGTCACGGTGCTGTTCGGTGGCGACGCCGGCGGTGCTCCGTCGGATCAGACGTGGGAATGGGATGGCGTCGCGTGGATGGAGAAGCCATCGGCGACGAGGCCCGCGCCGCGCAGGGGCCACGCGATGGCCTACGATCCGATCCGCGAGACGGTGCTGCTGTTCGGTGGTCGCGAGCGAGGCACCGTGTTCAGCGACACCTGGGAGTGGGACGGCGATCAGTGGACGAAGCTCGAGCCTCCCGCGGTGCCGACGGGACGCTTCGGACACGGGCTCGCGTGGGATCCCACCCGCCAGCGCATGCTGGTGCTCGGCGGCTCGGCGGATCCGGCGCTGTTCGCGGATCCCGCCACGCGCGACGTGTGGGAGTGGAACGGCACGACGTGGACCGCCGTCCCGATCGCGCTGTCGATCGGGAGCGCGCGCGTCCTCGCATCTCCCGGGTTCGAGAGCGGCACGGTGCTGATCGGAAACCAGACAGGGCAGGGCACCACCACGCTGCGCATCGCCTACGGCGCGGAGACCCCGTACGAGACGTGCACCTCGACGGACCACGATCGCGACGGGCTCGTCGGTTGCGCGGACCCGGACTGCTGGGCGCGCTGCACGCCGCTGTGCATGCCCGGCACGACCTGCGATGCCGCCGCGGCTCGGTGCGGCGACGCCGTCTGTTCGGCGATCGAGTCGTGTCGCGTGTGTCCTTCCGACTGCGGTGAGTGCCCGGCGCTGTGCGGCGATGGAACGTGCGGCGCGGGCGAGGACTGCGTGGGAGACTGCACGCCGTGAGCGATCCGCTGCTCGGGACCGAGGTCGGCCGCTATCGCATCGAGCGGTTGCTCGGCGAGGGCGGCATGGGCGCGGTGTATCTCGCCGAGCAACCGGTGATCGGAAGCCGCGTCGCGATCAAGGTGCTGTCGCAAGAGTGCGCGCGCAGCCCCGAGCTGCTCGAGCGGTTCTTCGCCGAGGCGCGCAGCGTGAACTTGATCCGTCACGAGAACATCGTCAGCGTCCTCGATCTCGCGCAGCTCCCCGACGGCCGGCCGTACATCGTGATGGAGTTCATCGAGGGGCAGACGCTCGGGCAGATCGTGCGCGGGCTCCTCGCGCAGGGCCAGCGCGTGCCGATCGGCGGCATCGTGCAGGTGGTGACCGAGATGCTGTCGGCGCTCGGTGCCGCGCACGCGCTCGGCATCGTGCATCGCGATCTCAAGCCGGACAACGTGCTCGTCACCGCCGAGGGCCACGCGAAGGTGCTCGACTTCGGCATCGCGAAGCTCGCCCCCGGCTTGAACCAGCACTCCCCCCGCACGCGCACCGGAGCGCTGCTCGGCACGCCCGCCTACATGGCGCCGGAGCAGATCAGCGGCGCGGGCCTCGTCGACTCGCGCACCGACATCTACGCGGCGGGCGTCGTGCTGTTCGAGGCGATCACCGGCACGCAGCCGTTCACGGGCGAGACGCTGTTCGATCTGATGCGCGCGCACCTGGAGATGCCGCCTCCATCGCCGCGCGAGCGCCGTCCCGAGATGCCGATCTCGTTCGAGCACGTGATCCTCACGGCGCTCGAGAAGGACCCGGCGCGGCGCTTCCAGTCCGCGGGCGCGATGTCGCAAGCGCTCCGTCAGGCGGCAAACGAGCTGCACGCCGAGCAGTGGCGCTCGCTGTCGGGACGCTCCCTCGCGGGCGGGCGCATCTCGCTCGAGCAGCTGCGCATCCCGACGCCGAACGTCGATCCCGCGCGCAGCCCGACGCACCTCGCGACGCCGATCCCGTCGCCGCCGCATCAGGACGTTGCGAAGACCGAACGCACGCCACCGTCGAGGAAGGGGCTGTACGGCGCGATCGCGGCGATCACGATCGTCGGCGCGATCGTCGGCGCGATCGTCCTCGCGACGGGGAACAAGAGCGTCGCATCGGGAGAAGGCGGCGGCTCGGGCGAGCCCGGAGCGAGCGGAAGCGCTGGATCGGCGGCGCAGGTCGCGGCATCGAGCGCCGGCCCCGGCGGCGCGCCGATCGACCCGGCCGGCGCATCGAGCGGCTCGTCGGAGAACGGCGCGAACGGCGCGAACGGCGCGAACGGCGCGAACGGCGCGACAGCTCCGAACGGCGCGACGGCATCGAACGGTGCGAACGGTACGAACGGCGCGAACGGCGCGACGGCTCCGAGTGGCTCGACGGCATCCAACGGCTCGACGGCACCGAACGGCGCGAACGGCGCGAAGGGCACGACGGCACCGGGCTCGACAACGACGCGCGCGAGCTCGCCGTCGACGACCGCGCAGTCATCGCAAGCGGGCGGGGGGCCCACGATCGTCGGCGGCGGTAGCGCGGCCGATCATGGCGTGCACGTCGGTTCCGGCGTTACGATCGGACCGAACGTCATCATCGGCGGCGGGAGCAAGCCGGCGGGATTGCCGGGGCGAATCACCAAGCCGTTCGATCAGGGCAACCCGAAGAAGTTCGACGCGAAGGCGTACTTGCCCAAGGCGCTGGCGCTCGCGCGCACGATCTACGCCGACGCGGGGTTCACGCGGATGGACACGTACAGCGTGTTCCCGTCGGGG
The DNA here is from genome assembly GCA_964617845.1 of uncultured Kofleriaceae bacterium. Taxonomy (GTDB): domain Bacteria; phylum Myxococcota_A; class Polyangia; order Haliangiales; family Haliangiaceae; genus JABFXX01. The sequence goes on along the minus strand of CAZUAR010000003.1, from coordinate 251,275 downwards.
CTCACGGACCTTACGATCGGCGACGACGACACGACCTACTGGTTCCGCTCGCCGTCGCACTCCGCGAGGCCACCGGGGATCCCCAAGAACCAGGAGGTCGAGATCTACTGCTACGTCGAGGTCAGCGTGAACGCGAAGGAGATCGAGGTGTGGCCGCGCGAGATCGGGCTCGACGCGAACTGCAGGGCGCCGATCCGCCCGCTGCCGAGGTGCTCGCTCGCGGGGGTGTGGGCGCAGGCGAAGGCGCAGGGCGCGGAAGCGGACACGATCGCGAAGATCGGGTTTCTCACCGACGGGCAGTGGTTCTTCGACAACGACGGCGATGACTACGAAGGGCTGACCGAGTCGTTCGCCGACAGGTGTCCATGACGGATCGTTGGGAGCACGAACGGTCTGTCGCGTTGATCTACGTTCTTGACGCGATTGGCGACAGGTCCATAGTCAAACGATGTCGCTCGATACAGAGCTCGTCGTCAGGATTGTCGTTGGAACGCTGCTCGGTGGCGTGATCGGGTACGAACGCGACATCCATGGACGCCCGGCAGGGCTGCGAACGCATGCGGTCGTCGCGCTCGCGTCGGCGACGTTCATGGTCGTGTCGACGCACCTCGCCTTCTACCAGCACTACACGGCGGGCGACTTGACCGAGGTCGACGGGTCCCGCATCGCGGCGTCGGTCGTGTCGGGCATCGGCTTTCTCGCCGGTGGCGCGATCCTGCGGACCGGGCTCTCGATCCAGGGCCTGACCACGGCGGCGGGGCTGTGGCTCGTGGCGGCAATCGGGCTGTGCGCGGGCGCCGGGATGTATGTCGAGAGCGTCGCCGCGACGGTGATCGGCATCGTGGCGCTGACGCTCTTGCGGCGGTTCGAGGACAAGGACGACCGGCGCAACATGCGGCTGACGCTGACGCTCAGCGAGGAGGCCATCGCGACCGACGCGCTGATCACGCGCATCGTCGACCTCGGCCTCGGTGCGCAGCTCGAGGGCTGGGACAAGGACACCGCGAACGCACGCCGCCAGCTGACGATGTCGGTGAAGCTGCCGCGGTCGAACGGCGAGCAGATCCTGGTTCTCGCGCTCGAGGAGCAGCCGGGCATCGTGCGGATGCAACTCGACCCGGTCGTCTAGCGCCGCGTCGGTTCTCGCGGAAAGCCTCTCACGTTCCGACGAGGATCGCGGTATGCCTCACGCGTCGTGAACGCCAAAGCTCAGACCGCGATCGTCCCCACCCGCAGCGACAACTACCAGGACTGGTACCTCGAGGTCATCAAGGCCGCCGACCTCGCCGAGCACAGCGACGTCAAGGGCTGCATGGTGATCAAGCCGTGGGGCTATGCGTTGTGGGAGAACATCCAGCGCGTCCTCGACAAGATGTTCAAGGACACGGGGCACGTGAACGCGTACTTCCCGCTGTTCATCCCGGTGAGCTACCTCGAGAAGGAGGCCGCGCACGTCGAGGGCTTCGCGAAGGAGTGCGCGGTGGTCACGCACCACCGCCTGCAAGCCAAGGACGGCAAGCTCGTCCCGGTGTCGCCGCTCGAGGAGCCGCTCGTCGTGCGCCCGACGTCGGAGACGATCATCGGCGCGTCGTTCGCGAAGTGGGTGCAGAGCTATCGCGACCTGCCGCTGCTCATCAATCAGTGGGCGAACGTCGTGCGCTGGGAGATGCGCACGCGACTGTTTTTGCGCACCGCGGAGTTCCTCTGGCAGGAGGGCCACACCGCGCACGCGACACCCGAAGAGGCCGTCGAGGAGACGATGAAGATGCTCGGCGTGTACGCCGACTTCGCGGAGAACTGGATGGCGATGCCGGTGATCCAGGGCGAGAAGACGGCGGGCGAGCGCTTCCCGGGCGCGGTGCAGACGTTCTGCATCGAGGCGATGATGCAGGACCGCAAGGCGCTGCAAGCCGGCACCTCGCACTTCCTCGGGCAGAACTTCGCGAAGGCGAGCGGCATCAAGTTCCAGAGCGAGAAGGGCCAGGTCGAGCACGCGTGGACCACCTCGTGGGGCGTGTCGACGCGCCTCGTCGGCGGCATGATCATGTCCCACGCCGACGACGACGGCATGGTGTGCCCGCCGCGCCTCGCGCCGGAGCAGATCATCATCATCCCCGTGATCCAGAAGCCCGAGGATCGCGAGCGCGTGATGGCGTACTGCAAGTCGCTCGAGAAGGAGCTCGAGGCCATCACCTACGCCGGCGCGCCGATCCGCGTGCACCTCGACGGTCGCGACATGCGCGGCGGCGACAAGGCGTGGCAGTGGATCAAGAAGGGCGCGCCGATCCGCCTCGAGATCGGCCCGCGCGACCTCGAGAAGGACTCGGTGTTCCTCGGCCGCCGCGACAAGGGACCGAAGGAGAAGTCCCCGATGGCGCGCGCCGAGCTGATCGCGAAGGCCCCGGCGCTGCTGCAGGAGATCCAGGACGCGCTGTTCGCGCGGGCGCAGGCCTATCGCGCGGAGCACACGAAGCAGATCGACTCGAAGGACGACTTCTACGCGTTCTTCGCGGACCCGCCGAAGAAGAAGGAGAGCGACCCGACGCCGATCCACGCGGGCTTCGCGATGGCCCACTTCAACGGCGACCCGGCGCTCGAGGCGAAGATCAAGGACGACCTGAAGGTCACCGTCCGCTGCATCCCGCTCGCGGAGGGAGAGGCCGGGACGTGCCCGTTCACGGGCGAGCCGAGCAAGAAGCGCGTGGTCTGGGCGAAGAGCTACTAGCGTGGCAGGCTGTGGTCGATGAAGTGCCCCGTCGATGCCACGCCGCTCGAAGAAGCCGGACGCACGATGAAGTGCGCGACGTGTGAAGGTGCCTGGGTGCGCGAGGACGTGCTGGTCGCCATCCTCGAGCAGCGCGCGTCGACGCTGGTCGAGCTACCGTGGGCTCCACGGGAGGACAAGATGCGGCCGTGCGCCGAGTGCGGGGCGTCGATGCAGACGGTGAACCTCGGATCGGTCGCGCTCGACCGGTGCGCGCAGCACGGCGTGTGGTTCGACGCGAACGAGATGACGTCGCTGCTGCGGCAGGCAAAGCGCTTCAAGACGCAGCCCGGCATCGTCGAGGATCACCGCGAGGGGCTGTTGCAGCGGTTGGCGAAGCTGTTCTAGTCGGCGGACGTTGGTTTTGCGTCCGCCCGGCGCTAATGTCCGCCGGACATGTCGTCGGATCGAAAACCCGCGTTCAAGCGCATCCTCCTCAAGATTTCGGGAGAGGCGCTGATGGGGGATCAGAGCTACGGCATCGAGCCCGAGGTCCTCAAGGGCGTCGCGCGCGCGATCGCCGGCGTCGCGAACAAGGGCATCGAGGTCGCCGTGGTCGTCGGGGCCGGCAACATCTTCCGCGGCGCTCAGGCGCGCGGCATGGATCGCGCGACCGGCGACTACGTCGGCATGCTCGCGACGGTGATGAACGCCGTGACGCTGCAGGAGGCGATCGAGCGCTTCGGCGTCACCACGCGCGTGCAGTCCGCGATCCCGATGTCGCAGCTCGCCGAGCCCTACATCCGCCGCCGCGCGATTCGCCACCTCGAGAAGGGCCGCGTCGTGATCTTCGGCGCCGGCACCGGCAACCCGTTCTTCACGACCGACACTGCGGCCGCGCTGCGCTCGATGGAGATCGGCGCCGACGTGCTGCTCAAGGCGACCAAGGTCGACGGCATCTACGACAAGGATCCGAAGAAGCACGCCGACGCGCGCCGCTACAAGACGCTGACGTTCACCGACGCGCTCAAGGGCGATCTCAACGTCATGGACGCCACCGCGTTCGCGCTGTGCCGCGACAACGAGATGCCGATCATCGTCTTCAACATGACCAAGCCCGACAACATCGGGCTCGTGCTCGGCGGCGAAGCCGTGTGCACGCAAGTCGTGCGAGATACCGAGAAGACCGAGTACGCCTGAACCACCGAGGGAGCCTTCCATGATCAACGACATCACTACCGACTGCGAAGACGGCATGAAGAAGGCCGTCGACTCGTTCAAGCGAGACCTGCAGAAGATCCGCACGGGACGCGCGAACACCGCGATGCTCGACGGCATCAAGGTCGACTACTACGGGACGCCGACGCCGGTGAATCAGGTGGCGACCGTGCAGGTGGTCGATGCTCGCCTGATCACGGTCAAGCCGTGGGAGAAGAACATGATCGCTGTGATCGACAAGGCGATCCGCGCGAGCGACCTCGGCATCAACCCGGTCGCCGACTCGGAGCTGGTTCGCCTGCCCATCCCTCCGCTCACCCAGGAGCGCCGCAAGGAGCTCGCGAAGGTTGTCAACAAGCAGACCGAGGAGTCCCGCGTGGCCGTCCGATCCGCCCGTCGCGACGCGATGGACATGATCAAGGATGCCGAGAAGGACAAGCAAATTACCGAGGATCAGCGCAAGGACGGCGAGAAGAAGATCCAGGACTTGACCGACAAGTACATCGCGCTGATCGACGACGTCGCGAAGGCCAAAGAAAAAGAGATCATGGAGCTCTAGCCGCGGCGACCGCAATGGCGCCTACGAAGGCGCTTCGCGGTATGATCGGCGGTAGATGTCCGGAATTCCGGCGGGGGCCGGGTCGCTCCTCGGAAAGCGACTCGGCAAGTACGAGATCCTGGCCCTGCTGGCACTCGGCGGGACGGCGGAGATCTACCTCGCGCGCATCGGTGGTGCGGCGGGCTTCGAGAAGTACGTGGTCGTCAAGTGTTTGCACGACCACCTCGCGGACGATCAAGAGTTCGTGAAGATGTTCCTCGACGAGGCGCGGCTCGCGGCGCACCTCGATCACTCGAACATCGTCCAGACCATGGAGCTGGGCGAGCACGAGAATCGCTACTACATGGTGATGGAGTTCCTCGCGGGACTGTCACTGGCGATGATCGTGCGACGCGTCGGCGAGCGCATGCCGGGCGGCCGCCTCCCCGTGCCGCTGTCGCTCAACATCATCGCGCAGTCGTCCGCCGGTCTGCACTACGCGCACGAGCGCCAGGTCAACGGCAAGTCGCTGCACATCGTGCATCGCGATATCTCGCCGCAGAACCTCGTCGTCAGCTTCGAGGGCGTGGTCAAGGTCGTCGACTTCGGCATCGCGAAGGCCGAGATGCGCGAGACAAAGACGCGCTCGGGCACCATCAAGGGCAAGTTCGCGTACATGTCGCCCGAGCAGTGCGTGGCGACGAACGTCGATCGCCGAACCGACGTGTTCGCGCTCGGCGTGATCGCGTGGGAGCTGCTGACCGGCAAGCGCCTGTTCAAGAAGAACTCGCCGTACGAGACGTACCAGGCGGTGATCGAGTGCAACGTCGATCCGCCATCAAAGCTCAACCACGAGCTCGATCCCGCGATCGACGCGATCGTGATGAAGGCGGTCGCGAAGCACAAGGAGAACCGCTATCCGACGGCGGAGGCGTTCGGCGACGCGCTGCTCGGCTATCTGCACCACCGCGGGAAGGGCTCGGGCCCGGGCGATGTCGGCCGCTTCTTCGACACCGAGTTCGCGCAGGAGATCGAGGAGCACAGCGCGCGCATGCGCGAGCTGATCTCCGGGCAGGAGGACTTCTCCGTCGACACCGGCGTGAAGTGGGGCGAGGAGGACGACAAGAACGTCGACATGACGCGCGATCTGTCGGGAAAGCAGCAGAACGAGGAGTCGATCTCGCTGTCGGCGGCGGATCTGCAGTCGATCGATCGACCGAGCTCTGGCGGTCTGTCCAACGTCATCGAGTCGTTCGACTCCGATCCACCGACCGGTGAAGACGGCGACATCCCCGCCGAGAGGACGCGCATCGAGGCGAACCCGCTCGAGCGGCTCAAGGAGATGAACGTCGCGGCCAAGGCGCAGACACCGGCGAAGGGAACGCCGACCGTCGCGCTCCAGCAGAAGCGGCAACCGACGGGGCCCGCCCCCATACCGTCGCTGCAGCCACGGCAACCGACGACACCCAAGGGTCCCGTGGCCAAGGCGTCGCCGCGTTCGACAACGCCACCACCGCAGCCGGGCATGCCGCCGACGCGTCCGACACCGCCACCACAGCCGGCCATGCTGCCGCCGCAGGCGAACAAGATGCCGCCGTCGGGACCGCTGCCGTTACCCGCGCCGCCGACGGGGCCGATCGCGACGGCGCCGACCGCGTCGCCCAACGTCGCGACGCAGATGGTGCAGATCGATGCGCCGGTGCCGTCGAGCGCGCCGCCACCCGCGGGACCGCCGCAGCGGCCCTCGGGGTTCCCCAACTTCTCGCACCTGCCGACGATGATCGCCGACGACATCAAGCAGGAGCAGGCACAGACGCAGCTCGATCAGGCGGCGTATCCCAACACGCCGCCGCCGGGATCGCTGTCGATGTCATCGCAGCCGGGCTCGACGCAACCGCCGCCGATGCTGCCCAACGGTGCGCGTCCGATGTCACCGTCGGTGCCGCCGCAAAACTTGCCGACGAGCTACCCCGTGATGAACGCGCAGCTCTCGAACGCGATGCAACGTGGCGGCGAGGTGTTCCCGGGCGCTCCGCCCGCGGGGCAGGGCTATCAGCAGCAGCAGATTCCTGACAGCGGCCAGCTCGTGAACATGGCGTCGCCGGTCGGTCCGCACTACGGACAGCAGGTCGACTGGGCGCAGGCCGCCGCGGCGCCCGCGCAGGCATTGGCGAAGTGGAAGCTGATCGCGATGTTCGTCGGCGCGATCGTCGGCGCGCTGCTCATCACCGTGATCATCGCAAAGATTGCGGGCTAGATCACTTCTTTGCGGGGGCAGGCGCGACACCACCCGGCGCCGCCGGATCGAACTCGGCCTTGGAGACCGGCAGGCCGCGCAACACGAGCGTCAAGACGGTGCCGGGTTGCCCGACGTACGTCTTGGGCAGAAACAGGAAGTAGTTCTTCACCGTGTCCTCCGGCGGCGGAGCACCGTGCTTCTCCGTCGCGGGATTTCCGGTGCACATGCGCATCTTCTCGCCGGGCTGCAATACGAAGCCGGGATCGATGATGCCGAGCAAGGACTTCTTCGCAGAGCCTCGCTTGCCGACGGTCATGCCGCAGCCGCGCGTGTTGAAAGGAGTCTTTCCTGCGTTCTCGAGGATGACCCACTCGGAGTTGAGCGCTTCCGCATTTTCAGCGGGCTTGATCTCGACGAATCGGATCGCCATGGGGCGGGCAGCATACTCGACGCGAGCATTGCAATCCGACGGAAAGCACAGATAATCGCGGCGATGGGCAAAGAGGTGATCCGTGTGGTGGCCGCCGTGATCGAGCACGACGGTCGTTACCTGATCACGCAGCGACAAGGGAACGCGGTGCTGCCCGGTCTGTGGGAGTTTCCCGGCGGACGCGTCGAGCCCGACGAGAGCGAGCCGGCGTGCTTGCTGCGCGAGGTGCGCGGACGCATCGGCGTCGACGTGATCATCGGCGCGAAGCTCGGCGAGCACCTGCACGACTACACCGGCTATCAGGTTCACTTGACGATGTACTCGTGCAAGCTGCCCGCAGAAGCACGCCCGTATCCGGCCACGGTCGCCGACTTGCGCTGGGTGACATCGCGCGAGTTTCTCGATTACGACTTCCCGCCCGCCGACGAGAAGACGATGTCCAAATTGCTCGGCCTCGTTCGGAATTGATGGCACCGCGAGGGAGCTCGTAATTAGTCGTGGCGCGAGCGTGGCGCAGCGTCGGTCTCGCGACCGACCTCGAGCTCCTCGCGACGCGCGGCACGGTGATCGATCGCGACGACTACACGGTCGTGATGACGCCCGACGATCCGACGTACTACTTCGGAAACCTGCTCGTGCTCCCCGCCGCGCCGCAGGTCGGCGAGGTCGCGTACTGGACGCGCAAGTTCGCGAGCGAGCTCGGCGGCGATCCCGCGATCCGCCACGTCGCGCTGCGCTGGGATGGCATCGCGGGTGACGCGGGCGCGCGCGAGGAGCTCGAAGCAGCGGGCTTCACGCTCGACACGAGCGTCGTGATGGCGGCGCCACGGATCAGCGCGCCCTCGACGCTGTTCGAGGTGCGTCCGCTCGCCGTGCGCGAGATGCAAGCGACCGCCGAGCTCGCCTACGCGATCGGCGATCGCCACGACGAGACGACGCGCACGTTCCTCGCGCGCCGCGCGGCGTGGCAGCAAACGCTCGTCGGGGCGGGGCGGGCGATGTGGTGGGGCGCGTTCGACGGCGCGATGCTCGTCGGCAGCCTCGGCCTCGTCGCGCTCGGCGCGCGCGCGCGCTATCAGGACGTGCAGACCGCAGCGACGCATCGCCAACGCGGCATCGCGAGCGCGCTCCTCGTGGCAGCGGCGAACGCGCTCTTGCCGACGGTCACGAACCGCGTCATCGTCGCGGAGCCGGACAGCGCGGCGCAGCGCGTGTACACGCGCGCTGGGTTCACCGCGATCGAGACCGTCGTCTCGGCGTGCCGCTATCCCGCACGCGACTGAAGGTCAGGGGTCTTCGAGGATCGCGTTCGCGTCCCAGTCGACCTTGATGATCTTCACTTGGCCCCCCTCGATCGTCACGGTGCGAATCTTCGATTCGAAGTCGGTGAAGATCTTCACCTTGTGCTTGCCCGCGGGGACTTGAATCGTCGTCGGCGCGGCCTTCTTCGGGCCACCATCGACCGACACCCAGCCGCTGGGCCACGCGGACACGCGGAGGAAGCCGATGTCGTCGGACGGCTTCGCCGACCTCTTCGGCGGCGGATCATCGTCCTCGTCCTCGTCGTCATCGCGATCGCGCCGCGGGTTCGGGCGCGACTGGGTCGTCGACACGCGCGCCGCCGACACCTTCTTCTTCTCGGCTTCTCTCTCGGCTTCTTCCGCCCTCTTCTTCGCGAGCGCGGTCTCGTCGGGCGCGGTCGTCTGCGGATCGGTGAGCTTGGGCAGCTCGTCCGACGGCGGGATCGTCGGCGTTTGCGCCGGCGTTTGCGTCGTCGTCGTCGTCGTCGTCGGCGTCTGCGTCTGCGTTGTCGTGGTGGGCTGCGTCGGGGTTTGCGCCTGCGGGGTCGCCGGCTTCGTCAGATCGATCGGCGCGGTCGGATCGGCGGTCGTCAGATCCATCGGCGCGTTCGGATCGGTCGGGACGGCGGATGGGTTCGTCGTCGGGTTTGTCGTCGGGTTCGTCGGATTCTTCGCCGGAGGAACCGGGTCGGGGGTGGACGGGGGCGCGGTCGCGGAGCCTCGCGCCTGCGTCGTCGCGACGGCGTTCTCGGTCGTCTGCTGGCTGTCCCGCTTCGAGCGCGTCTGCATGACGACCGCGGCGATGACACCGAGCACCGCGGCGAGCGCCATCACCGAGATCGCCCACTTGTTACTGCGCGCATCGCCGGCGCTCGCGGCGATCCCGGTCTCTCCGCCGTGCGCCGAGACGCCGGTGCCGCCGTGCACGCTGTCGAGCTCTTGCTGCGCCGGCGCCTGGTTCGGATGGAGCTGCCACTGCGGCATCCCCGAGCCGTTCGGGTTGAAGATGCCGGGCATCTCGAGGAGCTTCGCCATCACGGCGGCCTGGCCCTGCGGCGCCGCGGGAGGCGGTGGCGTCTGCTCGACGATCACCGACGCGCTCGCGGACCTCGACGCCGACATCGACTCGCTGACGTCGGCGCCGTCCGCTGCGTAGGCGCTGTGATTCTCGACGTGCGACGAGCTCGAACGGCTCGCCGACGCCGACAGCTGGCTCTGGCTCGCGCGATCCGGGAGCTGGCTCGCGCTCTGGCGATCCTGCACGCGCGGCGCGGATCGACGAGGAACACCTCCAGGCGGCGTGACGTCGATCAGCGATCGCGTGAACAGCGTCACCGGACGATCGGTGACCATCGTGCGCGGGCCACCGGGGGCGGGCGCTGCGGGACCGCCGGCGAGCCCGAGGGCAGAGGGACCTGCTTCGGCGATCAGCTTCGCGAGATCCGAGGCGCCGTCGCGCCACTGGTTCGTGAAGCGCTCGTCCATGATCGCGTCGGCGAGCTTCTGCATGCTCGCGTAGCGCTCGCGCGGATCGTGGGCGAGCGCGCGCATGCAGATCGCGTCGAGACCGTGCGGGACGCTCGGCTTCACGATGCGCGGTGGGATCACGCGCATCTGACCGGACTCTCGCTCCTCGGCGGTGACCTGCCGCCCGAACGGATGCGCGCCGGTGATCAGCTCGTACAGCACGACGCCGAGCGCGAAGACGTCCGAGCGCGGCGTGAGCGGCTCGCCGCGCGCCTGCTCGGGAGCCATGTACGCCCACTTGCCCTCGACGATGCCGAAGCCACCGCCCTCGCGGCGCGCGATGCCGAAGTCCGCGACGCGGACCTCGCCCGACGTCGTGAGGAGCAGGTTCGACGGCGAGATGTCCGCGTGAATGATCGCGCCGCCCGGACGCGCGTGCGCGAACTCGAGGCCGGCACACGCGCTCTGCACGATGTAGCTCGAGATGCCGAGCGGCAGCGGCTTGCTCCCGCGCGCCTTGAGCAGCTGGCGCAGCGATGGACCGTCGACGAAGTCCATGACGAGGAAGACGTCCTCGCCATCGCGCGCGAGATCGATAACCGACACCACGTTGCCGTGGGTCATACCGACCAGGAGCTTCGCTTCTCCGATCAAGCGATCGACGAAGACCTTGTCGTTCGCGAGCTCGGGCAAGAGTCGCTTGATCGCGACGGGCTTCTGGAAGCCGTGATCACCGAGGGAGTGCCCGGCGAACACCTCGGCCATGCCGCCGCGACCCAGGAGGTCACCGAGGACGTAGCGGCCGGCCTGACGCTTCGCGCTGAGGTCGGCGGACGAGCGGCGAGCCCTTCCTGATTCGCTGGTCCCGGCCATCGACAAGTAACGGTACTGCAACGGATGTACCGGGGCCAACCGATCTCACATCCTCGGCTTTTGTTGTGGTTAGTAGTTAGGTGCACTTGCACCTACATTGTGGATCCGGGGCCCACCCTCCACACCACGGCGGTACGGCCCCACCTTCCGCGGCCCTGGGGTGGCGAACAGCTACCAAAGCGATCTACTCCACTCGCCACGATGCAGGCGCCAACCCCGGAATCACAGCGGATCTTCGCGCGCGAAGTCCTGCACGATCAGGTCGCGATCATCACCGGCGGAGGCTCGGGGATCGGCCTCGCGACCGCGCGAGAGATGGTGCGCATCGGAGCGCGCGTGGCGATCTGCGGGCGCACCAAAGAGAAGGTCGACGCCGCGGTCGCCGAGCTCGGTGACAACGCGTTCGGTGCGAGCTGCGATATCCGCGAGCCCGCGCAGGTCGAAGCGTTCGTGAAGAGCGTGATCGAGCGCTTCGGTCGCGTCGACATCCTCGTCAACAACGCGGGCGGACAATTCCCGTCGCCCGCGCAGATGATCACGCCGAACGGCTTCCTCGCGGTCGTGAAGAACAACCTCGTCGGCACGTTTCACATGTGCCGCGAGGTCGCGAACCAATGGATGATCCCGCACAAGGGCGGTCGCATCATCAACGTGATCGCGAACATCTACCGCGGCTTTCCCGGCATGGTGCACACGGGCGCCGCGCGCGCCGGCGTCGAGAACATGACGATGACGCTCGCCGTCGAGTGGGCGCAGTTCGGCATCCTCGTGAACGCCGTCGCGCCCGGCATCATCCTGTCGTCCGGCACCGCGCAGTATCCGCCGCAGCTCCTCGAGATGGGCGTGCGCGAGACGCCGCTCAAGCGCACGGGCACGTGCGAAGAGGTCGCCGCGTCGATCGTGTTCCTCGCGTCTCCGGGTGCGCAGTTCATCACGGGCGCGACGCTGCGCATGGACGGCGGCGCGTCGCTGTGGGGCCACACCTGGGAGATCCCGTGAACCTCTCGCTCGACGGCAAGCTCTGCCTCGTCGCGGGCGCGTCGCGTGGCATCGGTCGCTCGATCGCGCTCGCGCTCGCCCGCGAAGGCGCGCGCATCTGCGCCATCGCGCGCAACGCCGACGGCCTCGCTGCGCTCGAGCCCGAGCTCGCCGCGGCGGGCGGCGGTGCGCACGCGACGATCGCGGCCGACGTCGCCACCGCCGACGGTGCGCAGCTCGCGATCGACGCGTGCGTCGCGGCGCTCGGCGGCATCGACGTCGTCATCGCGAACGTCGGCAAGTCGTTCGCGCGCGACTCGCACGACATGACCGACGACGACTTCGCGAAGTCGCTCGACATGAACCTGTGGACCGCGCATCGCATCGCGCAGCGCGCGCACCCGCACCTCGTCGCGCGCGGCGGTGGCTCGATCACGATGATCTCCTCCGTGTGGGGTCGCGAGGCCGGCGGCGCACCGGGCTACAACGTCGCCAAGGCCGGCGTGATCTCGCTCGCGAAGGCGCTCGCCGCCGACTACGCGCGGGACAACATCCGCGTGAACTCGATCGCGCCCGGTTCGATCCTGTTCCCGGGCGGCGGCTGGGATCGCCGCGTGAAAGCCGACCCCGCCGCGATGGCGGAGTTCGTGAAGCGCGAGCTTCCGTTCGGCCGGTTCGGCACGCCGGAGGAGGTCGCCGACGTCGTCGCGTTCGTCGCCTCACCGCGCGCGTCGTGGATCACGGGCGCCTGCATCACCGTCGACGGCGGGCAGGGCAAGTCGTTCTAGGCGTCCGGGATCACGACGTGCTTTGCGTTCGGGATGCGATGCGCGCGTCGACGCCGGCGTAGTGGTTCATCACCCAGCCGCGGCGCAGCTTGTTCGACTCGAAGTGGTTGATCGACAGTCCGAGGACCGTGGACGTCGAGCCATCGTGGCGCGTGCCGCGCGCGACGTAGCGAACCGCGAGGCGATCATCTTGCTCGACGGCGTCGACGACGCGGTAGTCGACGTCGGAGAACTCGGCGAGCACGCGCGAGTGAAACTCGGCGACGCCCGCGCGTCCGACCGCGCGGTCGATGAACGGATCGATCGAGAGATAGCGTTCGTCGACGAAGCGCGCGATCTTCGAGACGTCGCGCTGCTTGTAGATCGCGTCGATCAGCGCGAGGTACGTCGCGAGATGCGAGCCGGGTGCGCCGCGCACCGCGTCGCTGCCCCATCGATCGACGACCTCGACGGCCGGCGCGGCGCTCGTCAGGACCTTCAGGTCGCGGTAGTCGTTGAGCGACCAGCCGCACGTGAAGCCCTCGGGCGTCCACTCGTTCATCGAGATCCCGTGCACGGAGAACCGGGCGCCGTCGCTGCGCGCGCCGGTGATGACGTAGCGCGCGGCGAGCTTGTCGCCGGAGGCGAACGTCTCGACGCTGTCGTAGCTCGGTGCGAGGAGGCCCGGGCGCAGCGGCTGCCGAAGGTAGTAGATGCCCTCCACGAGCTCCGCATACGCCTCCTGGATCCCCATCCAACCATCTTACTGTTCTTGCGCAGCGATCGCTTCGTCGGAACGCGATTCGGCGTCCCAGCGGGAATTCTCGCAACGGGTGTAGGGTTTGCGTCGCGCATGAAGACGAGAGGGGTCGTGCTTGTCGTCGTGCTGTTGCTCGCAGCAGCCGGCGGATTTTGGTGGTGGAAGCAACGCGGCGGTGGTGAGACGCCTGCGACGTCGACGGTGACGCAGCCGAGTGGCGGATCGTCATCGATGACCGCGCGCGGACGCAGCGGAACGAGCGACGCGACCGATGCCGCCGCGAGCGCGAGCATCGTCGTCACCGTGTCGAGCGACAAGGGACCGCTCGCCGACGCGACGGTGCGCCTCGATCCGGAAGAAGGCGACGTGATCGTGCTGCGCACCGACAAGGCCGGCGTCGCGCGCGCGGACAAGCTCGCCGTCGGTGCGTGGGAGATCGCGGCGTCCGCGCCTGGCTTCGAGCCCGGCGGTCTCGCCGCGCGCGAGCTCGTGAAGGACGAGGTCGCGAACGTCGCGATCACGCTCGTCACCGGTGGTGCGACGCTGACGGGCACCGTCACCGACGCGACGGGCGGTCCCGTCGCAGGAGCGCGCGTTGACGCCGCGAGGGTCAACAGCGGTCCGCGTCTCGGACAGCCGAGCAACGCCGTCGCGACGACCACGACCGGTAGCGACGGCAAGTATCAGATGACGGTGTCGACGGGACAGCTCGTCGTCGGCGCGTCGAGCCCTGACTATGCGCCGCAGTCGCGCCTCGTCGATGTCGTCGGTGCGCAGACGGTCGCCGACTTCTCACTCGTCCCGGGCGGCGTCATCGAAGGCATCGTCCGCGACGAGCGCTCGAAGCAGCCGATCGCGGGCGCCACGATCGACGCACGTCGCGACGGCGGCGGCGGCATCGCGTTCGTCAACGCGGGGCGCGCTCGCGCGGTGTCGGGCGCCGACGGCCGCTTCCGCCTCACCGGCTTGCGTCCCGGCGCGTACGAGCTGAACGCGCGCGCGGTCGAGCGCGGCACACCACCTCGCGTGACCACGCAGCCCGTCGTCGTCGGGATCGGCGTCGCCGAGCAAGTGACCGACATCGAGCTGCTGCTCGGCTCGGGCCTCGTGCTGTCGGGCATCGTCGTCGATCCGGACGACAAACCGGTGCCCGGCGTCAGCGTCAGCCTCAACGGCGACGGCCCGGGCATCGCCGAGGGCTCCGACGACAAAGGCGCGTTCCAGTTCGTCGGCCTGCCACCCGGCCGCTACTTCTTGATCCCGACAGCGGACGAGTGGGCGTCCGATGGCATCGCGCCCGTCGAGCTGACGAACAAGGATCTCACGAACGTGAAGGTGCGCGTTCGCCCCGCGCTGAAGGTCACGGGCGACGTCGAGCCGCGCCAGCTTTGCACGATCAACCACGAGCCGGACGCGAGCTCGTTCGGGGCCGACATGCCGATGCTCGTCAGTCCACGGCAGACCGAAGCGAACGGCGACTTCTCGCTGCCGGTGAGCCCCGCGAAGGCGAAGCTGATCGCGCGCTGTCCGAGCGGGGCGTACGGCGAGAAGGAGATCGATCCGAAGTCGACGGCGCCGGTCGTGATCGAGGTGAAGAACGGCGCGTCGATCGCGGGTCGCGTCGTCGACGGGAAGGGCCAGCCGGTCGCGAACGCGACGGTGATGGCGGCGCCGGACGGGAGCTCGCGACGCGTGATGATCGTCAACGGCATGGTGACGAGCGGCGTGCAGACGATGACGAACGCGCAGGGTGCGTACGAGATCGTCGGCCTCTCGCCCGGTCCGTACGCGATGAGCGCGCTCGATCGCGGTCGCCCGCTGCGCACGCGCGGCAAGCCGGTGCGCGTGACGCTGACGGACGCGGAGAAGAAGACCGGCGTCGACCTCGCGATCGATCGCCCCGATGGTGTGATCCGCGGCGTCGTCACCGGCCCCGACGGCAAGCCGCTCGCCGATGCGTGGGTGTCGGTCAACCAGGACGTCGAGGCGATGCTCGAAGGCATGCGCGAGCGCGACGAGGGAGAGCGCGAGAGCCAGAGCACGATGACGATCTCGACCAACGACGAGAGCACGGCGACCGACTTCCCGCCGGTGCTCACCGATGCGAGCGGTGCGTTCGAGATCCGCGGCCTCCCGCACGCGAAGTACGAGGTGATCGCCGAGGCGCAAGCAGGCGCGCTGCGCGGTCGCGCGTCGAACGTGACGCCCGACGCGACGCTGACGATCCAGGCGCTCGGCCTCACCTCGCTCGCCGGCACGGTGCACGGCGCGAAGGGACCGACCGCCGTGTTCCGCATCGAGCTCGACGGTCCGATCACGGCTGCACGCACGTTCACCGATGGAAAATTCCAGTTCGGGCGTGTCGACCCAGGTGCCTACACGCTGCGCGTCTCGTCGGCCGACGGCAACGCGGAGGTGAAGGTGAACGTCGTCGCGAACAAGCCGACGACCGTCGACGTCCCGCTGATCGCGAACGCGGTCGTCACGGGCAAGGTCGTGGATGCCGACGGCAAACCTCTCGGCGGCGTCGGCGTCGTGCTGATCAAGGATGAAGGCGAAGGGCGCACCCGCATCTCGCTCGAAGGACCGCCTCCCGCGAGCGCGGCGGACGGCACGTTTCGCGTCGAGGGGCCCGCGCAGCCGAGCGCGCTCGTCTTGATGACGCCGCCGCGGCCGACCGTGAAGCGGCCTCTCGCGCTCGAACCGGGCAAGACGCTCGACCTCGGAACTATCCGAGTCGAACCCCGCACCGGCTCGGATGGAGCACCTCCGCCGTGATAGGTATGGCGGGCCATGGGACGGGATCGATCGCGGGTGCTCGTACTCGCGCTCGGCTATTTCGTCGCGGTCGTGCCCGCGCTGTTCGCGATGGACTGGTTCTTCGTCGATCTCGGCATCGCCTCGATCCACATCGATCTGCGTGACGGCCGCGGCGGGTTCGGAACGTTCGCGGTCTTCTGCTTCTGGGGCTCGATCCTCGTGATGCTCCCGGCGGTGGCGTTTCAGACGTTCACGCGGCTCGCCAGCGGTGTCGCGAACGCGAAGCTCTCGCGGTACGGCGTGTTCTTCGGCCTGTCGATCCTCGTGAGTGGGCTGGCGGCGGCGTACATCTTCGCGCCCGAGATTCCAGGTCCGCCCGAGCTCGTGCCCGAGGTGCAGCGCACCGTCGCGCCGCTGTTGTTCGCGGTCGCGAACGTGCTCGGCATCGCAGCGATCCACTACGCCGCGGTCGAGACGGCCGACGACGATGCCGGCACGTACAAGCCGGTGGTCGTCGACAAGCCGATCACGCGGCCGCCGATCAACGAGCCGATCGCGAGCACGCCGCCGCCGGTCTCGCGCACGCCGACGTCACCGATCGCTCCGGTCAGCAAGCACAAGCTGAGCTACGTCGTGATGTCGGGCGAGGTCACGCGCGCGGGCATCGACGCGCGTCGCCAGGACGGCAGCTCGCTGCTCGTGCTGTGGCGCGACGTCGTCGGAGTCGTCGTGCGCCGGCTGCCCGACGAGCTCGACGCGACGACGTTCATGGACATCGTGTCGATCAAAGGCTCGACGCTGCGGATCGTTCCGCAGACGCGCCTGACCGGCATCTCGGTCGTCGGCCAGGGCGACGCACGCATCCGCTCGCTCGCGAGCTACGTCGCGACGATGTGCCCCGACGTGCAGCTCTTCGACCCGGCGACGAAGGCGTTCCTCGACAAGCCCGAGCCCGCCGCGCAGCTCAGGGACCTCGCGAAGCTCGCCGCGCACGACGAGCGCCTGAGCTAGATCTAGCAGTCATCCGATGCGTGGCATGCGGCGGGGTCGTCGCACGGATCGTCGCCGAGCTTTTCGGCGCACTCCTCTTCTTGATGCACCGTCGACGGGCAATCTTCGACGTAGCTCGACAGCGAGTCGACGCACTCGTCGAAGTCCGGGAACTCGACGGTGAACTCGCCGTCGTCGTCCATGCACACCTCGGTGCGCGCGCCGCCCTGCTGCTCGATGATGTACGTGCACAGATCGTCGATCTCGGACTCCGAGAGCTCGACGACCAGCTTGTCGCCGTCGACGCCGGAACCACCGCACCCGGCGAGCATCGCGATGGCGACGAAGAGCAACCTGCGCATCCGCCGATCGTATCAGCGATCAGGGCAGGGCCCCTACATAACGCGAGGCAGGCCGGATCAGCTTGTTTGCCTTGCGCTGTTCGAGCACGTGCGCGGCCCAGCCGGCGATGCGGCTCGTCGCGAACGTCGCCGCGAACTGCTCGCGCGGCAGGCCGACCGCGTCGAGGAGCACCGCCGTGTAGAACTCGACGTTCGCGGCGAGCGGGCGGTCCGGCTTCCTCTCGCGCAGGATCTTCGCCGCGGCGTTCTCGACCGCGCGCGCGAGCTCGAGTCGCTTGCTCGCGAGCGGACGCACCGCGGTCTCGAGGACGGCCGCCCGCGGATCGCGCACGCGATACACGCGGTGGCCCATGCCCATGATGCGGCGGCCCGCGGCGAGCTCGTCGAGGATCCACGCTTCCGCCTTCTCGGGCGCGCCGATCGCGTCGAGCATATCGAGCACGGGCCCCGGCGCGCCGCCGTGCAGCGGACCCTTGAGCGCCCCGACGGCGCCGACGACGGCGCTGATCAGGTCGCTCTGCGTCGACGCGATCACGCGCGCGGTGAACGTCGACGCGTTCGTCGCATGATCGATCACCGTGACCAGGTACGCGTCGAGCGCCTTTGCCGCGGCGGCCGATGGCGTCGCTCCGGTCGTCATGCGGATGTAGTCGGCCGCGTGGCCGAGCGTCGCATCGGGTGCGATCGGCGCGGCGCCGGTGCGCGCGCGATTCCACGCGGCGACGACGACGGGCGCGGCGCCGAGCGCGGCGATCGTGTCGAGCAGGTCGTCACCGCTCGTACGGAGGTGGCCGAGGCTCGTGCGCAGCGCGTCCATCGCATCGGGAAGCGCGAGCGCGTCGCCGAGCCGCGGCAAGAGCTCCCACGCGTCGACGCGAGCCCGCGCGAGCGACGGCGCGGCGTCGAGTGCTTCGGGCACGGCGCCACCGGCGACGAGCACGCGGCGAACCGCTTCCTCGTAGCTCGCCGTCTGCGCGAGCTGTTCGACATCGGCGCCCGCGATGATCAGGCGACCGCGTTCTCCGTCGACATCGGAGATCATCGTCTCCGCGACTACGACACCTTCGAGTCCCGAGCTGGTGGGTGTGGCCATGCGCTCTTGGTAGCCAGAGCGGTAACGTTGATCAACGTAGAATCGTGAATCAACGTTGCATCAGCGCCCCAGGGCGATCGTCTGCACCTGATTTCGATCGCGGCGGCAACGATCGGAACCCTTGATGCATCGAATGCGCAAGCCGGCCGCCTCGTCGTGGAACTTGAAGCGGGTGAACGCGTCCTGCGCCGCGGCCGCCTTCGGATCCTTCAGCGCTGCGAGCGCCGTCGCCTGCGACATGAGCAGGCTCGGATCGCGCGGATTGAGCGCGAGGCCCTTCACCGCGGCGGCGAGCGCGTCTTCGAAGCGACCGACGCCGACGAGCACGCGCGCGTAGAGCTGCCACGCGGCGACGTTCTGCGGCACCGCCTTCGTGCACGCTTCTGCCGGCGCGATGGCGTCGTCGTAGCTCGCGAGCTTGACGTGGACCTCGGCGGCGATCGCGTCGAGCACCGCGGGACCGGGCTGGCCCTCGGACAGCGCGAGGAGCTCGCGCACGCGCGCGATGTGTGCGCGCACGTCGTCGGTGCGGCCCTGCTTCGCGGCGACCCAGCCGAGCTGCGTCTCGACCATCGCCTTCTCGCGCGGTCCGGGTGCCGCGGCGAGTGCGCGCTGGAGCGGCGCCTTCGCGTCGTCGATCTTCGTGATGATGCTCGAGACGAGCGCCATGCCGTGCTCGTAGTCGCGCTTCCACGCGGGACGCGTGTCGCCGAGCTCGGTGCGCGTCGACGATACGAGCGTGATCGGCTGCGGCTTGCATGGATCGAGGGTGACGTCGCGAGCGCCGCGCGCACCGTCGATGAAGACCTTGCCCTCGGGCGTCTTCGCCGCCGCGCACGCCGCCGCCTGCATCTGCAGCGTGCGGCTGCGATGGCGCAGGCGCGCGGTCGCGACGAGCGGTAGGGCGGCGTTCTTCGGGACGTCGAACGAGTAGCGAACGGCGCGCGCCTCGCGCGGCGCGAGCGTGTGCGTGATCAGCGTCGAGCGGAAGCTGCCGACCTCGTGCTCCTCGAGCACGCGGCCATCCTCGGCCATCTGCAGCGTGCGCAGCACGTGCGTTTCTTGATCGTTCGGGTCCTTCTCGTGCGCGAGCCCCGACGAGCCGATGCGCACGCCGTTGCGATCCGCGACCTCGAGCTCGACCCACGTGTCCTGCACGTCGAGCACGCCGCCGGGGAACCGGTGGCCCGCGAGCAGGTTGCGCAGCACGACGTCGACCTCCGCATGCTTGCCGCGCTCGATCGCGGTGTGCGCTCGCACGTCGATCGACGCGACGCCCTCGAGCTTCGCGCGCGTGAGCGCCATCTGCTCCTTGTCGTCGCGCATCGATGCCATCCACGTGTGCCCGCCGACGAAGCGATGCGACGCGACCGAGCCGTGCTTGGCGCCGAGCTCGTCCTTGGACGCGGGTGTGCGCTCCATGTGGCAGTCGATGCAGGTCTGCTTCTCGACGTCGTCGAGCCGCGCCATGCCCGCGCCGTTGTACGGTGACGACATCCACCACGCGACCTCGTCGACGCCCGTGAGGTGCGCGGGCAGTCCCATGTCGGGACCGAGGAAGCCGCGATGGCAGCCCATGCACATCTCGTTGTCGACCTTCGTCGTGACCTGCGCCTTGTGGCGCGCGATCGACGGCGCATCGTCGAGCGATGGTGCTTCGATCGGCGTCGCGTTCCACACGTAGCTGCCGTTACCGTCGAGCGTGGTCGACTGGATGCCGTGGCACAGCCGGCACGTGACGCCGGAGTGTGCGCGCAGGTCCTTGCCATCGATCGCGTCGGGCGCGTCGCTGACCATGAGGCCGTCCGCCAAGAGCGGCATGTCGTGACAGCCGGCGCAGTGAAGGCTCGCGGGCTTGCCGAGGTCCGCGCGCAGCTTCTCGATGTTCGCGCGGTAGCTCGGGTTGCCGAACGACGCGAACGAGTGCGCGCTCGACCCCCACTGCGCGGCGACATCGGGATGGCACGTCGCACAGCTATCGACGTCGGCCATCTGCGAACCGGTGCTCGGCTCGTCGAGCGCGGCGGTCTTCGGGCCCGTGATCTCGACGAGGCTCGGACCGTGGACGCCCGGCGCGCGTGGCAGCCGCGCCTCGTGCATCACGATCGACGGGGTCGTCGCGGCGGCCGGAACCTCGCGCGCACGCGTGGGCGTATCGCCACCGCTGCACGCGGCGACGAGCACGATCACGATCGCGAGCAAGCGAGTCATCAGGCCTTCGCGCCCCCGCGGCGGCGACGGAACAGCACGAACGCGAGGATCCACGCGCCGCCGATCGCGGCGAACGGTCCCTCGCCGTTGCTCTCCGTCGAGCAGCCGGCGCAGCCATCGAAGAAGCTGTCGCACGTCGGCGGCGGGCCGGGCTCGCGCAGGTGCTGCGGTGGATCCGGGTTGCGACCGGCGCACGCGACGCCGGGGCGATTCGTGCCGACCTTCACGAGCCAGCCGCCCTCGCCACACGTCGGCGGCGCCGGTTCGCACACGTCGAGATCGCGGAGCGCCTCGGAGTAGTCCTCCGCACCGGGCGTGTCACCGTTGCGCGTGATGGGGAAGCAGCGCGGCGACGAGCTCGCGCCGGCGATCGCCGCTGCGCCGTCGTTGCAATCGCAGACCGCGACGCCGTTGCGATCGACGCACGAACCCGCGCCGCACGAGACGCCGGCGCACGCGTCGGGGAGCTGCTCGCCACCGGCGCGCAGGTCGACCGCCGGAACGCGCGGCACGCACGTGACCGAGGCCTGGTTATCGAGGTCGAAGTAGCGCTGCGCGACCTGATCCTCGTTGCAAGCGCACGCCGCGCCGGCGGTGGTCTGCACGCAGTGGGCGCCGGGGCCGCAGTACATCGCGGCGCAGTTCTGCTCCGCGGCCAGCTCCTGGTAGCGGTCGTAGTCGACGACGTCGCCGCCGCAGCGCGCGAGGCTCACCTGCGAGCCCAGCAGCTGGAGGTTGCCGTTCAGACCGCCCGCGTAGTCGACCTCGAACGTGGGATCGAACGTCATCTCCTCGGCGGACACGCGCGTGGTGATGCGCGTCATCGTCGTGTGCTTGCTCGCGAGCTCGTCGACGAGCGCGACGCCGTCGACGAGGTCGCTCTGCGCTTCGCAGTCCGCGGCGTCGTTCGTCGAGCCGGGGCACTCGCACTGGCTGTTGTTGCTCACGCCGCACGGGTCGTAGCCGCTGCTGTTGCAGCAGCCGTTGTTGCCAAAGCTCGTGCGCGGCGCGCTGCCGCGATACTCGGTCACGAACGCGTCGCCGCCGGCCTCGTCGATCGTGCGCGCGAGGACCATCGGATAGTTCAAGCGGCCCGCGCCGTCGCGCGCGATGCGCCGCGCGTCGAGGGTCACCGACGGGTGGCCCATCGGCTTGAACGCGTGATCGCCGTAGATGAACGACGTCACCGTCAGGTTCGGCTCGGCGGCGACCGCCGTCAGCACGAGCGGCACCATCGGGAAGTTGGCGCGGTACTTCAGCTTGAGCGGCTTGATCGCGTCGACGCCCGCGCCCGCGACGAGCTTCGCCGCGACGAAGACCATGCCGGCCTGGACGTACGGCTCCATGTAGATCGACGTCGTCTGGTTGACGATGAAGCCGTTGGTGCGCAGCCACGTCACCGCCGCTTGCGCCTCGTCCGCGCGGAACGTGACGGTCTGGTAGTCGCCGACGACCTGCTGATCGATCACGGTGACCGGCGGCGGCTCCTGGCCACCGGCTCCTGCATCGGCGAGCCCGGGCGCACCGCCGTTATCTTCGTTCGCGCCGCCGAAGCCCCACCCGCCGCAGTCCGGCGTCTGGTGATAGCGGCACGCCCACGACGACGTCGGGCAGATGTCCTCGGTCTGCACGTTGACGAACGGTGCGCTCGCGCGATCGATCAAGCCGAACGCGGTCACCGGCGAGATGTCGAGCTCGGGGATCTCGGGGACCGGAACGATCCACGCGAACGACTCGGGCGCGCCGGCGTACTTGATCAGCACGTGGGCCGTGACCCAGCCGGGCTCGACCTCGAAGATGATCTGCTCGGCGCGCTGGTTGACGGCGTAGTCACCCGCCGTGACCGCCGGCGGCGAGAGGCACCCGCACGCTTCGGCGCGGCGCATGTCGGCGAGCATGGTCGCGCTGAACAGGGTGGCCGCGAGGCCTACGCACAGGGTCCGGTGCCCGATGGACGAACGCATGACCCGCCTTGCTGCAAGGACACGGCCCACTCGGAGCGGCACAAGTGCTTGGAGGTAGGTCCGTGAAGTGTTCGAGGCTTGCGCAGGTTCCGGCGTGGGTGTCCTCTTTGACCGCAGTGACCCGTGTTCGAGAATCGAGAGCCCGCCGGGGTAGACCCTCAGAAATCCGAGGCTCGACCGAGGCGCTCGACGCGCGCTGGGTCGACGCGAGCGCGGCCGCGAAGCACCTCGGGATCCAGGTCCGCTCGCTCTACGCGTACGTCAGTCGTGGCCAGGTCCGCAGCGTCGCCGGCGCGAACGGCCGGCCGCGCCTCTACGCGCTCGAGGACCTCGAGCGACTTCGTGTTCGTCGCGATGCTCGCGCGGGTCACGGCGCGGTCGCGGCGGGAGCGCTGCGCTGGGGCGAGCCCGTGCTCGACTCCGCGATCACCGCGATCACCCCGCGCGGTCCCGCGTACCGCGGTCACCTCGCGATCGATCTCGCCGAGCGCGGCGTTTCCTACGAGCACGTGGCCGAGCTGCTGTGGTCGGGCGAGCGAGACACTCCCCACGGGACGGATGCTCGGGCCGCGTCGAGTCGCAACTCCGATGCAGCATCGCTTCGCAACGCCGGTGCGGGCTCGATCGCGTGGCCGCGCGTGGCGATCCCCGTGGCGACACTCGCGAAGCTCGTCGGCGAGAGCGCTTCCTCGACGACCGCGCTGGCGCGTCCGCTCGACACGATGCCGCTTGTCGTGCAGCTCGCAGCGCTCGCGGAGCCGATGCGCGGTCGGCGCGAAGAGGCCGCGCGTGCAGGCGACGAATTCGCCGCGTGCGGGCGGCGGCTGATCCCGCTGCTCGCTGCATCGCTCGCGTCGCCGTTCTCGGCGGTCGCGATCACGCGCGCGTTGTCGGCGGGGAGCGTCGCGCGGATCGCGACACGAGCGCTCGGTCTCGACGATGCCTGCGCGCCCGACATCGATCGCGCGCTCGTGCTGCTCGCGGATCACGAGCTCAACGCGTCGAGCTTCACGGCGCGGGTCGCCGCGTCGACGGATGCAGATCCGTACGCGTGCGTCGCGGCGGCGCTCGCGGCGGTGTCGGGGCCCAAGCACGGCAGCGCGTCGGAGGACCTCGCGCGCTTCGCCGATCGGCTCGGCTCCGTCGACGCGGTGCGCGCGGAGGTCCGCGCGATGAAGCGGCGCGGGCTCGCGATCCCCGGGTTCGGGCATCCGCTGTACGCGCATGGAGATCCACGCGCGGCGCCGCTGCTCGAGGCGGCGAGCCGCGTGATCGCCGATGGCGGCGGCACGAAGCGCGCGAAGATCATCGTCGCGATCGTCGCCGCGTCGGACGCGATGCCGAGCGTCGACGTCGGGCTCGCCGCGCTGGTCGCCGCCCTCGGGCTCGAGCCGCCGGTCGCGTCGGGGCTGTTCGCCGTGGCGCGCAGCGCGGGGTGGCTCGCGCATGCCCTCGAGCAGCGCGACGCGGGCTACCTGCTGCGGCCTCGGGCGCGGTATGTCGGCCGGCCGATCGATCTGCCAGGCTCGTGAAACCCCGGCGCAACCGGTGGGAATGACTCGCGCCCGCCTCGGTACGACGGGTGCACGAAGGCAGCGCCATGAAGCGCTCCCTCGTCTCCCTGGCTAGCTCACTCGCCATCATGACGGGCGTCGTCGCGTGCGCCGGCGACGAGGAGCTGGACGAGGATGCCGAGGACGGCTTCGTCGTCGAGGACGGCAAGGCCGACGACTACCTCTCGCTCAAGGCGAAGGAGTTCGTGGTCAACGGCACCGCGCGGATCGTGGTCGAGGACGGCGCGACGATCGCTCGCGCGCGCAACCTGATGCACCACACGCACGCTTCGATCACGTGGTTCTTGAACCAGTACCTCGTCGACAAGGAAGCGGCCGAGCACGGTCACCCGGGCGACGCGAACTACGGATACGGCGGTTTCTCGGCGATGGTGAAGAACGGCGCGTACGAGGACTCGACGCTAGTGCAGCGCAACGCGACGACGTGGGAGTTCGAGTTCGAGCAGGTGATCGCCGGCAAGAGGAACCTGATGTCGAAGCTGCCGCTGAACTCTCGCGGCGAGTTCACGATCGAGATCGGCAAGCCGACGAACGAAGAGATGGAGCGCGATCCCGAGTGGTATCGCAAGTCGCCGTGGGACGCGTGGAACCCGGCGAACGTGCCCGCGTCGAAGAAGCAGTCGCTGACGCTCTCGATCCGCGAGGAGACGAAGTCGTCCGACGGCTGGTGGGACTACGCGCGCCTCATGGAGGACGGCGTGCTCACGATCGACGCGCACTTCGGTTACGACTACAACCCGGAGCACGCGCACCTCACGGACTCGAAGAGCCTCTACAAGTGGCTCGTCGATCGCGGCTTCCGCTCGCCGGTGACCTCGTTCGATCGTCTGACCAACACGAGCGGCGCGCTGAAGAAGAAGATCGACGCCAACGGCCGCCAGGTCACCGTCGAGGTCCGCATCTTCTACGGCAAGCCCGGCTCGAACTCGGATCCGGACACCGACGCCGGTGGCCGCCAGCTCGAGCGCGACATGCTGTCGTCGCTGAAGGACCGCGACGTGATCGTCTACTCGGGGCACTCCGGCTCGCTCTACGGCTTCGCGCTGTCGAACTGGGACAAGACGGAAGAGGGCGACCTCGACGACAGCGAGCTCGCGACCGCGCAGATGGCGCGCGACAAGTACCAGCTCGTGTTCGCCGAGGGCTGCAACACGTACATGCTCGGCCACACGCTGCTCACGAACCCGACGAAGAACGGCAAGAACCTCGACGTGATCACCACGACCTCGTTCTCGGTGTCGTACTCGCCGGTCGAGGACTTCCTCGCGCGATTGCTCGAGCTCGACTCGCTGGGCCGGCTTCGCCCGCGCACCATGACGCAGACCATCGCGGACCTCGATCTGTACTCGGTCGGCGAGGCGTCGCCCACGATGTATGGAATCCACGGCATCGACGACAACCCGAAGGTCCACCCGTTCGCGAACCTCGAGAACGCGTGCAAGCGCTGCTCGTCGAACTCGGCGTGCGGGGGTGTCGGCAACTCGTGCGTCAGCGTCGGATCGAGCGGGCGGCGCTGCGTCGCGGCATGCACCGACGACGCGGCGTGTGGCGCCGGCTACAAGTGCAAGGCGGTCGCCTCCGCCTCGACGAGCACCATCTACGGTTCGTACTGCGTTCCGGCGAACAACGTCTGCCAGTAGGGTGATACCGTGGACGGGTGCGGGGAGCTGCTCTCGTCCTGATCGGTGCGCTCGCGGGCTGCTACAACGACGCGCCGGGCATGCGGCTCGTGATTCGCGATCCGGGCTTCGGTGCGGATCACGTCGAGCTGTTCATCTCGACGCGGAACGCCGACACCAACGCGATCGGTCCCGATCGCGCGCGCGCGGACGAGGAGCGCTCGAAGCTCCGTGGCGATGGCTTCTTCCTCGACGGTCCCGGTGACGCGATCACGCCGCTGACGCGCCTCGAGGTCTCGGGCGATCGTGTCGTCTGGGACCTGCGCGCCGATGGCGAGCATCCGGCGAAGATCAAGCTGCTCGTCGCGGTCGCCTTCGACGCGAACAACACCGCGGTCGGGATCGCCAAGATGTACGACTTCGAGGTGCCGGTGAACGACACGATCGCGACGGTGCTGGTCCTCGAGGAGGCAACGCAGGTGCCCCCGAGCGACGCTGCACAACCGCCGGGCGTGCGCGTGTGGCCGTGGCGCAAGGCCGATGCCTCCGCGGCCGCGTGTCTCGGCATCGAATTTTCCGACGGGCGCGACGTGAAGGAGCGCACGTGGCTCGTCCCCGAGAACGATCCCGACTGCGATGACTTCGAGATCGAGTGTGACAAGCATCTGCATCACGCCGACTACTCGAGCCTCGCCGAGACGTGCGTCGTGCCGTCGGTGGTCGGCAGCGCCAACACCATCCCGTGCATGCTCGGTTCGAAGTCGTGCGAGGACGGCGTCAACGCCGGCGTGTGCAGCGCACGCACCGCTCCGCGCTACTGCCTCGCGAACGCGTTCTGCGAGCCCGACGCGTGCATCCAAAACCCCGAGCAATGCCAGCAGCTCGATACGTCGCTCGTCAGCTGCAGCCTGTCGCTCGAGCAGGACGGCAAGCGATGCGGCGTGAGCACGACGGCCATGGGACCGCTCACGATCATGTTGTCGTCGATCACGTCGCCGGGCATGTTTCCCGGCGGGTGTCAGGGCGTGGCGTTCGCCTCGAACATGAGCACGAACGTCACGCCAACGCCGTCGATCACCGTCGCCGGTGCGACGTTCTCGATCCAGAGCTTCGACCCCACGACGTGCTCCTTCTCGATCGAGATGAACGGTCAGTACGACACGGCGGTGGGCTCGCAGATCTTGTTCGCGCTCGACATCACGCGGCCGAACCATCATCTCGTCGTTCCCGTGTTCGTCCAGCTGCACCCCGGGGAGTGCGATGGCGATCCGCCGTCGTGTGAGGTATCTCGCGCGACCGTGTCCGAGCTCGACGGCTGTCCTTAGACTAGCGCGTCGCGAGCTCGCGCTTCACGCGGCCTTCCCAGAGCGGTTGCC
This sequence comes from uncultured Kofleriaceae bacterium, assembly GCA_964617845.1. Taxonomy (GTDB): domain Bacteria; phylum Myxococcota_A; class Polyangia; order Haliangiales; family Haliangiaceae; genus JABFXX01. The sequence goes on along the minus strand of CAZUAR010000003.1, from coordinate 224,051 downwards.
GCATCGCTTCCTTGAAGAAGCCGAAGTGACCGATGCGTGGCACGCCGACCTCGTCGGGGGCGAGGCGGCGCATCGTGCGCGGCGCGCTCGTGAAGAAGCTGTGGATCGAAGCCGTGTTCGCCTCGGACATCATCTCGTCGTCGGTGAACGAGAACGCGGTGATCGGCGTGGTCACGCTCGCGAACAGCGCGCGCACGTGCTCTCCGTCGCCGACGGCGTACTCGGGATCCATGCACCAGCGCTTCCACTGCCGGAGCACGTTGCGCGGCAGATCGCCGACCATGCGCAGCGCCTTGCCCGGGAAGTAGCCGAACAGCGGTGTCGCGATCGGCGCGGCGACGAACCAGAACAGCCACACCTTGCGGCGCAACGGCGCGGCGTTCTCGCGCCAGTAGCCGCTGCCGGTCGCGACGGTGATCACCTTCGCGACGTTCGAGCGGTCCTTGACGAACGGCACGATCTGTCCGCCCAGGCTATGCCCGATCCACGTGATCGGCAGGCCGGGGGCGCGCGCGGCGAGCGCCGACAGCACGGCCTGCGTGTCTTGCTCGGCCCACGTCACGATGTCCGCGTCGACGGCGCGCAGCGGACCGCGGCGCGATGCACCGGTGCCGCGATAGTCGAACGACGCGACGTGGAAGCCCGACTCGGCGAGCCACGTCGCGAACGGCGCGTAGAACGACTGCGGCACGCCCATCGCCGGAACGAGCAGCACCGCACCGCATGCTTTCGAGGCAGGCGGAGACCAGAACTGCGCGGCGATCGGCGTGAGATCGGCCGCGTTGATATCGACCTCGTCGAGCGTCGGCCGGCCGGTGAGATCGAGGTGCGTGCCGTTGAGGGATGCGGTGACGGTCGCCATGCTGCTACGATGGCCGTATCGCGCATCGGGATAAAGGCAGAGTTTTACAAGTAATCATTGCATGAGGCGCAAGAATCACCCTGCATCCCGCTTCGCCTTCGACGAGCTCGCCGCCGCCGAGGTGTTCCTCCACGTCGTCCGCGCGAACAGCTTCTCGATCGCCGCGAAGGTGCTCGGCAAGTCGACCTCGAGCCTGTCGCGCGCGGTCGCGGAGCTCGAGCGCCAGCTCGGTGCGCAGCTCCTCGCACGCACGACGCGGCGCCTGCACCTGACCGAGGCGGGCGCGCTCTATGCCTCGCACGCCGAGGCGCTGCTCGCGTGGCAGCGCGCGGGTCGCGACGCGGTCGCGGAGCTCACGGGCGGTGTGCCGCGTGGCCACCTGCGCGTGTCGATGCCGGTGTCGGTCGGCGAACGCTTGCTCGGGCCGCACGTGCCCGAGTTTCGCAAGCGGTACCCGGAGCTGCGGCTCGAGCTCGATCTCTCGGATCGTAACGTCGCGCTCGTACAAGGCGGCTTCGATCTCGCGATCCGCGTCGGTCGCCAGGCGGACTCGTCGCTGCGCGCGCAGATGATCGGCAAGGTGCCGTCGCGCCTCGTGGCGAGCCCGAAGTACATCGCGAAGCACGGCGAGCCCGAGCGCCCCGAGGATCTACACGAGCACGCGTGCATCACGCTCGGCGTCGTCGCGGGCGCGATCGAGTGGTCGTTCCATCGCCGCGGCGCGCGCCCGAAGCGCATCGCCGTCGACGGCGTCATCCACACGACGAGCCCGACGCTCGCGCAGCAGCTCGCCGTGTCCGGAATCGGCGTCGCGCGGCTGATCGAGTGGGTGATCCGCGAGGACCTGCGACGTGGCGCGCTCGTCGAGGTGATGTCGGACTACACGTGCGATGACCCCGCGGACGGTGGTGTGCCGGTGTGGGTCGTCTATGCGCAGACGGCGGGCGCCACACCCCCACTCAAGTCGCGCGTGTTCGTCGACATGGTCAAGGACGTGATGGCGCGTGAGGTGCTCGCACCGATCATCCCGGCGAAGCGGCGCTCGTAGCGATCGTCGCGCTCCGAACGTCGCCGTCGGACCTGCTCGCGCGGTGACTACTCGGTCAAGCGCCAGAGCGCGAGCTTCCGATCGCGCTGGTCCCACGACATCGTGAACGCGAGCAGCGTCGAGTCGTCGGCGATCACCGGCGCGGGGAGACACACGACGGCGCGCGCTTCACCGCGACCGAGCGCTTCCTCTGACGTGTTCACCTTCACCATGATGTCCTGCGCCGGATCGGGCCACGGCGTCTTCGTCGAGTACACGGTGCGCGGCCGCGCTTGCACCGACCACGCGGCGTTGCGCATCCGGTTGGCGAACATCGCGTGCTGCTCGTTCACGTTGCCGGTCTCGTCGAGCTTCTTCGTCACGGAGAAGCACACCTTGGTCTGCACGGTGCCGACGACCTCGACGAGCAGTCCGCCGGCGTTCGGCGCGGGGGTCGCCGCCGTGCCGACGCTGCTATCGGGATCCGTCACCGCGCTCTCGAGCTCCTGCCGCGACACGGTGCCGACGTGCTGCGGGTTCTCGCGCAGCATCGCCGCTGCTTGATGCGGCTCGACGGGCGGCGGCGGGCAACCCGTGGCGAGCGTGGCGAACAACAGCCAGACCGCGCGATGCATGCCGCGATCATATCGCGCCTGCGACACGAGGCGCGGCGTCGTCGTCGCGCCGGCCACTGACCGTGAGTAACGCACGCTGTCCGTCGCCGCGGGTCGCGCCGACGATGGACAGATGAGCCGCGCGATCACGATCCCCCTCGCCATCAACGTCCTGCTCGGGGTCGGCTGGATCGCCCGCATGCATCACCCGACCGCCCCTGCATGGACGATCGCGTTCGATCACGACTTCGTTCGTCTCGTCGCCCCACGCGCGTTCGAGGCGACCGAGATGCCGAGGCCGTTCACGCCGACGCTCGTCGCGATCCGCGCCGAGGACAACGAGCTGAACCTGCACGTCTACGGATCGCTCGAGCATCCCGAGTCATGGCGCCCGCACGGACCGCCGGTCGTCTACGTCTATCCCGCCGCGGACGTCACCGTCGGCGATGTGGTCGCGGCACTCGACCGCCTGCAGGAGCTCGCTCCCGCGAACACGGTCATCGTCACGGAGCTACGCTGAAAGATGGTGCGCGACTCGACGCGGCGCGCAGCGATCGCGAAGCCCGAAAAGTGAACGGCCGGCATCCACCACAGATGCCGGCCGCGTTGCCCAACGGGTCGTAGGCCACCACAGCCTCCGCCCGCTGCCAAAACGTCTACTCGTCGTCGAGGTCTTCCTCTTCGCCTTCGCGGCGCTTCTCGTTGTTGGACTCCTCGTCGAGGCCGAGCCGCCGGATCATCTTGTAGATCGACATGCGCTCGATGCCCGCGGCGCGCGCGGCCGCGGAGATGTTGTTGTCGTGCGCCTCGAGCAGCGCTTGCAGGTAGCGGCGATCGAACTCGTCGACGAGCTGCTGCTTCGCGACCTTGAACGGCACGTCGATGTCGACCTCGCCGAACGAGCCTTCCTTCTTGGGCGGCGCTTCGAAGCCGAGCTGCGGATGGTTCGGCAACAGCGCCGCGCGCTCGACGGCGTTGCGCAGCTCGCGGACGTTGCCGGGCCACGAGTGGCGCTGCGCGCGGGCGATGAAGTCATCGGGCAGGCGCGGATCGACGTGCGTGCTCGCGAGCTGGCGAAGGAAGTGCTCGACGAGCAGCGGGATGTCCTCGCGACGCTCGCGCAGCGACGGCACGGCGAGCTTGGCGACCGAGAGGCGATAGAAGAGGTCGGAGCGGAACGTGCCGCGGTTCACCTCGGCCGCGAGGTCGCGGTTGGTGGCGGCGATGATACGCACGTCGCACGCGACCACCTTGGTCGAGCCGATGCGGCGCACCTTGCGCGTCTCGACCGCGCGCAGGAGCTTGGACTGCACGTCGAGCGGGAGCTCGCCGATCTCGTCGAGGAACAGCGTGCCGGTGTGCGCGGCCTCGAACACGCCGGTCGTCTGCTTGCCGGCGCCGGTGAACGCGCCGTGCTCGTGGCCGAAGATCTGATCCTCGAACAGCTGCTCGGGGATCGCGGAGCAGTCGAGCACCACGAACGGGCCGTCGCGGCGCGGCGAGCATTGATGGATCGCGTCGGCGACGCCTTCCTTGCCGGCGCCCGTCTCGCCCTGGATGAGGACCGTCGCGTCGGATTGCGCGAAGCGGTTGATCAGCTCGAACAGGTGGCGCATCGGCGCGCTGCCGCCGATCAGGCCGTGCAGGCGCGACTCGTGCCACAGCGGAACCTGCACGCTCTCGTCGAGCGGATCGAACACGATGGCGCTCTTGCCGATCTGGATCGTCGCGCCGGGTGGAATGAAACCGTCGACGATGCGCACGCCCTTGACGTGCGTGCCGTTGGTCGAGCCGAGATCGCGGATGCGATAGCCATCTGCTTGGAGACGAAGCTCGCAGTGCAGACCCGACACCTTCGGGTCGGTGAGATTGAGATCAGCACCCGTGCGTCCCACCATGATGGTCGGCTGCGCGAGCTCGATGACCTTGCCTTGATCGGCGCCTGCAACGACTTCCAGGCGGCACCGACGAACGTTGACCGTGCGGGGGAGGCCCTGGAACGACGTCACCCAGGTCGGAGTCTCTAGATCATGTCCGGACACGCGTGGGCCTGAGGCTACCATGAGACCTCAACGCGCTGCCGTCTGCTGGGGCGCCTTGGCCGCCTGCTCGACGTCGTAGAGGCTGACGCGGCCGCTCGACGCGACCTTGATCTGGTCGGGGGCGAGCTTGCTGTCGTCGAGGTCGGCGGTGACGATGACGAAGTTCAGCGGCGGCTCGAGCTCGCTCGAGATGTCGATGATCGTCGCGAGGACGGGGCGCTGCTCGCCTTCGATCTTGAACGCGATGCGATCGCCGGCCTTCACGAGGTGACGGTGGTCGCGATCGACCTTGAACAGGATGCGAAGATCGCTGGTGTCGAACACCTGCGCGATCGGCGTGCCGCGCTGCGCGAGGCCACCGGGCTTGACCTTGATGCGCGAGATGACGCCGTCGATCGGCGCCTTGACGCGCGTGGAGTCGATCTGCGCCTGGATCAGCTCGGCCTGCGCGTACGCCGCCTTGTAGCGACCACCGGCACCACCCGCGCCACCGCGAGCGGCGTCAAGGCCGAACTGCGCCTCGCGAACCGCGTTGCGCGGCGCTGCGCCGTTCTTCGCGAGCAGTCGCTCGGTCCTCAGCTTCGCGGCGGCGGCGCGTGCCTGGGCGGCCTGCGCACCCGCGTCTCCTGCAGCAGCCGCGGCCTGCGCCTTGGCAGCGACGAGCTCCTGCTTGAGCCGCGAGTCGTCGAGCACGGCGATCAGCTCGCCGGCCTTCACGCGCGTGCCCGACTTGATGTCGAGCTTCTCGATGCGCGCATCGACCTCGGAGATGATCACCTGGTTCACCTTCGTGGTCACGACGCCCTGGAAGGTCGGCAGCGGCTCGGGCTCCTCGGGGGCCGCCTCGATCTGCGCCGAGGTCGGGTCAGGCTCGGACGGCTTGACGCTTGCCGTGCATGCTCCGAGAAGAAGCAGTGGCAGAAGGCTGAGCGACAGGCGACGGAGCAGCTGCGAATGCGTGTTCATAGGGCATCTCCACGGGGCCGTTTTGAGAAGCAGCGACGAGCTGGGTGTAGAGCCCGCCGCGAGCGATGAGTTCGTTGTGCTTGCCTTGTTCGACGATGCGACCCTTGTCCATGACGATGATCAGGTCGGCATTGCGAACGGTCGACAGACGGTGCGCGACGGTGATGCGCGTGCAGCGCTGGCGCTCGAGGTTCTCGATGACCTTCTTCTCGGTCGCGTTGTCGAGAGCCGACGTCGCCTCGTCGAGGAGCATGACGCTCGGGTTACGGATGACGGCGCGGGCGATCGCGACGCGCTGGCGCTGACCACCGGAGAGCGAGCCGCCGCCATCCGACACGACCGTGTCGTAGTTCATCGGCATCTGGATGATGTCGTCGTGCAGGCAGCTGACCTTGCACGCGTTCGAGATGCGGTCGAGCGCGGCGCCGGGCGCGGTGAGCGCGACGTTCTCGCGGAGCGTGCCGCCGAAGATGAACGGGTGCTGCGGGACGATGCCGATCTGCTGGCGAATCGAGCGCAGGTCCATGTCCTTCAGCGCGCGCTGGTCGTACTGGATCTCGCCGCCGACCGGCTGGTAGAGGCCCGCGATGAGGTTCAGCAGCGTCGACTTGCCCGAGCCCGACGGACCGACGAGCGCGACGGCCATACCCGGCTGGATCTCGAGGTTGACGTCCTGCACGACCAGCGGGGCCTGCTCGCCGTACTTGAACGAGACGTTCTTCACCGAGATGCCACCGCGGAGGCGGTGCGGCTGCTGCGCGGCGTCGCGATCCTGCTCGAGCTTGGTCTGGAGCACGTCGTCGATGCGGTCCATGTGGCCCTTGACCAGCTGCAGCTCCAGCGCCGAGCCGACGAGCGCCGACAGCGGTCCGAACAGCGACGTCGCGAGCGAGTTCATCGCGAGCATCGAGCCCATCGTCATCTTCTCCTGCATCACGGCGCTCGCACCGATCGTGAGGATCAGCAGCGGGCCGAGGCTCGCGATGCCGCCGCGGATGGAGTCGACCCACGCCGACGCACGCGCGCGCTGCATCTTGATGTTGAGCTCCTCGGTGTAGAGGTTGCTCCACTTCTCGACGCCCATGCGCTCGGCGCCGGCGCACTTCAGGGTCTCCATGCCGCCGAGCATCTGCACCATGTACGAGTGCGCCTTGGCCTGCTTGTCGAGGTCCGCGGCCAGGAGGCGCTGGAACGTCGGGCGAGCCGCGAGGAAGACAACGGCCTCGGCCGCCGACATCGCGATGGTGATGAAGCCCAGCGTCGCGTTCACGTAGAAGATGATCGCCGCGTACAGCAGCACGAACGCACCGTCGATGAACGCGCTCATCGACTTGCTCGTCACGATCTCGCGGACCGTGCCGTTCGAGTCGACGCGCATCATCAGGTCACCCGTCGAGCGACGCTGGAAGAAGCTGAACGGCAGCGAGACCATGTGGTCCAAGAAGCCGAGCGTCATCTTCGTATCGAGCGCGATGCGCAGATGCAGCATCAGGTACATGCGCACGATCTCGGAGATGAGATTGAAGATCGTCATGCCCGCGATCGCCGCGAGGCACACGTACAGGAGGTGATAGTCGGTCCGCGGGACGACGCGGTCGATGATCATGCCGGTCATCAGCGGCATCGCGAGCGCGACCAACCGCAGCACCAGCGACACCATGATGATGCGCGAGAAGAGGCCCTTCTCCGACATCAGCTCGTTCCAGTAGCGAACGAGGCGGCCCTTCTCGGCCTTCTTCTTCGAGAAGCGATCCGTCACCGTCAGCTCGATCGCGACGCCGGTGAAGTACTTGCCGAACTGATCGAGCGGCACGTCGCGCGGGCCGGTCGCCGGGTCGACGATGCGAACAGCAGCCTTGCCGTTCGCCTTCACCAGCTTGTCGAACACGACGAAGTGGTTGAACTCCCAGTGCAGGATCGTGGCGGGCTTCAGCAGCTTCAGCTGGCTGATGTCCACCTTGATGCCGCGGCCCTGGAAGCCATAGCGCTCGGCCGTATCGAGGATCGCCTTGGCCGACACGCCGTCGCGGCCGATGCCCATCGCCTCGCGAACCTCGGCGAGCTTCGACTCGCGGCCATGGAACGCCATGACCATGCACAGGGACGCGGCGCCGCAGTCCGTCCACTCGAGCTGCTGGACGAACGGGACGGCCTTGCCGCTCTGGTGGAAGCCGAGCTTCTTCAGGGCGGGGAAGGAGGAGACGATGTTCTGCTTGGTGGCCATGGGGAGTGGTGTTCCCTTCAGGTCGATTGCGGGGGCAGCGGGCGGGCGAAGCTCCTTTGTTCACGGGGTGTGCCGCTCCCTCTTCGCAACTTGTGCACGTGGATACCGGCGGTTACGGCTGACGCCGTTGGGATGCGCCTACCGGGATTGCGTTCCCGGGTAGACAACCTCCAGCCCCCATCCGGGGCTCGATCCCACCCTCCTGACGGACCGCGTCAACCTGCGGTTAGAGCGGCTTTCCTCCAGCAGCACAACGAACCCCGACGCCCGGGCTCGAGAAATAGTAGCCACCGGTGCCCACCTCGAGCTCGTTGAGGGTCTCGATGCCTCCGCCGATCGTGGGCCAACGCGTGTCGTGGACGAGCGGGAGCTCTGACATCCCTTGTTCGAGAACGAACTCGCTCACGTTGCCGGCCATGTCGAGAACACCGAATGGACTGACATCCATCGTCGAGGTCCCGACCGCCCGCGAGCGCGGGCTCTTGCATCGGACCTTGCCACGATCGCGAATCCGGAACGCGAGCTGATCGCACGTCGGTGGTGTATCTCCCCACGGGTACCGTCGCCTGTCGTCGCCGCGAGCTGCGCGCCTCCACTCCGTACCGGTCGGCAGTCGCTTCCCGCGTTGCACGCAGTAGGCGTAGGCATCCGCGGCGTCGATGCATGCGATCGGATGCTGCTCGCGGTCGGACTGCGACCACGTCGCTGCAACGAAAGCCGCACAGTCGTGCTCTCCATCCAAGTCGGCGCCGTGCGCGGAGGGTGGACGACACGCGCCTGCTGTCACGCATGCGCGATACTGACCCACGGTGACCTCGGTGCGATCGATGTGGAACGAGTACATCCAGAACCGGGTCTCTTCGGAATGCAGCCATCCCTCAGGGATCGACACCATGTCGGCGTACACGTCGTCCAGGTCGTCGCGCTGATCATCGATACGCGGTCGTGATGGCGCGAGCACGGCGTCGATGCGCGTGTCCGCCCGCGGCTCGGTCGATGGCTGCGGTTCGGTCTCTGACGTGGGTGTCGACCTCGCAGACGGTGCGCGCTCCTTGCACGACACCAGCGCGAACAACAACGCGAACACCGACGCGAACGAGCTCCACCGCATCACGCGCCGACCTTCGCACGATCCACCGCATCCCACAGCTTCGAGATTCCGCCGATCCGATCGACGAGCGGCATCGCCGAATCCGGGATCACTTGGATGCGCTCACCGTTCTCGCGTTGATGAAGCGTCACCTCGCCGGCCGAGCTCGCGAGACGGATCGTCACGTTCCAGCCCGCCATTTCTGCGAGCGGGCGACGCGTCGCGACGCTCGCGACGCTCGGGCCGAGCGTGCTCGCGTCCACGTTTCCCACCAGGGTGCCGGTCAAGCCGACGGGACGCGGAGCATCCGCGTTGAGGTAGCCCGTGGTCACGATTGGCCGCGCGTGAGCCGGCGAATCCGCACCTCCGCCCGCGCGGAACCGTAGGTAGCGCTCCATGAGCATCGCGAATGCTCGCGTCGCGCGTCCTTCGGCTTGTGCTGCCTCACCGGCAATCGCGCGCAGCACGAGATGGAGATGATCGAGCTTCTGGGCGTAGGTCAGGCGTGCCTCGCGAACGCGCTCGATCTCCGCGCTGGCGGACTCACCCAGGCTCAACCGCTCGCGAAGGCCGCGGAGTACGCCATCGGCATCGACTGCTCTTCGAAGCTCGTTCTTCGCGATCTCGTAGCTCGTCATGAGCGACGCGTATCGCTGCACGAGCTGGCGAGTCACGTCCGTCGTCGCGCTCGTTGCCCACGATCCGACGGACTCCAGGCGACCGACCGTCTCTCGACGTTGCGCCGCGACGCCGTCGTTGTTCATGCCGGCTTCGACGAAGTCCCATCCGAGATCGACGACGACCAGCGCGGCGGCCGAAATCGGGTTCGACATCGCAACAGCTTGCAAGCCTAGCTCCGCAGCTTCGAGCGCGACGAACTTCGCAGCGTCGCTGGCGTTCGACGCCCGCGAGCCTTGTTCGGTCGCGTGCGCCGCCATCACTCCCTCCTCGACCAACCAGCGAACCAGGTCCGCGTTGAGCTTCGTACCCGCGGCGAGGATCCGCGCCGCGAACGTATCGCGAGCAGCATCCGTGGAGGCGATGGCGTTAGTGGACTCGTTCGCGAGTCCAGCCACCTCCGTCGCCGCTTCGAGCGCCTGCTCTCGCTCGTGCTCGGGCGTGTTCGGTCTCGTGTTCGCGCTGGTGAGGACAAGGATTGCCGCGGAACGACGGATCCGGCATCGAGGTTCATCGAGCGCAGCCGCGCCCATTCCGGTGGCTCGATCCCCAAGCGGTCTGCCTCGCGTTCGCGTACGCGCGACCACTGGGCGTCGGAGTACGTGGACTCGAGCCGTCGCATGAAGGCTTGTAGTGCACTCATGCAAAGCCTCGCCACGCGTCGACGGCATGTGGATATGCGCGTTGGCTCCAACGCTCGAACCGCGCGCCGAGCAACTCGATCGGTTCGCCCGGGATGCACAGCAACAACGGTGCGGGTTGTGGAGTCGGCGGCAATGCAGCTTCTCCGCGCAAGCGCATCGCGATCCCGAACGCACCGCTCGCTCCGCGTCCGAGATCGCTCGCGATCACTTCGAGCACGAGCGGCCACGGTGATGCGACGTCGATGCTCGCGATCAACATCTGTCCGCGTAACGACATCGTGCGGCCGACGCTGCGGCTCCAGGTCGCGACTTCGATCCGCTTCGATAGCGGAGGATCTGCGACGAGCTGCGCGTTCGGTGACAGTGCGAAGCCGAGCGGGTCGAGCCCAGCCTTGGACAGCGTCAGCACGAAGCTCGCTACCCGCCGAAGGAACGGGACGAGAGAAGTGATCTGTACGTTCGCCGATGCACGCTGTTCCTCCACGCGCTCGATCGTCCCCGCGAGTGTCGTCGCGATCGGCGCCGGGATGTTCTCGGCCCACACGGCTGCATCCTCCATCTGCCGATCGTCGAACCAGCTGATATCGGGCTTGCTAGGGATCTCGGCCCGCTCGATCCGCTGCCTGATCCCCGGCAGACCCGCGCGTTCGCGGATCGATTGGATCAAGTGCGATGCGAGCTCCGGCTCCGTCGAGCCGAGTAGATGCCAGACGATCGTGCTCGCGACGGTGGGACGTTCCCGAGCGCTCTCGAGGACACGCGCGATCGGTGCAGCCTTCTCACCGAGTCGAACCGGCTCCCGCTCTCGCCTCCCGAGTCGGTGTGCGAGTCGCGACAACGTGTCGATATCGAGCTGATTCGCGCGAAACGCGTTCTGTGCGCCCGAATCGAGAGGAACGTCGTTGAACCATCGATCGATCGCCGTCCGCTGTTCGGCGGTAAGCCTCGACCGCACGTTCCCGACCCACTGCACCAGACGAGCGGCCGTGGCGGGTTCGGGGACACCCGCGAGGATCCGGTCTACATCCACGAGCCCAAGCCTCGCACGCATTGATCGATTCGCTTGTCGAGCCAGCGCGCGAACCGAGAGTCTGCTACGGCCTCGGCGTCACCTGGAGCAGCGACAAAGGTCGTCGCGATCGGCTCGTTCCACAGCAACGGACCGAGCGCGCCGTCGTCACCGATGCTGGCGACCACGCTCGCGATCATCCACGTCGAATCGCCTGCGCGCACCGGCGATATGGCGATCTCGAATTGGAGAGGGACCGGCGCCGTCGAGGCCCAGCGACAAAGCCGTGCCGTCGGATTTGGCACGTGATAGCCACGTCGCTCTAGCCGAGCGCGCGTACCGACGGTATCGCTGCGCTCGGCGTGGATTCCGGCTGCAGACTGCCAGCCACGCTCGGCGATCGCGATCCACGCATCCGCACGCGCCGACCAGTGCTCCGTCCACTCCGCGGCGATCGCGTCCTCGAGAAGTACGGTGCCTAGCTCTTGCTGGACGACGTCGTAGATGAAGCCCAGGAGCGCGGTCGGATCGTTATCGGCATCGACGAATGCATCGGCATACGTCGTGTTTCGCTGCTGGTTGGTCAGCACCAGCGGCGGCAGCGACGCGCGAACCAACGCGCTCGATGCGAGGAAGCGGATGGTTCCACCATTTCCATCGATGAAGGGATGGATCGCTCCGACGGCTTGGATCAACCACGCGGCACGCACATATGGATGCTCGGGAAGAGCATCGAAGGCGGTCGAGAGCTGCTGGATCAACCGTGGCAGATCTTCTGCGTCGGCGAAGATCGTCGTGTCGCCGCTCCTGAAGTTCGCCGACACGCGCTGATCACGAAGCGCGCCCGCCGTGAGCGTTCGCTTGATCGTCGCGCTCTCCATCCCGGCTCGTGCCGACATGACGTGCTGATGAGCACGGATCAGCGTCGGCTGATCGAGCGGAGAGGAGAGCCAGCTCGCCAATTGATTCTCGTCGAGGAGCAGCTGCTCGAGGCTGCGAGCACGCAGCCGCCGGTCAACGGACTGGTGCCAGTCTCGACATGCCTTGCTCCACGCCTCGACGCACACGAAGCGTGCATCGTGCTCAAGCAACCTCCACTTCTCCCAGACCTGCTCGCTCGAAAGCGGCGCGTTGCGCCGCGGCGTCAATTGCACGAGGTCGGGATGCCAGGAATCATGACGGGGAGCGCTGTCGTGCCATTCGCACCGAACTGTGCCGTGCCCTTCATGAGCCTCCACGTGACCGAGCCGCGGCGCGCCGCCTCGAGCGTGCCTGCCGGATTCGTACCCGCGGCGCTATCGACGTTGATATTGGTGAGTGCGTTCGCTGCAACGCAGCTGTTCACCGCGAGGTTTGTCGTTCCGTTCTGAACGATCAGCGGGATTGACGTGACCGTGCCACCGGACGCAACGGTGTAACCCTCGACAATGGACACGATGCATACGGTGTACTGCGCCGCCGTGTTGTCGACGTCGGTCAGCGAGATGATGGGATTCACGAGGACGTTGTTACCGACGCCCTGGCACACCTTCGGCTGCCAGTTGATCGTAGGCGGGTCGTCGACGGACGTGATGTTGAAGTTCGTGACGAACGCGCCAGTAGCCGATGGCGCGACGGCGCCTTCGTCGTCCGAAACGCGCCACGAGAACGAGGCCGTCGTATTCTGCTGGATCTGCAGCATCGCGTCGTCCGAACCCGGATCGACGTAGCGGACGTTGCCATCCGCGATGTCTTGAACCGTGAATGTGTCGCCAGGTGCGAGCGCGGTGAAAGGGCCGGCGCCGACACGGCGCTGCATCACGCCACGCTGAACAGACACAAACGTGTACGTCAGCGTGCCGTTCTCTTCATCCGACGTCGACAGCATGTCGGGCGTCAAAACAAACGTTCCAGCTTCCGCAACATCGCTCGTCACGTTGTTGACGATCGCCGGTGCATCGTTCGTCGGTGCCACGGTGATCGCGAACGTGTTCTGCGGAATCATGTGCGCGCCGTCGGTCAGCTCCCAATCGAAGCTGTCACCGGCATCAGGGATGCCGCTGTGCACGTAGTTCACGTTGCCGTCGATCACGTCCTTCTGCGTGAACGTTCCGCCAACCGCGAGCTCCGTGTCGTTCAACTTCAACACGCCATCGCTCGGCAGCGAGAGCAGCGTGTACACGAGAGACGTTCGGCGAATCGACATCCGTGCTGACGAGCTTCCCGGTCAACGAGAGCTGTCCGCCCTCATCCACGGTTCCAGCGGTGCTCGTGTTCACCGGACCTTCCAGGTTCGGCATCTCCATTCCGGCATCCGGCTCTTCTCCTTGCACCGAACCGCAACCGGCTACGAGAAGAAGCGACGGGCCCACTACACTGCGTAAGGTTTGGAAGCGCATCGAGGGACCCATGTTCGGGTCGCGCATCGGCGCATGATGGGAGCGCGACCGAGAATGTGTGTCGTGAGGAACGGATAGACGAGCCTTCGCGAGAACGCTCCTCGCACGTGACCGCCGCCACGTCCTGAGGTCCGAAAATGGGAACGCCGGCGAGTGGGCGCTCGCCGGCGTGGGCTGTGGTGCCGCGATTCGTTAGTCGACCAGGTACTTCTCGAGCGCTGGAATCAGCGTGACGAGGAACGGCTTCTCGTTGATGAGCACGTCGACCTTGGCCTGCATGCCGTGGTGGTAGTAGAGCGTCTCCTTCTGTGACTTGAAGGTGCGCGTCGGCATCTTCGCCTTCACGAGGACGTACGAGCCGGGCGCGAGCTTGACGGAGCCGGCGAGCGTCGTGCCGAGGAACTTCTGCACCGCTTCGGGCGACACGGCGTCGTTGCCGACTTCGGTGATCTTCGCCGTCTCGGGGGCCTTGGTGTAGCCGGCGAGGTTGACCTTCATGTTCATGCCCTCGTGGAGGCGCGGGCGGTCCTTGGCGTTGAGGAAGGTGACGACGGTGACATCGGCGTTCTCCGGCAGGATGGTCGCGATCGCTTCGCCTTGCGTGAGCTGCTCGCCTTCCTTGGCGCGGATGTCCGAGATGACACCCTCGTGCGGCGCGCGGATCGTCTTGAGCTCGATGCGCCGCTTCGTGGCCTCGACTTTTTGTGCGGCCTGGATCAGCAGCTTCTTGTTCTCGACGTCCGTCTGGTCGAAGAGGTACTGCGAGGTGTAGCTGTCCTCTTCCTTCTGCGCGACCTCGAGCTCGTCGCGCTCGGCCTGCGATTGGAACTTGAGGATGAGCGAGCCCTTGAGCACGCGCTGGCCGGGCTTGACGTGCAGCTTGGCGACGTTGGCCGTGGTGCCGGCGGTGATCGGCGTGCCGTCCATGACCATGACGGCTTGGCCGGTGGAGTAGGTCGGCACCTTGATGAAGGCGCAGAACACGAGCGCGACCGCGATCGCGAGGAGGAGGAAAGGATACGTGCGGCGCACCCAGCCCGGCGAGAGGTGCACGAGCACGCCCTCGTTGCCGCGCGAGCGGTGCGCTTCGAGCGCTTCGCCGCGGTAGAGCGAGCCCTTGTCGAGCGCGATCTCGGATTGCTTCTGGAGGTGCGCGATCGCGAGGTGGTGGAGGATCGCGGCCGCTTCGCGGATGAAGCCGAGCGCGGCGATCTGCTCGAGCGGGTGGTAGCCCGGGTTGCGCGGGTTGCGCTGGAGCAGGATGACGCCAACCGTCTCGGACGTGGTGACGATCGGGATCAGCGCGGTGTGCGACATGACCAGCGCGCGGCGAACCTGCGCGCACGCGACGATCGGATTCGTGTCCTTGGGCATCTCGTCGGCGTCGCCGAGCGTCCACAGGCCGTCCTGACCGGGATAGATGATGGTGCACGCGAGCGACGAGGTCATCTCGAGCAGCGCGTCGCGCACCACGCGGTCGGCCGTCTGCAGATCGTTCTGCAGCGCGAGGCGGCGGATCCATCCATAGATGGTGGTCGCCATCTCCGGCGGAACCGGGACCGTCAGCGGATCGATCATGCCGGGCGGCGTCGCGTCGGCGGCCGGTGCGGCGGCAGCAGCGTCGGCCACGGGCGCGGGCGCCGCGGCGGGCGGTGGCGGCAGCTCGGCCGCGGACGACCTCGATGCCGAGGACGAAGAGGACGACGAGGACGACGACGAGGACGACCTCGACGACGACCGCGACTTGCTCTGCGATGACGAGCGCGACTTCTCGCTCCGCGATGCCGACTTCGGCTCGGACGTGAGCGGCGCGGGCGCGGGCGCGGCCTTCGCCGGCGCGCCGAACGGGTTGGGCGCCGACACGAACTTCGGCTGGAGCGCCGGCTCGGCGGCCGGGGCAGGGGCGGGCGCGACGTCGCGCTTGCTCGCCGGGCTGCCCGCGCGCGTCATCGACGGCGCGGACTGCGACTTCGATGCGGATGCGGATGCCGACGGCGCCGACTGCGATGCGGTCGACGCGCGCTTGTCGGACTTGCCGGGCGAGATCACTTTCGGCGTCGGATAGATCGAGGGCGGCGCGACGTCGTGGACGATCGGCGCGGGGGCGCTCTTGCGATCCGCCTTTTCGGCCTTGCCGGGCGAGATCACTTTCGGCGTCGGATAGATCGAGGGCGGCGCGACGTCGTGCACGGGCTTGGTCGGGACCGGCTTGGGACCGCTGCCCTCCGCGCGACCGGTGAACGGAGCAGGAGCGACCTTCGCGGTGCTCTTCGACGAGGACTTCAGCGATGCGGAGTGCGGATCGTGTGCAGCGAACGGCTCGGGCGTGGCGCGCGGTGCACGACGGCGCGGAAGATCATCGAGCGTGTCGCGCTGCTCGGCGAGCTCTGCCTGATAGGCGTGCGACGAGTGCTCGGTCCCGTACTCGCGTCCTTGGTGTGACGACCGCTGCGTGTACGGAGCCAAGCCGTAGCCTGGTACACGCCGCGCTCGAGTAGAAATCTCGACGTCGTGAGAGTCGAGGAACTCGGGCGCAACGACCGCCGAGTCCAATCGGCGATGAGTCGATGCTTCGTCATGGTGGGCCATGGTGAAGGGACATCGAGCAAGCAGCGGACCACGTTCGATCGGCCGGGAGCATCCCGGCAACTGATGATTCCCGCGGTCGACGCCTTCTGGGGACTTGGGGGGTGAGTCTCAGAACCGTAACCCCGGGTAGCCGAGTCCTGCGGAGTGCATTCGGGATCCGCGTGGTGCGCGGCGCAGTTAGACGTGGGCATACCGACTGCTCTACCGTCACTCCCATGACTGTTCGCACGTATGTCGCTTCCTTGCTGCTCGCCTCCGCCGCGCTCGCGCCCGCGTACGCGAAACCCGATGAGGATGAGGAGGACGACGGCGATGGGGTGGAGGCCGATACGGCAACCGTCTTCGATCTCGATCGCATCATTCAGATCGCGTTTCAGCAGGCGCCGGAGTTCTCGCGCGCGAAGCTCGAGCGCGAAGCGGCGCAAGGTGCCGCCGGCGCGGCGCGCGCGGAGCAGCAATGGCAGCTCAGGCTCGGCGGCGAGTACAAGCGCAACTGGAAGGGATACGAGGCGGACGTCGGTCTGTTCCAGCCCGTCGACACGCGCACGCTGCAGACGTATCTCGCGCTCGGGCGCGGACTTCCGACGGGAGCGCGCCTCGATCTCGAGGTCAGCGCGGGCCAGACGTATAACGAGTTTCTGATCCCCTCGGACTCGTCGTTCGAGGGCCTGCAGGCGAAGCAGAACCCGAACCAGACGCTCGACGAGTTCTCGACGGTGATCCAGACCGCGACGCGGCTGACGCTCAAGCAGCCGCTCGTCCGCGGGTTTGGCCCCGACGTCGCGCTCATCTCGCAGCGTCGCGCGGACTTGCAGTTCGCGATCGCCACCGCCGACGCGCAGGTGAAGGCGGAGGAGATGCTCCGCGACATCGTCTCGGCGTACTGGGAGCTCGCGTACGCAAACTATCAGGTCGACACGCGAAATCGCTCGGTCGAGCTCGCGGCGCAGCAGGAGAAGGTCACCCGCGACGAGCTGCGCGCCGGCAAGTCCCCCCAGAGCTCGCTCAACGCGGTCCTCTATGAGGTGAACATCCGCAAGGAAGCGCTGATCACGGCGCAGCTCGATCTCGAGAAGAAGTCCATGGACCTGCGCCGCAAGGCCGGCCTGGGGCTCGACAAGCGGAACTACGTCCTGCGCCCCGGCGACAAGTTCGAGATCGGCTCCGACGAGTTCGACATCGAGGAGACGATCGCTCGCAGCCGCAAGGCGAACCGCAAGATGGCGAGCGTGGCTCTGCAGCGCAAGCTCGCGGATGCAGAGCTCAAAGTGGCCAAGAACGCGATCCTGCCCCAGGTCGATGCCTCGCTCAGCGGCGCGATCCTCGGCACGGGCGACAACACCGGCGAGTCGATCAGCGCGCTGACCGGCTTCGAGGGGTTCGAGATCACCGCCGGCCTGCAGGTGCAGTTCGACCTCGGGGGCGCCGCGAAGTCTAACTACGAGGCAGCACTGGCGAAACGCCGCATGGTCGACGTCCAGCGCGAGGACCTCGAGCGCCAGATCGATGCCGAGGTCGTGTCCGCCGTGAAGCAGGTGACGTTCGCCCGCACCCGCGTGGCGCTCGCCGACAAGGCGATCGCCGTCGCCGACAGCAACTGGAAGTCCGAGCAGCTGCGGTTCCAGGCCGGCCAGACCACGAACTTCAGCGTCATGCAGCGCCAGACCGAGCTGATCGACGCGCAGCTCAAGCGCGGCCGCGCCGTCGCCGACTACCACGTCTCGGTGGCCATGCTGCAGTACCTGAGCGGCACCATCCTGGAGCAGTACCGCATCAACGTCCGCCCCAAGGCCGAGCGCGAGGGTGGGGGGACTCGGTCGGCCAGCCGCTAGGCTTTGTAAACCGAGGAACGCATCGGGGAACTGCTCCCCACCAGGATCAACGACTGCAACCCACGGGATCCATAGACCACGGTAGACGGCACGACACTTGATCTAGGAGGGAGGCATGAAGCGGCTCACCACCCTCCTCCTCGCCCTCGCCGGTGCCACCACCATCGGCTGTGTCGCGACTGTTGGCGGCAACGAGTGCACGTCCGAGCGCTGCGCGGATGATGACGGCTCCGGCTCGGACACGACCACCGCCCGCGACTGCTCGGATGACAACGACGTCGAGACGGTCGCCAAGGACATCACGATCGACTCCGACGCGGACTTCGCGAACCTCCCCAAGGAAGCGAAGGGCTGCTGGGCGCTCGACGGCGTCCTCCGCATCGAGACGGACAAGGTCACCAGCCTCGCGAAGCTCGGCGACCTCATCAACGTCAACGACATCGAGATCACGGACACGACGCTGACCGAGCTCGACTTCCTCCAGGACGAGGTGAAGGTCTACGGTCAGGTTCGCGTCCGCAACAACAGCAAGCTGACGTCGCTCGCGCCGCTCCGCGCGTCTCGCTACACCGGCACGGTCACCGAGGCGTTCGTCCCGGTGCTCAACATCTCGAACAACCTCGAGCTGACGACCATCGCCGGCATCGCGAACGTCCCCGAGATCAAGGGCGAGCTCACCGTCGCGAACAACCCCAAGCTCGCGAGCCTCGAGCTCACCAGCCTCACCAAGATCGACGGCGCGCTCTCGGTCACCCAGAACGGCATCACCAAGCTCGACCTCTCGCAGCTCGCGAACGTCGCCAGCATCGAGGTCTCGCAGAACTCGCTCCTCACGCAGATCAGCGGCCTCCGCGCGACGCTCATCGTCGGCAACGTCGTCCTCCGCCAGAACCCGAAGCTGTCGCAGATCGGCGCGATGTTCTCGCTCACGCACATCGGCGGCAACCTCATCGTCGACGACAACGACTCGCTCACCACGCTGAACGGCCTCATCAGCTCCATGCAGCGCGTCGTCGGCACGGTCACCATCCAGAACAACCAGGTGCTCACCGACCTCGGTCAGCTGTCTCACGCGCTGCAGGGACTCGGCATGGTCTCGGTCACCAACAACCCGGTGCTCGGCTACTGCAAGGCCTGGGAAGTCGATCGCTGCACCAACGCGCCGACGGTCATCAACTCCGGTAACGGCAACAACCCGAACAACTGCCAGAGCTGGTGCCCGTAGGCACCCCGTCGCCACCACCGACGGACCATCGCTTTCTCACCCCGCCACTCACCCCCGAAAGAAGCCCAGCCATGTTCACCACCACCGCGTTCCGCCTCGCCCTCGCTGCCGCCACCCTCGCTTCGTTCGCCGGCATGGCAGATGCGAAGCCGCGCCGCCTCGTCATCCTCGACTTCGACGGACCGCGCGGTCTCGCGGATGCGGGTCGCGAGGAAGTCGTGAGCGTCCTCGGCGAGCAGTACGACGTCGTCGCGAAGCGGCGCTGGGAAGAGGCTCGCGCGAAGGCGCAGGCGAAGTCGGCGGGGCCCGCGACGTGGAAGAAGGCGGCGAAGACGTCCGGCGTCGACGCGGTCATCGAGGGTTGGATCTCCGACGACGGTCGCCACAAGCAGCTCACCGTGCAGGTGCGCGAGGCGGCCACGGGCGCGGAGATCGACAACATCTCGGTGCGCCTGAGCCAGAAGGGCCTCTCGACGAACAGCCGCGAGAAGCTGACCGAGGAGCTCAACGGCATCCTCCAGTACATCGAAGGCGCGCCGGAGCCGCTCTCCGACTCGCTCAAGACGGTCGACGCGCGCAAGCTCGTCGGCGCGAAGCCCCGCACCGAGGACGACTACCGCTCGAGCTTTGGCGACGAGGATCGCCCGCGCAAGAAGGCGGCGCGCTACGAGGAGTCCGAGGACGAGGAGCTCGACGAGACGCCGCGCCGCAGCAAGCGCTCGGCGTCGATCGAGGACGAGATCGAGATCGAGGGCGAGGCTCCCAAGGCCAAGGACAAGGAAGTCGCCGCGGCGGCTGACATCGAGACCAAGGAGAACCAGGACCTCGTGACGCTGTTCGGCGCGACGAGCACCGAGGGCCAGATCGCCGACGCGAAGGCCTCGCACGTGCCCGAGCCGACCAAGCGCTTCCGCGTCGGCGCCGGCTTCTACTACGGCTCGCGCAGCTTCAACGTCCTCGCCGAGAACCAGGAAGGTCCGCAGCAGTACTCGGGCGTCCCGAGCAAGGGGCTCGAGATCAACGCGGCGGTCTACCCGTTCCCGAAGGACAAGTTCGACTCGGGCCTCAACGGCCTCGGCTTCACCGCCGGCATCTCGAAGTCTGCCGGCTCGTGGGTCACGTTCGACGACGGCGAGGAGGTCGGCGAGTACGCCATCAACCAGAGCGCGTACAACGTCGGCATCCACTACCGCCACAACCTCGCGAGCCTGATCGCCATCGACGGCGGCGCGACCTACGGCCACTCGATCTACAAGTTCCCGGACGTCCCCGAGGCGTTCGAGACCCCGGACACGGACTACTCGTACTTCGGCCTCGGCGCGAAGCTCGACCTCAACATCGCCAACAAGGCGACCGTCGGGTTCGGTGGCCGGTACATGTACATCCTCGACACCGGAGACGTGACGTCGCAGGACTTCTTCGGCCCGGGCCGCGCGTCGGGGTACGGCCTCGACATCGACTTCACGATCCCGCTGCCCAAGGATCTGTTCGTCCGCGGCGCCCTCGCGTACGACAAGTACACCATCGAGTACGACGGCGTCGGCACGATCACCGACGAGGAAGGCGTGTACGAGTCGAACGACTCGACCGTCAACGGCTCGGTGAACGTCGGCATCAGCTTCTGATCTCGAGCTCGTATCACCACGTCACGCCATACGCACCCGGGTCGGCATCGCGCCGGCCCGGTGGCGTTTTCGGCGTCCGGAACGACGCGTTCGGCGTCCGGAACCCCGCGTTCCTCGACGAGAAACACCGCGAAATCGATCGTCTACCGCGTAACGCGATCTGGGGCCCCACCCCGGATCTCTCGACGAGAAATCGCTTCCAGATCGTTGATCACACGAAGTCTCGCCCGTGGCACGTCGCGTGCTCCTGATCGGTTTGCCCACCACCCTCACCACCACGAGGACCCACCCCATGTCGAAGTCCAAGAAGCCCACCACGCAGACCCAGAACGTCGAAGCCGATCCGTTTCAGTCCATCGATCCGACCCAGCTCCAGAACGTCGCCGGCGGCGCCGCGCGCGTCACGGCACGCGGCGGCACGGACCCGCAGCTGACGGCGATGCTCACGCAGATCGGCGAGTCGATCAAAGGCCTCGCGAACCAGAAGCCGGACGACGGCATGAGCCAGATGATGATGATGATGATGATGATGGGCGGAATGGGCGGCGGCGGTGCGCCCGCGCCCGCGCCCGCGCCGCAGCAGCCGCTGCCGCCGGTCATCAACGTCACGAACAGCCACCGCGGCTGTTAGTCGATCCCCCCGCTGAACCTCTAACCCCACCAGGACACGATCATGAAGAAGCAACGTTCTCAACCGACAGCACTCGCGACGATCGATCTTGCTTCGTTGGATGGCGTGACCGGTGGCCGAGTCAGTCAGTCGCAAGGACCGGATCCACAGGTGGTGGCCGGCATGAAGTCGCTCGCCGAGACCGTCACTGCCGTCGGGCAGGCGATGAACCAGGCGAAGCAACAGAAGCAGGCCGAGATGGGGCAAATGATGCAGCAGATGATGGCGCGTCGCGGGTAGACGCGTCCCTTCGAACAACACGCGACGGCTCGAGAGGAGACTCTCGGGCCGTTCGTCGTTTTCGGCGCGCGCGAGCCGCGCGAACGACGCGCGACGACTGTCCGGGTTTCGGACAATGCGCGCATTGTCGTCGGCGATTATCAGATCGTCATATGCAGTTGACGCGATCTCGGAGCTCGATCGCGCGAAGTGCTCGATCCCGTTGATCGCGAGCGATGGCACCGACGATGCACTAGGTCCTGTCGTCACCAACTCTCACCACTCACAAAGGACCCAGACCATGAAGACCATCACCTCCCTCGACCTGAACACTGTTTGCGGCGGCGCCTCGAAGACGGACTCGGCGGTAACGACGCAGCTCACGGCGCTGCAGGGCTCCATCAAGGACCTCGCGAACAACAACAACAAGTCCTCGAGCGACGGCCTCCTGCCGCTCATGATGGTCATGGCGCTCGGCCAGAAGCAGCAGGGCCCGACGGTCGTCGCTGCAGGCGCGCCCGCCGCCCCGGTCGTCGCCGGTGGCCCGGTCGTGAACATCTCGAGCCGCATCGGCCGTCGCTGGTAAGCCTCCCAGCGTCGAACGAACAACGCTCCCAGCAAACGGGTGTGACCTTCGCGGTCGCGCCCGTTTCGCATTTTCGGGGCGCGTGGATCTCGCGTTCGGCGCGAGCGCGATCGGCTCGAGCGTGCGAGCTCGCGTTCGCCTCGAGCGTGCCATCTCGCGTTCGCCTCGAGCCTGCGATCTCGCGATCGCCTCGAGCTCGCGATCGCCTCGAGCTCGCGTCCGCCTCGAGCTCGCGATCGAGATCGTGCGCCAGCTCGCGCAGGAGCGCGCGGACCGCGCACGCGACACGGCGTGGTGTGCGAGCGAAAACGCGCACAGGTCGCAACTGGTCGCGAGTGGCGAATCCTCGTCGAGAAAATCGCCTCGATCGGGAGCGGGATCGCTCCGTGATCACCGGCGAGTACGCTGGCCGCAACGCGCGGGACGCAACTCGTCACCCGCGAGGATCACACGATCGGAGCGCGCGATCGGTAACTGCGCAGAAACGCGAGCACGACCTCGCGGCACGACGACTGCACAAAGGATTGTCGTGACCGAACAAGAGCGCATCGAGGGAATCAACAGCGAGCAGCTGGCCACGGCCACCGATCGCGTGTTGCTCGCCGCTCGCTTCGGCCGCGCTCGCCCGAGCTCGACGCAGCTCTTCGCGCGCGGCACCTCGGGTCACGCGCTCGCACGCGGCACCTCGGGTCACGCGCTCGCACGCGGCAGCTCGCCGCAGCTTCCCGCACGTGGAAGCACGCCTCGGCTCCACGCGCACGGGCTCTACGCACCGCAGAGCGATGCACCGCTCTACGCGCCGCAGACGCCGGCGCGCGAGAGCTCCCTCGAGATCCACGCCGGCGCGATCTCGCGCGATGACCTCACGGTGTTGACGCGCCAACCCGAGCACGCGCGCGCTGCATGGCGACGATTCGCCACGACCGCGCTCGTCACGTCGCTCCTCTCCGTGGCGACAGCCATCGCGCTGCTCGTCTGATCGATTCCTCGACGGGACCTCCCGTCGCCTTGCTCCCTGACAATCAGCGCACCCCACACAACACCGGCCCGACCGTGTTCTGTGAGCTTCACCGACAAGCCCTCTTCGGCGCGTGCTCGCACGCCCGAGGTACGCACCTGGACCCTCGCAACGCTTCTGGCGGGAACATCGAGACGTGGTGACTCGATGGCGATTCGCTTCGGAATGGGCCCCGGCGCGAGTCTGTCCCGCCCTTTTTCCTCACCGTACCGCCCACGCTTCTGGCGGGAACATCGAGACGTGGTGACTCGATGGCGATTCGCTTCGGAA